>CAVOIV010000053.1:0-136635 GCA_963695995.1 uncultured Methylomirabilota bacterium
GGTGCTCACCGGGTTGCCCGGCAGTCCGAGCCAGGGGATGTCACCTAGCAGACCGAAGCCGACCGGCGCGCCCGGTCGCATGTGCAATCGCCAGAACCGGAGCTCGGCGCCGAGCTCCACCAGTTCCGGCATGTGAAGTCGTGTTCGCCGACGCTGACCCCCGGTAGTGATGATGAGGTCGCAGTCGGCGGCCTCACCAGATGCTCGCGGACGCTTTCTGGCTGTCGCGTGCGATACCGAGGTTGACCGGTTCACCGCCGGCCCTGCGGACCAGCGCCTGCAGCGTATGGCTGTTGGAGCTCGCGAGCTTTCGCCCCGAGAGGATCTGATCCGGCTGATCAATGTCCACGATCTCGTCGCCGCCGCCGAGAATGGCGACCCGCGGCCGGCGATAGATCATCGGATGCGACACGGCAAGCGAGGCCAGCACGCCGAGCTGGGCCGGTCCAAGCTCGGCGCCGGCAGAGAGAACCTTCGTTCCGCGCCGGATGTCTTCTCCCGCCTGGCGCACATTCACGCCGGCATCGGCCGCTTTAGCGATCGCGACCTCGTCCTCTCCGAGATCGGTGTCTTCCTGGCGAATGACCGCGTCTGCCCCGTCCGGAACCGGCGCCCCGGTGAATATCCTGGCACAAGTTCCCGGTTCAATCGCGGGGAAGGGAAATCCGGCGGGAATCGGTCGATTACCCGGAGACGCCGCGGGGAGGAGGAGGTGGCGCCGCGTACATCCTCGCTCCGCACGGCGTAGCCGTCCATGGCGGAGTTGCCCCACGGCGGAATGTGGATTGGGCTTTCGATGTCCTCTGCGAGTACGGCGTCGAGCGCGTTGTCCAGCGGCACCCGGAGGGCCGGCTGGCGACGATGTATCGAAGGATTGATGCGGCTTCGCGGGGGGTCATTGGAGAGGTGTCCAGTGACCCAGCCGGTCAGATCAGTTTCGCCCTCTCCCAGCCGATGTTCGCCAGCAATTGCAGCCACATGGTGTCCCGGAAGCGAAGGACGGGGCAGGACGGAGCCTCGAACTTCTCGTCGTCGGTCACCACGGCAACCCAGTCCTCCGCGTTCGGCGCCGCGGAGTTGTAGAGCGGCGAGTCGGACGACTCTCGGCGGTAAGACTTCGATCTTGGGGATAGGGGCGCTCTTGAACCCCTCGACGATCACGATGTCCGCTCCATCGAGATAGCGCTTGGCGAGGGTAATAGGATCGGTGTCGTCCGGCGTGCGCTCGAAGACCGCGCGGAGGGTCGGCGCCACCACCACGACCCGCTCCGCCTTGCCTTCATGGAACAGGCGTGAGCTGTCGCTGCCGGGACGGTCCACGTCCACCGGGTGGGTGGCGTGCTTGATGGTCATGACCCTTCGGCCCTTGCGGACATACTCACTCGCAAGCGCCACAGCGAGGGTCGTCTTTCCCGCGCTCTTCTTCCCGATTATCGAGATGATGCGGCTTTGTGCCACCGGGCTTCGCCTCCGCGAGGTCTGCTGGCGTGTTGACGTTGAAGAACAGGTGGTCCGGCTCCCCAATCGCGCGCACCCGCTGGACGGACAGGATACCGACTTTCACCCGATCATGGAAGCCGACCGCCCGGAGATCGCCCGAGGCGAGGGCCGCCTCCATGGCGGGGCGGCAGGCCGGGCCATAGGCGGCGGCGAGCGGCTCGAGGCCCCGCGGGCCCGTGGCTTTCGGGCAGAAATTACCGAAAGGCGGCCGACGTTTTTTCTTTGTTTTAGGGGACGTTGTTTTTTAGGGGACGTTGCGTCCTACGACTCTTAGAGCTTTGGGAGGAGACGACGCCATCCGGCGTCGTTCGGGGTCGCGGCCGGCTGCGCTGACCGCAGGTGAAGGTCCCGTTCACTCCCATTGAACAACCGTCTTCCTGGAAACCGCCGGAGGACGGTTTCCATCTGTAGGTCACCCTCGAACTCTTGCGGTCCAGGCCTGGGCATTTTGCTCAAATGGCGGTCCGTCCCCCCGGCACCAACCCTCATGAAGCCTCAACGGGCGAAGACGAACCGCTACTGAGCCCGCCACAGCCCTTCTTGGCAAACATAATGGGGGACGCTCCAGTTGTTGCTGCCCTCCGGAATGGGAGACGTTGGCAACTAGCGCAATCTGTGCTGCCGCGGCCCGGGCATGCCTCGCCAGCCACGCCTCGATGCGCTCGGTGTCCTCTGTCACGTCATGGTGCGGGGATCGAACGGATCTGCTGAGGCAGGGTGGCTTGCCGACATCACGCTGCGCACTCGACGTTGAAGAGGACCAGACGCTCAGATCGCGGACGTCAAATTACGTAGCATTATCCGTCATATCCTGTTTCTCTCTTTCCTGCCATCCTCGCAGGAGTTCCTGATGGGCAAATCTGCCGCACTGATCGGCAGTGCACGTGCCCTCGCCCGTCGCGCTTGTTACGCTACCGATGACTGGTGGACTCGAAGATAATACAAATGCAACCCCATTAGGGACAGCTGCCGCCAGCTCGGCTTGAACCCCTTCTCCCACGCGACACACACCGACTGGCCCACCTCGGCGGCACTCCTTCCGGTGCCGTACCAATATCCATATAACGATATGGCGCGGCGTCGTGCGCTCTGGTAGAATCCGGCCATGCCCACGACCCGGTTCGAGTGGGACCCGGCCAAGGATCGCGAGAACCAGGCGAAGCACGGCGTGGCGTTTGCGACCGGGCAACTGGCGTTTGCCGATCCCCGGCGCGTGATCGCCGAGGACCTCTCGCATAGCGACACCGAACGACGATACTTCTGTTTTGGCCGGGTGGGCGGTGGGGTGCTCTCGGTGCGGTTTACGCATCGCGCGGGCACGATCCGGATCTTCGGGGCGGGCTATTGGCGGAAAGGAAAGCGGATCTATGAAAAAGAGAATCAAGTACACGAATGAACCGATCGGCGAGGTGCGCGTGGTCCGAGATTTCCTGCCCCCGCCGGACCAACTGGTGTTCCAGGAAGAGGCGATCAAGGTGACCCTTGCCTTGAGCCGGCGGAGCGTCGAATTCTTCAAGGCGGAGGCAGCCCGGCACCGCACCCAATACCAGAAGATGATCCGCCGGCTGCTCGATCAATACGCCGAGCACTACTCGCGGTGAGAGGGGGCACGTGTCTCGCGGGACGTTCTGTTTGCGTGCGATACAGAGCCACCCCCTCGTTTTGACTCAGGGAATCAGAAACGCTTGTCCCCAATGGAGTAGCTCCCTCCAATCTGGCTCGTGCGCAGACTGCAGGGGACGGGCCCCCGGCAGCAACCCTCACGACGCCTCGACGGTCGAAGGCGAACCGCCACCGAACCCGCGACCGCCTTTCTTGGCAACCATAACCTATCCAGTTCTACATGGCGGAAACATGACGTCTATCGGCGGTTAACCGCTTGACCCGTGACAGAACCCGCGCGTATGCTTGCGGAATCGAGCGGCAGGTGACGGGGTTCGTCTACAGACACAACGGGAGACAGCGATGGCAATCGTGACCATTGTCGGCGCCGGGTTCATGGGGACGGGGACGGCGTGGCCGTTGGCGGACAACGGCCACACGGTGCGGTTGGTGGGGACGCACCTGGATGCCGAGATCATTGCCAGTTGCCAGGAGAAACGGTACCACCCCAAGCTCCAGCGGGAGCTGCCGGCGGGGGTGCGCGCTTACCCGGCTGAGGAGGTGGCGCAGGCGCTGGACGGCGCCGAGATCATCGTGAGCGGCGTGAACTCCCGGGCGTCCACTGGATCGGGCGGACGATCGGGCCGCATCTTCGCCCCGGCCAGATGATCATCGCCATCACGAAGGGACTGGAGCTGGATGCGAACGGCGATCTCGCCATTCTCCCCGACGTCCTGAAGGGCGAATTGCCCGCCGCGATCCGCGATCGGGTCACGCTGGCGGCCATCGGCGGCCCCTGCATCGCCGGGGAGCTGGCCGGACGTCGGCAGAGCTGTGTGCTGTTCGGCTGTCGAGACGGGGATGCGGTGGAGCGGCTCGCCGCGGCATTCCGCACCCCGTACTACCACGTCTGGACGACCACGGACCTGGTCGGCCTGGAGTACTGCGCCGCGCTCAAGAACGCCTACACGCTCGGAGTCGGGCTGGCGCTGGGGTTGCTGGAGAAGTCGGGCGGTGTGGACGCCGCGGGCGCGCACATGCACAACCTGGCCGCGGCGCTGTTCGGCCAGGCCTGCACCGAGATCGAGCGGATGCTCCGACTCGCGGGTGGGACGCAGGCCTTTGCGTACGGGCTCCCGGGAGCCGGGGACCTGTACGTGACGTGCATGGGTGGGCGTACGGTTCGATTGGGAACGCTCCTCGGGAAGGGGCACACCATGCCCGAGGCGCGCGAGATCCTGGCAGGTGTCACGCTGGAGAGCGCCGAGATCGTCCGGGTGATGGGGCAGGCGCTCCCGGGCCTGGTTCGGCGCGGTGTCCTCGGGGCCGGAGGAGCTGCCGCTGATGCGGGCGCTGGTCGACGTGGTGGTCCATGGGCGGCCCGTGGACATCCTGCTGGACGCGTTCTTCGGCGGCGTCACGCGTGTCTGAGTCGCGCGAGGGGAGCTACGCCTTCTTCCAGCAGGGCGTCGCCCTGATGGCCGATGCCATGCGGGGCCCGGCCCGGCAGGTTCCCGTCTACGGCCAGATGCACGAGTTCGTGGCCGAGCAGTGCGGGATCCCCCGGCGGGAATTCTTCCGGCGGCCCGAACTCCTGGTGGCGGCGACGCTGGACGTTCAGGCGCGTTTCGGCCTGGATCTCCCCGCCATCACCTACGACGTCTACAACATCGAGGCCGAGGCACTCGGGCAACAGATCCGGTGGAGCGACGCCGGTATGCCGGACATCGATCGGGATGTCCCCCTGGTGCGTGACCGAGCCGACCTGTCGCGCATCCGGACACCCCGTTTCGACTCCGTCGACGCCTGCGGACGGGTCCTCGCCATGCACGCCGCGTTTCGGCGCCTCACGGGCATCGAACCGGCGTTGAGCTTCTGCGCTCCGTTCACGCTGGCCACCAACCTGCGCGGCATCGAGCAATTCCTGCTCGACATCTACACCGACCCCGATTTCGCCCGGGATCTCCTGGCGCGGATCACCGAGGAGGTGTTGGCCCCCTGGATTCTGTACCAGCAGCGCCATTTTCCAGATAGCGCTCGGTTCAACGGCGTGGATGCCACCGCCTCGCCGCCGATCGTCAGTCCGGCCCTGCTCCGGGACTGGGTGGCACCCTCGATTCTGCGGCTGCGGGAACTGTGTGGCCCGGGCGTGTTCGTGGCGAACTGGGTCGGTGAGCAGCTTCTCGAGCGGCCGGAGGAGATGCTGGATCTCAAGCTCTTGGTGGGGCCGGGGTCGCTCCTGGGCCAGGACCCGGACGTCGAGAAGCTGGGTCCGGAGCTCTACAAGGAGTTCGCGGTCCGCCACGACGTGCCGCTGATTCTGGGGGTCGGTGCGGGGTTTCTGGCGCGCGCGCGCCCCGAAGCGGTCGCCGAGCGGGTGCGACGCTACGTCGAGGTGGGGGCGCGGGGCGGGCGGTTCGCTCTCTATCTCTGCAATCTCGGGGCGAGCACCCCCCCGGAGAATCTCCGAGCGGCGGTGGAGGCGGCGCACGCCGTCGCCATGGCCTGATCCGAGGAGGCCCGTCAACCGCGAAAGACGCTCACTCGACAGTGGGCAGGGGACAGCAGGCAGCGGGCAGAGAAACAGATTTCCAATGACCGATGACGGCGAGCGCGCGGTTCGACTCGCGCACCACGGCGACGCGGTCGAGCCGCTGGAGGGGTCGTAAGACACGCATCTCCGGGCTATGATCCGACTTGGTCATTTGCCATTCAGATTTGGCCATCGCCACGCACTGTTCGAAGCGGTACTCACGAATAGTTCGAGTTGGAGGTCGGGAGTGCAGAGGCGGAAAGCGCATCACGCCGAGGGGGTTGACATGAGCGAGGAGACAGAACCGACGGTGGGAAATTACCAGCGCGGATTGGACGTCATGGCGCGACTGTGGGGGCACGAGGTGGCGAACGACATGCGGTCCTTCTGGCGGTCGGTCCACCCGGATGTCGAGCGATACATCACGGCGTTTGCGCTAGGGGAGGTCTGGGCGCGGCCCACGCTCGACCTCAAGACCCGCAGCCTTATCTGCCTGGCGTCGGCGGTGGTCTTGGAGCGGGGAGACCAGATACGTCTCCACACGCGCGGGGCGCTTCAAAGCGGAGCCACACCGGCCGAGGTGGCCGAGACGATTATCCAGCTGATGATCTATGCCGGCTTCCCGGCCGCGTGGCAGGCCATGGTGATCGCCAATCAGGTTATCGCGGAGCCCCCGACTCGCCCCACCGAGTCGCGGTGAGCCAGGATCTGTCACCGCGAAGGCACCAAGGCGCCACAAGGCCCTGAGAGGCAACGGTTCGCCGAGAACTTCCCCCCAGGGGGAGCACGCGCCATCCGGGCGTAGGACACGTCGGCGCCTGGGACGCGCGCCGTGGTGCAGGCGGCCGGTGCGGCTGGGCGAACGAAGCGCCCCAACGCGTGCGGCGGCGACACCGGTCATGCGTGGGACGCAACCGCCGGGCACGTACTCCCGGACGGTGTCATTGTATGCGGATGATTCGGTTGCCACGGCGATGCGCCGCCCCGCAGGGCGCGAACCTCACCTACACATGGGTGAGGTGATCGTCGTCTCCGTCCCGTTTGCGGATACGGCTCTCCAAGATCTCTCGGGCTAGATCCTTACCGCCCAGGCCGAAGGCCAGCGCCAATGCGAGCACCGTTCCGGCGAAAGCGATGCCGAACGTCAGGAGCACCATCTCGCGCGCGATGCCGAGTTGCGTGAGGGCCGCGGCGCCGGCAAAGACGAGGACCAGCCAGCGGACCGCCCCGGCGATGAGCGGGGCCAAGGCCACCTGGGCGTTCACCGCGGCAATCAAGACCGCCTGGGCCATGAAATTCGCCAGAAGCCATCCCACCATCCAGACCAGGCCGGCGATGACGAGGTTCGGGAGAAAGCGAACCACGACGGCCACGAGGCCGGACGTGGCCGGCATCTCCAGCGCCTCTATGGCCATGAGGAGCGTGACGAAAAGGATCGTCCAGAAGGTCAGCCGGCCGACCAGTAACGACGGGGGCTGCCGGATGCCGCTCCGGGCCAAGCCGGCCGTCAGTCCCCAACGGGCGGAGCGGGCATCCGCGTTCAGCACGCGGCAAGATGCGGACGACGAGACGACGGGCGACCGCGGCCACGGCCCACCCCACCGCGATCAGAGTAAGCACCGCCAGCAGGCGGGGCGCCGCGTGGCTCAACCGGTCCATCACCTCTCGAAACGAGGTTACCAGGACGTCGCTCCAAGGGTCTCGCATGTCTCTACCTCCATCGGGCGGCCAGTCCCGCCTTCTCGACTTCGAAGGCTCTGCCGACGCCTTCCAGGACCGCCGGGATGCGGGCGGACGTCCCCGCCTGCGTCTCGCGCAGGAAGGCCGCCACCCGGCCGAGATATAGCGGGGTCAAGGCCCGGAGCAGATGATCCCGCGGCAGCCGCTGCTCGTGGTAAGCCACGGCGAAATCGAACGCCACGCGGGCCCAGTGTTCCGCGGGAAAAATGAACTCGTCGGGGAACAGCAGGCCCAGCGGGTAGAGCGAGGCCAGCGTCTCTTCCTGGAGTGCCTGCTCCCAGACCGGCAACAGATCCTTGAGCCCCAGCTTGAACGCGCGGACCATCCGGTCCAGGTGGACCTCGCCGGTTTCCGGCAGGATGGTGGGCGGATCCCCAATCCGCGGAACGGAGGTGCTCGCGCCGCTCTCCGACCAGGCCGAGCGGTACCGGTCCATCAGGTGGAAGAAGGGACCCACCGTATGGGCGATCGTGGTGGCCAAGTCGGGCGGCGCCAAACCGGCGTCCAGCGCTTTCCGCCCTTGATGTACCTCGACGATCCGGTGCCCGGAGGTGATGGCGTCGATCGCCAACCGGATCTCCAGGCCATGCCCGGTCAGGTCGCTATCCCGGGCCTCGGTCTCGAGGAGTCGCGTCACGACCTGCCCCGAGAGCGCCGCACACCCCCCAAGGAGCTGCTGGATCCGTCGGCCGTACAGCGCCCGGCACATGGGGGCAAGCAGGTTCGTGGTGAGGGTTCCCTCCGCGGCCGTGTGCGTGTACGCCGGACTCACGCAGTCCGCCTCCCCGGCAAGGATCGGTTGCACGAGCCGCCCGAGTCCTTCGGGCGTCAGGCTGACCAGGCCGGCATCCACCAGGGCGCAGACCGCGGGGCCGAGACGGTGCGCGACAGTCAGCGCGCCGATGATGGCCCGCGAGCGGCTGGGCGGTCCGGCGATCCGGACGCAGCACACCGGCGGACCGGGGACGCGGGAAGCCATCCAGCTCGTGACGGCGTCCACTGTCTCGTCCCGAAATCCAGCCTCGACGACGACGATGCCGCACTTCCGATCTGCGAGCGGGGCGGCCAGTCCTGCCGCGGCCGCCTCGACGACGCGAACCGCGCTGCGGGCTTGGTTCAGGGCGCAGACCCCCACCAGAACCTCTACAGGCCCGAGCGAGTCCACGGTGTGGAGATCGCCGTCGTTCAGGAGATGTGCCGCCCCGATCGGCTCCGTCATCCGGGCATCCTTTGGCTATCCCGTGAGGTTGGCCAGCAGGGCAAGGTAGTCGCCCAGGTGTCGCGTGATGAGGAAGTTTCGGCGGACGTATTCTCGGGCGGCGCCCCCGAGCCGGGCCATGAGGTCCGGGTTGTCCAGCAGTTGACGGATCCGAAAGGCTGCTCCCTCCACCGAGTTGACCGTGTACCCGGTGACCTCGAAGATCACCTGCACCGGGATGCCTCCGGCGAAACTCCCGATGACGGGCTTTCCCTTCCACATGGCCTCGGCCACGCCCAGGCCGAAATCTTCCGTGAGGGGCTTGTGCAGCACGATGGCGGCGGCGCGCTGGAGGACGTTGATCTCCCGCGCGGCGTCCGGTGGCAGGACGAGGGGGTGGATGTCCGCGTCCCCGGCGGCGGCCTGGCGCACCTCGGCCAAGACCGCCGTGCCCTCCGGGTTGTCGGAGGCCACGCCGCCCGCCAGGACCAGCCGACAGGCCACGTACTTCTTGGCCAGCCGGTAGGCCTGAATCACGCCCAAGTGGTCCGCAGACGCGATATACGGGGCGACCTGGAGGAGGATGGGTTTGTCCCGGGGAATCCCCAGCCGATCCAGGCCCTGCTGGACCTCGGCCCGGCTCAAGTCGCGATTCTTTTCGCTTAGAGGATCGACGGAGGGATGGATGATCAGGGCCGGGACGGGCACACGCTGCGCGAATTTCGGAAGCGAGAAGACTGTCGCGTCGTAGCGCCCGACGTCGCGCCGCAGTAGGTGCCAGATGCGCCGAGAGGCCCGGGACAGGTCGGTGTGACAGCGCCACACCCAGCGCCCCCGGTCCCGCCGGTGACGAACCAGCGGGAGCGGCGCGAGATCATGGATCATGACGAGGTCGGCATCCAGGGGGAGCGTGGGCCAATTCGCCGCCGCCGTCCCCTCGTACGACCGGAGCATGCTGTCGGTGATGTGGTGCTCCCGGCCCGCGGCCGCCAACTCCAGTGCGCGGATCGCCGCGTAGAATTCCGGGTCGCCGACGATGACCTCCCACGCCGAGTCGATTCCCATGTCCTGCATCATGGGCACGAGCCGGTTCAGGATTTCCGGCGACCCACCGCCATAGCGGCCGGCATTCACGTGGACGAACCGTCGCCCCCGCAGCCGCTCGGCTAGACGGGCGAGCAGTTCCAGCGTCCCCTGTGGCGCCACCTCGCGATAGGCTTCCAGTTGGGCCGGTATCATCGTCATGCCCCAGCCGCCAACGCTTCGTCGCACAACTGGATGAGCCGGGTCCGGGCGCGCTCCAGGCTGCCGGCGTACGGATCAACGGCCCGCACCTTGGCCGCCAGCGCTGGAAGGCCCAGCCCGTGCTCCAGCCAGGCGGCGAAATCGTTCTGCCCTCGGCCGAGCCGCATCCGCGCCTCGACCAGGTGGAAGTAGATGGCGCTCACGTCCACGTCCAGCAAGGCGCTCCGCAGCTCCTCCAGCGTTCGGACCTCGGTTCCCGTGGGTACCTCCACGATGCGGGACTGGATGAACTCGAATGGTTCGCCTAGGAGCGCGGCGGGAACGACCTGGAGGCCGCGCAGGTGATCGTCGATGACCGACACGAGCTCCTCGCGCAGCGCCTGGAGGTTCGGGAAGTGCGCGGGGTCCACCATGGCCAGGCGTTCGCCGAGCACCCGATCCCGGACCTGGACGGCTGCCCAGGTCGCAAAGTCGTTGGGATAGGCGCCCGCGACGAATTTGTGCCGGAGAAAGAAGCCGTGGGTGTGGTAGTAGATTGAGTCCAGGGACACCTCGTCGATGAGATCGGCGAGCTGGCGTTCGTTCTCGGCGCGCACTCCCACGAACTCCCGAAGCTCCAGGCAAGCCACGAAGCCGAAGGGTCCCGCCCCGAGGCGAAGGGACGCGGGCGCCGGCCTGGGCGTGACCCTCCCGGCCCGTCGCAGGCCCTCCAAGGGGATGCGGACCCAGGTCGGCCGGTGATCGAGCTCGTATTGCAGCTCGTAGACCGTTTTGTCGAGGACGAAGGCGCGCAAGGCGGCGTCCAGGCGGTCGCGGTCGGCCGGGAGGAAGCGGGCTCCACGCTGCAAGGTCTCGGCGAGGTAGCCCTCCAGAAACGCCGCCTGGACCCCCTGCTCCCAGCGCTCCGCCCACGGGACAAGTCGGTCCCGCTCCCCAGGCGTCTCCATGGTCGCCGCCGCGAGACCGCTCTCGGCGGCGTAGGCAAAGGAGCGGAGCATCCCGGCCACGTCCTTCAGGGCGCAATGTTTGGCGCGGCGCTCCGCGAGGGGCCGGGTCGGCTCCCCTTCGAAATCCAGGATGACGAAGCCGTCGCCGGCCTTGAGCACCTGCCCCAGGTGGTAGTCGCCGTGGATGCGGATCTTCGTGACCGACCCCGCGCCTAGGGCGTCCAGGGTCGTCAGGCTTTCTCGCAGGCGGGCCGCGGACTCGAGGGTCTGGTGCGCCAGGTCGCGGACGGTGGGGGGCAGGGTCTCGTGGACAGAGGCCAGCGTCTGCATGACGCGGTCGAGGTACGCCTGCATCCCTTCCCGCCAGGCTGCGACCTCGGCGCCGCTCACCACTTCGGGAGCAAACGCGGGCTCGGTGGCGGAGGCCAGGGCCATGTGAAGCTGTCCGGTCAGCGCACCCAGCCGACGCGCTTCTTCGGCGTCGGCGTCCGCCAGCGTCCGCGCGAAGGCCTCGCTGCCCGTTCCCTCGGCGTCTAGGCTCTCCTGTGCGGCGGCGAAGTAATCGGCCAGCCGGCCCAGGGTGGCCGTCCACGCGTCGCCCTGATTCGGAACGAACTCCTGAACGACGCCCAGCGTAATTGGCGTCTCCCTGTCGCGCTCGTAGGCGATCGAGCCAATCAGCCTAGGGATCCCGCGGAAGGCCGTTCCCCGGGTGAGGTAGTCGGCGATCTCGAAGTCCGGATTCGTGCCGCTCTCGAGTTTCCGGAACAGCTTCAGGATGGCCCGGGCGTCGTAGACGACGGAGGTGTTGGTCTGTTCGGCCGCCACGCGGGAGACGGCCTCCGGCGCGCCGGGTGCGATCTCCGTCAGGAGGGCCGTCGGTGTAAAGCGGAACACCCCCCGCTGACCCGCCAAGGAGGTTTGCGCCCGAAGGTGCCCGAGCAGGGCGCGGCAGAATTCCGGATCCTCCATGGCGTCTCGGATCTCGCCCTTGCCGGAAGCAGGGAGGACCGGGACATTGTAGGTCTCTCGCCCCCCATCGGCGTAGGTGACCTCGAAGATGGCGAGAATGCCGCGGGTTTCCGGAACGGTCGTCACATCCAGGGGAACGACCCCGGCGACGTTCCGGGTCTTGCTTCCGAACCAGCGCCGGGTCGGAAGCCAGGCCGGGAGGGCCGCTGCCGCACGGGCGGTGAGCTCCTCCGGGGGCAATGCCTTGCGGGGTGCCCGGCGGGTTACCACGCGCCCTGGGGGCCTCGACGGGGAGGATCGTGTCTTACCGACCATCACGCGCCTCCGGGATGGTGTGTCGGCCTGTCACCCTGCAGCAGGGTTTTGTAGAGGCCGAGCGTTGCCTCGGCCACCGCGCGCCAGCTGAATCGGTCCTCGACCCGGCGCCGCCCGCTGGCGCCCATGCGCCGGCGGAGCGCGGGATCCGCGAGGAGGGCGTTGATGGATCGCGCGAGATCGCGAACGAATTCTTCGGGCCGCACGGGCTCGAACGAAGGCTCGGCTTGCTTCGCCACAGGGACCAGGAACCCGGTCTCTCCGTGCACCACCACCTCCGGGATCCCGCCGACCGCGCTGGCGACCACCGGGGTCCGGCAGGCCATGGCCTCCAGGTTGATGATGCCGAACGGCTCGTAGATCGAGGGGCAACAGAACACCGATGCCTGCGAATAGAGCTGGATGGCTGTCGGCCGGTCCACCATCTCCCGGATCCAGATGACCCGGTCCCGCACCTCCTGGACACGGTCCAGCGCGGCCTGCACCTCGCGCGCGATCTCCTCGCTGTCCGGACTGGTGGCGCAGAGGACCACCTGAGCGTGGGGATCGAGGTGCGGGACGGCGGCGAGCAGGTGCAGGATCCCTTTCTGACGCGAGATGCGACCCAGGAAGAGGACCGTGGGTCGCGCGAGATCGATACCGAACCGCGCAAGGCGGTCGCGGGCGTCCACCCGGTGGTACTCCTCGGGGTCGATCCCGTTGTGGATGACCGCGACTCGTTCGGCGGAGACCCGGAAATGCCGCAGGATGTCCGCCTTCATCTCCTGCGAGACCGCGATGACGGCGTCCGCCGCCTCCAGGGCCGTCCGCTCGACCCAGGCCGACAGGTCCGCTGCCCGGCCCAATTGCTCCCGCTTCCACGGCCGGAGGGGCTCCAGCGAGTGCGCGGTAATCACCAGGGGAATTCCGTACAAGAGCTTGGCCAGCAGCCCGCCGAAGTGGGCGTACCAGGTGTGGCAGTGGACGACGTCGGCCTGGATTACACGGGCGGCGAAGCCGATGCCCACGCGGAGGGCCTGCAGGGCAAGGAGGAACTTCTCGGGCACGTCCTCCGACCCGCCCTGGGCGAACCGGAACCCGTGGACGTCCAGGTTCTTCTCGGAGAGATCCTGGTCGCCGAACGTCCGGACCTCGACCGGGATCAGCCTGGCCAGCTCCCGGGTGAGATAGTCGACGTGGACCCCGGCGCCCCCATACACCTCGGGGGGATACTCCCGGGTCAGGAACAGCGCCTTGATCTCAGATGGCTGTGGCTTCGATGCCATACGTCTCCGTTCGAGCGTCCGACCGCTGCAATCGGAACCAGTAGTACCCGTACGGTCCCAGGCTCAGGACGTAGGGCTGGTCACCGATGGGGGAAAGCGCGCCCCACCCAGCATCTCGACGGGGGTGGCGCCGCGGAAGTCCCGGAGATCCAGCTCCACCGGCTCCGAGGAGCCGGCCAGGTTGTGGACGGTGAGGATCGTCTCCCCCTGATATTCTCGCACGTGCGCCAGGACACGGGTGTTGGCCGGCGGGAGGAATCTCAAGGTCCCCCTTCCGAAGACCCGGGATGACTTCCGAGCGGCAATCAACCGCCGCATCCAGAGCAGGAGGGAGGAGGGGGTGCGGAGTTGCGCCTCCACGTTGACGGCCTGGTAGCCATAGAGGGGATCCACGATCACGGGACTGCACAACTGGCCCGGATCGGATCGAGAGAAGCCGGCATTCCGATCGGCGGACCACTGCATCGGCGTGCGAACGCCGTTGCGGTCCTTCAAGTGAATGTTGTCCCCCATGCCGATCTCGTCCCCATAGTAGATGATCGGGGTGCCGGGCAGGGTGAACAAGAGGCTATGAAGCAGCTCGATCTTCCTCCGATCGTTCTCCAGCAGCGGAGCCAGGCGCCGACGGATCCCGATGTTCAGTTTCATCACGGGGTCCTGGGCGTAGGCGTAGTACATATAGTCCCGCTCCGGGTCCGTGCACATCTCCAGCGTCAGCTCGTCGTGGTTCCGGAGGAAGACGCACCATTGGCACGATTCCGGGATGGGCGGTGTGTGGAGGAACATGTCGGTGATCGGCCGCCGATCCGCGCTCCGCACGGCCATGAAGATCCGCGGCATGAGGGGGAAGTGAAACGCCATGTGGAACTCGTCCCCGTCTCCGAAGTACGGCCGCACGTCCTTGGGCCACTGGTTGGCCTCGGCCAGGAGGATTCGGCCGCTGTACTCGACGTCCAGGGTGGCGCGCAAGCGCTTGAGAAAGGCATGGGTCTCGGGGAGGTTCTCACCGTTCGTCCCGTCGCGCTCGAAGAGGTAGGGCACGGCGTCGCAGCGAAAGCCATCCAACCCCTTGTCCAGCCAGAACCGCATGGCGTCCAGGATGGCCTGTTGCACCTTGGGGTTGTCGTAGTTCAGATCCGGCTGGTGGCTGAAGAAGCGGTGCCAAAAGTACGCCTTGGCCTCGGGGTCCCACGTCCAGTTGGACTTCTCGGTGTCCACGAAGATGATGCGTGCTTCGGGGTAGCGCCGGTCCGTGTCGCTCCAGACGTAATAGTCCCGCTTGGGCGAGGTGGGATCGCGGCGGGCCTCCTGGAACCAGGGGTGCTGATCGGAGGTATGGTTCACCACCAGGTCGGTGATGACCTTGAGTCCGCGGCGGTGGGCCGCGTCCAGGAATTGCTGGAATTCGCCCATGGTTCCGTAAAGAGGAGAGACGGCATGGAAGTCGGCGATGTCGTACCCGTCGTCGCGGAGGGGCGACGGATAGAACGGGAGCAGCCACAAGCCGTCCACACCCAGATCCTGAATATAATCCAGCCGGTCCAGAAGGCCCCGGAAGTCGCCGATGCCGTCGTCGTTTCCGTCCTGGAAGGCCTTGACGTGCAGCTCGTAGAAGATCGCGTCTTTGTACCAGAGATCGGTCATGGTTGAGGTTCAACCTTCACGGTGTAACGTTCAAGGGTGACGGTCCAAGATCCGCAGGCCGACCTGCGGGTTCTGCCGTGCGACACGCAATGCCCTATGGCCACCGACCAATAGGCCGGCGCATGCGTATGCGCTCCGGCAGCGATCGTCCGTGTTCAGTAACACGGCGTGCCGTAGTCCTTGTGCGGGAACCGACTGACGCGGAAGATCGCGGCCGGCTCCCCGTTCGGGTCCAGGCGGATCGTCTGCTCCACCCCTTTCCAGAGATGGCGCGTCCCCGTGATCAACTCTTGCACCTGGAAGCGCTCGTCGGCGCCGATCCCGATGGCATCGAGTGGGAGGTGCACCGTGGTGTGGTGCGGTTCGAAGGGGTCCAGGTTCACCGCCACCAGAACCGTGTTGCCGCCGTCGAAGCTCCGCTTGCCGAACCACAGGACGTCGTCGTGGTCGCTGGGATAGAAGCGCAAATTCCGGTATTCGTGGAGCGCCGGGTTTTCCCGGCGGATCGTGTTGATGCGAGCGATGTACTCGTTGAGGTTTCCGGGGGCGTTCCAGTTTCTCGCCGTGATCTGGTACTTCTCCGAGTTTCGGTATTCCTCGGTTCCTGGGATGGCGTCATTCTCACACAGCTCGTACCCGCTGTAAATCCCGTAGACGGAGGAGAGGGTGGCGGCGAGGACCAAGCGCATCTTGAAGGCCGGCCGCCCTCCCCGCTGGAGGATGGGCGCCAGGATGTCCGGTGTGTTGGCGAAGAGGTTCCCGCGAAAATACTCCGCCATGTCGCTTTGGGTTAGCTCGGTGAAGTAGTCGATCAGCTCCTGCTTGAAGTTCCGCCACGTGAAATAGGTATAGGATTGCGTGAATCCCACCTTGGCCAGCGCCTGCATCACCTTCGGCCGCGTGAAGGCCTCGGCAAGGAAGAGAACCTCAGGGTGCACCGCTTGGATCTCCGCGATGACCCAGGCCCAGAACGGTATGGGCTTGGTGTGCGGGTTGTCCACCCGGAAGATCCGGACCCCTTGCTCGATCCAGAACAGCAGAATGCTCTTCGCCTCCTCCCAGAGCGCCTCGCGGTCCCGGCAGTAGAAGTTGAGCGGGTAAATGTCCTGGTACTTCTTGGGTGGGTTCTCGGCGTACTTGATGGTCCCGTCGGGCCGGGCATAAAACCACTCCGGATGCTCGCGGACGTAGGGATGGTCGGGGGAGCACTGCAGGGCGTAGTCCAGAGCCACTTCCATCCCGGCCTGCCGCGCGGTGCGGACGAGCGCGCGGAGGTCTTCGAGCGTTCCCAGGGCGGGCTCCACGGTCTTGTGCCCCCCGTGCTCATTGCCGATGGCCCATGGGGACCCGGGATCGTCTGGCCCCGCCGTCAGGCTGTTGTTCTTGCCCTTGCGGAAACTCACGCCGATGGGGTGAATGGGCGGCAGGTAGATCACGTCGAACCCCATGCCGGCGATGTCCGGCAGTCGGTCGATGCAGTCGCGCAACGTCCCGTGCCGGCTCGGCAGCGGCCCTTGGGATCGGGGGAACATCTCGTACCAGGCGGCGAATCGGGCCAGAACCCGGTCGGCCACGACCTCCAGCTCCCGATCGTACCGCGTGGCGCCGCTCCGGTCGGGATAGGTCTCGACCAATTCCAGCGTCTCCTCGTCCAGGAGAATCCGAACCCGGGCGGCCGCGGTGTCCGCCCGTTCGAAGTCGGCCAGGCGCGCCTCCAGGCGCTTGCGGTCCGCCCCGGCGGCGCGCGGCAGCGTGCGCCGGAGAAGCCCCGCCCCCTCCAAGAGCTCGCTGGTCACGTCCATGCCCGCTGCCAGGCGTTTCTTCACATCCTCGGCCCACGTGCGATAGGGGTCCGGATAGGCCTCGATGGTGTACAGGTATCGGGTGTTCTCCGTCAGGGGGAATCGGCCGACCCAGCGGTCGTTCCCCAGGGGATCCATCCGGACCTCGTGCCAGCCCGGGTCCTTCACCGTGCGGTACTGGAGCACCGCCGCCAGCGCCTCGTGGCCTTCGCGCAGGATGTCGGCGGTCACCTCGAAGAGATCTCCCACCTCGCGCTTGACGGGAAACCGGCCGCCGTCCAGCTCCGGCCGAACATTCCCGATCGAGACCGATCTCACGTCCCCGCGGAGCGAACGGTTCGTTGTCGTCGCGCCAGGCATACCGCGCCACTCCTCTCCCGTGCTACCTGACCGTCAACCGGACCAACCCCGCCCCGCCCCGGCTTCCCATCCGCCGTTCCGCGGATCACGGGGCGGCCTCCATCAGCGCGATCGGGAAATCCGCCAGGACGTCGCGGACGGGAAGACGTCGGCCCTCGCCCGCGGACGCTTCCACCGCAGCGCCAGTAAACAGGTGGGCATACGCGCCCGAGGGGAAGTCCCGTGGCACCTCCACCCACGTGTCCTGCCAGAAGTCCGGACCCATAGGGAACCGCGCTCCGCCATCGGTCAGGGCCGCGACCAGTCGGGGCACCACCGTCATGACGACGCCCGTCGCCCGCCGGCGGGCGAAGGCGACGAGGTGATCGCCGCCGGCTCCCCCCGTCCGCAACGGTACGTAGTCCCCCGCCTGGAACAGCTCCGGCGACCGACGTCGGCAGTGAAGGGCTCGATGGATGGCGTACATCTTGACGCGACCATCCTCCCAGTGTGCCAACAGATCGCGGGTCACGGCGGCCGGACTGCCCGCGGCGATTCGTGCCTGCAGGCCGGTCAAGAGCGCCGCCCGGGCCGAGAAGTCCACCGGCCGCCGGTTATCCGGATCCACCAGGCTGAAGTCCCAGAGCTCGGTCCCCTGATAGAAGTCCGGGACACCAGGCGCGGTGATCTTCAGCAGGGTCTGCGCCAGGCTGTTGACCATGCCCAGACGCGCGATGGGAGGATGAAAGGCCACGAAATCCATCAGGAATCGGTTGCCGGGCCCGGGGGCGAGGATCCTGGCCACGAAGCTCTTGAGGGCCTCGTCGTACGCCTCGTTCGGGTTGATCCAGCTGGTGTTGAGCTTTGCCTCCTTCGCCGCCTTGAGCATGTACTGCTCAATCCGCGACGCGAAGACGACCGCTTCGTCCGGCCCTGGGGGGAGGAGGGGCCAGGCGCCCACCAGCGTCTGGTAGAGGAGGTATTCGTCGTTCCGATCGGGGGCCGGCTGACCCTCCACCTCGGAGAGGTGGCGACGATTCCAGCGCTGCCAGCGGGAGACGGCCTCCCGCCAGGCGCGTGGGATTTCGGAGAGGACATGGATCCGCGCCCGCACGTCCTCGCTGCGTTTCGTGTCGTGGGTCGAGGTGGCGGACAGGTTCGCTGGCCACTTCTCCCGTCGGGCGAGGCACTGCTGGTGGAATTCCTCCACGGACACCCCGAACCGGTCGGGCTCTCCCCCCACTTCGTTGAGGCTCACGAGCCGGTGGTAGCGGTAGAAGGCCGTGTCCTCCAACCCCTTGGCGGTGACCGGGGCGGTCACCTGCTGGAATTTCTGGACGAAGGCCAATTGGTCCTGCCGGTACGTCGCCTCGGCATTCTCCGGATAGCGGAGCAGGAGGGTGTCCCGCACGAAATCGAAGATGGAGACGTTGGTCGTGGGATTGCGCCGCTTGGCGAACGCTACGGCCACTTCGACGCAGGCGCGGTCCTGCACGGATACCTCTGGACTCCGACCGTCGATGTAGGTCCGATACACTGGAAAACAGGCAATGACCTCGCGGAGGGCGTGGGTGAGGCTGTTGAGGGTGAAATCCCGCGAGTGCCGGTTTCGCTCCGACAATCGATCGAGCGCGTGCCCGAGGACGTTGAGCTCGCTGGACATCGACACCCGTAGATGAGTTGCTTCGACTCGTAGACCAGGTCGGCGAACGGCGTCCGCTGCCCCGTGAAGGCGCCATACGCGGCGGTCATGGCCCGCTCGTTCCGGCCGTCCACGAACAGCCCGTTGACGAGATTCAGAAACTCGTATCCCGTGGTTCCGTGGATGGCCCAGTGGCCGGGCAGCCGCTCTCCTTTGGCCAGGATCTTCTCCGCCAGCAGGTACAAGGGGCGGCAGCCGCGCTGGGTCGGATCCGACTGACACGTCCGGTCGAACGCCTCCCCGGCCTGAAACGCCGCGACCTCCCGGTCGGATGCCGCCTCCCTCTCGCCCAACCCCGGGGCGGTTCGGATCGCCTGGAGGGCGCGCTCGCGCTGGAGCGCTTGGAAGTAGCGAGGGGGATCGAAGAGGCCGTCCGGATGGTCGAGCCGGATGCCGGTGACCTTCCCCTCGGCGACGAGACGCAGGATCAACCGGTGGGTCTCGCGGAAGACGGCCGGGTTCTCCATTCGGATGGCCGCCAGCTCGTTGATGTCGAAGAAACGTCGGTAGTTGATCTCCTCGGCCGCCACCCGCCAGTACGCCAACCGGTAGGCCTGGTCGTCCAGCAGGCGGTCCAGCAGATCGAAGCTGCGGGGGTCTTCCCGCTTTCCGTTGAAGATGCGGATGGTCTCTTGGATGAAGATGCGGACCGCCTCGCACTCCTCCGTCAGGCGGGCCAGGCGGCGGCGGATCACCTCTTTCTCGCGCAGGCGCTCGCGGATCCGCTCGGGCGCGCGCTCGGTGCGCGCCGGGAGATTCGTCAGCGCCGTGATGATGCTGTGGTACTCCTGGAGGCGAAGGTCCGCCTCCCCGAGCGTGTTCGTGAGCGCCTCCAGCCGGTGGGACAGGATCTGGGTGGCGGACCGCGGGTCGATGGGCAACCGCGTCTCGTAGTATCGCAGGTTGAAGGCCCCCCCGGCGTATTCCAGGACGAGCTCCTGATTCTCGAGCACGCGGCCGTACTGATCTCCGAGGATCGGCAGCAGGACCTTGTTGGCCAGTTGTCGTTTGACCGGATCCCAGTCCACGTCGAAGAACTCCGCGTACGGGGAGCTGGGCCCGTTCTCCAGGACGTCGTTCCACCACGGGTTGCACCCGGCGGCGATTCCCATGTGGTTCGGGACCACGTCCAGGATCTGCCCCATCCCGCGGGCCCGGAGGGCCTCTACGAACCGATCGTAGTCCTCTTGGGTGCCGATCTCGGGGTTCAGGGCGTTGTGATCCGTGATGTCGTAGCCGTGCATGCTGCCCGGTCTGGCGCCCAGATACGACGAAGCGTACACGTCGCTCACGCCCAGAGCGTCCAGATAGGGCAGGAGCCTTCGCGCATCCTCGAAGGTGAAGCGCGAGTTGAACTGGAGCCGATACGTTGCCGCCGGTATCCGCGGCTGGAAGCGCGGGTCCGCCTGCAGCCGGCCGAACACGTCAGCGCCCATGGTCGGCCGCCTCCTGCGTCGTCGGGGCGGGCGACTCGATCTGCCAAGCGGGATGCGGACGATGACTTCGGTGCCCTTGCCCGGGATGCTCAGCATCTCGATCTCGCCCCGATGCGCCCGCACGATCTCCTCGGCGATCGGCAGGCCCAGACCGCGTGCCCGTGCCCGCGGTCTTGGTGGAGAAGAACGGCTCGAAGACGTGGTTCAGCTCCTCGGCGGTCAGCCCCTTGCCGGTGTCGATCACGTGAACGGCCAGCGTCGACGCGTCCGCCTTGCCCCGCAGGATGCTGGCGCGCCCTTCGGGCGGCAAGCGTCGGGTCCGAGCCGGAGGTGATCCGCACGGTCCCGCCTTCTCGCGTCGCGTCCAGCGCGTTCAGGACCAGATTGAGAAAGACCTGCTGGAGATGCTCCGGGTCCGCCATGACCGGCGGGAGACCGATGGGCAGCTCGATCTGGAGCCGCACGCCCCGACGCTGACTTCGGTCCATGAGGATGGAGGCCACGCGCCCGACGAGGGGCAGAATCGGCTCCGGCCGCAGCGTGGGGCGGCGGGGTCGGGTGTAGTCCAGCAGGGCGCGGATGATGCCTTTGATCCGATCCGCCTGGCTCAGGATGACATCCAGGTTCCGGCGTTCGGGATGATCGCGGGGCACCGCCCGATCCAGGACCTCGGCGCGACCGGAGATCACGTTCAGCGGGGTGCCGATCTCGTGCGCGACCTCGGCCGCCAGCATGCCGACCGTGGCCAGCTTTTGCGCCTGCTGGACCTCCTGCTCCAGGCGCAGACGCTCCTCGGCCTGCCGGATCAGCTCGTCGTGGGCGGCCTGGAGGTTCTCCGCCATCCGGTTGAACTCGGCGGCCAGCTCGCCGATCTCGTCCTGACGGGGGACCGGGATCCGCTGGCTTAGGTCACCGCGGCCCACGGCGCGCGCGGCGGCAATCAGGGCCCGGATCGGCCGCGCGATGCTCCAGCGCGTCAGGATCACGATGGACAGGACGAACAGGGCGAGCACGACCAGGCGGGAGACGATGGTGGTGCGCACCGCCCGGCGGAACTGGCGCTCCATCTCCCGCGAGCGTCTGCTGGACCTCGATGGCGCCGGTCCGACCGCGCGGGCCATCGGAACGGCTGGACGTAGCGGAGGATTCTCGCCGACGTGCGGTCTCGACGAGCACGGAGACGGCCTCCCGCCGGGCCAGGCGCTCGCGGACGAGCTCGTCCGGAGCCGGCGGAGTCGAACCCGGCCAGCAACGGTCTGCGCCACCACCTGCGCGTCGGGGTCGTAGATCACGACTGCCACGAGGCCGGGACGCGCCATGATTTCCTCGAGGAGGTCCTCCAGTCTCCTCCGTCGTGCGGCCCCGCCGGAGGTTCTGCCGGACGGCCAGGGCCAGCGTCTCGGCGAAGATGCGCTCGTCCTCTCTGGGTCTGCGTCACGAGCTGCTCGCGCTCGCGCACCAGGCGCGTGTAGTCGTTGATGCCGGTGATGACCATCAGCGCCAACATCAATAGGATGATCAAGCGGGTGGTGAGGTTGTGGCGCAGTCGATTGCCGATTGCCCGCATCCATTGTCCGCGCATGGGCATCCTTCAGGGGCGAGACTCCGTGTCGGCGTGCAGGGCCTTGGCGATCGCCGCCTTCAGCTCCTCCATGCGGAAGGGCTTGAAGAGGTACTCAGCCGCCCCCTTCTCCACCGCCTCGATGTACGATGGGACGTCGCCGAAGGCCGTCATCATAATGATCTTCGAGTCCGGACAGACCCGCCGGAATCCCGGGAGCAGATCCAACCCGCTGGGACCCGGCATGTTCTTGTCCATCAGGATGAGGTCGAATCGACGGGCCCGGAGGGCGAGCACCGCCTCGGTGCCGTCCTTGGCCTCGACGACATCGTATCCCTCGTTCCGGAGGACGTCGAGGAGCAACGCGCGCATTTCCGGGTCGTCGTCGACCACCAGGATGCTTCGGTGCCTGGCCACGGTCACTGCCTCCTTCCAGGACTCGCGCCCGCCGGCGCGCGTCCTGCGCGCTGCGGTGTCATGGTCCCGTATTCACCCGCGCGGTCCGGTCGCCCGTCACCCGACCGCGGGGCCCGTTTCGTGGACAACCGCGATGCCCGACGGACCCAACAGAAGCTCCTCGGCGTCGGCCAGCGCGCGCGAGGCTCCCGTGAGCGGATCCGTGACGACCCGGCCGGACGCGGCGGCCGGACCTGCCGGGACCCGGATCCGGGCGGGCGCACGGCGATCCGCGTTCAAGACGACGAGCACCGCCTCGGTCGTATCGCGCGTCTGCTTCCGAAATCCGACGCATCGGTCGTCCCCGAGCGCAACCGGCGCGATCGGTCCCTCCTCGTTAAGGGCGCGCAGGGCCGCCTTGGTGCGGTGGATCACGCCAATCGCCCCCGTGAGATCCCACGTCGGCACCTCCCAATCCTGCGGCGTCGTTCGCACAACGTGGAGCCGCTTGCGGAACCCGTACTCGAAGCCGATGGGCATCATGACGCCGGTGGAGAAGACGGCGGCGAAGGCGTACCGCTGCAGCACCGCCGCTCGGTCGCCGTCGAGCTCGGCGGCCAGCCTGGGCGTGTCGTGGGACTCGGGAAAGCCGATGGACGGGACGACCGGTGCGGTTATCGCGTACTGCTCGAGGCACCACGGTTCCCGGAAGTCCCACCACTTGCTGCTGTTGAAGATAAAGTCGAAACCCGCGCGCGCGGTGTTCAGCGTCTGCGCCGGCGTGCAGCCGAGCGTCTCGGCGAGGAACAGGGTATCCGGGTACTGGGCCTTGACCGCGCCGATGAGGTCCCGCCAGAGGGCCTCCGGGACCTGGTAGGCTGCGTCGCAGCGAAACCCGCGGAACCCCATGCCGGCATAGTGGAGGGCGAGCCTCCGCCAGTAGGCCCACAGGGCCTCCCGCTCGGGACTGCCGGCGTTGTCCACCTCGGCCAGATCCCGCCAGACCACCCGCCGCTTCCCGTCTTTGGCCCCGGGGTGAACGATCCGTCCTTTGTCGTCCCGCCGGAACCACTCGGGATGCTCCCCAATCAGGGGCGAATCGAAGGCCGTGTGATTGATGACAAGGTCCATCATGACCGAGAGGCCCAACCCGGAGGCCTCCCGCAACATGGCCGGCGAGCTGTTCGCCAGGCGGCACACTTCCGTTCACGAGACGGGCATCGATGGTGTAATAGTCCTTCACCGAATAGAGACTCCCGGAGTAGCCGGCCTGGTGGAACGCGTTCACGAATATCCAGGTAAACCCCATGGCGGCGGCCACGCTCCAGGTGGGGCCGCCAGCCGGGCAACGGTCCCGCGAGGAGCGGAAAGAGGTTATAGATCCGCGGACCCTGGTTCATGACTTCTCCTTCAGACGAAACAGGGCCAGGCACCGCCCCTCCAGTTCGTACGGCTTCCCTCCGGGGACGAGCCGGGCACGGCGGGGCGGATCCGCCGCCCGGGTGTCCAGCACGATTTCCCACCGGATGCCCGGTCGGTGGGCCGGGAGGACAAACGTCTGCGGTGCGTGGTGCGCATTCAGGAGGATCAAGAAGGTGTCGTCCGTGATCTGCTCGCCCCGGACGTCCACCTCCGCGATGGCGTCTCCGGCCAGGCGCAGTGCGATGCAGCGCGCGAGGGGATCCCGCCAGTTCTCTTCGGTGATCTCTTTCCCGTCCGGCCGGAACCAGGACAAATCCTTGACCTCGGAGCCCCAGATGCGCCGGCCGGCGAAGAACTGCCGCCGCCGAAACACCGGGTGAGCCCGGCGCAGGGCGATGAGCCTTCGCGTGAAGGCCAGCAGGTGCTTCCGCGTGTTGTCCAGCCGCCAGTCGAACCAGCTCATTTCGTTGTCCTGGCAGTACGCGTTATTGTTCCCGCCCTGGGTTCGGCCGATCTCGTCCCCTCCGCACAGCATGGGGACGCCCTGGGAGAGGAGCAGCGTGGCGAGGAAGTTCCGCTTCTGCCGCTCGCGCAAGGCCAGGACCGCGGGGTCTTCCGTCGCGCCCTCGACCCCGCCGTTCCAACTCAGGTTCTCGTTGTGGCCGTCCCGGTTGTCCTCGCCGTTGGCCTCGTTGTGCTTGTCGTTGTAGCTCACCAGGTCGTGCAGCGTGAACCCGTCGTGCGCCGTGACAAAATTGATGCTGGCATACGGACGCCGGCCCCCCTTGCCGTACAGGTCGCTCGAGCCCGTCAGCCGGTACCCCAGCTCGCTCACCTGGCCTGCGTCCCCTTTCCAGTACGCCCGGACCGTGTCCCGATACTTGCCGTTCCACTCGGCCCACAGGACGGGGAAGTTTCCCACCTGGTAGCCCCCTTCGCCGAGGTCCCAGGGTTCCGCGATGAGCTTGACCTGGGAGATGACCGGGTCCTGGTGAATGATGTCGAAGAACGCCCCCAGGCGGTCCACGTCGTGCAACTCCCGGGCGAGGGCCGACGCCAGGTCGAAGCGGAAGCCGTCCACGTGCATCTCCAGCACCCAGTACCGCAGGCTGTCCATGATGAGCTGGAGCGTCCGGGGATGGGTCATGTTGAGCGTGTTCCCGCAGCCGGTGTAGTCCATGTAGTAGCGTCGGTCGTCGGGGACGAGCCGGTAGTAGGCCGCGTTGTCGATCCCGCGGAAGCACAGCGTGGGACCCAGATGGCTGCCCTCGCCGGTGTGGTTGTACACCACGTCCAGGATCACCTCGATGCCCGCCTGGTGCAGGGTCTTGACCATGGTCTTGAACTCGCCCACCTGGTGGCCGAGGGTGCCGCTGCTGGCGTACCGGACATCCGGTGCGAAGAACCCGATGGAGTTGTACCCCCAGTAGTTGGTCAGCCCTCGTTCCACCAGGTGCCGGTCCGCCACGAACTGGTGGATGGGGAGCAGCTCCACCGCCGTGACCCCCAGCGATCGCAGATAATCCACGGTTGCCGGGCACGCCAGGCCGGCGTAGGTTCCCCGCAACCGCTCCGGCACGTCGGAGCGACGGGCGGTGAATCCCTTCACGTGCACCTCGTAGATCACGGTCTCGTTCCACGGGATGCGTGGAGGGCGATCATCCCCCCAGGTGAAGGCCGGATCGATCACCACGCTCTTGGGCGTATGGGCGGCGCTGTCGCGCTCGTCCAGACTGAGGTCGGCATCCGGATGGCCTACCTGGTATCCGAACAGGGCGTCGTTCCACTGGATCGTCCCATCGATGGCTTTGGCGTAGGGGTCGAGGAGCAGCTTGTGCGGATTGAACCGGTGCCCTGCAGCCGGGTCGTACGGTCCGTCCACCCGGTAGCCGTACCGCTGGCCCGGCCGCGCTTCCGGGAGGTAGACATGCCAGACGAGGTCGGTCTGCTCGGTCATCCGAATCCGCGCGAGCTGCTGACTTTCGTTGTCTCCGTCGAAGAGGCACAACTCCACGCCCGTCGCGTTCTCCGAGAACAGGGAAAAGTTCACTCCAGAGCCATCCCAGGTGGCGCCCAGAGGATACGGGTTGCCGGGACGCGATCTCATGCCGAACCTTTTGGCGCCGCGGCCGCGCCGTGCCGCCGGATGCGCCGGGTCACGTCCCGCCTGCCGATCGCGCGGTTTCTTGCCCCTCGGTGGATTAGGACCTCGGTGTGCGCCAACACCTCGTCTCTCCTCACTCGGGCTTCCGTTCCCGTCCCGGTCAGCGCACCGCCCCGGCCAGCAGGGAGGTCTGCACGTGGCGCTGAAGCATTCCCGTCAGCAACAGAACCGGCACCGTCATGAGTGTGGCGGCGGCGGCCGTCAGGAACCAATTGCCTTGATACAGATAGTAGTACACCTGCAGGGGCATCGTCTTTGCGCCCAGGGTCAAGTAGCTGGCCAGAATGAACTCTTCCCAGGAGAAGACCCAGGCCAAGAGCCCGGCAACGACGAGGCCGGGACGGGCCAGCCGGATGGTCACGTACCACAGCGTCTGCCACGAGGAGCACCCGTCGAGGGCCGCCGCCTCCTCCACCTCGCGGGGAATGGCCACAAAGGTCGCGGTCAGTACCCACGCCGCCACCGGCAGCACCAGGGTGAGGTGGCCCATCGCGAGGCCGACGACCGTGTCCAGCAAGCCCCATCGCAGAAACACGACCGCCACGGGAAGGGCGATGCTCACCTCCGGCAGCATCCGGAATGCGAACAGGCCGAGCAGGATGCCATACCGCCAGCGCGCCGGGAGACGGGCCAGGCTGTAGGCGGCCGGCGCCGCCAATAACACGGCTGCCATTGCGACGAGGGTGGCCGTCGTCAGGCTCTTGGCCAGCGGGGCAAGGACCTGGTCTGTCGCCAAGAGGGCCCACCAATGATCCCAGGTGAGCCCGTGCGGCAGGAACGTCGGGTGCGCCGTCATGACTTCCGCCGGCGGGCTGAAGGATACCTTCAGCATGAAGTACAGGGGCGCGAGCGCCCAACAAGAGAGCGCCGCGAGGATCGGGACGACGGCGCATCTCACCGTAGGACCTCTTCGGGACCGGCCAGCTTGAGGTACGCCAGCACCGTGACCAGGATCATGACCAACAAGATCACGCTGCTGGCCGCGGCCGTGTGCGGGTTTCCGTATTCGAGATATTCCACGTACGCGTACGTCGAGAGCACCGGGAGCCCCCGGCCGACCAGGGCCAGCGGCAGGGCGAAGATCCGAAACGCGTCCACGCCGCGGACGATCAAGGCCATCGTCACCGCCGGCTTCAACAGGGGCAACGTAATGGCGAAGAACTGCCGCCACCCCGAGGCCCCATCGGTCCGCGCCGCCTCGTACAACTCGCCGGGGATGGCCTGAAGACCGGCCAGCAAAATGAGCAGGATCAGCGGCGTCACCTTCCACGCATCGGCGACCGTCACCGTGACAAGGGCCAGCCAGCGCTCGCCGGTCCAATCGACGGGCGACCGAATCGCGCCAAGACGAAGCAGGGCCTCGTTGAGGTAGCCGACCGTGCCGAACACCGTGCGCATGACCGCCGCCGACACGATGGTCGGAACGCCCAGGGGAACCAGGAGCAGGATCGAGAAGATCCTGCGACCCACGGGACGGCCAGCCAGCGCCAAAGCGGCTCCCAGCCCCAACAGCAGTTCCAGGGTCAGGCCGATGCCGGTTATGACCAGAGTGTTGATCACCGCTTCGCCGAACTGGTAGTCCGTGACGATTCGGCGAAAATGCTCCAACGTGATCCCAATATCGGGCGCGGTCGCGCTCATGGCGAGCGTGGAAGCCACCGGGGCCACGGTGAGGCACGAGAGGTACGCCGCGAGCGGGAGCAGGCCGAGCAAGGCGCGGGCCTTCACCGCCGCCCCTTTCGCAGGTCGCTCAAGCGAGCCGCCAAGGGAGGCAGCGCCTCATCCACGGCTTCCTTTCGCCACAAGATGCGCTCGACTGCCTCGGACGCGATGCGCTCGTACTCGGCCCAGTAGGGGACGTTCTCGCGAAAGACCCCGTGGCGCAAGGCGTCCTGGACCGCCGCGACGTGGGGGCGCATCCAGGGCTCCAGCGCGCCCGCGGCATCGCCCCGGATGGTCGGCCAGCCCAGGCGCGAGGCCAGTGTTTCCTGGATCTCCCGCGATTGGAGATGGCGGATCAGGCGGAGCGCAAGATCCCGGTTGGGCGCGCCCACGGGAATCCCGAGGACGTCACCCCCGATGACATGGGCTTCCCGGGCCGGTCCGGCCCAGCCGCTGTAGGTGCGGATGGCGTGTTTCCCGTACTCCCGGACCAACAGGGGGACACCGAAGGGCCAATTCTGGGCCAAATAGGCCGACTCCTGCGCCAGGGCATCGTTGGTCGTGTCCCATTTGGCTCGGCGAGAGTCCGGCGAAAGGTACGGCGCCAATTCGCGGAGGAAGCGGAACGTAGCCACCGTGGCGGGATGGCCGAGGTCGAGGGGGTCGCCTCCCGCGGACACGATCCACTCGTACAGTTGGGTCACGGTAGGGGCCCCGCCCACCCCCTGGAACAGGACCCGCCCGAGGCCTTCGCGTTCCTTGAAGGTCTTGGCGACGGAGAGGAGTTCGCTCCACGTTCGCGGCGGCCGGAGGCCGTAGGCGTCGAATTTCTCCGAGTTGTAGTACGCGATCTGGACGTTGGGTCGGAACGGGAGGAAATGACGTCGCCCCGCCAGCATTCCGGCCGCGACCAACGACGGCAGCACCTCGGCGTCCATCCGGACAGCCGCGTCGTCCAGGACTTGGGCGAGGCCGGAATCCACCAGCTCCTGGAGACGCATGTTATCCTGGGCGAAGAGATCGATCTCCGTCCGGCCGGCATCCCGCATCGCCTTGAGGCGTTGCGTGAGGAGCTCCGGCGGAACGTCGATGGCACGGACTCGACAGTTGCAGGCCCGCTCGAAGGAGGGCAGGACGTCTTGCCGCATCACCCGCCACTCTGCCTCGGCGAGCCGCATCGTCACAGTCAGGGGGGGAACAGCAGCGAGCGCTGGCGACGCGCCGATCGCCACCACCATACCCCAGACTGCCACGATCCGACGAGGAATCATCTTGGCATCCCCGGTGCCCTCTCCGTTCTCCGTCGCTCCGTGGTGCCATTCGGAGGAAAATTCCGGCGACGGCGCGTGGGTCCGGCCGAAGGCCCGCCGGAACGCGACGGGCGCCCGGAACATGGTTGCCTGGATCACGCCGACTGGACGACATCTGTGACCCGGGCGAACAGCGTCAGCGCGTGTCCCGCGAGAGGGTGGTTGATGTCGAGCGCCAACCGGTCCTCCGACACCCGATACGCCCGGCAGACGGCCGACGTGCCCTCCTGGGTCTCGATCTTCAGAGGTCGTTCCATCCAGCGCAGGCGCCCCGGCTGCCTGGTTGCCCGCCCGGCCCGCTTCACGCAGGCGCGAGGGCGGCGGCACGAAGGATTGGCCCGGCGTTCGGCCAACTCTAGCGGTCAAGGACCTCCGCAGTCGTTCCGTCACCTGGTGGTGTCGCGTTCGTGCGGAGGAAGATCGCCGCCCCGAACGGAGCCATGTCGATCCGGGTGCCGTCCCTGCGGGAGACGGAGAGGAACTCGGGGGTCTTCGGCCCTAGGCCTCCGAACCGCTCCTCGCCGCTGTCCAGCAAGCGACGCCACCGTCCGGACGGAAGCCTCAGCCGGACGTTTCGGGCCTCAGGAGCGAAATTGAGCGTCGCAAGGGCCGTCCCACCGCCGGTATCCCTTCGGAGAACGGCCAGAACCTGCGTGTCTTCGACCTGTGCCGCCAGCCGCCGCTTGCCCCCGGCGCCCAGCGCCGGATATTGGCGTCGCATGGCAAGGAGCGTCCTATAGTAATGCCACAGCCACGCGTGGGGCTCTCGGTCCTGCAGGCACCAGGTCAGCCTCGACCGGCAGAAACTCGTCGGGTCTTGCGGGTCCGGCACGGCGCTCATCCACCCGAAGGCGGCGAATTCCTCGCGTCGGCCTCGCGTGACAGCCTCGCGCAGGGCGGGGTCCTCGAAATCCGTGAAGAACAGGAAGGGCGCCCGCTCTCCGTACTCTTCCCCCATGAAGAGCAGGGGCACGGACGGGGAGATCAAGAGGGCGGTCGCGGCCAGCTTGAGCCGCTCGAATTCCACCAGGGAGGAAAGCCGCTCTCCCTGCGCGCGATTCCCGACCTGGTCGTGGTTCTGGATGCAGACCACGAAGCGCTCGCCGGGGAGATCCCGGCTGGGCGTTCCGTGGGGCCGCCCGCGAAATTGGGACGGCCGGCCGTCATACACGAAGCCGTGGGTATAGGCTCTGGCCATCTGCTCCAGGGACCCGAAGTCGGCGTAGTAACCGTTCCGCTCTCCCGTGAGGAGCGTGTGCACGCAGTGATGGAAGTCGTCGCTCCATTGCCCCGCGAGCCCGTAGCCCTCCTTGTCGGACACGGTCGATCACCCGGCGGTCGTTCAGATCGCTTTCCGCCACCACGGGGACGATCCGCCCGAGGCGACGGGCCAGGCCGCTGGACCGCGTCGTTCAGCTCGCGCAAGATATGTAGCGGGCCCGCATCGAAGATCCCATGGATGGCATCCAGCCGAAGGCCGTCGATGCGATACTCCCGGATCCAGAAGAGAGCATTGGCGATGACGAAGTCACGGACGCCGCGCGCGTCCTCGCCGTCGTAGTTCACGGCCGCCCCCCAGGGGGTCCGGTACCGGTTAGTGAAGTAGGGGCCGAACTCGGCCAGGTAGTTGCCTTCTGGTCCGAGGTGGTTGTAGACGACGTCGAGCACGACGGCCAGGCCGCGAGTGTGACAGGCGTCCACCAGACGCTGGAGGCCCACCGGCCCGCCGTATGTACGCTGGGGGGCGAAAAGCCCCACGCCGTCGTAGCCCCAGTTCCGCGCTCCGGGAAAGCTCGCCACCGGCATGAGCTCGATGGCGGTGACGCCCAATGCCTGCAGCCGGTCCAGGCGCGGAATGACGGCCTCGAAAGTTGCCTTCCGGCGTGAACGTGCCCACGTGGATCTCGTACAGCACCATCTCTCTGAGCGAAAGGCCGCGCCAGTTGCTGGCCGTCCAGGCGAACGCACTTGTGTCCACGACCTCCGACGGGCCGTGGACCCCCTCGGGCTGGGCCCGAGACATCGGGTCCGGCCGCTCGCGCTTCCCATCCAGGACGTAGACGTAGCGGGTGCCCGGGCCCAGGCCCTCCAGCACGATTTCACACCAACCGTCCCGGGCAGGCGCCATGGCCACGGGCTCGCGCGGCACTGGGTTGACAACCCGGAGCGCCACCTGCCGGCAGCGGGGCGCCCAGACCCGAAACCGGACGCGCTCGCCTCCCAGGCACGTCGCGCCCGGGGCGGCGGTCGGCTTCGTGGGCCGCTTTCCCTGCTGCACTCACATCCTCCGTTTCTCCGGACTGCGGGCTGTCGCACTTACTTCTGTGGTCGAATTCGGTGGAGCTCGTCTTCCAGGACCTTCCGGGTGGCGGCTTCTTGGCTAGCACGTTCTTCTGCGGCCTTGAGACGTCCTTCCAACTCCGTGATACGATAATTGAGTTCCGAGCGTTGCTCTTGCACCTGCTGTTTCAGGTCTGCGATCTGGGTGCCCCACTGCAGGTACCCGATTCCGAGGCCCACCAGGACGGCGACGACGGCCACCAACGAGTAGATCCCAGCGCGCACGCTCTCACCTCCGCGGGCTTCGGCCCGCCGCGGTCAACTCCCACTCGTGGCCGATCCATCCCAGAGCGCGCTATCACGTCACCAACCCGACGCTCGCTGAGCCGTGCTCGCCGGCGAAACGCCACAGGGCGGGTCAGGCGTCGCCGCAGGCCTTTTCGCGTTTCGCCTGGCAGGACACACACAACGTGGCCGCCGGCAACGCGTGGAGGCGCCGATGGGGAATGCGGCACCCGCAGGCGCGGCAGATCCCGTATCCGCCTTCCTGCAGTCGGGCTCGCGCTTCGGAGAGCCCGTGACACTTGTCTTCCAGCCGCTTCCAGACCGCCTCGTTGTGCTGATCGAGGGAGGCGATCAGCGCTTGGTCGAAAAGGTGAACGGGACGAGGCTCGGCCTGGTCGGCAGCTTCGGCCCGCCGCCTCCGGACCAGCGTCGCCACTCGCCGACGCAACTCACGTTCCTCACCTAGGAGTTCATCGAGCGGCAGTCGATGCGGGGGCATTGTGTCCTCCTTGGGGAGCGGCCCACCGCGGCGGCAATCGGAAGGGCCTGTCGGATCCTCCGACGCAGGCGCACGCCAAGCCGCAGGCGCACTCGTCACAGCAATACACCGGACCGCCCGTTTGGTATGACGTCCAGATCGCCCATTCGCCGCAGCCTGAACACCAGCGGAATTCGCCCGTCGCGTTCATGACGAACCTCCCGGAGCGGAAGGGGATGGTGCAACGGAGTGGCGAGGCTCCAGGGCACGCCGGATCGCGTCCAGCAGACTCTGGGTGGAGAAGGGTTTGGGGAGGTAGGCGTAGGCCCCCTTGGTTGCGGCCTCCTGCTCCGTTTCGGCGTCGCCGAAGGCGGTGGTCAGGATGATCGGCGTGTTGGGGCACATCGTCCGCAGGCTGGGGAGTAGGTCCAGGCCGCTGAGGCCGGGCATGTTCTTGTCGAGGAGGACGGCCGCGAAGGTATCTGTCCGAAGGCGGATCAACGCCTCCGCCCCGTCCCCTGCCGATTCCGCCAGGAAGCCTTCGCCACTCAACACATCCGTCAAAAGGTCACGCATCTCCGGGTCGTCCTCCACCACCAGGAGCCTTGGGCGCGTATTGGGTAACGCTCCGCGCCCGTTTGTTCCGTTCTGCATCTGCAAGGGTCTCCTTTCACGTTTGACCGCCAGAGAACGTCGGCCAGGTTCGCCGAAACGCCTTCCGGAATGGAACTAGACCAACGATCACATGGGACAGACAGCAAGGAGGGTGCCGATCAGCCTGGCCCCCGATGGCTATCTGTCGGAACCCTTAATTGGCGGTGAGTTATGGGCGGTGAATGGGTAGAGCGAGCGACGACGCGCACGGGAGATCCGTTGAACGCCTGGCACGGTTCGCGCGCCGTGGCCGCTGCGCAGAGTTGTCTAACTCAAAGTAAAAGCAGGGCTGCGTCAATCGGTCTCGGACGGTGACAGGTTGTCACTGGTCCCGGTTGACCCCTTGCGGCGGTACAGGGTTCGCTTGCTGACCCCCAAGATGCTCGCGGCCTTGGCCTTGTCACCGCCGACGTCGCGCAAGACGAGAGCCGTGTATTCGCCCATTAACTGGCGGAGCGTGAGCCGCGGTGTCAGTTTGGCGAGAACCGAGCCCAGGGATGCGGTCGGCGAAAGGTCGAGCAGGAGCGTGGTGTCGGCAATCTGGCCGTCGGTGGTGAGCGTGACCGCCCGCTCGACCACGTTCTCGAGTTCCCGGGCGTTGCCGGGCCAGGGGTGCCGCAGCAGGGCCGCCATGGCCCCGGGGGTGAAGCCGCCTATCGGCTTTCCGGTGGCGGCGGTGGCGCGATGCAGGAAGTGCTCGGCCAGGAGCGGGATGTCCTCCTTCCGGTCGCGCAGCGGCGGCAGATGAAGCGGGATGACTGCCAGGCGATAATAGAGGTCCTCCCGGAACACGCCCTCCCGGATGCGCGCGGACACATCCCGGTTGGTGGCCGCCACCAGCCGGACGTTCAGGGGGATCGCCTCGTCGCTCCCCAGCGGACGCACGGTCCGGTCCTCGATGACGCGGAGTAGCTTGGCCTGAAGCTCCGGCGCCATGTCCCCGATCTCGTCGAGGAACAGGGTGCCGCCCTCGGCCTCCCGGAAGAGGCCGCGCCGGGATCCGACGGCACCCGTGAAGGCCCCCTTCACGTGGCCGAACAGCTCGCTCTCCAGGAGGCCGGCGGGCACGGCGGCACAGTTGACCGGCACGAAGGGTCGGTCGGCGCGGGCGCTGTTGAAATGCAGGGCCTTGGCCACCAGCTCCTTGCCCGTGCCGCTTTCCCCGGTGATGAGGACGTTGACGTCTCCCGGGGCTGCCTGGCGGATGAGGGCGAACACGGTCTGCATGGCGGGACTCTTCCCGAGGAGATTGTGCAGCCGGTACCGGCCCGCCACCTCGGCCCGGAGTCGCCGATTCTCCTCTCGGAGTCGCCGCGCCTCCCCGGCCTTGGCCACCAGCAGGCTGATCTCGGCGAGGGCGAACGGCTTGGTCACGTAATCGTAGGCGCCTTGGCGGATCGCCTGGATGGCGGTCTCGATCGTCCCGAAGGCGGTGATCAGGATGACGGGGAGCTCGCGCTGCGCGTCCCGGCTGGCCCGGAGGACCTCCATGCCGTCCACGTCGGGAAGGCGAAGGTCGGTGAGCACCAGGTCGAACTCCTCCGCCCGCAGCCGCGCGATGGCGTCCGCGCCGCGCCCAAGCGACGACCACGGCGTGGCCCTCGTGCTGGAGGTGCTCGCGCACCAGGTCGAGCATGTCGGGGTCGTCTTCCACCAACAGGATCCGACATCGGTCGGTTGTCATGGGCGCGCCATCGCCTCCGGGTCTGCGGGGTTCGCGTCGCCGCCGGGTGCCGCCTGCGCCGCCGGGGCGACGGGCCAGTGGAGCCGGACCGTGGTCCCGCGCCCCTCGGCACTCTCGATCTCGATGGCGGCACGGTGGGCGCGGGTGATGTCCTCGACGATGGACATGCCCAGGCCGGTGCCGCCCCGCCGCTCCTTGGTGGAGAAGAACGGCTCGAAGATCTTCTCCAGGCGCTCGGCCGGGATGCCGCATCCGGTGTCGGCGACACAGATGGTGACGTGCGGCGTGGCGGCGAATCCTCGATGGACGGACGACCCATTTTCCATGGGGGTGGAGCCCGCAGGGGATGCGTCCTCTCCCGCGGTGAGCCGCACCTGTCCGCCGGCCGGGGTGGCATCCAGCGCGTTGGTGACCAGATTGAGCAGCACCTGCTGGAGCTGGTCGGGGTCCGCCAGAAGCATAGGAAGCGCCTGGCTTGCCTCCGCCGTCAGTCGGACCTGGCGGCGCTGGGCGAGCGGCCCGAGAAGGTCCGCCACGCGGTCGAGGACCGGCCCGACGGCGACGGGGCGAGCCGCCGGGCGGCGCGGCCGGGCGTATTCCAGCAGGTGCCGAATGATCTCGCTCACGCGCTCCACCTGGCGCAGAACCGTGGCGGTGTGTCGACCGACCGGGTGGTCGGCCGGGAGCGCCTTCTGGATGGACTCGATCCGTCCGGAGATGATGTTCAAGGGGGTGCCGATCTCGTGGGCCACCTCGCTGGCCAGCCGGCCGATCGCCGCCAGTTTCTGTTCCTGCTGCAACTGTCGCTCGGTGTCCAGCCGGGCCTGCGACTCCGTCACGAGCCCCTGTCGTGCGGCCTGCAGGTCTTCGGCCATTCGGTTGAAGGCCGAGGCGAGCTGGCCGATCTCGTCGCGGCGTCGCACGGAGATCCGCTGGTCCAGGCGGCCGCGCCCCACGGCGAGGGCCGCCCGGACCAATGCGCGAATCGGCCGACGGATGCTGATCCGGACCGTCAACCAGATGACCACGGCGATGGTCAGGCTGAGCAGGCTCATGCGCAGGGCGAGGTCGCGCGTGGCTTCGTCGATCTGCCGCTGCACGCGGGTGGCCACGTGGATGATCTCCAGTCCACCGATGATGCCTCCACGCCGGTTCTTGAGCGGGAGGACGACGTACACAACCGGACGCGGCGCCGTCGCCAGGTACTGGACGCGCGGCTCACCGCTCTTCAGGACCCGTTCCCACTCCTCCTGGGGAATCGTGGTGTTGGCGGCGGCATCCGTGCTGGCGCCGTTGATCTCCTCCAGCCGACCGTTGAAGATCCGGATGCGGTCCACGGGATTCGGATCGCGGACGATCTCGGTCAGGAGCTCCCGGATGTCTTCGGGTTGCCGGTCGCGAAGTGCGTGCTCGACGGCCAGGCCGAGGGCGTTCGCCAGGACCACGACCTCTTGCTGGAGCTCCTCGATCAACCGATTCCGCTCCTGGTGCATCCGGAGGTAGCCGAAGGCGGCCAGGACCGCGGACACGGCGATCAACAAGAGGATCGTGAGCTTGGTCGCGATACGCATGAGGGTCACTCGGGAGGGGGAGGTCCAGTCAGCCACGTGGGCGCGACGACACCCTTGCGCCCACCTCAAGTACGCTAACACACACAAGGCGAGCGCGCGCAAGGCGGACCAGGACGCGCCGGCATACGGGTCCCTGGGGTCACAGGCGAGCACGGTGCGAGCGTCCGGCGGCGTGGGCTTCCCGGGACAAGCCCGCTCGTGATATGCTCCGTTGGTCCCGGGCACCCGTGTCACACTTCGTTAGGGCGAGCGGGCCTTGCCTGCGCAACCTGTGTGGCGGGTCCGGTCAGAGGACTTCTCTGATACCTGCGCGGGACCTGGCCCTTCGTGACCCTCAGAAGAAAGGAGAGTGTCATGGCAGCCAAGAAGATCCTGATGCTGGTGGGAGACTTCGTCGAGGATTATGAGGTCATGGTGCCGTTTCAGGCGCTCCTGATGGTGGGCCACACGGTCCACGCGGTTTGCGCCGGGAAAAAGGCGGGGGAGAAGGTGCGCACGGCGATCCACGACTTCGAGGGGGATCAGACCTACAGCGAAAAGCCGGGTCACAACTTCACGCTCAACGCCACCTTCGCCGAGATCAAGCCCGAGACCTATGACGCGCTGGTCATCCCCGGCGGCCGCGCGCCGGAGTACATCCGGCTGAACCCGGACGTGATCAAAGCCGTGCGGCACTTCGCGGAGGCCAAGAAACCCATCGCGGCGATCTGCCATGGGGCGCAACTCCTGGCGGCAGCCGGCGCAGTGGAGGGGAAGCGCTGCTCCGCATATCCCGCGGTGGGTCCCGACGTGAATCGCGCCGGCGGCACGTACGTCGAGGTTGCTCTGGATGCGGCGTACGTGGATGGAAACCTGGTCACAGCACCTGCCTGGCCCGCGCACCCGGCGTGGCTGGCCAAGTTCCTGGCCGTGCTGGGAACGAAAATCCAGCCGTAAGAGTGACTCCCAACTGCCGAGATGCCAAGCAAAACTGAGGGATCCGCAGATTACGCAGATTCACGCAGATTCAACCGGTACCGCCACCTCTGTGAAATCGGCCAATCTGCGCAATCTGCGGGTCCGTCGATTCTTCCTTGTGCCGTGCGGATCTCTGCGGGAGGTGTGCGGGAGGCGAAAACATGAGCCGACATGACCGCGTGCTGCCATCCGCGCTCGACGCCATCGGGGATACCCCGCTCGTCGATTTGACGAGGCTCGGGCGCGAGCTGGACGGCAGGATCCTCGCCAAGCTGGAATATCTCAATCCCGGCTTTTCGAAAAAAGACCGAATCGCGCGGCAGATCATCGAGGACGCCGAGGCGGATGGACGACTCCGGCCCGGGCAGACGGTGGTGGAGCTCACCAGCGGCAACACCGGGACCGGGCTGGCCATCGTCTGCGGGATCAAGGGGTACCCCTTCGTGGCGGTGATGTCGAAGGGCAACTCGATGGAGCGCGCCCGGATGATGCGCGCCCTCGGGGCCGAGGTGGTCCTGGTGGACCAGATGCCGGGCTCGGTGCCGGGGCAGGTTTCGGGCCAGGACCTGGCACTGGTCGAGGCGGAGGCGCAGCGGGTCGTGCAGGCGCGAGGCGCCTTTCGCGCGGATCAGTTCCGGCTGGCGGGAAACATGCGGGCGCACCTGCTGCACACGGGTCCCGAGATCCTGCGACAGACAAGCGGGCGATTCGACGCCTTCTGCGATTTCGTCGGCACCGGCGGAAGTTTCGCCGGCTGTGCGGCGGCGTTCAAACGGCACAGCCCGTCCATCGGCTGTTACGTGGTGGAGCCGGCAGGCGCGGCCGCCCTGAAAGGGGAGGCCGTGACGAATCCGGGCCATCGGATCCAGGGCGGGGGCTATTCGATGACGACGCTCCCCTTGATCGATCCTGCCCACGTGGACGGCCATCTCACGGTGGCCGACGCGGACGCCGTGACCTGGGCGCGACGGCTGGCCGCCGAGGAGGGGATCTTCGCTGGCTTTTCCTCCGGCGCCAATGTCGCGGCGGCCGTGCAGTTGCTCCGGGGGGCGTATCTGGGGAAGACCGTCGTTGTCATGATGTGCGATTCGGGTCTCAAGTACCTGAGCACCGACTTGTGGGAGTGAGTCGCCTCGGTGGGGGGCCGCCCCGGACGGGAGGGCGTGGCTGAGCGGTCACGGCCCCGGGAGCGCCTCGGGGAGGCCGAGCAAGCGGCGGAAGGCCCCGAACACGTTCCGCCCCACACTCTTGAGCGGCAACGACTCGACCGTGGGGTTGCTCAGGGTGCCGGTCACGCGGTAGAACGCCGCGATCACGGCGCCGTCCTTCCCGCCCAAGAGCCAACCGGCCACCGGGATCTTGGTGACGATCCTGTCCACCGTCTGAAACGGCTTGACGGCGATATCCATCCGTACCGCCTCGTTGACGAGATTGATGTGGCCATGCGCGCTGAGCGTGAAGGCGGGACCTTCGAGAAGCAGGTTTTCCGTGCGGGCCACGCCGTCTTCGATTTGAATATCGGCGGTGAGGCGCCGGTACGGAATGCCCTGCGAGGAGAACGCCAGCGCCTTGGGGTCGAGGAGTTGCGCGACATCGATCAGAGAGAGCAGTCGGACCATGAAGGTTTGCCTGCCGAGCTGGCCGTCGCGCACCGCGAATTTAATATCGCCGTCGAGGTTCGGCCAGAAACCCTGCGCGCTGTGCCCCTGGCTCGCCAGGGTGCCGCCCAGCGAGAGGAGCCCCGTGATCTCATGTCCCTGGAACAGCCCGGCCAGGAACTGTTCCGCGCGGCCTCCCTCTTCCTGGAACGCGCACCGGAACGTCCAGTCGTCTCCGCGCCAGGAGGCCTCGCCCGTTCCCTGCAGTGTCCCTCCGGCGATACGCGCACGAAACTCCTGGACGCGCGCGCGCCCCGGCTCGATCGCTGCCGTGCCGTGCACTTCCTGGAACGGGGCGGCCAGGTTGCCCAGCGTGAACGTCCCGCCGGCGAAGTCTAGCGCTCCCTGGAGCTCCGGCGCCTGCAAGGTTCCGCGGACGCGAAGGTCCGCCCGCGCCGTACCCGCCACGGGTGTCACTCCCGGGAGATACGGCGAAAGGGCCGCCAGGGGAACCTGCCCCGTGACCCGAAGGTCGGTGCGGTCCCTGCCGGTCAACGTACCGTGGATGTCCAGATCGCGATCCCGGGAGTGGAGGCGTGCCTGGCGAAGTGACACCGTTTCTCCCTTCCAGGATATCTCCACCGGTCCCCGGTTTTCCCACGGTTCGTCCGCCAGACGGAGTCGAAGCGCGCTAAATGTTGCCTCCCCGGTGGCCTCCGCGAAGTCGGCGGCTTTCCCGTCCACCAGAATGCGTCCGGTGCCCCGTGCCTCCGTGGCCCGGAGTCCCTCGATTCCGGTCAGGTGCAATAGGGGTGCGAGGTCGGCATCGGTGAGCGCCAGGTCGAGGTGGAGCGTGCGGTCCGGCGACGCCCCGAGTTGCAGCCGAAGCCGCTGGCTCCCCTGTCGCATGGTCACGTCCAGATCGACCGCGTCACGGTAATGCGTGAAAGCTGCCGGGCCAGGGCCCAGAGGAACCTCCCGGAATAGAAGGGTTTCGGCCACGGCCTTTCCCGCAATCCGCGGCTCCTGCAGCGTCCCTTGCACGTCCAACTGAAACGACGCCCGGCCGGCGACTTGGCTGCCAGCGAGCAAGGCGATCCTGCCGAGATCCATGGGTGTGGTGGAAAGCTGTCCGCTCAGCGTGCCATCGTGACCGACCCGGAGGTCCCCGGTGAGTTGCTCGCCGCCCCGCCGGAGAGAGAGGCGGGCGATCTCGACGGCGGTCGGCGTCAGCCGGAGCACGGCATCGCCGCGCTGCCATCTTTCCTCCAACGTCTGGGGGCTGGTGAAGGCGACCTCCACCTCGCCCGTCAGGGCCTGCGGCGTCCCAGCAATCCGACCGCTGGCCTGGAATGCTCCGCGGATCGGCAGCCCGGCCGGAACGAAGGGAGCAAGATCCGCGGTCCGACCGGGGTTCACCTGTCCCTGGAGGTCCAGGGTGATGTCGCGTCTGAAGTCTAGCGTGCGCAGCGGGGTCGTGCCGGGCGCGGCGGCGCTTCCCTGCAGGGTGGCGACCGTCTGGCCGAGGCGCATGACCAGCCGGGACGACCGCAGCCTGCGGGGAACCCACTCGATCTCGCCCTCTATCTGATCCAGGGCGTGCAGCCCGAAACGTGGGTCTCGCCACGCCACTCGCCCCTGGAAACGCGGGGCGTCTCGGGTGCCGTTCACGCGGCCGCCGAGTGTCGCTATCCCGCCAAGCAAGGGCAGGCCGAAGCCGCGTCCGAAGGCCGCCACGCTCCGGATGTCGGCCTGGACCGGGAAGTCGAGGTCGCCGGCCGGAAAGCGCACGCTGCCGGCTCCCCGCACCGTGGCGCCCGGCACATCCAGGGTGAAGGTCTCCAGGACGAGTCGCGACGTGGTGGCGAGAAGGCGTGCCTCCAGGCGGCCGCTAGGAAGTCCGGCCTCCAGGCTCAAGTCGTCCACGCGCACGCGCCCGTATCCCCGGAGCGTCGCGAGATCGGTGCCGCGTCCCGTCAGGTCCACGTCGGCGGTGAGCCGTCCGCCCACCTCCGGTGGCAGGCTCAACCCGGCGGCCGCGGCGACCAATGCCGGCGCGCCGGTCAGGTCCCCGAGATCCACCTGCTGGAGCCTGAGGTTTGCCCGATAGGCGCCCGTGGCCGGCTCCAGCACCAGGCGCGCCCAGAGCGAGTCGGACCGGTGCGAGGATGGCGTGTCGAGCGTCAGTCGGCCGTCGGCCCACTGCACGTCGAAGGAGAGCGGCTTCCGTGCTTGAGAGGCGGCGTCGAGCTGCAGGCTGGCCCGGCCATGAAACGCCATCCCGGCCCATGGCCCGGACAGCCGCCCCTCGACGCCGAGGAGGCCACGATGCGCGACCGAAACGCCGGCGTTCCGGAGCAAGGTCTCGAGGGGAAGCGAGAGCGCCAGCCGCAGATCGCATTCGGCCGGACCCATCGGCTCCAGGATGCGACCCTTCGCGGTGACCCGTCCGCCCGCGACCAGGCCCTCGGCCGACGTGATGTCGAGGGCGTGTGTGGTTCCCGTTGCCTCCAGGCGGAGCTGGGTGATTTCCCGGAGGGCACCGCCCGACGGAACGCGCAGGTGCGACGCGCGCAGGCGTCCCGCGACGGACGCCTGGCCCTCCGGGCCCCGTCGCCACTCGACCGAACCCTCCACGCCGTCCAGACGTGCGACGGCGTCCGGCGGACCCCAGATCACCTGGCCGTCCTCGATGACCGCGCTCCGGATCTCGACGGTCCAGCCGGTCGGTGCGCCCGGCTCTGTCCCGGGAACGGGAACAACGAGGCTCCGTGAGCCGTCGGTGGTCGGGAGTGTGAGGCGAGGTCCGACCAGCACGAGCGGGTCGACAAGGAGCGAGCGTCGGAGCAGGGCGGCCCAGCTCCATCCCAGCCGGATCGCATCGGCGGTCAGCAGGGGCGTCCCGTCGGCGAGGCCAGGTCCGCCCGCCACACGAATCCGGTGGACGTCCAGGCGTCCCTGCCACAGACGGAGCGAGACGCGCTCGGCACGCACCTCGCGACCAACCGCCAGCGTCAGCCGGGATTCCGCCCAGCGGAGGATCTGTCGCTGGACGATGGGAAGGTGTCCGGCCAGGACAAGTGCGAGAGCGAGGGCGAGAAGCAGGCCGGCGGCGATCAGGAGCAGGCGGCGTGGCGAGGCGAAACCCCTGAGCCACCTCATCATAGGGCGTCTTGAGGGCGGACTGGATCCTTCCGGCCTGCGTCCCGCTGACGAGGCTCGATCTTCACGCGGGCGATCCGCCGTCCGTCCATGTCCACGATGGTCAGCCGCCAATCCTCGTAGGTCACGATCTCTCCCCCGCGCGGCATGCGCTGCAACTGGGTGATGAGAAAGCCGGCGAGGGTCTCATATTCGGCCGATTCCGGGAACGCCAGACGATGCTGGTCGGCGAGGTCGTGGATACTGATGGAGGCGTCCACGATATACGATCCGTCGCGGAGGCGCCGCACGGCCTGATCCTCCCGATCCGTCTCGTCTTCGATCTCGCCTACGATCTCTTCGATCAGGTCTTCGATAGTGACGAGGCCCTCCACGCCGCCGTATTCGTCCACCACCAGGGCCATGGGCATGCGCCGCCGCTGCATCGCTTTGAGGAGGCGGCTCACGCGCGTCGTCTCGGGGGTGAAGAAGGCAGGACGCACGACCTGGGCCAGTACGATCGGCTTCTTCTCCGCCAGGAGCCGGAAGAGGTCCTTGTCGTACAGGATGCCCAGCACCTCGTCCAGCGTGTTGCGATAGACCGGATAGCGCGACTTGCCGGTCTCGATGATATGGGCGAGCACCTGCTCGATGGGGGTCTCGACGTCAATGGCCTGGATGCGGGGGCGCGGAATCATGACGTCCTTGACCGACGATTCGGTAAACTCGAAGACGCTGTGAATCAGCTCTTGCTCGGTCTGATCGAAGACCCCTTGGTCGCGCCCCTCCTGGACCATGTGCTTGACTTCCTCTTCGGAGATGAACGCGCGTTCGGCGGCCCCCTTCTGTCCGAGGAGGCGGAGGACAGAGCGGTTGGAGGCGGTGAGGACCCGGATCAGGGGGGAGGCGGCCCTGGCGAGGCTGTCCAGCGGACCCGCGACCAGGAGCGCCAGCGACACCGCGTGGCGAAGAGCCAGGGACTTCGGAACCAGCTCTCCCAGGATCAGGCTCGCGTAGGTGATGCTCACGACGACGATGACGAGCGCCAGGGGTTCCGCCATCGCGGACAGGAACGGCAGCGGGATCCCGCCGATCATCGGCGAGAGGGCGCGGACGGCCGCCACACCGCCCACTGCGGAAGCGAGGGTCCCGACGAAGGTCACCCCGACTTGCACCGTGGCGAGAAAGCGGTCCGGGTCCTGCTGGATGGCGACCACCCGCTTGGCGCGCGGATCGCCGTCGCTGGCGAGTTGCTGCACCCGGCTCCGCCGGGCGGAAATCAGCGCGATCTCCGAGGCGGAAAAAAACCCGTTCAGCATGATCAGGACCGCGATGAAGATGATCTCCAGCCATAGGCCGTTCAGCGCCGAGCCATCCATGGCGTACCCCTTTACTCCTTCCGACCGGTTAGGAGCCGTTACGAAATAACTTGTCCATTCTTGTAATTTCGTTACGGCTCCTTATGCCGTTTCCGAAATTTCTCCGGTCAAGTTATTTTTTGGCAACGGCTTAGCGGCCCTCGGTGCTCGAGACGTCCTGGCGCAGCACCTGGGGGATGCTGATCCCTCCCGAGAGGATGATCTGGATGCCCTGGGGGACGGTCAGGCGCGTCAGGATGATATCCTCTCGCCGCGCCAGCAGAATGTCTCCCAGGTACAGGTGATTGGTCGGGACGTACACCGCCAGGAGCGGTTCGGTCGTGCCGTTGGCGCGCTGCAGGGCCACGGCGCCGGTGAGAAACCCGAAGCAGTAATGTCCCTCGCGATTCTGCAGGACCACGAATTCCTTGAACGCGACCTGGTTGTCGGGCGAGAAGGCGTTCAGCAACTGCTTGGCAGCCGAATAGACGCTCCGGAAGATTGGTATGCGGTACAGCCCGCCGTCGAGCCACCCCAGGATCCGCCGGCCGACGACGTTGGTGGCGAAGATGCCCATGAGGAGGACCAGAAGAGTGGCCACCACCAGTCCCAGCCCTGGGAGGTGAAACGGAAGGGTGTCGCCGACCAACGGCTCCAAGAGCCGGTCCACGAAGGTGAAGAGTTCCCAGAATACCCAGACCGGAACGGCGATGGGGATGATGACCAGAAGGCCGGTGACGAAGGTAATCTGCAACTGCCGTCGAATGCTGCTCATGGATGATCCAGGGGTGAAGGGTCAATGATGAGGGAACAATGACCAATGTCCAATGAGCACTGATCGAGAACCAAGAATGTAAATCTGGTCGTGTCGCGCGGTGCTTGGCTCTCGGGACTCCGCTCTCGGCTCCATTATGGCCAATAGGTCGGGTCCGCGGCGACCGGCTCCTCCAGCGGCGCGAGTCGCTCCCGGAACTCTTCCGTGCGAAAGTTCAACCGGGTCGCCACCGCCAGCATGGCGGAAACCGCCCCGTAGCGCGCATCGCGGATGTCCCGGAGTTCTCCGACCCAATCTGGAAGCCGGGTGCGGAGCAGGGCGAACATGCGATCCTGCAGGGCGCGTTCCGGCACGCCGAGACCCAGGCGGGACGCGAGCTGCAGCAGATTCAGGAACTCCACCCAGCGGTCGGCCTCGGGGACGTCGGAGATCGCCTCCAGACACGCCACCAGGGTGTGGCCGAACGCGATCGAGGCTGACGAAAAATCGAGGCCGATCCCCAAGAGGCGGGCGCGATCGCAGAGATCCAGCGGGCCGGCATACGCGGCCGGATCCACCACGCCTCCGAGGCCCGCCAGGGCATCCGCGAACCGCGCCGACCAGCGCGCCTCGAGGAGGGTCTTCAGCCAGCCAGGCAACGGCATGCCCGCGGCGGCCATGGCCTCGGCCACGGGGAGCGCTTCGTCGCACAGCCGCGCGCTGTCTTTGACCAGGGCGGCATCGGCCCCCGCCAGGAATTGCCGCAGTATCGCATGGCGCTCTTCGGGAAGCAGGTCGTACAGGCGGAGGAGCCGCGCCGCGTGGCGCCCGCCCCAGGCGACGAGGTGCCGCCCGTCGGGGGCCAGGGCGGCCCGGGCTTCCGCGGCGAAGGCCGTCCAGGCCTCGGGGGACGGGAGGGGCGCGATGGCCGCCAGGAACCCGAAGGCGCCGTCGCGCCGGCAGGCGCCGCTAAAGTGCAGTCTCTCGCCCGTCACCTCGGAGGTTGCCCCGACGGCTGCCAACACGAACTCCCCCTCCTGCACGACCGGATCGGGGGCGAGCGACCACCGATACCGCACCTGGGGGCGCACGGCATGCCCGAGCAAACCGTCCGCCAGCAGTCGGGCCACGGCGTGTTCCGCGGTCACCCGGGAGGGACGGACCTGCCGCTCCCAGAGCTGCCGGCCGGTCCGGTGGATCTCCAGGTTGCTCCGGGCCCGGCCCAGGTCCTCCAAGAGCACGGCCTCCAGATCCAGCGGGGCGAACGGCGCCGCGAGCTCGATGGCGCGCGCCGCATACCGGAGGTTCTGGACGGTCTCGATCCCGGAGATGTCGGAGAAGAACCAGGCGCAGCTAGTGTACATGAGCATGGCTTGATGCTGCATCTCCAGCAAACGCAAGGCCTGGCCGCGCCTCGCCGAGTCCAAGGGGCGGGCCTGGTGTCGGTCGAAAAACGCGTCGCGCGCCGCCGGATGCCCGTCCAACAACAACTCGATGTAATCATCCCGGGCCGCCCAGGGGTCGCGGAACAGCGCCGAACCTTCCTCGTGAAAGATGCTCGCCAACGCATCCCGCAGGCGATCCAGGCCGTGGCGAAGCGGGCGGCGCCAGGCTTGCGTCCACCCTGCAGCGCCGCCGGCGCTACATCCGCAGTCTTCGCACCAACGACCGACCCCGTGGGAGCAGCTCCAGGCGCTCTCCGGCAGGAGCTCCACCTCCCACGTCGGCCGGTGGGTGGCCAGGTAGGTCGCGACGTTGGTGACCTCGAACCCGTGCCGCGGAGCTTCCCGGCTGAACAGCGTGGCGAGGCACATGTCCCCGAACTTCTCGTGGTGCCCGAACGATTCCCCGTCGGTGGCGACCAGGATCAGCGGATCGGGCGTCTCGCCGGCGGCCTCGACGATCCGCGCTGCCAGCAATCCGGCGTCCCGCAGGTAGTGCTGGAAACTGATCCCCCGTGATAAGGAGGCGTGGTAGAAGCAGATGTCGATTCCGCGATCCCCGTGTGCCTGTCCCCGGGAATCCCGGTCGATCCACCGGTAGGGCCGACGGGGATCGATCTCCGTCTCGGCGGGGGTGCGCCATGCGGCGTCCCCGAGGGGCCGCCAGCGAGCCGCCTGGGCGGGCGACAGGACCAGGTATTGCATCCCGGCGTCCACCAAGAGACGGAGCGTGGCCTCGTCCACGGCGGTTTCCGCCAGCCACAGGGCGTCCGGAAGGCGGTGGAATCGGTGCCGGAATTCGCGCACCGCCCAGCGGATCTGCGTCTGCCGGTCGCGCGGAGACGCCAGCGGCATGATGAGATGATTGTACGTCTGGGCGATGGCGTTGCCGTACCCCAGGCGGGCGAGGCTCGCTTGGTCGGCGGCCCGAAGCGCGCCGAGCAGTTCCGGCTTCTCCGCCGCCAGCCAGGAGAGGAGTGTCGGGCCGAAGTTGAAACTGATCCGTTCGTAGTTGTTGACGATGTCCTGGATCCGGCCGCGCTCGTCGAGGACGCGGGAACGAGCGTTGGGCAGGTAGCACTCCTCGGCGATGCGGGCGTTCCAATCGTGGAACGGGGCGGCGCTCTCCTGCCGCTCGATGGTTCCGGTCCAGGGGTTTTCGCGCGGCGGCTGGTAGAAGTGGCCGTGAATTACCAGGTGAATCGACATGGATCCTCAGACAGCATTCAATGCAAGACTGACAACCGACAATGCAAAATCGGTCAATACGTGCCTGCTGGACGGTTGTCGGTTGTCGGTTTTACGTTTTTCATTTTTGTTCCTCTTTCGCTCCATCTTCGCGGGTGGAGCGAATCAGGGTGCGCAGCAACAGGCTGCGGTCGGCCCCGCGCAGCAGCGAAGAAAGGTCTTCGTACACCGTGGGGTCCTCGAGCAGCGCCCCCAGGGTACCTTCCCCTTGGCGGAGGCGGGCCACCACGGTCTGCAAATCCTCCGTCAAGGTCCGCAAGCCCGCGGCCGCCGCCTGAACGTCGTCCAGCACCTTGGTGCGCTCCGGGTCGAACAGAAGCGAGGGGACGAGTCCCTGCCCCTCCTGGATCGCGCGCACCAACCCCTCCAACCGTTCGCTGGTCCGGCCGAGCCGGGCCAGGGTCTCCGCACCCTCACGATCGTAGATCAGCGCATGGAGCAGACCCGGCCCCTCTTGGACGTCCTTGAGGAGCGCGTCCGCGCGATCCGCGAGGCGGACCACGCGACCCAGGGTCTGTTCCTGTGGGGTATAGATCAGGGCGTGGAGGAGTCCCTGCTCCTTCTCGACCGCCTGGACCAGCCGCTCCACCGACTGGATCGTGCGATCCACGCGGCCCAGCAGCTCCGCGCCCTCCTTCCCGTACACAAGGTCGTGGATCAAACCTTGTCCCTTTTCGATCTCGACCAGCGTGGTCCGGAGGGAGCGTAGCGACTCGTTCAGGTTGCGCTTGCCGGTCTGTTCCCCGCCGGACAGGAACTCGTCCAGCGAGGCGCTGATCCGGGTCACGTTGTCGAGGATGGTGTCTCCCTTCTGCAGCAACCGGAAATAGTCGGGGGGATCCACCGCGGCCAACTGGGCGCCGGGTTGGAGGACGGGTCGGTCATAACTTCCCACGGTGATGTCCAGGACCTTGTCGCCCACCAGGCCGATGGTCCCGATGCTGGCCACCGAGTCCTGCCGGATGCGGTCCTGCACGCGACGCTCGACCGTCAGGGTGATGGCCAGGCGGCGGTCCCGCGGATTTGGGCCGAAGCCGATCCGGGTGACGTTCCCCACCGTCACGCCCGCCAGCCGCACGGGTGCCCCCGCTGCCAACCCTTCCGCCGAGCTGAAGGAGGTCCAGAGCGAGTACCGCTCCTGGAAGAGCGCGCTCCGCTTGCCGATGGAGAGCACGAATCCGATGAAGAGTAGGATACCGACCAGGACCAGTGCTCCAATGCGGAGTTGCATCTGCCGTTCGGTCATCGCCTCTCCACCCTCGCCGGCGCCGCGGCGCGCGCGGCCGCGTGCGCTACAGCCGCCCCTCCATGAAGTCTCGGATCAGGGAATGATGTGTCCGCTGGATCTCGTCGGGGGTGCCCACGGCCGCGATCCGTCCCTGATGCAGCATGGCCACGCGGTCGGATACCTTCAGGGCGCTGGGCATGTCGTGGGTCACGACCACGGACGTCACGCCCAGCTTGGTCTTCAGTTCGATGATCAGATCGGTGATCTTCTCGACGTTGGTCGGATCCAGGCCGGTGGTCGGCTCGTCGTACAGCAGGATACTCGGCGGCAGGGCGATCGCCCGCGCCACCGCCACACGCTTCTTCATCCCGCCGGAGAGGTCGGCCGGGTCCATTCCCTCGATGGCCCCCAGCCCGACCAGGTCCAGCGCCTCATGCACGCGGGCGGCGATCTCCGCGTCGGTCGAGGTGGTATGCTCGCGCAGCGCGAAGGCCACGTTCTCGCCGACGCTGAGTGAATCGAAGAGCGCCGAGCCCTGAAACACCATGCCCGTCCGCCGCCGAATCTGCAGGAGTGCCGTTTCGCGCAAGGGGACGATGTCCGTGCCTTCCAGGAGGATCTGCCCGGCCTCGGGTTTCATGAGGCCGATGATCAGGCGAAGGAGGACGCTCTTGCCCGTCCCGCTTCCGCCGATGATGGTGAGCGCCTCCCCGGGGCGGACGATCAGATCCACACCGCGCAGGACCTGGTTTCCGTCGAAGGCCTTGCGCACACCGGTGAGGGCGATCGCCGCCGGCCCCCCTCCGGGGGCATCGGAGGGAGAACCGGTCGGCGCGGCGGTGTGTGCCGGTAGCGGGGATCGGGTCGTCACCATCCCTCCAGCCACCAGAAGAACTTCGTCAGGAAGAAATCGGAGACAAAGACCGAAAGCGACGCGGTCACGACCGTGCCGGTGGTCGTACGCCCCAGGCCTTCGGTCCCGCCCCGCGTGCGCAGTCCGTTGTGGCAGCCGATGATCGCGATGAGCAGACCGAAAATGACAGTTTTCCCCAGGCCGCTGAGCATGTCCGCCACCCGGATATAGCCGGTCAGCGAATTGAAGTACTGGTGGTAATCCACGTTGAATTCGTACTGCGAGATCGCCATGCCGCCGAAGACGCCCAGCGTGCTGGCGATGATGGTCAGGATAGGCAGGGCTATCATGGTCAGGACGACACGGGGTACCACTAGCCGCTTGATGTGGTTGACCCCCAGCGCTCGCATGGCGTCGATCTGCTCCGTCACCCGCATCGAGCCGAGCTCCGCCGTGAATCCCGATCCCACGCGGCCACCGACCAGGATGGCGGTGACGACGGGTCCGAGTTCCCGCACCATGCTGAGACCCACGATGACGCCCACGGTGCCCGTGGCCCCGAAGCGGGACAGCCCGTATGCCGTCTGCAGGGCGAGGACGAGGCCCACGAAGAGTCCCGCCACGCTCACGATGGAGACGGAACGCACCGCGATGTGGTCCATCTGGGCGACCAGCAACCGCAGATTGTAGGGTGGCGTCAGGGCATGGTAGAACGTCTGGCCCGCCAGGACGGACATGGCGCCCAGCTCGTCGATGAATACGAGCGCTCGCTTTCCCAGGTCCTCTACGACGCCACGCAGCACCGCCATCATCTTTCTTTCACGAGGCGCCAATGGCACTGAGGTCACGATGAGAAGACCCCGGACGCCTCTGCGGAATCTTCGCCATCTGCGGTTTCATCCGGTCGGTATCCCTACGGTGTGGTCCGTGGTGTCCAGCTCGTCACAAAGGCATCGAAATCGGCTCGCCCGCGCTCGAAACGGTCCGGCGGGGCGACATACATGAAGTCGTACAGGCACCCCTGGAAACGCACCGTGATGCCGTCCGCCTCGACGGGCCGATCATCCAGGCGAGCGCGCAAACGAGTCCGCATCCCGCTGGCCCCCGAGAGTACCAGCGGTCCCTTGGTCTCGATCTCCGCTTGGGACAGTCCGAAAAACAGGTGGCGCGCCACGGCGGGGAGGGGCCCCGGTTCGGGGCTGCTGCAATCCACCCGGAGGGCGATTGCCCCGGCCAGCTCCGGGGACCGGAAGGCAAGCGCGGCGCCCTCGACGGGGAGTGGTTGCCACCGCATCGGCGGCCGGTGGATGGTAAACCGGTCCCGCGGATCGCGGTACACCCCCTCGCCGATCGGCCCCGCGGCGCACGCCGACAGCAGGAGGAGACCCAGGGACCAGACTCCGGTACGATGCCAGGCTGCGACGCGAGGAATTCTGTCTGCCCTCCCATCTCCGAGCGCACGGGACCTGTGTCGAGTGAACGGACCCACGCGCCGCTCTCGCCGGGCCGGACGCCGGTCCGGACGGATCCCATCGTACTGGAGATGCGCTAAGGCGTCAAGACGACCCACGTGCCGAACGCCACCTCGAACCCCTGCCAGAGCGTACGGCCGGCCACGCGGCTCGCTCGCCCTAATCGGAACAGGGGCCGCCAAAACCGGCGGCCCTCGAGGGCGCCGGCCAACAGGCCGCGCCAGCGCAGGTCACCGTCCGGGCTCGTGCAGCGGGCCAGCGATGAGGGCAGCGGGTCGCCGACGGCGTCCACGACCACTTTGAGCACCGCCCAAGGAATCCCCAAATCCTGGGCTGCCTGCGCGACCCCTGCGGCTTCCATCTCCACGGCGACGGCCCCGCTTCGCCGGTGGGCCGCGCGCTTGGCCTCCGGTGTCCGGAGGGCCGCCTCGACGGTGATCAGCGTGCCGGAGGCGACCGGCAGCTGCGCGCGACGCAAGGCGGCACACATGGCGGCGTGGGAGGCGTCGGCGGCCATGGGGGCCTCCGCGGGCTTCCCATCGTCCAGGACGGCGCTGGGACAGACCAGATCCCCCGGCCGGAGGGTATCGGCCAGGCCGCCGGCGAACCCGAGGGACCAGACGGCACGCGCGCCGAACGTTCGGGCTGCGGCCATCACCGCCTGGCGGGCGCGCTCACGACCGATGCCGGCCTGCACGAGCAGGACGTCCCGGCCGGCCAGCGTCCCGCGCACGAACGGCCGGTTGCCGAGTGTCCCGGAACGGCCCGCCCGCAGCGACCCGCGGAGCGCGTGGCGCTCGGCCGCCAGTGCCACCACGAGTAGGATGGGCGACGCTGCGGCTCCGGCGTTCCTTCGGCCCGCCGCCGGCGCGGGCGCGCCAACGCCGTCCGGTTGCATCGTCCGAGGGGGGCTGCTCACCGCGGCTACCGGGGCGGACGCAACGGGACGACAGGCGAGGCCGCGCCGGCGCCATGCTGGGCGCGGATTCGGCGATAGAGCGCGAGTGCCCAGACGGGGAAATAGGCCCGATAGCCGTGATAGCGGAGATAGAAAATGCGCGGGAAGCCGGTTCCGGTGAATTCGGCCTCGTCCCAGAAGCCGTCCGGTCGCTGAGCCGAGAGCAGGAACCGGACGCCGCGGGCGACAGCGGGATCCCTCACCTCGCCGGCGTAGAGCAGCCCGAGAAGCGCCCAGGCCGTCTGCGAGGCGGTGGATTTCCCCATCCCCCCGGTACGCGGGTCGTCATACGTGTAACAGGACTCTCCCCAGCCTCCGTCCGGATTCTGCCGGCTGAGGAGCCAGGCCACCGCCTTTCGCACGCAGGGCTGACCCATGTCCACGCCAATGGAATGGAGGCCGGCCAGGACGGACCACGTGCCGTACAGGTAATTCACGCCCCAGCGCCCGTACCAGGAGCCGTCGGCGCACTGGCGGGCCTGCGCGAAGGCGATGGCTCGCGCGGCGGCGGGCTCGTCCGGCCGGAATCCCAGATACCCGAGCGCCTCCAGGACGCGGCCGGCCAGATCCTCGGTGCTGGGGTCCATCAGGGCGCCGTGGTCGGCGAAGGGGATCTTATTGAAGATCAGGCGGTTGTTGTCCTTGTCGTACGCTCCCCAGCCGCCGTCGCTTCCCTGCAGGGCGAGGATCCAGTTCAAGCCGCGGGCGATGGCGCGGGTCTTGGCCTCTTCGTCCGGGAGGCGGATCTTGCGGAGCGACATCAGCACGGCGGCTGAATCGTCCACGTCGGGATAGTACTCGTTCTCGAACTGGAATGGCCAGCCGCCCGGCTGGACCCCGGGCGCCTTCAGTCGCCAATCCCCCGGGCAGCGGGTCTGCCGGTCGAGGAGCCACAGGCCGGCCCGGACGAGTGCCGGGTCATCCGGGGGGAGGCCCGCCTCGACCAGGGTGCTGATGGTGAGGGCGGTGTCCCAGATCGGCGAGAGGCAGGGCTGGACGCGGAAGGTGTCCGGGGTATCGAGGCAGAGATCTTCGATCGCCGCCAGGCCGCGAACGACCTCCGGGCTGTCCAGGCGGTATCCGAGGCAGGTGAGTGCGATCACCGCATTGGCCATGGCCGGGAAGATACCGCCCAAGCCGCCTTCGCCCTGCATCCGTTCCAGCATCCAGCGCTCGGCCATGCGGATGGCCCGCTGCCGGAACGGCTGTCGGACCAGGCGGTCGTGGAGGCGCAGGCAGCGATCCACGAAGAGGAAGAAGTTCCGCCAGGTGAACGTCTCGGGATCGCGGGGGAACGACAGGTCCGCCTCGTCCCGCGGGACGAGGTAGAGTTCGTCCAGGCGCGCATGAGCCGGGGCCGGCCGGACGGGCCGATGCGCGAAGATGATGAGGAGCGGAATCAACACGGTCCGGGACCAGTAGGAGATCTCGTACAGATTGAAGTAGAACCAGCGGGGCAGGAGCATGATCTCCACGGGCATGCAGGGGACGCCCTTCCAGTCCAGCTCGCCGAAGAGGGCGAGGAGGATCCGGGTGAAGATGTTGACCTCGGTGATCCCGCCCAGGTCGCGCACGCGGCGGCACGCCCGGACGAGCGCGGGGTGCGTGGGGGAATACCCGGCCATCTTCAAGGCGAAGTAGGCCTTGACCGTGGCGCTGATGTTGGCCGGCCCGTTCGCGTAGATGGGCCAGCCGCCGTCGGGGAGCTGCAGAGACAGGAGGTGGCGGGCCGCCTTGGCCTCCCGGGCGGGGTCGGCGTTCCCCAGCCAGCGGCGCAGCAGGAGGTACTCGGACGTGATGGTGGCGTCCGCCTCCAACTCGTGCACCCAGAAGCCTGCCGGGTCCTGTTGCGCGAGCAGCGCGTCGATGCCGCGCTGGAGGGCGGCCTCGATCGCGGTCGTCTGCGGAAGGTCATGGGCGCGCGGGGCGCGCAGCGAACGGAGGGTTCATGCCGGCTCCCTGGTCAGGCGAGGTTCCAGCGCAGCATCTCCCAGAGGTCCTTCCAGCTCTTCCCCACCTCGCGAACCACGGTGTGCTCGAAGCCGCTGTGCATCATGCAGTTGGTGCAGCGCGGGTCGCGCTTGTTCTCGTACTTCTCCCAGTCGGTCTGGGTCATGAGCTCGTCGAAGGTCCGGTAGTGGCCGTCGGTGATCAGGTAGCACGGCCCCTTCCAACCTTGCGGGTTGTAGTTCGGTCCGCCCCAGGGGGAGCACTTGAGATCCCGCTCGCCCTTCAGGAAGCGGAGGTACATGGGCGTGCTGAGGATGCGGTACTGCTTGGACAGCTCCCAGATCTTCTGGAACTTCTCGTGGGTCTGCTGCTTTTCCAGAAAGATGTCGCGCCCCTTCAGGACGGTGTACTCGTACCCGGGCGTCACCAGGAAGCCGTCCACGCCGATCCCGGCCAGCTCGGAGAAAAGCTGGGTGATCTCGTCGACCTTGGTCTCCTTGTAGACGGTGGTGTTGGTGACCACCCGGAAGCCCAGCGACTTGGCCAGCTTGATCATGCGGATGTCGATCTGATAGAGCCCCTTCCGTGACCGCACCAGATCGTGGGTCGGTTCCAGCCCGTCCATGGAGACGTTGATCGTGAGGTAGGGGCTGGGCGTCCATTTGCGCAGGAATTTTTCCAGCTTGATGGCGTTGGTGCAGAGGTAGATGAACTTCTTGCGGCGGAGCAGTTCCGACACGAGCTCGTCCAGATGGGGATAAATGGTCGGCTCCCCTCCGCAGATCGAGACGATCGGCGCGCCGCATTCCTCGACGGCCTTCAGGCAGGTGGCCACCGGGAGCATGTCCCGGATGGTGCTCTCGAACTCCCGGATCTTGCCGCACCCCTCGCAGGCGAGATTGCACAGGTGGGTCGGCTCCAGCATCAGGACGAACGGATATCGCTTCTTGCCGCGCAACGCATTCGCGACGATATACTTTGTCAGCGTCCACTGCAATTGCCATGGAAATCTCATGACGCAGCCCCTTCCCGTCGCGGCGTCGCCCAGACCGCCCGCGAAAACGTGCACGCCCGAAGGGTCGGGATCGCCACCAGCAGCGCCAGAAGGGCGCCGCAAAGGCCGAGCCACCACTCCTTCAAGGCAAAGGTCATCGACAGGTTGAACACCAGCACGACAAAATACAACCCGGGGCACAGCCAGGCCCGCCCCTGGAACAGGACGGCCGCCACGGCGGGCAGCCGACGCTCCCAGGTGTGGTACAGGGCTGTCGCTACGGCGCCGACCACCGCCCACCCCAGGAAATTGGCCAGGGGTACCCCGAAATAGATGCCCGGGTCGGGGTAGCCGTAGATCTGGCCAAGGAACCATCGGTCGCCCCGCAGGGCCACCGGATCGATGATGACATCGGCCAGCACGAACAAACCTGTCGCCAGCGCCAGATGGGGAAGTCGGCGCGGGCGCGGCCACTGCCCGCTTTCCCGCCGAGAGCCGCGGTCCTGTCGTCGAGACAGGAGCAGCCACGCCAACCCGTAACTGGAGACCAGCAAGAACGGGAACGAGATCGAATCGAAAAACGGCACCCCGGCGATCCAAAGTTCTCGGTCACCGGTCGTGGGTAGGTAATAGTACCACCCGAAGGGGATCCCTGTCCTGATCGAACTCGCCTCGGCGGCAAACGCCACCATCCAGGTGAACACGGTGAACACCACGGTGCGCCGCCAGCCCAGCAGGGCGCTAGCCCCCGCGAGGTGCAAGCCGAGGAGCGCGAAGACGTATGGCCGGAGAAGCAGGCTTCCCAACAGTAACCGCGGCACGTCGCTCATGCGTCCTTCCGGGGATCGGGTGCTGCCCGGTGTCGTGCGTCAGTGCTCGGGCGGCTCAGCGATCGCAATATTTCATCGCGGGAGTCTGCGAGCGCGAGCCGCTCGTGCCCCCGATGTCGACACAATCATTACCGAATCACAGCGGTTTCTAGCATAGCGTCTCGGGAAAATCAACCCGCCTCATGGTCCGGCGGTGAAAACGGATCGCGGCAGACTCGTCGCGCACACCTTTCAAAGTGGTTGACAGAGCAGGAACGCGCTGGTAAGACTCTCGCCAGTGCCTCTCCAGCGCCGCCGAATTCACGGAGGAATACCATGGCGATTCCGAGGGACGACAATTCGGTCAAGGTGAAAGTGGTCACCTTGGCGGGCGTATTGATCGGAAGAATGAGCAAACCCAAGAATATCCGGACGCTGGATGCCCTGAACCTCAAGGGGGATTTCTTCGCGCTCACCGAGGCCACGGCCGAGGGGAACGCCCAAGACCGGCGCGGCTTCTTCGCCATTAACAAGCATCAGGTCATTTCGATTGAGGAACTGCCGGACTAGAGCCGGCGGAGCGTGTGAAACTTTCGGCGGGACCAACAAATGCGGGGGCTGGGCGCCGGGCAGGAGCGCGCCCAGCCCCTTTTTTGCGCTCCGAACCTTCGTTCAGGCCAGGTGTAACGCCTTCAAGCGAGCCTTGGTCGGCGTCCCCTTGGCGTCCCAGCCGCGGAGGCGATAGTACTCGGTCAGCATTCGCTCCATGCCCTCAGGATCGACCGGGCCGATGTCGTCCCGTTGCGGGACGGTGAGGAGCCGCTTGGGCAGGTAATCGTCCTTGCGCGTCAACCCCCGACCGACATTGATCAGGCGTTTGATGTTGAAGATCCGCTCGCCCGTCCGCATCAACTCTTCGGGCGTCACCTTCCAGCCGGTGCAATAGTTCAGCCACTCCGCGAGGATCGTCGGACCGTAGGCCACGACGATGTAGAACTTGCAGATGCCGAGGCCGTCGTAGAGCACCATGAAATCGTGCATCGTCTTATTCAACTCGGCCTTGCCGTCCGTGATGTAGGGGTCCATGGGAGCGGTGTAGCCCAGATCCGGGAAGGGCAGCCCGCTCTCCACCGTGAATGTCACCCCCTCCATGTGACACGCCCCCCGGTTGGAGACAGCGTAGTTGAGGGCGTTCGACCAGAAGGCGCGGGGGTCGTGCATGGGAATCTCCACCCCCTTGACCTCCACCAGCATGTCCGCGGCGTCCTTCCCGAGACGCTCCGCGGCCGGCCGAGTGCCGTCCGCCAGCAGTTCCCCGATACCCTCCCGCTTTCCGATCTTGTGCAGCAACTGCACGATGGCGTCGCCGTCTCCCCAGGCGGGGCGGATTCCGTCCAGGGCGGCTTCGGAGAGCAGGCCCTTCTCGAAGGCCTCCATAGCGAAGGCGATGGTGTTGCCCGCGGAGATGGTATCCAGCCCGTAGTCGTTGCAGAGCTCGTTGCAGCGAGCGATGACCTCGATCTGGTCGCAGTCGCACATGCTTCCGAAGGCGCCGATGGTCTCGTATTCGGGGGCGTGGCCCACCGCGATACCCGGGATGTCCACCACCAGAGTGCAGTTCGAGGGACAGGAGAGGCAAGAGCGCTCATGCTTACCGTACTTCTGGAACATGGTCTGGCCGGAGACGCGTTCGGCCTTCTCGGCCCAGCGTCCGCCCAGGAAGTTCCGGATGGGCATGTCGCCGACCGCCTCGGTTGCCACCACGCCGCCGGTGGTCCCCAGGTGGAAATTCCGCTTGAACGTCGACTTCTCCTTCCCCCCGTACGCGGCGGCCCGCTGCATCAACCCCGGGCCATCGGCGACGGCGATGCCGCCGGTTCCCCGGACGACCACCGCCTTCAAGTGCTTGGAGCCCATCACTGCGCCCATGCCGGTGCGCCCCGCGGAGCGGGCATACCGCCCCTCGAACATCACGCACGCCATCCGGGACAGCGTTTCCCCCGCCTGGCCGATCCCGGCCACGATGGCGTCCTGATGTGTCTCGGCGAGCAGACGCTCGTCCGTCTCGAAGAAGCCCTTGCCCCACACTCGGTCGGCAGGTCGGATCTCCACCCGGTCGTTCTCGATCCAGACGTAGACCGGCTGTTTCGCCTTGCCGGTGAAAATCGCGCCGTCATAGCCGGCGTACTTCAGCATGGGCGCCCAGGCGCCGCCTGCCCGGGCCTCTCCCCAGGCGTCGGTGGCGGGGGAGAGGGCGCACACCGTGGTGCGGTTGGCCCCCGGCACCAACGTGCCGCATAGCAGACCAGGCATGAAGCAGAGCGGGTTGGAGGGGTCCAGGGGACCCTTGATGGTCTTCAGTCGATCGCGAATCAGCTTGGCGCCCAGGCCGCTTCCGCCCAGGAAGCTTTTCGCCGTGGCGTCGTCCAGTGGTGTGGTCGTGATCTTCCCCGATGTCAGATCCACCCAAAGCAGTTTGCCGACATATCCCTTGGGCATGGCAGTTCCCCCTGAGGCTCGTGCCGTTCGTCGATGGGCGAGTCACGATCAGCCCGCGACGAGAGGAGCGTGTGCCGGTCACCCGCGTCGCCGTTCGTGCGGTTGGCCGATTCTTGCAAAAACCCCGGGCGGGCGCAAGTCAAATGGCGGTGGGTCAGTACCCTGTGGCCGGCAGCCGTCGGCAGGAGGCCGAAAAAGAACGCCGCCTGTCCCGGACCACGAGACAGGCGGCGTCGGAAAATCCGCCGGAGCGGCGTGAAACCCTACCTCCCCTGGATGGTGAAGTGGCCCCGCCGGTTCCACTTCCAGGCGCTCTCGTCGTGGCCGAGGACGAAGGGGCGCTCCTTGCCGTAGGAGATGGTGGACACCCGATCGGCGGCGATGCCGGCGGCGATGAGGTAATCCTTCACCGCCTTGGCGCGGCGCTCGCCCAGGCCGAGGTTGTACTCGGCGGTGCCGCGCTCGTCGCAGTGGCCCTCGACGAGGATCTTGGCGCCGGTGTTACCCTTCAGCCAGCCCACGTTATCGTTCAGGGCGGCCTTCTGGTCGTCGCGGATGCCGGCCTTGTCGTAATCGAAGAAGACATCCTTCACGGGCGACGGACCCGGCACGGCGGCCGCGGGGGCCGCTGGGGCCGCGGGGGCCGGCTGCACCGGCGTCTCCGCCGGGGCGGGCGGCCGCGTCACCGGCGTCTCCGCCGTCCGCGGGCTCGGCTGGGCGGCCGGCGGCGCCGGCGCCGTGGCAGCCGCGGGGCCCACGGGCGCGGGGGCGGCCACGATCACGTCCGGCCGCTTGGGGCAGCCATAGAGGGCGAGGGACCCGATCAGGACCGCCGCCGCGAAGAGCACCTGCACGTTCGACCGAAATCGCATCAGACTCCTCCTTTCCAAACTGTCGGTGATTTTGGATCTTGTCTTGATTGCGCGCGATTCGCCGAGTATAGCCGATACGACGAAACCACGCGCAAGGATATGGGTAATCGCCCTTTTGTTCAAGAAAAAACGTACGACGGCCCGTCCGGTTTATGGGCCAGCTTCGACCAGTCAGTCGAAAAAACCTTCCGGACCTTAGCAAGCGATTGCGCAACGCGCAAGAAAAAACGCCCCGACCCGTGCCGGCGGAGGGCTCTCAGCTCTCGCGACATTGGAAGATTTCGCTGGCCAGAACAGCGCGGGAAGATGATATCATCCCACACCATGCAGGTCGTACCCCCACGAGTCGGGGGATGGATGGGGGCCTCGCGGACGTGGCGGACACCATGGGAACCCTGGAAGGCGCCGACGGTCTTATTCTGGAGAAGGCGGCACGCGACACCACGGCGGCCGCCGTGGTGGACGAGGACCGCCGCTTGGTGGATCGGGCGCAAGCCGGCGACATCCAGGCCTTCGAGGCGCTGGTTCGCCGGTACGAACGGTGGGTATTCACGCTGGCGGTTCGTATGGTGGGGGACCGCGCCCAGGCCGAGGATCTCGCCCAGGAGGTGTTTCTCAAGGCGTACCGCGGGCTGCGGGGGTTCCGTGGGGGTGCCCGCTTCTCCACCTGGCTCTACGCCATCGCCAGTCACCACTGTCTGAATTATCTGACCGGGCGGGAGTCCCGGATGCGACGGGTGGAGCAGACCGACGGCCCCACGGACGGCCACGGGGGCAGCCGGTCGTCGGTATGGGACCGGGTGGCGGACGGGGCACCAGGACCGGATGCCGTTCTGGAGCGGCGAGACCTGCGACGACTGATTCAGGATGAACTGATGCGCCTCTCGGAGGATCACCGGATGGCGGTCGTCTTGCGGGACATCCAGGGGATGTCCTACGAAGAGATGGCGGAAACCCTGGGGGTCGAGCTGGGGACGGTCCGCTCGCGGTTGCACCGCGCGCGCATGGAGCTCAAGGCGCGACTGGGACCTGCCCTGGGCGACGGGAGCCGGACATGACGTGCGAGGAGGCCCGCGGGGCCTTCACGGATTTGTACGACGGCACACTCTCGGGTCCGCCCCTGGTGGCCCTCAGCCGGCACCTGGACGGGTGCGCGACGTGTCGCCGGGATTGGGTGGCGTTCCGCCTGACGGCCGGCGCGCTGGAAGAACTGCGGGACGAGGAGCCGTCGCCGGGCTTCGCGGCGAGGGTTGTCGAGCGGATCGAGGCGCCGCGCTGGTGGCGCCGGCTTGGGTCGTCTCTTGCGTTCCCGCTGCGAGTGAAGCTGCCCATCCACGCCGCGGCTCTCGTGATGCTGGGCGTGGCGGGGTTCTGGGTGTCCCAGCGATCGCCTGAGATTCAGCGCGCCGCCGACCCAGGCGCGCCAAAGGTGGAGCGCTCGGTGACGATGTCCCCACCCGCGCCGGTCGCGGGCGTCCCGGCGCCCGAGGCGAAACAGGCGCCCCGGACACCGCAACCGGCGGCGAACGTTCCTGGTTCGGCCCCACCCGCTCCGGCGCCTTCCGCGGCCGCCAAGGTCGAGGCGCCCGCGATCGTCCGGGAAGAGAAGCCCGCGCCGTCACCGCCGGGCAGGGCCTCTCCGCCGGTGGCGGAGGCGCCGACCTCGTCGCTGGCGAAGAGGTCGGAAACCGAGGCTCCCGCGCCACGATTCCGACAGTCCGCGCGCGCTCCGTCCGACGCGCGAGATCGGTCGCTGGTGGAAGGCCTGGCCGCCCCCGGCACCGCCGCGAAGGAGGCGCAGGACTGCCGCGCGCGGCCCGCGGGACGGCGGACGAGCTGTTCTCCGTCGCTGCCACGGAGTTCGCTGCCCAAGGCTATGCCCAGGCCGTCCTGGACCTGCGCGCGTTCCTGGCCCGGTTCCCCACGGACAGGCGTGCCCCGGACGCGCAGTTTCTCCTCGCCGAGGCCTACCGTGCCCAGCAGCAGTACGCCCAGGCGGGCGCGGAGTTCGCGGCGTTCGTCAACCAGTATCCCGCGCACCGGCGGGCCGCGACGGCTCTCTACCGACAGGGGGAAGTGGCGCTGGCGGCGGGTGACTCCTCCGGATGCGCCATCCTGCGCGAGGCGCTGAGCCGATACCCCGAGGTCCGCGAGGCCGCCCCCGCCCGGGAGAGCCTCTCCAATCGCTGCCCGTGATCCCGCCAGGAACGCGCGCCGACCGGGGCCGCGACGGCGAGCCGGCCGGGCCATTCCGGTCGTCGTAACGGCAAACGCAGGACCGCCGCCCTCGGCGTTCTCATCCTCGATTCCCCCAACCCCCGACCCCTTCGGTGGAACTTTTTCCGGCGCCGCCGGTCTTACCCCGCAGACCGGTCGTCAGGCGACTCTTTGAACGAGAGGAGGAGACCAGATGCGTGTGTCATGGTGGATGTGTGCCGGGATACTGGCATCGCTGTGGGGAGGTTTCACGGAACCGATTATGGCCGCGCCCGGTTGGAACGCGGTCACGCGCGAGCAGCAGAAGGACATGGCCGTCACGATCTACAACGGGAACCTGGGCTTGGTGAAGGACGTCCGGGAACTCCAGCTTCCCGTCGGAACCCAGGAGGTGCAGTTCGTCGACGTGGCAACCCAGATCGACCCCACCACGGTCCACCTGAAGTCGCTCACCGATCCCACCGGGTTGCGCATCCTGGAGCAGAACTACGAGTACGACCTGCTGAGTCCGCAGAAACTCCTGGACAAGTACGTGGGGAAGACCGTGAAACTGATGACGGGAGACGGCACCCTCATTGATGCCGTCCTGCTCGGCAACAACAACGGCCCTATCTACCAGATCAACGGCCAGATCCACCTGGGGCATCCCGGCCGGGTGATCCTTCCCGAGCTTCCCGAGAACCTGATCCCCAGACCGACCCTGGTGTGGCGCCTCCAGAGCGGTACGACGCGCCCTCAGCGCGTGGAAGCGTCGTATCTGACCTCCGGGATCACCTGGAAGGCCGATTACGTAGTGGTGCTGAACGCCAAGGATACCGGCGGCGACCTGTCGGGCTGGGTGACGATCGACAACAAGAGCGGGGCCACCTACCCCGATGCGGCGCTCAAGCTGGTCGCGGGAGATGTCCACCGAGCGCGGCCGCGGCAGGAAATGCGGGCGAGTGCTGGAAGCGGCCGCCAAGGTGGCCGCCGCGCCCCAGCCGCAGTTCCAGGAGGAGTCGTTCTTCGAGTATCACCTGTACTCCCTGCAGGGGCGAACCACCATCAAGCAGAACCAGACCAAGCAGATCAGCCTGCTGGACGCGCCGGATATCGCCATCAAGAAGGAGTTGCGCTTCTACGGCGCGAGCCACTATTACCGCGGCCAGCTCGGTACGCCCATCTCGAATCAGAAGGTCGGCGTGTTCCTGGAAATCGCCAACACGGAGCGGCACCGACTCGGCATCCCGCTCCCCAAGGGGACCGTGCGAGTATACAAGGCTGCTGCCGACCAGAGCCTGCAATTCATCGGGGAAGACGTCATCGATCACACGCCGAAGGACGAGAAGGTCAAAATCAAGATGGGCGAGGCCTTCGACGTGGTGGGAGAGCGGACGCAGCGCGATTGGAAGAAAATCGCCTGGAACCTGTACGAGACCGAGTGGGATATCGAGCTCCGGAACCACAAGGCGGAGGACACGGAGGTCACCATCGTCGAGCCGGTGCCGGGCGACTGGGAGATCGTGAAGAGCAGCCACCCCTATTCCAAGGTCGAGGCCCACACCCTCCAGTATGTGGTGAAAGTCCCGAAAGCCGGGAAGGTGACGGTGAACTATCGGGTTCGGATGCGCTGGTAAGGATCGCCGAGGCGCGGCCCCGAGGACCGCTTGGGGCCGCGCCTGCCGCGCTGGGGTGGGACGCCGGCCAAAGAATATCCTGGACAAAGCCGGTTGACGTGCTATAGTGCGACGCTTCCGCGACGGATGCCGAGCGATTCAGGCCTGAAGCGGGACACAAGAGTAGGGCAGGTCACAGAGCCTGAACGGCGGTCTCTCCGGCGATCCCTCCGTTAATCCCACTATCCAAATCCAGCCGGACACGATTGCGGTCACACCCGACCCATGCAGGGCCATGGTGTGTTCGCGGAAAGTACAGGGAGACGTATGTCGTTTGCAGAATTCGGACTCGATGTAGAACTGGTGAAGGCCACCGAGCGTATGGGATTCGAGCATCCCACGCCGATCCAGCGGGCGGCCATCCCGCCGCTCATGCAGGGCCGGGACGTCCTGGCCACCGCCATGACGGGCAGCGGCAAGACGGCGGCGTTCCTCCTGCCGATCTTGCATCACCTGAAAGGCAAGCGCCGGGGGACCACCCGGGCGCTGGTCGTGGCTCCCACCCGGGAACTGGCCGCCCAGATCACGGAGCACCTCCACGGGCTGGCGGGGCAGACCGGCGTGGCGGGCGCCGCGGTCTACGGCGGCGTCGCCATGGGGCCGCAGGAGCAGGCCTTCCGGAAGGGAGTGGACGTGCTCATCGCCACGCCCGGCCGGCTCCTGGATCATCTCCAGCGTCCGTATGCCCGGCTCGACGGCGTCGAGTACCTGGTGCTGGACGAGGCGGACCGGATGCTCGACATGGGTTTCCTGCCGGACATCCGCCGCGTCCTCGCGTATCTGCCGAAGAAGCGGCGGACGCTCTTGTTCTCGGCGACGCTGCCGGCGCCCATCGTCGAGCTGGCCGGCGACATGCTGGAGAATCCGGTTGCCCTGAACATCGAGCGGAAGTCGGCTCCGGCGTCCGGAGTGACCCAGACGGTGTACCCGGTTCCGCACGAGCTCAAGTCGCACCTGCTGCTGGGGCTCTTGCGGCAGGGCGCGCCCAAGACCATCCTGGCCTTCACGCGGACCAAGCATCGGGCCAATCGGCTGGCCGATTTCCTGGAGCGGAACGACGTGCCGTGCGCCCGCATCCACGGCAACCGCAGCCAGGTGCAGCGGACCGAGGCGCTGGCCGGCTTCAAGAAGGGGCGCTTCCGCGTCCTGGTCGCCACCGACATCGCGGCCCGCGGCATTGACGTGGAGGAGTTGGGACTGGTCGTCAACTTCGACGTGCCGCACGTTCCGGAGGACTACATCCACCGGGTCGGGCGCACGGCCCGGGCAGAGGCCACGGGTGATGCCTTCACGTTCGTGTCGCCGGAGGAAGAGGGGGAGCTGCGCGCCATCGAGCGGCACATCGGGAAGCGCCTGCCGCGTCAGCAGGTCGCCGGCTTCGACTACGCGAAGCGGCCCACGGAGCGGCTGGAGATCCCCCTGGCAGAGCGCATCGCCGCCATCCGCGCGCGCAAGAAGGACGAGCGGACGCGCGCCAAGGCGAACGCCGATCGCCGGACCGCCAACGCGGGGCCACCGCGCCCCTTCGGCAGCGGACGGCCGCAGCGCAACGGGTCGGGCGGTCCGCAGCCGCGCTCGGCGGGACCGAAGCGGGTCGGAGCCGGCCTGGCGTGGCTGCAGGCCAACGCGGGACGTCCCGACCGCAGCCCCGCTCCGGGCGGCGCCCAGCGTGCCGCGGGTGTGCGCGCAGCATTCGGCGGCCGTCTCGGGTCCTCGCGTTAGGAGCCGTTACGAAATAACTTGTCCATTTTTGGTAATTTCGTTACGGCTCCTTATGCCGTTCCCGAAATTTCTCCGGTCAAGTTATTCTTTGACAACGGCTTAGAGCGCGATCGCATCATCTGAGGTCGGAAAACAGCACGCGCCGGTCGGAATATCCGACCGGCGCGTGCTGTTTGGACACGCCGCCCGGCCTCCGATCTCAGCGTCGCCCTTCCTCGAGGTGTCGGATGGCGTGAAGCAGATTGACGACGCGAATGCCCTGCCCCATCCCGGGAAGCCACACCAGACCCTTCAGAAACGACCGCGTCAAACCCCTCGTGGCTGTTCTTCTCGGCGCGCCAGATACGTTGTCTGCAGTCCGATGATGGTCTTTCCGTCCCGGATGGTCCCGTCGGCGATGCGCTGGATGGCCTGCTCCAGGGGCATCTCGACGACCTCGAGCACTTCGTCGTGTTCGAGGCGCTGCGTGCCCGGGAGTGAGACCGGTGGCCAGATAGATGTGAATGATCTCGTCGGTGAAGCCTGGCGTGGTGAAGAAGGTCACCAGGTGCCGGAGACACGCGGCGCGGCGGCCGGTCTCCTCTTCCAGCTCGCGGGCGGCGCAGTCGAGGGGATCTTCGCCGGGATCGAGCTTGCCGGCGGGGATCTCGTAGATGAATCCGCCTGCGGCGTGTCGGTACTGGCGGATCAGGAGGACGGTCCCGTCCTCTTGCAGCGGCACGACGGCGGACGCGCCCTGGTGACGGATCACCTCCAGCTCAACCGTGGCGCCGTTGGGGAGCGTCACGGTTTCCACGCCCAGGTTGACCACGCGCCCGCGATAGATCTCCCGCCGCCCGTCCGCAGGTCGATCCGGGGTTCGCGTCACGGGGCGACCTGGATGCGCCCGTCGGTCGCCGGGGTGAGGGGGCCGATCTTCAGGCGGTCGAGGATGAGATCCGAGTCCATGGGGCCGCTCATGGGATTCACCAGGACCTTGGCTTGTTGGAACATCGTGTAGCCGTCGCCGCCTCCCATCAGGAACTCGAAGGTCGCCACGGTGTACCGGGCGGCGGGGTCCAGCGGCTTACCGTCGACCGTCGCCGAGACGAGGCGGGAACCGGCCGGTTTCTTCGGGTCAAACACATAGCGCAGGCCGGAGACCTGGGGGAAACGACCGGCGGTCTTCTCGTGCTGGCTGAGGCCGTTCTCCAGGGCCGCGCGCAACGTCTCGCCGGTCACCTCCAGCTTCACGATCTTGTTGGCGAAGGGCAGGATCTTCAGGACGTCGCCCCGGGTCAGCGAGCCGGCGGGCGTCACCGCGTTCCCCCGGATGCCGCCGCCGTTCACCAGGGCCACGTCGGCCTTCATCGCCTCGCGCATCAGGTCGGCGATCAGGTTCCCCACCGGCGATTCCTTCACGCGAACGGTCTCGTTCCGCGTATCCAGAGGAACCGAGGTCGCTCCCGCGACCACGCTTAACTGAGCCCCCATCCGGCTTTCGTAGGACTTGACCAGGGCGGCCACCTCGGGCTTCTCGGGAATCTCGTCCGTGACGGCGATCAGCTCCCATTTGGTCTCGACGCGCCGACCGTCCTTCCCGGCGGAGACCAGGAGGTCGATCCGCCCGAGGTTCACCGCTTCCGAGCCCGTCTTGAGGATGAGCGTCTTCCCCACCTTGGCGTCCAGCGGGTCGTGCTCGTGCCCGCCGAGGATCAGGTCGATCTCGGGGACGGCCGCGGCCAGTTTCTTGTCCGCGCGCCATGTCCTGGTGCGTCACGGCGACGATGAGGTCCGCCTTCGTCCGGCGAGCGCGAGCCACCATGTCCTTGGCGGCCGCGACAGGGTCCAGGAACTTCAGGTTCTTGCCGCCCTTGGACAGGGCGTGGGTCTCGGGCGTCGTGAGGCCGATGAAGGCCACCCGGATGCCGCCGATGTCGCGCAGCACGAACGACACCGCATCGCCGAAGGGGAGGCCCGTGCCGGGGTCGAGCACGTTGCTGGATACCCAGGTGAACCGGGACTCCCGCATCCGCTGCAGGGTGACCTGCTCGCCGAAGTCGAACTCATGATTGCCAAAGGTGACCAGGTCAATGCCCACGGCGTTGAGGCCGGCCACCATCTGGCTCCCCTGGAAGACGCTGGACATGGTGGAAGGCGACAGGAAATCGCCCGCCAGGACCAGCAGGGCGTCCGGCGCCTCCTTGGCGATCCGATCACGCAGCGTGGCGATGCGTGCCAGGCCGCCCCTCTTCCCCTTCTCCACCGGCATGATGTCGTAGAGGTCGTTGAGTTGCAGGAGCGTGACCCGAGCCGACCGCTCCGCGGGCGCTGCGGCGTGCAGCGCGGGGAGCGTGCCGACGAGTAGCAGACTCGCAGCAAGGAGCGCGAGAAACGTCCGACGAGTGACCGTGCGCATGGTGAGCGTCCTCCGGCAAGGGTTCACTTCAGACTCGTTACGCAAATCTAGTGGGTCGCCGCCGACCCTGTCAAAGGAATTTCCGCCGGCGAGACCGATTGCGGTACGGGGGAGGCGTGTGGTATGAAAAGCCGCGGGGGCGACAGGGACAGGGACAGGGACAGGGACCGCGACGGGGACAGGGAAATGCGCGACATCTGTGTGGTCGGCGGGATCAACATGGACCTGGTGGTCCAGGTGCCGCACATCCCGCGGCCGGGGGAGACGGTCCACGGTGGGGAGGTGGCGCGGTTTCCCGGCGGGAAGGGGGCGAACCAGGCGGTGGCGGCGCGCCGCCTCGGTGCGTCCGTGGCCATGGTGGGTCAGGTCGGCGCCGACGCGTTTGGAGACGAGTTGGTCAAGACGCTGGAGGCGGCGGGAGTGGAGTCATCCGGCGTGCGGCGCGTCGCCGACCGCGCTACGGGGGTCGCCTTGATCTCCGTCGCTTCCGACGGCCAGAATGCCATCGTGGTGGCGCCCGGCGCGAACATGACCTGGGACGAAGCCGCTGTCGTCGGCGTGGAACGGGCGGTGAGTGGCTGCCGGGTCCTCGTCCTGAACCTGGAGGTGCCCCCCGCGGTCATCGCCCGAGCCGTCCGAGCGGGAAAGCGAGGCGGCGCCCGGGTCATCCTCAATCCCGCGCCGCATCGGGCCGGGGACGAGTCGGTCTTCGGCGAAGTGGACTTCTTCGTGCCCAACCAGGTGGAGGCCGCGCTCTTTGGCGGGATGGAGCCGGACGCCGTGGCGGACTGGGGCGAGGCGGGCCTGCGGCTTCGACGGCTCGGCCCACGCACGGTGATCGTCACGCTGGCGGACGAGGGGGCCGTGATCGTTGACGAGGGAGGGCCGCACCGCGTGCCGAGCTTCCCGGTGTCGGTGGTGGACACGACGGCGGCAGGGGACGCGTTTGTGGGAGGGCTGGCCGTCGCGCTGCTTCGGGACGCGCCGGTGCGTGATGCGGTTCGATTCGCCAATGCCTGCGGCGCGCTGGCGGTGACGCGGGCCGGCGCACAGCCATCGCTACCGGCGCGGGGTGAGGTGGAGCGCTTGATCAACGGGGGGAGGTAACGCCATGAGTCGGCAGAAGATCCGGGTCGGCATCATCGGGGCGGGACGCATCGCCAATCTGGTGCATGTGCCGTCGTTGAAGCTCTGCTCGGAGATGTGCGAAGTGCTGGCCGTGGCCTCGCGCACCGAGGAAAAGGCCGCGGCCTTCGCCGCCCAGTGGGGAATCCCGCGGGTGTACCCCGACTGGCGCGTCCTGCTTGGCGATCCGCAGATCGACGCGGTGGTGGTCTGTCCGCCCAGCGGGTTGACCACCACGGTGGCCACCGCGGTGATCGCAGCCGGGAAACACCTCTTGTGCGAGAAACCGCTGGGCTTGACCTATGCCGACGCGCGGGCGCTGCAAACGGCCGCCGAGAGCGCGGACATCGTCCACATGGTGGCGTTCACGTTCCGCTTCGTCCCCGCCCTTCGCTACCTGAAGCGCCTGGTCGCGGAGGGGCACTTCGGCGAGATCCGTCACTGGCGGTTATCCTACTTCACCGACTTCATGCTGGACCCTGCGACGCCCGTCGCCTGGCGAAACCAGCGGGCCCAGGCGGGGGCGGGTATCCTGGCGGACATGGGATCCCACGGGATCGATTTCGCGCGCTATCTGCTGGGGGACATCGCGGCGGTCTCGGGCGCGAACCGGGTGTACGTGCGGGAGCGCCCCAGCGGCGCCGGCGGTGCGCTCGTGCCGGTGGACGCGGACGATGCCTGTACGTTCGCGGTGGAGTTCGCCGGCGGGGCCATCGGGAGCTTCGACTTCAACCGAGCCGTCGCGGGACGAGGCGGCACCGGCCGGGCCAACTACCAGTGCATCGAGGTCCACGGGACGGGCGGGGCGGCGATCTACGAACTGATCCACCCGTTCGAGCTGCAGATCAGCCTGGGTCCGGCCATGACGCGGACCCAGCAGTGGGCCCGGGCCGAGGTGCCCCTGGACCTCCGGAAGTACCCCGGCTCGCCCCGGAACCCGCGGGTGGACGACCCGCTCCTGGGGTACAAGCTGGACCAAGGCGTAGCCTTCCTCAGGGCGATCCGCGGCGAGACACAGGAGTACCCCACGTTCCACGACGGGGCGGAGGTGCAGAAGGTGGTGGACGCCGTCGAGACGGCCGCGCGGGAGCGGCGATGGGTCAGACCTGCGGGGATAGTCGGGTTCCGAGGATTACCGACTTGACCACCGGGGTCTGAGCAGGCATCATCAAGAACCATATGCCACCATATCCTGGCGGTCCTACTGCGCGGAGGCAGGCATGAATCCCTTCTTGATCCGGGCCATCATCTTCGATTTCGACGGGGTGCTGTTCGACAGTGAGCCGGTGCGATTCCGGGCGGGCGCCCAGGCGCTGACGGAGATCGGCGTCACGCTCACCTGGGAGGAGTTCACCCGGTGCTGGCTCGGCCGGACCGACGACGCCGGGCTGCGAGATATCATGGGGAAGCGGTTTGCCGCCGATGGCCCGCGGGTGATCGAGCGTCGGAACGTCGTCTACGAGCAGCGATTGGAGGAGGTTCAACCATTCACGGACGCCGCACGCTTTCTGCGGCGAATCCCGGACGGGATCCGGCTTGCCATCGCCACGGGCTCCCGGCGCCTGGAGGTCGAGGGCATCCTGTGGCGCGCCGTAATGACGCAGAGCTTCCAGACGATCGTCACGGCGGAGGATTACACCCATCCGAAACCGGCGCCCGATCCGTTCCTCACCACCGCTCGCCTCTTGCAGCTATCCCCGGCCGCGTGCCTGGTGGTCGAGGACAGCCCCGCCGGCGTGACCGCTGCGCAGGCTGCCGGGATGCCTGTGGTGGCGGTGGAGCGGGGTCAAGAGGTCCCGGGCCTGGAGCAGGCTACGTGGAAGGTGTCCACCCTGGACGATCTGGGATTGACGCCTCGCGGGGAAGTGGTCGTCAAGGCGAGTCCTGGCGGCGGTAGTCTGCTGTAACAGGCCGCTGAACAAGGTTCATCTGCCGGGGACCCATCTCTTGGACGGGTGACCATCCTCCGGATGGATACCCGCGGGCTCAGGCGCTCGTTGCGGCGTACTTGGAGTACGCCTTTACCCACTCGGGGGGTACCCCGCCCTTTGCACGCCGTCCCGCGAAGTCGCGGGACATCTGGACGTTGTTAGCAGCCTGAGGAGAAGCGGGTTTTCCGCAATCTGCTAATCGGTCTGGATACCGCGAAGTCGATAGCGTGTCGCCATATCGTGATCAGGCGGGGGCTAATAAAGATCGCGCTCTGCGGGTAACGCACTTACGGAAGCGTGCGAGGGCGCCGCTTACGGAAGGAGGTGACGCACGGCGCATGCCCGTGCTCGATTGTGACCCATCACCCAGTCGCTTACATCATGAGGAGAGGATCCATGAAGGGTAAATGGGGAATGTTGGTCATCGGTGCCCTGTTGGTCGCAGCGGCCGTCCTGACAGTTGTGGGACCGGGGCAGGCCGCCCAGTTCAACTGGAAGCAAGCCCAGGGGACGGAGATTCGGCTCTTGGCCCTGCGCGCCTGGTTTACCGACCACTGGAAGGCGAACTTGCCCGAGTTCGAGAAACTGACAGGCATCAAGGTCGTGGTGGAGGACTACCCCGAAGATCCCTTCCGCCAGAAACTGGCGGTGGAGATGTCGGCCAAGAGCAAGAGCGTGGACGTGTTCACGACGGGCACCATGCGCGAGGGGCGTCAGTTCTTCACCTCGGGCTGGTACGGGGACCTCACATCTCTGGTGAACGATCCGTCCGCCACCAGCGTCGAGTGGGACAAGAGCGACTTCATCGATGCCGTCTGGAAGGCCCACCAGTTCGGCGGCAAGCAGGTCGCCGTGCCGGTCCAGGCCAACGTCCAACTGCTCTACTACCGCAAGGACCTCTTCGACGCGGCCGGGCTGAAGCCGCCCAAGACACTGGACGAACTGGAGGCGGCGGCCAAGCGGCTGCACAACCCGCCGTCCGTGTACGGCTTCGTCGCCCGCGGGCGGAAGACGCAGGCGCCCTACACCTGGTCCCACTGGCTCTATGCCAACGGCGGGAGCTGGCTGAGTCCGGACGGGAAGCCCGGCATTGGCACACCGGCGGCCCTCAACGCCGTGAATCAGTACGTCCGCCTGCTGCGCACGTACGGCGATCCGGGGATCACGGACAACGGGCCCATGGAGGTGCAGACGCACTTCCTGCAGGGCCGGGCGGCCATGATTCTGGACGCCGTCTCCTGGGCCGGTCTCTTCAGCGATCCCCAGAAGTCCAAGGTCGCCGGCAAGTGGGAAGGCACCCTGGCCCCACCGGGCTCGGCGGGCGTGACCTACGAGCTGTGGGCTTGGAGCCTGGCCATGTCCCCGTTCTCGGAGAAGCAAAAGGCGGCCTGGCTCTTCATGCAGTGGGCCACCAGCAAGGAGATGCAGAAGCCGCTCCACCTCCGCAGTTTCCCCATGCCGCGGAAGTCGCTCTGGACCGACCCCGAGTGGAAGTCCAAGCTGCAGCCGGGCTATTACGAAGCGGCCATGACGCAGGTGCAGTCGGCGCGCCCCATCGGCCACCCGCCGTTCGTGGCGTCGCCTGAGATCACCGACGTCGTCGGGATCGCCATCAACAATGCCCTGGCCGGCAAGGATGCCAAGGCAGAGATGGACGCCGCGTCGAGGAAGATGGCGGAGATCCTGGAGAAGACCGAGCCGAAGCGATAACGCGAGAGGACCGGGGAGGACGAAGGGGGCGCGATTTGACGGCACACGAGACAGGGGGTGTCCTGGGGCACTCCAGACGGTCGGGGCCTACTCCTGGGCTCGGCCGATGGATCGAGCGTCATGTCTCGTGGTTCTTCGTCCTCCCCGCCGTGCTTTTTCTCGCGGCCGTGGTCGCCTTCCCCGTCCTGTACACCGCGGGCCTGAGCTTCTTCCGCTGGTCAGGCGCCGCGACGACGTCGCCGGCCTGGGTGGGGCTCAGCAATTATGCCGAGGTGTTCGCTGGCGACGCAGGATTTCGCAACGCGATCTTCGTCACGGTGTACTTCACCGGCGTCTCGGTCCTGATCGAGTTGGGGCTGGGCGTGGGCCTCGCGCAGCTTCTGAACCGAGAGTTTGTAGGCAAAGGGGTGGCGCGGACGCTCCTCATCCTGCCCGTCGCCGGCACCCCGGTGGCGCTGGCCCTCGTCTGGCGCCACATGTACAACCCGTCCAATGGGATCTTCGTCTGGTTCGCCGAGCTCCTCCACCTCCCGCCGCAGCGCTGGCTCGCCGACGCCGGCACGGTCCTCCCCTCACTCATCTTGTTCGACGTGTGGCAGTGGACGCCGCTCGTCATGCTGATCACGTTGGCCGGCCTCGTGTCGCTGCCCTCGGACTTCTACGAAGCCGCCCAAATCGACGGCGCCACGCCCTGGCAGGTCTTCTGGCGCATCACGCTCCCCTTGATCCGGCCGACCGTGGTGGCGGCGGCCATGCTCCGGTTCATGGACTCGGCCAAGACCTTCGACCAGATCTACGTCACCACGCAAGGCGGTCCGGGCATCGCCTCGCAGACCTTGAACCTCTACGTCTTCGACCAGGCGTTCCAGTACCTACACTTCGGGTACGCCAGCGCGCTCTTAGTGGTCCTTTTCTTCGTCATCCTGGCGGGGAACCTGATCCTGATTTCGGTTCGGCGGGGGAAGGTATGATGCGCGGCCCGGTTGGCCCGATCACCTGGCGGTTCGCGCGGCGTGCGGCGTTCTACGGCGCGCTCCTGCTGGTGCTGGCGGTGTTCGTGTTCCCCTTCTTCTGGATGGCCCTCAACAGCGCCAAGACGCACGAGAAGATCCTCGAATACCCACCGGCGTTCGTGTTCTCGCCGACCGTCGCCAACTTCCGGAACGTCTTCCAGCAGACCCCCTTTTTCCAGTACACCTGGAACAGCGTCCTGGTCTCCTTCGGGTCCGTGGGTGTTGGGATGCTCCTCGGCCTGCCGGCGGCGTACGGGATCGCCCGGTACGGCCACCGGACTTTGGCCCTGAGCATTCTGGTCTGCCGTATGATTCCGGGGATCTCGTTCCTGGTACCCTGGTTCATCCTGTTCCGCGCGCTCGGGCTGATCGACACCTTTATCGGCCTGGTGATCGCACATCTCGTCATCACGGTTCCACTGATCACGTGGATCATGATCGGCTTCTTCGAAGAGGTTCCATTGGAGCTGGAGGAGGCCGGCCGGATCGACGGCTGCTCGCGGCTCGGGGTGTTCCTCCGGATCGCCGTCCCGCTGGTCCGGCCCGGCCTGGTCTCGGCGGGCATTTTGGCCCTGATCTTTGCCTGGAACAGTTTCCTCTTCCCCCTCATCTTGGCGGGCGTCAAGACCAAGACCCTGCCGGTCGTGGTGTACAGCTTCATGACCTTCGACTACCTGGACCTGGGCGGCATCTACGCCGCATCCACGCTGATCACGCTTCCGGTCCTCGTCATGGTCCTCCTGGTCCAGCGCCAGTTCATCCGAGGGCTGACCATCGGCGGGCTGAAGGGTTAACCGGAAATCCGCCAAGCGTCGACATCCGACGAAAAGGCAATATGCCGAAGGGTGAGACAGAGAGAAAACCGGACGAGTCGTCGTGCCTTGCCGGCGCCATCGGCCGCGTTACAAGCATCCTGGCCATCCCGTACGGCTACACGGTAACGCTCGGGGCGGCCGTGCTGCTTTCCGTCGCTCGACTGGGCGCCCCATCGGAGGTGGAGGTGCTGTTCTTCGTTGCCGGCGCCGTTGCGGGTTTTGTCTGCCTGGCAGCGATCGGGAGGCCGCATCTCGCCGACGAGATTCCCATGCGGGTTCCGTGGTTGGTGGTTTTCAACCTCTTCCCAATCGTGGCTGCGGTGGCCGTGATCGCCCTGCCAACGCACCTCTTCGGCAAAGGGCCGGGCTATTTCGTGAACAGCCTGCTGGCGACCGCCGTGTACGTCCTCTGCCTCGCAGTCTTCATTCGAGTGCGCGACCGACTGCTCCACGGCTAGCCCGTGGAGTCGGTGGCCACCCGGATCATCGTCGTGGAGGCTCGGAGCAGCGCATCATCCTCCGCTCCCCAAAATCTTGGTTGCAAGCCCCCGAGGCCGATAGTATAAAGATCAATACCTAAGGATCTCCGCACCTGTCCGTCGAGACCTATGAGGAGGAGAAAAACATGAGTGTGAAGCGTCTGTTTTCCTATGTGCTTTTTCTTGTTCTTATCGTTGGGTTCGGCGCGTTGCAGGCTGCGGCGGCCGACAAGCCCAAGGACTTTCCGAACCGGCCCATCACCATCATGGTCGGCTTCGGCGCCGGCGGGTCGCAGCGACGTGGGGGTCCGCATTCTGGCCGAGGCCCTGAAGAAGGTCATCGGGCAGCCCGTCCTGGTGGAGAATAAGGCCGGCGCCGGCGGCCAGGTGATGTGGACCGACTTCAAGAACAACGCCAAGCCGGATGGCTACACGCTGGCGCTGATCAATGTGCCCGCAGCTCCAGACCATCGTCTTCGACCCCACCCGGAAGCCGGCCTTCACCATGAAGGACTTCCAGCCGGTGGCCAATCACGTCCAGGACCCGGGCGCCATCTTCGTTCGGACGGAGAGCCCGTACAAGACCCTGGAGGATCTGCTGAAGGACGCCAAGGCGCGGCCGAAGCAGGTCAAGGCCTCGACCACCGGGATCGGCAGCGACGACCACTTGTCGGTGCTGGACGTGGAGCGCAAGGCGGGGGTGCAGTTCAACATCGTGCACCTGGTGGACACGCCCGACGGCGCTGCGCCAGGTTCTGGGCGGACACACCGATGTGAACTTCGACAACGTCGGCGGCTTCCTGCCCGTCGACGAAGTCGGGCCAGGGGCGGATGCTGGCGGTCTTCGACGAGAAGCGGTTCCCGGATGCCCCCGATGTCCCGACCATGCGCGAGAAGGGGATCGATCTCATCTCCTCCTCCACCCGCGGCTACGTCTATCCGGCCGGGACCCCCATGGAGATCGTGAAGTACATGGAGGACAGTCATCAAGAAGGCCATGGACGATCCCGACCACGTCAAACGGATGAAGGAGTCGGGGCTGGCCCTGAAGTTCATGGGGGTGGATGACTTCGCCAAGTTCCTGGAGTCCCAGAACGAGCGAGCCAAGGATCTGATCGGCCTCTATCGCAAATAGTCGGACCGCGGCGCTGGCTGCCCGGCACACCGCGGGCGCGGGGTGCCGGGTTTCCTTTTGTCCGCTGCGGACATGACCGGCCGCCCAGCCTGACGGGTGACGCATGAGCATCGTGGATCGCGTGTCTGGAGTGTCCTGCTCCTCTTCGGCGGCTTCGTCGTCTACGAGTCGCTCCAGATCAAGTACTACGGGAGCGACTTCGGGCCCGGTCCGGGCTTTTTCTCGTTCTGGCTGGGGGTCCTGGTGGTGCTGCTGTCGCTCTACGAGATTGGCCGGAGCCTCCGCCGCCAGCGAGTCGCTGCCCGCCGGGCTTCTTCCCGAGCCGGGCGGCGCTCACCCAGAATCGCCAGCCTGCTGGGCGCGCTGGTCGCTTCGGTGTTCCTGCTGGAGCGGCTTGGGCTACAGCCTGACGATGTTCCTGTTCTGCGGATTTCTCCTGCGGGTGTTGGGGAAGCAACCCTGGTGGCTGACCGCGATCCTGACGCTGCTGGGCAGTTTCGGCACGGCCTACCTCTTCCGGCAGCTTCAGGTGATGTTGCCGAGGGGCTTCCTGGGGATCTAGCAGGCTGCTGAAAACGGCCCATCTGCGGTGACCCACTCGGATGGTACCCGCACGCTGGGGGACTCGCTGCGGCGTACCCGCAGTACGCCTCGCTCGGCCCTGCGCGCGCCGCCTGGCATCTGGGCCTTTTTGAGCAGCCTGGCGTAAACGAGTCCTCATCATCCTGCTAGGGGGGCGACGCGTGGAGACGTTTCAGCATCTGCTGAACGGGTTCTCGGTGGCACTCTCGCCCCTGAACCTGCTGTTTGCCACCATCGGCTGCATCCTGGGGACGCTGATCGGCGTCCTGCCGGGCCTGGGACCCGCGGCGGGAACGGCGCTCCTCATTCCCATCACGTTCAAGCTGGAGCCGACCTCGGCCATCATCATGCTGGCGGCCATCTACTACGGGGCGATGTACGGGGGGACCATCACCTCGGTCCTCATCAACGTCCCCGGCGAGGCGGCCAGCGTCGTGACGTGCCTCGACGGCTACGAGATGGCCAAGCAGGGCCGGGCCGGGGCGGCCCTCGGGGTCGCCGCCATCGGATCGTTCATCGGCGGCAGCGGTCGCCACGTTCGGACTCGTCCTCGTGGCGCTTCCGCTGTCCCGCTTCGCCCTGAAGTTCGGCCCGCCGGAGTACTTCTCGCTGCTCCTGGTCGGCCTCTCGCTGGTCATGGGCCTGGCGGGAAAGTCGCTCGCCAAGGCCCTGGTGATGGGGGTCGTCGGCCTGATCTTCTCCTTCGTCGGCGTCGACCCGATCGAGGGGGCGCCGCGTTTCACCTTCGGCATCACCCCGCTGATGGACGGGATCCGGTTCGTCCCGGTGGTCATGGGCTTCTTCGGCATCGGCGAGATCCTGATCAACGCGGAGAAGTCCCTGGAGAGCGTGATGGCGGAAGGACGGCAAGGTCTCCTCGTTCTTCCCACGGCGGGACGAATAGCGGATCTCCCTCAGCGTCGATCATCCGCGGCACGGGACTGGGGTTCTTTCTGGGCCTGATCCCGGGGACGAATTCCGCCGTCGCCTCCTTCATGTCCTACGCCATCGAGAAGAAGGTCTCGAAGCACCCGGAGAAGTTCGGGACCGGAGTCATCGAAGGGGTGGCGGCGCCGGAGACGGCCAACAACGCCTACGCGAATGCCGCGCTGATCCCGCTGTTCACGCTGGGGTTGCCGGGATCGCCCACGATCGCCATCCTGATGGGCGCCCTGATCATGAACGGGCTGACGCCCGGGCCGCTGCTCTTTTCGCAGCACGCCACCTTCGTCTGGGCGGTCATCGCCAGCCTCTACATCGGCAACGTGATCCTGCTGATCCTGAATCTGCCGCTGGTCGGCTGGTGGGCAAGACTTCTCAAGATCCCGTACAACATCCTGATGGTGTTCATCCTGGTCTTCTGCATCATCGGGGCCTACAGCCTCAACAACAGCATGTTCGACGTCGGGATGATGATCTTCTGCGGCCTGCTGGGGTATGTCTTCAAGAAGCTGGACTTCCCGCTGGCCCCGGCGATCCTCACGCTGATCCTGGGTCCCCTGATGGAACGGAGCCTGCGCGAGTCCCTGTCGATGTCCCAGGGAGACTTCAGCATCTTCTTCACCCGACCGATCTCCCTGGTGCTCCTGATCATCACGGCGATCATCTTCATCACCTCCGCCTGGCAGGCGCTGCCGTCGGCCGTGCGGGAAGAGAGCAAGGAAGCGCAGGTGTGACGGGAGAGCCGCCGAGAGCCGAGAGGCCGAGAGGCGAAGGCGAAACGGGCGAGAAGCGGCAGCGGTATGTCCTTCAAACCGGAGGAGAGGATGCGGACGAATACGTTGAAGCGCAAGCTCGCCAGCTGGGAAGCGGGTCTGCGGGATGCTGGTAGAGTTCGATTGCCCGGATCTCGTCGAGATCGCGGGGCACCTCGGGTACGACTTCGTCTTCCTGGACGCGCAGCACTGCGGGCTGAATCCGGAGACAGCGCGCGGCCTCATCCGGGCGGCCGACGCCACCGGGATGACGAGCCTGGTCCGCGTGCCGAAGAACGACCCGACGATCATCCTGGAGTACCTGGAGATCGGCGCCGGCGGGATCATCGTTCCCAACATCCGCACCCGGGCCGAGACCGAGGCCATGGTGGCGGCCACGAAGTATCCGCCGACGGGGCTCCGGGGCGGCTTTGGCCGGTCGCGAGCGTCCAACTATGGGATCACGCAGAGCCAGGTCGAGTACTTCACCAGGGCGAACGACGAGGTGCTGTGCATTCCGTTGATCGAGGATCAGGAGGCGCTCCCGAACCTCGCCGCCATCTGCGGGACGCCGGGGGTGGACATCGTGCTTGGCGGGCCGGGCGACATGGCGCTGTCCATGGGCATCCCGGGCGGCTGGAAGGATCCCCGTGTCCAGGCCGCGGTGGAGCAGATGCGCGGCGCAGCTCAGGCGGCGGGAAGACCAGCGATGCTGCTGGCGCTGGATGCGGCCAACGGGCGCGCGCTGTACGTCCAGGGCTTCCAGGTGATCGCGGTCAGCGCCTGCGCGACGTTCACGACCGCCGCGAGGGATTTCCTTCAGCAGGTCGGACGGGAGTAAGGCGACCCGTCGGGACGGACGAGCCCGACCGGCGTACTCCGGTCAGTGGCGCTTCTCCCTGTAGGGGCATGGAGAAGGGCGGCGAGACGCCCCGTGCGTCGGTGTCCGAAAGTCCAATGGGATGGCGTGTCCGGGCATCGGCCAGCCAATCCGCCACGGCCCGATCGATGGCTTGGATGCGCAAGGTCTCGCGCGCGCGGTCGCGGACATCGGGGGCGTGCACGCCGGACCCCAAGGTGGCGGTGACATCCGCGTCGCTGACGAAGGCGAAGGCCCGGAATCGAAGGTCGATGAAACGGTGGCCGCGGAGGTCCGTTTTCACGAGGCTCTTGACCCACGTCTCGTCAAGCCCCGCCTGAGTCATCCACGCCAGGAGCGCCGGCATCCCGCCGAGGCGGTCCGCTGCCGCGTGCCACGCCGCCTCGACCTCCTCCGGGGCGTCGCCGATCGCCAGTTGCGCCGCTTCCCGCTCCATCAGGACGGCGTTCACGACCTGCTCGACCTCCCCCTTGCCGATGGGCGCCTCCGACGGCCGCAGGCCGAATAGCGACAGCGCCCGCCCGATGGCCACGTCGGTCACGGTGACGGTCTTGCCCGCGACAGACGCCAGGACGGCGTCCAGAAATGTTTCCGCAGCGAGCGCCGGCGCCGACGCGCCAAGCGCGCCGACGCATAACAGGGCGACCAGGGGCCCTAGAACGCCTGGCCGATTGCGAGATAGAATTGCCATCGTCCCGTGTTCCTGATCGGGTTCAAGGCGTAGCCGACGTCGAAACGGATGGGACCCACCGGGGTCTTGACGCGCAGACCGCCTCCCACGCCGGTCTTGAAAGCGGACGCGTCGAGCTGGTTCACGTCCGGGGTGACGGCGCCGACGTCCAGGAACGCCACCCCGCTCAGCCAGCGCCAGAGGGGCACGCGCCACTCCATGTTGGCGATCACGGAAGCGTTTCCACCCAGCGGGTTGCCGTTCGCGTCCAGGGGGCCGACCTTGTCCTGCGGGTAGCCCCGGATCGTGGTGCTGCCGCCGGCATAGAACCGTTCCTGGCTCGGCAGCGAACTCGAGGTGCCAAGGGGAGTCGCCAGGCCGAGCCGGGCGGCCACGGCGATGGTCGTGGGCGGCGGCCAGTTGAAATACCACGCCGTCTCCATCTGCGACCGGACGAAACTTGCCTGACTGCCAAGATAGGGGCCGGCCAGGCCCACCGAGACGGTGTGCAGGCTTCCGGTCTTGGGATCGAGGGGATTGTCCCGGTAGTCGGCGGTCACCGCGGGCGTCACCTTGCCCACGCGCTCCGAGCCGGGGACGATGGAGTCGGCGCCCGCCGACTCCAGGGACGACTGGACGTCGTACACCCGAACCCAGGCGAGCTGGTACCGCAGGCCGAGCCGCAGCCGGTAGATGTCCGTGAAGGGCACCGGCAGGAGGGTGCGCTCCACGCCCGGCCGTGAGGCCGTTTCCTGCTCGCTTGTACCCGAACTGGTCTCGGTACTCGTGAAAGAGGCCCACGTCGCTCTTGAGGGGGATGCCGAAGGTCCAGGGAAACCGATAGGTGAGCGTCGGTGCGATCGCCGTATTGGGTGACCTTCTCGCGAATGCCGGCACTCTGGCCGGTGCCCGCGACGTTGTCGTGTCCGACCTCGACCACGCCACGCCAGCCCTGGTCGCTGCTGTAGCCGCCGCCGAGCTCCACGCGCCAGGGCTTCCCCTCGCGGACTGAAATCTCGACGTCGGCGAAGGGCGTGGGAGGAGGCTGGAGCGGCCCGACCTGCACCCGCTCGAAGATACCGAGGACGGCCAAGCGCCGCTCGGTGTCCGCCAGGACTTCGGGATTGAAGGGGTCGCCCGGTGCGAACAGCAGTTCCCGCTGGACGACATATTCCCGGGTGGCCACCAAGCCGGTGATCAGGATACGGCCGACGCGGGTGGGGGCGCCTTCTTGAATTCGGATGACCACGTCCGCACGCTCTTCCCGCCGGGTGGTCTCCGCCACGATCCGGGCCCCCAGATATCCGCGCCGGGCGTACACACGCCCGAGGCTCTTTTGCGCCTCGGCCTCTCGCTGCGCTGTCCAGGGGTCCCCCGTCTTGAAAGGCAGAGCGGCCAGGACCTCGGCGGGAGAGAGGACGGCGACACCCTCCACGGACACCGCGCCAACCGTCAGGCGAGCGCCCTCGACGACGGGGATGACGATCTGCGCTTGACTCCGGTCGTCGGAAAACCGGACGTCCGGGGGGCCGACGACCACATCCGGGTGTCCCTGGCTACGGTAGAACGCGGTGAGGGCACGGATGTCCTGGTCGAGTTGCGCTTCCCGAAACACTCCCGGGCGCAGAAAGCCGGGCAGTCGCGTACCCATCTGCGCCTCCAGCCGTTCCGCGGAGAAGGACCGGTTTCCGGAGAACGCGATGGCCGCGACGATGACCCTGGGTCCTTCCGACACCTCGAAGCGAATCGCCCGGGGATCGCCCTCCGGGCCCAGCGACCCGCTGACGCGAACGAAGTGGAAACCGGCCTCCCGATAGGCGGCCTCGATCTCGCGCGCGCTGACGCCGACCTCTGCCTCGTCCACCGCGCCCGCGTCCCGGAAGGTGAGTCGAGACCGGAGGGCCGATTCGCCGAGCCCCGTGACTCCGGAAAACTCCACCGCATACGTGGGGCCGAGCTCGACGTCGAGCGTCAGGTTGACGCGGTTCGTGGGTTGATCCCACGCCGACTCCACGATGGCCACCCGGGCTTCAAAGCGTCCCTGGTCGCGGAGCGTCTCCTCCAGGGCCTGGACGCGCCTCCGGACGACCGCGTCGCCGTACTCGGCGCCGGGCTCCAACCGGAACTGCGGAGCGAGCGCGTCCGCCTCGGTCGCCGAGACGCCCCGGATCGTCAGCGCCGCCGATCCGGGCACGCGGACCCGGTTCGACGACGAACGCAACATCGCGCCCACCGGTCGCCGGCTCGTCCGAGGTTCGGACCGTTACCCGGGCGGCGAAGAACCCTTCGCGGGCGTAGGCGGCCAGCACGCGGTGGCGCGCCCGTTCCAGTGGTTCCGCGCCCGCATCCCCGCCGACGGGGAGATTGGCGGCATCGGCCAGGTCCACCAGGGCGAGGCCGAGATCGCCCTCCCAGCGGATCCGCCGGATCTGGGGGCGTCGGGTCAGGTGAAAGCGCAGCCGGATGCCGTCCGGACCCGCGACCTCGTCCACGCGTACCTCCGAGAAGAGGCCGAGGGACCAGAGGCGGTCGAGGCTCTGACGGATGGCCACGCGCGAGCGGGGCCGGTTGACGAGGTCTCCGAGTGCGGCCCGGATCAACTCGGTCGGCAACTCCTGGGTGGAGACCAGGTCCACGCCGGTGACGGTCTCCGGCGAGGCGCCGAAGACGGGGTGACCGCTCCCAGGCAGACGCCGAGGGCGAACACGGCCGCCAGTCGTCGCCGGGCTCCTCTCATCGGAACCTCAACCGGAGCAGGACATCGCCACCGACGCCTCCCTGGAAGTCCTGCTCGGCCGACAGGAGCAGCGGGCCGAAGATCTGGTACTCGACTCGGACGACGCGCTTCGCGGCGCCGGAGAGGCTCTGCGAATAGAGCACGCGGACGTCCTCGGTCAGCTGTTTGCCGACGCGGATGGCGCGGTCGTCCTCGGTCATCGGTTTGCCGCCACGGATGGCGCGGTCGTTCTGGCCGGTCCGCTGCATCTCGACGGTGTCCGGGACGACGCTCTGGATAGCGTCCGGGCCATAGGTTCCGGCCGTCGCTTCCAGCAGGTCTTCGACCAGCAGGCGGCCGATCTCGCCCAGCATCGCGCCGCCGGCCGAGGTGCCGGTCTGGCTCTTGGTGACGCCCATGGCGACCAGCATGAGGATCTCTTCCTGGGAGAGGGTGGGCGAGGAGGAGAGGCGGACCGTGAGCTCGTCGGGTCGTCCAGAGAGGCGCAGGGTCACGTCGTACTCCCTGATCCGGGCCTGTCCGGTGACGTCCAGGATCGCCTCGGTGCGGCGCGGATCGACGAAACGCACCGCGCCAGAGACGAGGTTCCAGCGCTGGTTTCGAAAGATGATGCGTCCTTCTTGGGTCTCCAGGGATCCGAGCAACACCGGCGCGGCCGTGGTGCCTTCCAGGCTGAGCGTGCCGCCCCCCCGCAGCCGCGCCAGCTTCATGTTGACGCGGAGGTTGTTGTCCAGTCGGAGGAGGATCCGGAGGGGGATCGCTACCGAGAGTTCCGCTGCCGTCTCGGGGGGGCGGCTGAGGAGCAGCGACACGAGAGAGAACTGCCCCGACACGGCTCCCTGGAGAAGGCGGCCCTCGCCGCGGAGCTGGGCTTTGGAGCCCTGGCCGACCAGTTCGAGGTTGAGGTCCCACGCGGTTTGCACGCCCGGCGCGGGCGCGATCGACAGGTTCTGGCCGGTGACGGCGAATCGGTATGCGCCGAGCTGCCAACCCTGCAGCGTCAGGTCGCCGCTGGCGCGCACGCGCCCGCGCCCCAGCGACCCGACCGCGTCCACCAGACGGACGCCGTCCTGCGAGAATACCATCCGGGCCTCCAGCTCGCGAAGCGTCTCCGGCCGGTCGCGGATCTGGAGCATGCCGTTCTTGATCGTCGCTTCGCCCGTGAAGCGAGGGGCTGCGGCGGTTCCGCCTACCTGTCCCGCGATCGCCAGGGTCCCTGCCGCCTCGCGAATCTCTGGACGGAACAGCGGGAGCATGGCGAGCGGGAACTGGCCGGTGATTTGTACACCGAGGGCGCCGCGGGGATCCCACCGGCCGGAGGCCTGCAAGTTGCCGAGCCGGCCGGCGAGGTGCAGGCGATCGATTGAGAGACCGGAAGGCTCCCAGCGCAGCACCACCGGACCGCGGTTCGCCCATTCCTCCTCGACCACGACGAGACGGACCGGATCCAGCGTCACCGTCCCCCGGGCGGCGGAGGGCTCCGCGATGGGCACCGTGACGTCGGCGATGGCGCTCAGGGTTCCGTCCACGCCGCTGTCGTGGGCCAGGCCAAGCCGACGCAGCGTGGGCCCGAGGGCCAGGTCCCTGGCCTCGACCCGGACGGCGATCGGGTCATTCCGATCCAGCGACCCTCGCGCCGTGGCCGCCAACCGGGACTCCGGGAATGCCAACTCGGCGTCAAGCTGCCCGCCGCGCAGGGCAAATCGCCCGGAGCCGTCCCCCAGCACAAACTCTTGGACGGTGACCCGATCCAGCGTGGTCGTTCCCGAGACCTCCACCGTCCCGTGCTGCACAGACGCCTGCAGGTGCGCCCGTCCCGTGCCGCCGAGGTGTGCGGTGTCGGGGAGTCGAGGGATCCGAGAGAGGTCGGCCGGCCCCACGTCGGCGCTGGCCCGGCCGGTGCCATCCCACATCCAGGTGCCGGCGCCACGGATAGGAATGCCGTCCACCTCGGCGCGAAGACGAGCGATGTCCAGCTTGGCTGGGTCCAGCGCAAAGGCCGCCTGGAGGCTTCGAATGGGGATTCCGGATCGGGCGGCGAGGTCGGCGGCCTCGATCGTGCCCGACGCGTGCCAGGCCTCGGGTGTCCCCTCCGCCCGCCCGGCCAGCGCAAAACGACCCAGCCCGTGGAGGGCGGGCGGCAGCCAACGGTCGAAGTCCTCCCAGCGCGCCGCTGCCGCCCGTCCCTCGCCGTTGAACCGAAGGCGCGCCGCAGCGTGGCCGGAGGACGTCGCACCGGGGTCGCTCCAGGTCAGGAGGCCCGACGCGACGGCCCGGCTCTGCCCCAGGGTGGCGGTCGCCGAATTCACCTGGAGGGATCCGTCCTGGAACCGGCACGCGATGTCCACCGCATCGAGTCGGACGCCCGACACGGTCAGCGATGGGGTGCGCACCTGGCCGACCAGGTCCGGGCTCGCCCAGCGGCCGTGCGCTTCCACCTGCGCGTCGGCCTGCCCACCCATGACCGGCATTGCCCAGAGCGGTGCGATGGTCCCAAGGTCGGCCCGGATGGCGACCCGGAGCCCTAACGGTCCCTCCGGTCCGACGCGTCCCTCGGCCGTGACGTCTGCGCCCGGCCAGCTCGCTGTGGCCTGAGAGAGGTCCGCCACGGCGTTTTGGAAGGAGCCGGCGATGCGCACGGCGCCGGCGCCTAGTCGGGCAAGCGCTCCCGGGAGGATGAGACGCGTTCCCGAAAGGAGGACCCGGCCGCGCAGCTCGGCAGGCCGTCGCGGGTCGCCGGTGATCTCAGCTTCAGCATCAAGTTCGCCGCGCAGGCCCAGCGGGGTCGGGGTCAGCGTGTCCAGGGCGGGGATCGAGGCCCGCTGCAGGGTGAAGGCGGCGCGCGTCTCCTGCGGCCGAGCGACGCGTGTCGCAAAGGTTCCCCGCAGCGTGCCGTCGAAGAGGCCGGCGGTGACTTGGGACAGATCGAGCAGCCCCTCTTTCCACCGACCGCGCACGGCGACGTCTCGGGCTCGAATCGGACCGGCGGTCAGCCGGGGGACGGCGAGTTGCCCCGACACCTGGACGGCATCAAACCGTCCCTGGATTTTTGCCTGCGCGGTGATCACGCCCGCGAGGGGCCAGGGGGATGCGAACCGCCGGGACAGCGCGGCCAAATCGGCCTCGCCCTCGATCGAGAGGTCGAGCTCGGCCGCGGCGAACGGACGTCGGATGTCCCCGGTCGCCCGGATGCGCCGTTCCTGCCACCGCCCGGCCGCGGCGCGGATGGACAGCAGGTCCTGGTGGATCCAGCCGGCCCCCTCGACGTCCGCGATCGTCTCGCGGACGTCCGGCGCCTGGAGCGCGAGAGCGTCGAGGCGCAGATCGAAGGCGATCCCCCGTCGCTCGGGTCGCGCCCTCAGGCGGAGCCCGTGCGCATCCACCAGGAGTCCCCGGGACGCATCCCGATAGACCACGCGAGACCGCTCGACCTGAATGGTCTGAATCCGCACGGTCACCGGTCCGATCGCGAACGTGTCGGGAAAGTCGAGGGACGGCGGGGCGGCGTCGCGACCCGGCCCGGAGAGGCGCACCTCCAGATCCTGGAGCAGGATGGTCGACAGGACGAGCTGGCGCCTCCAGAGACTGCTGATTCCGACGTGGAGTTCTCCGCGGCCGAGGCGGAGGAACGGCTCGGTTCCCTCTCCCGGTCCGGCCTCCACGCGAACGTCCTGGACGGTCGCGCGACCCAGCCAGAGAGAGAGCGCGACACGCTCGATCCGGACGGGGCGGCCCAGGAGCTCGGTGAGGGTGCGCTCGAGGCGGTCGCGTGAGAGGGCGGGGGCGTACGCACGCACGGCGAGCGACGAGGCCACCGCGAGACCGGCGAGAACCAGGCCGGCAACGGCCAAGCGAACGATCCACCAGCGGAGGCGCGAACGCGTCATGTTGTCCTTACGCGGGTTCCGTCACGAGTGAAATCTCCCTGCCCCGGCCAGCCGGGGAACGGGAGATTATATCCGCATACGGGCGGTTCCGTCACGCGGTTGCGGACGGCGCACAGTTTTTCTTGTTGCGGGGCGTGACGGCCTGTATGGTACGCTCCAGACCGGGGCCGGCGTCCCGCGCCGCCGGACACACGTGACCGCATACAGGGAGGCTGCTCATGCCGGACGCGAGAGAGCAACTGGACCAGCGCTGCATCAACACCATTCGCATGCTGGCGGCCGATGCCGTCCAGAAGGCGAAGTCGGGTCATCCCGGCATGCCCATGGGGGCGGCCGCCATGGCGTATGTCCTCTGGACCCGGATCCTCAAGCACAATCCGTCCAATCCGAAGTGGCCGGACCGGGACCGATTCGTCTTGTCGGCGGGACACGGGTCGATGCTGCTGTATGCCCTGCTGCACCTGACGGGGTACGGCCTTGACCTGGAGGAGCTTCAGCGGTTCCGGCAGTGGGGCAGCAAGACCCCCGGTCATCCGGAATACGGCCACACGCCCGGCGTCGAGACCACCACGGGGCCGCTGGGCCAGGGTTTCGCCACCGGCGTCGGGATGGCGGTCGCCGAGCGCTGGCTGGCCGCCCAGTTCAACCGGCCGGGACAAGCGCTCGTCGATCATCACACCTACGCCATCGTCAGCGACGGCGATCTGATGGAAGGGGTGGCATCCGAGGCCGCCTCGCTGGCCGGCCATCTCAAGCTGGGAAAGCTGATCTATCTCTACGACGACAACAAAATCACCATCGACGGTAGCACCGACCTGGCGTTCACGGAGGACGTGGGCCGTCGCTTCGAGGCCTACGGCTGGCACGTGCAGCGGGTGGCCGACGGCAACGACCTGGGCGCCGTGGAGGCGGCCATCCGGGCCGCGCAGGCCGAGACGGGCCGGCCGTCGCTCATCATGTGTCGCACCCACATCGGGTTTGGCAGTCCCGGCAAGCAGGACACCAGCAAGGCCCATGGCGAGCCGCTGGGCGAGGACGAACTCCAGCGCACCAAACAGAAGCTGGGGTGGCCCGAGTCGCCGGCGTTCCTGGTCCCGGAGGAGGTCCGGCACGAGTTCCGGAAGGCGGTGGAGCGCGGCATGGCGTGGGAGACCGACTGGCGCCAGCGGGCGCAAGCCTACGCTGCGGCATTTCCGGCCGAGGCGGCGCGCTGGGAGCAATTCCTGAGCGGGCAGCTTGCCGATGGATGGGATGCGGGGCTCCCGAAATTCGCGCCGAACGACCCGGCCGTGGCGACCCGGGCCGTTTCCGGGAAGGTCATCCAGGCGGTGTACGCCAGCGTTGCCAACCTGGTGGGGGGATCGGCCGACCTGGCGCCGTCCAACAACACCTACGTCGGAGACGGCGGTGAATTCCAGGCGGGGACCCCGGCGGGGCGAAACGTCCGCTTCGGCGTGCGGGAGCACGCCATGGGGGCAATGGCCAACGGCATGGCGCTCCACGGCGGCCTGCGGCCGTACGTGGCCACGTTCCTGATTTTCGCGGATTACATGCGCCCGGCGATACGCCTCGCGGCCCTGATGCGGATCCCCGTCATCTTCATTTTCACTCACGACAGCATCGGTCTGGGGGAGGATGGCCCGACCCACCAGCCGATCGAGCACGTCATGGCGCTCCGCACGATTCCCGATCTGCGGGTGATCCGCCCGGCGGACGCCACCGAGACGGTCGAGGCCTGGCGGGCGGCGCTCGTGCACCACGGCCCGACCTGTCTCATCCTGACGCGGCAGAACCTCCCGAACCTCGACCGGACCGGCGAGCAGTCGGGCGGCGGCGTCGAACGCGGCGCCTACGTCCTGGCCGAGGCGGCCGGAGGCAAGCCCCGCCTGATCCTGATCGCCACCGGCTCCGAGATGGCCCCGGCGATCGGCGCCCAGAAGATTCTACAGCAGAAGGGCGTGCCGGCCCGTGTGGTGAGCATGCCCTCGTGGGAGCTCTTCGAGGCGCAGCCGCAAGCCTATCGGGATGCCGTCCTGCCGCCGGCCGTGACGGCCCGGCTGGCCGTCGAGGCCGGGACGCCGCTCGGGTGGCACAAGTACGTGGGACTCGGCGGCGACGTGGTCGGCCTGTCCCGGTTCGGAGCATCCGCGCCTGCCCAGGTGCTCTTCGAGCAGTTCGGGTTTACGCCGGAAAATGTGGCGGCTCGCGCCCTGCACCTGCTCGGCCGCTAAGTGCTGCTGAGCGCAATAAAAATGACGTATGCCGGTCCCCCGGACCTGGCGTAATGCGGCCACCGAAGCCGTCATCGAAGTGTCGTCCCTGAGCACTAAGACGGCGCGCCGCGAACGCAACTCGTGCGGTCGACGGCCGACCGGAATGGTTCCTGGACTGCGAGGCGGCCAGCCGGCTCGCCTCACCTTTTCGAAAGGATCGTGACCGTGAATCCGAAACAGGCAGCGGCAGAGCGTGGGGCGAGCCTTGTGCAGTCGGGGATGGTCTTGGGCCTGGGCAGCGGGACCACGTCCACCCTGATGGTTCAGGTGATCGGGCAGAAGCTGCGCGAGGGGACTCTCCGGAACGTAATCGGGGTGCCATCTTCCAGCGCCATCGCCGCGGTCGCCAGGGAGTCCGGCGTGCCGCTGGCGACTCTGGACGATCATCCGGTGCTCGATCTCAATCTGGACGGGGCGGACGAGGTGGATCCGGATCTGAATCTGACCAAGGGCCTCGGCGGTGCGCTGCTCTGGGAGAAAGTGGTGGCCACCGCCTCGCGGGAGGTGGTGATCCTGGTGGACGATTCCAAGCTGGTTTCCCGGCTGGGGACCAAGGCGCCGCTTCCGGTCGAGGTCATTCCTTTCGGTTGGAAGTCGCACCTGGGATTCATCGAGTCGCTCGGCGCCGCACCCATCCTCCGCACGGAGCCCAACGGCCGGTCGTTTGTCACGGACGAGGGCAACTACATCCTGCACTGCACCTTTGCGAACGGGATCGCGGACCCGAAGGCTGTCGAGGCAGCGTTGCTCACCCGGGCCGGGATCGTCGGGACGGGTCTATTCCTCGGTGTGGCGCACCGCGTCATCGTGGGCACGCCCGCGGGGGTCGAGGTCCGAACGCGCAAAGGGTAGAGGCGCCGCACGGGTGACGGGTCCGCGCGGGGGGCGCGCCGGAGCGCGGCGCATGGCAGGCCCTTGTCCCGGGAAGAGGACATCGCTGCGAGGCGGCTTGACGGGGTCCGGACGCCTTGTTAGTGTCCGCCCGTTTCCATCGGGGTCTTGTAGGCAATGCCGTTTCCCACTTTCGAGGAGGGTCTTATGAACAGAAGAACGGTTCTCTGGGCGCTCGTGATTGCCGCCGTGGCGGTGTTGCCGCTCTTCGCGGGAGGGGCGCGAGAGGCCGAGGCGGGGCAGCAGACCATCAAGCTGATCGGCCACACCATGCTGCCGAAGGAGCACGTCTACTTCCGCACGGTCCAGAAGTTCGCCGACCTCACCAGCCAGTACTACAAGGGCCCCATCAAGCTCGAGTGGGACCTCCACCATTCCGGCGACATCGGTACGGAGAAGGACGCCATCGAGTACATGCTGCAGGGCGTGGCCATCGACTTCTCCATCATCTCGCCCGCCTGGATCGCGAACTGGGACAAGACCGCGACCTTCATGGACGCCCCCTTCATCTTCAAGAGCGTCGACCACTGGAACAAGAGCCTGGAAGCCGACGTGTTCGAGCCCATCCAGAAGACCATGACCCAGAAGGGGGTCCGGTTCATCGGCTACGGCGGGGGCGGCGTCCGGCATCTGATCCTGCGCAAGGAAGTCAAGACGATCGACGACTTCCCCAAGATCCAGATGCGCGTGCAGGGCTCCCCGCTGCACCAGAAAGTGTTCTCGGCCACCGGCCTGAAGGCCACGCCGATGGATTACATGGAAGTCTACAACGCCATCAAGACGGGCGTCCTGGACGGCCTCGAGAACGAGCCGGCCGGCCTGAAGAGCATGAAGTTCTACGAGGTCGCCCCCTACTACGTGCTGACCAACCACCAGATCACGACCCGGATCCTGGCCATCAGCGAGAAGAAGTTCCAGTCCTTCCCCAAGGATCTGCAGGACGCCGTGCTGAAGGCCGCCAAGGAGGCCTCCGCGTACCACCGGAAGACCGAGGTGGAAGAGGGTGAGGGCCTGATCAAGGAAATGCAGCAGAAGAACGGCCTGAAGGTCGTCCCGTTCGACAACACCGAGATGCGCAAGCGCGCCATGCCGGTGGTCGAGCAGTTTGCCAAGGAGAACAACGCCGCCGACATGCTGGCCAAGCTCAACGCCATCAAGTAGATCGCGTGCCTCCCGGTGGGTGGAGGGACCCTCCACCCACCGGATTCGCCTTCATCCTTCCGCCTGACGCGAGGAAGTCTCGATGCTGGTGAAGCTGTGTGATGCCGTCTCGCGGTGCCTCTACTACGCCCTCGTCGCCATGGGGCTGATCCTGATCGTCTCGGTCGCGCTGCTCGTGGCCGCCCGCTACCTGCCGTTCGTCCCGCGCTGGCTCTGGCCGCTGGAGATCGCCAACTGGGCCATGATCTGGATGGTCTTCATCGGGGCCAGCATCGCCGTCCGGGAGAACAAACACTTCAACGTGGATCTGTTCATGGGGAAGACCCCGCCGCGTTCCGTCCTGGTCTTCCTCAAGCTCGTGTACTATGTGTTCGTCGGGTTTGTCACGCTCACCTTCGTCGTCTTCGGCTACGGCTTTGTCGTGAAGTGGGCCCTGATCCAGACGTCGGAAGTCCTGATGATCAACATGGCCTATCCTCTATATTTCGGTCCCGGTCGCCGGTCTCCTCTGGCTGCTGTTCCTCGTCGAGGACGCTTATAAGGAGTTCTTCATGCCGAAGTCGCAGGTCGAGGAGGCCCGCTGATGCTCGATTCCGCGACCGTCTTCTGGGTGATGTTCGGCACGCTCGTCGTCCTCATCGCGCTGCGGGTGCCGATCTCCTTCGCGCTGGCCTTCTCGGTGGTTCCCATCCTCATCCTGACCCCGCAGGTGACGCCCATCATGCTGCTCCACCGCATGATGATCCAGTACGGCTCCTTCATCTTGCTGGCCATTCCGTTCTTCGTCCTGGCCGCCAACCTCATGAACTGGGCGGGCATCACCAACATGCTCCTCCGGCTGGCCCAGGCCATGGTCGGCCACCTGCCGGGCGGGCTGGGCCACGTCAACGTCGTGACCAGCATGATCTTCGCCGGCATCTCGGGCTCCTCGAACGCGGACGCGGCGGGCGAGGGCTCCATCATCATCCCGGCCATGCGAAAGGCGGGGTACGACGTCAACTTCACCGTGGCGGTGACCGCCTGCTCGGCGGTCATGGGGGTCATCATCCCGCCGAGCATCATCATGGTGGTCTGGGGCGGGGTGATGAACGTCTCCGTCTCCGGCCTCTTCCTGGCGGGGATCGTCCCCGGGATCCTCATCGGGCTCTTCCAGATGGGCCTGACCTACTACTATGCGGTCACGCGGCACTATCCGAAGGCGTCGGAGTTTTCCCTTCGGAATCTCGGCCACGCCGCCAAGGAAGCGATCCTCGCCATCCTGACCCCCGTCATCATCGTGGGCGGCGTGGTGTTCGGCATCGTGACGCCGACCGAGGCGGCCCTGATCGCGGTGCTCTACGCCATGGTGCTCGGTTTCCTCGTCTACCGGACGCTCACCATCAAGGGATTCTTCCAGTTGCTCTACGAGACGATGATGCTGTCCTCGGTCGTCCTCTTCTGCGTGGGCTGCGCGGCCATCTACGCCTGGGTGCTGGCCTTCTACAAGATCCCCCAGTACCTGGTGAAGATCTTGAGCGCCATGACGACAGATCCCACGGTGATGATGCTCCTCATCGTGGTGGTATTTCTCATCGTCGGCTGCTTCATCGATGCCGTGCCGGCGATCATCATCTTCGCCCCGATCCTCAAGCCCGTGGCGGAGAGCGTGGGGATCCACCCCATGCACTTCGCGATCGTGGGCTGCATCACGCTGGCCTACGGCCTGATCACGCCCCCCTACGGCCTGTGCCTCCTCATCTCGTGCCAGATCGCGGGCATCAATGTGATCCAGCCGCTCAGGGAGGTCGGCGCCTTCCTGGCGGCCATGCTGGTGGTCCTCCTTCTGGCCATCTTCTTCCCGGTGGTCTCGCTGGGGATTCCGAAACTCTTCATGCCGAACATCTTCTGAGGGGGACGCCAAGAGAGGGAAGGATCGGCAGCGAGGCTAGAGGGCGTGTTCCGGAGCGGTGGCGAGTGGGGCGGGCCGCGTACGGCTTTGTGGATGCTAGCGAGGCCGGGCGGCCCGCAACGCCCGCCACGCCAGCAGAACCAGCGTGACGCACACGACCATGATCAGGACCACGTGTTCCACCTGCCCGACCGTCCGCTCGGCTCGTGTCAGGTAATCGCCCAGCCCGTACCCGATGGCGTATCCCGCGGCCACCGCCCCGGGGACGTAGAGGGATGCGCCCAGCACGTTGGCGACGATGAAGGGAGCGGGGCGCAGTCCCGTGATCCCGGCGACGGGGCCGGCGAGGAAGCGCAGGCCCGGGATGAACCGGGCGGCAAAGACCGCCATCGCACCGTACCGCGCGACGATCTGTTGGGTCGCGTCCAGGCGCTCCGGCGTGACGAAGATCCAGTGGCCGTAACGTTCGATGGCCCGCCGCCCAAACCCCCGCCCCATCCAGTACCCCAGGTTGTCGCCCACCACCGCGCTGAGAATCCCCACGCCCAGGACGATGGGGAGGCGGAGCTGGCCGTCCCAGACCAGGTAGCCGGCCAAGACGAGAATCGTCTCCTCGGGGAAGGGGAGGCCCATGTTCCCCAGGATCACCACGGCGAAGATGGCGAAGTAGCCCCAGTGCTGGAGCAGCCAGCTCGGGTCAGGCACCATGTCCATCCTTTTGGGCGGGCCGTAACGCATCGAAGAACGGCAGGTGGCAGTCTAACAAAGAGCAGCCGGATGCACAACGCATGGTGTGGGGAGGCGGCGCGGCGGGTCGCCAGACGTCAGGCGCATTTAGGGGTTTGACGGACCGCGCAACGGGTGCTATTTTCCATTGACTCAGGCGAGCTCCAAAAAAACCGACCAGACGAGGATGCCGTTGAGGCTGTTTGGCGCCGGAAGCACTCAGGTCAGACCCTGTCCAGCCTGCGAGCGTAAGATCAAGGCCGACGCGACGTTCTGTCCCTCCTGCTACATGGTCTTTCGACCCGAAGGCTCCGCCGCCCTGCGTGAATTCTTGCAAGGCGCCCGGGTTCCCCCCGACGTGTATCTTCTCAGAAAAATGCAGACCGAAGACCCGAACGCGGGTCCGGTGACGCGTGTCGCGCCGCCGCCGGCGACTGCGGAAAGCCCACCCGCTCCCGTGGTCCTTCCTCCTGAGATTCCGACGGAGGTCGCTGCGGCGGAGATCGAAATCCCGAGCGTTCCGCCCTCCCAGGCCATGCCGGACGCCCTGCCGCAGGCACAACCGGCGCAAGCCGAGCGGAAACCCGCCTCCTCGCACGAGCAACACGGCCGATTTCGATCGCGGCCGAAGAACGGGATCGAAGGTCTCCTCACCTTTGCGACCCCGCTGCCACCCGCTGCCTGCTCCATCGAGGACGTGCCGGCGCTTTTCGCCTGGATGCTGGACAGGGACCCGTTAATCCCCAACAATCTGCCTCGTCTTGAGACGATCCACGCCGAGGTCTTTCGAGGTAAGCCGGCGGAGCGGCTGGGGTACGAGGAGCACATCCACCTTCAGGTCGCCGACGATCTCTTGCTGCACACCACGGAGGAGGCCTTGGGCTTCCATCTGGCGCATGTGGCAACGGCCTACCGGCGGGCAGCCGAGTGGTACCACCAGACCGAGAGCGGCGGCGACCCCGGGGTGAGCAGTCGGGCCCTCTGGGAGATGGCGAGCGCGGCCAGCCGTATACGCTTGGAGGCCTGGGTCTACCACGCTCGCTACGGCGAGACGCCCCGGCTGTCGGGTACCCGCCAGCGCGAACTTCCGCTGAAGTTTCCCGGGAAATAGACCGGACGAGGACCCAAGCGCCAAAGGGGAACGGTCCGACACCCCTCCCCTCGATGGTCCCGATCAGCATTCCGATACGGCAGCGCCTTCGCGACCGTCCTGGTCGGGTATGGCGTTCCACTACCCAGGGAGGCATCGCATGTTGCAGATCGGTATTGTCGGATGCGGGACGATCGGGACCGGGCTTGCGAGGGCCGTCGAATCCGGGCGCATTCCCGCGGTCCTCTCCGGTCTCAACAACCGGACTCGGGCGAAGGCGGACACGCTGGCTCGGGCCCTCTCCCCGTCGCCGCCCGTGCTGGATCTTCCGGATCTGGTGCGGGCGTCCACCCTGGTGGTCGAGGCCGCGACGCGCGAGTCGCTGGCGGAGATCATTCCAGTGTGCCTCCGGGAAGGCAAGGACGTCTTCGTCATCAGCGTCGGGGGACTCCTGGACCATCCGGAGTGGTTCCGCGAGGCGGAAGATCGGGGGTGCACCATCCTGGTGCCGTCGGGGGCCATTGCGGGGTTGGACGGGGTGCGGGGCGCGGCGGTCGGTCGCATCGATTCCGTCACCTTGACCACGCGCAAGCCGCCGCGAGGGTTGGCCGGTGCGCCATACCTCGTGGCGCACGGGATCGACGTGAATGCCCTGACGGAGGAGACGCTCGTCTTCGACGGAACGGCGCGCGAGGCTTGCCGGGGTTTCCCATCCAACGTCAACGTGTCCGCGGCGCTGAGCCTGGCGGGCGTCGGTCCGGACAAGACCCGGGTGCGCATCATCGCGGTGCCGGGTGGGGCGTTCAACCAGCACCGAATCGAGGTGAAGGGAGAGTTCGGGCGCTTGGCGGTGGAGATCGAGAATGTGCCATCAGCAACCAATCCCCGGACGGGACTCCTGTCCATCTTTTCATCCATCGCGATACTGGCCGAATACGCGAGAACCCGACGGAAGGGCTACGCCGTTGTCAAAGAATAGCTTGACCGGAGAAATCTCGGGAACGGCATAAGGAGCCGTAACGAAATTACAAAAAATGGACAAGTTATTTGGTAACGGCTCCTAAAGCGCAGCGATCCGATGTTGGCGCAGATTGACCGACTCCGCGGGGGACGTCGTCCGGATGACTCCGCGTCATCAGCGGATTGATCCAGCCTGGAGGTGAAGATGGAGCAAGCGGTGTTTCTCACGGATATGACCTGGCCCGAGGTGAAGGCGCGCCTGCCCAAGGTGCGGCTGGCCATCCTGCCCACGGGTTCCATGGAGCAACACGGTCCGCATCTGACCTTCGAGACGGACATCGCCATCGCCACCGAACTGGCGCGCCGTCTGGCTCTGCAGCGCTACCCGCACGTCGTTGTGGCGCCGCCGCTTCCGGTGGGAATGTCCAATCACCACATGAATTTTCCCGGGACCATCACCTGGCGATACGACACGTTCATGGCGTGCCTGGAGGATACGATCCGCGCGCTCGCCGAGCATGGGATAACGCGGTTCCTGATCCTGAACGGTCACGGGGGTAACCGCGCGGCCATCACGGTGCTCTCGAGCCAACTTCGCTACGAAGATGACCTGCTGGTTGCGGGCTGCACCTGGTTCGAGCTGGTGCGGGAGACGTGTCACAAGTTCATCCCGAAGCGGCGCGTCCACGCGGACGAGATCGAGGCAGCCATGGGGCTGTATCTGGCGCCGCGCATCGTCCGAAAAGCCGCCCTGACCAAGGGCGCGGCCCACCCAGATCCGTATCCCTTCACCGATCCCGGTACCGGCGGCGGATTCGAGGTGCCGTATCGGTGGGAGGAACTGACGCCAAACGGCGCGTACGGAGACGCCCGCCGCGCGACGGTCGCGATGGGAAAGGAATTGACCGAGGCGTTTCTCACGCGCGCCGGCGAGTTCGTTGAGTCATTCATCGCCAAGAATTCCCGTCAGGACAGGAAAAGCAGAACCTCAAAGTAATCGTAGGTCTCCCGGAGCGCGCGGTCGTGTTTTCACTCAGAGAATCTGTGTAATCTGCGAAATCTGCGGTTTTGAGCCTTTGGAGGAGGGAATATGGAACAGGCAGAACGTGACAGATTGCTGGCAATGGTGCAGTCCACGCCGGACCGGCTGAAGGCGGCCCTGGCGGGCGTTCCACGGAAACTCTTGATGTGGCGACCCGCCCCGGGGAAGTGGTCCATCCACGAGATCGTGTGCCACATGCGGGACGCCGAGCGGTTGGGGTATCTCCATCGCTACACGGAGATCGTGACCAAGGACAACCCGACGTTTCCCGACGTGGACGGGGACGCGCTGGCCCTGGAGGGCCAGTACCGGCGCGCGAATCTCCGGGACGTTCTGCGCGACTGGCGCGCGGCGCGCAAAGCCTGCCTGGCCGTTCTGAAGAAGGTCAAGGCGAGCCAGTGGACGCGGACCGGCACGCACGCGACGGCCGGGTCGATGTCGCTGGAGACGGTTCTACAGCGGCAGGCGCTCGGGAACGACGAGGCGCACCTCGCGCAGATCGAGAATATCAAGAAGCGCTGGGAGCTTCTGGCGAAGCTCCAGGAGACACCGAAGGCCCTGGCGGCGCTCCTCCGCGGCGTCTCGGATGACGTGCTCCGGCGGAAGCCCGCGCCTGAGAAGTGGTCCATGCTGGAGCTTGCGTGCCATCTCCGGGACGTGGAGGAGTTCTCTGTCGAACGGTACGGAAAACTCGCGAACCACGACCGGCCACAGCTCCATGGAGTTAAACCGGACGAGCTGGCGGCGAAGCTTCGCTACAACGAGGACGACCCAGCATTGGTCCTCAAGGAGTTTCAGGCCCTCCGGGCGGAGACGGTCGCCATCGTCGGCGCGCTGGCGCACCAGGCCTGGCAACGGGTGGGCATGCATCCAACGCGAGGCGAGGTCAGCTTCGCCTGGTCCGTCGAGCACCAGGTCGAGCATGACGGCAACCATTTGGGGCAGATCCGCGCCTTGCGGGAACGGTTCGGCGGCTCTCAATAGGGTGCTGTTTCGCGCGGCTCGCCCTGTGCGGCAACCCGAACGCAGGCTCAAGGAGGGGGCACATCGTCGCGCGTTCCGGTGCGCAGATGTCGAGTCCCCCTCTCGACGGGATCCGGAAAAACGCCGGATGCGCGGACGCTCCCGCAGTTCGGGCAGCGGATACGCAGCGTCTCTTCCTTTCCGTCCCGGATGCGCCCCTCGGCCCCACACGCTTCGCACCGGAAACTCAGCAGTGCCGGGAGGACGCCGGATGCGTCTGGTGTCCTGAGCTACGCCGCCGACTCCCCGCGCTCCCAAGGAGGCAGAAGCCTCACCAGGACCCAGAGGATCAGGAAGGGCAGGATGAGGATGACGATGGACGGCAGCAGTCCCTCGCGGGTCGCGAACTCCAGCTTGTAGGTGGTGTAGCCGAGGAAGCTCTTGGAGAAGAGTTGGCCGCCGATGACCACGTTCCAGCGCATGGCGAAGATGCCGATCAACGTGAGCAGGCCGGCCGCCGCGTAGAGGCCCTTTCGTACCCCCTCGCGCAGGCGCACCAGCTGCACCAGGCCCAGAAGGGCGATAGGCAGTATCGTTCCGAGGACAATCTGGATAACGATATGGGGGACATAGAGCTGGGTGTGAACCATGAAGTCGAGGCTCTTGAAGGACTCGTCCGCCTCGTAGATGCGGTGGACGAGGTCGAGCATCTCCAGGGCGAAGTCGATGATGAAGGCGTAGAGAAGGTAGCGCGCGATGGTGTCGAGGCACCGCATGTCGATGGGGGTGCCGCGTCTCCAGCTCGCGACCATGTAGACGAGCATCACCAGCGCGATGCCCGATACCATGGCGGAGAACAGGAAGACCACCGGCATCAGCGTGGTGGACCACCACGGATTGGCCTTGACCGAACCAAAGATGAAGCCGACGTAGCCATGCAGCAGAAAGGCGGACGGGATGCCCACGATGGTGATGAAACGTCCGACCTTGTCGTCGATCTCGAGCGAGCGCTCGCTGATGTTGTCCGACCAGAGCGCCATGGCCCGGTAGATCTGGCGCATCACGGCCGGTGCTCCGCCGCGCCATCAGGACGATGTCCTTGCGGTAGTCGAGCCAGATCTCCAGGACCAGCACGACCATCAGATACCAGAGGTAGACGAAGCCGAACATGGCCATGGCGGAGGTGGTGTGCGGGGTCAGGTACATCTCGAAGGCGCGCTCGGGATGGCCCAGGTGGAGCTGGAGGGGCAGGGGCGCCACCAGCAGGAAGGCCAGCGCGGTCAGGAGGGCAAGGCGATACGTGGGTCGCACCTCCTCCACGTTGAAGACGCGCTCCAGGGAGGCGAGGATGAAGGCGCCCGCCACCAGGCCGGTGATGATAGGGGTAGAGCACGATGAGGATGCTCCACTGCAGCTCGATCTCGTTCGGATACATGAACCCTTCGACGCCGTGGATCAACGACTCCATGGCCACCCCCTATCGCACCGAGCCGTCCAGCCCGTTGTAGTACGCCTTGGCTCCGGTCGCCATCTGCGGCTTCAGCACCTGGACCTTGTGGGTTCGAAGGAATTCGTGGATGGGATCCTTCGGGTTCTTCAGATCCCCCAGCATGCGCGCGCCCGTGGGGCAGGTCTCGCAGCAGGCGGTGGTGAGTCCCTTCGTGATCCGGTGATAGCAGAGCGAGCATTTGTCCACGGTCATCGTTCGGGGGTCGATGAAACGGCAGCCGTAGGGGCACGCCTGCACGCAGTACCGGCAGCCGAGGCAGTAGGTCTTGTCCACCAGGACGACTCCGTCGGGGCTGTCGAAGGTGGCGCCCACGGGGCAGACCTGGGTGCAGGGGGAGTGAGCGCAGTGGTTGCAGAGTTTGGGCACGAAGAAGTTCTTGGATCCGTCCCCCGGCGTGTACCGGGCCGGAAACCCGTCGTAGCCGCCGTTGGGCGAGTCCACCTCGGGGTGCTCGATATTGCCATTCGGCACGTGGTAGCGCTCCACCCATGTCCGGAAGTAGTAGGGCTCCAGCGGCACGTCGTTCTCGGTCTTGCAGGCCCGAACGCAGTTCCCGCAGCCGATGCACTTCTCGATGTCGATGGCGAACCCCCACCAGTGATCCTGCAGCTTGTAGTTGGGCGCGGCCTCCGGCGTCCCGGCTTTCAGGAAATCCCAGGCTAACGCCGCAGCGGAAGTCAGCAGGATAAATTTGCCCGTATTCGCGAGGAACTCTCGGCGATCGATCCCCATGCCGCTCCTCCTACGCCATCTCGGGGTGGTGGGGTTTGTGACAGGAAATGCAGGCGTTGGCCTCCCATGTGCTTCTGCGGGTTCACCTGCTTGAAGGTCTTGGGGCTGGCCACGTCCTCGCGGTGGCAGACGAGGCAAAGCGTTCGCGCGTCCGGCCGTGCGGGCTTGAGGCTGCCGGGGTCGTCCGCATGTTTGGCCAATGCCCCGTGGCACGCCTCGCACGCGATGATGGCGTGACGGCTTCCCTGGCGCTCGTCCACGACGTCGGGGTGACAGGCCGCGCAGGCTTCCCGACCTGCGAACGCTATCGGCCGGGCCATGTTGTCCGCGAGCGCGCCGGTCCGGAAGTGGCCGTACTCGCCGAAGCCCTTTGGGACAAAGAGTGCCCGCACGATCAAGAAGAGCGCCAGTCCTGCCAGGAAAAGCCCCGCCATCCGGACGAGGTGTTCCCTGTCCTTGAGGAATTTCCGCATGGCGCCCCCTCCCCCTATGGTGGGCTGGTCGTGCACGAGCCCGATCCCCCGACCGGACTTTCCCGCGAACGCGTGACACCCCTCCAGAAGCCTGAGGTGGCGTGTCTCTTCGAAACGTCGTGACAGCTCTGGTAGCCGGGGCGCTCGGAGGCCGTCTAAACGCGCGGCCCGATGCGGTCTTTGCGGGCCGCGTCGGAGTGGCCGCCTTTCCTGGAGAGCCCACTCCAAGTCTCGTGGCGGTTGGTGTGGTCGGTGGTGGCGAAGGAAACGACCTCCCAGGGGCCTCGTCAGGCGATGCAAGGCGCGCGGTGAACGAGTCAAACGCGAACGTCGTCCCATCCCCCCGTGAGGCCGCCACCTGTCCAAGGATGCCGCAAGGCGTTCCGCGGTGTCAAGGAGAAACCCGCACTGGAGTCGGATTCGGTCAAGCCTCGGGAGTCGCCATCGGGTCCCATAGGTCGTCATCCGGGAAGGAAATCCGGCGAGTGGCCGCACGAGTGGACGCTCGGCACGAGTGGAAGCTCGGCCTTGCGCGGCGCACCGATGTTCGGTATGATGCGCGGGCCATTGGCATGCGCGACGTTGATGTGAACGCCCACGAGAACGCCTCCGAGGAGGACGGACCCCCATGGCCATCACCCTTCGCCGGCTGTTCCGGAATTACATCAGCCTCATCGGCGGCATCCTCGCCGGCTTGAGCTTTACCGTCAACGTGTTCCTCCTGTTCCTGGATTTCCTGTCTCCGACCCAGAACCCCTACGTAGGCATCATCACGTACATGATCCTGCCCGGCGTCACGCTCACCGGTCTGGGTCTGGTCTTCGGGGGTGCGGCCCTGCGTTTCTTCCAGCTTCGCCGCGGGGCCGTGGTGGTGGAGCTGCCCAAGCTGGACCTCAGTAACCCCCGGCATCGCTACGCGCTGTTCGGCACGTTCCTGACGATCATTCTTTTCCTTGGGCTATCCGCCGTCGGGGGATACGAGAGCTACCACTACACCGACTCGGTCGCGTTCTGCGGCACGACCTGTCACACGGTGATGGAGCCGGAGTACACGGCCTACCAGAACTCCGCGCACGCACGCGTCGCCTGCGTCTCGTGTCATATCGGGCCGGGGGCCGAGTGGTACGTGCGGTCCAAGATCAATGGCGCCTACCAGGTGTATTCGGTGCTCTTCAACAAGTTCTCGCGGCCCATTCCCACGCCCATCCGACAACCTGCGCCCCTCCCAGGACATCTGCGAGCAGTGCCACTGGCCGGCCAAGTTTTGGGGGGAGCAGCTGGCCTCGCGGGTCCACTTTTCCGAGGACGAGAAAAACACTCGGCGCGAAGTCGACTTGCTCATCAAGACGGGCGGCGGCGGACAGCACGGGATAAACAAAGGCATCCACTGGCACATGAATATCGCCAACAAGGTGTTCTACGTGGCCGCGGACGAAAAACGCCAGGTGATCCCGTGGGTCAAGACCGCGGGACCCAACGGCGAGGCGGTAGAGTACGTGTCCACCGAGAACCCTCTCTCGCCGGAGCAACTGAAGAAGGCCGAAGTGCGCCAGATGGATTGCATGGACTGTCACAATCGACCCAGCCACAGATACCTGCCCCCAGGTCGGGCATTGGATCCCTCGTTCGAGGCCGGGAAGATCTCCACCGAGCTTCCCTACATGAAACGAGTCGCGGTCGAGGCTATGGTGCAGCCCTTCACGACCACGGCGGAGGCCGAGCGGGGGATCGAGCGGCACATTCGGGACTTCTACGCGAAGGCGTATCCGAGTGTTCTCAAGGATTCCGAAGCCAAGGTGCGAGACGCCATTGCGGAGGTGCAGCGGGTCTACCGGCAGAACTTTTTCCCGCAGATGCGCGTGAACTGGCAGGCGTATCCGGAGAATATCGGCCACAAGGAGTTTCCCGGCTGTTTCCGCTGCCACGACGGAAAGCACGTGAGCAAGGACGGTCGGGTCATCCGGAAGGACTGCGCGGCCTGCCATGACTTCCTGGAGCGCCAAAAGGGTGGGGCCTTCGTCCGAGCCGAGGCGACGGCCGCGTTCGCGCATCCCTGGAAGCTGGGAGGGAAGCACGCGGAGGTCCTGTGCGGCGCCTGCCACACCGGGGGGCCGATGAAGCCGGCTACCTGTCGCGGTTGTCACAGCATCGCCGAGTCGGGCGCGCCAATGGCCGGCATGCAGTGCAAGGAGTGCCACCTCAAGGAGCAGCAGGTCACGCCGTTGGCGCAATGCGCCACCTGCCATCCCGCCGTGGCCGGCCTGCACAGGAAGCCGGCGCACAAGGATGCGGGCTGCGTGGCTTGCCATGCCCCGCACGCGTGGTCGATCGAGGGGCGAGATCGCTGTCTGACCTGCCACGGGGACAGGGCGCAGCACAATCCGGGCCCGTCCTGCGCCCAGTGCCACGACTTCAAGCCGGCAGCCGGCGCGGGGAAACCGGCCAGCGCCTCCGGACCGCCGCCGATCACGTTTCCGGCCGATGCCAACTCGCCGGGAAAAGTCACGTTCCAGCACGCCAAGCACCTTGCCAAGGGGGCGAAGTGTGCCGATTGCCATCCCAAGTTGTTCGCCATGAAAAAGGGCGGCGCAAAACTGACTATGGACAGCATGGGAGAAGGCAAGACGTGCGGGCAGTGCCACGACGGGAAGAAGGCGTTCGGCGTTATGGACGGGGAGAAATGCGACTCGTGCCACAAGTCCTGAGCTGAGGCGACCACGATTCCCTCGCAGGCGCCGTTCGGACCTTTCACGTTCGGCGATTCGGTCTTCAGGATACGCGCGTCCCGCGCCGGACAAGCCTTGGGCTTCCTGAACAAGATTACGACCGCGTCCCGGCTCCGCGTGGGCCGTCAGCGGGTGGGGAAGGGGCGCGCGTAGGTGGCTCGACGCGTCTTCTACGGTTGGATCATCGCGGGGACCATCCTGACGGTCTGGGCCATCTCCATCGGCCCACGCCAGTCATTCTCCATCTTCCTCCTGCCCCTCATCGACGAATTCGGTTCGAACCGCAGTGTCATCTCCGGGATCTTCTCGCTCCACATGGCGCTGTACGCGGTGGGCGGCTGGGGCCTCGGTGTCCTCGTGGATCGCATGGGACCGAAGCGGATCATCGCCTTCAGCACCGCGGGGTGGGCGCTCGTTCTGGTGGCGACCGGCTGGCTGGAGAGTGTCTGGCAGTTGTATGTCGTGTATGGCTTCCTGGGAGGAATCGGGACCGGGGGGCTGGCCTACGTGGCGAACAACGCACTCATCTCGCGCTGGTTTGTTCGCTATCGGGGTTTGGCGACCGGCATAGCGCAGGCGGGTGTGCCGCTCGGGGCAGCGATCTACGGACCGCTCGGTCAATTGGGGGTTGCCACCATCGGCTGGCGACACACGCACCTGTCCTTCGGCCTCATCATCTTGGCCGTCGCCATGCCGCTCATCCTGTTGGTCCATCGGGACGACCCGAAAGAGATGGGGCTTTGGCCGGACGGCTTGGCGCCGCGTGAGGGCGCGAGCGCAAGATCGGTTGCGCCGCCGGACAAGCCCCCCGGCCATGTTGGGCCGGGGCTCCCGCGCGGATACTGGGTCATCTTCGGCGCCAACATCCTCCGGGGATTGGCCATGTACGCGATTCTCGTGCACCAGGTCGCGTATCTGGTGGACGTCGGGTTCAGCCGGATGGCCGCGGCTTCGTATTTCTCGACGAGCGCGCTTCTCTCCATCGTTGGCGGGCTGGCTGCCGGAGCGATTTCGGACCGAATCGGGAGGCCGCGGACGTATGCCGGGCTTGCCGGGCTCTTCGCCCTCGGGTACGTGAGCCTGCTGCTCACCCGTGACGCAACTCAGGTCGTCACGTTGGCGGTGTCGATCGTTACCATCGGCGTGGCCAACGGAGGTGTGGGCCCCGTCTTCACTGCTTTCTTGACTGACCGCCTCCAGGGTCCGCGTCTGGGGTTTTTGCTCGGATTGCAGAACATCGGGTTTGGCGCCGGGGCGACGCTGTCTCCCTATCTGGCCGGAGCTGCCTTCGATTTTCTGGGGGGGTACACGCTCGTCTTCATTTTGATGGCGGGCTCCATCATCGGATCCTCGCTCGTCGTCTCCGCCACGGCACGACGCCCATCGGCAGCCAGTCGTTGACCCACCGCCTGATCGCGCTGCGCCAGAGCTGCGACCGCTTCCGGGCACGGGGCGGCGAGACGAGGGTTCTGCTGGCGGTCCGCCGCTTCCTCTCGTATCGTCAGTCTCGGCGCGCACGGCCGAGGTCGCGCGGAGCGTCCTGACGCACAGGCGCAGGAAGGACGGCAATGCCAGAGCGGGGGAACGACCTCCGCGGCCGTATACCGGCGGGGCAGCATCTCACCGACAAATGGCCGGTCCTGACCTATGGGCGGAGCCCTCAGTCGGATCTGCAACGCTGGACCTTTCGGCGCTTCGGTCTGGTGGATGACGAGAATCCCGCTAGGCGTAGCGCGGCATGCGTCCGGTTGGGGTCAAGCGGCAGGTCGGCAGCACTGGCTCGCTGCGGTCCCCGGTTCCGACGTCTACTCTTGGTTGAAGACCTGGTCGGGGCGGGAGGGGAGGTAGCCGCGGAGCTCGTCCACGGCGGTGCGCTGGGCGAGCGGGTAGTCGCAGACGTAGGCGGCCCGGGCCAGCAGGTGGGTGGCCGCCGGTGAGGTGAGCAACTGGAAGAAGACGGCCAGGAGCCCGCGCACCCAGACGTCGTTGTCCGTCCCGGCGAAATGCACCACTGTGCCGAGCACGACCAGGATCACGCCCAGCGTGCCCGCCTTTCCCGCGGCGTGCATGCGGCAGAAGACGTCGGGGAAACGCACCAGCCCGATGCCCGTGAGGACGATGAGGAACGTGCCCGTCAGCATGAGGGCGGCCACCAGGAGCTCGATCACGGACGGCATCAGAAGATCCTCCCATTCTCGAGGTACTTGGCGATGGAGGCCGAGCCCAGGAATCCCACCAGCATGAGGATCCACACGGCGTCGAAGTAGAGCACCGAGTTCCACTGGATGCAGAGGACGCAGATGATGCAGATGAAGATCGCCGCCAGCGTGTCGAAGGCGATGGCCCGATCGGCGACCTTCGGCCCGATGAGCATCCGGTACAGGCACAGCATCCCGCTCAGCAGGAGGGCGGCGAGGCAGAGCTTCAAGACCCCGGCAAGAAACGGGCTCATCGGTGGCCCTCCTCGCGCAGTGAAGCGCAGAATGGGGGCCTCCAGCGCGTCCTTGGTGCCCTGGCGCAGGGCGTCCAGGTCGTCCCCCACGTCGATGGCGTGCATCACGATGACGCTCCGGTCGTCCGGCACGTGCACCGAGATCGTCCCCGGCGTCAGCGTGATGGAGTTGGCGAAGCTGGTGATCTCGAGGTCGGTGGTGGCCGTGAGCGGCACGGCGATGAAGCCCGGCTTGAGCTTGGCCGAGGGGGACAGGACCAGCTTGGCCACCTGGTAGTTGGCCAGGGTCAGCTCCTTCATGAACTTGAAGACGTAGACCACGGCGTAGTAGATGCGACGCAGCATCAGCGTGTCTCCTCGGCGCGCGCCACCACGGCGGACGGGACGGCGACGGCTCGCCACCCGGTTCTGCTTGGCGCTCAGGACGACCCGGATGTACTCGTCGGGCTTCGTGATCGTCTCCGCGGCCCGCGTGGCCAGCCCCAGGAAGGGCTGCGCGACCACGCCCATGAGCGATGGTGAAGGCCACCAGCACGGCCGTCGGCAGCCATCATCCCCCGGTACCCCTGCGGGGCCGCGGGCTGGCGGCGCTCGCCCCAGAAGGCGTAGGACCAGATCTTGCTCATGGAGAACAGGGTGAGGAAGCTGGTCACGACCGCGACGGCGACCACCACGTAGTTCCCGCCGGCCAGGGCCGCCTGGGCCAGGACGAACTTGCTGAGGAAGCCGGAGAAGGGCGGCATCCCGGCCAGGGACAGGGCCGCCACGATGAACAGGCCGGCCACGCCCGGCGCCGCGTCGATGACGCCCGCCCATCTGCTTCAGGTGCTGGGAGCCGCTCACCCGCTCGGCGATCCCGCCCACCAGGAACAGGCACGACTTCACGACGATGTGGTGGACCACGTAGAAGATCGTCCCGGCGACCGCCAGCTGGACGACGCGCGGATCCGGGCTGCCCGCCAGGCCGATCCCCATCACCATGTAGCCGACCTGGCTGATGATGTGCCAGGACAGGATGCGCCGGATGTCCCAGCGGCACATGGCCCCCAGCACGCCCAGGAGCATCGTGAGGCCCGACAGGAAGAGCAGGACGTCCAGGGCGAACTGGTGCCCCTCCTGCCGGAAGCAGAGCACGAAGACGCGCAGCAGCGAGTAGACGCCGACCTTGGTCAGGATGCCGGCGAAGTAGCCGTTCACGCCCGCCGGCACCACCGGATAGGAGTCCGGCAGCCAGTAGATGAGCGGGAAGGTGGCGGCCTTCAGGGCGAAGACCAGGAGCAGCAGCATGGAGGCGGCGGTGACCATGCCGGCCCGCTGGCCGGTGATCTGCGCCGTGCGGACCGCCAGGTCCGCCATGTTGAGGGTGCCGACGGTGGCGTAGACCACGCCGCAGCCCACCACGAAGAGCGTGGAGCCGATGCTGTTGATGGCGATGTACTTCAGGGTCTGGCGGACCTGGGCCGGGCTGGCGCCCACCATCATCATGCCGTAGGAGGCCATGAGCATCACTTCGTAGGCCACGAACAGGTTGAAGACGTCGCCGGTGATGAAGGACCAGTTCACCCCGAGCAGCATGGCCTGCATCAGGGGGTAGAAGAAGTAGCGCTGCTGCGCTTCGGTGACCGTCCAGAACGAGTAGAGCTGCACCAGCGTGCCCAGCCCGGTCGACAGGCAGAGCATGATGCAGGCCAGGCGGTCGGCGACGAAGGCGATCCCCCAGGGGGCCATCCAGCCGCCGATGATCACCACCTGGACGCCGTGCGCGTCCACGTAGAGGAGGAGCCAGAAGACCCAGACGGTGAGGCCCAGGCTGGAGAGGAGCGCGATCGCCCGCTCCAGGCGCGGACAGCCGTTCAGCAGCGCCAGGATGAGCGCGGTGAAGAACGGCACCAGGATGACCAGGATGAGGCTCGTCATCGGCGTCCGCCTCCTCCCGCCGGTCCGTGCCCGGCCGCGGAGATCGTCCTCTGGGCGCCTTCCTGCAGGTGGAGCGGCGCGTGCGTCTGCCCCCGCCCGTCGCCCGGCCCGACCGCCGCCGCCACGAGGCGGAGCTCCCCCGTCTCGGTGAAATCGTCGTCCAGGGGCAGCTCCTGCGGATTGTCGGTGCCGTGATCCAGGTACACCCGGTAGCAGATGATGAGCATCAGGGCGCTGACGGCGAAGCTGATGACGATGGCGGTCAGGATGATGTCGGGGGGGAGCGGGTCCATCAGTCCTCGGGCCGTCTTGGGGTCCGCTCCCACGAAGGGTGCCCCGGTTTCCCGGGTGTAGCCGCCGATGGTGATGAGCAGGAGGTTGACGGCGTTCGAGTAGAGGCCGAAGCCCATGACGAGTCGGATCAGGTTCGGGCGCAGGATCATGTAGGTGCCGGCGGCGAAGAGTACCGCGATGACCAGGGACATCGGCAGTTCCATCAGCGTCCCTCCTGGGCCAGCTCGACGAAGATGGTCATCAGCGTCCCCAGCACGATCAAGTACACCCCCAGGTCGAAGAAGGTGGCCGTCGGCAGTTCGTACAGACCGATGAGGGGAAGGTTGAAATGCCAGATGGCGTGCTGCATGTAAGGCCGCCCCATGAAGAACGGAACGGTGCCCGTGGTCACGGAGACGAGCAGCCCGATGACCGATACCTTCCACCAGCGGTAGCGGGCCGCCCTGGCGGCCCCGAAGGCCAGCAGGTACATGGCCCCCGCGGCCCCGGCCATGACGCCGGCGACGAACCCGCCGCCCGGCAGGTTGTGCCCCTGCATGAAGATGACGAAGGACACCCACGCGGTGAGCGGCACGGCGAAGCGTGCCACGGTGTGGAGGATCGGGTCGCCGTGCCTCATGCCGAGTTCCTCCGCGTGCGGAGCAGGCCGTAGGCCAGGAGGCCCACCAGGACCAGCACCGTGATCTCTCCGTTGGTGTCCATGGCCCGGAAGTCCACGATGATGACGTTCACCGCGTTGGCCCCGCCCGCCTCGGCCATGGAGCGCGCCAGGTAGTCGGCGGCCAGGTTCTTCACCTCGCGGAACTGCGGGCTGGTGGAGAGCATGATGAAGCTGAACATCGAGAAGCCCACGGCGGCCGAGATGGCCAGGTTCACGAGCCGGCGCATGGGCGGAAGCTTCTCGGCCCGGAAGACGGGCATGTAGTAGAGGATCAGGAGCAGGAAGATGGTGGAGACGGTCTCGATCAGGATCTGGGTGAGGAGGATGTCGGGCGAACGGTAGACCACGAACAGCAGCGCTGTGAGGAACCCGTTGGAGGTGAGCGCGATGGCCGCGCCGAGGCGCGTGTTCGACCGGACCACCAGGATCGCCGTGAAGCCCAGCATCGCGCACAGGGTGAGGCCGTACCAGGTCATCTCCTGCAGGCTGATGGGCACCTGGAGGAGCGAGATCCCCGCCCGCCAGATGGTGAGCCCGGAGAGTCCCACGGCGAAGACGAGCGACCCCGCCAGGTACCAGCGGAGCGACCCGCTCTGCCAGCGGATGCTGAAGGCCACGGCTGCCGATGTCACCCCCTCCATCAGCTTGTCCCAGAGGGTCTGCATGGTCGGGAGGCCCTGCGCCGGCTTTAATACGCGCGCGAGGGCGGTCCGCCCCACGTAGATGCCGATACCCAGGATGGTCGTCAGGAGCGTGAGGCCCAGAGGCACCAGATGGGTCGGAACCGCGGAAAGGTGGATCTCCGTCCCGGGGGCCGAGGAGAAGTAGCTCACCAGCCGGCTGGTCGTGGGGGCCGCGATCCCCAGCAGGAGCGAGAGCCCGGCCAGGATGGCGGGAGGCCCCCAGAGGCCCGGACCCGCCTCGTGGGCACGGTGGACGTGCGACGTGGGCGTTCCCAGGAACACGCCGAAGACCAGGCGGCAGGCTACCGCGAAGAGGCAGGCGTTGGCCGCCACCGAGAGGACCAGCACCACCCAGCCGGGGATCCAGCCCGCGGTCGGCGCCTCCCTGCAGGAGGGCCACGTAGAGCCCTTCCTTGGCCTGGAAGCCGAAGGACGGCCATACCCCCGCCAGGGACAGGGCGGCCAGGATGCAGATCCCGAACGTGATCGGCATCTTCGCCCGCAGCCCACCGAGCTGGCGCATGTCCCGCGTGTGAGTCGCGTGCTCCACGATCCCTGCCACCAGGAAGAGGGCTCCCTTGTACATGGCGTGCGAGAACATCTGCAGGGCGTCCTGGCCCGCCAGGCCAAGGCCGTAGAGCATGGTGATCAGCCCCAGGGTGGCCACCGTCGTCCGCGCCAGGATCCCCTTGAGATCCGTGTCGAGGAGCGCCTGCACGGCGCCCAGGAGAAAGGTGGCCAGACCGATGGGTACCAGGATTCCCGCCCAGGCGGGCGACGGGCCGAAGACGGGGAGGAGCCGCCCAAGGAGGAAGATCCCCGCCTTGACCATGGTGGCGGCGTGCAGGTAGGCGGAGATCGGGGTGGGGGCCACCATGGCGCCGGGCAGCCAGAAGTGGAATGGCCACTGCGCCGACTTCGTCATGGCCCCGAGCAGGACCAGGAGAAGGGCGGCCAGGTACATCGGGGACGCGGCAAGCTGCTGCTGCAGCGCCGCACTCTGCGTCAGCTCCCGGATACTGAAGCTCTCCCCGGCGATCCCAACGATTATGAAGCCGATCATCATCGCCAGCCCGCCCAGGGCCGTGACGAGCAGCGCGGTGACCGCGCCCTTGCGGGCCGGTTCCTCCTCGTACCAGAAGCCGATCAGCAGAAACGAGGTCAGGCTGGTGATCTCCCAGAAGATGAACAAGAGGATGAGGTCATCTGCCAGCGCCACGCCAAGCATGGCTCCCATGAATGCCAGGAGCGAGGCGTAGTACCGGCCGACGCGGGCCGGAGCCAGCTTCGGGATGTAGCTGAACGAGTAGATGCCGACCAGGGCGCCGATCCCGGAGATCAGGAGGGCGAAGAAGAGTCCGAAGGGATCGCCCCGGAAGCTCAGCAGGACGTTGAGGCCGGGGATCCACTCGCGGCTGAAGCCCACGGCGCCCCCGGCAGCAACCAGACGGGTGCAACCCAGGAAAACGGCGCCGGCCGTGAGTGCCATGAGCATCCCGGCACGATGTCCCGTGATGCGACCGATGGCCAGCACAAGCGCGGCCACGGCGAACGGGGCGAAGACGATGGCGGGGAGCAGCAGTTCGATTTGGGGCATACGTGTCTTCCTTGCAAAGAAGACCGCCAGAACCGGTTATTCGGGGAGTGGGAGGAACGGGCTGTATGGACCCGCCGACGCGCGTGCGGTACACGAAATATCACGGCTACGTTCCGGGGGCTCGACCCACCCGACCCCGTCCGTCCGGCGCCGGTCCGGCGCCGGACGGATGCTCGTTTGCGTCGCGAAAACGGCCAGACCCTAGCACAGCCGGCCGCAAAAAGGAAGCCTCGCGCGGGGAATGTCGTTCGATCCGACGGAAGGCGATCTGGGGACCCCGGGGGGATTCTGTCCACCCCACGGAGAACCGTGACTGCAGGACCTCTCCATCGCCGGATGAGTCCTCTTGCGGCCGCCAACACCCATCGCATGGTCTTGTTGCGGACGCATGCCTGATCTTGGAATATTGCATATGATGGTTGGGGTTGAGCCAAGGCGCCCTGCTAACACAGGAGGAGGTTCGGCCAACACGAATCCGAATGGTTATCGGGCGGGAATTGATTCAATCGGCCGAGACATCCTGAAAAAATAAGACGGGCCCACTGCTCGGGTTTAGAGGATTCCTTTTTGAAGATAAAGCGATGCGTCATAAGCCATAAGAATGTCATGGTGCCCAGACAAGAGAACCAGACCGTTCCTCTTGGTTTGATCAGGGATTGACCTGGGGCATGTCGAGACTTCTCTTGCTTGCTCCACAATAGTGTTGGCTTGGATGAGGGAAGCGGCCATGCTTATCAATCAGAACCCCGAATGTATTCGTCCAAGTTTTGGCTTTTGGAGGAGATCGAGTGTTCTGGCGATTATGCTATGCCACGCTTAGGCCTCGCGCTATTCACGTTGTCGTTCGGAAGCGTACTGTGGGGAGGTGGGGCGCGGCGTCTCGGGTCGGCGGGGGACCTGGACTTAACAGCCAGTCATCGAATTTTGTGCGTGTACTTAGCCTCGCGCTATTCACGTGCCATTCGATCGTGTTCGCCGTATCGTCGGTTTTTGCCATCGCGGCGTTCAAGGTCCGGACACGGAGTCAACTACCCACCGCAGTTCCGCCAATCCCAACCTGCCCAAGGAGGCCATAGCGGATTTGTTGCGGAGCGGCATTTCGAACCTGAAGGGTGTCATGGACGCCCAGATGGCGAAGGACTGGTCTCTTTTCTACCCCAATCCCCGAACTGCGGCAACCCACATGCACATGATTAGCCAAACCGTCGGCGAGAGCGATTGTGAAGGAGGTTCCCGACCGCCTGTGCGAGACAAGAAGGCAGGGCGCGGAGGAGACTCTGCGACCGAGGCGGGATGTGCCGACCCCGGTCGCACTGTTTTAGGGGCACAAAATATAGACGGGAAAGAGAGGGTATAGCTCTCTGCTCAGGATGGGATAGGATGACAAGTCACCGCACCGGGCGTGGCGGGTTGGGCATGGCTGTGGGCTGGCACACGGGTTGACGCGGAAGGCGGAACTCGGCTAGAGTCTCGCTCAGAGTCGCACAGACGCAACTGGGGAGAGACCCATGGCGGTGCTGGCAATCGACATCGGGGGAACGAAGCTCGCGGCGGGGATCGTAGATACCGAGGGACGCATCCTGGCCAGGGGAGAGGTTCCGACGCTCGCCGCGGAAGGGCTCGAACCGGTGCTCGGTCGCATTGCTGGGCTTGGCCGGGATCTCCTGTCCCGGCCCGAGGTGGCCGATGTGTCCGTCCATCGAGTTGGTGTGGGCTGCGCGGGACCGGTGGACCTCAAGGCTGGGATCGTCTTCAATCCACCGAACTTGCCCGGATGGACCCGCGTCCCCCTGATGGACCGCCTCCGACACGAGCTCGACCTGCCGGTCGTTCTGGAAAACGACGCCAACGCGGCTGCGCTCGGGGAATTCCGGTACGGCGCAGGTCGGGGCGCGCGGAGCATCGTTTACATGACCGTGAGCACGGGGATCGGCGGTGGAATCATCCTCGACGGCAAGATCTGGCACGGACTGAAGGACGCCGCGGGCGAGATCGGCCACATGACCGTCTGTCCGGATGGTCCCGTGTGCGGCTGTGGGAACCGGGGGTGCCTGGAAGCGATGTCTTCCGGCACGTCCATCGCGCGTCGGGCCAGGGAAATGCTGGCCGCCGGCAGACAGATCCGAACTCAGCCAAGTCGCTAGCCCTACGTCCGCGGATGTCGTTCGCCTCGCCCAAAAAGGGGACCCGGTTGCCTCCGAGATATGGGACCAGGCCGTCCGGTACCTTGGGATCGGTGTGGCGGCGGTCATCACGATCCTGGCACCGGAACGAGTGGTCATCGGGGGCGGCGTGACGCGGGCGGGCGACTTCCTCTTTGCCGCGTTACGGGTAGCATGTTCGGCAGCGCGTCAAGCTCGTTCCGGTGGAATCGGTGCCCATCCTTCCGGCCACCTTGGGTCCGGATGTCGGGATCCTCGGGGCCGCGGCGGTTGCCATGGACACCTGAAAGGTCGAGGGCCCTCCTAGAACAGAACAGGCCAGAGGGTCTCAACCCTCTGGCCTGTTCTCGCTTGTATCGGTTCCTGCGGAAAGCGACGCGCTAGCTTGCCGCTATGGGTGACCCCGCCGCAATCCAGACCTTCTTCTTGCGGTACTGGATGATGAATCCCACGACCAGCATCACGATCCCGATGATGTCGGTCACGAAGCCAGGATCGATGAGCATCAGGCCCCCGATCGCCGAACCAGATCCGCTCGAACCAGTTCATCGGGTGCCACACAGAAGCCGATCATGGCCGCTCCGACCCCGATCATCCCCAGGAGCGCGGTGATCAGATTCTGAGTCAAGAGATACGGTGTCGTCCCGATCAACACCATGGCGGGATTCAGCACGAAGATGTACGGGTACGATGAAGGCCCCGATGGCCAGCTTGGAGGCCGTGACGCCGGTCCAGAAGGGGTTGGCTCTAGCGATGCCCGGCTCCCGCATAGGCCGCCAGGGCCACCGGCGGGGTGATGTCGGCGATGATCCCGAAATAGAAGACGAAGAGGTGCGCCGCCAGCTTCGGAACCCCCAGCATGATCACCGCCGGTGCGCACATCGTGGCGGTGATGACGTAGTTGGCCGTGGTCGGGACCCCCATCCCCAGGATCAGCGAGGTGATCATCGTGAAGAACAGCGTGGTGAGCATGATACCCGCCGGCACAGGTCGATGAGGCCGTTGGCCATCTTCAGACCCAGGCCGGTGAGCGTCACGACGCCCACGATGATGCCGGCGGTGGCGCAGGCGATCGCCACGCCGAGCGCGCCGCGGGCCCCGGTCTCCAGGGCGTTGAAGATCTCCGGGACGCTCATCCGGGTGGCCTTCTTGATGGCCCCGGCGACGACGGAGAGTACCAAGCCTACCAGGGCGGCCCGGCTTGGGGTGAAGCCCTCGGTGAGGATGTAGATGATGGCGATCAGGGGGACGAAGAGGTGGCCGCGCTCCTTCAGGACGGTCCAGGATGCGGGGGATCTGGTCCCACGGCCTTCCCCTTGAGGCCGCACCGCTTGGCCTCGAAGTGGACCTCGATGAAGATGCCCAGGAAAGTAGAGGCAGGCCGGGATGGCGGCGGCCTTGGCGATATCGATGTAGGGGATGCCGATGAACTCGGCCATGAGGAAGGCCGCCGCGCCCATGACGGGAGGCATGATCTGCCCGCCGGTGGAGGCGGCGGCCTCGACGGCCCCGGCGAACTCGGGGCGATAGCCGAGCTTCTTCATCATGGGAATGGTGAAGCTGCCCGACCCGACGGTGTTGGCGACCGAACTTCCCGAGATGGTGCCTTCGAGGGCCGAGGTGATGACCGCCACCTTGGCCGGGCCGCCGGAGGCCCAGCCGGCAATGGCGTCGGCGATATCGATGAACAGCTTTCCGATGCCGGTCTTCTCCAGGAACGCCCCGAACAGCACGAACAAAAAGACGAAGGTGGCGGAGACACCCAGCGGGATGCCCAGAATGCCCTCGGTGGTGAAATACATGTGGGAGACGATCCGCTCGATGGAGTAGCCGCGGTGGGAGAGGAAGCCAGGGAAATAGGCGCCGAAGTAGGCGTAAACGAGGAAGCTGCTGGCGACGATCACGATGGGCAGGCCGACGATGCGCCGCGCCGCCTCCAGCGTGAGGAGAGTTCCGATGGCGCCGACGACCATGTCCGTCTGCGTGTAATCGCCGGCGGTTTCCATGAGGCGGGTATAGTTGTACGTCAGGTAGAGGCCGATGGCGACCGTGAAGCCGGAGAAGAGGTAGTTGTGCACGCGCAGCTTATTGAGGGCGTTCTTTCCGCGGAACGGATAGAGCAAGAAAACGAGCGCGAAGGCGAAGGACAGGTGTAGTGAGCGCTGGATCTGGGCGGGGTAGGGTCCCCAGTAGCCCGTATAGAGATGGAAACACGAGAAGGCGACTGCGATCCAATACACCACACGGGCGTCCCAGCCGGTCAACTTGCGGAAGGTCGATTCCTTGTCGACTTTGGCCAGGAGCTGAGCCAGTTCCGCTTCCGAGACATCCGACTTGATGTCGGACATGCTGACGACGCTCGGGCTGTTGCTTCGGCTGCTCTTGCTCGCTCACCGGAGGCACCTGCCTTTCCAGAGGCTAAACTCGGAATAGATTCGTGACCGTAACGCCACGGCGGTCCCCGGGGAGGCCAGGGTCGCCAGGGCGATGTCCCGACCCTTTACGCGGAGGGTGTGGTTGGCCACGCGCCCGATCCGGACGACGACTTCCGGCATCGGGCGGTTGATCGTCCACTCGATCCAGCCGTCCTCGGCCACCCGGAAGGTGCCCTCCGCCGTTGAGTGCTCCGGCATACCGGCCCCGAAGGCGTCGTACCGGGACTTGACCACGACGACATGATCCCGGGCCATGCGGATGGTATCATAAACCGGCCGCCGGTTCACCGAGTGGGTGAAGAAGAGAGTAACCTCCTCGCCGGCGCGCATCTTAGCACAGAGCGTCACTCGTTCGGTATCGGTTGGTACGATTTCAAGGACAATGTGGTGCGGAAAAAGAATGAGCGCGGCCGTTGCCGCGCCGGTGCCGAGGAATGCGAGAATCGCCAGCCGTCTGCCCATGCGGCCCCAGAGATAAACAACCGGGCAGCCAAGGGCTGCCCGGTTGTTGGATGGGTGCTCTCTACTTCAGGATGCCCTTCTCTTTGTAGAACTTGGCGGCGCCGGGATGGAAGGGAATGGAGACCCCCTTGGTGGCCGTCTCGAGCTTCAGTTCCTTTCCCTTGGCATGGGCCGAGGCCAGCTCGGCCTGGTTGTCGAAGAGGGCCTTGGTGATCTTGTAGGCCGTATCTTCGTTGATCTTCGGGTGTGCGACGAGGACCGCCATGACGGCGATGGTCTTCACGGCTTCGGTCTGCCCCTTGTAGGCGTTGGCCGGAATGGTGGCGGCGGCCAGGAAGGGGTACTTCTTGGTGACACTGTCGATCATCTTATCTTCGATCGCCAGGAGCTTGATGGGGCGCACGTTGGCCACGTCCATGAGGGCCGAGTTCGGCACGCCGGTGGTCATGAAGAAGGAGTCAATGTTGTTGTCCTTGAATTGCTCGGCGCTCTCCGCGTAGGAGAGGTACTGATCCTTCACGTCTTCCTTCTTCAGGTTGTAGACTTCCATGAGTTGGCGGAAGTTGGCCTCGGTCCCGCTCCCGGGGGCGCCGACGCTCACCTTCAGCCCCTTGAGATCGCCGAAGGTCTTCGCCTTGCTGTCGGCTCTCACGACGATGTGGACGATCTCGGGGTACAGGACGGCGATCACCCCCATCTTGGTGATCTTCTCCTTGAAGGGCCCCGTGGCATTGAATGCCCAGTCGATGTTGTCGCTCTGGACCAGGGCCAATTCCACGTCGTCCTTGCCCATGAGGCGGATGTTCTCGATGGAGGCGCCGGTGGCCTGGGCGGTCACGTTCATCCCTGGGATCTTGGAATTCCAGATCTTGGCCATGGCCCCGCCGAACGGGTAGTAGGTCCCGGCGGTTCCGCCGGTGGCGAGGATGTACTTCATCTCGCCGGCCATCGCGGCAGAAGCCAGACCAACCATTGCCACACACAACGTCAGAACGATCGCTGCTTTCTTCATACGTGTCCTCCTTTGAGATTGGACGGTGGATGGGTGATGCGTGCTTTCGCCTGAGTGGACAGCCCTCCTCCAGAAGCTCGAAGACGAAGAGGAGACAAGAAGTCGCCCAAAACGAACATCCCACCCGGCGCCTGCGGCCGCGGCAACCGTTGAAAAAGAATGTTCGGCGCGCTTTTCGTGCTCTGTGTTACAAAACTGAGCATTGCCCGAATCGGTTGCAGTGTCAAGGGAAAAGCCCCGGATGTATTCTTCGATTGTGCTGCCCGGCTTTCCCCGGTTAGACGAAACTTCTCGGGGGGAAAATTCAACCGGGGTTCGACTTTCGACACGCCTGGTGGCTCTGGCCAGTCGCGTCAGCGGGCATGCGCGCCGATCCTCGCGGTCAGGTATCGGGACAGGCGAAGGCCATCTGCCAGAAGACCCGTTCCAGTTTCAGGACCTCGAGAAACTCGGCCTCGGCCTTCGCCCGCTCCGCTCCGGGCGCCGCGCCAAGCGCCTCGTCGGCCTGGCGACGCAGGCGTTCCACGTAGTCGCCAAACTCGGCACTCCCCCAGCGCCGGGCAAACTCATCATACGGAGTGACCATCGGCGAGGCTTTTTGCCACGCGTGGTTGTACACCGCCTCGATAGCCCAAAAGGCCGTGGCTTGGACGGGATACGGCGCACTGGCCAGCCTTTCCATGAACCGGCAGTATTGTGCACACGCTTCCTGCTGCGGGACCGTGAAGTGGAGACCTCGCGCAGCGGCATGAGCGCGGAACCACGACAGCTCGTCCCGGAGGGCGGTCAGGCCGTTGATGAGGACGTCGAAGTGCGCAGGTGGAGCGCCGGCCAGGGTGTGAGCGGCGAAGCGGGTGAACTCGACGACAAAGAGATAATCTTGGACCAGCCAGGTCACGAACTGACCGTGGGCGATCGTTCCCGTTCGGCATCCCTCGAGGAAGGGGTGACAGATTGCCTCCTCCCAGGCCTTCGCATGTCGCGCGACCAACTGATCGCACGTGAGGCTCATGGCGTCTTTCTCCGTGGTTCTTTTCTAGTAGAATGCTGGAGGACTCATTTTCGGCCAGGCTGCTCAAAAAGGCTCAGCTGCAAGGCGGTTGGCCGCAGGCCGAGTGAGACGTACTGGAGGTACGTCGCAGCGAGTGCCGAGGCAAACCAACGCCGTAGATGGGCCTTTTTCAGCAGCCTGCGCTTGCCGGAGCCCAGGGCTCCGGCGCCGGGCAATTCACATCGGTGATGACCTCGACCACTGCAGGGAGGTTCGCTGCTAGGGCCTGCCTAATGGCCGGGGCGATTTCGTCGGGTTGCTCCACCCGGAGCCCCAGACAACCCATCTCGCGGGCCAGAGCGGCAAAGCTCACGCTGCCAAAATCGAATAGATCGCCGGGATTCCCCGGACGATTCGCATACAACTTCCGGATATTGACGGCACACTGGCCAAGAGCGTGGTTGTTGTTGACCACCGTTACCGTATGGATGCCGCAACGTTGCGCGGTCTCCAACTCGCTCAGATGATACCACATGCCTCCGTCGCCGGTGAAACAGACGACGGGCCGATCCGGGGTGCCGCACTTTGCTCCCAGCGCGGCGGGGAACGCCCAGCCGAGCGAGCCCGCGCAGCGGATGTAGTCCTGCCCGGGGGCCGTCAAGTGCACCTGGGTTCCGGTCCAGATCCCGGCGAAGCCGGTGTCTCCCACCAGAATGCCGTTGGGCGGCAGGCAATCGGTCACCTCTTTACACAACCGCTCGGGGCGGATGGGAACATCCCCCGAGGTTCGGTGCGGCGCCAACTCCTCGCGCCACTGACGCACCAGTTCCCGGGCGCGGGCAGCCCAGGCCGAATTCGGTTGGACGCCAGACCCGATGGCTTCCAGGAGCATCGTCAGGGTCACCTTGGCATCCCCCAGCACTCCAAAGGTGTGGGGGTAGTTGCGGCCCAGCTCGGCCGGGTTGATATCGATCTGGATGACCCGGGTGCCCGGGCGGGGAATCTTCCATCCAAGGGTTACCATCTCCCCGACCGCAGAGCCAATGAAGACCACGAGATCGGCCTCGGCGACCACCCGGTTGGCGCACCAGCGAGAGTAACGGCCGACCACGCCGACGTTCAAGGGGTGATCGTCCAGGAGAACGGATTTACCGTTCAGGGAAGTTGCGACGGGAATGAACAACCGCTCGACCAGGGCTCGAAGTTCGGCGCCCGCCCGGGACGCCGTGACACCGCCGCCGGCGACGATGACAGGCCGCTCCGCCGCCGCCAGCAGGCGTGCCGCCTCGGCGACCTGGGTGGCGTCGGGCGTTGGCCGGTAGGGGGGGATGTGCGCGAACGGTTCCTCGACCAGGACCTCCAGATCCATCTCCGCTTCCTCGATCGCCTGACCCTGATACCCCAGTAGGTCAAGGTGAACCGGGCCCGGGGTCCCGGTCATCGCTTCGCGGAACGCCTGGCGGAGGAGGTGAGGTAACTGAGCGAGCGTATCCACGTTGACGTTGTACTTCGTCACCGCATCGAACATCGGGCCGTGGAGGACCTCCTGGTACGCGTGCCGGTACTGCGCCATGGGGATCTGCCGCCCGGTGATGGCGATGACCGGGGAGCGACCCAGGAAGGGATCCTGGAGGCCCGAGGCCAGATTTGCGGCTCCGACGGACTGGGCCATGCACACACCGGGTCGGCGGGCGATCCGGGCGTATCCATCGGCCATGTACGCGGCGGCCTTCTCGGAATGGGTGAGGACCCTGCGAATACCGAGGCTCTCTATCTCCATCAGGCTACGCCTCAGGATCGCTTCGACGAAGAAGACGTGGGTGACTCCGTACCCTTTGAGCGATTCGGCAATGAACCTCGCACCGGTCATTCGACGTGACATGCAATCCTCCAAGGACTACGCGGGCGACGCGTCGCCCACATTTTTTCGGCGAAAGGCCGAGATGATGGGTGGAGCCAGGACGATCAAGAGTCCGGCGATGAGAAGGGCCGCGCAGATCGGCCGCGTCACGAACACCCCCAAGTTGCCCCGACTGATCATCATGCTTTCGCGGAAACTCCGCTCCATCATCGGACCGAGAACCAGAGCCAGGACCAATGGCGCCGAGTCGTACTTCAGCTTCCGCATGACATAACCCAGGACGCCGAAGCCGATCATGAGCCAGACGTCCAGCAGGGCGTTGTTGATGGAGTAGACACCCACCAGGCAGAGGAGGAGCACGAAAGGCATCAGGATGTAGAGCGGGGTCTTGATGATGTTGGCAAAGACGCCGACCAGGGGCAGATTGAAGACCAGCAGCATGAAGTTCCCGATATACATGCTGGCAATCACACCCCAGAAGAGGTCGGGCCTGTCGCTGATCAGGGTGGGACCGGGGCTGATCCCATGAATGAGCAGGACTGCCATGACCACTGCCATGGCGGGGGTGAACGGGATACCCAACGCCATCAGCGGCACGTAGGCACCGCCCACGGCCGCGTTATTCGCCGCCTCGGGTCCCGCCACGCCGGCGATCGCGCCCTTGCCGAATTCCCCGGTCTTGTCCAGCCGGCGCTCGGTGGAGTAGGACAGCATGGTTGCGATGACCGGCGACGGCCCCGGGATCAGTCCGGTGAAGAAGCCGATGAAGGAGCCCCGGATCATCGGCCAGAAGGATCGCCGCCATTCGTCCAGCGTGGGCCACAACTCCCAGAACCGGACCTGCTGCAACGAGACGTTTTCCTCGGGCTGCTCCGCGGTCATCAGGACCTCGGAGATGCCGAAGAGTCCCATGGCGACAGGCAGGAAGTCGATCCCCTGCGCCAGCATCGGCTGCTTGAACGTGTATCGCATGTAGCCGGCCACCGTCTCCATCCCGACCGTTCCCAGGGCCAGGCCGATTCCCATCATCATCAAGGCCTTGAGCAGATTCCCCCCGGTGAGCCGCGACATGATCATGAGGCCCGACCAGCGCCACGGTGAAGTATTCGGGTGGGCCGAATCTCAGCGCCGCCATGGCCAGGCTTGGTGCCATGAAGCTCAGCGCCAGAATGCTGATCGAGCCCGCGACGAACGAGCCGACCGCGGAGACGGCCAGCGCCGCCCCGGCCCGGCCCCGCTTCGCCATCTGGTACCCCTCGAGGACCGTGACCACCGAGGCCGCCTCACCCGGGATATTCAGCAGGATCGACGTGGTCGAGCCACCGTACATGGCGCCGAAATAGATCCCGGCGAACATGATCATGCCTGCCGTGGCATCGAAACCGTAGGTCAGCGAGAGGAGGAGGGCCATCGTCCCGAGCGGGCCGAGGCCCGGCAAGATACCGATGATGGTGCCGATGACCGCCCCGAGAAATCCGAAGAGGAGGTTCATCGGGGAGACGGCGACCGAAAAGCCGTGCAGCAGTCCGCTGAAGGCATCCATAGCCGTCGCCTCTCCTCAGTCCAAGAGGTCGCCGACGAACCCCGAGGGGCAGCGGCACCTTCAGCCAGGTGATGAACGTCACGTACGACACGACCGTCAGCCCCAACGCCAAGCAGAATGATTATGGTCCACCTCCGGTAGCCGAACACGCGAATCGCAGCCAAGAGAAAGAGGCAAATGGCGATCGGGAATCCAAGCGGAGTGAGCAGAAAGGCGTAGCCCAGGAGCAACCCGAGCAGCGCGACGGTCTTCCAGACCATCGGGCGTGGCGGGGCCTTCGCCAACGGCTCGACCGGCCGGGCAGAACGACGCGCCACCACGGCCTGGATCAGGCAGCCGAGCGCGGTAGCGATGAGGAACATCCCCACAAGCTTGGGGTAATAGCCGGGGCCCGGAAACTTCAGGCTGCCTTGCGGCATCCACCAAGCCATGGCTTCATACCCGATTGCCATCAGCAGGACGAAGCCGGAAAAAGCCAGGTCGGTCGATCTCACGGGGTCTCCCCAGGAACACGCAACCCGGGACCGCACGAGTACGGCCCCGGGTTGGTCGTTCTGCGAGCTACTTGCCCATGGCGCTCTTTCCGTACTTCTCCCAGAGCGGCCGATACACGCCCTCCAGCGTCTTGATGTAGGCCGCATACTCTTCAGGGTTCAGATAATCGGACGGGAAGGCCGTCTTCTCGGCGTTCGACTTGAACTCGGCGCTGTCCATGACCTGCTTCACGGCGCCGGCGAAAACGGCCACGATGTCCTTCGGCGTGCCCTTGGGCATGGAGAAGCCGCGGGCGGAGCCGCTGGTGAAGTCGTAACCCAACTCCTTGAAGGTGGGCACATCCGGCAGGAACGGCGTCCGCTTGTCCGCCATGAGGGCCAGGGCGCGCAGCTTCCCGGCCTTCACCTGGGAGTAGATGATGCTCAGGTTGTTGGCCGAGGCATCCGTGTGCCCCGCCAGCGCCGCCTGCCAGGAGGGGCCGTCGCCGGAGAACGGGACGATGTTCGTTTCCACCTTGGCCGCGGCGTTCAGCATCAGCATGGCGAACCAATCGTCGCCGGGGGCCGAGGAGGCGCCAACCGTCAGCTTTCCGGGCTGCTCCTTGGCCGCCTTGAGGAAATCGGCCACGGTCTTCAACGGGCCGTCGGCGCGCACCACCAGGATGCCCGGGTCGGTCACCACGTTGGCGACGGGAATGAGGTCCGACATCTTCCATTGGGTCTCTCGAACGATAGGATTGATGGGGACCTGTGGCGTCGTGGTAATCCCGATGGTGTAGCCGTCGGGCTTGGATTGGGCCAACTCGGTGAAGGCGATGTCGGCACCCGAGCCAGGCTTGTACACCGGGACCAGGGTCGTCTTGAGGTTCCGCTCCAAGAGCGGCCGGACCATGGAGAGCATGACGTCGCTGCCTCCGCCGGGCGCGAAACCGATCAAGACGTTGATCGGCTTTCGCGGGTAGTCGGCTGCGACCGCGCGATGCCGGCCAGGACGGCTAAGGTGACGAGAGTCACCAGGATGTGATCGGTCCTCACGATGTCTGTTTCGCATGTGGAAAATCGTTTCCTCCGCTGTGTGCAAGACGTCTCGCACGACCGAGGCGGACCGGACAAGTACGATCCGGCTGGGTCAGCGCGATCACGGGCGTAACGCGACGCGAATGCACTCCGGGTTTCCCGCCATGAAAAATCGCATGCCTTCCTCGCCCCGCTCCAGGGGATAGAGGTGGGTGATCATCTTCTCGATGGCACAGGCGCGGCCGTTCACGATCCGGGCGGCGTCCTCGCAGTTCCAGGCTTGCCCCAGGCCGCCCCGTACGGTGATCTCTCGCAGGATCCACCGGTCGGTGGCCATGCCGACCGTCTTGCCGCCCCCCATGGAGCCGACCAGGACGCAGCGCCCCAGCGGACGCAAGAGGTCGGGCGCCAGCGCGATGGACGACGGGGCGCCCGTGCACTCCACGACGAGGTCGGCCATCTCCCCACCGGTCACCTCGCGCACCGCCTCGCCGGGCTGTGCCTCCTCGACGCAGAAGGCGTGGGTGGCGCCGAATTCCTTCGCGAGGTCAAGCTTCAGCCGATCGCGCGCCAGGCCGAAAACCATGATCCGATGCGCGCCGGCCTGGCGGGCGGCGATCACGGTAGCCAGACCCTGGGCGCCCGGTCCCAGGATGGCCACCGTCTCGCCGAACTGGAGTTCGCCTCGGGTTTTCACCCAGCGGATGCCGTTGCCGATCACGGAGAGCAGGGCCGCAGACTCGGCGGGAACATCGGCGCCGATCTTGTGGACCTTGGACCCTTCGGACACAAACATATACTCGGCGTTCCCGCCCCAGAGGTGCGGCGGATGCGCGCAGGACTTGCTGAAACCGTAGGTGTGGCGGGTGGTGCAGAGTTGGTAGTTCCCGCTGCCGCAGTACCGGCAGCGGCCGCAGGCGATGTAGGGCTCCACGACCACTCGATCGCCCGGGCGAACGCCGTGGAGCTTGCCTGCCTCCTCCCCGACGTCCTCCAGGTGGCCAACCATTTCGTGGCCCAGGATGAACGGGAACGGCATGCCGCCCCATTCCACGGCCCACATGGCGGTCCCCTGGTATTTTTTCGGGTCGCTGCCGCAGATGCTGACCAGTTCGACCTTGAGCAGCATCTCGCGGGGCCCGATGGCGGGGACGGGATACTCGCGCATCTCCATGCGCTCGGGACCGGTCACGACGAGACAGCGAGACTGTCGCATGCGAGGGTGACTCCTGTAGCGGTTGCTATTCAGACTCAGACCCAGACTCTACTCGGGGTCAACGAGCGGCACAACGCACGATGCGCGGATATTACCAAAGCCTGACAAAGCCGCCGTGGTAGGCCCACGGCGGGGGCGGTTCTGGACCTACCCGAGGAGAAACCCGCCGCTCACGTCGATGGTCACGCCGGTGACGTACGCGGAGAGTGACGAGGCCAAAAAGAGGATGACACCGGCCTGATCGTCTGGTGTGGCCAGTCGCCGCAAGGGAATGCGGGCGGCGATGTCCGCTTCCCGCTCGGGCGTCATCTGCCCCCGGATGCGTTCCGTGAGCGTGGTGCCGGGCGCGATGGCGTTGACCGTGATCCCTCGCGGGCCCAGTTCCCGCGCCAAGTGGCGGGTTAGACCGATCACCGCCGCTTTGGCGCTACTGTAATGAGCGCCCTGGAGCACGCTGCTGGCGACGCCCGCCACGGACGCGACGTTGATGATTCGCCCGCCGCCCGGCATGGATCGAGCCGCCTCGCGGGCGCACAGGAAGCTGCTCTTGGCGTTGAAGGTGAACATCCGATCCCATTCGGCACCGCCGATCTCGTCCAGCGCGGCGGGCTTACCGCCTCCGACGGCATTGACCAGGATGTCCAGGCCGCCGTGGCGAGCGACAACGCCGGTGAACAAGGCCGCGACCGCGCCGTCGTCGCAGACGTCGGCGGGCGCTGCTTCCGCCTGGCCGCCGAGTCGAACCATCTCCTCGACCACGGGGGCGAGCGCTTCGGCGTCACGATCCACGGCGATGACCGTGGCGCCCCAGCGCGCCAGGAGCAGTGCGGTGGCGCGGCCGATGCCCCGCCCCGCGGCCGTGACGACGGCGATTTTTCCGCGCAAGCCGAGATCGGCAATGGGGTCGGGCGGGACGAGTGACATGCGCTCCTCGTGTGGCCGGCCAACTGCGGCCGAAGTGCGGCTAGTGATAATCCAGCCCGCGTCGCGAGTCAAGCGAGAAGGTTGGTCCCAAAAAGGCCCCTCGGGTCCTGCCTGGGGCCTCCGTGCCCAATTGCCACGACTTCGGCTTCACGATGCCGTCGGGACACCTCAGAAGGTCGGCCCCACCCGGTAGATCGAGAACTCGGTGTGGCCGAGTTGTTCCGCCTTGGTGAGCTTGCCGCCGGCCACGGCGAGGACCTCGTCGAAGATCCGTTGCCCCGCCTGCTCGATCGTGAGTGTTCCTTCGATCACCCCGGAGAGGTCCAGGTCGATGTTGTCGGCCATGCGATCGGCGGTGCGCCGGTTGGCGGTCACCTTGATCACCGGCATGATCGGGTTCCCCGTGGGCGTCCCGCGGCCGGTGGTGAAGACCATCACCTGGACGCCGCCCGCCGCGAGGCCCGCCATCGACTCCACGTCCATCCCGGGTGTGTCCATGACATACAACCCCGCACCGGGCGGGGCCTCTGCGTAGCCCAGGACCCCCTGGATCGGGGCGGACCCGGCCTTGTGGATGCACCCGAGAGACTTCTCCTCGATGCTGCTGATGCCCCCGGCGATGTTTCCGGGGGTCGGCTGGCTGCCACGCAGATCCTCCCCCATCCGGAGTGCCCGCTCCTCGCACGCCCGCACGATCGCGATCACCTGTTGGCCGACCGTATCGTTCACGGCGCGGCGGGCCAGGACGTGTTCGGCGCCGATGCTTTCCGTCGTTTCCGAGAGGATGCAGGTTCCGCCGAGGGCGATCAGGCTGTCCGAAGCCGCGCCCAGGGCGGGATTGGCCGCGAGGCCCGAGGTGGCATCCGACCCCCCGCATTCGAGGCCGAGGATGAGGGATTCCGGCGGAACCGCCTCGCGGGCGTGAGCGGCGAGCTGTTCCGCCATGGCGCGAGCGAGGGCAATCCCTTGGGCAATGGCCTTGACCGAGCCGCCCTCCTCCTGGATGACGATGCCGCGGGAGGGCTTGCCGATCTCCTCGACGGATTGCAGCATGGTGAGCGGCTCGAGGCCCTCGCAACCCAGACCCACCACCAGCACGGCGCCGACGTTCGGGTTGGCCGCGGTGTTCCGCAGGGTGCGGAAGGTGAGTTGCCAGTCCTCGCCGACCTGGCAGCAGCCATAGGCGTGGCAGGCCGCCACGCACCCCTGGACCCCGCGCGCAATCTCGGCCGCCACCTGCGCGGCGCAGACGCTGGTCGGCAGGATCAGCACATGATTCCGAATGCCTACCCTGCCGTCGGAGCGTCGGTATCCCTTGAAGACCATCGCTCTCCCTCGTGCCCGCTGTCCGGGCGCCCACGGCGCCAACACGCCGGAAGCGTTCCGGGTACACCGGTGAGACTACCCAAGGCCCACCAGCCTGTCAACAACCGCCGGGCCGGCGCCGTCCGGTCCCGGTCCGCCTCCCGCCCGTTTCCTGTTGATGAGACCGGCTTGCTCGGCCATACTTCCACTCAACATCATCCAGGGATCTCCATGACACAACGAACACCCGGTTCACACACTTCTTCCGACCGCCTCCACCGGACGCGTCGACGGCTCTTGCTCCTGGCCGCCATGGCGGGTACGGCGGCCTGCCTGCCCCAACGGGCGTGGGCGCAGGCTTCCGAGATGTCGAAGTTCGATCGGACGATACGCTCCCTGAAGATCTGGTGGGACACCTTCACGCGGGCGCCGGATGAAGGGGACGTCGAGGCGACGGATTCGGTGAAGTTCGTCTCCGCGACGCGACCCGACCCCCACGCCTGGCCGAGTGGCGGCATCTCTCTCGCCTGGATCGGGCACTCGACCTTCCTCATCAACCTGGAGGGCACAACCATCCTGACGGACCCCGTGTTCAGCGACAAGGTCGGGGTGGACCTCCTCCTGACGACCGTGGGCCCGGCCCGGTTCGTGCCGCCGGCCCTGCGCGCCCAGGATCTCCCCCGGTTGGATCTGCTCCTGGTGTCGCACGCCCACATGGACCACTACGACCTTCCTTCGCTGAAGAGTCTCCCGCGGGATGTGCCGACGATCATGGCCCGGGATACCAGCGAGTTCGTGGACGGGCTGGGGTTCAGCCGGTTGCAGGAACTCGATTGGGGCCAAACCGCGGAGGTGGCCGGCGTCCGCATCGAGGCGGTTCCCGTCAGGCATTGGGGACGCCGATACCCCTGGGACCGGGATCGGGGTTACAACGGGTTGCTGATCACCAAGCACAAGCGTAGTGTCCTCTTCGCCGGAGACACCGCCTATTCGGGGGAACTGGTCTCAGCCCTGAAGGGGCGACGGCCGGATGTGACCATCCTGCCCATCGGCGGATACAATCCATACATCGCCAGCCACGCCAGCCCCGAGCAGGCGTGGGAGATGTTCCACGAGGTGGGCGCCCGCTATCTGGTCCCCATGCATTGGCGCACGTTCCGGCTGTCCCACGAGCGCCCGTTCGAGCCATACGAACGACTCGCGGGCGCCGGGAATGGCGCCGCGTCGAAAATCGCGCTCCACACCGTCGGCGAAACCTGGCGTCTTCCGGGGTAGCGCGGTTCTTCCGCATGCCGGAAGCGTTAGATTTCTCTACCGTGAGGCCCCATAACAACCTAGGCTATCGGCCCCTATGCCCTCTTCCGCTCCCTGGCGGTGGAGCCGGCGAATCGGGGGGTGGGTCTCGGGCGGCGTCTGTATGAGGCCCTGGCGACGACGGCCATCGGGCGAGGGGTGGAGCGGGCGTACCTCCTCACCGCGTCCATCCAGTCCAGTTCCGCAGCGCCTGCTGCGCGTCGGCCGTGGCGATGTCGCAGGATCTCAGGGCGGCGATCAAGATCGGTTGCACCTGAGACTGACCCACCGGTCCGGTTCGGACCGAGAGCGGGTGGTCGGGCCTATCCTCGCATGGCGAGGACCAGCAAGGTCAGCCCGAAGGCGACCACGACCGAAGCGAGGATGCGGCGGCCGCCGTACGCTTCCTTCAGGACTCGCCATCCCAGAAGCGACGCCAGGATGACCGAGACTTCTCGCAGGGCAGCGATGTAGCTCACCTGGGTGAGTCGCATCGCCATCAGGACGAGAAGGTAGGCGGTGATGCTCAGCAGTCCGCCCGCAACCGAGATTCTCCAGCGCCGCCGCCAGAGGTCCCCCAGGCGTCGCGCGTCGCGCCGCCAGAGTACGCAGCGGCGTCATGCAGGCGCCATTGAGCCCCATGAGGACGATGATGTAGGCCAGCGGGTTCGTCCGGGACACGCCCACCTTGTCGACGATGGAGTACGAGCAAATCAACACGGCTGTGGCGACGGCCCATCCCAGTCCCGAGAGACTGGCGGCCGCTCGTCGCGCGGACAGTCCAAGCCAGGCAATGCCGCCGCCGACCGAGAGGACACCCAGGACGGCGAGGAACGACAGTCGCTCCCCCAAAATCAGCGGGGCTCCGACGGCGACGAAGAGCGGCGCCAGCCCGCGCGCCACCGGGTACACCACGGAGAGGTCACCGTGGGTGTAGGCTTGCACCAAGGCGAACATGTAGCAGGTGTGAATCACGGCGCTACCGGCCAGCAGCGGCCAAACGTCGGCGGGCGGCAGACCGGTGACGAAGAGCGCCGGCGCGAGAAGGACGGCGGGCGTGACCACTGTCAGCCAGCCCGAAAAGAGCTTGTCGTCCTCGCTCTTGACGATCAGGTTCCAGCCGGCATGGAGGCCGGCGGACAGCAGAACCAGGCTGAGCGGAAGGAGCCACATGATCGGCGGTTCTTGATTCCGCGGGGTGCACTTCTCGGGGAGTCGGACGGCGACGCGAACGACGCTCCGCGATCCACGGAACTCCCAGGTCATCCAAGGGCGCCGGTCTGCATATCACGCCGCGGTTCGGGGGGACAAGACAATTCGGACCGGCCGGCGATCACGCGAGGTCGGGCTCGGCGGGTCCTCCTTGGAGGCGGTCCTTACAGATCTCCCGCAGGAGCGCCGTGGCGTACCCGCCCGGGGGCAGCGTGAAGCCGAGTTCAAGATAGGAACCGGCGACGTCCTCCCCGGCGCCGAGGTCGAGGCCCTCGGGTCGAAAGCGTAGCGGGCGACGGCCTCCAACGCACGTCAGGGGTCCGGTGCGGGGAAGCCTCTCGAGCGCACATCCGGCTCCAGCGAAGACTCGCTGCTCCGTCGCCCACGCCTCATCCTGGGGACGGGACATGGTGACGCCGAGCATGGGCCCGGTGGGCGAGATCTCGAATCGCGTCGTTTGGAGCTGCGCCGCCGCCATGTCGGTCACGGGGGCAAAGCGCCCGGTCCGGTGCCAGAAGGCAATCTCGCCGGACAGGCACCGATCCAGATCTGCCACGCGTTCGGCGAGCACCAGATTGAAGAGCCACGACTGGTAGGCCGACACATAGAAACCCAATACCGACCGGTCCAGACCGAAGAGGGCACGCGGTGCGTCGCCGCGTGTCCGGGCTAACAACCGACACAACCGGGCGCAATCCGCGAACCCGCTCGGCCATGCGTTCGCGGCCTCGCCGTACCGTCCCGCTGCCGTCAATTCCCGAGCCCGGCGGACCGGCGCGGCATCGTCCGGCGTCGGCCGTCCGACGATCAGCGCAACGGCGGCGGTGAAGTCGCCCGCCAGCACGGCGCGGCCCACTTCCCACGTGTCGCCGCGCATTCCGAAGCGCTGAGGGCCGAAGTAATTCGGCACGCCGCGCCGCGCGAGCACCTCCAGCACACGCTGCACTTCCCCGACCCGGGTCGCCGACACCTCGCGCAAGCGAATCTTGAATCGGTTGCCGCGCAAGGCTCCGGGGCGCAGCTTGGCCCGATGGCGGGCGACACCCAAGACCCGGAGGTGCGGAAGGTCGAGTTCTTGGACACGGGACGGCTCCACACCTTCTATGCTGAGGACCTGACGGGTGATTCCGCGGGCGTCCTTCTGGCCGGCCACGCCGATCGCGGAGGAGGAAACACCGACCGCCTGGGCGATCTCCAGGACGGCGCGCCTGGTCGTCATGCCCATCTTCTCGATCAGGGCGTAAACGTGGTCCCCGCTGCCGCAGGGGTCGTACAGGGGAATCTCTTCGACGACGAAGTCCTCGTCTCGCCGCTTGATCCTGGCGGGCACGGCATCAATGTCGGCGGTCAAATAGGGCCACACCGGGGCCGCTCGATTTCCACCAGGGGACACCATAGCCTCTCATATTGCCAGGGGCCGGTAGAAGCGCAACCCTTTTTTCCGGCAGCGCGGCGGGAACGGCACCCGCCGTTCCGGGGCAGCGCGCCCGGCCGCATATCCAGATTGTCCTTGACGTGCGCCGGGCGTTTGCGCTAAAAGTCGACTGTCGACAATCCACGCAAACGGCTCGCACTCGACGCCGACAATCGGAAGACTCATGGCCGTTCCCAGACGCACCGCCGCCCCGCGCGCCACCCGCCCGCTCCATGGACCGTCCCCGATCGCATTTCGCACGATCGCCGAGCAGATTGCCGGCTCCATCCGCGAGGCGATCGCCCAGGGCCGTATCTCGCCCGCCGCCCGGCTGCTGGAGGCGTCTCTGGCGCGAGAGATGGGGACCAGCCGCGCCCCGGTGCGCGAGGCCCTCAGCCAACTGGAACGCGAGGGGCTCGTGATCAAGGAACCGAATCGCGGCGCGCGGGTCGTCGAACTGACCGCGGAAACGGTGCGCGAGGTGGCGAGCCTGCGGGGCCTCCTGGAGGGCTTTGCCGCCTCGCTGGCGGCAGCGCGGTTGACCGCGGAACAGTTCACGGCCCTGGAGGCCATGGTGCAGGGTATGGAGCGCGCGGTGCAGACGGCGGAGTACGCGCAGTTGGTCGAGTTGGACTATCAGTTCCACGATTTCATCTGTCAGGCCTCCGGCCATCGGACGCTGTACGAGACCTGGTCGGCGATCTCCGGAAAGGTGCGCCTGTACCTCTCCACGACGAACCTCATGTATCGCAATCTGAAACTCGTTGTGCAAGGCCACGGTGAGATTGTGGCCGCACTGCGATCCCGGGACCCGATGCGGGCAAGCCGGGTCATGCAGGAACACTTGGGAGAGATGCTCAACGACTTCGTCGCGAAAGGGAAGCGAACGGGTCGGCGGCCACGGCTGATGGGAGACTCGGAGACATTCCGGGAATCCCGGCGCGCGAGGCGCCTGGCGGTGGCGCGCCTGGGGCGCGCAGGAACCGCGCGGACCAAGGGGACCAGGTAGAGGCGGCAGCGCTCTATAACCCGGCGTCGCGACTCGACGCCACCACACGCAAAGGAGGAGGAACCATGCGCTCACCTCGATGGTGGTTGGGGTTGATGGTCGGGATGTTCGTCGTAAGCCTGTGCCTCCCCGTGCTCGGCCACGCTGGCGAGGCCGGACCTCAGATGCAGGACACCCTGAATGCGGTCGTCAAGAAGGGGGAGGTGGTCGTCGGAACCTTTGATTTCTTTCCGCCGTGGGGGTTCCGGGACGCCCAGAACAACATCGTCGGCATGGATGTGGACATCGCCAAGGAATTGGCGAGCGATGACGTGCTGAAGGTGAAGCTGACCCTCGTGCCGGTGCCGACCACCCAGGACCGGATCAACTTCCTGCTGTCGGGCAAGATCGACGTGGCCATCTCCAACTTCACGGCGACGCTGCCCCGGTCCAAGGCCATCACCTTCAGCGATCCCTACGTGATCGACGGCATCGGGGTCATCTACCGGAAAGGAGCTCAAGATCACGGACTGGAAGGACCTGAACGGGAAGCAGGTGGCGGTGACCACAGGCTCGACCGGGGAGATCCTGCTCAAGAAGCAGGCGCCCCAGGCCAAGCTCCTGCAGTTCGATCAGGCCTCGACGGCGCTCCTGGCCGTCCAGCAGGACAAGGCGGATGCCCAGATCGAGGACTACACCTACACCGTCTACCATGCGGGGCGGGACAAGAATCTCGCCTTCATGAACAAGCCGCTGGATTTCCAACCCTACTGCTTCGGGGTGCGAAAGTTCGACCAGGAGTGGCTGAACTACATGAACTTCTTCATCTACCGGCTGCAGCAGAGCGGCAAGATGAAGGAGCTGTACAAGAAGTGGTTCGACGCCGAACCGTTCCCGGTGTCGCCGCGCTGGTAAGTCGTTGTCAAAGAGTAATTTGACCGGAGAAATTTCGGTAACGGCATAAGGAGCCGTAACGAAACCAAAAAATGGACAAGCTATTTCGTAACGGCTCCTAAGCGGGCTGACGGTCGGTGCCCCCTATCCCCTAGCAGGGGGGGCACCGACCGCTTCGTGGGATGGTTGTACCGGAGGCAGACAGCCCATGCACGGGTACGTCTTTCAATTTCGCGAGGTCTTCCAGGAGTTGCCCATGCTCCTGGACGGGGCTGTCACGACCCTGCACATCTCGATCCTGACACTGTTCTTCAGTCTTCATCGTGGGTACCATCGGCGCCCTCTGCCGCATGTCGCGCCTGCGGTGGATCCGCGTGCCGGCGACGTGGTATGTGGAAGTGATCCGCAACACGCCCCTCTTGGTCCAGCTCTTCTTCATCTATTTCGGGTTCAGCCAGATCAACATCGACGTGACGAACTACACGGCGGGACTCGCCGGGCTGGTGTTGAACAACGGGGCGTATCTCACCGAGATCGTCCGGGCGGGCATCCAGGCGATCCACAAAGGACAGTTCGAGGCCGGCTACTCTCTGGGATTGAGCTTTCCGCAACTGATGCGGTACGTCGTCTTCCCGCAGGCGTTTCGGGTCGTCTATCCGCCCATGTGCAACCAGTTCATCGGCATCATCCTGTGGTCGTCCCTGCTCTCCACCATCTCCGTTCACGACCTGGCCCTGCGAGGGAAGGAGTTGGCCTCCACCACCTTCCGGTCGTTCGAGACGTATGCGGTGGTCACGCTGATCTATGTCGTCATGACGCTGACGATCTCGGCCGCACTCAAACTGATCGGGTACCGGCTGTTCCGCCGTCCGGCGTGAGGCGGAGGATCCGTTCCTTCCGTCGGCGCCGAACCGATGCTCCGAGAACGACGATGCCACAGTACGTCCAGGACCGACTGAACATCTACGACGCCATCCTCTTGCTGCAGGGGTTGGGAAACACGGTACTGCTCTGTGTGGCGGGGTTGGGCCTGGGGTTGGTCATCGCGCTGTTCGTCGGCCTGGCCCGCGCGTCCGGCTTCCGGTGGCTCTCCTGGCCGGCAGCGCTCTACATCGAGGTGATTCGAGACTCGCCGTTGCTGATGCAATTGTACTTGGTCTTCTTCGCCCTGCCGCTGATGGGGCTTCAGGTGCCCATCTTCGTGGCCGGGGTGGCCACGCTGATGGTCAACGCGAGCGCCTTCATGGCCGAGATCGTGCGGGCCGGCATCCAGGCCATCGGCAAGGATCAGTGGGATGCCGCCCGAGCCTTGGGCATGGGATACCTGCCATGCATGCGCCACATCGTGATGCCGCAAGCGGCGCGCGTGATGATCCCTCCCGGCGTCGGGCTGCTCATCGGCCTGATCAAGGACTCGTCGGTGGTGTCCGTCATCAGCTATCTCGAGCTGACCCGGGTCGGGCAGATCCTCACCGAGAAGACGTTTCTCTCCTTTCAGGTCTTCGGCATCGTGGCCGCCCTCTATTTCGTCCTGTGCTATCCGCTGTCCCGGCTGGCGCTGTATGCGGAACGGAGGTTGAAGGTCGGTGGTTAAGGTCAAGGGCATCAACAAGCACTTCGGGCACTTGCACGTGCTGAAGGATGTGAGCCTGGACGTCACCCGGGGCGAGGTCGTCGTGATCATCGGCCCCAGCGGGTCGGGCAAGAGCACCTTGCTCCGTTGCCTGAACTACCTGGAGCCGGTGCAGTCCGGCGAGATCTGGATCGACGGGATCCGCCTGGACCATCACAAGACGAACATCCGGAAGGTGCGGGCCGAGGTGGGGATGGTGTTCCAGTCCTTCAACCTGTTCCCGCATCTCAGCGTGCTGAGAAACGTCATGCTGGCGCCGCTGATCGTGCGGAAGCGGCCCGAGGCGGAGGTGCGGCAAGGGGCGCTGGCCCTCCTGGCCAAGGTGGGGTTGCAGGACAAGACCGACGCCTTCCCGTCCCAGCTCTCCGGCGGCCAGCAGCAGCGGGTGGCGATCGCCCGGGCGCTCGCCATGCAGCCGAAGCTGATGCTCTTCGACGAGGTGACCTCGGCGCTGGACCCCGAGCTGGTGCGGGAGGTCCTGGACGTCATGAAGCAATTGGCGCGGGACGGGATGACGATGATCGTGGTCACCCACGAGATGGGGTTCGCCCGTGAGGTCGCCGACCGCGTGATCTTCATGGACGAGGGGCGGATCGTCGAGCAGGGTACGGCGGCGGACGTCTTCGACCGGCCCCAGAATCAGCGGACGAAAGAGTTCCTGGGGAAGATCCTTTAGCGGCGCGTTGCGGGATGAGACTGCGCGGCCCGGCGAGGGGCCGACAGGAGAGGACGATGGAACTGGACGGCACGATGAAGCAGGCGGTGGTCGGCTGGGACCTGAGCCGGGTGGTCTTCCGGGATCTGGAGCGGGACTATCCGGTGGTGGAGCGCGGGGAGGGAATCTACCTCTACGACACCAAGGGGCGGAAGTACATCGACGGCTCGGGCGGCTCGTCCGTGGTGACCTCCATCGGCCACGGCAACAAGCGGGTGGCCGCGGTCATGGCCAAGCAGGCGGAGACGATCGCCTTCAGCCCTGCCCACTGCTTTGCCAACAAGCCGCACGTCGAGCTCTGCCAGAGGATCGCCGAGATTGCTCCGCCGGAGATGAAGCAGACCTTCCTGCTCTCGGGCGGCTCCGAGGCCACCGAGAACGCCGTGAAGTTCGCCCGGCAGTACGAATTCGTGCGGAACAACCGGGGGAAGTTCACGGTCATCGGCCGCTGGCAGGGGTTCCACGGCAACACCTTCGGGGCCATGACGGTGAGCGGGATCACCTATCGCCGCCACATCTACGGGCCGATGATGGGCCACTCGGTGAAGATCCCGCCCTGCTACTGTTACCGCTGCGACTGGGGGCTGACCTACGGGAAGTGCAACCTGGAGTGCGCCCGCGCCCTGCGGAAGGCCATCCGCCAGGAGGGCCCCGAGAACGTCCTGGCCTTCATCGCCGAGCCGGTGGTGGGCGCGGCCCTGGGCGCCGTCCCGGCGGTGCCGGAGTACTTCCCGCTGATCCGGCGAGATCTGCGACGAGCAGGACGTGCTCTTCATCGCCGACGAGGTGATGACCGGCTTCGGCCGGACCGGCGCCAAGTTCGGCGTGGATCACTGGAACGTGATCCCGGACATCATCGCCACGGCCAAGGGGATCTCGGGCGGGTACACGCCGCTGGCGGCGGTGATCCTGCGGGACAAGATCATGGACCTGCTGCGGGAGAAGCACAGCAGCTTCCGGGGCGGCCACACCTACTGCGCCAATCCGCTCTCGGCGCGCGTCGGGATGGAGGTCCTGGACATCATCCAGGAGCAGAATCTGATCGAGAACAGTCCGCCGGATGGGGCTGCGCCTGCTGGAGGGACTGCAGGGAGCTCCTGGACCACCCGACGGTCGGAGACGTGCGGGGCAAGGGGCTGATGGCCGGGGTGGAGTTCGTCCGGAACAAGCAGACGAAGGAGCCGTTCCCGGCGGAGTACCAGTTCGGCAAGCGCCTCTTCGAGGAGGCCTTCGCCCGGGGCCTGGTCGTGTTCCCGGCCAGCGGCACGGTGGACGGCGTGGCCGGGAGATCACATCCTGCTGGCGCCGCCGTTCATCATCACCGAGAGCCAGGTGGACGACCTGGTCGCCATTCTGGACGAGGCCATCGGCGCGGTGGAGAAGGCGACTGCCCGCTGAGTTGCGCGGGTAGAAAATCAAGAGGCGTTCGAGCTGGACGGTAGTTCGGCGGTTCGGCTGTACCAGAACTGCCGAACCGTCGAACCGTCGAACTGCCGAACGTCGTTAGGAGGTTCAAGGACATGGGCGCACAAGTCTTCCGGGATTTCAAGAAGGACATACCCGGTCATCGTCCGGGGCAAGGGCGTCGTTCCTGTACGACCAGGCCGGGCGCGAGTACCTCGATGCGGTCGGGGGGCATCGTCGGTGGTCAACGTCGGCCACGGCGTCCCCGAGATCATCGCGGCCATGACGGGAGCAAGCGGAGAAGGTGGCCTTCGTCCACGGTGGGTCCTTTGCCAACGAGCCGGCCATGGCGCTGTGCGAGGAGCTGGCCACCTGGGCCCCGCACGGGATGGGACATGTCCTCCTGCTCGTCGGGCGGCTCCGAGGCGACCGAGACCGCCATGAAGCTGGCCCACCAGTACCACCTGGAGCGCGGCAAGGCGGGCAAGTACCGGATCATCTCCCGCTGGATCAGCTATCACGGAAACACCATCGGGGCGCTGTCCATGTCGGGCCGCACGGCCTGGCGGCGGGAGTTCACGCCCTATCTCCAGAACTTTCCCGAAGATCCACCCGCCCTACTGCTACCGGTGTCCGTACGGGAAGAGCTACCCGGGCTGCGGAATCGCCTGCGCCGAGGACCTGGAGCGGGTGATCACCCTGGAAGGCGCCGACGGCATCGCCGCCTTCATCGCCGAGCCGGTGATCGGGACCTCGGCGGCGGGGGTCACGCCGCCCCCCGAGTACTATCCGCGCATCCGGGAGATCTGCGACAAGCACGACGTCCTCTTCATCGCCGACGAGGTGATCACCGGGGTCGGGCGGACCGGGAAGAACTTCGCGATCGAGCACTGGGGCGTCGTCCCGGACATGATCACGACGGCCAAGGCCCTGAGCAGCGGGTACGCACCGTTGGCCGCGGTGATCCTGCACGACAAGGTGTACAATGCGATCGCGCAGGGGTCGGGCCACATGACGCAGGGGTTCACGTACTCCGGCCATCCGCTGTGCTCGGCGGTGGGCCTGGCGGTCCTCAAATACCTCAAGGCGCACAACCTGGTGGAGAACGCCGCCCGGATCGGCCGCCTCCTGCTCGACAGCGGCTGGAGACGCTCAAGCGGTTCCCCATCGTGGGCGACGTGCGAGGGACCGGTCTGATCCTGGGGGTGGAGTTCGTCGCCGACCAGGCCACCAAGCGGCCCTTCCCGCCGAGGCGGGCGTGACGCGACGGATCGTCGAGGCCGCCCTGGCGGAGGGCGTGATGGTGGTGCCCGGCATGGGCGGCATGATCGACGGGGTGGCGGGGGATCACATCCAGATCAGCCCGCCGTACATCTTCAACGAGGCCAACGTGGAGCAGCTCGTCGCGGCACTCGAGGCGGCCATCCAGAAGGTCATGCGAGAGGTTCCCGTTCGATAGGAGCCGTTACGAAATAACTTGTCCATTCTTGTAATTTCGTTACGGCTCCTTATGCCGTTCCCGAAATTTCTCCGGTCAAGTTATTCCTTGACAACGGCTTAGCCAAGGAGGAGCAGACCATGACCGCTCAGGGTGACGCGCGTTTCGCCGGCGAGGAATACCTGCGCCACATCATGCTGGACTACCGCCAGATGACGGAGTTCGTGAAGGAGCCGTTCCTGGTGGCCCGGGCCGACGGGATTCGCTTCTGGGACGTCTACGGCAAGGAGTACCTGGACGGCCTGGCGGGGATCTTCACGGTCAACGTCGGCTACAACAACCCCCGGGTGCTGGAGGCCGTGCGCCGGCAACTGGAGACGCTCCCGTTCAACCCGCCCATGCACGGGACGAATCCGCGGGCCGTGGAGCTGGCCAATCTCCTGGCGGAGATCACGCCCGGGCGACCTCAACACCGCCCGGCTGGTGAGCAGCGGCTCGGAGGCGAACGAGGCCGCCTTCAAGATGGCCCGGCAGTACCACCGGCAGACGGGGAACCCGGGCAAGTACAAGATCCTCTCCCGCTACCTGAGCTACCACGGGGCCACCGGCAGCGCCATGAGCGCCGGGGGCGTCGGCTACCGCAAGACCCTGTACGAGCCGGCCGCCGTCGGCTTCCTCCATACCTACCCGCCGTACTGCTACCGCTGCCCCTACGAGAAGACCTATCCGGACTGCGACGTGTTCTGCGCCCGGACCGTCCGGCACCATGATCGAGTGGGAGGACCCGCGCTCCATCGCCGCCATCATCGTGGAGCCGATCAGCAACACCGGCGGGATCATCACGCCGCCGCCGGAGTACCTGCCGATGCTCCGGCAGCATCTGCGACGAGCACAACATCCTGCTCATCTTCGACGAGGTCATCACGGGCTTCGGCCGGACCGGCAACCTCTTTGCGGCCAACACCTTCGACGTGGTGCCCGACATCCTCTGCTGCGGGAAGGGGATGAGCAGCGGGTACGCCCCGCTGGCCGCGGCCATGGTCTCGGACCACGTGGCCGCGACTTTCTGGGGGGCGCCCGGGACGGAGTTCGCCCACGGCCACACCTACGCCGGGAACCCCGTCGCGTGCGCCGCCGGTCTGGCCAGCATCCGGGAGATCCTGGAACGCCGACTCCCCGAGAACGCGCGCCGGGTGGGGGCGCACCTCGTCCAGCGGCTGGAGGGGTTGCGGTCGTTCGGGATCGTCGGCGAGATCCGGGGCAAGGGGTTGATGATCGGCGTGGAACTGGTGAAGGATCCGGCGACCAAGAAGCCCTTCCCGCCCGAGACGAAGATCGGCGTCCGCATCGGAAAACAGGCCCTGCAAAATGGGCTCCTGCTCCGCTTCGACCCGCACTGGATCGCCTTCGGGCCGCCACTCATCGTGACCGAGGCCGACATCGACCAGATGGTCGGCATTCTGGAGTTGAGTATTCGGGAGGTGTTGCGGGAGATCTGACCTCGACCGGCGGAGAAAACGCCCACGGCGCTCTCTGGAGTGCCGCGAACGTCTGGGGGTGTCCTGGATCCGCCACCTGTCGTTGAAGGAGTGAGCGGCGGCCGTTTGCTTTCATGCGTTGAGCATGGACTGAAAAGAATCCTGGGGATTTCGGGAGCATCCTTCCCGATTCCCTCATGGTCCTATCGTGTGAG
>CAVOIV010000054.1:0-110386 GCA_963695995.1 uncultured Methylomirabilota bacterium
CGCTGAACTTGCCCCTGCCGCTCTGGGGTCGGTGAGGGGCAGCCGCGATGGAACTCCTCGGCAATCTCGCCCTGGGCTTCGGCGTCGCCGTCAGCCCCGTGAATCTGCTCTTCTGCCTCGTCGGAGCGCTCCTGGGTACGCTCATCGGCGTGCTGCCCGGGATCGGACCGCTTGGCGCGATCTCGATGCTGCTCCCGATCACCTTCCAGTTCCAGCCGGTGACAGCGCTGATCATGCTGGCTGGCATCTACTATGGCGCCCAGTACGGCGGCTCCACCACGTCCATCCTGGTCAATCTTGCCGGGAGAGACCTCGTCCATCGTGACGTGTCTCGACGGACACCAGATGGCGAAAAACGGCCGCGCCGGCGCGGCGCTCGCCGTGGCGGCGCTGGGCAGCTTCTTTGCCGGCTGCGTGTCCACGCTCCTGATCGCGGTGGCAAGTCCGCCGCTCGCACGGATGGGCACTCTGTTCCAGGCGCCGGACTACTTCAGCCTGATGGTGCTGGGGTTGATCGGGGCGGTCGTGCTGGCCCACGGCAGCGTGGTCAAGGCGCTGGGAATGATTCTTTTGGGTTTGCTATGGGGCTGGTCGGCACCGATCTCACCACCGGCCGCCAGCGCTATGCCTTCGGCATCGGCGAATTGTCCGACGGCATCGGATTCGTGACGCTGGCCATGGGCCTGTTCGGCGTCGCCGACATTCTGGTGAATCTGGAGCGGGGCGCCCTGCCACGCCTGACCGCGATCGTGGGCAGAGCTCTGGCCCACGCGCGAGGAGTTCCGCCACGCCGCACCCGCCGTCATGCGCGGGACCGTTCTCGGGAGCCTGCTGGGCGTGTTGCCGGGAGGTGGGGCCGTCCTCTCGTCGTTCACCGCCTATGCGCTGGAGAAGAAGGTTTCACGCCATCCGGAGCAGTTCGGCCGGGGGCGATCGAAGGGGTGGCAGGACCGGAGAGCGCCAACAATGCGGGGGCCCAGACCAGCTTCATTCCCATGCTCACGCTGGGCATCCCCTCCAACGCCTTGATGGCGCTCCTGGTCGGCGCCATGAGCATCTTCGGCGTGGTGCCCGGGCCACGCATCGTCTCCGAGCAGCCGCAGCTGTTCTGGGGCTTGGTCGCCAGCATGTGGATCGGGAACGCGATGCTCCTGGTGATCAACCTGCCGCTGATCGGCCTCTGGGTGCAGATGCTGCGCATTCCCTATCGCCTACTGCATCCGATCATCCTGCTGCTGTGTTGCATCGGCGTCTACTCGCTGAACGGATCGGCGCTGGAGGTCGGCCTGATGGCGCTCTTCGGCCTCTTGGGCTATGCTCTCCTGAAGCTGGGATTCGAGCCCGCGCCGATGCTCCTGGGCTTCGTCCTCGGGCCGATGATGGAGGAGAATCTGCGCCGGGCGCTCGCCGTGTCGCGCGGAGATGCCTCGGTCTTCATCACGCGCCCGATATCGGCCGCGCTGCTGGCCGTATCGGCAATGCTGCTGATCGCCGCGCTCCTGCCGAAGGTGAGCCGGGTCCGGCAGGACGCCTTCCAGGAATGACGCACTCGGCATGCGATCCGGAACCCGCAATCCCATGGGAGGTGGAGGCAATGCGGATGACCCGACGTGTCCTTCTGGCGGCCGCACTCGTCCTGCTGGTCGCGCTGCCGGCGGCGGCGCAGGATAAGTGGCCCAGCCGCACGATCACCATCGTGGGCGGCTTTCCGACCGGGGCCGGCACCGATATCTACAGCCGCATGCTGGCCGAGCCCCTCTCCAAGGCCCTGGGCGTGTCCGTGATCGTGGACAACAAGTCCGGGGCCGGCGGCAACGTGGGCAGCGAATTCGTCGCCCGCGCCCGCCCGGACGGCTACACCCTCTACTTCGGAACGGCCGGCACCCACGCCATCAACGTCACCTTGTACGGGAAGCTCCCCTTCGACGTGATCAAGGATTTCTCGCACATCAGCATCCTGGGGGACGTGCCGAACATCATGATCGTCAACCCGAAGATCATGCCCAACGTGAATTCTTGCGCCGATGTGATGAAGCTGGCCAAGGAGAAGCCGGGGCAGTTGAATTACGCCTCGACCGGCAACGGCGCCTCCACGCACCTGGCCGGGGCGATCTTCACCAAGATGTCGGGACTCCGGATCGAGCACATCCCGTATCGCGGCACACCCCCCGCCATGAACGCCATGATGTCGGGCGAGACGCAGGTTATGTGGCACCAGTCCCTGACGGTGATAGGCCCGATCAAGCAGGGGACCTTCAAACCCCTGGCTGTCACCACGCTGAAGCCGATCGCCGCCCTGCCCGACCTGCCAACGGTGGAGAAGGCGTGCTCCCTCCCCGGCTACGAGAGTACGACCTGGTACGGCTTGTTGGGGCCGGCCAACCTGCCCGACCCCATCCTGGCTCGCCTGAACCAAGAGGTGGTGAAGATCGTCTCGTCCCAGGAATTCCAGAAGCGGCTGACCGATCTGGGCATCACGCCCATGTGGTCGACGTCGGAAGAGTTCCGCAAGCGGAACGAGGCCGACATCGTGGTCTGGCGCAAGGCCGTCCAGGACGTCGGCGCGAAGCTGGACTAGCAGGCTGCTGAAAAAGGCCCTTCCTCCGCCTGAAGTACGGGGGCCGCTCTCGGGCGGCCCCCGTTTCGTTCGCGCGGCGACCATCGCCGCGGGGAGCGCCATGAGCACGCTGCTCTTGAGCCGGCAGGACATCGAGCGGGTGATTGAGATGAAGGATGTCGTGGAGGCCGTGGAGAACACCTTCCGCGGGATGGGCGAGGGCACGGTCGTGAATCCCACCAAGGCGGCGCTGGACCTGGGGGAGAGCGCCCCCTGGCCACCCTACGAAGGGTTCATGAACGCCATGCCCGCCTACGTTGGGTGGCTGGATACCGCCGGGCTGAAATGGGTGGGGGGCTTTCGCGACAACGCGGCCCTGGGTCTGCCGTTTATCACCGCCATGACCCTCGTGATCGACCCCAGGACCGGCCGCTTCCTGGCGGTGATGGACGGGGCGCTCATCACCAGCCTGCGAACGGGCGCCCAGGCCGCCGTCCCGCTCAAGTGGCTTCAGGCCGGACCGCGCATCCGGATCGGTCTCTATGGTGCGGGTGCGCAAGCGCGGACCGCGACGCGTGCCATCGCCGAATTGTTCGAGATTGCCCGCTTGACGGTCTACGATGTTCGCCGGGATGCCGCCCTCCAGTTTGCTCGCGAGCTGGCGTCGGTGGTGCAGGGACGGATCGTGGTCGCGGACTTGCCCGAGCAGGCGGCGGAGAGCGATGCTATCGTCTGCGTCACGACCTCGCGAGAGAAGTTTCTGAGGGAGGCCTGGATCCGGCCAGGGACCACGGTCCTGCCGTTGGGATCCTATCAGGAGTGCGAGGATGCATTTCTCCTCGCGACGGACAAGATCCTCGTGGACCACGTCGAGCAGTGCCTCCACCGGGGGGCGCTCCGCGACGTCCACGCGGCGGGGAAGATTACCGAGCGGCACATTCACGCCACCATCGGCGAGATGGTGGCAGGAAAGAAGCCGGGCCGCACCTCACCCACGGAGCGCATCCTCTGCGTTCCCCTCGGGACCGGCGCCATGGACATTGCCGTGGCGACCGTCGCCTATCGGCGGGCGCTGGAGCGGGGGCTCGGGCAGCCGTTCGCGTTCGCGTAGCCCCGATCCCGGCACGTAGGAGCGGACCTGACGCTATCGTGTGGACGAGCCGGACGACAGCGATGCCAGGACGGTCACCACGATGAGCAGGGCCCAGACGCCGGCGGCCGCCGCGACGTACATCCCGCCGAGAAGCATCGTGAATCCCAGCGCATGCATGAGGAGGCCGACGGTCGCTTCGGCCAGGATCAGGACACCTGCCCCCGTCGCGGCGCCGAGGATCGCGGCGCTGCGCGAGACGAAGGAGGTGGGGTAGGGCCGTCGCGACCGTTCAGTGCACGGATGACAAGCTACGGAATCTGGGCTTCGTAGATGAACAGTGTCGACTTGTCGTCGTCGGGCAAGAAATGGGCGCGCAGCCCGCTGTCCGTCGCTTCGACGAAGACCGGATTCTGGGTCATTGGCAGCCCGGACGGAGACCAGAGTTCGACCGGAACCTGCCAGACGGGCCGGTTGTCCTTGAGGTCGACGACCTCGAATCCGCCCAGGCGGAACGGCGGGGGCCCGGGCGCCGTGACATAGTTGTTCAGCCCGGAACACAGCATCCGCTCGCCGCCGATATAGTGGCAATCCTGGTAGTCGATATACTGCGCGGGGTTCATGACCCGCAACGCCTCCGGCTTCGCATCCGCATTCGTGATCCGGCCGTCCGCGCCGAGCGGCCACTTGTACAGCCGCCGCGACCCCCAGCTCACGCCGTGGAGCGACTTGCCATCCGTGTTGTGGACGATCCCGCCGATGTGATCCTTGAAGCGGAACACCTCGACCGCCTTCATCGTGGCCGGATCAACCCTGTAGATGATCGCCTGGCTGTTGGGCCGATATTCCGCGACCGGCACCCAGAGGAACTGCCCGTCGAAATCGATGCCGCCGGGATGGTAGACCGTGCCTTCCCCCAGCTTCAGGTCGGCCAGCAGCTTGCCGTCGGCGCCGATCTTGAATAGATGCCCTTCGCCCTCGCCCGTATCGCGGTCATAGCCGCCTTGGGGCTGGCTGTAACGCGTCGTCGGCTTGCGGATGTCCACGGACGATACGAAGAAGGCATCGCCGATCTTGATCATGCCCTGGGGGTGGAATGTCGGGAAGGCGATGGGAATCGCGGCGACCTGCTTCCAGGCTGTGCCCCGCGTGAGCTTCACCGCCCGCTCGCCCACCCGCAGGTCGGCGGCCACGGCCGCCGAAGCGGCCAGCACCGAGGCAATCAACGAGGCCGCGAGAACGCTGGCAATCTTCATGGTGGTCCTCCCTCTGCAGGCCGCGTCTATGGTGCCGTGCCGCTGATCATATCATGACGGCCAGGCTTACCGGCGACTGGCGCAACAACCCGCCCCATGGGCTCACGGGCCATGGACACCCGGCGGTCGGCCGCCCCGCGCGTCCGTCGGAACCGCGCCGGCCCTCGCCTCCGCACGACCCGGACGGTGTCGCAAAGTCAAGGCGGAGTATCCGACGCACCGGACGGCGGTGTCAAGGGGAAGATCAACGACTCGTAGTACCGCACCAGATGCTCTCCCGCGTTTGGGATGTGTGCGGTGAGCGCCGCCAGCCAGTCGCACGCCGAGAAGACCTCGACGTTCCGCTTCAGCAGCGGGTGCATCTTCGACTGGTCGATGATCGTCCCGGACGTCGCCCGGTACCGCATCGTCTCCAGGGAGAAGGGCGAATGGAGGACAGATTCTGAAACCGCCCGGCGGCCCTCGCTGTCCTGGGCCCCAATCCGCACGGCGTTATGCAGACTGAAGCCCGAGTGGTGCCAGCCGACGAGCCTGCGAATCGCAGGTCCGTTGACCGAGAGGGCCGCTTGAGGGGGGGGCTTACGTGGGTAGCTTGCCGCAGGCTACACAAGGTCCTCCGGCCTGTACAACACAAGCGGGAGGTGTTTGGCGAACGATGCGAAGTCGCGGTCGGTCGTGTAGATGGCGAGGCCATGACGCACGGAGACCGCGCAGATGAGAAAATCCGTGTTTGAGCCCTGGAGCCCCTTCGACCGGCACAGATTATTGAACCTGGCAGCCGTGACGTAGTCGTCGGTGGCAAGCGGGATGTCTGAAAACGCTGCTAGGTGTTTGGCGAGCCTGTCGAACTGCCGTTCGTCCCGAATGCCGGACAGTAATTCCTGGCGGATGGGCCCGATCATCTGGATGCGATGGTCCGCAAGCAGGCTCCGCAGCGCTTGGGCGGGGACCGAGACGCCCTCGGCTGCGCCCCGCCGCAACGCCAGCGACCAGACACTCGTATCCACCAAGACTCTCACGAGTGTGCTCGCTGCTTCTTGTAGTCGTATGCTGGATCGTAGTCCACCGTTCCAAACAGCGACGTGACCTTCTGCTGCTGGAGATGGCGGACATACTCAAGCAGGGCATGGGTAACGGCGGCCTTCTTCGTCCTGTGGCCACCAAGCTTGGCGGCCTTCGCGATCAGGGTGTCGTCGATCTGGAGATTCGTTGCCATTGGCATCACCTCCACACATATAATGACACATTTAAATGTGTGATGTCGATCGGAATCTCGCCCCGGATCGAGGGAAAAAGTTGACATGATTTTGCTTTTCGGTGCCGCGGGACGATCGGAGCGGCGGCGGCCCCGCGGCCCCAGGGGACCACCGGCGCCACGCATCGCCCACCCCCCATGGGGTCGCCGTGGTCGGGGGGATTATCGGCACAGGGGACGTGGGCGTCAAGGAGAGATGGCGCGGCTCTTGCGGGTGGCCTAGCCCGGTCCCGGGTGGTCGCCGGGGCGGATCCCGCCCCCAGAGGGCGGCGTTTACCGCCAGCGGCCGATCCCATACCTGGAAGGGCGAAGAGAGTAGGCGGCGATAGATCCTATGGGTGGGCGCGGGCTTTCTCCTTGACACTCGCGGCGCGGCTCAGGCAAGCTGGCACTCTTCTCTCGAAGGGAAACGGCCCACTGCCAGGAGAACGCACGTGACAAGTACACCTCCCTCAACCGTCGCAGGCAAGATCGATCGCTACCGTCGGTTCTGGAACCGCACGCCGGTTGAGCGCCCCCTGATTGGATTCTCCGTGGGCGGGTGGTTTCCCCTGCAGAGCTACCGCGCCATGCAGAAGCTCCGTGGCAAGGCGGCACTCGCACCGGACGATCTCCACCCCGAGGAGTTCCTGGCCGATTACCAAGGCGTCGTCGGCTCTGTGGGACGGCGTCGAGGACGACATGATCCGGGGGCTGGCCCCGATCCCGCCTTTCCCGTGGCTGGAAGCAATGCTGGGGTGCCGCGTCCAGATCGGCGCGGAATCGATCTGGGCCGAAGAGGGAGGGTTCGAGTACGCGGATCTTCCCCGGATTGATCTTACCGACGAGAATCCCTGGCGGAGGAAATACCTGGAGTTCGTGGCGACGCTGAAGGGGCATTTCGGCGACCGGGTCCCCGTCGGCCAACCCATTCTGCGGGGTCCGTCCGACATGATCGCCGCGATGCGCGGCTCCTCGGAGATGATCTTTGACTTGTACGACCATCCGGACGACTTCCGGACACCTGGCTGAGCGTTGCACGGACTTCGCGATCGGCCTGGTGCGCTCGCAGCACACCATCACCGGCCCTTTCGCCGGCGGATATCTGATCGAGCAGCTGGGCCTCTGGGCACCGGACCGCCTCGCCAGGCTACAGGAGGATTCGTCGGCCCTGTTCTCGCCCGACCTGTACACGGCCCTCCTGCAGCCGTGGGACCGGCGGATGGCCGAAGCGTTTCCGTGTTCCGCCATCCACCTCCACTCCTCGTCGCTGTTTCTTCTGGACCGTATCCTCGACGTCGAATCGCTCGGCTGCATCCAGATCAACAAGGACGTGGGCAACGCCGCCATCGCCGAGATGATGCCCTTCTTCCGAATGGTCCAGGCGCGGCGGCGGAGCCTGTTGATTCGCGGGAAGCTCGACATCGAGGACCTGACACTCCTTCGGACGCACCTTTCGCCGGACGGTCTGTACCTTCAGGTCGTGGTCGAAACCGCCGCCGAGACGCGGCGATTACGGGAGTTCTTCGCCCCCTGGGTATAGGCGGTGCCGCCCGGGAACCGCCGCTCGCCGCTTCCAGCAACAGCTCCTCTCCTGCCTCGACCAGGTGGTCACATTTCGCTTGACGCCTGCCGGACTGGTGTTGCATCTTGTCGGCGCTCCGTGCCACTCCCGCCAAGCCGGGAAGGCTCGGTGCGTCGCGCGCCGCGACCGCGCGGATCGGATTGCCTGTCACCCACACCCCGGCGAGGCCATGACCACAAAGATCGTACCCTTCACGAAAGCGCGGGCCGAGGAGATCGCGGCCGAGTTTCCGACCCCCTTCCACATCTACGACGAGCGGGCCATGCGCGAGAACGCCCGCGAACTCAGGCGGGCGTTCTCCGTCTTCGACGGCTTCAGCAAGTACTTCGCCGTCAAGGCCCTGCCGAACCCGTACATCCTCGAGATCCTGAAGGACGAGGGCTTCGGCGCGGACTGCATCCCCTGCCCGAGCTGCTGCTGGCGGAACGGGTCGGGCATCACGGGCGAAGACATCATGTTCACCTCCAACGACACGCCCGCCGAGGAGTTTCGAGAGGCCCGGCGGCTCGGCGCCATCATCAACCTCGACGACATCAGCCACATCGACGTCCTGGAGCGAGCGTGCGGGATTCCCGAGCTGGTCTGCTTCCGCTACAACCCCGGCCCGCTCAAGGAGGGCAACGCCATCATCGGCAAGCCCGAGGAGGCCAAGTACGGCTTCACCCGCGAGCAGCTCTTCGAGGGCTATCGCCCGGCTCAAGGCGAAGGGGGCCAAGCGCTTCGGCCTGCACACCATGGTCGCCTCGAACGAGCTCGACCCGGCGTACTTCGTCGAGACGGCGCGGCTGCTCTTCGACCTGGCGGTCGAGATCCGGCAGACGCTCGGGATCCGCTTCGAGTTCGTCAACCTCGGCGGCGGCATCGGCATCCCCTACCGGCCCGAGCAGGAACCGGTGCCCTCGAGCGCGTCGCGGCGGGGATCCGGCAGGCGCTACGACGAGCTCATCGTGCGGAACGGGCTGCACCCGGTCAAGCTTGCCATGGAGTGCGGCCGCGTCGATCACCGGCCCCTACGGCTACCTGGTGACCCGCGTGCTCCACCTCAAGGAGCACCTACCGACGCTACGTCGGCCTCGACGCCTGCATGGCCAACCTGATGCGGCCCGGCATGTACGGCGCCTACCACCACATCACGGTGCTGGGCAAGGAGGCCGCGGCCGCGCGACCGCGACGTACGACGTGACCGGCTCGCTGTGCGAGAACAACGACAAGTTCGCCATCGACCGCCCGCTGCCCGAGATCGAGGTCGGCGACCTCCTCGTCATCCACGACACCGGCGCGCACGGCTACGCCATGGGCTTCAACTACAACGGCAAGCTGCGCTCCGCGGAGCTGCTGCTGCGCGAGGACGGCAGCGTGCGGCAGATCCGCCGCGCCGAGACCGTCGAGGACTACTTCCGCACGCTGGATTTCGCCGGCTTGGATTCCTTCCGGTAGGCCGCCGCATCGGAGCGATGGCCGCGACCCGCGTCGGGGGAGTCGGCGAGCCGGGCGATTCGCGTCGGGTGGCAACCAAGACAAGAGGGGTGTGCGGGCTTATGTCTTGACCGATCCGCCCCACGCCTCGAGCTTCGTCGTGATGAACCGGACGATGGCCTCGTGCTCCTCCGCGCCCCGATCCTGGACCCGCATCGGCGCCCCAAACGCGAAGTGCACGGTCTTGGACGGATCGATCTTGCCGAACTCCTTCATCAGCGTCCCGTTGCCCCACGCATCCGTTTTGAGCGCCAGGGGGACCACCGGGACATTGGCCTTCTTCGCCAGCTTGACGCCGATGGTGTTGAATTCCTTCGGATCGAAGAGCGGCACGCGCGTCGTCTGGGGAAAGATGATCGATCGAGATCCCCTTGCCGAGCCGCTCCACGCCGCCCTCCAGCACCGCCTTCAGGTCTTCCCGCGGATTGGTCCGCCCCACCGTGATGGGATCCCTGGACCGCATGACGTGCCCGAACACCGGGTACTCCACCAGGCTGCGCTTGACCACGAAGGTGACCCGCTTGAAGGGGAGCAAGACCACCGGAAGGACGAACGTCTCCAGCGTGCTCATATGGTTACCGATGAAGACGCAGGGCCCCTCCACCGCTGCCGGGTGTTCCAGGCCGGAGATGTCGATCGTGACACCCGCCGCCTCGAGCGCACGCACGGTCTCGAGGCTGCTCGCTTTCCACTCGCCATCATCGTACCGTCCCCGCTTGGCCTTGGCCCCGGCACGCAGGACGATGGAGACGATGCGCGAATAGAGAGCTAGCCCGGGCGACAACCGCCCGAGGGCCGAGCGCCGAGTTTCGTCGGTCCGGTACGTGCCACGTACAAACGGTAATCCGCTCACCCCTGATCCTTCATGGACCGAACAGCCTGACCGGAACGAGGCTCAGCGCTGGAACGAACGTGATCACGGCGAGCCAGATCAGGAGGCCGATCATGAACGGTCGGCAGGCGCGATACGCAAGGTGGATCGGCGTGTCGGTGACGCGTGCCGCGGTGAACACCAGGATCGCGAGCGGCGGCGTGAGCGCGCCGATGCACAGGTTTGCGACCATCACCACGCCGAAATGCACGAGGTCGATGTTCGCCGCCTTCAGGATCGGAACCAGCAGCGGCACCAGGATCACCATGGAGGCGATCATCTCCATGGCCAGACCGACGAAGAGCAGGAACACGTTGAGCACCAGCAGCAGCAGGATCCAGTTGCCGGCGAGCGCGCCCATGGCGATCGCGAGCTTCTGCGGGACCTGCTCGATGATGAGGGCGAAGGCAAACGGCGCGGACGCCGCGATGATGACCATCACCGTCGCCGTTTCCGCGAGCGACTCGCGCAGCGCCCGCAGCAGCGAGGCGCCGCCGGCGGTTCGGTACACCAGAGCGCCGCAGACCACGGAATAGAGCGCGGCGACCGCCCCCGCCTCGGTCGCCGTGAAAACGCCGTAGCGGATGCCGCCGACGATCACCAGCGGCAGAACGAGAGCCAGCAGCGCGCGCAGCGCGGCCTCCCCGCGCATCGCCCAGCTTGCGCGCTCGCCGTGCTCGCCGATGCCGCGCCGCAGGCATTCGACGTGCACGACGATCGACAGCGCCAGCGCCATCAGCAGGCCGGGCACGATGGTGGCGACGAACAGGGCGCCGACCGACACGCTGGCCAGCGCGCCGTAGATGATGAGCCCGAGGCTCGGCGGAATCATGTTGGCGAGAATCGACGCCGAGCTCGTCAGCGCGACGCCGAAGGGCTTCGGATAGCCGCGCCGCTCCATGGCGGGAACCATGGTCTTGGCGATGGCCGCGGCGTCCGCCGTGGAGGAACCGGAGACGCCGCCCATCAGCGTGTTGGTCAGCACGTTCACGTGCCCCAGGCCGCCGCGGAAATGCCCGACCAGGGTCGCCGCGAACGCCACCAGGCGCTCGGTGATGCCGCCGACATTCATCAGGCCTGCCGCCAGCATGAAGAACGGGATGGCGAGCAGCAGGTAGTCGAGCGCGTTGGTGAGCCCCTGCGGCACCGGCAGGAGCGCCAGCTCGCCCTGCGGCAGGAACGCCACGAAGGTGCCGAAGATCAGGGCGTCGACGATCGGAATGCCGAGCATCATCAGGCCGATGGCCGATGATCACCAGCGGCCAGACGACGCCGAGGGAGCCCATGACGCTGCGTGCCCGCCGCGCTTTCCAGCGCGAGATACACGGCAAGGCCGGCGAGGGTCGAGAGCGCGCCGCTCCAGCCCGCGATCGAAGCCGGCGACGGGCTCGAGCGCCAGCAGCGCCAGCGAAATCGCCGCGCCGCTCGGGACGGCGAGATAGAGATAGGTGTACGGCCACTCCAGCGCGGGAGAAACGTAGGTGGATTTCAGGACGAGGTCGGCGCCGTAGACGAGAAGGAATGCGGCGACCGCCGCCGAGACGATCCGCGCTGCGCACGCATGCACGCGAAGCGCGCCCGGCCCGAGCGCCCGGGGCAGCAGGTCGATGACGACATGGCGCGAGCGCCGCGTCACCATCGCGGCGGCGAGAAAGACGAACCACACGAAGGCGAAGCGGGCCATCTCCTCCGGCCAGCTCAGCGCGCTGTTCAGCACATAGCGAAAGACGACCTGGACGAACGCGATGGCCACGGTCGCGACGAGGAGCGTGGCGGACACCGCCTCGACCGCAAGTCGATCGCACCGGCAATGCGAGCCGAGATCGGCGCGCGGACGACTCTCCGCTGGCGCGCCGGTAAGCGGCGGCTTCCGAAGTCACAGCGCAGTTCCTCGCGACACCGCGCACGGAGGCTCGCAGGCCGGGCTCCGAGCCGCTCAGCGGCGAGCCCGTCACGCGCCGGCGAGCGCACGGATCTTGTCGATCATCGCCTTGGTCGCCGGGCTCTTGGCGCCGAACTCCGCAAAGAGCGGCTCGGTCGCCTCGCGCCATTTCGGCGCGTCGCTGAGCTGGTAGACGGTGATCCCCGACGCCTTGAGCTCCTCGAGGGTCTTGGCCGCGTTGGCCCGGTTCTGCTTGCGCTGCTCGGCGAAGACGCCTTTGGCGGAGTCGCGCACGAGCTTGCGCAGGTCTTCGGGCAGCGAATCGAGCCAGCGCGCGTTCACGCGCGCCGCCTTGGGCAGGAACCAGTGGCCGGTCAGGGTCAGATGCTTGGCCTGCTCGCCCCACTTGAAGCCCTTGATCGAGAAGACGTCCGCCTCGAGCCGCGTCGATCAGTCCGGTCGACAGCGCGCTGTACTGCTCGGCATAGGGCAGCGGGGTCGGATTGGCCCCGAGCTTCTTCCAGAAGTCGACCCACATCTTGAGCTCGGGCACGCGGATCTTGAGGCCCTTCACCTCGTCGAGGTTGGTCACCTTCCGCTTCGCCAGGATGTGCCGGAACCCGACCTCGCCGTAGTCGACGAATTCGACGCCGGTCTTCGCCCGCGCGATGCGCGAGACTTCCGCGCCGATCTCGCCCTGCAGCACGCGATCGACATGCGCATCGTCGCGGTAGATGAAGCCGGGCGCGCCGCCGGTGGCGGCGATCTCCGGCGCGACGGCTTCCTCGGTGTCGGGTCCGCCGGTCGTGATCTGGATCGTGCCGAGCCGGTTCTGCTCGATGTTCTGGGTGTAGCTGCCGAGCTGGCCTGCCGGGAAATGCTGCGCCTGGATGCGGCCGTCGCTCTTTTCGTTCAGCAGCTTGGTCCAGGTCTCGAACGCCTGCGTGAGCGGCGAGCCGATCGCCTCGTTATGGGCGATCCGGCAGGTGAACTTGGTCTGCGCCCGCGCCGTGCCGATGAGCGCAGGCATCACGATGGCCGCCCCGCCGATCTGGACGAAACGACGGCGGCTGATGACGGATGGGTGTGTCATGTGAGCGTCCTCCTTAGCCTGCTCGTTCTGCCGGCGTTGACGGAGGATTCCGAAAAGGCTAACGTAAGAGATGACAGATCGCAAGTGACCGCAACGGTGACGAGCGCGCTCGAATCTGGCGCTACGCCAAATCCACCTTGATGTGGAGTTCCTTGAGCTGCGCCGGGTCCACGGGCGACGGGGCCTTGGTCATGAGGTCCTGTGCCCGCTGTGTCTTGGGGAAGGCGATCACGTCGCGGATGGACTCGGCGCCCGGTCAGGATCATCACCAGGCGGTCCAGGCCGAAGGCGATGCCGCCGTGGGGCGGCGTGCCGTACTCCAGGGCGTCCAGGAGGAAGCCGAACTTCGCCTGGGCCTCGTCCGGGCCGATGCCCAGCAGCCTGGAACATCTTGTTCTGCACCTCGCGCCGGTGGATCCGGATGCTGCCGCCGCCCACCTCGGCCCCGTTGATCACCAGGTCGTAGGCCTTGGCCCGGATCTTCCCGGGATCGCTGTCGAAGAGCGGCAGGTCCTCGTCCAGCGGGCGACGGTGAACGGGTGGTGCATCGCGGACCAGCGCTTCTCCTTCTCGTCCCACTCCAACAGCGGGAAGTCGATCACCCAGGTGATGGCCAGCGCCTTGGGATCGATCAGCTTGAGCTCGTGGCCGAAGCTTGAGCCGCAGCCGCCCCATGGCGTCGGCCGCCGCCTTCGGCCGGTCCACGCAGAGGAGCAGCAGGTCGCCCGGCCTCGCCGTCCATCCGCTCGCGGAACCGCTGCAGCAGCGTCCGCCGGAGAGGAACTTGGCCACCGGCGAGGTGATGCCCGTCCGGACCGATCTTGAACCAGGCCAGCCCCTTGGCGCCGAACCCCTTGGCGAACGCCTCGAGCTGGTCGAGCTGGCTCCGGGTGATCTCCGCCGCTGCCCTTGGAACGTTCAGGGCCATGGCCCGCCCGCCGGCCGCCAGGGGCTGGGCGAACGCCCGGAACGCGCACCCGGCGAAGAGCGTCCCCGACATCCTGGAGCTCCAGGCCGAAGCGCATGTCCGGGGCGTCCAGACCGAACCGCCGGATGGCCTCGTCGTAGGTGATGCGCGGGAACGGCCGGGGCAGCTCGATCCCCCGCACCTCGCGGAAGAGCTCGACGACCAGCCCCTCCATCGTCGCCAGGACCGCGTCGCGATCCACGAAGGACATCTCGATGTCGATCTGCGTGAACTCCGGCTGCCGGTCGGCGCGCAGGTCCTCGTCGCGGAAGCACTTGACGATCTGGAAGTAGCGGTCGAAGCCCGCCACCATGAGGAGCTGCTTGAAGAGCTGCGGCGACTGCGGGCAGCGCGAAGAACTCGCCCGGGTTCACCCGGCTCGGCACCAGGTAGTCCCGCGCGCCCTCCGGCGTGCTCTTGGTGAGAACGGGCGTCTCCACCTCCAGGAAGCCCTGACCGTCCAGGTACCGCCGCGTCGCCTGGTAGAACCGGTGGCGCAGGCGCAGATTCCGCTGCAGCGGCGCGCGCCGCAAGTCCAGGTAGCGGTAGGTCAGCCGGATGTCCTCGGCCACGTCGGTCTCGTCCGCGATGGCGAACACGGGCGTCTTGGCGTCGTTCAGGATGATCGCCTCGTGCGCCAGCACCTCGATCGCGCCGGTGGGCAGAGTCGGCGTTGACGCTCTCGGCGGGTCGCGGGCGGACCTCGCCCCGGACGGCCACCACGTACTCGGACCGCATCTCCTCGGCGCAGCGGTGCGCATCGGGAAACCGCTCGGGGTTGAAGACCACCTGCACGATGCCTTCGCGGTCCCGCAGGTGGACGAAGATCAGGCCGCCGAGATCCCGCCGGCGATCCACCCAGCCGTTGAGGGTGACCGTCTTTCCCGCCTGGGCGGCCTGGACCTCGCCGCAGTAGACGCTCCGCTCCCAGCCCTTCATCTATACGATCTCCCGTTCCGGCAAGTGCGTCAACCGATCCGACCACCTCGGCAAGCGGAATCTCCTGCTGCGCCCCGCCGATCATGTCCTTCAGCGTGACCTGTCCCCGCGCCAGCTCATCGGCCCCCAGGATCAGCGAGTACCGGAACCGATCCTTGTTCGCCTGCCGCATCTGCCCTTTCAGGCTGCGCCCCTCCAGATCCAGCGCGGACCGCAGCCCCTTCCGCCGCAGCGTCTGGGTCAGCTCCATGGCCACCCGCAGATCCACCGGACCCGCCGTCGCCACGTACACGCCGGTGATGGGCGGCGTCTCGGCCGCTTCGGCTTGGGCGGCCAGCGAGGTGAGGATCCGCTCCTCGCCGATGGCAAATCCGATGGACGGCGTGGGCGGTCCGCCCAACTCCTCGACCAGGCCGTCGTAGCGGCCGCCGCCGGCCACCGCGTTCTGCGCTCCCAGCGCCGGGTTCAGGAACTCGAAGGTCGTGCGGGTGTAGTAGTCCAGCCCGCGCACCAGCCGCTCGTCCACCTCGTAGCCGATCTTCAAGCCGTCCAGCAGACCGCGCACCTCGGCGAAGTGCTCCCGGCACGCGTCGCACAGATACCCGGAGAGCGTCGGCGCCTTGGCGGCGACCGCCCGGCAGGCCGGCTGCTTGCAGTCCAGGACACGCAGCGGGTTCTTCGTCATCCGGACATGGCAGTCCGGGCACAGCGCGTCCCGATGCCCCCCGAGGTACGCCAGGAACGCCTCGCGGTATCGCGGGCGGCAGGCCGGGTCCCCGATGCTGTTCACGTGCAGCTCCACGCCGCGCAGACCCCATGCCTCCAGCAGATGGTGGAGCAGCGCCACGACCTCAGCGTCCACGGCCGGGCCCGGCGAGCCGATCGCCTCCACGTCCACCTGGTGGAACTGGCGGAAGCGACCCGACTGGGGCCGCTCGTGCCGGAACATCGGGCCGATCAGGTAGAGCTTCACCAGGCTGCTCTTGGCAGCCAGGTTGTGCTCCGCGAACGCCCGCATCAGCGGAGGCGGTGGCCTCGGGACGCAGCGTCAGGCTTTCGCCGCCCGCGGTCCTCGAAGGTGTACATCTCCTTCTCGACGATGTCGGTCGCTTCGCCGATCCCGCGGACGAACAGCTCGGTCCGCTCGAAGATCGGGGTGCGAATCTCGGCATAGCCGTACCGATCCAGCACGTCACGCGCCACCGTCTCCAGCGCCTGCCATTTCCCCGTCTCGTCGGGAAGAATGTCCGGAGCCCCTCGAATGCCCTTGATCACGTTCACCTCGGTTGCGAGCGTTCAGCGTCAGCAATCAGCAGTCAGTCGATCGCGCACACGTTCACCCGCTTTGTGGCACCTGTGCAATCGCGAACTCTTCAGGCCCTTCATGGATCGTAAGAACCGACACTCGCCCAGGCTGCTCAAAAAGGTTCAGTGCAAGGCGGAACGCGAAAGGCCGAGTGAGGCGTACTCGGGTACGCCGCAACGAGCGCCGAAGCGGTCCAACGCCGCAGATGGGCCTTTTTCAGCAGCCTGTCAGTAGACTGGGCGGCGGTCGAACCGATGCGTGGCCTCGATGAACCGCGTCGTCCCGGACCGGCGCCGGATCACCACCGAATGGGTGCGCGCCCCGCCCCCGAAGAACCGGACGCCTCGCAACAGGTCGCCGTCGGTGGCACCGGTGGCCGCAAACATCAGCTCGTTGCCCGAGGCCAGGTCGCCGATCCGGTAGATCCGGTCCATCTCTTTGATGCCGGCGCGGCGGGCCCGCTCGATCTCCTGGTCGTTCCGCGGTCGCAGGCGTCCCTGCATATCCCCGCCCAGGCACTGGAGCGCCGCAGCCGCCAGCACGCCCTCGGGAGCACCGCCCACACCCATCAGGACATCCACCCCCGTCTCCGGAAACGCCGTGGCGATGGCCGCGGACACGTCACCGTCCTGGATCAGCTTGATGCGCGCCCCCGCCTCGCGGACAGACCGAATCAGGTCCGCGTGGGCCGGCCGGTCCAGGATCACGACGGTCAGATCCTCCACGTAACACTTCATGGCGTCGGCGATACTCTCCAGGTTCTGCGCCGGCGTCAGGCTCAAGATCCACGGCCCCCTTGGCCCGGGGGCCGACGGCGATCTTCTCCATGTAGGTATCCGGCGCCCGGAACAGGCCACCCTGCTCGGTGATCGCCACCACGGACAGGGCGTTGGCGCGCCCTTGCGCCACGATGTTCGAGCCCTCCAGGGGGTCCAGCGCGACATCCAACTCCGGCCCGTCGCCGCCGCCGATCCGCTCGCCGATGAAGAGCATCGGCGCTTCGTCCCGCTCGCCCTGACCGATCACCACCCGACCGCAGAAGGAGACGGCGTCGAAACCCCGCCGCATGGCGTCCACCGCGGCCTGTTCCGCGGCCTTCCCGTTGCCCAGGCCCATCCAGCGGGCCGAGGACAAGGCCGCCGCCTCGGTGACGCGGACCACTTCCAGCGCGAGATTCCGTTCCACGGCCCCTCCTTGCGCGCCTCGTGCCCGCCGGTGCGAAACAGGAGCACAGCCGTCGTCGCCCCCGAAGCGCGACGCAGTATACTGCCCGCCGCGAAAAGGTGTCAACGCAAACGTCTCGGCAGCGCCGCCCGCGCCGGCCGACCGTTTGCGTCCCCGGGGACGCGCGGGGCCCGCCGCGCAGCACGCACCGGGACGCAGGACACCCCTCGACAGGCCGAATACCTCGGCGATTCCGCTTGACAGTCGCCGGCGGGGTGCGCCAAGCTGCGCCGCCATCGCGGAACCACCGGCGCCGACTGGAGTCCCGACGACAAGACCGTCGCCATGCTGAAGATCGCCAGTCTCGGCGACGGCGCTGTGCGACACGCGCGAAGGCGTCCTCGGGAATGCGCCGCATTTTCACGAAAAGAGCCGCAGCGTGGAGTACTTCACGGATAACGACATCACGCTGGGCCGAAACGTCGGAAGGTAATCGGAAGGGTTACGCGATGCAAAAGGCGGACGGGATGAATTACGCGCCGCGAGGCAAGGCGAACGCGGTGTGCCGGCCAGGTGATTTCCGCTTCGCGGCCGTGGGTCTTGACCATGGCCACATCTACGGGATGTGCAACGGCCTCATCGAGGCGGGCGGCGAGTTGGCGTGGGTGTTCGACTCCGACCCGCAGAGGATCGCGTCGTTTTGCGCTACCTATCCCGGCGTGAACGCGGCTCGCGCCGAGGCGGAGGTCCTCGAAGATCCCGGCGTTCAGCTTGATCGCCAGCGCCGCCATTCCGTGCGAACGCGGTCCGCTGGGGTTTCGGGTGATGGATCACGGAAAGGACTATTTCACCGACAAGCCGCCACTGACCTCCTTGGACCAACTCGACATCGCCCGGAAGAAGGTCGCCGAGACACGCCGGATCTACGCTGCCTACTACTCCGAGCGGGTACACGTCGAGGCCGCGGTCAAGGCCGACGACTTGATTCGCCAGGGCGCCATCGGGCGGGTGGTCCAGGTGATCGGCCTCGGGGCCGCATCGCCTCAGCGCACCGACACGGCCGGCGTGGTTTTGGGATCCGGTGCAGTACGGCGGCATCCTGGTGGATATCGGCTGCCACCAGATCGAGCAGTTTCTCCACTACGCGGGCGCGAACGACGCGCGCGTTCTCCACAGCAAGGTCGGCAACTACCACAACCCGGACCACCCAGATTTCCAGGACTTTGGCGACGCCACCTTGGTGGCCGACAACGGTGCGACCGGGTATTTCCGCGTGGATTGGTTCACGCCCGACGGACTCGGCGCCTGGGGCGACGGCCGGACGGTGATCTTGGGCACCGACGGATACATCGAGCTCCGGAAGTATCTCGATGTCGCCCGTGATGCGACCGGTGATCACATCTACCTCGTCGACCACCAGGGCGAACACCATCTTCCCGTACACGGCACCAGCGGGTTCCCCTATTTTGGCCGACTCATCCTGGACTGTCTGCACCGAACGGAAGAGGCCATGTCCCAGCGGCGGACATTCCTGGCCATCGAACTCGCCCTCAAGGCGCAAGCCCAAGCGGTGAAGGTGGCAGGCTGCTGAAACGGGCCCATCTGCGGTGACCCATCCTGCGGATAGGTGCCCCGCCGGCCTCGGCACTCGCTGCGGCGTACCTCCCGTACGCCTGGACCCAGCTGCGCTGGGTACCCGCCGTCGGCCAGCCGCCTTGCATCTGGGCCCGTTTGAGCAGCCTGGGCAGGAATGAGCTCTACGCTACCGGATCACATTCCAAGAGTACCGGATTGGATCGGCCGACGACAGGACTGGACCGAAGCGAGTGTCGCGACGGGTAGACATGTCCGAGTTCCATTTCGAGAGCAACGTCGTCGCGCTGCCGAAGGGGGCCTGGCGCACGACGCAATTGGCGCCCTGCGCAACCCCCTTGTGACAGAGGCGTGGCTCGCCGATTGCCGCCCGCGAAACGGTCCGACACGGCGTCCTACCGTGTATTCAATTTGGCCTCTACGCTCCGGACTTTGTCGTCCATGGTCTGATCCCGGTCGGTCCGTGTGCCAAGCTTGATCACGGTGGAGATGCGGGGAGCGCCCATGGCGTGCACCGTCTCGTGACACGTCTTGATCGCGGCGAACACCGTGTCCCACTCGCCTTCGATGTTGGTGCCATAGGCATGCAGGTGGGTCTGAAGTCCAGCCTCCTTCAGAATGCGTTCGCAGGCCACCACATATTGGGATACCGACACGCCTACACCCAGCGGAACGACGCACAGATCAACAATGGCCTTCATCGGTCCTCCACCTCTCTCACCGCAGTGCGAAGCGCAAGGCGCCTAGCGCATAGTGTTCGGCCCTTGGCGCTTTGTCCTTTGCGTTCGGTTCGCTGCCGCCTGCCCGCTGCCAGCTGCGCTTCTCATACCTGCCCTTATTGACCAATCGACTAATCGCCCCCCGTCCTCTGTCCTCTGTCTGTGTTGCCTTCTGCCTCCGCCGCGGCTCACGCCGGGAGGCTCAGCATCTCCTCCAAGATCTCAGCAGCCACCTTGACCGCCTCCGGGCAAATCGTCTTGAATAACTGTTCCGCCTGCGCCTTTTGCAGTCCCTCGGGGGTCGTGACATCACAGCCGAGCAGGTCCCGGCACATCACCGTTCGCTGCCGCTCCGCGAACCGCGTGTGGAATGCTTGCACCTGCGCATATGTCTCGTTCTTCTGCGGCTGTCCGGGGCAGCTTGTCGGACCGTGACGCAGCCCGAGCACCATCAGGGCGCCCGTCACCGCGCCGCAGACGTCCGCCCGGCGCATCCCGCCGCCAAAGCCGCACGCCAGACGATTGGCCAGCCCGTCGTCCAGACCGAACGCCGTGCCGTACGTGGACAGGATCGCCTGCGAACAGTTGCACCCGTTCCGGAACTTCATCACCGCCTGGTCCACTCGAATCGTCATCCGCCTATCCTCCCCGTAAAAGAACCCAGAAGGCGGAACCCGCAGAGTTCCCGGCCCCCTGCGCCCTGTGCCACTTGTGGCTATTGTCGGCGCGCCCCGGCCCTGCGGACGTGCGTCCCAGTTCTACCCGCTCGTCAGCAGCTCCGCGGCGACGCCGTGAGCAGCGCGATGCCCGGAACCAGCGCGTCCTCGTTGATGTCATCGTCCCCGCCAGCCGGTCCCGGAGTCCCGCCAAAACCTCCGCCACTCCCAAGCCGATGGCCGTGTGTCCGTCGTGGCCGCACGCATGCATCGCGCCGGCGTTCACCGACGCGAATCCCTCGCGGAGGTCGGTGCTTCTCTTCCGTCGCCTCCCCGAGGTCGTTGGCGTCCATGTCCACGCGCAGCGCCACCGTGGGCCCCGGCCGCCCGAACGTCATCACCCCCACCACCCCCGTTTTCCCGCCGCGCATCTTCTCGACCCAGACGGGGTCCGCCCCCTGGGCCAGGGCCCGCTCAAGGTGCTGCTCCAGGTCAGCCGCCGGCGGGACGCCCATCATCGCGCTCGCCTCCACCACCTCCGCACCCGCGAGCACCCGGTACCCCAACGCCGCCAGTTCCGTCGCCACGATCGAGGCCGTCCGGAACTCGGTCCAGGCCGCCTCGGCGTGCTTGTGGAGATCGCGCCGCCGGGCGATCGCCTTCCCCTTCAGGGCCTGCGCCGTCTTGACGATGTCAGCATCCATGAAGGCACCCCCGATTCGTCCAACCGAAGCTTGTACAGTGCCGCCGGGTTGTCACGCAGGATTCGCCGCGCCAGGCCGCGGCTTCCTCTTCGGTGAGGTAGCCGTCCTCGACCTTTTCCGTCAGGACGCGGCTGACCACGCGCCGGGCCATGACGCTGTGCCCGTAGCTTCCCTCGGGCACGATGTAGTCGCCGCCGAAGGCGAAGATCTTGTTGGCCGGGACGGTCTCGATCGCCTCGTGCAGCACGCGCGCCGGGCGCTGGGCGAGACGACGTGCAGCCAGCACAGGTCCGAGATGCACGCCGGGGAACGCCTTGGCCAGGGCCAGCGCTTCGCCCAGGTACGGGTAGCCGCCGTGGAACAGGTCGATCCTGGCCTTCCGGTATTCGAGGCAGAGACCGGCCAGGTGCAGGGGGTTCGAGTTCTCCGAGCAGGTTGCCGTTGCCCTCCTGGAGGCCGGTGTGGATCTGGATGGGCACGTCGCGCTCGACCGCGGCTCGCACGATCTGGTGGAACATGTAGTCCTGCAGGGGGCGCGACTCCCGCCAGGACGGGCCCTCCCCCAGGTGACCGAACAGCGCGTCGAACACGCGCTCGGCGTCGCGCGCGGCGTCCGTTCGAAGCGGATGCTGCGGCGGTAGGCGATCCCGATCTTGATGCCGACGGCGCCTCGCGGCGAGGCCGCGCTCGAGGGAGGCCTGCATGGCCTGCACCAGGTCGTCCACGCAGTGGACGGGCCGGTCGGTGTCGGCTTCGATCGACGCGAGATCGCCGCGCGGCAGGTGGGCAGGCGAAGTGATCCAGGCGTATCACCGGCACGAACAGGCCCCGCGGTCCACGTCCGTGCGGTAGTCGTCCAGGACGCCGATGTCGATACGGGCCCTGTCCCTGGAGCACGTGCCGGTACCAGCCGGCCGGCGCGAGCGCGGCGATGGCCGCGGAAAGCTTCGCTGTAGGTCGCGGCGTTCAGGTCCGTCGACGTCGAAGAGGTCGCGGATGGCGATTCGCAGGCACTGGCCGTACCGGTGGTCCTCGTCCGTCCCAGAACGGGGCGAATGCGCTCCAGCGTTCGTCCGGCGAGAGATCGGACCTGGCGGGGGCTGGCAGCGGCGGCAGCCTGCGGATCCATCCGATGCGGGCGATCCGCTCCGCCAGCACGGCCGGGAGCTCCCGGCGCACCGCCTCGAGGCACCGGCCGGCGGCATGCCCGCGAGACGAGGTCGCTCGAGGCGTAGTGCGGGAAGAGGTACCCGAAGTCCTGCGCCGCGCGGTTGCGCTCCTCTTCGGACAGGAGGTGCTCGTGGGTGTCCACGAGGCGAATGGACCCGACAATCTGGGTGAGGCGAGAGGCGAGGTGGACATGGGTCAACTCCTACAAGACGTTTCCTGGCGCGAGCGCGCGAGAGCCGTTTTGGGGCTGCACACGAGAGCGCCCTGGGACAAGAGGCGCGCCCACGTTGGAACGTGGTCAGGAGACGATGCCTGCACAGTGGCGCTGGGGCATGGTCGGCCTACCGGGTGGACGATACCGGCTCAAAAAAGCTCACGATCACCTGAGGGATCTGGCACCGCCCATCCAGCGTGAGGAGACGCAGACCGTGCTGCGAAGCCGTCGCCGCGATCCACAGGTCGTTGCTCGGCACCGGCTTCCCCTGCTTCCGTAGATAGTTGTGAATCACCGCGTACCGGTCGGCTGTCTCCTCGTCCACCGCGAAGGCGCGGGCCCGAGGCGAGGCGAGGAAACGGCGCAAGATCTCTTCGTTCCGTCTCGGGCGCGATCCCTGCAGGAAACCAGCGCGAAGTTCGCCGATGGAGATCGCACTCAGGCCGACCTCCGAGGCGCGCTGAATGGCCGCTTTGACCTCGGAATGGTCACGCAGGTACGCCGCATAGGCAGAGGTGTCCACCAAGATGCGGCTCACCTCCAGATCTCCGGCTCAATCTGCCGTTGTTCCCGCAGCGCCTCGCCGAACTCCTCATACTCCTGCTCGGACCAGCTCCCGGCTAACTCGTCGAGATCGTGGTGCAGCACCTCCTTCTTGAGGCGCTTCCCGAGACCCGTGGCCGTCTCTAATAAGTCCATGACGGCGTGGTTGAGGCTTATCTTTTCTTTCTTGGCTTTTTGCTGAATCACCCGCGCCAGCTCGGGCGGGAGATTCCGCACCGTGATCGCACCCATGGTTCCCCCCCCTGTGATGCACCGAATGCGTCATTATGCATCACCGGTGGCGTGCACAGTCAACACCGATCCAGGCGCCATTGCGCCTCATTCCGCTATCATCCCCCGGAGGGTCGGATCCAGGACGTCCCGGAGCCAGTCGCCGACTCGGCTGACCACCAGGGCGGTCAGCATGAGGACCAGACCCGGGAAGCGCCGAGATCCACCAGGCGGAGTCCAGGTAGCTGCGCCCCTCGTTCAGCATGCCGCCCCAGCTCGGCGTCGGCGGCTGGATGCCCAGCCCGAGGAAGCTCAGCGTGGACTCGAGGAGGATGGTGCGGGCCAGCTCCAGCGTGGTGACCACCAGGAACGGGGCCAGAGCGTATTGGGCACGATGTGGTTCGCGCAGGATCCGCCAGGTGGAGCCGCCCAGACCCCGGATGGCCGATGACGTACTCGCGCTCCTTGATGGTCAGGACCTGCGCGCGGACGATGCGGGCGTAGGTCACCCATCCGCTCAGCCCCACGATGACGATCAGATTCCCGAAGCTCGGGCCCGAGGACGGCGATGATGCCGATCGCCAGGAGGATGAACGGAAACGCGAGTTGAGCGTCCACCACCAGCATGATGATCTCGTCCACGATGCCGCCGGCGTACCCCGAGAGCAGGCCGAGCGATCCCGCCGATCGCCCCCCCGATGATGACGGCCGCGAATCCGACGATCAGCGACACCCGCGAGCCGTAGATGATCCGGCTCAGGATGTCGCGCCCGAGCTGGTCGGTCCCGAGCAGGTGGCGCTGCCGCCCCGCCTCCGGAAACCAGGTCGGGCCTTGAGCCGCTCGCGGAGCGACTGCTGGATGGGGTCGTAGGGAGCTGACCAGTGGCGCGACAGATCGCCGCCAGCACCACCACGATCATGAAGGCGGCCGAGGCCCAGACGAAGAGCGGCACCTTCCGCCACCGCCGGCGGACTGGCGTTCGCCCGCGGCCTCTCGGCTTACTGCCGTCGGATGCGCGGATCGAGGATGCCATACGCCACGTCCACCAGAAGGTTCAGGACGACGAACATGGCCGCCGTCATGAAGACGCACGACTGCACGATCGGGTAATCGCGGTTGTAGATGGATTGGATCGCCAGCCGGCCGATCCCGGGCCAGGAGAAGATGGTCTCGGTGACCACGGCCCCGCCCAGCAGGTTCCCGAGCTGCAGCCCCACGATGGTGACGATGGGGATGGCCGCGTTCCGCATGGTGTGCTTGGCGATGGTCCAGAACTCCGGCAGGCCCTTGGCCCGGGCCGTCCGGATGAAGTCGGCCCGCAGGATCTCCAGCACCGCGGAGCGGGTGATCCGGGCGATGCTGGCCATGGCGAAGGCCCCCAGGGTCACCGCCGGCAGGACCAGCTGCCGCCAATCCCCCCGGCCCGACGTCGGAAACAGGCCGAGCCAGAGCGAGCAGACCAGGATGAGCATGATGCCGATGTAAAAGGTCGGGGCCGCCTGCCCGACCAGCGCCACCCCCATCACGATGTTGTCGTAGGTGCTCCCCCGCTTGACGGCCGAGAGGATCCCGGCCGGAATGGCGACCACGATCGCGCACAGGAACGACGCGAAGGCCAGCTCCAGCGTCGCCGGCACCCGCTCCCAGACCACGTGTCATGGCCGAGGTCCGGAAGTGGATGGAGCGGCCGAAGTCTCCCTGGATGGCCTGCTTGACGAACACCCCGTACTGGACGTAGATCGGCCGGTCCAGACCCATCTCGTGCCGCAGCCGCTCCATCTCGGCGATGGGCGCATCCGGCGGCAGCAGGAGCGGCACCGGGTCGCCCGAGAGGCGCATGACGATGAAGACCACCGTCACCACGCTCCACAGGGCGACCAGCATCCGAACCAACCGGTACGTCAGGAACCGAGCCGAAGCCCTGCATGGACACCTCGCGGCGCTCCACCGGCCCCGGGACAAGAACCACCGCGCCCCGTCCCTTCTCGGGACGGGGCGCGGTGGTCGACGTCAGCCTCGATGCGGATTTACGCGCGGTTGAGCTTCAGGTTGAAGCGCCGGAACTCCATCGTCTGGTTCGCGTACGGCTTCCAGTCCACGTACTTCTGGAGGCCGTACAGCTCCATGGGCTGGATGATCGGGATCAGGGGGAGGAACTCCAGCTCGAGCCGGATCATCTCCTTGTAGGCCTCGTCTCGGAACTTCTCGTCCACGCTGAACCGGGCCGCATTCCCCAGCTCATCGAAGCGGGGATTTCGGAACCAGTAGGCGTTGGGTCCGCCCGGAGCCAGGTGACGCCACATCATCCCATCCGGGTCGTTGTAGGCGGAGGTGGGATCGGTCCAGCGGAGGCCCTTGAAGCTCTTCTCGCGGATCTTCTGCAGGTAGACCGAGTACTCGATGCAGCTCCAGCTTGGCGTTGATCCCAACATCCTTCCACATGGCGACGATGACCTCGCCCATCTCCCGATCCAACACCGTGAAACCCACGCCGGTCTCGATCACCAACTCCTCCCCCTTGTAGTTGGCCTCCTTGATGAGCTGCTTGGCGCGGTTCGGATCGTACTTGAGCGGCGGCAGGCTCGGATCGTAGTGGTTGTCGCCCTTCACGACCATGCTGTTCGGGACGGCGCCTTGCCCGCGCCACAACTCCTTGACGATGGTCTCGCGGTCGATGGCCAGCGACATGGCCTGTCGGAATGGCTTGCTGTCGAGGGGTGGCTTCTGGGACACCACCGACAGACAGTACAGGCCGCCATACAGCACACCCTCGATCTTGGTGTTTGACGCCTTGGCCACACGATCCATCTGGTCCGGCGGGATCTTGGTGATCAGGTCCACCTCGCCCTTCACGAGGGCGGCGATGCGCGCCGCCAGCTCCGGGAGGGGGCGGAAGATGATCTGGTCGACATCGATCTTCCCGCCCCAGTAATCCTTGTTGGCGTCCAGGACGAGCCGATCGTCCTTTACCCACGAGGTGAACTTCACCGGACCGCTGCCGATCGGCTTGGCGTTGAACTCGTCGTCCGACCTTCTCGAAGTAGCCCTTCGGCATGATCTGGCCCGCGTAGAAGGCGGTCCGCGCGGCTATGAGCGGGTCTGGCTTCTTGGTGACGATGCTGACGGTGAGCGGATCGGGCGTCTCGACACGCTCGATGGTGTTCAGCACCGACATCACGATGATCTTGGCCTTGGGATCGTAGGTCCGCTCGAAGCTGAACTTGACGTCCGCGGACGTCAACGGATCGCCGTTGTGGAACTTGACGCCGGGGCGCAGCTTGAACTGCCAGGTGGTCGGGTTCACCAGCTTCCACTCGGTGGCCAGCGAGGGATAGAGCTTGCCGTCGTGGTGCCGCGAGAGCAGATTGTCGAAGAGGTTGAAGGTGACCGCGATGTCGTTGACGGTGGTGCTCAGGTGGGGGTCCAGCTTGCTGATGTCGCTGGACTGCCCGATCACCAGCGTGTTCTTGCTGGTCGCCTGGGCGCCCGCCACCCGCGCCAAGAGACCCTCGGCGGCGGCCATGCTGCCCAGCAGTCCCGCCGCGCCCGCCAGGAACCCCCGCCGGGTGATCCGCCCGTCGCGGAGCATTCGCGCCAGGCCCTCCACCGTGACGCCATCGTGCCGTTTTTCCTTTCCGTCATCCGGCCCCCCTTTCTCGCCGGAGTGCTGGCGACTGGCCGGCACTCCGCCGGGTACCTCACGCCATGTTCTCCGTGAGGTCGCTCCAGGTTCCCATGGCGTCTGCGGCGCCCCTCCCTCTCGCTGTCCGGCACACCGACAGCGGTCCGCCGCGGCCGGCGCGACTGCCACGCACCGACGGGCGAGGCTATCACCTGCCATGGCACGGGTCAACGCGGAACCCGGAAGGATCCTGGCTGAGGGGCCGCGCGCGGTCAGTCACGCCGAGGCAAGGCGCCGGCGATCGGTCGGCGGCGTTTGCCGCGCCGGCCGAAAACGATCTTGCCAGCCAGCCGGAATGCGGCGATGCACACGACCACCCCCAGGAGGAAGGCCACCCACCGGGAATCGTCACAGCCACAACCGCCATGAGGAGGGACCCGAAGAGTTCAACGGTAGAGATCACGGGGTTTCCGAGCCCCCAACTGAAAGCCGCCGACTTCAGCCGCAGGAGCGCCGTCGCGCCCTGCACGATCCCCGCGGCCGCACCTCCCGCAATGATCGCCAGGCTCCATTTGAGGAACGGCGGAAGGTCGGTGAACACGGCGGCGCTGACCAGCATTCCCGCGATCACGGCCGCCGGTGTCGCGATCGCGTCCAGCGCGTTGTCCAACCAAGGGATATAATAGGCCAGGATCTCCAGCAGCGTCGCCGTGGCGAAGGCGTAGAGCGCCTGCGTGACGTCCGACCCACTCGAACCCCGGCGCCAGCGAGAGGTAGCCGGCCTGCGCGGCGACGCTCGCGACCAAGAGCGGGACAAACACCCGGAAGCCACAGGCCGCGCTGAGCCCCAGACCGATCCCGACGCTAAGCAGCGTATCCATTGTGGCCTCTCTTGCCATCGGCGCCAAGCACCAAGGCGCCCCTCACGCGTCACTCCCTCACGCAGGCATACAGGAGTTGGTCGATCGTCCTCCCGTCCTTGGTCACGCTCTTACGCAGCCGCCCCTCCAGGGTGTACCCCGCCTTTTCCAGGATGCGGGCGGAGGCCAGGTTCCATTCAAAGACGGCCGCATAGATGCGGCAGAGGTCGAAGGTCGCAAACGCGTACGCGGTGAACGCCGGCACGACCTCGCTCATGATGCCGTGCCCCCAGAACGGCTCACCCAGCCAGTACCCGATCTCCGCAGACCGTCGGTGGACGTCCTCCTGCAGCGTGAGACCGATGCCGCCGACCGCGTCGCCTCCCCGTCGATCGCGCATTGGGTCGGCGGGTCCTGTCCGGCCACCTCCCGGATCCAGGCGTCGGCATCCGCCACGTGTAGGGGTGCGGGAACCGGTCGCGCAGGTTGATCCAGATCCGGCGGTTGTTGGCGTACCGCACGATGGATGCCTGATCGCCCTCGCGGAATGGCCGCAGCCGACACCGGGACAGCACGATGTCCATGGGCATCCGTTCCCCGTCCGCAGCGCATCAGCCGCAGGCTGTGCGATGCGCCTCCTCCAGAAACGAAACACCGCCTCTGCGGGCATCTGCTCCTCGATCCGCGCTCGGCACGCGCGACACGCCGCTCGCCACTTCCGGGGACGACGTCAGACGCGCCAGCGCGTCGGCCACCCGGCCGGCCGTGAAGGCCTTCGGGTACACGTACGCCCCCACGCCCAGGCGGGTCAGACGGTACCCGTTGTCCGGCTGGTCGTGGCTCATGGCCATCACCAATTGCGGCACCCCGGCCGCCAGCCCCTGGGCCACCGTGCCGATGCCGCCGTGATGGACCAGCGCCTTGCAGCGCGGCAAGACCTGGCTGAAGGGCACGTACGCGACATGTCGGATCTCCGGCGGGAGCGCGGAAGGAAGCTGTTCGGGATAGCGCGTCACGAACAAGGCCCGGAGGCCGAGCCGTCGGCAGGCTTCCAGCCCCAGCGTCGAAGAAGCGTCGCGCCTGCAGGTTCGCGGAGCCCGGCGTGAAGAGAACCGGTGCGTCTCCGGCGTCCAGAAACGCCGCGAGGTCCGCGGACACGGCAACCTGATCGCTTTCGTCGTAGAGCGGGAATCGAGTGACGACCGTGTGCGGCGGCCAGTCGGCCTGCTTTGGGCCGTACCATTCCGGAAACAGGGCCAGCACCTTGAAGGACGACATCCAGTAGTCGCGCATGATTCCCGCACGGGTTGGTGAAGGCCGAGTTCGACCGGTACGCGTTGATGCCCGCCGCCAGGAGTCGGTCCGTCCGGAAATCCCCGACCCGGTAGAGTATCCTTCGCAGCCAGCGCGGTGCCTCGCGAAACCATTCCATCCCGGCCTGCGGCACCGGGGGATCGATCGCGCTCATGAAGACGGCCGGCTGGAGCTGAACCGTCACCAGCGGCACTTGAACGCCTCCGCCGCGATCCGCGCCCCGAAGGCGATCCCCGCCCCCACCAGCAGCGTGCGGCCGGGTGCGATCTCCGCGTTCACCCGGGAAACGATCTCCGGATACAAGCGGGGCGCCAGAAGAGCGATCAGCTGCGAAAACCCCTCCTCGGGTGCCAGAGATCGGGGTGCCGCATGATCTGCTCGAAATCCTCGTCCGTCCCGTAGCCGAGCGTCGGAGGCCGGCGGCCTCCATCGTCCGGTCGAACGGCCGGTGCACGACGACCACGACCTCGTGACCCAGCGAGGCCAATCCCTTCCCCAGCCAGACGAAGGGGTAGATGTCGCCCGAGCTTCCGGCGGGGACCAGGATGAATTTCCGTTGTCGGCTCAAAGCGCAGAGCCCGTGCACCTGCCCGGGCTCCAGCGGCCGCGCATCCGGCGACAAAAAGCCCTCCCTGCTCGTGCGCACAGGAGGGCCGACGTTCGCACTGCTTGAATACATTCCGTCGAGCGGCCTTTCTACATCACGAACCCGAACATCCGCGGCAGCCACATCGTGAGCGGCGGCCAGTACGTCACGGCCACCAGGATCACGATCTCGATCGCCAACAGCGGCAGGAGCGGCCGGATGATCTGGTTCATGGACAGGCCCGAGATGCGCAGTCCGACGAAGAGCGACGTCCCCACCGGCGGCGTGATCAGGCCGTAGCAGAGGTTGATGATCATCATGGCCCCGAAGTGGACGATGTGCATCTCCATCTTCACCATCAGGGGAAGGAGGATCGGGGTCAGCATGATGACCGCCGGCGTCAGATCCACCAGGCAGCCCACGATCAGCAGGAAGATGTTGATGACGATGAGCAGCAGGAATTTGTTGTCCGTGATGTTGAAGACCGTGTTGGCCAGCATTCTGGGCAGGTTCTCGTAGGTCAAGACCCAGGTGAACACGGAGCTGGTTGCCACCAGGAACAGCACCACGGCGTTCACCTGGCAGCACTCGAAGAGGAGCTTGGGCAGCTCGCTCCACTTCGTCTCGCGGTACACCCCGCAGCAGAGGATGATGGCGTACAAGGCGGCCACCGCCCCAGCCTCGGTCGCAGTGAATATCCCCGAGATGATCCCGCCGAGGATGATGAAGATCGTGAAGAGGCCGGCCAGTCCGTCGACCACCCGGTGAACCTTCTCCCGGAAACTGAGCTGCGAGCATCTTGACGGGTGGGATGTGCTTCCTCGCGTGGAAGAACGCCCAGACCATCAGGCTGAGTCCGATGAGGATGCCCGGGACGGCCCCCGCCAGAAAGAGCGCGGCGATGGAGACCGATCCCGCCGTGTGGGCAAAGATGATCATGGGGATCGAGGGCGGGATGATCGGCCCCATGACGCACGATGCCAGGGCGATGGATGTCGCCGTCGGCCGTTTGTACCCACCCTTCTCCATGGTGGGGATCATCATGGCCCCGATGGAAGAGATCTCCGCCACCGCCGAGCCCGACACGCCGCCGAAGAACATGCAGGCCAGGATGGTGATGTGGGCCAGGGCGCCCGGGATCCGCCCCACCAGCACCTCGGCCAGCCGCACCAGCCGGGTGGAGACACCGCCCCGCGCGAGGAGCGTCCCGCCAAAGATGAAGAAGATGACGGCCAATAGCGGAAACGAGTTCACCGCCGAGAGCATCCGCTGGATCATGGTCGAATGGTCGATGTCCAGCGTGAGACCGGCAAGCAATGCCCCCAGGCCGATGCCGAAGGAGATCGGCAGGTTGATGATCATGAGGAAGAAGAAGCAGAAGAACGCGATTCCAATTGTCATGGTGTCGCCGCTTTCCCGCGAATGGGTTCGCTCCCACGCCTGGCCCGAATCGAGGGTTGGCTCAGCGCTCGCTCGGGAATTTCGATCGCAGCGCTGTCTAGATGGGAACCATCTCCGACGAGGACGCTTCCTCCGCCTTGCCCAGTCCCCGGATCCTCTTCCAGGTGTCTTGCGCAAGGTACAGAAGCATCAGTGTTCCCGAGATGGGCATGACCAGATAGAGCCAGAAGTTCGTGAGCGCGATCGACTCCATCTTGTCGTCGCCGAAGTGATTCAACAGACCGATGCCGTAGACAACCATGATCACGGCGACAATGGCGATGAGACCATTCAGGATAAGGTGCCCCACCTGACGGGCCTTGAGCGGCATCAGGTTGAAGAAGACATCCAAGCTGATGTGCTCCTTGAACTTGATCGCCAGTGCCGCCCCCAGATACGTGATCCAGACGAGAAGATATCGGGGAATCTCCTCGGACCACGACGGAACGTAGTTGATGATGTACCTCGTGAACACGGTGAACGTCGTGATGAAGAAGATCACGCAGGTCATGACGATCATCACCCACTTCACGACCGCCGTGATCCCCTCCAGGACCCGATCGAATGCATTCGACATGTCATGTCACCCGTCCGCGGGGAGTTGAACGGCTCGGCGGGGGGCCGCTGCCCCCCGCCGCAGAGGTTGCCAGACTTACTTGAAGTTCTTGCCGGTATCCAGGACGAACTTGACGAAGGCCTCGCCGCCCAGCTTCTTGGCGCTGTCCGCCACCATCGGCGCCACGGCGTCCATGAAGCTCTTCTTGTCGGGCGTGGTGATCTCCGTCATCAGCTTCTTGATCTTGGCCAGGTCCTCGATCTCCGCGATCTTCCAGGCGCCGCGCATGTAGGCGGTGGCCTCCACACCGGCCTGCTGGATGGCCGCCTGCTGGGACTTGGAGAGCTTCTCGAAGACCTTGGTGGAGATGATGTTCACGTCCGGGATCCGCATGTGCTCGTCGAGGCTGTAGTACTTGGACACCTCGTAGAACTTCATGGAGATGACGGACGGGTGGTTGTTCTCGGCCCCATCCACCACGCCGGTCTGGAGGGCCGTGTAGAGTTCACCCCAGGCCACCGGCACGCCGTTCGCCCCCAGGGCCTTCATCGTGTCGATCATGACCGGCGAGGCCATGACGCGGATCTTCTGCCCCTTCAGGTCGGCCGCACTGCGGACCGGCTTCTGGGTGAAGAAGTTGCGGGCGCCCGAGGTGATCCAGGTGATGGTCTTGATCCCCTTGGGCTCGAGCTGCTTCATGAACTCCATCGCCCGGGGGTCGTTCAGGACGTACCAGTAGTGGTCGTCGCTCTTGAAGATGTACGGAAGCGACCAGGTGTCCATCACCGGAAGCACCTGGCTCAGGTTCGAGATGGAGACCGAGGTGAACGCGATGCTGCCGTTGCGGACGTTCTCCACGTTGTCCCGGGCGTCGCCGAGCTGCCGGGAGTGGTACACCTGGACCTCGACTTCCCCTTTGGTCATCTGCTTGACCCGCTCGGCGAAGAACTCGGCCGTGTGGGCTGACGGATGGGCCGGCTCGTGGATGCTGGAGAACTTCAGGACGGTCCCCGCGAAGCCCGGCACCGCGAAGGCCACAACTGCAAACACGATCAGGGTTCCGAACAACACCTTTCTCATGTTGCCTCCTCCGAAATCAGGGGGCCGTCGCCCCGGTTATACGTCCGCGGCCGTCCGCAGGTCCATCCTGCAGGCGAACCCACGGTGGTTCACTGGAGACTCACTCGACCGAGCGATCGAGTCGAGTCTGCTCTGGAGGGCTGTTCCGAGGGTACGCGCAAACAGAAGGCGAGCGGAAGAAGGAACCGGATCGCCTGGCCGACCGCTCCCGACCCGCACAATCACACCCGGCGCGTTGGCGACCAATAACCCAGCCACCGGCAGTCTGTCAAGGAGGAAAACGTGCGGCGAGAACGCGTCAGGAGAAGCGTACCACCGCCGTGTGCGATTCGCCGGTCTGGCGTGCCGACACGCATGTCCCGTCGCGATGCTGTGGCGCGGAACCCTACCGTACGGGAGGCGCCGAACCTGCGGAATCAGCCTTTCAATGCCCCGGCGGTCAGGCCCTGGATGAGGTGCTTCTGGAGGAACGTGAAGAGGATGGCCACCGGGATCGTGCTGATGATGACGCCGGCCCCGAGCTGTCCCCACTGGATCTCGTACTGACCGACCATGTACAGGAGGCCGGCCGACAGGGTCCGCATGTCGGTCCTGCAGGTGAAGGTGGTGGCAAACAGCAGCTCGCTCCAGGACGAGACGAAGGCGAAGATGGCGGTGGCGGCGATCCCCGGAGCCGCCAGGGGCACGATGATCCGGAGCATGGCGCCGAACCGCCCCGAGCCGTCGATCATGGCGCTCTCCTCCAGCTCGCGCGGGATGCTCTCGAAGTAGCCCACCAGCATCCAGACCGTGAAGGGCACGGTGAAGGAGAAGTTGGAGTAGATGAGCGCCTGGTAGGTGTCGATCAGGCCCAGGGCGTACCACTGGGAAAGGAGCGGCGCAATCAAGAGGACGGCGGGGAACATCTGGGTCGCCAGGAACACCAGCATCAGCGTGTTCTTCCCGATGAACCGGAAGCGCGCCAGGGCGTAGCCGGCCAGCGTGGAGATCACGATCGTCGCCACCATGGTCACGGAGGAGACCCACAGGCTGTTGGCGAAGAAGGTGCTGAAGGGGGTGAGGCGTGGACGTCCACGCATCCACGTAGTTCTGGAACGTGGGTGTGTCGGAATGTACGTGATGGGGGTCGCGTACAGCTCCACCCGGGTCTTCACGGACGCCAGCAGGACCCAGAGGAACGGCCCCATGGCAAAGAGCGTCACGATCGACCAGGCCCGTCCACATGACCGGGCCGCCCAGGAAGCGCTCCAGCCAGTCGCCAGATCGTTGTTTCTTCATCCCGCCACCGATTCCACGCCCTTCGTGATTTTCAGGTAGACACGCCGTAAAGACCAGCATGATGAGCAGGAGGACGACCGACAGGGTCGCGGCGTAGCCCCAGTCCAGATCCGAGTAGGCCTGCATCAGGGTGTACGTCGAGGTGATCTGGGTGGCGTTGGCCGGCCCGCCGCCGGTCATGACGAAGATGAGATCGGCGTAGTTGAACGTCCAGATGATCCGGGTCGCCGTCGCGACCACGATGATGGGTCGGAGCATCGGCAGGGTGATGTGCCAGAACCGCTGAGGACGGTGGCCCCGTCCACCGTGGCCGCCTCGTAGACCTCGTCCGGGATGGCCTGCAGGCCCGCCAGGATCATGATGGTGAAGAATGGAATCCCGCGCCAGATGTTGGTGAAGATGACGCCGGCCATGGCGCAGATTGGGCTCGCGCAGCCACGCGACCGGCTCCCGCATCAGCCCCACCCGCCGGAGGAGGTCGTTGAGCGGCCCGTAGTTCGGCTGGTAGAGGTACTCCCAGACCAGCGCCGACGACCACGCCCGGGATGATCCAGGGGAGCAGATTCGATGGTGCGGAAAACGCCCGCCCCTTGAACTCGGCGTTCAGGACCAGCGCTCCGGCGAAGCCCAAGCACGAACTGGAGGCTGACCGAGCAGAAGACCCAGACGAACGAGTTCTTCAGCGAGAGCCAGAAGGTCGGGTCGTTGCACCATCCGCAGGTAGTTCCCCAGGCCGATGAACCGGTAGTCCTGTGGGCGGGAGCAGGACGTTGTGGTACAGGCTCATGTGGATGGCTTTGAGGATCGGGAACAGGACCGTGCCGCCCAGACAGACGGCGGCCGGAAGGAGGTAGATGTAATTGGCGATGGTCTCCCGCGTCGCACGGGAGAGGAACGGGCGCGGGGTGCGGACATGGCCATGCTGGCTTGCTGGTGTTCACCGGGCAGCTCCGACGAGATGGGGGTTGGCGAACCGACGGCCCCGGATCCCGCATCAGCGGGCCCCGGGGCCGGTCAGGGCATCGATCGCTCTACGCCATGTTCTTGGTCAACATCTCGGCCAACTTGTCCAGGCACTCCTTCGGCGATGAGCTTGCCCGAGCATCGCCTGCTGGAACACGGGCACCCCCTCGGAGTCCAGCTTGCCGCCCCAGCCCGGCGTAGGCGAGGTACGGACTCACGATGGAGAAGGGGAAGGACTGGACGAAGCCCGAGATAGCGCGGGCTGCTGTGTAGGGCGGTCGCTCCGCCAGGGCCTGCCGGGTACGGCAGCAGGCCCAGCGTCGTGCAGTACTGGTAGTGCGGCTCGTCGTCCATCAGCCAGGTCAGGAACTTCCAGGCCCCTTCCTTGTTCTTGGCCGCCTTGAACATGGTGAGGGTCTCGGAGAAGTAGAACGAGGCGCGCTTCTTGGCCGGGCCGCCAGCGGGAGGGGCAGCGTGGCGAAGTTCGGCTCGCCCACGAACTTCTTCTGCTCCTCGACCGAGCCGGAGTTGTGGAGGTACATGCTGGTCACGCCGCGGCCGAAGCCCTCCACGATCTGGCGGTACCCGTCCGTGGCCACGCTGGGCGGCGTGATCTTGTGCTTCCGGATCAGATCGATGTACCACTCGAAGGCGGTCACGGCCTCCGGCGAGTTGATGACCACCTTGCCGTCCTTCAGGACCTGCGCGCCGTTGCCGTACATGAACTCGGTGGCGTAGAGCACGGCCCAGGTGCCCGCCCCGCGCATCCCGAAGCCGTACTGGTTCTTGTCCGGCTTGGTAAAGCCCTTCGCCAGGGTCAGGAAGTCGTCCCAGGTCCAGTCTGGGCCGGGGACCTTCAGGCCGTACTCCTTGGCCCGGTCCGTCCGGACGAAGATGGCATCGTTGGTGACAACCCAGGGGAAGGACATGATCTTCCCCTTCACCGTCACCGTCTGCCACGCGACCGGCACCGTCGTGCCATAGTGCTTCCACGCCTTGATCCGATCCGTCAGGTCCTCCACGGCCCCCATCCCGTCGAACTCGCCCACCCAGTTGTCCCAGATCCTGACAGCAATCCGGCGGGCTGCCCGCCGCGACGGCTGTGATCAGCTTCTGCCGGGCCTGGGCCTGCGGCACGAACTCCACCTTGACCTCGAAGTCGGACTGGGACTTGTTGAACCGTTCGACCAGAGATTCTACCAGGGAGATCCGTAACGGCTCGGGGACGCTGAACTGGAACCGCACCGGGGCGGCCCCGAAGGCCTTCCGCGGGCTGAGGAATGGGTCCTCCCACCAGGCGAGATCGGTGGCCGCGATCAAGCCGGACGCGGCCGCGGTCTGGAGGAATCTCCGACGGGACAATCGCCGACTGTCATCCATGGTTCGCTCCTCCTTGCCAAACAACGTCTCACAGGCCGGGTTGGGCCCACTGCCACCCGGCAGTCGACACCCCCCTGGATATCAGGGATCCCGGCAGTCGCCCGCGGGTCACGGAAGGCCCGCCGCGCTTCACATCCATCTCACCGTCTAGCACCATCCTCTTGGCATTGTCAAGGACGAACACCCATCGGAGAGACGTCCGGGAAACGGGCCTCGGCCCTTTTTGCTTTGCCGTTCCTCTGTCCTGCGCTACCCTGTCCGGGTTTGCACGGCGCAAGGCGTGAGGGGCGCCCCGTCAAAACTCGAATCCCTGACCCCTGTTCCCTAATCCCTGTTCCTGATGGAGGATGCGATGATCCAGGAAAATTCGGTGAAGAAGACCCTCAAGGCCGGCGGCGTGGTCCTCGGGACCATGCTCACCCACCTGCGGCAGCCCGCCGTGGCCGTCCTGATGAAGAACGCGGGCTGGGACTACGTGTTCCTGGATGCCGAGCACGGCTCCTTCACGCCGCCCGACCTGCTGGACTTCTGCGTCGCGGCCCGTGGGGTGAACCTGCCTACCATCGTGCGCGTGCCCAACAGCCGGGAAGCCCAGCGGATGTACCAGACCCTCGATCTGGGGGCGAACGGGCTCCTCTGCCCGCAAACCGAGACCAAGGAGCAGGTGGAGTTCATCATCCACTCCACCAAGTATTTTCCCATGGGTCAGCGCGGGATGTCGCTGCGCAACAACCACACCTCCTGGGGGAAATACAAGGGCTCCGAGCTCACGCCCAAGCTGAACCAGGAGACCATGATCGTCCTCCAGATCGAGTCCAAGACCGGCGTGGACAACCTGGAGCCCATGCTCGACGTGCCCGGCGTGGACGCCGTCTTCATCGGCCCGAACGACATGTCCCAGACCCTCGGCATCCCCGGCGACATCGGCCATCCCGAGGTGGCCAAGCGGGTGGACCGCGTCCTGGAGGTCTGCGGAAAGAAGAATATCCCCTGCGGCGTGCACACCTACGACCTGGACACGGCCAAGAAATGGATCGGCCGCGGTTGCCGCTTCATGTGCCTGGGTGGAGACGTGGCATGGCTGCAGGACGCCATGCAGGTCGCGTACAACGCCGTGATGGAAGGCGTGAAGAAGTAAGCCGTCAGCGATCAGCAAACGACGCGGCCGGCCCCATCCGGGGCCGGCCGCGTCGTTCTTTCTTTTCCCCCTCCTGCCCCTTTACCGCCCTTGCCCCCAGTCGGTGAACGCCTTCGCGTAGATCTTGGAGATATCCTCCACCGACAGGATGCGCGCGGACCGCGACAGGAGGCGCTGCTCCTTGTGGGCCTCCACCGCCCAAACGGGAATCCGGGAGCGATCCGTGATGCCGGCGTCCTCGAGGCACACCGGGAGATCCACGCTCTGCATCAGATGGCGAATGGCCAGGAGCGCCCGGTCCGCGGCCTCGCGCGGGGCGAGACCCGCCACGGGCTCGCCCATCGCCTCGGCGATCTGCACCAGCCGGTCCTGCTTGGCCGCCTTGATCGCGTCGAAGCAGGCCAGGGCAAGGACGGTCAGGGTGATCCCATGCGGCGTGTGGTATTCGCCGCCCACCGGATAGGCCATCGCGTGGACCAGGCTGGTGCCCGAGTTGTTGAGGACGAAGCCCGCCGTGACGCTTCCCAGGGCCATGTGGTAGCGGGCCGTGACATTCTCGCCGTCGGCGACGGCCGGCGCCAGCCACTGGGTGATGATGGAGATCGCTTTCAGGGCGAGCGCGTCCGTGATGGGGTTGGCCATCCGCGACAGGAACGGCTCCACGGCGTGGAAGAAGGCATCGATCCCGGCGGCCGCCGTCACGCGGGGCGGGCAGCTCACGGTCAGCATCGGATCGATGATGGCCACGTCCGGCAGGAGGTTCGTCGAGGCCACCGCCTTCTTCACGTTGGCCTCGCGATCCAGGAAGATCGCGTGCTTGGTCACCTCGGCGCCGGTTCCGGAGGTCGTGGGCACGATGATCGTCGGCTTTCCCCGCTGTGGGACCTTCTCGCGCCCGAAATAGTCCCTGGTCTTCCCGGGGTTGGTGAGGAGCGCCGAGGCCATCTTGGCCACGTCGAGGATGCTGCCTCCGCCGATACCGACGATGACATCGAAGCCGCCTTTCCGGGCGAAGGTGGCGACCTCCTCCACCACGCTCGTGGCCGGCTCGGGCGTGTCCCGCTCCTCGACGATGACCTCCACCTCGAGCTTCTCGGTCTTCAGGCTCGCGAGGGGCTTCTCCAGCAGGCCTGCGGCGTTCACGCGCGGTCCCGTCACGATGAGGACGCGATGGCCGCCGAGCCGCTTGGCTTCCTTGCCGATCCGGAGAATGGTGTCCAGGCCGAAGAGGACGGCCGGCGTCCTGAACTCGATGGTCTGAAACATCTCCTGCGGTCTCCTTTTTCGCCCGAATGCTTCCCGACGTGGCTCCGCCGCTCCGCGCAGCGGGCCGATATACCTACCATTTTAGACTGGTTCCGAAAAGGTAAAATCCGTCGCCCGAGGGTCAGCCCTGACTCTCCACCACGGTGTCCGCCAGGGCCTCGATCACGGTCAGGACGGCGCAGGAATCCAGCTCGCCCTTCCCCTGGCTCTTCACCGCCCGCAGCATCTCCCGGGCGATGCTCGTCGCCGGCAGGGAGGCCCCCACCTCGTCCGCCAGCTTGAGGGCGGTGGAGAGATCCTTGTACATGTTGTTGGCGGAAAAGTGGGGTGAGAAATCGTGCGTGATCATCCGCCGCCCGCGGGTCTCCATGGCGCCGGTCCGGGCGCCGCCCACCGAGGTGATCTCCAGCACCTTCGACCGGGTCGATCCCGGCCTTCTGGGCCAGGACGAGCGCCTCGGCCACCGCCTCGATGGCCACCCCCATGATCAGGTTGTTGATCAGCTTGAGCGTGGTCCCCTTTCCGTTCTCCCCGACGTGGATGATCTTCACGCCCATGGCCTGGAAGATCGGCAGGCAGGCGTCGAACGTCTCCTGCGGCCCCCCCACCATGATCCCCAGCTTGCCCTCGGAGGCCACCTTGGGGTTGCCGGTGACCGGCGCGTCCAGCATCGGCACCCCCTTGGCCCGGGCCCGCTCGGCGATCGACCGGGAGATTTCCGGGCGCGATGCTCCCCATGTCGATCAGGATGAGTCCCGGATGGGCGCCCTCCAGGACCCCCTGCGGCCCGCAGATCACCTCCTCGGAGGCGGCCGAATCGGTGACCATGGTGATCACGACATCCGAGGCCTCCGCCAGCGCACGCGGGGAATCCCCCCAGGCCGCCCCGGCCGCGAGCAGATCGGCCGCCCTCTCCTTGGTGCGGTTCCAGACCGTCAGCGGAAACCCCGCCACCAGGAGGCGCCGCGACATCTGCTGTCCCATCAGGCCGATTCCGACAAACCCGATCCGCTGCATGCCCGCTCCCTCGAAGTACGCGTTCAGCTGTCAGCCATCAGCGGTCAGCCGAAAAGCGAGACCCTCGACGCTGACGCCGTGAACGCTTGCCCTTCGAAAATGGACGGGGAGCCGTCGGCTCCCCGTCCGTTGGTTGCCACCGCTCCGACGGCCGAGGGGAGATGCGACGCCTCCCCGCCGGCCCCGGGACCGCGCCTCGCCGGTTAGGAGCCGTTACGAAATAACTTGTCCACTACTCTGTAATTTCGTTGACGGCTCCTTATGCCGTTCCGAAATTTCTCCGCTCAAGTGATCCTTTGCCAACGGCTTACTGGACCTTGCCGATGTTGCGGACCGCCTTGATCAGCCGTTCGGCATCGGCGTCCCAGAACTTCTGGAATTCCGGGGCGTCCAGATAGTAGATCGGCGTCTCCATCTTCTCCATGGCCGCCTTGAACTCGGGGGCCTGGACCGCCTTGGCCGTCGCCTCGCGCAGGACCTTGATGGCGGCCGGCGGCGTGGCCGCCGGGGCGAAGAACCCGGACCAGATGTAGAATTCCACGTCCTTGTAACCCGAGCTCCTTCATCGTCGGGACGTCCGGCAGCGCGGCCAGGCGCTTGTCCCCCCAGTTCGCCAGGACCCGCAGGGTGCCCGCCTTGATGTGGGGGATGGAGACGTTCGGGCCCCCCGACAGGCAGTCCACGTGGCCGCCCAGAAGCGAGGTCAGGGCCGGCCCGCCCCCGCCGGTGGGGATGTGGCGCAGCTTGATGCCCGCGGCATGGGCAAACATCTCCATGGCCACGTGCATGGTCCCGTAGACCCCGGACGAGCTGTACTTGATCTCGTTGGGCCGCTTCTTGGCATCGGCCACGAAGTCCGCGACGGTCTTCCAGGGGGCCTCGTTCTTGATCACCAGGATGGTGGGGTCGGCGGTCAGAAGCGCGATCGGGGCGAAATCCTTCAGCTTGTAGGTGGACGGCCGGCCGAAGAGGGCGTCCACCTCCGGCATGACCGAGATGCTCGAGAGGGCCACCATCAGGGTGTACCCGTCCGGCTTGGAGACGGCGGCGGCCTGCATCCCCACGGCGCCGCCGGCGCCGGTCTTGTTGACGACCACCACCGGCTGTTTGAGCTGTTTCTCCAGCGCCGTGGCGAAGGGCCGGGCCACCAGGTCGGCGACCCCGCCCGGCGGGAAGGGAACGATGACCTGAATCGGCCGGGTCGGATACGGCTCATCTGCCGCCAGGGCGCGCCCCGGGAGCAGGCTCCCCACCACACACGCCACCACCACTGACCGAAAGAAGCATTCGCAAGGCTTTCATGAGTCCCTCCTGCTGTGCGGGTCCGCTCCCCCGGGACGCGGCGCCGGGCATCTGTCGCCCGCGATCGCCGCCCCGGTCCTCACGGTAACAGGCTGCTGAAAAACCGGACTCACCTGACGACGGCGTTGCGCTTGCATCGGGCGACTCGGCTGCGGCGTACCGGAAGTATCCGCCTCGACGGGTGCGGTGTCACCGTGTACGCGCCGCCTTGCACCTGGGCCTTTTTGAGCAGCCTGCGCAATAAACGCGGTTTTCCAGCATCCGTGCTAAGTGCTCTTTTCGGCCTCGGTCAACCGATCGCGCCAGTCCTTTCCTTTCCTCCAGATCAGGGGCTTCAAGCCGAGCAGGATCATCAACAGCCCGACCCCAAGAAAGGTGACGGAGATCGGGCGCTGGACGAAGATCGCGTACTGCCCGTCGGACATGGCCAGGGCCTGCCGGAAGCTGAACTCGATGATGGGCGCCAGGACAACCCCCAGGACGATCGGCGCGATCTCGAAGTCCAGTTTCCGCAGCAGGTAGCCCAGCAGCCCCATGACGGCTCATGATGCCCACGTCCACCAGGCTGCTGAGTTCACCGCATAGACGCCCACGACGCAGAACAGCAGGATCGTCGGATAGAGGATCCGGTAGGGAATCCGCAGGAAGTTCACGAAGATGCCCACCAGGGGCAGGTTGAGCAGCAGCAGCACCAGGTTCCCCACGTACATGCTGGCGATCAGCCCCCAGAAAACCGCCGGCTGCTCCTTGATGAACAGCGGCCCCGGGGTGATCCCGTGCACCATCAGCGCGGCCAGGAGGACGGCCGGGATCGGGTCCGGTGGGAACGCCGAGCGCCAGCATGGGGACCAGGGCCCCCTCGCTGGCGGCGTTGTTGGCCGATTCGGGCCCGGCCACCCCCTCGATGGCCCCCTGCCCGAATCGCTCCGGGTGCTTGGAGAGCCGGCGCTCCATGGCGTACGAGACGAAGGTGGAGATGATGTGGGCCGAGCCCGGGAATGATGCCGATGAGAAAGCCCAGAGCGGTCCCCCGCCCGATCGGCTTCGACGGAATCCCGCAATTCCTCCTTGGACGGGAGGAGGTCGCGGAGCTGCGGCTTCAAGACCTCGCGGTTGTTCGGGGGACCCCGCGGTCGCCAGGATCTCGGAGATCCCGAAGAGTCCCACGGCGACGGGCACGACGCCGATTCCGTCCCCCAGGGCCACGAGCCCGTAGGAAAAGCGGAAATACCCGGACATCTGGTCGATGCCGATCATCCCGAACAGCAGGCCGAGCACGATCATGGCCAGATTCTTCACGATCGAGCCGCCGGTCATGTAGCTCAGGACCACGAGGCCGCAGAGAAGCAGGCAGAAGTACTCCGGCGGGCCGAACCCGAGGGCGAACCTGGCCAGCGGCGGGGCCAGAAACATGAGCCCCACCACGCTGAGGGTGCCGGCGACGTAGGAGCCGATGGCCGCGATGGCCAGGGCGGGCCCGGCCCGTCCCTTTCGGGCCATGGCGTACCCGTCGATGCAGGTCATCACCGACGCCGCTTCCCCGGGAATGCGCATCAGGATCGAGGTGGTCGATCCCCCGTACATGGCGCCGTAATAGATACCCGCCAGGAGGATGATGGCCGAGGTCGGATCCAGACCGAAGGTGGTGGGCAGGAGCATGCTGATCCCGGCGAGGGGACCCACGCCCGGCAGGACGCCGACCATGGTCCCGATCAGACATCCGATCAGGGAGTAGAAGATGTTGGCGGGCGTGAAGACCGTGGCGAAGCCCAGGATCAGGTTCTGGAAAGTCGACTTCCATCAGAACCCCCACCCGCCCCTCGGGAGGGGCACCCGGAGCAGCGAATCAAAGAGCCAGAACGTCCCGAAGGAGAGGCCGAAGGTCAAGGTCAGCGGCTGCCAGGGGCGGAGCCGCTCCATGACGCCGAACAGGAATCCCAAGATGATGACCATGGTAATCCGATACCCGATACGTTCGAGCAGCCCCGTGGCGAAGGCGGTGCAAGCGAGGATCGCGAGGGCGTGGGGGGCCTCCGACCAGGCGACGGTGCGCAAGTGCGCGCCGCCTCCGCCCCGCGCGACGAGGAGGCCGCCGAGGATGACCAGCAAAATCGCCAGCAGGAGCGGCAGGTAACCGGGGCCCGGCTGCGTGTGGGTTCCCAGGGGCAGGACGCGTCTTTCCCACATGACGAACAGTCCGAGGAGGATGAGGGCCGACCCGCTCACGCGATCGATCGTCATATCCCGTCGGGTCCGCTCCGAATGGCCAAGAGAAACCGCGGCCCACCCTTCGGCCCGGCGTTCTCGGCCCCCGGTGCCTTCGCTGTTCGTCGAGATCTGGTCGTGCGCAGTGGATGGCGCCAACCCTTCATACCAGATCCTGGTAGATCTCGGGCCGCCGATCGTGGAAGAACGTCCAGTCGTCGCGGGTCAGTTTGATCCGGTCCAGGTCCAGGTCCGCCAGCACCACGCCTTGGTTGGCGCCGGCCGGCTCGGTGACGAAGTCCCCGTTGGGATCCACGCAGAAGCTCTTCCCGTAGAACGTCATCGTCCCTTCGGTCCCGATCCGGTTCACGCGGAACGCATACACCGAGTTGTAGATGGTGTGACCTACGATCGCCCGTTCCCACTTGGCGACGCTTCCCGGACTGGAGCAGGCCGTGGGACAGAAGAGGACCTGCGCCCCCTTCAATGCCAGCGCGCGCGCTCCTTCCGGGAAAAAGTTGTCCCAGCAGGTCTGCACGCCGATGACCGCATACCGCGTCTTGAACACCGGGAAGCCGAGATTCCCCGGCCGGAAGTAGAACCGCTCCTGGTAATTCGTCAGTTCAGGGATATGATTCTTCCGGTAGATGCCCAGGATGTGGCCGTTGGCGTCGATGACCACGGTGGTGTTGTAGTGGGCGGAATCGTCGGCCGTCTCGAACATCGGGGCCACCAGGACGGCGCCGGTCTCTTCCGCCAGAAGCTGCAGCGCCTGGGTGTACGTGCCCGGGATCGGCACCGCCAGCGTGCGCTGCTCCTCCGCCGCCTTGCGGGGAAACCAGGGCCAGGCGAAGCACTCGGCGAAGCAGACGATCCGAGCCCCCCGGTCCGCCGCGATCCGGGCCAGGTCGAGCGCCTTGGCGAAATTCGCATCCCGGTCCGGACCGCACTCGAGCTGGACTCCCGCGACGGTCAGTAGCGTCTTCGGCGGTACGCGCTCACCCACGGCATGCCTCCATTCCCACCCGTCTGTCGTCCGCGCTGACGTCCTGTCCGATTCAGGCCCCGCAGCATTTCTTGTACTTCTTCCCGCTGCCGCACGGGCACGGGTCGTTCCGGCCGACCCGGGCCTTGGTGGCCGGGGCCAGCGCCGGGGCGGCCGCGGGTCGGAGGGCCCGGGTCGGCATCCCCGCCGGTTCGCGCCGCCGGCGCCCGCCGCCCGGAGGCGCCAGCGGCAGCGCCGCCAGCTCGCCCGCCTCGGCGGACGCCTGCGCCTCCACGTTGACCTGCACCTTCATCAGGAACGCCAGCGTGTCCCGGGCGATCCGGACCTCCATCGCCTCGAACATCTCGAAGCCCTCGCGCTTGTACTCGATCAGCGGGTCCTTCTGGCCGTAGCCACGGAGGCCGATCCCCTCCTTCAGGTGATCCATGGCCAGCAGGTGGTCCTTCCACTGCGAGTCCACCACCTGGAGCATGATCATCCGCTCCAGGTAGCGCATCATGTCGCGGCCCGACCTGCGCCTCCTGTTCTTCGGTAGCGCCTTGAGCTCTTGCTCAGCAGCTCGTCCTTGATCAGGGCCAGGGTCAGCGACCTCGACCTCCTCCGGGGTCCAGGAGATCTCCACGTCGAACTGTCGCTTCATCGCCTCCGCCAGGCCGGCCAGATCCCATTCCTCTGGATAGGTCTCCTCGTTGACGTATACAGGACCAGCACGCCCTCGCCATCACCTCGCTCCGATCATCTCCTCGAGCATGTCGTTCGGATTCTCGCCATCCAGGATCTTGCGGCGCTCGCTGTAGATGATCTTACGCTGAGTGTTCATCACGTCGTCGTATTCGAGCAGGTGCTTGCGGATCTCGAAGTTGTGGGCCTCCACCCGCTTCTGAGCCGTCTCGATTGCGCGAGTCACCATGGGGTGCTCGATCGGCTCCCCCTCCTCCATGCCCAGCTTCTCCATGATCTTGCCGATCCGGTCTGAGCCGAAAAGCCGGAGAAGATCGTCCTCCAGCGAGAGGATAGAAGCGGGATGAGCCAGGGTCGCCCTGTCGGCCGGCGCGCCCACGGAGCTGGTTGTCGATGCGGCGGGCCTCGTGACGCTCGGTCGCCATGATGTGCAGGCCACCAAGGTCCACCACCTGCTGGTGCTCGACCTCGGTCTGCTTTCCGAATCTCGGCCAGGGCCGCGGCGTACTCCTCCGCGTCCACCGTCATCCAGGAGGCCGTATCGCTGCATCTGCCGGACCCGCCGCCAGCGTCCTGGCGAACTCCTCGGGATCGAGCGCCATCCTGTCGGCACGTCACCTCGCCGGATGAGCTCTGCCGCGAGGAACCTCGGATTGCCCCCGAGAAGGATGTCGGTCCCGCGGCCCGCCATGTTGGTGGCGATGGTCACGGCTTTGAAGCGCCCGGCCTGGGCCACGATCTCCGCCTCTCGCTCGTGGTCATCGGCTTGGCGTTCAGGACCTGGTGCGGGATGCCCCTTCGCTTCAGCAGGCGCCGACCGCTCTCGATCTTCTCGATCGAGGTGGTCCCGACCAGCACTGGCCGGCCCAACTTGTGCATCTCGGCGATTTCGTCCGCCACGGCGTTCAGCTTTTCCCGTTCCGTTTTGTAGACGACGTCGTTGTGGTTGATCCGGATCAGTGGCCGGTTGGTCGGGATGACGACCACATCCAGGTTGTAGATCTGGGCGAACTCGGCCGCCTCGGTGTCGGCGGTGCCGGTCATCCCCGCCAGCTTCTCGTACATCCGGAAGTAGTTCTGGATGGTGATGGAGGCCAGCGTCTGGTTCTCCCGCTCGATCTTGACCTTCTCTTTGGCCTCCACCGCCTGATGGAGCCCGTCGCTCCACCGGCGCCCGGGCATCATTCGGCCGGTGAACTCGTCGACGATGACGACTTCGCCGTCCTTGACCACGTAATCCACGTCTCGCTTGTAAGAGGGTGTGGGCCCGTAGCGCCCTGCTGCACGTGGTGGACGAGGTCGATGTTGGCCGGGTCGTAGAGGTTCTTCACCCCCAGCAAGCTTCTCCACCGTGAACACGCCGGTCTCGGTGAGGGCCACCGATCTTGGCCTTCTCGTCCACGATGTAGTCGCCCGTCGCGGTGAGCCTCCATCTCGTGCAGCTTGCCGCGGACGTGATGGTGGCCGCCCGCTTCAAGCCGGGGGATGATCCGGTCGATTGACGTAGTACTTATCGGTGGATTCCTCCGACGGCCCGGAGATGATGAGCGGAGTGCGGGCCTCGTCGATCAGGATGTTGTCCACCTCGTCCACGATCGCGTAGTGCAGCGTCGCGCTGGACGAAGTCCGCGGCCGCGAACTTCATGTTGTCGCGGAGATAGTCGAAGCCGAACTCGCTGTTGGTCCCGTAGGTGACGTCGGCGCGGTAGGCCTCCTGGCGGGTGCACGGCCGAAGGTTCGCATACCGGGTATCCGACGTGCGTGCGGTCGGATCGAACAGATAGGAGGATTCGTGCTGCAGGACGCCCACACTGAGCCCCAGGCATGGTAGATCCGGCCCCATCCACTGGGTGTCGCGCTTGGCCAGGTAGTCGTTGACCGTGATGACGTGGACCCCGCGCCCGGAAAGGGCGTTCAGATAGACGGGCAGCGTCGCGACCAGGGTCTTCCCCTCGCCCGTGGCCATCTCGGCGATCTTGCCCTCGTGCAGCACCATCCCGCCGATGAGCTGGACGTCGAAGTGACGCATGTCGAGGACCCGCCGGGCGGCCTCGCGGCAGACAGCGAAGGCCTCGGGCAGGATCCCTTCCAGGGCTGCCGCCAGATCGTCATTCTCCACGCCGGCCACCTGCGCCTTGAAGGTGGCCGCTTTGGCCCGAAGATCCGCGTCGCTGAGTTCCTGGAGCTCCGCCTCCAAAACGTTGATGGCAGCCACCTGTGGCTGCAGCCGCTTGAGTTCCCGCTCGTTCTTGGTACCGACGATCCTGTGGATCAAGTGCTTGAACATTCGAGACGACCCATCCTTTCGCTGTCGCGACCATCCGCGACAGCGCATCTTAACAGAGGAAACGGCGCACGGGCAACGCATTTCCCCGAGCACCGCGTATCTCCGGCTAGTTAGCGTGATCATACACGATCGGTCGCGCGCCCATATTTTCCCACACCACCCGCCGGAGGTTTTTCCCACCACCAGGACATGCCAAGTACTCTTCCGATGATCCGCAGCCGTCGAAAAACTGGCCTGCAGATCCGGGCACAAAGAGGCCACGTCGCCTTCGACCCGGTAATCGAGCCGATCGAATTCGGGCTCACCCTCGATGCGCGGTGCCGATCGCACCGCCTCCGTCGAGCGGGGAAATGAATTCAATAAATGAGACGTGACACATGGTTCAAATTACAACACCTACCTTCTATCTATTAGAGGGGGTTTCATGGGCATCGCAACAGGAAACAATATAAGCCTGAATCGGATCCAGGAGATCGCCGCGGGCGAGCACGACACCTCCAAGATTCCCGCCTTGAATTTCCGCGGCGCCCCGCTCGGCATCGACGTCTGGAAGGTGGTGGAAACTGGCTTCACCCCGTCATCAACACCGGCGTCGCCTGCGCGCGGCCGGGGGTCGGCCAAATCGGCGCCGGCATCACGGCCGTTCCCATGGAGTGCTTCGTGAAAGCCCTGGAGGCCTTTGCGGCAGCCCGGTCGGCCGCCGCGGACTCGTGCAGCGATCCGTCGTTCAGAAAAACACGGGCCGTACCGTGTAACCGGTACGGCCCGTGTTTTTTTCCGCCAACACGGAAGGAACGCTCCGACAACCCGTCCCTAGTCCTCGTCTTGGAGGCTCGCCAGCAGGGACGTCAAGCGCGCATTCCCACCAGCCGGGGGACGCCAGTCGAGCTGGATTACCTCCACACCGGCGGCTTTCAGGTCGTCGGCGAATCCTTCGATCCCGATGTTGATCACCCGCAGGGGCTCCGTGAAGATCTTCGGTGTATTCATCGCACGACCTCCAGGAGCATCCCGGCAAGCTCCGGCTTGACCAAGAGCGCCGCGAATCGCGCCGCTTCCGCGTTAGTCGGCAAGACCTCGATGCCGGCCCGCTCCAGTCGCGTGACCTGTCGGGCGAGATCCTGTGGGTCCCCGACCGTGCCCACCACCGACGCCACCGCGATCAGGCGCCGGCCGGCTGCCCCGGCCTTCTCGGACGCCTGGCGCACCGCCGCTGCCAGCGATTCCGCCGGATCCGGGTGCGATCCTCGACCAAGCACCAGATCGACGAGGAGCACGCCCGCCATCTCGCGACCCGCCTTGAGGATCATGTCCGTCCGCGTCTGCGGGTCGATCATGGGGTGGGGCCGGCCCACGGTGTATTGATCGTCGCCCAGGTCGAGGATCTGATACGGCACCTCGTGCCCCAGGAGTGACTCGAGCAAGAGATGTGTCTCGTGGGCCAGCGTGCCACCTGTGTACAGGCCGACCACCTCGTGCGCGATCGGCCCGCCCTCGCGGAGGCGTTTCCAACGCGTCCGGATCGCCGGGGTATCCCCGAATGTCCGCGGCCTCCAATCCCGTTTGGCGAGGAGCGCGACGATCGCGTCGGCGGCCTGGTCGAGGGTTTCAACCCACACGGCTCTGCTCTGCAGGGGAGAGGTAGCGCCAAGCACGCAGGCCACGATCGGCTTGCGAATCTTGGCCATGGCCGCCTCCAGCCGCGGCAGGACCGTCGGGTGCGGCGGTTTCGAGATGATCACGATGGCCTCGGTGGACGGATCGTCCGCCAGTGCCTCCAAGGAGAAGAGCGTCATCATCCCACCGACCTCGGCGGACAGATCCCTTCCCCCGACCCCGATGCCGTGCGAGATTCCCTCCCCCAAAGCGGCAATCCCCGACGCGACCGCCTGGAGGCCGGTCCCCGCGGCCGCCACGCAGCCGATTCGACCTCGCGGCACCACGTTGGTAAAACCCACTCCGACTCCGTTCAGATACGCCGTCCCGCAGTCGGGGCCCATGCACAGGACCCCGCGGCGCACCGCTTCGGTTTTGATCTCGATCTCGTCCTGGACCGGCACGTTGTCGCTGAACAGGAACACGTGCAGGCCATGCTTGATCGCCTTCATCGCCTCGAACTTGGCGTAGGCCCCCGGGACCGAGATGGCGACCAGGTTCGCGTCAGGGAGCATTCGGAGAGCCGACTCCAAAGTGCGGGGCCGCAGGTCCGCCGCCGACTCGCTGACTTGGCGCCGCTGGGCGATCAGCTCCTTCGCCGCCGCGAGCGCCTCCTCGGCCGCCGCGTCGCTCTCGGCGTCAACCGTGACGATCAGGTCGTTGGGGCGCGCCTCCTTGCTCTCGGCCGTCGCCAGGCCGATCTGCTCCAGCAAGCCATGATTGGACGGCGTTCCCATGAACGCGGCCGCCTCCCGCACCCCAGGCCGCGTCCGGATCTGGGATGCGATGCGCATCAGCACGACCGAATCCTGATAAAAGGACGATAAGATTTCCGTACGTATCGGCATGGGCCCTCTCCTTGTTACGCGCACCACCGTCGGTCGGGGCACGCACCGCGCTACGCACACGGCCATCAGGCCGTTGCCGCCTCTTCACCACGCACAGGGCCAATCCGGGCGAATCCGGCCGCCGCCAAGGATATCCCCGCCACGGCATCCCAGCCGGAGCTATGGCCAATCGTTTCGATGGCGGACACCCAGTCGCGCATCGCCGGCGCGCCTGGCGTGCACAGGCTGGTCAAGAGCCCGTGCAGGGCGGCCGCGCCTTCTCCGCCAGCCGCCGCGGCGAGGTGCGCACGGCTGATCTCGTTCGTGCCCGACTCGGCCTGGGAGAGTACCGCGGCGGCGAGGTGCGCGGCAAGGCCCGAGGCGCCCAATTGCCGAAGGGCCACCAGCACGCCTCCGAGAAAATCGTCCCCGGAGGGGGTCAAGCCTGGGCCGAGACCTACCAGCGCCGCGATCGCCCCACTCGGTACGGGGACCCGCTCTTCGGGACGGCCGAGGCTGGCCTCCAGCCATCTCGCCAAGGACTCGGCGCCCCCCAGCGCCATCCGATTTAACGCATCGGCGCCCGGCATTCCAGCCGCGAGGTTGGCCGCGTTCCCGGCGAACATCGGCACCAGCGCTTGCAGGCCTCCCCGCGCCGATCGTGCGCGCGCCTCTCGCGCCAGCACGTCCAGGCCCGCGCGCATGGTTGCCGGTAGCCACCGGGTCGCCGGCATGGCGGGCCGCCACACCGTGGCGTCAGCCAACGAAAACGCGAAACGCTCCGCGACGCGGAATAGCGTGCCATCGCACGTTGCGGTGGAGTCCTGCGCGAGACCGGCTGCCTCCCAGTCGGTCGGATCGGGGATCGGGCAGAGGACATTCAACGGCCCGTTGCCGAGCGACATCGGACCGAGGCACACGAAGGACCCGCCCTGACTCCGACAGTAGAAGCTGCGCCGGAAAACAGCCCGGACCTCCCACCGGGACTCCGCGCGAAACGCGTCGGCGGCGAAACGGCCGAGCCGGGCGATGGGAATCGCGGTCGGAAGAGCGGCCGTGGCCGAGGATGGCGATACCGACATGACCATGCGCGTCTCAGTGTTCATCGGGAACGATGTGGGTCCCCCGTCTCGCCACGGAGGGCAGGCAGGGCCTCATTCAGGTGACCGATGGCGAGCAAGCGTTTGGCGCAAGAGGATCTTCCCAACAACGGGTCCGTTCCCATGCGTGACGATCAACTCGTTTTTCCGTTGCATGATGGGGAGCAGGGCACGGGCGGTCGCAGCAACGATGTCCATTTGCTCTTGGGGCGTCCCCGCGATGCCGCCCGGATGGATGGCATTCCCCCGCCACTGGCGATGAACAGACGTCCGGGAATTTCGTAAGGCCCAGTCATCTCGCTGCCCCCATCTTTCGCGTTGGAGACGAATGATTTCATGCGGGGTTGTATTACGTCAAGAACACCTATTTCGGCTTCGAGCCGAAGAACCCCGTAACGTACGTCAGGAAGGACATCAAGACCGGGATGCTCCGGGAGGATATCCTGGGCGAATTCGTGCTGTCGGCCATCGTGGAGGGGGACGTGCCGATCGAGAAACTCGAGACCGTGCTGGCAGCGTTGAAGATGGTCTTCAAAGATCAGCTAGCGCGCCTGGGCTACACACCGTATCTTTATTGAAACAGCAGAAGCTGACAGTCGAGGAGGCTGCCGTCGAACTGACGAAACCGTGCGTCTGTGGAGTATTCAATCCCACGCGGGCAGCGGAGCTCTTGCGGCGACTACTCTAGTCGTCCTCCCCGCCGGATGGGAGACGCACCCGGGTCTCCCGTCCGGTTTTCCCCCTCCCGGTCGCTGCGGGTTTCGCCGCCCAGAGGATGCTGCCGAGTCGTCCACACCACAAGTGAGGAGGGGACTGCCATGTCGAACGCCCGTAGCGCAGGACGCCACTTCCTTCAAATCCCCGGACCCACCAACGTCCCCGAGAGGGTCCTCCGAGCGCTCGCCACGCCCACCGTCGATCACCGAGGACCGGACTTCGCGCGGTTGGCGAAGGAGGTCCTCACAGGTCTTCGTCGTATCTTCCAGACCAACGGTCCGATCGTGATCTATCCATCGTCCGGCACCGGCGCGTGGGAGGCGTCCCTCGTGAACACCCTCTCTCCCGGGGACACCGTTTTGATGTTCGAGACCGGCCACTTCGCCGTGCTCTGGAAGGGTGTCGCCGAGCGGCTGGGACTGTCCGTGGATTTCGTGCCGGGCGACTGGCGCACCGGCGTGGATCCGGCCGTGATCGAGGCCAAGCTCACGGCGGATCGCACTCACACCATCAAAGCCGTGTGCGTCGTCCACAACGAAACTTCGACAGGCGTGACGAGTCGCATCCCTTTGATCCGACAAGCGATGGACCGGACCCGCCACCCCGCCCTCCTTCTGGCGGACACTATCTCCTCATTGGGCTCCATCGAGTACCGCCATGACGAATGGGGGGTGGATGTGACGGTCGGCTGTTCCCAGAAAGGACTGATGCTCCCGCCCGGCCTCGGCCTGAATGCCATCAGCCAAAAGGCGCTGGCGGCCTCCCGAGAGGCGCGCCTCCCCCGCGCCTACTGGAACTGGGGGCCAATGCTCGAGGACAACCAGGCCGGATTCTTCCCCTACACACCGGCGACCAACCTGTTCTACGCCTTGCGCGAGGCCCTGCATCTCTTGGAGGAGGAAGGCCTGGCGAATGTGTTCGCGCGGCACGACCGGCATGCCGAGGCCACTCGGCGAGCCGTTCAGGCGTGGGGACTCGAAATCGTCTGTAAGAATCCTGCCGAATGCAGCAGCGCGTTGACGGGAGTCCTGATGCCTGCAGGCTGGGACGCCGATGCGCTCCGTCGGATTATTCTGGAGCGATTCAACCTCTCCCTCGGGACCGGCCTGGGAAAGCTGAAGGGAATGGCCTTCCGCATCGGGCATCTCGGCGACTTCAACGACCTCATGCTTGCGGGGACGCTTTGCGGCGTCGAGATGGGACTTTCCGCTGCTGGAGTACCCCACCGAAAGGGCGGCGTCCAGGTCGCGCTGGAATACCTGGCCAACGCCCGCTAGCGCGGTGAAACTGAACTCCGCCGCCGTCCCGGCGACGGACTATTTGCGAGCGCTGGAGCAGATCCCACCGCTGGCCGATTCCCTGGACGACACGCTCGCCGGCTACGACGCGGTGGTGGACGGCCCGGGCAAATTCATCATGCTTCGCTGGGACGTCGGCAATGCAGAGGACACGGAGTTGTGTCCGGTGGATCCCCCGCTCCCCCTCGACCTCACCGCCTGAGGGCGACCCCGCCCTTCCCGCAACCAAACGGCCGCGTGCCGCCAAAAAAATCCAAACGCCCCGGAGAATTCACCCTCCGGGGCGTTTGGCAGATGCGCGCCTTCGAATACCTTACGAGGGGTTCGCCTTCTCCGGTCCGGCATCGGACGCGAACCGCACCCCCGAGACGTCCACGGCGTACTTCATCGGGTTGGAGAGGACCCCCTTCACGTGCACCTCGTAGTGAACGTGCGGGCCGGTGGTGCGCCCGGTGGTGCCGACGTGGGCGATGACCTCGCCCCGTCGCACCCGCTGGCCTTCGCGGACCCGGTGGCTGCTATTGTGCGCGTAGAAGGTAGCGAAATCGCGCCCGTGATCGATGAAGACCACGTTCCCGTAGGCCGCCAGCGGGCCCGCGAACGTCACGGTCCCGTCCGCCGTGGCCATGATCGGGGTCCCGTAGGGCGCCGCGATGTCCAGGCCCTCGTGAAACTCCCGCACCCCCGTGAACGGGGACTTCCGATACCCGTAGCCGGCCGTGACCAGGCCGTTCACGGGCAAGATCGTCGGCATGGCGGCCATGGTGGACGCCTTCTCCTCGATGAACGCCTTCAATTCTCGGAGGCTGCGCTCCTGGGAATTGATCTCCTCCCCGAGCGCCGTGAGGTCCCGCGCCGCCCACTCCACGAAGCGGCCGGTCCGCTGTTTCAGGGCGTCCAGGAGGACGTTCCGGCTCACCGTGTCGGCGCCGCCCTGCGCCAGGGCGGGGGGCTGCGACTCGGCCTTGTCCAGGCCGACCAGCACGCGCAACCGCCGATCCAGGTCGCGCATACGGATCAGCTCGCCCTCGAACTGGCCGACTTTTTCCACCAACTGGCTCCGACCACCCGCCTCGTGCCGGAGCTGTCGCAGCTCCAGCAGCCGAACGTTCAGGTTGACGTATTGATAGACGAAAAACGTCATGGCCACCATGGCAACCGCCGCCATGGACGACAGGATCGTGAGCGTCGTCCTGCTGATGTGGAACTTCCGCGGGGTGGACGTGGCATCCGGAAGTACCAGGACCGTATAAAACCGCTTGGGCATCGCCGCCTCCTTGCGCGCCGGATCCTGCCTCGTCGCGCGGTGTGGGGTGGACCCAGGGAGAATGAACCATCACCCCCGGATGGGCACGCGACCCCTCGGGATGCGCACCGCCAGGAAGACCTCGGAGCCCGCTTCCGCTGCCGACCGGGGGACGAGACGACTCGGGCCCCTTCCCACCGGAAAAAGGTTCCCCCGAAGAGACAGCAGGGGACGGATTGAAACAGGGCAGGTCACACTCGGAATGCTGGTGGTCTCGTCACTGAAGTTGGCGGACGGTACCATGCAGAAAAGAAAAGTGTCAAGGAGAAACTCCCGCCGATGGGAGCCATGTCAGACAATGTTGAATGTTCGCCCGTGAGACTATCTGTCCCGTTCGATGATGAGGACGGCCAAGCCGCGCGCCGCCAGACGCTCCGCGACGGCCTGCGCCTCCGACCGGCGGGCGAAGTTCCCAACCCATACCCGGAAATACGTCTCGGTGCCGATGACCCGGCGGACCACTTCCACCCCGGGGAATCCTTCGGCAAGCGACCGCTCGACGACGCGGGCATTCTCCAGCGAATTGAACGACCCGACCTGGACCGCAAATCTCGCCGCTGCGCCGAGCGGTACCCCTCCAGGCGCGATCGCGGGCTGGGTGACGGTAAGCCGGACAGGAACGACCCCCGGCCCGATCATGCCGAGCAAACGTCCTGCCGCATACGAGACGTCCACGATCCGGTCTCCCACGAACGGCCCCCGATCGTTGACCCGCAGCTCCGCCGAACGTCCGTTCTCCAGGTTGGTGACCAGGATCCAGGTGCCCAGGGGAAGCTCCCGGTGCGCGGCCGTGAGCTGGTACATGTCATAGACTTCGCCGCTCGACGTTCTCCGCCCGTGAAAATCCGGCCCGTACCACGAGGCGAGCCCGACCTCGCCGGCCCCGGGGGTCGCGGGGATCGCGGGGCGCGCCGGCGGCCGGGCGCAGGACGCCAGGAACAAGAAATGGAGACCGAGAAGCCAGACCGTGATGTGGCACAAACCCGTGCGGGGTGCGGATGGCGGAATGCGGAATGGCCGATGGGCGACGCCGGCATTGTGCATTGGCCATTGGTCATTGGACATTGGACATTTCCCCGAGACCGGGCGTCTTCCCGTGCATCCCCGTATTCTCCCGTTCCGCCCCCGACCCGTCCATCAGCCCCTCATTCTTCTCGCCAGTCCCCACGCCGCCTGCCAGCGCACCGGACGTGCCGCATCCAGGACGCCCCGCTTCAGGCCGGGGACCCCCGATGCATCCCGGAACTCTCCCAGGGTCCACGCGGCCTGCATCCGTACCTGCGCGTCCGGATGTCGCAGCAGCTCCTCCAGGACGGGCTGGCCTTGTGCGTCCCCGAGCCGCGCCAGCGTCCAGGCGGCGTAGAGGCGGACGGATAGATCCTCTCCAGATGCCAGGGCACCCGCCAGACGCTCGGACCCCGCAGCGTCTCCCAGGTTGGACAGCGCCTCCGCGGCGTACAGGGCCACCGTGGGGCGCGGGTCGGCCAGGGCTCCCAGGAGTCGGCGGCGGCCTTCCGGCTCCCCCAGGCGCACCAGGGCCTCGCCGGCGTAGATCCGGACATACGGATTGCGGTCGGTGAGCAGTGGGCGCAGGGCCGAGGCCGTGCCGGGCACTCCGAGATGCCCCAACGCCTCGGTCACTTGCATGCGGATGGAATCGTTCGGGTCGGCGAGCAGCCCCGTCAACAGCCGGATGGCCCCGGGCTCTCCGGTCCGCGCCAGGACCGCCGCGGCGCGCATTCGGACCGACGGGGCGCGGTCTGCCAGGGCCGCGCGCAACGCCGCCAGCGTGTCCGGATCGTGTTGCCCGGCCAGCGCGGCCGCAGCGGCCGCCCGCACCGCGTGCTCCGGGTCGTCGAGGGCCGCCCGGAGGAGTCGACCTGCCTCGTCCCCGGACCGCTTGCCGAGGGCCTCCGCCCCCAGTGCCCGGATCGAGGCCTCGGGGTGGGCGAGAGCGTCCCGGAGCACGGGCCACAGGTCCGGGGCCTGCCAGGCGGCCAGCGCCGCACCCGCCCGCGCCCGGATCAGGCCGTCCGCCGAGCGCAACCCCTCGCGCAGGAGCGCGACCGCGATTCCGCGAAAGAGCGCCGAGGTGTCGCGCCCGTCCTGCGTCCACCGCTCGGCGTAGGCCTGAAGGGCCTCGTCGGCCCGTTCGGCCTGGAGCAGCACCCGCACGCGGAGATCCTGGGTCGCCCAGTCGGTCGGTCGCACCCGGATCTCTTTACCGAGGAGCGCCAGGGCTCGATCGCGCTTCCCCACGTCGCACCTGCGCCTCGACCCGCTCCGCCAGCGGCGCGTCGTTCGAGCACGCCGTGACCAGCAGGCCGGCCAGCAGGAACGCCGCTCGGCCGTCGCCTGCGTTACGACCCCAGCTCGTCATACTTCTTGGCATTTCCCCTGGCCTGCGCCACCGGATACTTGCGGGCATTCTCGGCCAGCTTGGCGCGGGCCGCCTCCACCAGGTCGATTCCCAGCACATCCGCCATGGACACCAGCAGGATCAGGACGTCCGCCATCTCGTCGGCCGACGCGGCGCCGATTCGCACCCTCGGCGAGGTAGTCGTCGATCTCGTCGGGGCGCTTCCACTGAAACCGCTCCAGGAGCTCGGCGGCCTCCAGACAGATGGAGATGGCCAGGTCTTTCGGGTTGTGAAACTGCCGCCAGTCCCGCTCGTCGCGAAAGGCGAGGACGGCCTTGATCAGATCATCCATGGGGAAGTCCTTTCACCCACGCGCTATTGACCACCGGCCCTGGACCCGGCCCAGACCACCCAGGATCCCGGGAGACCCCTGAGACCGTTGCCCCTGGCGGACGGATCCCTCCGCGTCCAGCGCTTGGAGCGCTGCCCCGATCTCTTCCAGGCCCAATCCGAGCAGGCTCGCCAGAAACCGCGGCTGGGTCGCCGCCGCGCCACTGAGATAGGCGACGCAGAGGCGTCGCACGGCGTCGGCCCGGCTCGAGACGGCGGGAAGCCGCCAGCGGCTCCGGCAGCCAGTTGTCCAGGAGGTCCCATCGGTAGTAGAAATCCGGGTCGTACACCTCCTCTACCTTCACGATCCAGAGTCCCCGCTGCAGCTCGGCCATCGCCCGGTCGAAGTCGGTCGTGCGCTCGGCCCCATGCAAAGCCACCACTTTCCGCAGCGCCGGCGTGGCCAGCGACCCGTGCTCGTGCAGGGCCTCCAGGATCCGGACGCTGCTGCGGGTCATCCGCCCCTGGCGATAATCCACGATGTAGTCCCCGCTCCCCTTTCCCTCCCGGATGAGAGCGCAGAACGCCGGGAACAGCTCCAGCGACACCAGGGTCGGCTTTCCCTTGATCAGCTTGCCGTAGTAGGTGAGCCGCTTGGCGGGCAGGCTGTTCTTCAGGTTCCAGGTGAGCCCGATCTCCGGGTCGTGGTGGGTATGGGTGGGCCAGCGGGGATGGCGCCGGCCGCAGACGGCCACGTACAGGCTCGGCACCGGCAGCCCGAAGTCGCTCAGCGTGAAGCAGAAGCCCACCGCGTTGACGAAGCGCAGGGCGCTCCGCTCCCCCCGGACCTTGACCGTTGGGAGGCGGCGGAAACTCCGGTCACGCCAGGCCTCGATCGCCCGGCGCGTCGGGAGCAGGCTGCCGGCATACCGCGTGCCCATCTCGTCCCCCTGCCCACAGCGCCGCGTCGCGGGCCGTCGGTGCCCCTCCGGAAGTGCGCCCGGCTTCGCAGGACGTGGAACAACACCTTCCCGGCCGGGCCGCTCAAAAAGACCCAGATGCAAGGCGGCAGGCCGACGGCCGCGCGAGGCGTACTGAGGTACGCCGCAGCGAGTGCCGAGGCCGGCCAACGCCGCAGATGGGCCTTTTTCAGCGGCCTGTTACGGCTCGCGGAGCGCCTTGGCGCGCTGCCGCTCCTGCTCCGCCTCCCGACGCATCTCCGCGCGTTCGTACAGGGCCGCCAGCCGATCCACCATGGCGGCTTGCGTCGCCCGCGGCGCGCCGGATGCCGCGGCCACCCCATCGCGCAGCGCCACGATCGCCAGGTCCAGGCGGCCAATCTCCTCGTACAGGCGCGAGAGCGTTTGATAGTGCTCCGGATTCGCCGGGTCCAGGCGGATGGCCGCAAGCAGGTGCTGCGTCGCCGCCTCCCTCTGGCCCAGGCGGCCCGTGGCCGCTGCCAGACCGACCTGCGCCCGGACCGACGCGGGCTCCAAAGCCAGCGCCTTGCGGTATTCCTGCGCCGCCGCCTCGGCCTCGCCGTTCAGCAGTAAGGCATCGCCCACCGTGACGAACCCCTCGTGCCCCGGTCGGACCCCGCGGAGCTTGCGGGCCGCCTCCACCGCCGCCGGCCCATCAGGTGCCCGCATCGCCGCCGCGAGCCACGCCCCCAGCAGCGCCGGGTCGTCTCGGCCGAGCAGACCGAGAGCGCGCCGATATGCGCCGACGGCCGCGCCGGCGCGGCCCGCCGCATCGTACGCCTGGGCCAGCTTTCGCCAGGCGGCCAGCGAATCCACGTCCAGAGTGGCCGCGCGCTCGAAGTGCGCCACGGCCTCGTCGGGCCGCCCGCGATCGGACAGCCAGCCGCCCAGAAGGAGGTGAGCGTCGAAATCCTTGGGAACCAGCCGGATGGCCTCTCGCATCGCCGCCATGGCGGCTTCCCATCGCCCGACCTGCCACAGCCCGACGGCCAGGTTGAAATGGCCGTCCGCCAGTCGCGGGTTCAGCTCCACCGCCCGCTGGAGAAGTTGGAGAGCCCGGTCCAGGTCCCCGCGCTTGGCGAGTTCCGTCCCCTCTTTGAGTAGCGCCAGCGCCTCGGGCTCTTTGCGGAGCTGCGCCTCCAGTTCTTGCTCCTCCTGATCGGTGAGGACCTGGATCACGCCGAAACCCCCGTCGGTTGGAAACACGGGCGTCAGCCGTCCGCTCCGGGTTCTGGCCACCGCCGCCCGCGCCGCCGGGGACAGCGTGGCCGGGTCCAACCGGCCCAGATAGCCGCCCCGTTCGCGCTCCGGACCGATCGACCGCTCCCGCACGATCCGATCGAACGCCATGCCGGCGTTGAACTGGGCCACCGCCTCTAGCGCCTCGGTCTCGGTCTTCACCACCAGCACCCGGATCGCCGGATCCTTCGGCGCCCCGGCCGGTGCCGGGTCCGCGGCGAGAACGACCGACAGAAGAACCGCCATGATTCCCGTCAGGACGAGCGATTTTTGGGCGACACACGGCACCCTGTCAGACGGGCGCGGCCGTCCGGCGCGCATCACGGTCCGCCCCGGTCTCGCCGACCGTCGGCGGGGCCCAGCGACAGGACAAAGGCGGCCAGGACCACCGCCGCCGCCAGGTAGAAACCCCCCGCCAGCGAGCCGGTGACGTCCTTGATCCAGCCCGTCAGCGGGGGAGCCGACCACCGCCGACACGACGCTACTGAACGAGAAAGAGCGCCACCGCCGTCCCCACCGCCTCGGGCCGTCGGCGCGCCGCATAGTCGCCCAGCCAGGCAATGGCCAGCGGGTCCCACGCGAGCTTTCCGACCAGACCGTACACCAAGAGGGCCAGGAGCATCCCTGTCCGCGATGTCACCTGAGGGATTGCCACCAGGCTGAGCGCCATGAGCGGGAGCATCGTCAGGATGATCCGCTTGCGACCGATGCGATCCGACAGGCGCCCCAGGACCAGCCCGGACGGAATGGCGGTCACCGCGATCACCAGGGTATAGAGACCCGACATCGTGAGGCTGACGTTCCGTTCGCTCTGGAAGAAGACCGGTCCCCAGGACAGCACGACCCACCAGCCGTACAGGACGCAGAAACCGGACAGGTTCATCCGAAGCAGCGTCGGGTCGCGCAGCAGTTCCCACATCGGGGTGACACGGCGCCGCGGAATCGGCACCTCGCGCACCGCCCCGTGGAAGAGCGCCGCCATCAGGACCGTCGGCACGGCCAGAATCGCGAACGGCGTCCGCCAGCTTGCGGTGGCCTGATAGAGCGGCCCCGCCAGGGCGAGGCCCACCGCCAGGCCGACGGACATCCCGCCATTGATGACGCCCGACGCGATGCCGCGATGCTGGCTTGGCACCGTGTGAATCGTGATACTGTAGGCCATGGTGTAATAGGCCCCTGCGCCCGCGCCGTGCAGCCCGGCCATGGCCAGGAGCGCGAGGTAGTTCACCGCGGCCGCCCCGAACCCCGCCACCCCCACCGCCGACACGAAGAAAAACGCGACCAGCGTACGCTTGAGGCCCAGCCGCTCCGCCAGCAGACCGGCTGGGAGCATGGCCGCCACGTACAACGTGAAGTAGGTGCCGCTGATCAGGCCGGTCTGGAATCCGGTCAGGCCGAACTCCCGCGCGATCACCGTCAGGAGCGGATACAGGATCGTCCGGTCGGCGTAGATCACGGCCCACCCGGCGCAGAAGAGGGCGATCAGCCGGGTGACGTATGTGCGCTCCAGCCGCTCCTCGTCTGTCGGTGCCGTCTGTGGGGCGATGCCCATCCTGACCAGCCCTCCCCGCGACCGGAGCCGACCGCGGCGGCTCCGCGCCCGTCCGAAGAAGCCTGCCACAGTGAGGGCAGGAAAATCAAGCCCCGCATGCCAAAAAAACGGGGCGGGCCGCACTGCCGACCCGCCCCGCTAGAGACCGCACTTGCCGTCCGGTTGTCGGGGCCCCACCCCTGGCCCCGCAGGCTTCGTCAATCGGCGGTGAGGACCGCCCCCCGGCTCCCCGAGGTGACCATCTTGGAGTACCGGTACAGCCAACCGGTCGTGACGCGGGGCGCCGGCGGCCTCCAGGCGGCCCGGCGCGCCTTCAGCTCCGCTTCACTGAGATTCACCTCCAGCAGCCGCTTCTCGATGTCGATCCGGATGCGATCGCCCGGCTTGAGCAGGCCGATCGGGCCGCCCGCCGCCGCCTCGGGCGACACGTGGCCGATGCAGGCCCCATGGCTCGCCCCCGAGAAACGCCCGTCGGTGATGAGGGAGACCGACTTCCCGAGACCGCGTCCGATGATGGCGGAGGTCGGCGAGAGCATCTCCTGCATGCCGGGGCCGCCCTTGGGGCCTTCGTAGCGGATGACGACCACGTCGCCCGCCTTCACCTTGCCGCTCAGGATGCCGGCCAGGGCGTCGTCCTGCGACTCGAAGATCACCGCCGGACCCTCGTGACGGAGCATCTCCGGCGCCACGCCGCCGGCCTTGACCACCCCGCCCTCGGGGGCCAGATTCCCGAACAGCACGGTCAGGCCGCCGGTAGCGCGGTAGGGATTGGCAAGCGGACGGATGACGTCGTCGTCCGTCACCTTGGCGCCCCGGATCACCTCACCGAGCGTCTTGCCGCTCACCGTCGGCCGATCGAGCCGGAGGACGTCGCCCTTCTCCGCCAGCCGCTTCAGGATGGCGCTGATCCCGCCGGCCCGGTCCACGTCCTCCACGTGGTGGTGCCCGGCCGGGCTCACCTTGCAGAGATACGGGACGCGATCCGAGAGCTGGTTGATCCGATCCAGCGAGTACGCGATCCCGGCCTCGTGGGCGATCGCCAGCGTGTGGAGGACGGTGTTGGTCGAGCCGCCCATGGCCATGTCCAGGCAGAAGGCGTTGTCGATCGTCTCGCGGGTGACGATGTCCCGCGGCTTCAGGTCCTGCGCCACCAGCGTCAGGATCTGCCGCCCCGCCGCCCGGTAGAGCGCCTTTCGCTTCTCGTCCACGGCCAGGATGGTGCCGTTGCCCGGCAGGGCCATGCCCAGCGCCTCGGCCAGGCAGTTCATGGAGTTGGCCGTGAACATGCCGGAGCAGGAGCCGCAGGTGGGGCAGCCCGTCTTCTCCAGCTCGAGCAGCGCCGCATCGTCAATCTTGCCCGCCGAATACGCCCCGACCCCCTCGAACACCGTCGCCAGATCCACGACCTTCCCGGCGCTCGTCTTGCCCGCCGCCATCGGCCCGCCGCTGACATAGATCGCCGGGATGTTGACCCGCATGGCGGCCATCAGCATCCCCGGGACGATCTTGTCGCAGTTGCCGATCATCACCAGACCGTCGAAGCAGTGGGCCATCGCCATGGTCTCGATGGAATCCGCGATCAGCTCGCGGCTGGGCAGCGAGAAGCGCATCCCGGTGTGGCCCATGGCGATCCCGTCGTCCACGCCGATGGTGTTGAACTCGAAGGGCACGCCGCCCGCCTCGACGGATCGCCTCCCGGACGATGCGCCCGACCTCTTGCAGGTGGACGTGGCCCGGGATGATCCCGACGTACGAGTTGGCCACCCCGATGAACGGCTTGTCGAAGTCCGCGTCTTTCAAGCCCACCGCCCGGAACAGGCTGCGGTGCGGCGCCTTGTCGTACCCCTTCTTCACCGTGTCGCTACGCATGCGAAACCTCCGTGAATGCTCGCGCCTCTTCGAGAATGGAATCGTCGCCCTGCCCGATCCGCCCTCGGGCGGCGGGCAACCGAAGCTACCATGTTTGCCCGCGACGGGCAACACAGGCCTGCCGCGCACGGCATGCTACGGCGTCGGATGGCCGTTGCACTGGAGCGCCCCGGGCATCAGGACCAGGTCCGCGACGTAGGTCCGCGGCGGCAGGCTGGCCGCGAAGACGCACGCGGCCGCGATGTCCTCGGGTTTCATCATCAGGTCGCGCTGTTCCTGGGTCGGCGGCACCGGTCGGTTGTTCAGGATCGGGGTGTCGCACAGGCCGGGGTAGATCACCGTGACCCGGATCCCGTTGAGCCGCTCCTCCATCATCGTCGCGTTCGCCAGCCCTACGATGCCGTGCTTGCTGGCCTGGTACGCCGCGCCCGAGAAATCCCCCCAGAGGCCCGAGATGGACGCCACGTGGATGATGAGCCCTCCCTTCTGCTCCCGCATCCTGGGCAAGATCGCCTGCGTGCAGTGGAACGCGCCGGTCAGGTTGACCCTGACGATCCGGTCCCACTCGGCCTGGTCGAGACGGGCGAGCTGCCGGTCGCGCGTGTTGACCCCGGCGCAGTTCGCGAGGACCTCCACCTTGCCGAACCGCTCGACGGCCGCCTGCACGACCGCGTCGACATCCGTCCGCTTGGCGACATCCGCTGTCAGCACGATGGCGTCTCCGCCCCGACGCGCGATCTCCGCGGCCAGCGCATCCAGCTCCCCCTTCCGCCGGGCGGCGATCGCAACCTTCGCCCCCTCCGCCACGAAGGCAAGCGCCGTCGCCCGCCCCATCCCGCTGCTTGCGCCCATCACGATGCCAACCTGCCCCTGGAGCTTGCCCATACCGCCCTCCTTCCACGCTCGGAATCGCCCGCTGCACATCTCGCCCGACCGCACACCGCGGCATCATAGCGCCGCGCGCTCGCCCTGTCTACGCCTGGTCCGCCCCCGGTTCCCGGTGCATCCCCGCACGACCGGTGGGTTCGCGACTTCCTGTTGACACCGCCCTTCACACCGACGATCCTCGTCCGGTGCGGTCCCGCCGCCGACCTTCACGCACCGGCCGCGGCGCGGCCCGCCGATCGCTCGGCACGACCGAGGGAGTCCACCGATGGAGACGCGGCCGAAACGCCTGACGATCGTGGTGCCTTGCCTGGACGAGGCCCAGGGGATCCGCGCCGCGCTGGCGGCGCTCCAGCCGTACCGCCGGGCCGGGCACGATGTCATCGTGGTGGATGGTGGCAGCCGGGACGGAACCCCCGATCTGGCGCGACCGCACGCCGACCGGGTCATCGGCAGCGCGCCCGGTCGCGCGCTGCAGATGAATGCGGGGGCGGCGGCGGCCAGCGGGGATGTCCTCTTGTTTCTCCACGCGGACACCCGGCTGCCGCCCGAAGCGGATCGCCTGATTCTGGACGGCCTGGCGAGGAACGGCCGGTGCTGGGGCCGGTTCGACGTCCGGCTCTCCGGCACGCTACCCGTGCTCCGGATGGTGGAGGGCCTGATGAACCTGCGCTCGCGCCTGACCGGGGTCGCCACCGGCGATCAGGCGATCTTCGTCGCGCGGGAGACGTTCGAGGCCGTCGGGCGGTATCGAGAGATCCCCCTGATGGAGGATATCGCCCTGAGCGCGAGCCTCAAACAGGTGGGGCGTCCGCTCTGTCTCCGGGCGCGGGCCGTCACCTCCAGCCGCCGCTGGGAGCGGGACGGAGTCTGGCGAACGATCCTCTTCATGTGGCGGCTTCGGGTCGCCTATTTCTTCGGCGCGGACCCGCGCCGCCTGGCGAGACGGTACTATCCGGGAAACGCCCACGATGCCTGAGCCGGTCGGCGTCCTGGTTTTTGCCAAGGCACCCATCCCGGGCGCGGTCAAGACCCGGCTCGCGCCCATCCTGGGCGCGGTACAGGCCGCCCGGCTCTACCGGCGCATGGCGCAGCAGTGCCTCGAGACCGCCATCGCGGCCGGGATAGGCCCGGTGGAGCTCTGGTGTGCGCCGGATCCGACCCACCCGTGGTTCGCGTCGCTGGCAGCGCGGTATGGCCTCCGCCTCGTTCCCCAGCGGGGGCGTGATCTGGGCGAGCGCATGCACGCCGCGCTGGCGGAAGCCCTCCAGCGCCACCGCCACGCGCTGCTCATCGGCACCGACTGTCCCGCGCTGTGCCCGGAGGATTTGCGGGCGGCGCGGGATGGGCTGGACGGGGCTATGGATGCCGTGTTCGGCCCGGTCGAGGACGGCGGTTACGCGCTGGTGGCGCTTCGGCAGGTCGCGGCCGCGCTCTTCGAGGATATCGCGTGGAGCACCGCCGGCGTCATGGCCGCGACCCGCGAGCGGCTGCGTGTGCTGGAGTGGCGCTGGGCCGAGCTCCCGCTGCGCTGGGATGTGGACCAGCCGGAGGATCTGCGCCGCCTCCGGCAGGATCCTCGGTTGGCGCATCTGCTGGAAGGGATGGCGGACCATGACTGACCGATGCGGGGTTCGCCGACGTTCTCGGCTGCTCGGCGTAGTCGGCGTGCTGGCCGCCGCGCTCCTGGCCGGCGGCGCCTTTGCGGGCACGGTCCCCGCGGTGCTCGAGGTGGGACGCTTCTCGGTCGAGACTCCCGGCGACGGCCCGCCCGCAGACTGGAAGCCCTTCACCTTGTATTACGGCGACATCCGCTTCCGCCGCTAAGCCGTTGTCAAGGAATAACTTGACCGGAGAAATTCGGAAACGGCATAAGGAGCCGTAACGAAATTACAAAAATTGGACAAGTTATTTCGTAACGGCTCCTAATCGTCCGTGATGGCCCGCATCCGCGCTTCGAGCTCCTCCCGAAGCTGGTCCCGGTCGGCCTCGCTGGCGTCGCGCGGCACCCGCAGGACCTGCCCGAGCCGTATGGTGCAGCGCGCGAAGGGCCAGGGGATCTGGAACCGGTCCCAACTTTTGAGCCGCGTCTTTCTGCTCAGGTGGTAGGACACCGGCACGATCGGCAATCCGGTGAGCTGCGCTACCAACACCACGCCGCTCTGCACGACGTAACAGGGCCCGCGCGGTCCATCCGGGGTGACGGCGAGGTCGTAACCCTGCGCACCCCAAGTGGTGAGTTCGCGCAGCGCCTGCGGACCGCGCCGGCTCGTCGAGCCGCGCACCGGCTGGACGCCGAATAGTTCCAACAACCGCGCCAGCATGGCGCCGTCCCTACTCGCGCTCACCATCGCCGCCAGTCGTCCGCTGGGGATGGTGCGAACGACATACCGGTGATATATGACGAGACACAGCGCAAGCCGGTTATGCCAGATCGAAAAAATGACCGGCTCCCCGGTGGACCCCCCGACAACGAGCCCCGAGGCGTCCTCCACGCGAGAACGCAGGGTCACCGCGACGGCGCGGATCGAGACGAAGATGAGCGTGGCCATCAGCCGCTGAATCCGGTCGGCTGGTGCGGCGTGGCGATGCCACGCGACTCGGGGCGCCCAACGGGGACCGTCATCGCGCACCATCTCCGTGGCTGGCCCGGTTCGAATCTCCGCGGCGGCCGCCGGGTCCGATCATCGCCGACCCGCCTGCCCGGACAGGCGCAGCACGGCCTGAATCACCTGACTGCGGCTCCCGCACATGCACTCGTGTCCCTTCCAGGACCTGTCGGACCTGGGCTTCGGTCGGGCGGGGCGCCCGGTCCAGCAGGGCCTTGGCCGCCATGATCATGCCGGGCGCGCAGTGGCCGCACTGCATGGCCTGAGCCTCGCGGACGGCAACCTGCAGCGGGTGCGGCTGCTCGGGAGACCCCACCCCCTCGATCGTGGTGATCGCCTGGCCCGCCACGGCCTGCACCGGGATCTGGCACGAGCGGACCGCCTGCCCGTTGACGATCACCGTGCACACCCCGCATCGCCCCTGGCCGCAGCCGAACTTCGTCCCGGGCAGTCCCAGGTCGCGGCGGAGGACCTCGACCAATCGGGCCGTCGGGTCTCCGTCGAACTCCCGCGCCTCCCCGTTCACCACCAGACGCACCATGCGCCCCCCCTCGCTCGCATCCGCCGGATGCCCCGGCCGACGCGGTCGGCCCCTCACCCCGGTTGTCGGACGTTTCGCCGCCCGTCACGTGGCGGCATGCCCGGTTCGCGACAGACCGTCCCGCGCTACTTCCGCCTGATCGTGAACTTGGCGCCGGAGATCCCCAGATTCCACCCCTCGCCCTTCCCGGCCAGGGCGAGCGTGGCTGTGCCGTTCGTCACGACCTTGGCCTCCGTGGACTTGACCGCGCCCGCCTCGACCCCGGCCTCGGCGTACCCGCCGAGCAGATCGTTGACGTTCGAGACCTCGGAGAACTTCCCGCGGCCGTCGTCGATCTTCGTCTTGCCGAACGTGATACCACCGCCTTTCACGGTGATCGCCACCCGCATCGATTGGCCGTTGTCACAGGTGATGGTCCCCGTCCCCTTCGCGGTCTTGTAGATGGCGGACCAGCCGGCCAGCGAGTACTTGAGTTCGCAGTCGATCTTCTTCGCCTCGGCGGCCTGCGCCACGGCCATCACGAACATGAGCCCGCACGCGGCGCGCAGGGCGCATCCCGCGACCGATCTCCTTGCCTGCATCGTCACACCTCCCGATCCCCGGTTTCCCGCGTATCGTGGGCACCGAGGTCCCAGCCGCAGCACACCGCGGCCCGACCCGGCGAGGACCGCGCCTCGGTCCGCCTTCTGGATACCGCGGCCTCTACCGCGCGTCAAGGAGAAAACCGCCCGCCGCGCTGCCCCGGGGTGCCGCGCACGTGGTGCCGTTTTCCTGACGTTTGACGGCTTTGCGTTGACAAGAGAACCGCTGGCGAGCGATCCTCCGGGTGCAAACCGGTTCGGCAGCGCCGTCAGACGACACAGGAAACCGCACGGAATCACACCGACGGGGGACTCCATGGCCTGGGAGTACAGCGAGAAGACCAAGCAGCTCTTCATGGACGCGGTCCACGGCAAGCCGGGGACGCACATGGGCGAGATCGAGGACCCGGACGGCTTCGGCGAGCACGGCTCGATCGCCTGCGGCGACGCGCTGCGATTCACCTTCCGCGTCCACCGCCACCCCACCGACCCACCCAGGACGTCATCACCGAGGCCCGCTACCTGACCTTCGGCTGCACCTCGGCCATCGCCGCCTCCGAGGCCCTCTGCACGCTGATCGAGCAGGGAAGCTACACGCCGATCGGCGCCCTGAAGATCACCAACCACGACATCGTCGACGTACCTCGACGGGCTGCCGGAGCAGAAGATCCACTGCTCGGTGATGGGCGCCGAGGCCCTGGAGGCGGCCGTCTTCAACTGGGCCCAGAAGCGCGGCGTCGATCTCTCGGCGCTGGGCATCGACATGCACGCCGAGGAGAAGGAGGAGGGCCGGATCGTCTGCAAGTGCTTCGCGCTCACCGAGCCCTACATCCGGCGCAAGATCCGGGAACTGAACCTGCAGACGATCCCCGAGATCACCAACGCCATCAAGGCGGGCGGCGCCTGCATGTCCTGCCATCACATGCCCGGCGGGCTGCAGGACCTGCTGGACGAGGTCTGGGGCGCGCCAGCCCCTCACGCCTCAAGATCCTCCCCACGCTCCCCGGCACCGCGCGAGGCGGCGGCCGCCGATCGCCCCCCGCTCTCGCCCTACCAGTTCACCAAGAAGGTCGAGAAGGCCATCGACGAGTACGTCCGGCCGATGCTGCGCGAAGGACGGCGGCGACGTCGAGATCGTCGACATCAAGGACACGCTGGTCTACTGCCGCCTGGTCGGGGCCTGCGCGGGCTGCGGCGGCGCCGGCAAGACCCTGAAGCTGATGGTCGAGCACACGCCTGAAGGACATGGTCGACGAGCGGATCCGGGTCATCGCGGTCTGAGGGGCCACCCATGCGGACCATCTACCTGGACAACAACGCCACGACCGCCGTCGCCCCGGAAGTCCTCGAGGCGATGGTGCCGTACTTCGCCGCGGAGTACTTCAACCCCAGCTCGATGTACGACCGCGCCTCCCCGGCGGCCCAGGCCATCAAGCGGGGGCGCGAGACCGTGGCGCGCTTCCTGGGCGGCGTCGACCCCTCCGAGATCCTCTTCACCTCCTGCGCCACCGAGAGCAACAACACGGCCATCTTCGGCACGGTCCGGGCGAACCCCAGCCGCCGCCACATCGTCACCACCGCGGTCGAGCACCCGGCCGTGTTCGAGGTGTGCAAGGACCTGGCGCGCAGCGGCCTCGAGGTGACGTTCCTGCCCGTGGACCGGGCGGGCAATCTCGACCTCCGCACCTTCATCCGGGCGCTCCGGCCCGGACACCCTGCTCGCGGCCATCATGCACGCCAACAACGAGACCGGCGTGATCTTCCCCATCGAGCAGCTGGCGCGCCTCACCAAGGAGACCGACCCGGCGATCGTCTTCCACACCGACGCCACGCAGACGGTCGGCAAGCTTCCCCTCGACCTCCGGGGGGCCCTGGCCCACGTCGATCTGCTCTCCTTCTCCGGCCACAAGCTGCACGCCCCCAAGGGCGTCGGCGTCCTCTTCGTGCGCCGCGGCACGCCCTTCCGGCCGTTCATGATCGGCGGCCACCAGGAGGGCGGACGCCGGGCCGGCACCGAGAACGTGCCGTACATCGTCGGGCTGACCCGGGCGGTGGAGCTGGCCCAGGACAGACCACGAGGCGGTCGAGGCGCGCATCCGCCGACTCCGCGATCGGCTGGAGGCCGGGCTCCTGGCGCGCATCCCCTGCGTGCAGGTCAACGGGCAGGGAGCGCCCCGCCTCCCCAACACCTGCAACCTCTCGTTCCACTTCATCGAAGGCGAGGGGATGCTCTACCAGCTCAACGAGCACGGCATCTGCGCCTCCACCGGCTCGGCCTGCACCTCGGGGTCGCTGGAGCCGTCGCACGTGCTGCGGGCCATGAAGGTGCCCTTCACCGCCGTCCACGGCTCGGTCCGCTTCTCCCTCAGCCGCTACAACACCGACGAGGACGTCGACCGCGATCCTCGAGGTCTTCCCGCAGATCGTCGCCAACCTGCGGCGGCTCTCTCCCTACTGGGACCCGGCCCACGAACGGCCCCGGCCCGAGGCCGAGGCCATGATGCAGGGAGCCTGACGCCCCTCAGACCCTGTCATAGCGGGAATCCCCGCGCGCCCGACACGCGGCGCTGTCCGATCAGACCACGGGCGCCTCATCCAACGATGGGGCGCCCGTGGGGTTCTGAGGTCGAGCCGCTGCTCATCGGGTCGCGCGCTGCAACCAGTGAATCAGCGCGCGGCGCTCACCCGGGTCACGCAGCCGCACACCGGTCATCCGCACGCCTGGAACGAGTTCCTCGGGATCCTCCAGAAAGCGGTCGAGCGTCTCGGCGGTCCAGACGAGGCCGCGCCGGCCGGCCTCGCGCATCGGCGGCGAGTACTCGAAATCGCCCACGCGCGCCGGCTCGGCGACCGAAGACCCCGCGCAGCGTCGGGCCGGAGAGGTTGCGCTCGGCGGTGTCGAGCGAGTGGCAGGCGTAGCAGCGCTGGAAGAGGCGCGCGCCATCCGGCGTCTCTGCTCCGGCCCTCGCGGCGACGGCCAGCACAACCATTGTCAACACGAGCCCGCGACACATCACCGGTAGCGGTAGACCACGAGCTTGTCCGCCGCCGACTCCGGCGTCCAGATCTCGCCCCTGCGGCCGTGAATTTGCCGCACGTCGGCGGTGCCGCTCGACGACTTGAACGACTCGAACTTCTCCGTCGCCGGATCGAAGCGCAGCATGACCTGCGCCGACCATTCCGACACCCAGACCTGGTCGCGCTCGTCGACATAGACCGCATAGACGCGGGGCCGCGACCCGGGCGCCTTCCACTGACGCCACTGCTCCGTGCGCGGGTCGTAGCGGCTCACCTGACCCGAGTTCCACTCGCTCACCCAGATGACGCCTTTCGAATCGGACCAGACGCGGCGCGCGCCCTGGCCGGAGGTTGGCGGCTCGATCACCGCTACCCTGTCGGTCGCGGCGTCGATGCGGGCGATGTGCGAGCCCGCCAGCGAGGCGTAGTACACGACCCCCTCGGGTGTGACGTGGATGCCGTACGGCCCGCGACCCTTTGGGCGCGTCGAACACCTTCAGGTCGCCCGTCTTCGGATCGAGCCGGCCGTAGACGCCGTTCTGGCCGGTGAACCAGTGGATGCCGGCCCGGTCGAAGATGGCCGTATTCAGGTTGACGTAGCCCCGCGACTGCGGGAAGCGGCCACTTCGTCACGGCCTTGGTCGTCGGGTCCACCCGCACGATGGCGTTCTGGCCGCCGTCGGTGAGCCAGGGGGCACCGTCGGCGTCAAGGATCACCCCGTGGGGGGCCGAGTTCGGCCCCAGCGGGATCAGTTCGACTTTGCCGGTCTTCGGGTCGAGCCGGCCGAGATGTCCGCTGCGCTGCGCGGAGAACCACACCGGCCCATCCGGCGCGGGATCGGCCCAGACGTCGTGGGCGCCGAGCCGGGAAGGCAGCGGGTATTCCTGGACCGTGACCTGGGCGGCGGCCGTCGCCGCGGTGAGCACGAGAACGAGGGTGACTATCAGGCGGTTCATCGGGACCTCCAGCGGCGGCGCGCCGGCTGGTTCGTGGTCCGTCTGGACAGTTCTGGCGGAAGGGCGCATGCCGGCGCGCCGGACGCGAAATAGACGGTAAAGGGAGTATTGGCTGCCAAGACGAGGACGTCAACCGGAGGATTCCAGACGCCAGTCGCAATTTCGGATTTCGAAATTCGAATTTCGAAAACGCACCACAGTCATGCGCTCAGCCGGGTGGGGCCCCGCCAACGCGCGGCATCTCGGCGTAGTTCACACCGCCCCACGCGGGCGCCGACTCGATGCCGAAGAAATTCAATTCGATGGTGAGCCCGTTGGGGTCCTTGATGAACATCTGGAAGAGGTGGAACTCCGGCAGGTAGCGGTTGACCGGAACGATTCCCCGCGCCGCGAAGTGCTGCGTGAAGGTCTCGGGGTCCGTGGCGAGGAAGGCGATGTGATCGACCACGCCCGAGTTTTTGGTCGTGGACTCCGCCGTGGTGCCGAGGTAATAGAGCTCGGAATGGGGAATGCCGTGCGGGCCCATGTGCACCTGGACCACACCGTTTACACCGAGCCAGTATCCGGGGAACGGGAAATTCGGTCTCGGCATGACCTCGAAGCCAAGGACATCGCAGTAGAACTGCTTGGTGCGTTCAAGGTCGTTGGCACGGATGAAGTAGTGGTTGAGTTCGGTCAGCGGCATGTGTTCCCCCTCCCACACCGGCGCCCTGCCTGAGCGCTCAGCGATCTGACAGCGCGGCGACACCGATCGCCGGGACACGATCCGTCCACGGCGCCGCGCGCTCGAACGCCGCCGCGGCCCGGAGCACGGCGGCTTCTTGGCGGCGCCGGCCGACAATCTGCAGCCCCACCGGCAGGCCGTCCCGCGTGAAGCCGCAGGGGATGGAGATGGCGGGCAAGCCGGTCAGCGAGATGGCATAGGTGAGAAAGAACCATTGGGTGTAGTTCGTGAGCGCCTGCCCGTTGATCTCCGCAGGGTACGGCTGCTCCACCGGAAACGGCTGCACGGCAACCGTGGGCAGGATCAGCAGGTCGTACCGCTCGAAAAAGGTCCGTACCCGCTGCCAGAGGATCGTCCGCAACTTCTCCCCTCGGCCGATCTCTTGCGGGGTGAGCTGGAGGCCCTGCTCGATGTTCCAGACCAGCCCCTCTTGCATCCGCGCCCGCCCGCGCGGGAGCTTCTCGGCGTGGAGCGTCGCCATCATGAGACCCCGCGTGGACAGGACGATGTCATTCGTCTCTGCGAAGTTTGGCGAGGCCGCCTCGACTCTCGCACCCAGGGAGCGGAAGACCGCGGGCGCCCTGCTCCGCCACGGCCGCCACCTCGGAATCGACGGGGATGAGCCCGTCGAGGTCGGGCGTCCACGCCACACGCCACCCCGTGACCGACGGTGCCCGCACCGCTTTCACGAACTCCCGGGTGTCCACCGGATACGAGATCGGCGAGCGGTCATCCGGCCCCGCGATCGCCGAGAGCATCAAGGCCGTGTCCGCCACCGTCCGGGCCATCGGCCCGTGGACCGAGAACTGATCCCAGGCCAGCTCCCGCGGATAGACCGGCACCAATCCCGGCGTCGTCCGGAACCCGACCACGCCGCAGAACGCCGCCGGGATGCGAAGCGATCCGCCCAGATCCGTCCCGTGCGCCAGCGGTCCCATCCCCGTGGCCAGCGCCACGGCGGATCCTCCGCTCGACCCGCCGCAGGTCCGCGCGAGATTCCAAGGGTTCCGCGTCGCTCCGAAGACCGCGTTGAAGGTGTTGGCGCCGGCGCCAAACTCCGGCGTGTTCGTCTTGCCGAGCACGATGGCGCCGGCGGCCTTGAGCCGCTGGACCACCAGGGCGTCCTCGGCCGGGACGTGATCTGCGAAGATCGTGGAACCGTACGTCGTCCGCAGGCCCTTGGTAACCGTGAGGTCCTTGATGCTGACCGGCACGCCAAAGAGCGGCGGAAACTCGGCTCGCCGCGACAGCGCCCGCGTCGCCGCCCGCGCCGCGCGCAGGGCCGATTCCCGTGCCAGCGTGACGATGGCATTCACCTGCGGATTGACCCGGTCCACCTGGTCCAGGATCGCCTCCATCGCCTCGACGGGTGATACCTTTCGCGTCCGGTACAGCCGGATCAGCTCCGTCGCGGATGTGAAACACAGATCACGCATGAAGAAGATCTCCCGCGCTTTCAGCCGTCAGAGTTCAGGAGGTCGATTCGTCAATTGGCAACGGGTCAATTGGTGCGGACCAGTTGACGAGAGGTCTCCCTGGCCTTCAACCTGCAGGCCTCGCTCGCGCTCTAGCGTCTCGGCTCTCAGCTCTCGGCTCCTCACTTCACCGTTGAATTTCGTCGTCGTCCGACGCGAGCAACTCCTCCACCTCGGCCCGGGTGACGTAGGCGAAGTCGCCCGGGATAGTGCAGTGCAGCGCCCCCACGGCGCTGCCGATGTCCAGCCCGCGCTGCACCCCGCCCTCCAGGTATCCGCACAGGAACCCCCCGGCGAAGGCGTCGCCCGCACCCACGGCGTCCACGACCGTCACCCGCGGCACGCGCGAGACGCGATGGATCCGATCGGAGACGGCCAGGGCGCCCTCGGATCCCAGCGTGAGGACGACGGTCGGCACGCCGAACCGGTCCTGGAGCGCTCGGGCCGTCGCCTCGGGATCGCCCGCCAGTCCGAAAAGCAGCGCCGCGTCCCGACGCTCCGCAGAACAGGATGCTGACGAGGGGCAGCAGCGTCGCGAGATACTCGGCCGCCTCCGCCGGGGACCAGAGCTTTGCCCGGTAATTCACGTCCAGGGCGAAGAGCCGCCCCGCCGCCCGGACCTCCTCGGCGACCCGGTGCGTCGTCTCGCGCAGCGTGGCGCTGAGCGCCGGGGCCGTTCCGGCCATCAGGACTACCCGGGCTCCCCGTGAGGTAGGGCCAGTCCAGCTCCGACGCCGGTCAGCGTGGTGAAGGCGGAGTCTCGCCGATCGTACCAGACGCGAGGCGGCCGCGGGGGAACGGCCCGCTCGTAGAACAGCGTCCCCACGCGTCCGTCCGGCGTCCAGACGACCCGGGAGGTATCCACGCCATGCCGCGAGACCGCCGCCGCGATCAGTCGAGAGAGCGGATGGTCGGGCAGCTTGGAGATCCAGCCGACGCGCTTCCCGAGGCGTGCCAGGGCCACCGCTGCGTTGGCCTCGGCCCCGGTCGGCCACACTTCCAACTGGGTCGCCTGTTCCAGACGCAGGAAGCCTGGAGGCGAGAAGCTGACCATCGCGTCCCCGAGTCCGACCACGTCCATTTCCGGTTCGCTCACAGGCAGCCCTCCCACACCGCGAGGTGTCCGCGGAACGGTATCGCAGGCAGTGGCGACCGTCAAGGATTCCGGCGATGCGGGCCGGCGGGGACCGATTCGTCCTTGACGACGCGGCATGTCTTTGCCTAGAGTCCATCCGCTGGGTTCGTCGTCCCGCGACCGGTTACACGGGGGTGCTGCCATGGCCTTTACCGATGAGTTGTTTTCCGGCGTCAGACCGATCTGGGACGCCCAGCTCGCTCATCCCTTCGTGCGCGGTCTGGGCGACGGTTCTCTTCCGGTGGACCGCTTCGCCCGCTGGGTCCGCCAGGACTACCTGTACCTGACGGACTTCGCCCGGCTGTTTGCCTGGGCGGTCGCCAAGGCCGACCGGTTGGAGTCCATGGGGTGGTACGCCGCCGTCCTCCACCTCACCCTCAACACCGAGATGGCGCTCCATCGCGAGTATGCCCAGCGGTTCGGCATCACGCCGGCGGAGCTCGAGGCGGAGCCGATGTGGCCCACGACGCGCGCGTACACCGACTTCCTGATCCGCACGGCCGCCGACGGCGACATGGCCGATCTCGTCGCGGCGCTCCTGCCCTGTGCCTGGGGGTATGTGTACATCGCCCAGCATCTTGCCCAAGGCAAGCCGCCGGCCGACCAGCGGTACGCCGACTGGATCGCCCAGTACGCATCGCCGGAGTTCGTCCAGGCTGCCGAATGGCTCAAGGCCGAGATGAACCGACTGGCCGAGGGCGCGACCCAGGCAAAGCGGCGCCACCTGATGGACATCTTCGAGACCTCCAGCCAGTACGAGTGGCTGTTCTGGGAGATGTGCTGGAAGGGCGAATCCTGGCCGATCCGCGTCGAGCCGAGAGCCTGGAGCCGTACGAGTAGCGTGTCCATAGTCGGCCTCGCTCGTTTCGGCCTTGACACGCAGCGGCGATCCTGGGCCATCCTGCGGCCCCTCGGTGGAGAACGACCGTCGAACGTTTCCACGCAACCTCATAGCTCAACCGTGTCTCGACACGCAGGAGTGACCCGATGACGGCCCCATCCCCACCCCCGATCGTCGTTGATCTGACCTGGCAAGGCGGCATGCGCTTCGCCGCACGCTCCGACGCCGCAGAGTTCGTCCTGGACGGGCCCGGAAACACCGTCCCCACACCGGTGCAGGCCCTCGCGGGAAGCCTCGCCGCCTGCATGGGCATCGATCTCGTGCAGATCCTCACCAAGGGTCGCCATCCACTGAAGGCGCTGCAAGCTCACCTCGTCGGGAACCGGCGGGGCGAGGAGCCGAAATATTTCACCGAGGTGACGCTCCACTTCGCCATCACCGGGGACGTCCCGTCCGACGCCGTGGAGCGGGCCATCGAGTTGTCGCACGAGAAGTACTGTTCGGTCTGGCACTCCTTGCGGCAGGACATCGCCTTCCGGACCACCTACGAGATTCGCAAGGACGCCGCCCGCTAGTGTCCTGAGTTAGAAGTTCGCCAACATACTTCCAGGCCAGAGGGGCACCCCGAAGACGCTGCGCCCGCGGGGCGGCCGGGTCCGGTCCGGAGGCCCCCGGTTTCCGGGGGCCGACCCGGAGCAAGGCCGCCCGGTTCTCGACGAGGCGCCAGGCGGCTGAGGGGTGTCCCTCTGGCCGGGACGTTGGCAGCGAACTTACGATTCACCACACTAGGTACACGCGGACACAAGTTCGATGACGTACACCTTGGCCGTATAAGTCCAGGTCCCCCGGGCCGACCCGAGACGCCGCGCCCGCGGGCGAGCCTGTCCCCGGCACGGAGGTCCGCTCTCGGAGCGGACCGACCCGGGGTAAGGGCGAGCCGGCATCGACGAGGCGCCAGGCGTCCGAGGGTCGGTCCGGGGGACCGGCGATACGTCACCGTAATTGCGGACAGAAGCACTAAGGCGGCTAACAACGGCGCTGTGCGTGTACACACGCACAGCACAGAAGCGAGGGAAGCCATGAAGTCCATTGCAAAGATCGCGGCGGTGCTCCTGCTCTGCGGCGTGCTGTCCCCCATGACGGTGTCTGCCGACATGGTGGACGACTGGTTCAACCGGAAGATCCCGGCCGCCGAACCCAAGATCACGTATGCGGGTGAGCCCATCCAGCTCAAGTTCTCGCACCCGAACCCGCCGGCGTCCCTGGTGCCGCCCATCTGGCGGAGCGGGATGACCTGGCTCCAGCAGGCCACTAACGGCAAGCTCACGCTCAAGGAATTCGGCGCGGGGACGCTGCACGGGCCGCGGGACGGCTTCAAGGCGGTCCGCTCCAACATCTCGGATTACGCCACCTGCTTCGTGGCGTCCGAGGCCCGCGGGTTCCCGCTGAGCAAGGTGTTCGAGCTGCCCTTCGTGACGCCCAGCAACCCCCTGGCCGGCGTGCGCATCACGTCCGAGCTGGCCCCCAAGTACTTCAAGCCCGAATACGACAAGCAGGGAGTCCACTTCGGCTACCAGGTCCTGGTGGGCGCCGCGGACATCATGAGCAAGAAGCCGATCCGGAAGCTCGAGGACATGAAGGGCCTGAAGGTCATCGTGCAGGGGTTCGAGCCGGAAGTGGCCGACGCCCTGGGCGCCGTCATCGTCAACGTCCCCTTCCCCGACATCTACACCTCGCTCCAGCAGGGGGTCGTGGACGCCGTCCTGTGGGTGGACCCGGGGTTCGTCCCCTACAAGATCTACGAGCTGGCGAAGTACCACACGACCCTCGGGTTGTCCGCCCAGAAGATCGACACCTGCATCAACACCAAGAGCTTTGCGGCGTTGCCCAAGGACCTGAAGCAGACCTTCTACGAGTACCAGCAGCGCATGGCGTTCGCCGTCGCCAAGCGGATCGGTGTGGATTTCAAGAAGGACGCGCAGGCCAAGTACGCCGAGTACAAGGTCGAGATGATCAAGCTGCCGCCCGACGAGATGGCGCGCTGGAAGGCGGCACTCAAGCCGCTGGTGGACAAGTGGGCGACGAAGCACGAGGCGGATGGGCCGACCAAGGCGCTCCTCGCCGACATCGAGCGGCTCACCGCCAAGTACAACGGGATGAGCGACGACCAGATCTTCAAGCTGATCGTCGAGGAGCCGGTCAAGGGCATCATCGACTTCTGAGCGACCGCGCGCATACCGCCGAACGCCTGGTCCGGTCGCAGGACCAGGCGTTCGATTTTGCGCTCCGAATCGCCGAGAGGAACGGGAACGCATGGGCAACGCTGCTGGTCCGCGCCACGAGCCGACTGTCCGGGATGCTCCACCTGGTGGGGGTTTACGCCGGGATTCCGGCCCTCATCCTCATCATCAGCACCGACGTCATCCTGCGCTATCTCCTCAACAGGCCGCTGCGGTGGGGGAACGAGGTCAGCGCCCTCATCCAGCTCGCCGTCCTGGTGGGAAGCCTGAACCTCTGCACCGAACAGCGAGGGCACGTCCGGATGGACGCGCTCTATGTCCGGTTCGGTCCCCGTCTGAAGCGGGCCACGGACATCGTCGCGAACCTCTGCGGATTCGTCTTTGCCGCCTTCTTCACCTACCAGTCCTTCGCCAGCACCTGTGGAGATGTATCGTTTCAATCAGGGCGCCGAGATGATCAACCTTCCGTACTGGCCCTTCGCCCTCTTCATGGGCCTGTGCGGTCTCATCCTGACCGTCCGGTTCCTGCTGGAGATCTTCGGCCGCGTGCCCGACACGCCGGCAGCGCCCGCCCCCATCGAGGAGGCGATCTGATGGACCCCCTGATCGCCGGAACGATCGCCCTGGTCGCGATGATCGTCCTGACGTTCCTGGGCGTGCCGATCGCCTACGCCCTGGTGGGCGTGGCCGTGGTGGGCAACGTCCTTCTGGTCGGCTGGCAGCAGACGGCCATGCAGACCTTCCTCATCACCTGGGAGATGGGGACGAACTTCCTGCTGATCGCGGTTCCTCTGTTCGTCTTCGTCGGCCAGCTCGCCTTCCACACGCGGATCGCCGCGGACCTCTACGATTGCGTGTACAAGTGGTTCGGGCGGTTGCCCGGGGGTATCGCCGTCACCGCCACCATCGCCTCGGCGGCCTTCGGCGCCGTCACCGGCTCCAGCGTGGCCGCGGTCGCCACCATGGGGGCCATGGTGATGCCGGAGATGAAGCGGTACGGCTACGACAACCGGCTAGCCACGGGGTCGCTGTCGTCGGCCGGAACGCTGGCCATCATGATCCCGCCCAGCATTCCCATGGTAGTCTACGGCCTGTGGACCGAGACGTCCGTGGGGAAGCTGTTCATCGCCGGGATCTTGCCCGGCATCTTGTTGACCATCGGCTTCTGCGGTTGGATCGTCGTGCGTTGCCTGATCAGTCCCCAGATGGGCCCCGCCGGCCCGACGTACCCCTGGTCCGAGCGCGTGCGCGCGCTGGTCCGGCTCCTACCAACCCTGATCGTCTTCGCCACCATCCTGGGCGGGATCTACGGGGGCATCTTCACGCCCACGGAAGCGTCGGCCATCGGCGCGGTCTCGGTCGTCGTGGTGGCCGTCTGCATGCGGCGCCTGACCTGGCAGAACCTGAAGACCACGCTGCACCAGACCGGCAGCGTGAGCGCCATGATCTACGCCATCCTCTTCTCCGGCGTCCTCATGAGCCGCCTGCTGGCCCAGACCGACGTCACACCGGTCATGGTCGACTTCATCACCCGACAGTCGCTGAACCCGTATGTCATCCTCTTCTTCTTCACCATCATGTACATCTTCCTGGGGATGATCCTGGACACCCTGGGAATGATCGTGCTCACGCTGCCCTTCGTCTTTCCGGTCGTGAAGTCCCTGGGATTCGATCCGATCTGGTTCGGGGTGTACATGACGCTGATGCAGGAGATCGCCATGCTCACACCGCCCATCGGCCTGAACGTCTTCGTCATGGCCAAGATCGCTCCCGACGTCCCGATGATCGACATCTTCCGCGGCGTGACCCCGTTCGTGTTCATCTGCATGGCCGCCGTTCTCCTGCTCACGGCTTTCCCACAGATCGCGCTCTGGCTGCCGTCATTGATGTGAGGCGTGCACACTCTGCTCCACCCTACCTCCTCTTTACAGGCTGGCACCGCAAGGCCTGCATCGTCGTCTGGGGACGCGAGTCCCAAAAACTCCATGATCTCGTGCTGCTCCAGAAGATCTGCACTGCGCGTGAACCCGCCGCAGAGGAGCTGCGAGATGCCTGCGCCTTCTTGACCGCCTTCTATGTCGACACGCGGTATCCCGTCCACTGGCCCACGCACTACTCCGGCGAGGAAGCCGAGCACGCGTACCATTTCGCCGAGATCGTCAAACGATGGGTGGAACGACGGCTTTCGTCGTCGCCCAAGAGCTAGCCCCAACCATGTGGTCGGTTTTGGCTTGACACTGCGCCTCGGGCTGCGGCATCCTCCGGCTGCTGTTCGAGAATATCTTCCGATCTGCACCCGGCCTACGGGTCACCCCCGACAATTCTCGATCTCGGACCGAGAGGATGGTTGCGACCATGACAGAGAAACCCGTTCCGCCCAAGACGCTCTCGGAAAAGAACACCAAACAGGAAATGCTCGAGGCCTACCGCGTCGTGGTTCGGCAACTCCAGGACAAGCGGGCCGCCGAACTGAACCCGGAGAAGCGGCTGCAGGAGAAACAAGCCGAAGAGGCCGTGGCGGTTGCCGCCGAGCTGGCCCCGGACGGTGTGGAACGGGCCCTCGGCAACCTGAAGGCCGACATCGGACAGAGCCTGGCCCAGATCGCCGAACGCATGGCCTCCGAGGTGGCTCGGTTCAAAGCCGTTCAAAAGGCGGTCGAGAGCAGGGAGCGAGAGCTGCAGGAGCTCTACGGGATCGAGAAGGCGGCGGCGAGCCTCGCGGCCTTGATCGAGGCGCAACACCAGAAGCGCCAGGACTTCGAAAACGAACTGGGCCGGCAGAAAGAGGAGCTGACGCGGGAGATCGAGTCCACCCGGGCTGACTGGGAGAAAGAGAAGAAGAGCCGCGAGGCCGAGAACCGCGAGCGCGAGGCCATCGAGAAGAAGAACCGCGATCGCGAGAGGGAAGAGTTCGCGTACCTCTTCAAGCGCGAACAGCAGAGCGTGCGCGACAAGCTCAATGACGAAAGAGCCGCCCTCGAGAAGGAGATCCTCGCCAAACGGGAATCCGCGGCCAAGGAACTGGCCGAGCGGGAGAAGGCCGTGGCCGTGCAGGAAAAGGAGTTGACCGATCTCAGGCAGCGGGCCGCGCTCTTCCCGAAGGAGTTGGAATCGGCGGTGGACAAGGCGGTCAAGGAGGTGGCCGACCGACTGAAGCTGGAGGCCAAGAACCGCGAGGAGCTGCTCCGCAAGGAATTCGAGGGCGAACGCAACGTCTTCGCGGCGCGCAGCGACGCACTGGAAAAGATGAACAAGGATCTAAGCGACCAGAGCGCGAAGCTGTCCAAGCAGCTCGAGGCCGCGTACCAAAAGGTCCAGGAGATTGCCGAGAAGGCGATTGAGGGCTCCTCGCAAGCCAAGTCGCTCGCAGACCTGCAAAAGCTCCTCGCGGAGCAGAGCCGAAAGACCTCGGCGGAAAAAGGCTGAGGGGAGACTAGATTGTCCCCGCATCGGCTGGTCGCGAGCACGTGGGGAGCCTCTCAGGCATATCGCACGCCGCGTGGTCCTGGGGGCGGCATCGGCGCAGGGCGTGCATCCGCTCACGACCTGCTGAGCAGGGCTGTACCTGTCGAAAAGGCATGTGGACCGTTTCGCCATCAGGATCACTCGGGCGCCCATCTTCCGGTATCGACCGTATTGCCTCTATGGTTCGCGCCAACGATGCGGCGGCTGAGTCGTAGCCCGCAGGGCCGTCGGCTCGAGGCGCCGGCTAGGCCGGGGCTTTCGAATGCACCGCGCCCCGGGTCCACGGCTTGATACTCGCCAGCGTCTTGGCGAGGGAATCCTTGGCCTTGGCCGCGTCGTAGTCCATCTGCAGGCCGATCCAGAAATCCTCGGACATGCCGAAGAATCGCGATAGACGCAGGCCCGTATCGGCGGTGATGGCGCGCGCGCCGGCCACGATCTCACCGATGCGCCGTTGCGGTACGCCGATCTCCTTGGCCAGCCGGTATTGCGTGATGCCCATGGGTTTCAGGAATTCTTCCAGCAGAATTTCACCGGGGTGCGGATAGGGAACTTTACGCATGATGACCCCCATCAGTGGTAGTCCACGATCTCAACGTCCTTCGGGCCATTCGTCGTCCACACAAAGCGAACGCGGAACTGATCGTTGACGCGGATGCTATACTGCCCGGTGCGGTCGCCTTTCAAGGCCTCCAACCGGTTACCTGGCGGCACGCGTAGGTCCTCGAGTCTTCCGACCCGGTTCAGCATCGCCAGCTTGCGCATAGCCACGGGCTCGATGCTCACGAACCGTTTGACGCGTTCGCCGCCAAACAGGCCTTGTGTATCGGCGCACTTGAACGAACGGATCGGCATAAACGGATACTAACGTTATGCGTTAGTATTGTCAAGCGCCAGTATGGCGGGTTGTATGGGGCGGACGGACGGGGCCGGATCGAGTGACTGGAGGATCAATCCGAACGTCAGGCGGAGGAGAGGCGTGTTGTTACGGGAACTCGGCGTCGCCGCAGTCGGCGGCGCACGGAATCCCAGAGTCGGATCCCGAGGAGGAGCGCCACGATCGCGGCGTACACGTACTGCTCGGAGCGGACCGCCTTGGCCAGCCAGAGGAAATGGAGCGCCGCCAGAACGGCGACGAGATAGACGAGCCGGTGGAGACGTCGCCAGGCCGCGCCGCCTAACCGGCGCACCATGCCCCCGGTGGAGGTCGCGGCCAGCGGCACGAGAAGGGTCAGCGCCGCCATCCCGGCCGTGATGTAGCGACGCTTGAGGAGGTCGGTCCACATCTCGTCCCAGTCGAAGTAGTGGTCGAGAACGACCCAGACGCTGAGGTGGAGGCAGGCGTAGCAGAAGGCAAAGAGACCGATCAGGCGGCGGAGCTGCAGCGGCCAGGCAAGGCCGAACAGGATGCGGAGCGGCGTGAGGGCCAGGCTGGTCAGGAGCAGCCGGAACGTCCACTGCCCGAGCCAGTTGGTGACGAAGCTGATGGGGTTCGCCCCGAGATCGTCGGTCATCGCCCGGTAAAGGAGGACCAGGAGCGGCAGCAAACAGAGGACCCATGCGCCGGCTTTGAGCCCAATCCGTGTCGTCCGCGTCACCGGGGGTCCCCGCGATCAACTCTCGAGCCGTCAGCACCGAGCCATCGTTCCTCCGAAGCTGATCGCTGAAAGCTGACTGCTGATTGCTCGTCAATAATTCTTCTTCAGATCCATCCCCGCGTACAACGAAGCGACCTGGTCGGCGTAACCGTTGAACATGAGCGTCTTGCGCCGCATGAATTCGCCGATCCGCCGCTCCGTCGCCTGGCTCCAGCGTGGGTGATCCACGGTGGGATTGACGTTGGAGTAGAAACCGTACTCCTGCGGCGCCGCCTTCTCCCACGCCGTCTTCGGCTGTTCCTCGGTCAAGCGGATTCGCACCAGGGACTTGCCGCTCTTGAAGCCGTATTTCCAGGGGACCACGACCCGGAGCGGCGCGCCATTCTGGTTCGGCAGGACCTGGCCGTACATCCCGACCGTGAGCAGCGTCAGCGGGTTCATCGCCTCATCCAACCGGAGGCCCTCCACGTACGGCCACTCGACCGCAGAACCCCCGAACAGACCCGGCTTCTGGCCGGGGAACTGCTCCGGGTCCTTCAGCGTCGTGAACTCCACGAACTTGGCCTTGCCCATGGGCTCGACCTGTTTCAGGAGAACCGACAGCGGACACCCGATCCACGGGATCACCATGGACCACGCCTCGACGCACCGGAGCGAGTAGATCCGCTCCTCCAGGGGAAACCGGAGTATCTCCTCGATGTCGTACTGCTTGGGCTTGTGGACCAGGCCGTCCACCTGGACCGTCCAGGGGCGCGGCTTGAGCATGTGCGCGTACCGCGCTGGGTCCTCCTTGTCGACGCCGAACTCGTAGAAGTTGTTATACGTGGTCGCTTCCTTGAACGAGGTCGCCTTCTCGGACAGGCTGAGCTTCTCGTTCTTCGCCGCCTTCAACGGCTGTCCTGCCGCCGGTGCCGCTCCCGCCGACGCCACAGACGGCGCCAGGGCCAGGGCAGCCGCCCCCAGCATGAACTCCCGACGATTCAGGTACAACCGGTAGTCCGTGATCTCGGACGCCTTGAACATCGGCGCACGCTTGATCAGCATTGCCCCCTCCCGCGGGGCGACAGGGAGACCCGACAGCGAACGCCGGTCTGGGTCAACCCTCCCCCGTCCTGTTCCGTTCCGCTATCGCGGTCCCTGTCGGCCCTCTTCCTCGACCAAGATGAAATTCATCATCCGTCCGGTTCGCCCTTTTTCCGCCCGGTGTGAGAAAAACAGATCGTTCCGGCAGCTCGTGCACAGGTCCACGTCCTCGATTCGGTCGGGGCGAAGCCCGGCCGCTTCCAGGAGAGAGCGGTTGATCCCGGCGAGGTCCAGCAGCCAGTGGCCGGCCCGGTTCGCCGTCGCGTGCCGTTCCCAGTTCGGCAGGGCGCCGGCCATCGTCTCGGTCACGGCGGCATCCACCTCGAAGCAGCAGCGACGAATCCCGGGCCCGATCGCCGCGCGGCAATCGCCGGCCTCCGTCCCGTATGCCTCGCGCATGGCCGCGAGCGCCTGCACCGCGATCCCCTTGGCCGTCCCGCGCCACCCGGCATGGACCGCCGCGACCGCCCCGCGGATCGGGTCATGGATCAGCATCGGCAGGCAATCCGCCGTGGACACGACCAGGGCCAAGCCTGGCAAGTTGGTGATCAGCGCGTCGAATTCGGCCGGCTCGTCCACGAGGGAGCGCGGGAAGCCCGTTCGCCCGACGAGCTCCGCGTCCACCCGCAGGACGCCGTCGCCGTGGACTTGTTTCGCTCGGACAACGCGCGTGGCGGCGATGCCGAAGCCGCCGAAGAACCGGTGGCGGTTCTCCTCCACCGCGGCCGGGTCGTCACCCACGCTCTGTCCCAGATTGAGCGTGGCAAACGGCCGGTGCTCACCCCGCCCTGCCGGGTGCTGAAGGCATGGACGACCCCATCCGACGATTCCAGGATCGCCGACTGCACCACGGTCGCCGTGTCCGTCGCTCGAATCATCGCGTCCGTCACGCCAGGGCCGCCTTCCACTGGATCGTCCGCTCGGGCACAAGTCCCATCGCTCGCTGGTACTCCGTCTCCAGCCGCTCCCGCTTCGTCCCGACGTCGAAATGATCCCACGGGAAACGCTCCGACAGCGGGCGCTCCCGGCAGGCGTAGAAATCCGGGTTCCGCGGCCACTCGCGGAATGCCCGGCGCCAGTCTCCCTTATGCGCCAGGGCCAGGAAGAGCAGTTCCCCGACCTGCCGGTCCCCTCGCGCCAGGACCCCCTGGAGATAGGCCCACTTGGGGACGTCGTGGGTGACGTGGATCCCGACGGGGCGGAGTTCCCGCGTCAGCATCCGGATCTTCTCGTCCAGCGCCTTCACGTCCGCCATGGCGCACCACTGGAACGCCGTCCAGGGCTTGGGGACGAAGGAGCTGACCCCCACCGTGAGCTCCGCCAGCGACGCGGGGTCGCGTCGCGCCTTGAGGATGCGGTGGCGCGCGGTCTTGGCGAGATGGATGATCCCCTCGACGTCGTCCGCCGTCTCGGTCGGCTGGCCGATCATGAAGTAGAGCTTCACCCGCGGAACGCCCGAGGCGGCGATCAGGTCTATCGCCTCGAACAGGCGCTGCTCGCTCAGGCTCTTGTGGATGACTGTCCGGAGGCGCTCGGTCCCGGCCTCGGGCGCGATGGTGAGCGTCTGGGTGCCGCTCTCCAGGAGTCCCTTGACGAGGCCGGGACTCAGGCTGTCGGCCCGCACCGACGAGAGCGAGATGCTCACCCCGCGCGCCCGCAGCGCTGCGACCAACTCGTCGATCCACGGGTAGTCCGACACGCAGGCCCCCACCAGGCCGATCCGGGTGCCGTGCTGCTTGGCCGTCTCGGCGGCGCGCAGGATGGCCGGGATGTGGCGGTGCCGGACGGGGCGGTAGATTTCCCCCTCCATGCAGAAGCGGCAGCCCCGGCCGCAGCCCTTCCCCACTTCCAGCAGCCCCATGGAGCCGAACTCGGTGTCCTGGGTGCGGATCACCGACACGGTGTCGAACGCGTCCGCTTGCGCGAGCCGCCGCTTGCGGATCGGCAGGGGCGCACCCTCTCGGGGCACGACCTCTGCCATGGTGCCATCGTCGCGATACCGCACCTCGTAGGCCGCGGGGACGTACACACCTTCGACACTGAGGAGTGCCCGCAAAAAGGTCTGCCGGGCCGCCGCCGGGTCGCGCTCCGCTTCCCGCACCCGCTGCCAGAGCGCGAACGCCTCGGGCCCGGACTCCTCTCCCTCCCCAAGAAAGAACCAGTCCATGACGGCGGCCAGCGGCTCGGGGTTGGCCCAGGCGCACACGCCTCCCATGCTGACCAGCGGATCGCCGGGACCACGATCCCCTGCCCGGACCGGGATGCCGGACAACTCCAGGATGCGGAGAAGGTTCAGGTAATCGTTTTCATAGGTGGTGGAGAATGCGACGCAATCGAACTCGGAGAGCGGCCGCTGGGTTTCCAGGCTCAGGACGGGAACCCGGTGCCGTTCGTGGATTGGAAGGTCGTCCGGGTCCGGCAGGAACGCACGCTCGCAGACGATCTCCGGCTGCCGATTGAGGACCCCGTAGATCGTCTGGAAACCGAGATTGGACATCCCCACGTAATAGGTGTTGGGAAAGACCAGGGCTACTCGCAAGCGACCGCCCCAGTCTTTCACGACCGCGCCCGTCTCCGCCGCCAGGCGCTTCCGCGCTTTTTCTGTCAACTGCCAGTTCATCATGTCACGTCGCGACCGCCCTCCGCCGACACCCATTCGTCTCGACGGATGCTACCAGCCTAACCGGACCGCATCAACCCGAACGTTTCACCACACAACGCCCAAGGCGCACAGATGGCGCATCCGCCTGAGGTTTTCACCGAGGTCCGGTTGATCCGAGAGGGGCCACGCGAAGCGTGGCAGAGAATGCAGCCTGGTGGGAAGAAGTAATAGATCGACCGTTGTCCGCTCTTGACCTGTGCCAGCCCACGCCTAACGTCTCACGCCTAACCCCTCACGTCCGCTCTCCCTCTGTCGCTGCCTTCTGCCGGCTGCCCGCTGCCGCTGCTCAGCCTCTGCCCTCTGCCTGCCCTCCGCCTACCCCGGCTCCGTCAGCCGCCGCGCGTTGAGCAGCTCGTCGATCTCCGCCGGCGTAAGGATTCCCTGCGCCAGCGCGACTTCACGCACTGTCTGACCGCTGGTCCATGCGTCCTTGGCCAGGATCGCCGCGCGATCATACCCGATCCGCGGGCTCAAGGCAGTGGCCAGGGCGACGGTCTCCTCCGCGTACCGGAGGCACCGTTCGCCGTCCACCCGGATCCCGGTGACGCAACGACTGGTGAAGGCGGCAATGCCACTGGCCAGGATGTCCACGGAATGAAGCAGCGCATGGGCGATGACCGGCATCATGACGTTCAATTCGAGCTGCCCGGCCTGTGCCGCCATGGCGATCGTCAGATCGTGACCGGCCACCTGAAAACACACCATGGTCAGCATCTCCGCCATCACCGGGTTCACCTTGCCGGGCATGATGGAAGAGCCGGGCTGGACCGCCGGCAAGAGAAGCTCCGCCAGGCCCGTCCGCGGGCCCGACGCCAGGAGCCGGAGGTCGTTACAGATCCGGATCAGATCCAGGCTCAGGGAGCGGAACGCCCCGGACAGGGCTGCAAATGGTCGCATACTTTGCATGGCGTCGAACGGGTCCGGGGCGACCGTCAGCGATTCGCCGGTCAGATCGGACAGTGTCGCCGTCACCAGGCGCCGGTAATCCGGGTGCGTGTTCAACCCGGTCCCCACGGCCGTCCCCCCCAGCCCGAGCGACCGGAGCGTCTGGCGCGCCTCGCCGATGGTCCCCAGGTGGGCCGCGATGGCCGTGGCATAGCCGCCGAACTCCTGTCCGAGGCGAATCGGGGTGGCATCCTGCAGATGGGTCCGCCCGGCCTTCATCACGCCGTCGAAGGCGCGGCTACGCTCACGGAGGGCGCTCTCCAGCCCGTCCAGCGCCTGGAGCAGCGAATGCAACCGGGCCAAGGCGGCCAACCGCATGGCGGTGGGAAAGACATCGTTGGTGGACTGCCCCATGTTGACGTGGTCGTTTGGATGGACCACGGCGTACCGGCCACGCGGTTCTCCAAGGAGTTCCAGGGCCCGGTTGGCGAGCACCTCGTTGACGTTCATGTTGTGAGAGGTCCCCGCCCCAGCCTGGTACACGTCCACCGGGAACTGCTCGTGCCAGCGGCCGCCGATGACCTCGCGCGCCGCCGCCCCGATGGCGTTCCCGATGGTCGGGCTCAACCGGCCCAGCGCCACGTTCGCCTGAGCGGCCGCCAGTTTCACCTGGGTCGTGGCGACGATCAGCGCCGGGTGCGCGCACTGCCCGCTGATCGGAAAATTCTCCATCGCGCGCACCGTCTGAATACCGTAGTAGGCGTCTGCCGGGACCGCCCGCTCTCCCAGCGCATCCCGTTCCAATCGCGTCTGCATGGCCGCCTCCGCCCGTCGCCTCCCCGAATGGAAAAGGGGGGAAACCTGGCTCAGGTTTCCCCCCTGGACTTCACTCGCCGCTTCCGGCCGCCGGCTACTGGATCGGCTGAACCCTGATCGGCTCACCCCACCAGGCGCAGATCTGAGACGGCAGACACCGATCCGCCTTGGAGATCGCGATGTCGCCCTTCGTGGTCGTCTCGGGCGTCCCGCGTTTCACCGAGTAACCCATGTGGTTCCACGTCGCGAAGTGTGCGCCGTTCTTCTTGGTTTCTTCCATGGCCAGCTGCGTGCGCGCCGAGCAGGCCGACAGGAGAGCGAACAAACCCACCGCGAGTACCGCCATTCGCAACCCGTTCCGCATTCGAGCACCCTCCTTTCAGGGATCCGCCACGATGATCTGGTTCAAAAAGAGGTTGAAGGCTGATGTATCCTATCCCGGTAGGTTCGTGGGTGTCAAGGACAGCCTGCAGCGCCTACAAGTCAGCCGAGATTCCCGCCCGGGACCGCCAACCGCCCAGCCAGCCGCGAGTACCGCCGGCGGATGGCGTCGTTCTTCGCGGCGATGGCGATCGCCTTCTTGGTCCCGACCACCACGAGCAGCCGCTTGGCCCGGGTGAGCGCAGTGTAGAGAAGATTCCGCTGCAGCATCGGGTAGTGCGTGGTATGCATCGCCAGGATCACGCAGGGGTATTCGGATCCCTGGCTCTTGTGGACGGTCATGGCGTAGGCCAGGGTGAGCTCGTCGAGATCGCTGAAATCGTACGACACCTCCCGGTCATCAATCTGTACCATGACCGCCTGGTCCGTCGGGGCGATGGTGGTAATCCGACCCAGATCGCCGTTGTAGACGGCCTGATCGTAGTTGTTCCGGAGCTGGAGCACCCGGTCCCCCGCGCGGAAGATCCGCCCACCGCGCAAGAGCTCGGTGACCCCTGCCTTGGCCGGATTCAATGCCGCCTGGAGTGCCGCGTTCAACTGCCCGGCCCCGATCGGTCCGCGGTGCATGGGGGTGAGGACCTGGATGTCGGCCACGGGATCCAGCCCGTACCGACCCGGGAGCCGCCGGTGCGCCAGATCCACGATGAGTTGCTGGAGCTTGTCCGGCTCCTCTTCCGAGAGAAAGAAGAAATCCTGCGCGGACCCCGCGCCGGCGGCCGAGAGGTCCGGGAACTCACCCCGGTTCACCCGATGGGCGTTCGCGACGATCCGGCTCTGCGCGGCCTGCCGGAAGATCGTCGTCAGGCGGATGGCCGGGACGCCCGGCGCACTCAGGAGGTCCCGCAGGACCGTCCCCGGCCCCACCGAGGGAAGCTGATCCGCGTCGCCCACCAGGAGGAGCGTGGCGGTGAGGGGGATCGCCTGGAACAGGTGGTGGGCGAGCACGAGGTCGATCATCGAGGCCTCGTCCACCACGACGACGTCCGTCTCGAGGGGATTCCGGGCATTCCGCTGGAAACCCCCTTGGCGCGGGTTCCACTCCAGCAGCCGATGGAGCGTGCTCGCCTCGTGTCCGGTGACCTCGGCCAGCCGCTTCGCGGCGCGCCCCGTGGGCGAGGCGAGATGCATCCGGAGCTTCTTCGCCTCCAGGAGTCGGATCACCGCCTGGAGAATGGTCGTCTTCCCCGTGCCGGGGCCGCCCGTGAGGATGAGCAGCTTCTCCTGGAACGCGAGCCGGACCGCCTGGCGCTGCTCCTCGGTCAAGGCAAGCCCGGTCTTCTCCTCGACCCAGGGCAGCGCTTGATCCATGTCGATTGGCGGCACCGTGCGGGGCGCCCGGAGGAGATCCCCTACCCGACGGGCGAGCTGGGTCTCGGACACGTGGAGCCCGGTGAGGTACACCGCGCGGCCCGCGGGGAGCGACTCCACGACCACCGCCTCGTCGGCGGCGAGTGCGGCAAGGGCGTCCGGGAGGAGGGCCGCCGGGATCTCGAGCGTCTCTTCCGCCGCGTGCAGCAACTCCGCCTCCGGCACATAGACGTGGCCTTCATCGGTCAGCTCGTTCAAGGTGTGCAGGATGCCCGCGGCGGCGCGCAGCGGCGAGTCAACCGGGATCCCCAGCTCGCGCGCGATCTTGTCCGCCGTCTTGAACCCGATCCCCCGGATGTCCCGGGCGAGCCGGTACGGGTTCTCCCGGACCGTGGCGATGGCCGCCTGGCCGTAGGTCTTGAAGATCTTGACCGCATAGGCCGGGGAGACGCCGTGCCCCTGGAGGAACAGCATCACCTCGCGGATCTCGCGCTGCTCCGCCCAGGCGGTGGTGATGCGCTGCTGCCGGATCGGCCCGATGCCCGCGATCTCGCCCAGCCTTCCGGGCGTCTCCTCGATGATCTTGAGCGTCTCCTCGCCGAAGGCCTCGACCAGCCGCTTCGCGAAGACGGGCCCGATCCCCTTGATCATGCCCGACCCGAGGTATTTCTGAATGCCGGTGACGGTGGCGGGGACGATGGATTCGTACCGCTCGACCTTGAACTGCTCGCCGTATTTCGGGTGGTGGGACCACCGCCCGTGGACGCGGAGCGTCTCCCCGGGGGTGAGACTCAGCACGGTGCCGACGATGGTGACGGGGTCGGGCTTGCCGGGAACATCCAGGCGGGCGACGACGTACTGCGTCTCCTCGCTGACATACGTGATGCGGGCGACTGCCCCCTCGATCGTCGCGTAGGGATCGGCCCGCAGTTGGAGATGGTTGCCTCCGGCTGAGCCGGCGGATGAACCGTGGGAAGGCATTCGCTTTTCCGCCTCGAAACTGCCTTGCGAATTCCCCCGTGTGCGCCGGACGCGATTGGAATCCTTTCGCCGTCGTCCGTGCGGCCCTGCGCGATCGCCATTATCGCTTGAATGGTTTGGAGTGTCGAGTCCGATAGACGGCAGGAACTTTCACTGTGATCAGATATGCATTGCAAAGTATGCATCCGCGGAATAGAATCCATACCTGTAACAGCGTTTAGGAGGAGGTTTCCATGAAAGCTGTGGTGGCAGAGCGGGGACAGGTCACGATCCCGAAGCGGCTGCGGGAGCGGCTGGGTATCCGTCCTGGAACAGTGCTCGAATTCCGGGAGGAGGCCGACAAGCTCATCGCCGAAAAGGCGGAAACGGCGGGCGCCCTGGACCGCTGGTACGGCAGCCTCGGCCGAAAGCGGCGGACCGACGACATCATCCGGGCGCTGCGAGGCGAGCCGTGATCACGGCCGTGGATTCGAGCATCATCATTGACGTCCTCGAGCCCGATCCGGACCATGGGCCCGGGTCCCGGGAAGCGCTCCGACAGTGCTTGCGGGAGGGGTCCATGGTGGCCTGCGATGTCGTGTGGGCCGAAGTGGCGACGGCGTTCAGTCACGCCCAGGCGCAAGCCCTGGAGGCGCTGCGCGAGATCGGGATCAGCTATTCCCCCATGAGTGAGGAGGCCACCCTCCGCGCCGCGGAGTGCTGGTCCCGGTTCAGAAAGCGATCCGCAAGGAAGGACCGTATCGTCGCCGACTTCCTGGTGGGCGGCCACGCGCTTGTCCAAGCGGACCGACTGCTGACACGGGATCGCGGCTTCTACCGCGACTACTTCAAACCTCTCAAACTGGTCGCGCCGTGAGAGCACGCCAACACAATGTATCGTTCTGAAAATCGGTACCGGACACCAATTGGCGGCTAAGTCGTTGATTTGGTTAAAGGGTGTTTCAACTTCTTGCCGAATTGTGGGCGGGATGGGGATCGTTTCGGAGGTGTACGGCGTGTTGCCGATGGCCATGTTCAGGTAGCGCGCGCCGTCCTTCAGTTCGACCTCATAGCCGCCGAACTCGTTCGTCACAAATTCCTTTCCTTCGACGACCACCTTAGCCTTCGCCAGAGACGCGCCATTCTCCTGGATGATCCTTCCCGACAGCGGCCCCGCGGCGGCCTGCGTACATGGGTCATCGCGACGAGGGCCGAGGCCGACGGGCCAGAGCGGCGAACGTGGCGACGGTCCCCTCCCTCTTTCGTGATCCATCATCGGAGGCTACAATGGTTTTTCGTGACCACGTGATGGCCCTTCAATGGAGCCCCGGATGCCGAACCTCGACCTGATCGTCACGCTGACCGGCAGCCTGACGGCCGCGCTCGCGCTCGGGTATGTCACCCACCGGCTCGGCCTGTCGCCCATCGTGGGGTATCTGCTGGCCGGCATCGTCGTCGGGCCGCACACGCCGGGCTTCGTCGCAGATCGGCACCTGGCGGAACAGTTCGCGGAGATCGGCGTCATCTTGCTGATGTTCGGCGTGGGGTTGCACTTCCACCTGCGAGAACTGTGGGCCGTGCGGCGCGTCGCCATTCCCGGTGCGCTGGCGCAGAGCCTGGTCGCGACGGGCTCGGCAGCCCTGATCGTCCGGGCCCTGGGCTGGGACTGGACGGCGGGCGTCGTGTTCGGCCTGTGCCTGTCCGTGGCGAGCACCGTCGTGCTCGTCCGCGTGCTGGCGGATCACCGCGACCTTCACACGCCGACGGGCCACGTGGCGGTGGGGTGGCTGGTGGTCGAGGACCTCTTCACGGTGGTGATCCTGGTCCTCCTGCCCGCCCTGGCCGGCGGCGGGGCGACCGGGCCGGCGCACCTCTTCTCCGTGGTCGGGCGCACGGCCCTGTTGATCGGAACGCTGGTCGGCGTCACGCTGCTGGTCGGCGACCGGCTGATCCCGTGGCTGCTCGAACGCGTCGCCGCCACCGGCGCGCGGGAGCTCTTCACGCTCACGGTCCTGGTTCTGGCACTCGGCATCGCGGTGGGATCGGCGAAGGTGTTTGGCGTCTCGGTGGCGCTGGGGGCGTTCCTGGCTGGGCTGGTTGTCGGACGGTCGGACTTCAGCCTCCGGGCGGCGTCCGAGGCACTGCCCATGCGCGACGCCTTCGCCGTCCTGTTCTTCGTCTCCGTGGGGATGCTGGTCGATCCCGGCCACCTCCTGGACGCACCCGCGCTGCTCGCGGGAACCCTGGCCGTGATCCTGGTCGGGAAGCCGCTGGCGGCGCTGGGCATCGTGCTCCTCCTCCGCTACCCGGTGCGGCTGGCCCTGGCCGTCGCGGTCGCGCTGGCGCAGATCGGGGAATTCTCGTTCCTGCTCGCCCTGCTGGGCACGCAACTGGGCATCCTGCCGGCCGCCGCGACGCACGCCGTGGTGACCGCCGCCGTACTCTCGATCACCATCAACCCGCTCCTCTACCGGCTCGTCGAGCCCGCGGCGGCGTGGTGGTCGCGCCGCACGCACCGCGCGGGATCGCGCGAGGAGCCAGACGAGGCGGCGCACGAGAGAACGACCCCGGGCGCTCCTCACCGCGCTGTGATCGTGGGGTACGGGCCTGTGGGACGAACCGTCGCCCGGCTGCTCCGGGACAATGCCATCGAGCCGGTCATCGTCGAGCTGAACCTCGAGACAGTGCGCCGCGTCCGTGAGGAGGGGCTGACCGCCGTGTACGGCGACGCGCGGCAGCGGGATGTCTTGCAAGCGGCGGGGGTCGCCCAGGCGGGCAGTCTGATCCTCAGCGCGTCCGCGATATCCGGGGCCGACGAGCTGATCCGCCTCGCCCGCGAGCTGAATCCCACGGTGTCCGTCCTGGCCCGCGCGACGCACGTGCAGGAGTTGACGGCGTTGCACCAGGCGGGCGCGGAGCTCGCTTTCTCCGGTGAGGGCGAGGTGGCCCTGGCGCTGACGGAAGCCATCCTCCACCGGTTGGGGGCCACTCCCGATCAGATCGACAGCGAGCGCGAGCGGGTGCACGCCGAGTTGTTCGGGCAAACCCGACGAGGGATCACATCCGGTGGGAACCCATCCGGCAGCGATGCGTGACCGCCCAGACCCGTCTCACCGCCATGACGCCAAGGGCGCCACGAACAGCGCGCACGGATGTCAGGTCCGGATCCCGCGGCGTACGTCGTGGTCCGGTGGCGTTCTTTGCGACTTGGCGGTTCACGAATTGCGGATTGGGGTCAGACGACAACGAGGGAAGCACCGCGGGCGATCGGGAGAGCGTCGCGGTTTCCGCGGGGCTTATGTGGACGGTGTCCGGGTCGCCGGGCGCAGGCGGAGGAACTGCAAGATGCCTTTGCGCCGGTTGCCGTCGCCGTCGCGGCGTGCGTCCCTCTCGGGGTACTTGGCGAGGTAGTACTCGGGATTGGCGAGAAAGTGTTCGAACTCCACACCGGCAGCTCGGATCTCGCGGTGGAGGTACAGCTCGCCGTAGTACTCCAGCTCCTCGTCAGACAGGCGCGGCGAGGAGTGCTTCTCTTGTGAACGGCCCATACCACTCCTTTTCGGCATCCCACCCGGTACCGCGAGCATCGTCGTGGAAATATACCACCCTGTCCGCGGCCCCACAACCCCCTTTCCGCGGCCGGACGCGGGGAATCCAAGGCGTCACGGACCGCGGGGGGGTCCTGCAGTTGCTGCGGCGAGCCTGCGGGGCTATACTCCGTGCGGGTTGACCTCCCACCCGAATGGTGACCGATCCGCGCTGCGTAGTAGGTGGAGATCTCGTATGGCCGTTTCCCCACGACTGGTCGTCGCCGATCCAGACGGACAGATCCTCGATCACCCCTTCCTGCGGATGGCCGGGCACTCGGGGCCCGACGTGGTGGCGGTTCCCTCCGAGGACCTCCTGCGGCTGCCCGAGGGCTCCAAGCTGTTCAGCATGCCCGGGAGCCAGCCGGTGGCCTGGGATCCTCGGCAGCGGACCTATCGCTCGGTCCCGCGCGTTCAGATCGGCGGGCGGCGTTTCACCTGTCAAACCGTGGCAGCATTCCTTCCTCCGGGCTACACCAGGACGCTCCTGCCGGCGGCCGCTATCGCCACGCCGCCAGCCGCCGCTGCCGCTCTGGTCCTACACGGCCGTCGGCTGGGATGGCGAGGCCTTCGCGGCGGCCGCCCTCCGGACCGATCCCATGGACCATTCCGCCGCCGAGCATTACGACGACCGGGAACTGCTGCCCCGCATGAAGGCGCGGCTCAAGGGGCACGGGGACAATCCGATCCTCGCGCCAGCTCGCCCGCTGCGCCACCGAATACCACTGCCTGGCGGCCAAGAACCTTTTTCTGGGCCGCTGGGAGGCGCCGCTCCCCGTCGCCAATAGCTGCAACTCGGCCTGCGTCGGTTGCCTGTCGTGGCAGCCGTCCACGGCCTGCGCCTCCTCCCACGACCGGATTCGCTACGCGCCCACCGCCGACCACGTGGTGGAGGTGGCGCTGCCGTTCCTCACCACGGTGCCCGAGGCCATTGTCAGCTTCGGCCAGGGATGCGAGGGCGAGCCGCTCCTCCTGGCCGATGTGATCGCCGAGGCCGCCCGTCGCATCCGACAGGCCACCGACCGCGGCACGATCAACTGCAACACCAACGGCAGCCTCCCCCGCCGAGTGGAGCAGATCGCTCGTGCGGGACTGGACAGCATCCGGATCAGCCTTAACAGCGCCGCTGGGGCCGACCTACACCTCGTACTACCTGCCCCGCTCCTATCGCTGGGAAGACGTCCGGGAGGGCATCCGGGTGGCCAAGGAGTCCGGGCCTGTACACCACGCTCAACTACCTCGTCTTCCCCGGCGTGACCGACCGGGAGGAGGAGCTGGACGCCTTCCTGGGCCTCATCCGCGAGACGCACGCCGACATGGTCCAGATGCGGAACCTGAGCATCGACCCCGAGCTGTATCTCCGCACCGTGCCGCCCGCCCGCGGGAAGTGCGTCGGCATCCGCGCGGTGTGCCGGGCCATCCGTCGCGAGTTCCCCCAGGTCGAGATCGGCTACTTCAACCGCCCCAAGGAGCTCTTCGGCACCCGCCTCTGCGAGACGCTGGTTTTCTGAAACCACAGGGTCCACAGACGTGTCCGAGGGCCGGGCGCGTTTCATCCGCAGGGCACGTCGTCTATGGTTCCTGTCACGCCTCCCGGGGCGCTTGACCGGAACGGTCAACCCGCCTATACTGCGCTGGGGTTCCGACGGTAGGAGACGACAAACCATGATGCCGCGAGGACCGAGATCCTCGCGGCGTTTTGCTTTTCCCGGAGGCTTTCCGGCAGGACAGAGGCAGGACCCGATGTCACACGAGACCCGCACCGATATTCGCAACCTCGCCATCATCGCCCACGTGGACCACGGCAAGACCACGCTGGTGGACGCCATGCTGTGGCAGAGCGGCATCTTCCGCGACAACGAGAATGTCATGGAGCGGGTCATGGACTCCATCGACCTGGAGCGGGAGAAGGGCATCACCATCATGGCCAAGAACACCTCCATCGTCTACCGCGGGGTCCACATCAACATCGTGGACACCCCCGGCCACGCCGACTTCGGCGGCGAGGTGGAGCGCACCCTCAAGATGGTGGACGGCGTCCTCCTGCTGGTGGACGCCAGCGAGGGGCCGCTGCCGCAGACGCGCTTCGTCCTCCGCAAGGCGTTGGAGTCCAAGCTGGCCCCCATCGTGGTGATCAACAAGATCGACCGCTCCGATGCCCGCACGGCCGAGGTGCTGGACGAGGTCTACGACCTGTTCATCGACCTGGACGCCAGCGAGGCGCAGCTGGACTTTCCTGTCTTCTACTGCGATGCGCGCAAGGGGTTGTGCCGGACGACGCCGGACGGTCCTGACCAGCCGCTTGTCCCCCTCTTCGACCAGATCCTCGAGACCATCCCGGCGCCCGACCTTCGACCCGGCGGCCCCGCTCCAGCTTCTGATCACCTCCCTGGACTACGACGACTACGTGGGGCGCCTGCTCATCGGTCGGATCTTCAACGGCCGCGTGCGCAAAGGACAGGAGGTCACCCTCTGTCGGCTGGACGGTAGCCAGGTCGTGTCGAAGGTCACCCAGCTCTATGGCACCCAGGGCCTGCGCCGCCTGGAGATCGAAGAGGCCGGCCCGGGCGACATCGTCGCGCTGGCCGGCGTCGAAGCCGCCAACATCGGCGAGACCGTCTCGGACAAGGAGACGCCGCAGCCGCTGCCGCCCATCAAGGTGGACGAGCCCACGCTCGCCATGTTGTTCTCCATCAACGACTCCCCCATGTCGGGGCGGGAGGGCCAGCACGTCACCTCGCCGAAACTGCGTGCCCGCCTCTACCGCGAGACGCTCAGCAATGTCTCCATTCGCATGGAAGAGACCGAGTCCCCCGACACCTTCAAGATCTCCGGCCGCGGGGAGCTCCAGTTGGCCATCCTGATCGAGATGATGCGGCGGGAGGGCTACGAGCTGTCCGCGGGCAAGCCAGAGGTTCTGACCAAGCAGATCAACGGCGAGCGGCACGAGCCCATGGAGCTCCTGGTGGTGGACTGCCCCGAGGTGTATATCGGGGTCGTGACCCAGAAGGTCGGCGTGCGCCGGGGGCGCATCACCAAGATGGTCAACCACGGCAGCGGCCGGGTCCGCCTGGAATTCCGCCTGCCCTCCCGCGGTCTGATCGGCTTCCGCACCGAGTTTCTCACCGAGACGCGCGGTACCGGGATCATGAACCACCTCTACGACGGGCACGAGCCCTGGCAGGGGGATATCCCGCACCGAGCCGCGGGCGCACTCGTCGCCGACCGGCCGGGGCGAACCACAGCCTATGCCATCGGGCACCTTCAAGCGCGCGGAGAAATGTTCCTGGCGCCCGGTGACGAGGTGTACGAGGGGATGATCGTCGGCGAGAACTCCCGTGACAACGACATGGACGTCAACATCACCAAGGAAAAGAAACAGACCAACATGCGTGCCTCGACCGACGAGGCCACCGTGCGCCTCATTCCTCCCCGCGTCATGAGCCTGGAGCAGGCCCTGGAGTTCCTCCGGGAGGACGAGCTTCTGGAGGTGACGCCGAAAGCCTTCCGCCTGCGCAAGAAGGTCCTGCCGGCCATCAAGCGCAAGGGCAAGCCCGCCTAGCCCGACCGGCCTATTGATGATTGGCGATTGCAGATTGCCGATTGCAGATTGCAGATTGACGATCGGTCAAGGTGGATCCTGCATGCGCTGCGGCTTTCCGCCGGTCTGAACGATCGTTCGGAAAACGCGCCCTTCGCGGAAGGGCCTTGCGCACGGCACCCGCTCGCGGTACCATGCGTCCCCTAGATCGTCCACCGCAGGGAGGGAGGAGCCATGGAGCGCGCCAATCTCGATTTCGCCAACTTGCCCTTTGCCTACCAGAAGACGGATGCCAACATCCGCTACTGGTTCCGGGATGGAAAGTGGTCCGCGGGGGAACTGACCGCCGACGAGCACATCCCCATCCACATCGCCGCGACGTGCCTCCACTACGGTCAGGAGATCTTCGAGGGTCTCAAGGTCTACGAGCGCCCGGATGGTCGCGTGCAGACCTTCCGCTCGGTCGAGAACGCCCGGCGATCCCAACGCTCCGCCCGGAAGCTCTTCATGCAGCCCGTCCCGGAGGAGCTGTTTCGCGAGGCGGTGCACAGGGTCGTCCGCGCGAACCGCCGTTTCGTCCCGCCGTACGGCAGCGGCGCCAGCCTCTATGTCCGTCCGCTCCTGCTCGGCGTCAGCGCCGAGGTGGGCGTGAAGCCGAGCCATGACTACCTGTTCCTGGTCCTGGTCACGCCGGTCGGGCCGTACTACAAGGGCGGGCTCACGCCTGTCCGCCTGATCGTCGAGGAGCAGATCGACCGGGCCGCGCCGGGTGGAGTCGGGGACGCCAAGTGCGGCGGCAACTACGCGGCGGGCATGCGGGCGACCCTACCGGTGAAAGAGAAAGGCTACGCCGAGGTGCTCTATCTCGACTGCCGGGAGAAGAAGTACCTCGACGAATCCGGCTCGTCCAACTTCTACGCTATCATCGGGAAGACGTTCGCCACCCCGGCCAGCCCTTCCATCTTGCCCAGCATCACCAACATGAGCGTCCAGCAGATCGCCAAGGACATGGACGTGAAGGTCGAACAGCGGCAGGTCTCGGTGGACGAGCTTCCGCGCTTCAACGAGGCCGGCTGCTTGGGGACGGCCGCCGTGATCACGCCGGTCGAGTCCATCACCTACCGCGGCACGGACCACGTCTATGCCAAGGACGGCAAGGCCGGCCCGATCACCACGGAGCTCTACAAGCGGTTGACGGCGATCCAGTGGGGCGAGGCCGAAGACCCGTACGGCTGGACGGAGATCATCTCGGAGAAATAGACGGGAAACGCGGGACGGGCGTCGTCCCGGCTGAACGCTCCACAGGCGGGAGGTCCCTCACTTCAGGGCTCCCGCCTGTGGTGTTTTCGGCATGGCACACGAGATCTCTACAGCACGACCTGCCGTCGGGCCATCGCGCGCTCCCACTTCGTTCTCGGCGTCCTCGTCGAACGCAAGCGCCGCGTCGGCGGGGACGGCGATCCACCCCCCGGCCTTCATCTCGCCCTCGAGCTGCCCGGGGGCCCACCCGGCATACCCCAGCGCTACCAGGTACCGCTTAGGACCGCGGCCCATCCCGATCGCTCGGAGAATCTCGGGGTTTCCGGTGACCGCGATGCCTCCGTCACCCGCAACGTCCCGTCGATCGAGAACTCGGTCGTGTGGAGGGTCAATCCCTGCTTGGGCTCCACCGGGCCGCCGTAGTGAAGTCGGACCTCCCCGCGTGCTCCCGTGGCGTCCAGCCCGATCACTTCGAGCAACCGGGCGATCGGCACCTCGCCCACCGGGCGATTGACGACGAGGCCCATGGCGCCGGTGGCGTCGTGCCGGATCATCAGGATCACCGTCCGGACGAACCGCGGGTCGCCCATCTCCTCGGCGGCCACCAGGAACTGTCCGGCCAGGCCGCCCGGCTGTGGCGGGGTCGAACCGTTCTGCGACGCGGTCCCCGCCGGGCGGACCAGCAGACCGAAGAGGAGAAGGGTCGTCGCGACGGCCGAGACCCCGCGCGTCATGTGGTCCCCTGCGGCTGTTGTTGCAGGAAACGCTTGATGGCCTGGACGGCCTCCTCGATCCCCGCGAGATTCGGGTTCACCGCCAGCGCGCGCTCGAAATACCCGAGGGCGCGGTCGGGCTTGCCAAGCTGGAGATAGATCATCCCGTACCCCGACAAGGCACCGAAGTGCCCCGGATTCCGTTTCATCACCTCGTCGCAGTCCGCCAGCGACCTGTCGAGTTCTCCGGCAAGGTAGTACGCCGTCGCACGCTTGTTCCACCCCTCGGCAAACTCCGGTTTCCGCGCGATGATGTCCGTGAAGGTCTCGATAGCGTCGTCCAGCTCCTGTCGTTGCATCTGCTCCACGCCCTGGAGGAAGCGCCGGTCGATCGCCGGGTCTCCGGACCGGCTCCACACCAGCCAGAGCGATCGCTCCGCCAGCACGCGCACCTCGTCGTCGGGGTCCCGGAGGGCCGCGGTGAGCGTGGGGACGTCGGCCATGACGCCGAACTCGCCCAGGGCTTCGGCACCCTGGCGCCGGGCCTCGACGTCATCGCGCATGGCGAGCGCGGCGAGCGCCTGCTCCCGGTCGGCCGCGGCCGCATCGATCGGCAGTGCCGTCGTCAGCAGGCAGATCACGACGAAGACGGTGGCGAGCACCGCCCGCCCGACCGTCAGAATTCCCGTTCGCCGCCCCATGCCACACTCAACCTTTCAGCATCTTCCGCAGGACCGTCTGGAGAATCCCCCCGTTCCGGTAATAGCTGATCTCCACCGGCGTGTCGATCCGCAGCGTGGTGACGAAGGACGTCTTGGTGCCGTCCGGACGCTCCACCTGGACCGTGACGTCCTGGCGCGGGCGGAGCTGCTCGCCGATCCCCTGGATGGTCAGCCGCTCCTTGCCGGTGATGCCGAGCGACTCGGCGTTCTGGCCGGTTTTGAACTGCAGAGGCAGGACGCCCATCCCGATCAGGTTGCTCCGGTGAATCCGCTCGAAGCTCTCGACGATGGCGGCCCGCACGCCGAGAAGCATCGGACCCTTGGCGGCCCAGTCTCGGGACGACCCGCTACCGTACTCCTTGCCGGCGATGACCACCAGCGGCACGCCGTCCTTCTTGTACCGTTCCGCCGCATCGAAGACGTCCATCCGCTCGCCCGAGGGCAGGTGGACCGTGACCCCGCCCTCGACGCCCGGCACCATGAGGTTCTTGAGCCGGATGTTGGCGAAGGTGGCGCGGGCCATGACGCGGTCGTTCCCGCGCCGGGCCCCGTAGGTGTTGAAATCCTTCTTCTCCACCCCGCGCCCCTTGAGGAATCGCCCCGCCGGGCTGTTCTCGGCGATGTCACCCGCGGGCGCGATGTGGTCGGTCGTGACGGAATCGCCGAGGATCACCAGGATCCGGGCGTCGCGGATGTCGGCGATCGGCGCCGGCTCCGGCCTGAGACCCAGGAAGAACGGCGGGTCCTGGAGATAGGTGGACTCCTCCTTGAAGCCGTAGAGGTCCCCCTCCACGCCGCCGATGGCGTTCCACATCGGGTTCCCGTCGAAGACGTTTCCGTACGAGGCGGCGAACATCTCCGCGCCGATGGTGGCCTCCAGGTCGGCCACCTCTTTCTGGCTCGGCCAGATGTCCGCGAGAAAGACCGGCTTCCCGTTCGGGTCGGTTCCGATGGGCTCTGTGGTCAGATCCACATCCGCCCGGCCGGCCAGCGCATAGGCCACCACCAGCGGCGGCGAGGCCAGGTAGTTGGCCTTGACCTCCGGGCTGATGCGGCCCTCGAAGTTTCGGTTCCCCGACAGCACCGCCGCCGCCACCAGCTTCCCCTCGGTCACCGCCTTGGTCACCGGCGCCGCCAGCGGGCCGCTGTTGCCGATGCAGGTGGTGCAGCCGTACCCCACCACGTGGAACCCCAGCGTCTCCAGGTCCTTCAGCAGCCCGGTCTTCGTGAGGTACTCGGTCACGACCTTGGAGCCGGGTGCCAGGCTGGTCTTGACGTAGGGCGGGACCTGGAGGCCGCGGGCCACGGCCTTCCTGGCCAGCAGCCCCGCCGCCAAGCAGGACGGAGGGGTTGGAGGTGTTGGTGCAGCTCGTGATGGCCGCGATGACCACGGCGCCGTGGCCGATCTCGGCCGTCTTGCCGTTGAGCTGAACCGTCACCTTCTTGGACGCCTCCTCGGCCGGCCAGGCCGAAGCCGCGCTCCTTGACCGGCGCGGTGAGCGCCTGCCGGAATGCGCTCTTCATCTGCGCGAGCGGCACGCGGTCCTGCGGCCGCTTGGGGCCGGCCAGGCTGGGCTCGACGGTGCCGAGGTCCAGCTCCAGCGTCTCGGTGAATTCCGGATCCGGCGTCGCGTCCGTGCGGAAGAGGCCCTGCTCCTTGGTGTAGCGCTCCACCAGCTCGGCGTCCCGCCCTGCGCCCGGTCCGGCGCAGATACTCCAGCGTCTCCTGGTCCACCGGGAAGAACCCCATCGTGGCCCCGTATTCCGGCGACATGTTGGCCAGCGTGGCCCGGTCGGGCAGGCTCAACTGGCTGAGACCCGAGCCGTAGAATTCCACGAACTTCTCGACCACGCCCTTCTTGCGCAGGATCTGGGTCACGGTGAGCGCCAGGTCCGTCGCCGTGACGCCCTCTCGCAGCCGTCCGACGAGCTTCACCCCGACGACCGGAGGCGCGACCATGTAGAGCGGCTGGCCCAGCATGGCGGCCTCGGCCTCGATCCCGCCCACACCCCAGCCCAGCACGCCCAGACCGTTGATCATGGTGGTGTGGGAGTCGGTCCCCACCACGGTGTCGGGGAACGCCACGGTCGTGCCGTCCTGCGCCCGCGTCATCACGACCTTGGCCAGGAACTCCAGGTTGACCTGATGGACGATCCCCGTGGCCGGCGGCACCACGCGGAAGTTGGCGAAGGTCTTCTGCCCCCAGCGCAGGAACTCGAACCGCTCGCGGTTCCGCTCGAACTCGATGTCCATGTTCCGCTTGAGCGCGCCGGACGTCCCGGCCTCATCCACCTGGACGGAATGGTCGATCACCAGGTCCACCGGGACGAGAGGGTTGATGCGTCGCGGATCGCCGCCCAGGCGCTTCATCGCCGCGCGCATCGAGGCCAGGTCCACCACGGCGGGTACGCCGGTGAGATCCTGAAGGAGCACCCGCGCGGGCATGAACGGCACCTCGACATCCACCGACGCCGACGCCCGCCACCGCGCCAGATTGCGAACATCGTCTTCCGTGACCAGCTCCCCATCGACGGAGTGCAGGACCCCCTCCAGGAGGATCTTGATGGAGAATGGCAGGCGATCCAGCCGAGGAACGATCCCGCTCTTTTCCAGGGCCTGGAGCCGAAAGATCGTGACGGTGCCCTGCCCCGTCTCCAGCGTGCCGCGCGCGCCGAACACATCCAGTACCATGGATCATCCTCCCGATGAGTGAGAAGAGCCCAGCATGGCGAGTGACCCTTCACTCGACCCGCCGATCGTCATGCAATTGATGAAGCGTTCAGCCATCAGCTTTCAGCGGTCAGCCGAGGCCCGCCCGCGTGTTCTCGCTGATCGCTGACGCGAATGCTGAGAGCTGTGGTCATCATATCCCACCAACCACACCCGAACAAGCCACCCCATCCCTGTCCCCATCCCTGTCCCTGTCGCTGTCGCTGTGTCCGTTCACCGAAGGAGAAAGTCCGCGATGCGACCGCGCAGCGTCGCGTCATCCGCGTACCCGCTATGACTGGAGCACACGGTGAGCGTCGTGAGGGTCGGGGAATCCGGCACGCCCAAGGCACTCTCCAGGCTCACGATGCCGTCCCCCGGGACAGTGACCTGCGAGAAGCGCGGATGGCCGAAGTCGGCCCGGGAGAGAAACTCGACCTTCCCGTTCTCCGTCAGCGCGCGGGCCGTCGTCGGCCGACACGCGGCGCCCACCGCCAGCCGCCGGACGGCGTCCTCGGCGGGACTTCGCTCTGCCATCCGGCGGTGCAGAGTCGTGGCCCGGTCGAGCATGACCTCCAGGAACTTCCGGCGCTCGGGGTCCGTCACGTCCCCGGCCAGCCATCCGCGCTCGATCCAGGTCTGCGGCGCGTAGAGCGCGACGCGCTCCACGCCGGCGGGACCCACCAGGAGGGACACCCGGCCATCCGCGTCGGCGTCCGGCAAGAGTTGCCACGGCAACGGCATGGTGGAGACGGCATCCCGCAGCCCGACCCCCACGAACCCGAGGAGGTTGAAGTCCTGCAAGAGGGCCCGGAACGCCTGACCCGAGCCCCGATGGGGCGCGCCCAGCGTGACCAGCCGCCGGATCGCGCCGGCGCCGGGCGCATTGACGGCGGCGCTCAGACTCCCCGCACCCAGGGGGCAGGCGCGGTCCCGCATGGCGTCCCGGCCGCCGTAGCGCGCGTAGTATCGCGCCAGGACACCGCCCAGGCTATGGCCGACCAGGTGTACCTGGGTCGCGCCGGTCCGCGCCTGGATGCGGGCGATACCCTGGGCCAGGATGCAGGCGCTGTCGGCCAGGTCGCGGCGCCAGTCGTAATAGAACACGAACAGCGAGGCCGGCCGCGTCCGGTCGCTGCGGACCGCCTCGGGGTTTTCGGGGTAATCCTTGTCCTGCGGACGGTCGGGGTTTCCCCGGACGTACCCCTCCGTCGTGAATCAGGTGTGTGAGGAGACTCTGCAGGCCCCGAACCTCGGTCTGCCGCAGGGCCTGGTCCAGCCGGCTGGGAATCTCCAGCGGCCGTCCCCCATCGGCCGGAAACCTCGGATCGCCCAGGTTGGCGAGCGCTTCGGCATCGGTGCGGAGCGCCAGGGCCGAGAAGGGCATGAACGTGCCTCCGCGGAGCTCGCGCCCCCACCTCGCGGCTGACCCCCGGCACCAGCACGATCGGAACGCGTTCGAGCGCCGGCCCCTCGTACCCCGCCTCCTCGACCGGCGGCACCCCCCTGCCGCAGGCGGCCAAAAGGCAGCATACCAGCAGCAACGCGAGCCACCCCGCGTGTGCCCCGCGCGCCTCGCGCTCCTCACCTTTCGCTGGACCCGCACAACTCGACCGGCATGGCGATCCGTCCGTGACAGGTTTCTCGGTCCTTGCACCACCTCCGCTACCGGACTACAGTATAGCCGCGCAAGCGTAATCCGTGCCACTGACTTCTCCTTCGAGCCCAGCACGTGAAGGAGAGCCCCCAACATGCGTGATCTCACTCGCCGATGCAGGCGCAGCCCGTTTTTCGACCGGCGGCGTCCGCCCCCGCAATCTGCCGGCTCCGGCGCGGAGCGGCAGGCCGGCGTTCCGCCCGAACCACACACACCTGGAGGTGCAGCATGAACCTGATCGATCCGATCCTGGCCGAGCTCGCGCACGAGGGCGCGACCACCCGCCGCCTGCTGGACCGTCTTCCCCAGGACCGCCTGGGTTGGCAGCCGCACCAGAAGTCCATGACGCTGGGCCGCCTGGCCACCCACATCGCCGAGATCCCCGGCTGGGTCGGCAGCATCGTCGAGAAGGACGAGTTCGACGTGGGGGCCAGCGGATACGTCCCACCCACCGTCGGAAGCGTGGCCGAGATCATCGCCATGTTCGACAAGAACGTGGCCACGGCGGCGGAAACCCTGAAGCGGCAGAGCAACGACCGACTCCTCGCCAAGTGGCAGCTCAAGAAGAATGGCCAGTTGGTCGTGGAGATGCCCCGCCTGGGGATGGTTCGATCGTTCCTGATGAATCACCTCATCCACCACCGGGGGCAACTCTCGGTTTACCTCCGGTTGCAGAACGTCCCGCTGCCCTCCATCTATGGGCCGACGGCCGACGAACCGATGTAAACGACGCGCTGGAGAGGGAGATACAGATGCCATACCATTTTCGGAATCTCATCTTCGAAGGCGGAGGCGTCAAGGGCATCGCCTACGTCGGGGCCACGCATCTCCTGGAGGACAAGGGCATCCTGCCGAACATCGTGCGGGTGGGCGGCACCTCCGCCGGGGCGATCAATGCCCTCTTGGTGGGCCTCAACTATTCCCCGGCCGAGACACAACAGATCCTCAGCCAGCTCGACTTCCGGAACTTCCTGGACGACGACGTGGGGGGTGGTGCGCGACACCAATCGGCTCATCACCGAGTACGGCTGGTACAAGGGAGACTTCTTCCGGCGCTGGATCGGCGAGCGGATCGCCGCCAAGGCCGGGAATCCCGACGCCACCTTCAACGACATCCACAACCAGATGGCGCAGAAGGGGTTCCGGGATCTGTTCTTCGTCGGGACCAACCTCTCCACCCGCTTCGCCGAGGTCTTCTCGTACGAGCACACGCCGCGCTGGTGCGTGGCGGATGCCGTTCGCATCTCGATGTCCATCCCCCTGTTCTTCGCCGCCAAGCGGAGCATGCGGGGCGACGTGTACGTGGATGGCGGGCTCATCGACAACTACCCGATCAAGCTGTTCGATCGGGAGAAGTACCTGGACGACAAGACGCTCGTCCGCACCCCAGGGTACTACCGATCGCACAATGACGCGCTGGAGGCGCAAGGGAAGGATGTCAACCCATACGTCTTCAACATCGAGACGCTGGGGTTCCGCCTGGATACGGCCAAGGAGATCGCCGTCTTTCGCGATCAGGCCGAGCCGGAGCACCACCAGATCGACGACTTCTTCTCGTATGCGTTCGGGCTGATTGGTACCGTCATGGAGACGCAGAGCAGCCAGCACCTCCACAGCGACGACTGGCAGCGCACCATCTACATCGACACGCTGGGCGTGGGGACGACCGACTTCGGGCTGAGCGACGAGCGAAAGGCCGCGCTGGCGGAGTCCGGCAGGACGCACACGGAGAAGTATTTCGCCTGGTACGACAATCCGAAGAACCAGCCGGTCAACCGCCCGGCGCCGCAGGAGCGGTCCGTGAAGCCCCGATCGCCGCGTGGAAGGATTCGGCGACGCTAGAACCATCGAACGTCGGATTCGTGGAAACGACAGAACGACTCCCGCACCGGTCTTGGGTGCGGGAGTCTTCACGCTGGTTCAGCGAGGCCGCGTCCCGGTTTTGAAACCGGCAAGACTCCACGGCCCCCCACCGGCGACGGCCAGGTACAGGAACACAAAGCAGTACAGGGCCGCCAGCTCCCCGCGGTTAAGGATCGGCCAGAACCCTCGGGGCGCGTGGGCCATGAAATAGGCAACCGCCATGTGCCCCGACAGCACGAACGCCGCTGGCCGGGTGAACACCCCCAAGAGAATCAGCAATCCGCCGACACACTCCAGGATCCCGGCGATCCCCATCAAGGAAAAGAGCGTGGGCACCGCCTGCTGGGCGCCAGGGACACCGAATAGCTTCTGGGTCCCGTGGGGGATGAAGAGAAGCGCCGTCACGATGCGCAAGGCACTCAACAAACGCGGCGACCACGTGCCAGACAGCGAACCCCACGCGCCCATGTCGTCCTCCTCGATGTCAGTGTGGGCCGCCGCACATGCGGCGCCCGGGGCGATCCAGCCCGGGGCGACCCTCCGGACGGATTGGGCGGGGCCATCTCGGCGCGACTCGATGTCGTTTGCCGGCGTGGCGGACCCGCGACGACGCCCCATTCGGAAGAACTCACGGTCTGTCCACGAACCGCACGGAGGTCGCTACGCGCCGCCGCGCGCGTCGCGGCCACGGAGCCGCCGCACCCGCGCCACCAGGTACGGAGCGACGGCGATGGTGACCAGAACCAGAACCCACACGCGCCCGCGAAGGAGATCGTAGTCCGCGAACAGTTCCGACCACGGCTTCCGAACGATGAAGTGGCCGAATCCGAATTCAAAGACGAGCACGAGAAGGAGCCACAGGCGCCCCGACGCGGGCCGCCTCCCTGCCGGTCGTCGGGTGAATCCAGGGGATCGCTCCCCACGAGACGACAGCAATTCCGGCACAAAGCATCACCGTGCTCACGACATGTCCCGCAGCCGCGCCCACCCGGGGGTTGAGCACGGCCTCCCGGAATGCGCCGTTCCCGATGGCCAAGCACATGAGCGCCAGCCAGACAGCAACCGCCCGAACCATCACAGTGGCCCCTCAACTCCGGCTTAAGCTGATCGGCAACACCTAGCGTGATTGGCTGACCTGTCGGTGCAGCGGCGGCTGCTCGTTGGATTCCCTTGGCACGCACGGTTCGCATCATCGCTACCGTCGTCCTCCGGCCCCTCGCAGCAGCTCGCTAATCCTTCGTTGCCCACGCTGCTCCGCATGCGTGAGAGGGGTCGCGCCCTGCCTGTCCGCGAGGTTGACCTTGGCGCCGTGCGCGATGAGAATCCGCGCCGCCTCAACCTGCCCGCCCTGCTTCGCAGCGAGGACAGCGTTCCGGCCGCGCGCGTCACGGGCGTGCACATCGGCTCCCGCCTCAAGCAGACGGCCCAGCGCCGTGACGTTTCCCCGCTCCGCCTCGAGGATCAGCGCGTCACCCGAGGCGGCGGCAACAACGGGCAGAACCAGCGCCAGGGCCAGCCAACGGCATCAACTCATGACGGCGGCCCGGCGTCCGTAAGCGCATCGCCATGCACCATGCGCGCGATCCGCGCCCAACCGGCGGCGGCTTCGCACATGCGGCAGGGGCGCGAGGTGGACACCAGCACGCAGCCGGAGAGGTCGCGACTGCCCAGCCGCCGCGCTGCGTCACGGATCGCTTCCATCTCGGCGTGTGCGGTCGGATCGCCCGCGGTCACCACGCGGCTTGGCCCCTCGCCCACGATCTGAGCGCCGCGCAACACCACGGCACCATAGGCCTGGTCACCGGAACGGACCGCTTCGTCGCGCAGTTCCCGCGCCCGCTGCATGGCGTGTTGTAACGACGGTGATGCGCCGGCCACTGCCGGCAACAGCGGCAGCAGCATGACCAGCCACTCGCGGCGCGTAAGCATGGCGGACACGCCAGGCCAACCACACGCCTCACCGGCCGCCGTCTGACACGCGTGCTTTCTCATGGCCAGTCCATCGACAGCCAGCCGGTGGGCCGCGCGGACCGTGCCGGCGCCACCGTTGTGGGTCCGCAGGAGCGAAGGGTTAGGGCGCGTCCGTCGCGGCGCTCCGGGTTGATGGTGCGGACCGAAGGTTCTCTCGGAATCGCCAGGAAGAAGCCAGGGTACGTTGGAACGAGCGCTGTATACGTCACGGAGAACCCCAAGAAGGCGGCGCGCGGATATGCGCGCCTCACGTCACCCGCGCGCGAGCCGACACGCCGGCGAAGAGGCCTGCGACACGGTATTGGGAGGGTAGCCGGTCAGCGCGGGGGAGACAACAAGAATGGGCTGCTCGAAGGCTTTCGCCCTCCCGTCTGGCCTCCAGAAAACCGTCAAACGGGTTCAACGCTCCAATTCCTCCCCGCTTCGCCATGAGGCCACACACCTAGGATGAGGCGAGCCCTCGAAATGGAGGCAGGAAGTATCTTCCGCACCAACGTCCCCCTCGGCGGATGGAATGGTGGGGCGTCATGGCGCTGACGTGGCCCACTCCGCCACCTTCCTGGCATGGAGGCTCGTGGTGTCGAATACCGGAACCGGCGAGTCCTCGGCCCCGACGAGCATCGAGATCTCGGTGCAGCCGAGAATGACCGCTTGCGCGCCGCGTTCGACAAGCCGTTTGATGATGCGACGGTATTGGCCGCGGGAGGCATCCAGGACCTTCCCCACGCAAAGCTCGTCGTAGATGACGCGATGGACGATCTCTCGATCCGCGTCGTCCGGGACCAAGACGTCGACGCCGTGCAGGTCTTGGAGCCTTTGACGATAGAACTCCTGCTCCATCGTGAAGCGCGTGCCGAGCAGACCGACCCGCACCAGGCCGGTCCGTTTGATCTCTTCGGCCGTAGGGTCCGCGATATGAAGGAATGGGATCGCCACGGCTTCCTCGATTGCCGGAGCCACGCGGTGCATCGTGTTTGTGCAGAGCACGATGCAATCCGCTCCCGCCAACTCCAATGATCGCGCCGCCTGTGCCAGTCGGCGCCCCGCCTCTGTCCAATCGCCCGCGTCTTGCAGGCGTTCAATATCGTGAAAGTCGACGCTGTACAGAATAATCTTGGCAGAATGAAGGCCGCCCAACCGTTCTCGTACCGTTTCGTTGATGACACGGTAGTAGGGAACGGTGGACTCCCAACTCATCCCGCCGATCAGGCCGATGGTCCTCACGATGGCTCCTGCATGACGAACGACACTAGACGTCGGAGTTCCGGGCGCGAGGGGGTGTCGTGTCTGAACTGCTCCCGCAACACCTCGTCAGCCAGCGGGTTCGACGTGGAAGTTGTACTGAACGCGCTCGCCATCCGCAGCGTAGATCTCCGTCACTGTCGGCGGTTCTTGGGCTGCCGCCTCGATGCACGAAGCCCAGAACTCCAGCGCGGCGGAATTGCGCGCGTGCACTTGGAACTCCCAGGCGCCGGGGGATCGACGCCAGAGGGATGCAACGGCCCTTCGTCCGACGCCGAGCCGACGGCTCTCGGGTGCGATGTAGAACTCTGCGACTTGGGACACAGGGCAGCCTAGCGAGGCGGAGCCCCGAATCAGGGCGAACCCGACGACCGCCCCGTGGCGCCGAATGAGGAAGGGGTGCCGGCCTGGTTCGGACCAATAGGCATTG
>CAVOIV010000055.1:0-45220 GCA_963695995.1 uncultured Methylomirabilota bacterium
TGGGCTCAGCCGCCGGGGCCTACATCCAACCTACCGGGGCAAACCTGACCGCTCCGACACGGCGCCGTGACCCTCGCTACAGGGTCTATTGCATCGTGGGGGACGGCGAGTGCAACGAGGGGCAGGTGTGGGAGGCCGCAGCCAACGCGTCGCACTTCGGCTGGACAATCTGACCGCGATCATCGATCCAACCGATTCCAATCCACCGGGCGGTGGAGAAGACGCTGAACATGCTCTCCATCGCCGAGAAGTTCCGCAGCTTCGGCTGGGAGGTGCGCGAGATCGACGGAAACAAGATGAGCGAGGTGGTGACGACGCTGGAGTGGGCGGCGGGCGTCCGGGGAAGCCACAGGCCGTCATCGCGCGCACGGTGAAGGGCAAGGGTATGCCCGGCTTACGAGAACACGAACTGCCACTTCGTCAAGATCACCGACGAGACTGATCCGGATCGGGCAGGAGGCCCTGACGGATTAACGACCGCCGACACGCGGACGCCAAGGGAGGATCCCATCGTGAAGATCACCGTATCTACGGGTGACGCGGGACGTCGTCGAGAACCTGTACGCTGCGCACAATCGAGCGCTTGTCGCGCTGGCTCGCCGGGACCCGCGATCGTCTCCACCTACGGCGACTTCGCGACGGGCGAGGTCGGACGGTGTGTTCGCCAAGGAGTGCCCGGATCGGATCCTGGACGTGGGGATCGCCGAGGGGCACCTCGTGACCAGTGCGGCGGGGTTGGCGAGCGCGGGGTTCATTCCTTTCGTGCATTGCCATGGCATCTTCGGGCTGGGGCGGGCCTACAACCAGATCCGGCAAAATGTGGCCTACGACCAGCGGAACGTCAAGATCGTTCTGTGCAATTGCGGCGTGATCTGGGGCATCCTGGTCCATCCCACCAGGTGATCGAGGATATCGCCGCGCTGCGGGCCATTCCGAACATGGTCACCCTGTCTCCGTCCGATGCCGTCTCCTGCGAGAAGGCGACCGTACGCCGCGGCCGAGCACGCCGGGCCCGTGATCCTCGGCTTCCGTCCACCGGCGACGCGTTCCCGACCCTGTACACGACCGACCTCGAGTACCAGATCGGCAAGGCCATCTGCGTCCGCGAAGGGCGCGACGCGACCGCATCCTGGCCACGGGCATCCTGGTGCCGACGCCCTGGCGGTGGCCGAGGAGATGGAGCAGGCCGGCCTCTCGATCCGGGTGCTCGACGTGCACACGATCAAGCCCCTGGACGAGGCGGCCGTCCTGGCCGCGGCGCGCGAGACGGGTGCCCTGGTGACGGTGGAGGATGCCACGATCCTGGGCGGCCTGGGCGGGGCCGTGGCGGAGTTCACGGCGGAGCAGTGCCCGGTCTTGGTCCGCCGGGTGGGCGTCAAGGACCGCTTCGGGGAGTCCGGCAAGCCCGCCGAGGTCAAGGAAGTGTGCGAGCTGACAGCTCCCTTCATCCGCCGGGCGGTGGACGAGGTACTGAAGGCAAAGGCGCAAGGAACGACGTAGCGACATGCGCGCCACCGTCGCCCGATCTCGCGTTCGACTGTGAGACCGTGACCTTGGGAGCGTATGGAGACTGAGGCGCCATGTTTGAACTGACACAGTCGCATCGCCATCGTGACCGGAGCCGGATCCAAGAACGGCATCGGGAGGGCCACGGCCCTGGCCCTGGCCGGCCAAGGGGCCGACGTTGCCGTCTGTGACCTCAACCAGGCCGGTGTGGACGAGACGGTCGGCGGAGATTCGGAAGCTGGGCCGTCGCGCCCTGGGCTTCGTGGTCGACGTCACCAAGCCCGAGCAGGTTCAGGGCATGGTGGACGCCGTGGAGCAGGCGTGGGGGCGCATCGACATCCTGGCGAACATCGCCGGGATCACCCAGCCGATCAAGGTGGCCAACACGACGCCGGAGGACTGGGACCGAATCACGAGCGTCAACATGAAGGGGACGTTCCTCTTCTCCAAGGCCGTGGCCGCCGTCATGGCGAAGCACAAGTACGGTCGGATCGTCAACATGAGTCTCCGTCTCGGCCAAGCGCGGGGGCGGGGTCTTCGGCGGCGCGCACTACTCGGCCGCGAAGGCGGGCATTCTCGGGTTCGCCAAGGCGCTGGCGCGGGAGGTGGCGGCGGACGGCATCACCGTGAACTCGGTGGCGCCCGGCCTCGTGTTGACCGACATTCGGGGCGGGATCGAGAGCGAAGAAGGGCAGGCCCGTTTGGCGGCGGACATCCCGGTCAAGCGGCTCTGCCGTCCGGATGAGATCGCCGCCGTGGTCTGTTTTCTGGCATCTGAGGAAGCGGGCTACATCACCGGCGAAGAAATTGACATCAACGGCGGCTCCCACATGGACTAGCCGCGCCAGGCTCCGTCACGGAGGCTTCCATGAAACAACACAGTCAGGACTCCGATCCAGATCAGGGAGAGGCCTTCGGGACCCCGGTGATCTTCGTCTCCGCGAGGAGTATCCCGGCGGCCATCTACGCGGCGATGCGCGAGGTTCTGGCGCGGGGCCGTCGGATGCGCACGGCGTACGACCGGAAGGATCCCGAGGGAAACTACCTCGACCCACCCAGCCTGGATGTCAGCTCGGCGATCGAGATCCTCGATCCCTACGCGCAACCAAGATACCCGAAGTCCAGCTGCGTCGAGATCGGCAAGTACATCGCGGAAACGTGCTGGGGCGTCAAGGACCACCTCGTTCTCGACCAGGCGTCCTTGAAGGCGCGCCTCGCCGCCGGGGAATTCGACGAGACCAAGGACACCCACTGGCCCTACACCTATCATCAGCGGCTCTTCGCCTACCCGACATCCGATGGGCGGGCCATCGACCAGGTCGAGAAGATGCTGGAGCGACTGGCTGAGGATCCGCTTACCAGGCGGGCGACGGCCATCACCTTCGTCCCCGAGATCGATCAGTACATCAAGGGGGACCTTCCCTGTCTCCAGCGAATCGCGCTGCGGTGCACGGAAGACAGGGAGGGAGGCCTCCGCCTTCATATGAACACGCACTGGCGGTCTCGGGACCTGTTCAACGCGGCGGCCGACAATATCATCGCCATGACATTCTGGCAGCGAGAATGGGCGGACAGGCTGTCCGGCATGACAGGAAGAAAGGTGATGGTCGGCAACTACAAAGATTTTGCCGACTCGCTGCACATCTATGGGCAGGTCCTGGCGAGCATGGAGGTCGAGAAAATGGTGGGTGCGTGGCTCAGCCTGGCACAGGAGGATCAGGGATACGCCAGCGACGATGCGCGCGATCTGCTGGTGATCCCGGACCTGGAAAAACTCCTGGGCGAGGACTACCAGTGGCACTTCCCAGACCGCGCCAAGGAGAAGATCACGAGTGAAATCGAGCGGATGAGGCGAGGAGAGTATCTTCCGTAACCCCGGAGGGCTCCTCTCCTATTCTGGGTCCGGAGCCTGGTCGTCGTCGGCCGAGTCGTCGAGCCGGCAGATGCCTCGCTTGGATGCGGCGATGAAGTCGCACATCTCGATGGCAGGGCCGCCCTGGAATTTTCCGCGGATCGCGTCCAGCGCCTGGGTCACGTTCAGACTGGCGCGGTAGAGAAGTCGAAACGCCTCTTTCGCCTCGGCGCGTTCCGTAGGGGTCATGCCGGCGCGGCGCATGCCGATGACGTTCAACGCGGTGACCCGGTTCAACGTCAGCGCGCGCGTGGTGCAGAACGGCGGTACGTCCTTGGCGGCTGCCGTGAGGCCCGCCAGCATCGCCAACCGGCCGATCCGCACGAACTGGTGGACGCACGCGTTGCCGCTGATGAACGCGAGATCACCGATCTCAACGTAGCCTGCCAGCAGCACACCGTTCGCCAGGATCACCCGGCGGCCGAGCTGGACGTTGTGGCCGAGATGGCTGTGGGCCATGAGGTAGCACCCGTCGCCGACGACGGTGCCGGTCCCCTCCTTGGTGCCGCGATGGATCGTCACGTGCTCCCGGATCACGCAACCCGCTCCGATCCTCACGAAGCTCTCGACGTCCTTGAAGGCCAGGTCCTGGGGCACGTCGCCGATCACCGCGCCCGTGTGGATGCGGCACTGCGGACCGATGGTAGCGTGGCGGAAGATCACCGCATTCGGTCCGATCTCAACGTCCTCGCCGACCACTGCGCCGTCTTCGATCAATGCGGTTGGGTGGATCCGTGTCATGGCCTGTCCCTCTGTGGGCGATCCTTCGTCTACGTTAAGCGCACGCCAACGACCTCCTGCGCCGGCGCGGCCACCGTTCGTGCCGGGGGACGGTGACCGCGCGTTTCAGTGGAATCGCCCTGCCACGGCTTTCCCCCCGAAGAAGTCATCCAGGATCTCGTCGTCGTCGAGAAAGTCCCCCAGTCGGTGATAGCGACGGACGCTGTCCACGCCCACGGTGAAGCCGAGATAGAAGGCCGTGGCCTCGGCGATGGTCAGCGAGGTCTTCTGGGCGATGGTCTGGATGGTGCGCTCCATATCCGGGAACGACTCGCGGCACCCCCCGCAGGTTCCCGTGAAGCGAATCTCCAACTCCCCCGATGCGGTCCGGCCGATCCGGACATGCTCGTCGCTGTCCCAGCCGGGAAGAAAAAGCGCCGAACTCTCTTCTTTGGACTTGGCCATGGTCTCTCCTCAAATACGGTCAATCTGCGGGTCTGCACGGGCGCACAAATCGGGACCGGGGTCGGGACGCCGCCATCATGCGGCGCGAATCGCCGCCGCCGGGAGCAGGTGCGTCGTGGCGGGCGGGAAATCGAAGGCGGCGACTGCGCCCTCCGCCAGGACACCGTGCTCCAGAGGGCTGCCGTTCACGGCCAGGATCGTGGTGCCCTCCCAGTCCAATTCGTACTCCACCGTGGCGCCGAGATAGACAGCCCGGCGAATGGCCCCCCGGAAGGCGGCCGACCCGGCGATCGCGACCGGCGCGAGACGGATGGTCTCGGGCCGTACGACCAGGGTGACCGGCTCACCCGGCCGGATGGTCGCATTGCGGAGGGGCACCTCCAGGCGATGCCCCCGGACATCCACGCCCGCCGTCCCGTCGCTCGCGGCGACCATGCGGCCTTCCAGGAAGTTCACCCGGCCGATGAAGTCCGCCACGAAACGGTTGGTCGGGTGGGCATAGATCTCGAACGGTTCGGCGACCTGCTGGACGCGGCCCGACTCCATCACCACGATGCGATCCGAGAGGGCCATGGCCTCGGCCTGGTCGTGCGTCACGTAGACGCTGGTGATGTTGAGCCGGCGCTGGAGTCTCCGGACCTCGCTCCGCATCTGCTCGCGGAGCTTGGCGTCCAGGTTGGACAGCGGCTCGTCGAAGAGCAGGACGCGAGGCTCCGTCACGATGGCCCGGGCCAGCGCCACCCGCTGCTGCTGGCCGCCGGAGAGCTGCTCCGGCGACCGATGCTGCAGCCCGGCCAGCTCCACCAGCTCCAGCACGGCGCCGACGCGGGAGGCGATCTCCGCCTTGCCGAGGCCGCGCATCTCCAAGCCGAAGGCCACGTTCTGCGCGACGGTGAGGTGCGGGAAGATGGCGTAGCTCTGGAACACCATCGCGGTGTTCCGGGCGTGGGGCGGCAGGGTGCTGACGTCCGTGCCGTCGATCAGGATCCGGCCTGCGGTCGGCATCTCGAAGCCGGCGATGATCCGGAGGGTGGTGGTCTTGCCGCAGCCGGACGGCCCCAGCAGAGTGACCAGCTCCCCTTCGTGCACCTCCAGGGACACCCCGTCCACCGCCGTGACGCGGCCACCCGCGCGGTGCGGGTCGTCGAAGGTCTTGGTGATGTTCTCCAGGATGACGCTCATCGTTTTCCCATGCCCCTATCCAAACGTGGCCTGATACCGATAGTCGAAGAGTTGACCAAGCGCAAGCCGGATCAGGCCGATGGCCACCAGGATGATGAGGATCAGGAGGACGCTGAAGGCAGCCGCAGCGCCGAGGCGCCCGGCCTCGGTCTGGGAGAGGATCTGGACCGTCATGAGGTTCCAGTCGGCCGAGACCAGGAAGATGGCTGCGCTGATGGCGGTCATGGCCCGCACGAAGGAGAACACCAGGCCGGAGAAGAAGGCCGGCACCAGGAGCGGCAGGGTAATCCGGCGGAACGTGGTCTGGGTGCTGGCGCCCAGATTGGTGGCGGCCTCCTCGATGGCCGGGTCGATCTGACGGAGGACCGCCATGCCCGACTGGATGCCCACCGGGATGTAGCGAAAGAGGAAGTTGGCGATCAGAATGATGGCCGTGCCGGTGAGGAGGAGCGGCTTCTGGTTGAAGGCCAGGATATACCCGATGCCGATGACGGTGCCTGGAACCGCGAAGTTCAGGATGGAGACGAACTCCAGGGTTCGCCGGCCCGGGAAGCGGCGCCGCATGACCAGGAAGGCGATGGCCATCCCCAAGAGGCCCGCCAGGGGGCTGGAGGTCACGGCGATGATCAGGGTGTCGGTGATGGCCTGAGCTCCCACGCCGAAGACGTAGCTGAAATTCCGGAGGGTGATGCTGTGGTCGACGCCCCAGGCCCGGGAGAAGGCCCCCACCAGGATGGTGGCGTAGAAGAGCAGGACGAAGAGCGCCACGGCCAGGCAGGTCCCGAACAGGACCCACTGCATGGCCGGACTCACCACCCTGAGGACGGCGCGGGTCGGCTTGCCGGTGACGGTCACGTATTGCTTGCGCGCCACCCAGTAGCGCTGGGCGAGGAAGGCCAGCACCGAGGGGACCAGCAGGATGACGGCCAAGGCGGCCCCGCCCGCCAGGTCGTACATCCCCGTCACCTGGAGATAGACCTGGACCGACAGGATCGGGAACCCGCTCCCGCCCAGGATGAGGGGGTTTCCGAAGTCCGCGATGGACTCGATGAAGAGGACCAGGAGGGCGCTGGCGATCCCGGGAAGGCAGAGGGGCAGCGTCACCCGGGTGAAGGCCTTCCAGCGGGTGGCCCCGAGGTTCATCGCCGCATCCTCCAAGGTGCCGCCCAGCGACTCCAGGACGCCCCGCAGGGTGAGGTAGGCCACCGGGAAGAAGGTGAAGACCTGGGCCAGCAGGAGGCCGCGCATCCCGTAGATGGCGAACTCCTGGAAGCCGAGGATCTGATGGGTGATCAGGCCGTTGTTGCCGAAGAGCAGGATGATGGAGAGGGCACTGACGAACGGGGGCGAGATGACCGGGAGAATCGCCGCCACGGTGAGGAACGCCTTGCAGGGGATGTCCGTCCGGGTCAGGGTGAAGGCGAAAAGGAAACCGACGAGGCAGCCCCCCAACGCCGTGAGGATTCCCATCATGACGCTGTTCAGGAACGCCTGCTGGATGAACCAGCTTCCGAGGAACTCCCGGTAGAGCCGGAGGGTCGGGACACCGTCCGGGAAGAAGCTCACCAGGAACACTCGGACGAGGGGATAGGCGATGAAGAGCAGCAGCAGGGCGAAGATGGCGGCCACCCCCACCCCCAGAAGCGGCTCGTTCCGGAGCAGGCGAAGGTCGTGCCGCGTGCGGCTGCCCCACCGTGCGAGGGACTGCGGGCTCACGGCGAATCCTACTTGGCCGTCCGCAGGACCTCGTTGATCCAGCGGTCAACGAGCCGCTTCTTCTCCTTCCCGGCCCAGATCGCGTCGTAGTTGATGGTCGGGATCTGGTCGAACGCGGGGAGCCCGGCCATCAGCGTGGCCTTGGGATGCACGGGGAAGAAGTAGGTCTTGGCGTCGGTCAGGGCATTCTGGCCGGGGATGGAGATGAACCAGTCGAGCAGCTTCTTGGCCAGCTCGGCGCGCGGAGAGCCTTTCAGGATGGAAATGGCCGGCGCCTCGAAGCCCACGCCCTCCTTGGGGAAGGTCACCTTGAGCGGGTAGCCCTCGGCCATCAACTGGAGGAACGCCGGCGTGAATTGAATGCCGACCCCGGCCTGACCGATCGCCGCCGCCTTGGAAGGGGCCGTGCCGCTCTGCGTGTAGGTCTGAATGCTCGGGTGCACCTTCTTCAGGTAGTCGAAGGCCTTGTCCTCGCCCATGATCATGACCAGGGCGGCCACCATGTTGTAGCCGGTGCCCGAGGTCTGCGGGCTGGGGGTCTGGACCTGGGCCCGGAACTCCGGCTTGAGGAGGTCGGCCCAGGACGTCGGGGGCTCCACATTCTTCTGTTTGAGGGTGTTGAGGTTGGAAGCGAAGCCGAGCGGGTTCATGTAGAAAGAGGTCCAGTACCCCTCGGGGTCCTTGAACTTAGCCGCCAGTTCCTTGGCGTTGGGGGAGACGTATACCTGGGACAGCCCCTTCTCCTTCAAGGCCACGTGGTTCTCGCTGGGGGCGCCAAACCAGACGTCGGCCTGGGGATTGTTCTTCTCCGCCTCGATCCGGGCCACGGCTGGCCCGGAGGAGAGGAAGGTGAAGCGCACCTTCACGCCCGTCGCCTTGGTGAAGGCGTCCAGGAGGTTCTTGGCATTCTCCTCGTCCACGCTCGAGTACACCACCAGGCTCTCCTGCGCCTGGGCCGTCCCAGCCAGCAGGATCCCAAGGGCCAGCAGCGCGTGCACCATCCAGCGAGTCTTCATGGCGTTCTCCTCCTCCGACGCGTCGTCCGAAACTCATCCCTCGCGGTCTTACATACCACAGGTTCGAGGCGGATCGCTAGCCCGAACCCGGGGCCGGCCGAGACCGGGTGCCGGGAAACGATTCGGCCATGCGGATTCGCTCGGCCACGGGGGGGTGGGTGTAGAGAAGCCAGACCAGCGGACGCGGTGGGTCGAGGTCGGCCAGGTTGGATCGGGCGAGATCGACTTCGGCGCGGATGAACGCTGCGGGGTTGGCCGTCAGCGCGAGCGAGGTCCAGTCCGCCTGCCGCTCGAAGTGGCGGGAGATCGCGTTCTGAATGGGCAGGCCGGCCAGGCTCAGCACGAAGAGCACGAGCAGGAACAGGGGCAGCCCCGCCACGTCGGCGGGCCCGGCGAGGTGGAAGGCCCGCCGCTCGGCGGCCCAGGCCAGGAGCCGCGCGCCGCACCAGAGCAGGAGGCCCATCCCGGCCAGCGACAGGCCGATCCCTTGCCAGATGTGGGCGTGCTTCCAATGGCCCATCTCGTGGGCGATGACGAGGTCCACGGCGTCGGGGTCGCTATTTGTCACGAGGGTGTCGTACAGCACGATCCGCTTGGTGGCCCCCAGCCCCGTGAAATAGGCGTTGCCCTTCTTGGTCCGGCGGCTGGCGTCGAGTTCGTACACCTGCTCCACCGGGATGCCTGCCCGATCCGCCAGGGCGAGGACCCGCTCACGCAGCGCGGCGTTCTGGAGGGGCCGGATGGTGTGGAACAAGGGATCGATCACGATCGGGGCCAACGCCACGAGCAGGACGACGACCAGGCCGCCCAGGCCCCAGGCGGGGAGGACCCACCGGCCCGGATAGCGGCGCCACAGCAGTGCCAGCAGGGAGCCCAGGGGGACTGCCAGGGCGAGGGAGACGGCGGCGCCCTTCAGCCGGTCCAGGAGCCAGGCTCCCGGCGTCTGGGTGGAGAGGCCAAAGGCGTGCTCCCGCACGAAGCCGGCATAGTACCCCATCGGGAGCGTCAGCAGTTCGAAGGCGATGCACAGGCAGGCGATATAGAGCGCCACGGCCAGCGCCGGATGGGCGGGAACCAGGCGCACGGCGAAGTTCCGGAGCGCGGCGGAAGCCGGCGTGAACACAAGAACGGCCAGGGCGGCCAGCCGAAGGAGGGTGCCGGCCGTGAAGAGCCAGTAGCGCCCCTGCATGTACGCGTGGCCACGCGCCACATCCTCGGGGGTGAAGTGGGATACGATCTCCGGCGGGAGGGGTCCGGCAGGAGACGCCGCCCATGCGGCCGGGGTTGGCGTGGCGGGCAGTATCGCCATGACGGCGGCTCCAGCAAGGGCCAGGGCCAACCATCCCGGAATCCAGCGGGTCATCATTCTTGTCGTCTCTGGTGTCCTCGTCCGGCGGCGGGAGGGGAATTCGCGCGGCACCAGGGTCACTCGCGACGGAGCTCGAGGAACTGGCCATCCAGGCCCACCGTGATCCGTACCCTGGTTCCCATGGTCTCGAAGGCGTGCAGGGTGATCCGATTGCCGGTCGGGGAGAGGGTTGGCGGCGGAGCTTGGACGAAATAGTCGCCGTCCTCTTTCCAGAACCGGTACCGTTCTGGCAAGAGATACACCGGTCGGAGAGGGTGCCCGTCCACGTGGACGGCGAACAGGCCGGGCGGGACCGCTTCGCCCTGATCGTCCAGGTCGCGGTAAAAAAACACCTCGCCACGCGTTTCGAGGAGCACCGGGGCGGATCCGACCGCCAGCATGGTGCGGACACGGCCGTCGGCGGAGAACCGCTCGATGCGCTCCACGGTCCGGTCCATCGACTGATCCTTGATGGGCCGCTCCGATTCCACCTGGCAGATGAACCATTCGCCGTGGCTTGCCCAGACTGGCCGCCCCTCGATGGTGGCCAGTCGCCGCGTCCGTTGCCAGCCGTCCTGGGCAACCCAGAGTTCCCGGGAGACCCCCCCATCCGCCGTTGGACGAAGGTTGACGATCAACAGGGTCGTGCCCCGCGCAGGGCGATACTCCTCGCGGGCCACGGACACGAGGTCGGTGCGAACAAAGCCGGACACCGTTTCGGTGACCAGCACCTTGACCCACAATTCGCCGCGCTCGTCCATGATGTAAAGCGGTTGTCCCTTCCCGCTCCGCCGGCCTGGGATTTCGTAGGTGTCTCCCGGCTGCGCGGTCTTGACGACCCGGCTGGACGCGTGGGGGGTGACGCGGATGAGCGTGTCGCGCGCGAGGACCAGGGCCTCGGCGGCCTGCGCCTCGGCGGGCCACCACCAGCACGAAAGCAAGAGGGCCGCGAGCCAGGTCCGGCGAAGGTTGGACGCCATGAGTACACTCACCTGAGGCGTCGCGTCCGGCGCCAGGTCATCCGAAAACGCATGGGATGTCCCGCGGTAGAATGGCGAAATCTGACGGAAAGTCAATCTTGCAGTGTCTGACGGCCCGAGCTAGGATGGCGGGAAATGCGCCGGAAAGTCAATCCTCCCGGGTCGGGGACATCCGGATCACCGGCTCTCAGAGATTCAGGAGAGTCCGAAATGCCGCCTCCTCCAACATCGGCACACCGAGGCGTCGGGCGTCGTCCTCCTTGGAGCCGGGGTCGGTTCCGACGACCACGAAATGCGTCTTCTTGCTCACCGTCGAGGCGACGCGGCCCCCGAGCCGCTGGATGGTCTCCTTGGCCTCCTCCCGCGTCATGGTCGCCAGACCGCCGGTGAGCACGAACGTCTTTCCCAGCAGCGGCTTGGGGCCGGCGGAGGATTCCTCCTCCATGCGCACGCCGGCGTGCTGGAGCGCGGCGATCAGGCGCCGGTTCTCGTCTTGGCCGAAGAACAGGGCGACGCTGGCCGCGATGCGGGGACCGATCCCGTGGACCGCCGCCAATGCCTCTTCCGTTGCCTCCATCAGCCGATCGATGCTGCCGAACTCCGTCGCCAGGATCCGGGCGACATTTTCTCCCACGTAGCGAATCCCCAGGGCGAAAAGCAGCCGGGCCAGACCGCGCGCCTTGCTGGCCTGAATGGCGGCGTGGAGGTTGGTCGCCGATTTGTCGGCCAGCCGGGTGAGATCCGCCAGTTGCGCGACGCCGAGCGCGTACAACTCGGCGAAATGCCGGACGAGTCCCCGGTCCACCAGTTGATCCACCACCGCCTCGCCGAGATGCTCGATGTCCATGGCGCGCCGGCTGCCGAAGTGGAGGAGGGATTCCTTGAGCCGGGCGGGGCACGCCGAGTTGGTGCAGCGCGAGACCACCTCGCCTTCCGGCCGGAAGGCGGCGGAACCGCAGACGGGGCAGCTTCGGCGGGGAACACGAAACGCCGGACGCCGGCGGGACGCTTCGCGGTGACCACCTCCAGGATGTGGGGGATAACGTCGCCGGCGCGCTCCAGGATCACGGTGTCGCCCTCCCGCACATCCAGGCGTTCGATCTCGTCGGCGTTGTGGAGCGTGGCCCGGCTGATGATGGCGCCGGCGATCTCCACCGGTTCCAGGATGGCGGTGGGGGTCAGCGCCCCGGTCCGGCCCACGCCCACCTCGATCTTCCGGACGACGGTGGTGGCCCGCTGGGCGGGGAACTTGTACGCCACGGCCCAGCGGGGATGATGGGTGGTGGATCCCAGCCGACGCTGCTGGTCGAGCGAATCCACCTTGATCACCACGCCGTCGGCGTCGTAGCCGAGCCCGGCGCGATCCCGTTCCAGGTCCGCCACCGCCGCGACCACCGCCTCGATGTCGGCGCAGGGCCGGGAGCGCGGGTTGACCTTGAAGCCCGCCTCGGCCGAGCGATCTGCATGGCCTCCCAGTGCGAGGTGAAGAGGTCCGGCGCGCGCGTCGCTCACGCCGTAGACGAAGATGTCCAGAGGGCGCCCGGCCGTGATGCCGGAGTCCTTCTGACGAACAGCTAGCCGGCCGCGGCGTTCCGCGGATTGGCAAACGGCTCCTCGCCCTCGGCCTCCAAGCTGCCGATTCAGCCGCTCGAAGGCGTCCGCGGCCCATGAAGACCTCGCCGCGAACCTCCAGGACATCCAGGTGCGGCGAGACGACCCTCGCAGGCGGAGGGGAATGGTCCGCACCGTCTTCAGGTTCTGGGTGATGTCCTCACCCAGCCGGCCGTCGCCGCGGGTGGCGCCCCGGACCAAGCGGCCGCGTTCGTAGAGCAGGGCGACGCCCAGGCCGTCCACCTTGGGTTCGCACACGTAGTGGAACCGTTCGTCGGGGAGCGCGCGGGCGAGACGCGCCTCGAACTCGCGGATCTCGTCGGCGGTGTAGGCGTTGTCCAGGCTGAGCATGGCGGCCCGGTGCTGGACCGAGGCGAAGCCCTCCGCCACGGTCCCGCCGACGCGCTGGGTGGGGGAGTCGGGCGTGACGAGTTCCGGGTGGGCGGCCTCCAGCGCCTTGAGTTCGCCGAACAGCCGATCGTACTCGGCGTCTGCGATCTCCGGCCGATTCAGCACGTAGTAGCAGTGGCTGTGGTGGTGAAGCAGCGCGCGCAATTCTTCGGCGCGGACGGCGACGGATTTTCTCGCGGCCATGGAGACCTCCTCTCCTCGCTTGTACCAGAACGAGGTTCGATTGACAAGCGGGGAGCGACGTGACCGCGCGTCTCGGTTGACACAATTCGCGAACCATCGTGCGACTCCCCCCCGCCTACGGTTTCCGCTTGACGCCCGAGCCGGGGACGCGGTATCCAGACGCCGTGCGCGGTCGGGCGCTGCGCGGCGAAGATCGCCGCAACGCTCGTGCGGCGAGTGCTGAAAGGGTCACATTGGGAGGACGTCATGCGTTTCAAGGCGGCATTCAATTTCACGGATCGGAGCATTCTGGTAATCGGCGCGAGTCGGGGCGGGATCGGGTCTGCGATCGCTGCCGGTTTCCTGGAATGCGGCGGCGCCGTGCGGATCACCGGCGCCGAACCCGAGCCGATTGCCGCGGACCAGGGACGCTACCCCTATACCCAGCTCGACGTGGCCGACCCCAACGCCGTGCAGCGCTTGGCCGACGACCTCCCCGGGCTGGACGTGCTGGTGCACTGCGCCGGCATCGCGCGCCGAGACGAGGAATACGATCCCGCCGTCTTCGCCCGCGTGCTGGAGGTGAATCTCGGCGGCTTGCTGCACGTCGCCAATGCCTTCAAGCGGCACCTGGTGGCCAGCCGGGGGGCGATGATCAATATCGCCTCCATGTACTCCACCTTCGGCAGCCCGCGGGTGCCGGCCTATGGGGCCAGCAAGGCCGGCGTGGCGCAGATGACGAAGTCGCTCGCCCTGGCCTGGGCGGAGCAGGGGGTACGGGTCAACGCCATCGCCCCCGGCTTCATTGTCACCGAACAAACCGCGCGCGGCCGGGCCGATGCCACGCACGTCCAGCGGGTGCTCGACCGGACGCCGGCCGGTCGTTGGGGCCAGCCTGCGGACCTCGTCGGGCCGGCCCTGTTCCTGGCCTCGCCGGCGGCCGGGTTCGTCACGGGTGCCATCCTGCCCGTGGACGGCGGCTACACCGCCGTCTAACGCCTGGCGTGCGTGGAGTGGCTTTCCACTGCTTGCGGAGGACGTCATGCTGACCTGTCGGATCTATGGTGCTCAGGACCTGCGTGTGGAAACGGACTCCGTGCCCGAGCCGGGGCCGGGCGAGGTGCTGCTGAAGCTCGGGGCCGGCGGAATCTGCGGGTCGGACCTGCACTACTTCCTGCACGGGCGCATCGGGAGCTTCCTGATCCGGGAGCCTTTGGTCCCCGGCCACGAGATTTCCGGGTCGGTCGCCAAGGTGGGGGTGGGCGTGACGCGCGTCAGGGATGGGGACAAGGTGGCGATCAACCCGTCTCACGCCTGTGGCGCCTGTCGGGCATGCCGGGCCGGGCGAGAAAACCTCTGTAGCAGCATGCGTTTTCTGGGGAGCGCCAGCGTGTTCCCGCATGTGCAGGGGATGTTCCGCGAGTATTTCATCATGGGGGAACGGCAGTGCTACCCGATCGCCTCGGCGGTCACGCTGAGTGAACTGGCGTTCGCCGAGCCTCTCGCCGTCTCCTTGCACGCGGTAAACCGGGCAGGGAGTATGCTGGGGAAAAGCGTCCTGGTCACCGGGGCCGGCCCCATCGGCTGCCTGATCGTCATGGCCGCTCGCCTGGCCGGCGCCGCGCAGGTGGTGGTGACGGACGTGGTGGATCGAACGCTCGGGGTAGCGAAGACTGCCGGTGCGGATCGGTGCCTGCGCGCGGATCAACTCCCGAAGGACGCGGGAGCGCTGGCCGAAGCGGTGGGCGACGCGGATGTCGCGTTCGAGGTGTCAGGCAGTCCCGCGGCGCTGGCGACCTGCCTGGCGAGCGTGGTGCGAGGCGGGCGTATCGTCCAGGTGGGGACGCTCCCGGCGGACGGCCTTCAATTCCCGGCCAACCAGGTCATGGCCCGCGAGATCGACTACGTCGGCACCTTCCGCTTCGGTGTGGAGTTCGACTGGGCGGTGCGGTACCTGACGGAGCGGCGCGTAGACGTGCAGCCGCTCTTGTCCGCTCAGTTTCCCTTGCAGGAAGCGGAAGCTGCCTTCCGTCTGGCGAGCGACAAGAGCCGCAGCGTCAAGGTGCAACTCGTCGTCGCGTGAGGAGTGGGCCTCAACCGATCCGGACCGAGCGCATGGAGATCGCGCCAAGTGTCACCCGGTCTGCGAAGAAGGCGACCGGGTCGTTCGGTTTTTGAAGGGCGAGCACGTAGAGGAGCGGCAGGAAGTGCTCGTTGGTCGGGACCGCCAGGCGAGCCGCCTCTCCCAGCGCCTCGTACCGGACGATGGCGTCGTGGTCTCCTGACAGGATCCGATCCCTCACGGCGCCGTCGAACTCGATGGCCCACTCGTAGGCGGTGTCGCGCCAGACCATCCGCCCGAGATTGTGGACGATGTTCCCGCTCCCCACGATCAAGATCCCCTGGTCCCGCAGCTCGCTCAGGCTCCGACCCAGCGCGTAGTGGACGGCGGCCCCCCGGGTGCGATCCAGGCTCATCTGGACGACCGGGATGTCGCCGCCCGGGAACATCCGGCAGAGGACCGACCACGCGCCGTGGTCGAGCCCCCATTCGCAATCCAGTCGCACCTCGGCCGCGCCCACGCACTGTTGGACGAGCCGGGCGAGTTCGGGCGACCCGGGGGCGGGGTACCGCATGTCGTACAGCGGTCTGGGGAATCCGGAGAAATCGTGGATCGTCTTCGGATGCTCCATCGCCGTCACGCACGTTCCCACTGTCTCCCAGTGGGCGGACACGCAGAGGATGGCCTTCGGTCTGGGCAGGGAAGTGCCCAACTCGCCCCATGCGCGACTGAATTCGTTGTCCTCGATGGCGTTCATGGGGCTGCCGTGGCCTACGAAGAGGACAGGCATCCTGGTCCCGGCATCTGCACGGGTCCGATCCGGGAGCGACATGCAGCCTCCTTCGTCTCTTTAAGAGCGCGGAGTTGGACAATTACTCCAGCAGGTTGCCGAAAAGCCCGTTCCGCCCAGGCTGCTCAAAAAGGCCCAGATGCAAGGCGGATTGGCGTAGGCGGGGTACCCACCGAAAGGTGGGTCCAGACGTACTGGAGGTACGTCGCAGCGAGTGACGAGCCGAACCAACGCCGCAGGTGGGCGTTTTTCAGCAGCCTGCCGGTCGGCGCCAGATCATCAGCGAATGCTCCCCCTCTTGGACGACTTCGCCCCGCTGGTTGATCATCTGGACACCCTCCCAGATGATCGCCCGGTCGGACTTGGACTTGCTCTCCCGCAGGTTGGTGATGCGGATCTTCAGGTGCACCGTGTCGCCAAGGAAGATGGGGCCGGTGAACTTCCAGGTATACTCCAGCGAGGCGACGTAGCGGGTCTCGGCAAACGCCGCGATCCGCTTCTTGAGGCCCTCGATGATGCACATCCCCAGCATGCCGTGGGCGATGCGGGTCTTGTAGGCGGAGGATGTCCGGCACCACGCCTCGCTGGTATGGATCTCGTCGTAGTCGCCCGACAGCATGGCGAAGATGGTGACATCGGCCTCGGTGATGGTGCGGGTGGGCGATGTCCACTCCCGCCCGACCTGAAAATCCTCAAAATAGACGGCCATGGCTTTCCTCCGTGCGTGGGAAAATTGCGAGTTGCGAACGCGCGGACTCTAATGCTGTGACAGCGGGATGTCAACGTTCGGATGGGTAAAGTGCTTGACGGCCGACGGCCAAATGCCGACAATGAGCCTCCCGGACAGGCGTGTGCCGGTTCACGCGAGGAATAGGTTCGGAGGAGCGACACGATGATCGGAGCGGAGTTCAGCCTGGAAGGAAAGATCGCCGTGGTGACGGGGGCGGGCCGCGGCTTGGGCCGGGCCGGCGCCCTGGCGTTCGCCCGGGCCGGCGCCGACGTGGTGCTGGTCAGCCGGACCCGGAGCCAACTAGAGGAGACGGCGGCGTCGGTGGAACGACTGGGGCGCAAGACGCTGGTTGCCACCGCGGATGCGCGGAACCCGCAGGAGGTGGACGCGGCGATCCGCGCAGCCGTTCAGACGTTCGGTCGGATCGACATCCTGTTCAACAATGCCGGGACCAACGTCCGGAAACCGGTCGTGGAGATGACCGACGAGGACTGGCACACTGTCATCGAGACCAACGTGAAGGGGGTCTTCGTGGTGGCGCGGGCGGTGGCGCGCCAGATGATCGCGCAACAGGGCGGGTGCATCATCAATATGTCCTCGGCCTCGTCGGTGGTTCCCGAGCGGGACAAGGTAGTGTACGCCTCCAGCAAGGGGGCCGTCATGCAGTTCACCAAGGGGCTGGCGATGGAGTTGGCGCCGCACGGCATCCGGGTGAACGCCATCGCGCCCGGCTACATGATGACGCCCCTGGTGAAGGGTTACGTGGAGGGGGACGCGGACCGACGCCAGCGAATCCTTTCCCGGATTCCGCTCGGGCGTGTCGGTCAGCCCGAGGAGATCGGAGGCGCCCTCGTCTTCCTGGCCTCGGGGGCTGCGAGCTACATTACCGGAGCCACTATCGCCATCGATGGCGGCTGGACGGCGTCGTAGGGCCGGTGGACTCCCTCGTTCGCCGAGCGGAACGCCGTGAAGTCGTGCGCGGGTAGCCGTCGGATGCGCACCCATCAGCCAGAGGCCGCAGACGCGCCATGCACATTCGAGACCTGTTGAGCCAACGCCGACCATGCTTCAGTTTCGAGTTTTTTCCGCCGCGCACGCGGGAGGGAGCGGAACAGCTCTACAGGACCATGGAGGACCTGGCTCCCCTGCAGCCGTCCTATGTGAGCGTGACCTACGGGGCGGGCGGGTCCACGCGGGAACTGACCCACGGTCTCATTATCCGGATCCACGAGCACACCAAGCTGGCCGTGGTGTCCCACATGACCTGTGTGGGCGCGTCCCGGGTGGAGATCGGGGAGATCTTGCAGGATTATCAGGAACATGGCATCGTGAACATCATGGCGCTTCGGGGGGATCCGCTGAAAGGCGAGACGGCCTTTCGGCAACCCGAGGGTGGCTTCGCGCATGCTGCGGACCTAGTGGCCTTCATCCGGATGCGCTTCCCCGGGATGGGTATCGGCGTGGCAGGGTTCCCCGAGGGCCACCCGGAGACGCCGAACCGGCTGATGGAGATGGACTTCCTGAAGGCCAAGGTGGACGCCGGCGCGGACTACGTGTGCACCCAGCTCTTCTTCGACAACCGCGACTTCTACGATTTCTGCGAGCGCTGCGAGATCGCCCGGATCGGCGTGCCGATCATCGCCGGCATCATGCCGGTGACCTCCTTGAAGGGCATGCAGCGAATGGCGGAGCTGGCGCTCGGCGCGCGTTTCCCTGCCCGGCTGATCAAATCGCTGGTTCGCGCCAAGGACGATGAATACGTCGAACGGGTCGGCACCCATTGGGCCACTGAGCAGGTGAGGGACCTCATCGATCAGGGCGTGAAGGGGGTGCACTTCTACACGCTGAATCGGTCCAAGGCCACTTTGCAGATCTACGAGACGCTCGGCCTCAAGAACGCATCGCTGCCCGTCAGCTAGCCATGTCCCTCCGCATCTTCGCGAGTCCCGCTGTGCGCAGGAGAATACGATGACGGATCCGCAAGGGTTGTGGGCCGCGCCGGAAGATGTTCGCGAACGCGTTTCGAGGCTGCTCTGCGACCTGGTTGCCATTCCGTCGTATGGGGGCCACGAGGGTGCGATCATTCAGTACTTGGTGGACCGGTTCGCCCGGCAGGACATTCCCTGTCGGGTTACCGCGGTGGACGGCAAACCGCTCAACGTGGTGGCGGAGATCGGCCAGGGGCCGCGGACGTTCCTGCTGAACAGCCACGTGGACACGGTCCCGCCGGGGGACCCCGCGCTGTGGGCCACCGATCCGCTCACCCCGGTCGAGCGGGACGGCATGATCTTCGGGCGGGGGGCCGAGGACGCCAAGGGGTGTCTGGCGGCGATGATCGTGGCCTTCGAGTTACTCGCAGCACGGCGCACGACCGTGCCCGCCCGGGTGGTCCTGATGGCCGTGGGGGCCGAGGAGCGGGGCGGACTCGGTACGCAGGAGGAGATGGCCAAGGGATTTACGGCCGACGCGGCGATCATCGGGGAGTCCACGCACCTGGTACCGATGCTGGCGCACAAAGGGGTCCTGCGGCTGGAGATCGAGGTGACCGGCAGGGCCGCCCACGCCAGCGATCCGGACGCCGGAATCAACGCCATCGTGGCCATGGCGCCCATCGTGTCGGCCCTGGACAGGCTGGCCGCCGCCGTGAGACGACGGACCGACCGCCACGTCGGGAAGGCCAGCCTGGTGATCTCGACGATCGCGGGCGGTGTCGCGCTCAACGTCATCCCGGCGCAATGCGTGATCACCATTGACCGCCGCGTGTTGCCGCACGAGACGGAGGCGGAGGTGCTAGGCGAGATCGTGGCCGGCGTGAATCAGGCGTTGCCTGCGGCGTCAGGGGCGCAGGTGGCGATTCGCACGGTCCGGTTCGTCCCCCCGTCCTCCACCGATCCGGACGCGCCGATCGTGAGAGCGGCGGAGGAGGCGGCCGCGCGCGTCCTGGGTCGCCCCGCGCCCGCGCAGGGCTTCACCGCAACCTGCGACATGACGTACCTCGTGAATCAGGGAAAGATCCCCACCGTCATCCTGGGGCCCGGGAGCATCGAGGTGGCTCATCAGGCCAACGAGTACGTCCCGGTGGACCAACTGGCCCTCGCGGTGGAGGTCTACCTGGGGACGCTGGATGCGTGGCTGAGGAGCGTCTGAAGAGCTGGGTGCGGGCGCCCGACGAGCGGTGCCCCCTCAGAGATTTGCGCTTGACACGCGGGTTATGGCTGCGATATCCCCAAGGCAAGTTGGTGGGCACGAAGGCGACGAGGCCGAGCCCGCCCGGCGTCCGGGGTGCGGCGCGTATGGCGCCGAAGACCACATGCACCCGTTCCGCAGGACCACGTGCGGATAGGTGGAGGAGAACAGCATGGCCGCGCACGAGATGTTCGCAGCCGGTCAGAAGTGGTGGGGAATCCTGCCCGCCTTTGATCCGGATGCCGGCAACGTGGTGGCCGAGCCCCCCGGGGCCGGCTATGGTTTCTGGGCCGGCGCCCCCAGTGCCGTCTTTGATCCTGGTTCGGGCCTTTTCTACTGTTATCACCGCCTGCGGTGGCCGCTCGGGGACAAGCGGGGCGGAGTCTGCCGGGTGGTCGCCAGCCCCGATCCGTCGGCGCCGCCGGCCGGATGGCGCACAGCCTGGGAAGCCACCCGAGAGCAGTTCGGGGCCAACTCTATCGAGCGGGCCGGCCTGATTCGTGACCCGTTCTCCCAGGAGTGGCGGCTGTACATCTGCTCCGAGACGGCGCAGTCCTACGACCGGAATCCAGCCACCTGGCGGATCGACCTGCTCCAGTCGACCTCGGTCGAGACGCTCGATCCGCGGCGGCGGCGGATCGCGATGGACGCCGCCATGTACGGATTCTCCCACGTCAAAGACCCCGTCGTCCTGGTGATCGGGGGCGAATACTTCGTCTATACCTCGGCGGCGTGGCGGGACCAGCACCTGGGGCCGGATGCCGAAGGGGTGATCCGCTCGCGCGGCCGGGGATTGATCGCGCTCCATCGGTCGCTCGACGGGATCGATTTCCCCACTGCCCAGATCGTCGCCGAGCCGGGGCCCCAAGGATGGGGCGGGATCAACGTCCGGCCCTCCGCGGTGGTGTGGGTGCCCCCTGTCTGGACGATGCTCTTCGACGAAGGGACGACCCGCGCCGACTCCTACGACGAGCAGTGCATGCTGGCGGTCTCCACCGACCTCCGGACGTGGCGTCGACTCACGCCGTCCCATCGGCCGTGGATCCGCTCGTCGCACGCGACCGGCTCGGTCCGATACGTCGACGTCGTGCTGGTAGGCGACACGGCCCATTATTTCTACGAGTACGCCCGCGCCGACCTGGCGCACGAGTTGCGGCACGCAGCGGTGCGCCTGGGCGCATCGTGACGGGCCCGTCGCGTTTGGTCGCATCTGACTGCCGCGCGAGGCTCTGCGGTTCGCACCCGAGATTGGACGGCGAATGAGGAAAGGAGGGGATCCATGCCGAGACTGACGAGGCGAACGTTCTTGCGGGGCGTCGCCGCGACGGCGGCTCTCCCGGTGGCGTCCACGCTCTTCGCACCGGCCGGGACCCGCGCGGCGACCAAGCCGTTCGCCGGGAAGACCCTGAACGTCTTCATGTTCGATCACCCGTACCCCCGCGCACTGAAACAGTTGCTCCCCCAGTTTACCGAGCGCACCGGGATCAAGGTCGAGATCGACACCCCCAGCTTCGTTGTCTACAACCAGCGAGCGGACCTCGAGCTGTCCACGGGGTCCGGCGCCTTCGACGTGATGACGATGACTTTCATCTTCTCGGGGAAGTGGATCGGCGCCGGGTGGGCCGCCAAGTTGAACGATTTCATTGCCGCCGACCCCGCTCTGAACCCCGCCGACTTCCTGGCGGGCGCCATGGCGCCCATGAAGGCCGGGAACGACATTCTGGCCCTGCCCTTCGTTGCCGAGAGCACGCTGATGGTCTACCGGACGGATCTGTTGAAACGGGCCGGCGCCCGTCCCCCCGAAACCTTCGACGAACTGCTGGCGGTCGCGCCCAAGCTTCAGACCCCCGATACCAAGGCGTACATGGGCCGCGGTCTGGGTGGGGTCCACTGGATCTGGCCGAACTACCTCTACGCCTACGGCGGGCGGTTCTTTGCCGACCCGCCCAAGGACATGACGCCGCTTCTGGCGAGCCAGGAATCCATCAAAGCCGCCGAGGTGTACGGCAAGCTCTGTCGCGACTACAGCGTGCCCGGTGTCGCAAGCTATGCGGAGCCGCAATCCTCGGGCGGGATGATGGAGGGCCGGACCGCGATCTACATCGACGCCCTGGCTTGGGTCGGACTCGCCGGCGATCCGGCCAAGAGCAAGGTGCACGACAAAGTGGCCTATACCCTCCCGCCTGGAGGGCCTGCCGGCCGGTTCCCCCAGGTGGCCGTCCACGGGATGCAGATCCCCGCCGGCGCCAAGCAGAAGGAGGTCTCCTGGGAATTCATCCGTTGGGCGCTGTCGAAAGAGGTCATGAGCCACATCGCCGAGACGACGACCTACCCCGCGGTGACGCGGGCCAGCGTCCTCGACAGTCCGAAATACAAACAGAAGTACAACTGGGGCGGCTCCGACATCGGCGCGCTGCACGGTCAGGTGCTGAAGCTGGCCGGCTCGGGCTACATGGCGTACCGGACCGTGCCCGAGTTCCCGCCCATCGGGGATCGCGTCACGATCGGGGTCACCGAGGTCATGACCGGCCAGAAGCCGGCCGACCAGGCCATGCGGGACACGAGCCGCGATATCGAGGCCATCCTGACCAAGGCCGGACACAAGATCCGACGGTAGACCGAGGCGGAGGCGAGGACCGTGAGGCAGCGCACCCGGTTCTTCTGGATCCTGCTGTCGCCGGCCCTCGCCGTCCTCGCGGTCGTCACCATTGCGCCGTTCCTCTTCCTGTTTTCCACCAGCCTCACCCCGCTCAACCTGGCCCGCCCGGCCACCTGGTGGGACTTCAGCGCCCCGCTGGCGAACTTCATGGAACTCCTCGATGATCACCGGTTCCTGGGCTCCCTCGGCGTGCAGCTTCGCCTGTCGGTCTTCACCGTGGGTTTCCAATTGCTGCTGGGGCTGGCGGCGGCCCTGCTGTTGAACAGCCGGCTCCGGTTTCTCGAGGCCATGCGGGCGCTGTTCATCATCCCCATGGTGCTGCCGCCGATCGTGGTGGCCATCATGTGGAAGGTGCTCTTCACGCCGGACATCAGCGTCCTGAACTGGGCCCTGGGGCTGCTGGGCCTGCCCCAGCCCGCCTGGCTCGCCCATCCCAGGCTGGCCCTGCCGGCCATCATCATCGCCGACATCTGGGAATGGTTTCCCTTCACGCTGTTGATGCTGCTGGCGGCGCTGCAGATGATCCCCGCGGAGCCGCTCGAGGCGGCACGGATCGACGGCGCCGGCGCCTGGCAGGTGTTCCGGCACGTTGTCCTCCCGCTGCTGCGTCCGGCCATCGTCGTCACGGTCCTGTTCCGACTCATCGAGAGCGTGAAGGCCTTCCCGTTGATCTTCGTCATGACGGGCGGCGGTCCGGGCACCGTGACCGAGGCCACCAACTATTACGCGTTCCTGCAGGGGTTCAACTACAGCCTGATCGGGTACTCGGCGGCCATCAGCGTAGTAGTCCTGGCCAGTGTCCTGGCGATCAGTTACCTCATCGTCGGCACGGTGGGGGTGCGGGTCGATGTTGAGTAGATCGCAGAGACGTGGCAGGCGGGTGGCGCCGCGCCTTTCGACCATCCTGATCTACGCGCAGACCATCCTGCTCCTGGCTGTCACCCTCTTTCCGGTCCTCTGGCTCATCCAGCTATCCCTGAAGGTCGAGAGCGAGGCCTTCCGCATGCCCCCGAAGCTCTTCTTCGCGCCGACCTTCGAAAACTACCTGGCGCTCCTGCAAGGAAAATTTGCCCGATCCTTCGGCAACAGTCTGATCGTGAGCGTGGCGACCACGCTCATCTCCTTGCTGTTGGGCGTTCCGGCAGCCTACGCGCTCTCGCGGGCCGGTTTCCAGGCGGACAAGGGCATCGCCCTCTGGATCCTGACCACCCGCATGGCCCCGCCGATCGCCTTTGCCATCCCGTTCTTCCTGACATACCGCTACCTGGGGTTGATCGACACGCTGGTCGGCCTGATCATCATCTATCTCACCTTCAACCTCTCCTTGGTGATCTGGATGATGCGGACCTTCTTCGACGGCCTGCCCCGATCACTGGAGGAGGCGGCGGAGATCGACGGGGCCGGCCCGTGGGGCGCGTTCCTGCGGATCGCGTTGCCGTTGGCCGGGCCCGGCTTGGTCACGACGGCGATCTTCTGCTTCCTGTTCGCCTGGAACGATTTCTTCTTCGCCTTGGTGCTGACCCGCAGCCGGGCGCAGATGGCCCCGGTGGCGATCGTAAACTTCATGAACTACGAGGGCTGGGAATGGGGAAAGATCGCCGCGGGTGGGTGCATGATCATGCTGCCGGTCGTGGCGTTCTCGTTGCTGGTCCGTCGCTACCTCATCCGCGGTCTCACGGCCGGCGCGCTCAAGGAATAACCCGACCGGCCCGGGGGAGTTTACGCGGCTGACGCGCGCCGCGAGCGGGGTTCCGCTCGCGCTGTGGACCCGATGGCCCGAGCGCTCAAGTTCGCCCTGAAGGGGCTGGGCGCTGCGTTGGAGGTTGCGTGAGGAGCGCCTTGGGGGTGTTGCGGGTGGCGGTGCCGATGTTGCTGGTTCTATCCGGCTGCGCGACGTATTATGGTCCCTCGGGCGCCTACGTTCGTGGCATATGGAAGCCTATCAATTAGCCGAGGCTCACGCATGAACCCTCGGACGCACGACGAGCCATTACGGGCCCTTTTCGAGTGCCGGTTCGGGGAGCCGGTCGCGGGCACTGTGTCGGTCAAAGGCGACGGCTCGGCGCGGACACTCTTCCGCCTGTCGGCCGCCTCCCGGACGGCCATCGGCGTCGTCAATCCGGACGTGCGCGAAAATCGGGCCTTTCTCGAGTTCTCCCGACACTTCAGGCGCTGCGGCCTGCCGGTGCCCGAGATCTACGCCGAGGATCTCGACCGAGGGGTGTACCTCGAAGAGGATCTGGGCGACACGACGCTCTTTCAGTTCCTCACGGCGAATCGCGCCGAGGGCGGCCCCTCGAACGCGACACTCGACCTCTACCGGAAGGTCGTGGAGTTCCTGCCGCGGTTCCAGATTGCGGCCGGCCGGACGGTGAACTACGACGTCTGCTACCCGCGACCCAGTTTCGACAAACAATCCATGATGTGGGACCTCAGCTACTTCAAGTACTACTTCCTTCGGCTGGCGAGGATCCCGTTCAACGAGCAGGCGCTGGAGAACGATTTCGAGTGGTTCGTCGAGTTCCTGCTGATGGCGGAACGGCGGTATTTCCTCTACCGCGACTTCCAGTCCCGGAATGTCATGGTCCGGAACGGGGAGCCGTTCTTCATCGATTACCAGGGCGGGCGACGTGGCGCGCTCCAGTACGACGTTGCCTCGCTGCTCTTCGATGCCAAGGCGGACCTCCCATTCGAGGTGCGGGACGAACTCATCGAGCGCTACCTCGAAGCCGCCTCGACGATCGAGCCGATCGACCGCGACGCCTTCCGGCGCCACTATCCCGGCTTCGCATACATCCGGATCATGCAGGCCATGGGGGCCTACGGTCTGCGGGGATTCTACGAGCGGAAACAGCACTTCCTGGCCAGCATCCCGTACGCGATCCGGAACCTGGAGCACCTGCTGCGGACGGCCGAGCTTCCGCTGGACTTGCCGGAGTTGACGCAGGTGTGGCGGCGGCTGGTTGCGTCCTCCGGCCTGCGGCAGTTCGGCACGGCCTCGCTCAAACTCACGGTCCGGATCGAGAGCTTCTCGTACAAGGATGGCGTGCCGACCGACGAGCGGGGGCACGGCGGCGGCTACGTGTTCGACTGCCGGGCGCTCCCCAACCCGGGGCGGGAGGCGCGGTACGCGACGCTGACGGGCAGGGACGACCCCGTGATCGCATTTCTGGAGAAGGAACCTACGGTTCGCGAGTTCCTTGGCCACGTCTTCGGGCTGATCGACCAGACCGTCGAGAATTACCAGGCGCGCAACTTTACCGACCTCAGCGTTGCCTTTGGCTGCACCGGCGGCCAGCATCGCTCGGTGTACTGTGCGGAACAGTTGGCGCAGCGCCTGCGCGAGCGTTTCCAGGTGAACGTCGAGGTGCGCCACGCGGCGCAGGAACCTGGGCCGAGGTGAAGGCGATGATCCTGGCGGCCGGCGTCGGAAGCCGCCTCAGGCCGCTCACCGACCGGTTGCCGAAGGCGCTGGTCGAGGTCGGCGGCGTTCCGATGATCGAACGGGTGATCGGGCGTCTGGCGTCGGCCGGCGTCACCGACCTCGTCGTCAACCTCTTTCATCTGGGCGACCGTATCGTCGAGTTCCTGGCGTCCAAGGGCGATGTCGGGCTCCGCATCCAATTCACGCGCGAGGCCGAACTCCTCGACACCGGCGGGGGGCTGAAGAACGCCGCGTGGTTCTTCGACGACGGCCGGCCATTCTTCCTCCACAACGTGGACGTTGTGAGCGAGATTGACCTCGCGGCGCTCTTGCGATTCCATGAGGGCGCAGGAGCTCTGGCAACCCTCGCAGTGCAGCCTCGGCCGAGCTCGCGCCAGCTCTTGTTCGACACGAACGGCCGGCTCGTCGGCCGGGAAACGTCGGAGGGCGTGGAGTGGGCGCGCAGGCCGGTGGTTCCCGTCGAGCGGTTAGGTTTCACCGGAATCCACGTGGTTGACCCTGCCATCTTTTCCCGGATGAATGAGACGGGTGCCTTCCCGATCACCCGGACCTACCTGCGGCTGGCCGGAGAAGGCGAAAAGGTCGCTGCCTATCGGGCTGACGGCCAGTACTGGCAGGATGTCGGGTCGGCAGAGAAGCTGGAGTGCGCGCGCAAGCGGGTGGCGGCAGAGCGCCGTTAAGCGAAGCGTTGGAGATGACCTTGGGTCTTCTTGTCATGGGACGAACAGAAAAGGGAGACTGGTGATGCTGAACGGCAAGCTGGATTTTCGGAGCGACACGATCACCGAACCGACCGAGGAGATGCGGGATGCGATGGCGCGGGCGAAGGTCGGCGACGACGGACGCGAAGGGGACCCGACCGTCCGCGAGTTGGAGGAGTACTCGGCGCAGCTTCTGGGCAAAGAGGCCGGCCTCTTCGTGATCAGCGGAACGATGGGAAACCTCGTTTCCGTCCTGACGCATACCCGCCACGGCCAGGAGATGATCTTGGAGCGGGACGCTCACCTCTTCTGGACCGAGGTCGCGGGCATCGCGGCGGTCGGCGGGCTGCTCGTCAACCGGGTGGCCGGACGGACGGGATCATGGCGGCCGAGGATGTGGCTGCGGCCGTCCGACCCGCGAAGCTCCACTTCCCCGAGACGGGGCTGATCTGCCTGGAGAACACGCACAACATGGCGGGCGGGACGGTCTGGAGCGTGGCGCAGATGGCCGCGGTCAAGGCCGTGGCGAGCCGGCACGGGATCCCCGTCCACCTGGACGGGGCCCGGATCTTCAATGCGGCGGTGGCGTTGGGCGTTCCGGCGAAGGAGATCGCCGCCCAGACCGATTCGGCAACCTTCTGTCTCTCCAAGGGCCTGAGCGCGCCGGTCGGTTCCATCATCGTGGGCACGAGGGCATTCATCGAGGCGGCAAAGAAGAAACGACAGATGCTGGGCGGGACGACCCGCCAGGGGGGCGTGATCGCGGCCGCGGGCCTGGTGGCGATGAAGACCATGGTGAACCGGTTGGCAGACGATCATGCGCTCGCGCGGCGTCTGGCCGAGAAGTTGAGTACTATTTCGGGCCTCGCCGTAGATCTGCGGACGGTGCAGACCAATATCGTGCGAACCACGGTGTCCGGCCTGGGCGTCCCGGCGGCGAAGGTGGCCGAGATGCTCGCCGCCCAGAACGTCCATGTCCTCGCCCAGCAATCCGACACGCTGCGCTGGCTGACCCACCGCCACGTGACGGCGGCGGACGTGGACGAGGCCGCGACCGTGATGGCCAAGGTGGCGGAGGCGCTCAAGCGATAACCGCATCGTCCGGGCGACGATCCCGGCGATCCGCCGGCGTATTCCGGTTCTGCGGCATCATGCAGGTCGAACATTGGCGGACATACCAAAGGGGGGACCAGTGGCCGGGCAATCTGACGCGTCCGAAATCACCTTGTCGGGCAGGCGCATCTACGGGCCGACGCCGCCCGGCCAGGCTGTCTGGTGCACGCGGACCACGCCGCTGACGCCGGCGGAGGTGGACGAGGTCGTCGAGCTCGTCGCCCAGGGTCGCCTTGCGCGTTGCAGCGTTCAATTGCCGGAGCGGCTGTGGACGCGTCACTGGGACTCGCTGATGGCCGTGGTGTTCCGACTCAACGAGAGGCTGGACTGGGAGCCCGCCGGATGGAAGATCGGGGCCGCGAGCGTCGAGGTGCGCCATGCCGAAGGCTTGCCGAGCCCGGCTCCCGGACGGCTGCATCGGCGCGGGGTGCGCGAGAGCCCGGCGGTCTTGCCCGCGTCCCTCTTCATCAATTATCGAAACTCCGAGTGCGAGTTCGCGTTCCGTCTGGGTGCCGACCTTCCTCCCCGCGAGGCGCCCTACGTCGAGGCCGAGGTGCGGGCGGCCATCGAGTCCCTGATGCCGGCCGTGGAGATCGGCGACACGGTCTTTGAGGACTGGTACGGAGCGAGCGCCTATCTCGGCTCGTGCCTCGACAATGGTGGCGCGGCAGCGTTCGTGTACGGCACGCCCATTCGAGACTGGCAGGCGATCGATCTGCCGAACGCCGCGGTTAGATCTCCACCTCAACGGAGGCGTTCATCAAGTCCGGCTTCGGACGGGCGGCGATGGGCCATCCGTTGACCTCGCTGACGTGGCTTGCCAACTGGCTGCGGGAGCGCGGCCGGGGGCTCACGGCGGGCGAGATCGTGAGTACCGGCACCTGCACCGGCCACTTCTTCGCCGCGCCGGGGACCGGCTCGACGTGGATTTCGGCGAGGTGGGGCGGGTCGAGATTGTTTACGGAGCGTAGAGGGCCGCAGCGGGGTCTTTGGGCTTGACAAAGCGGAGCGGACGCCTCTACGTTCTCCGAACATTTCACCCAGGGCGGTACACTGTTCTCGACCACTTCATGAGGAGGAGAGCCATGACGAAAAGAGTGCGCACCACAACAGACGGCGACTCCGGAGTTGACCCGACGTCGGTTCCTGTCGGCCATGGCCGCGGGCACGGCAGGGATGGCGTGGCTTGGCGAGCGGCACGGCGCCCGCCTTTGCCCAGCGAAAGTCATTCGCGGGGCGGTTCGGCACCGTGATCTCCGCCACGTCGCCGAACTGCGCTCGGCGACAAGTTCTTTACCGACGAGGCGAACAAGCGCAGCGGCGGCGGCTTGCAGATCCAGTTCTTCCCAGACGCGCAGATCGGCGCGCTCGCGCGATCTGCTGGAGGGTATCCAGCTCGGCACGATCCAGTTTGCCGAGGTCTCGACGGCCAACATCACGCCGTTCCTGGCCGATACCATGGTCTTCGACCTCCCCTACGTGTTTACCAGCCAGCCCCAACTCTTGAAGTTCTTGGACAGCCCGATCGGATCGCGAGAAGCTCGCCGTCGAGCGGTTTGCGACGATCAAGATGCGCGGCCTGTGCTGGTACGACACCGGAACTCGTAAGATCTACAACAGCGGAAGCCGATCGCGACCCCCGACGATCTGAAGGGGATGAAGATCCGCGTGGAGGAGAACCCGGTCCGAGTGGCCTCGCTCAACGCCATGGGGGCGCAGGCGACGGCCGATGTCGTTCAATCAGGTATACGGCGCCATCCAGCAGGGGGTCGTGGACGGCGCGGAGAACTCCGAGCAGACCTACATGACGAACCGGCACTACGAGGTGGCGCCCTACCTGTCCGACACCGACCATTTCATCACGCCGAACTGTATCGTCGTCTCCACGGCGTTGTTCGGCGGCCTGCCGAAGGAGCTTCAGGACTGCTGGTCCAGGTCGGGAAGGATACCGGGCCGTTTACGAGCGCAAGATCTGGGCGGAAGTCAGGGGCCAAGCTCGCGCGCGACGATGAAGGCGGCGGGGGTCAAGATCAACGAGGCGGACAAGAAGGCGTTCCGGGCGACGGTCGGAAGGTGCACGAGGAGTACGCGAAGAAGATCCCGAAGGATTGGTGGGACACCGTGATGAAAGGAGCGGGCGCCTAGACGCTCGAAATATGTCGCGACCCCCATCGCCTCCTCTCGAGATGGAGTCGCGGGGGAAACGACTGAAAACCTGGAGTGACGTCGGCGCCATGTTCGCCCGCATTTGGGACAAGGGTTGGCCGCATGGTGGCGACGAGCTACGTGCGTCATCGTCGTGGTCGGGTTTTCGCGCAGGTGCTGTTCCGGTTCGTCGTTCGCCAGCCCGTCGTCCTGGTCCGAGGAACTGGTCCGCTATGTGTTCGTCTGGTCGGTGTTCCTGACCGCGGCCATCGCGTTTAACCTGAACAGCCATATCGTCATCGATTTCCTGACTCGCCTGGTACCCGCCCCGGCTGCAACGCGGTCGTGCGCGCTGATCTCCTGGGCATTGCGTGATCGTCGGCTGTGTCGATCCTGTTCGTCCTCGGCATGCAACTGGTCCAGGCACCGTCCGTGCGGTTCCAAAAATCCCCGGCGATGGAAATCCCGATGACGATCCCGTACGCGGCGATCCCGGTCGGCTGTGTGTTGATGATGGTGAATATCCTGCGGGCGGCGCTGGCGGACGTGGAAGGGGGAGCAAGCACCCGCCACACACATCGAGGTCGCGTGACGTGTTCACCGCTCTGTTCGTCAGTTTCCTGGTCCTGATGTTCGTGGTGGGGGCGCCCGCTCGCCATCGCCATGTTGTTGTCGTCGCTGGCGGCGCTCTGTGGTACTACGGAACGCTGCCGGGCGTGGCCCCGATCCCCTGGGTCGTCACCCCGCAGCGGATGTTCATCATCATTGACTCGTTTCCGCTGATGGCGGTCCCGTACTTCATCCTGGCCGGCGAGTTGATGGAGCGCGGCGGCATCTCGCTCCGACTGGTAAAGTTCGCGGTGGCGCTCGTCGGTCGCGTCCGGGGAGGGCTCTCGCTCGCCGCGGTCCTGGCGAGCATGATCTTTGCCGGGGTGTCCGGATCCGGGGCCGCGGATACGGCGGCGATCGGCTCGCTGACCATCCCGGCGATGATCAAGAAGGGCTATCCGCGCGGTTACGTGGCCGCCTTCCAAGCGGTCGCGGGCGCCCTCGGCCCGATCTTCCCACCCAGTATCATCATGCTGATCTACGCGGCGATCGCGAACCAGTCCCCGGCTCGGATGTTCCTGGGCGGCATCGTCCCGGGGATCCTGATCGGGCTGGGGCTGATGGCGGTGAGCTACATCTATGCCGTCCGCCACGGCTACGGGGCCGAAGAGGCGGCGGGAGTGCGGGAGGTCCTCAGGGCGACCCTGGACGCGAGCTGGGCGCTGGTGAGCCCGGTGATCATCCTGGGGGGCATCCTGCTGGGCGTGTTCACGGCCACCGAGGCCGGGGTGGTCGCCGTCGTGTACGGTTTTCTGGTGGGGAAGTTTATCTACGAGGAAATTCGGTGGTCCGAGCTGCCGGCGGCGCTGGTCAAGGCGGCCCTGACGACCAGCGTCGTGATGTTTGTGGTGGCCGCGTCGGGCATCTTTGGGTGGCTCTTGGCCGCCGCCCGAGCACCGGTGGTGGCGGCGGAGTTCTTGACGTCGCTGACGAACAACCCGTTCATGATCTTCCTGATCGTGATCGTGTTTCTGTTGATCGTGGGCGGCTTGATGGAGGAGGCAGCGTCCATCATCATTCTGGTGCCGGTCCTGCATCCGTTGGCGATGCGGTTCGGAATCAACGAGCTGCACTGGGCGGTGATCCTGTCGATGACGCTGGTGGTCGGCGCGGTGACGCCACCGGTCGCGAGCTTTCTCTTCATCGCCACGGCCATCGCCAAGACGACCCTGGGCGACTCGTCTCGTAATGTCTGGGTCTTCCTCGCGGTCATGGTGGGGGTGATCCTTCTGGCCGTCATCATCCCGGAGCTGGTGCTTTTCTTGCCGCGGCTATTGATGGGCTAACAGGACGCGTGGAGTGCCGCCCTGCCTTTTCAGTGGGCCGGAAGGTCGCACGCGTGGAGCCTTCCGACTGCGGCATTCGACGCATGCCGAAAGGCTTTGACGCCCGCGCCCACCGATCTCATTCGGAAGCGCCACCCGCGATCCATGAGCATCAAGACACCGGCGAACTGGGTGCTGCTTGGGTGGGGTCCGAATGCGTCAAAGGACAGGCCGACGGCGCCGACCGCGAGGCCGATCGAGCCGAAATGGCTTGACACTGAAGGGGCTTCGCATAGGGTGACGCAACCTATCGGGCGGCCGACGAAGCGCCAACGACGGTTTGCGGGTGAGGAGCCCCCAGGGACGTTCTTGGGTCTTTGAGGGCTTTTTCGTCGAGTGGGCGCCATCCAAGAGGCGGGGAATGCGGATCGGACCGAGCACGATAGTGACGATGAACTACTCCCTCCGGTTGGACTCCGGAAAGGTGGTGGATTCGTCCGAAGGCAAAGAGCCGCTGACCTTTGAGTTCGGACAAGAGGAGATCATTCCCGGCCTGGAACGCGAGCTGGTGGGCATGCAGCGTGGCGACGCCAAAGAGATCCGGGTGGCGGCAGAGGATGCGTATGGCGCCCGCCGACCCGAAGCCGTCCAGGAGGTTCCGCTGGAGCGTTTTCCGGAGGGCATCAGGCCGACGGTTGGACTGCACCTGGACCTTCGGAATCCGCAGGGGGAAGAAATCCCCTTCGTCGTCACCGGCGTGTCCGACAGCCATGCCACGCTGGATTTCAATCATCCCCTGGCCGGGGAAGCGCTCACGTTCGCGGTGACCGTGGTGGACGTCCAGGCGAGCGCGGGCCGCCGGATCATCCTGCCCGGAGAGGCGTGATGTCAAAGCCGTCCGATAACGATCCCACATCGGTCGCTGCACCGCCGGACCTCGATGAGATGCCTGGGCTTTGCCGCGTCTGTGGCAGGACGGTTCCGCGCCCCAGCGACCCGACGAGTTGTACCCCGAGCCTCTGCAGCGAGGAGTGTCTGGCCCGGGCGATCGTCGCCTACTGGGCCGCGCTCGGTTCGCAGGCGCGCGTGAGCCTCCAGGACGGTTTCGCTCGCCTGGAAAGTCTGCCAGGGGTTCTTCCCAGCGTTTGACAATCGGTGCCGCTCCCATCGGTGCACCGCCGCCGAGTCATCCGATCCTTCCTGAAACCACGCCAAACGCCGACAAACCGTTTGACTTGCCTCATTGTTGGCGGTAGAAATTCCCCATTTCCGTATGGACGACCACGGTTCAAGGTGAACGGTCCGGTCAGTGTCCCCCTGACGTTGCCCCTGGTCCGAGGCACTCAAACGCCATGGATCAAACGCCATGGATCTGACACGACTCATCGTCGGTTTCGCGGTCGGACTCTTTGTCTTCGCGGGCTGGGTCGGGGGAACCGATGCACAGGTCCCGCCGTCCTCGGCCGAGACGGCCGGTTACACCGGCCTCCTGGGCGCAGCAGCGCGAGGCGACGTGGCGGAAATCCGCGCACTGGTCGCCAAGGGCGAGAAGTCCGACATCAAGGACGGGCGCGGCCGAACACCGCTGCACGTGGCGGCGTATGGCCGCCACCACGACGCGATGCGCGCACTGGCGGGTGCCGGGGCGAACCCGAATGCCCTGGAAAACGACCGGTACGATATTGTCACGATCGCGGCGGTAGCGAACGATGTCCCGACCCTCACGGTGGCGCTCGCGCTGGGGGCGAGCGCCAAGAACGTCACCAGCCGCTATGACGGCACCGCCCTGATCGCTGCGGCCCATCTGGGCCACGCGGACGTCGTCCGGACACTCATCCAGGCGGGGGCACCGCTGGATCACGTCAACAATCTGGGTTGGACCGCGCTCATCGAATCCATCGTCCTCGGCGATGGCGGCCCACGCCACACCGAGACGCTCAGGGCGCTGGTGGAGGCAGGGGCGAACCCGAACCTGCCAGATCGCACCGGACAGACGCCGCTGTCGCTCGCGCGTGGGCGCGGATATGAGACGATGGCGAGGCTCCTCCAAAGTGTCGGAGCGCGGTGATCTGGATTCGGTTGCCCAACATCGGCAGGGGGCACCCGGGAACAGGCGAATACTCTCGATTGTCCGGGACAGATGCACACGCCGGCCACGGGGCATCCCATGGCCGGCGTGTGCCGATCACGCCCGTCCGCCGTGGCGGACTTCCTACCGCGACGAGATGCCCCCGTCGATGACCAGCTCGCTGCCGGTCATGTATCGAGCCTCGTCGGATGCGAGGTACACGATCCCGTAGGCGATATCCTCGGGGACGGCCAGGACGCCGAGCGGGGTCAGGTCGATGCGGTGTTGACGCGCTTCGGGTTTGGAGTGGAGGTCCTTGGTCATCCCCGTCTCGACGAAACCGGGAAACACGCTGTTGACCCGGATCTTCTCCTTGGCGTACTGGACCGCGGCCATCTTGGTGAGGGCCCGCGTGGCACCCTTGCCCGCCGCGTAGGCGGTGGCCAGCACATCCCCGATCATGGTGTAGATGGACACCACGTTGACGATGGAGCCCCCGCCCGTCTTCCGCATGAGCGGGATGGCGTGCTTCATGCCGAAGAGGGGTCCCTTGGCGTTGATCGCGAAGGAGACATCCATCGCCTCTTCGGTGGTGTGCTCCACCGGTGGACGGATGAGCACGCCGCCCCGGCCGGCGTTGTTCACCAGGATGTCCAGGCGTCCCCAGCGGCCGTCCACGGTCTTCATCGTCTCGACCCACTGCGATCTCCTGGCTGACGTCGAGGTGCTGGTACAGGACGTCGGCGCCGGCGTTCCGCAACTCCGCCTCGATGGCCTTGCCGCTGGCGTCGCTGATGTCCGCGAGGACAAGTCCACGGACGCCTTCCCGCACGAACAGGCGGCAGGTCGCCTCGCCGATCCCCGAGGCGCCGCCCGTGACGATGGCCACCTTTCCTTCCAGTCGTCCGGCCATGCTCATTTCTCCTCATTCGTTCTCTTGGCGTTCTTCGTCAGTTCGCACACCGTTCGGTGAATCGAGCTTTTCTCCTTGCAGCAATTGCGGATTTCAGATTTCAGATTGCCGATTGGGGGATCCGAACAGACTCTTCCCGCACTCCGTCTCTAAATCGGCAATCGACAATCTGCAATCGGCAATGCTCTCAGACCCCCTCGCGTGCGGCCCGAAGCCGCGCTGCGGGCGAGCAGTCGGTCGTCGGCTGGTATCCGGGCAGGGGTCGGAGCTGGGTGTGGACGGCATCCAGGAGCCAGCTCGACTGCGCGAAGAAGAGGTCCTCCTGTTCGGCTGCCGGCGTGATCCAGTTCTGCGCGCCCACCACGACCACCGGGGCGTCGAGGTCATGGAACGCCAGCTCCTGGATGGTGGTCGCCAGAGTGTGGAGGAAGCTTCCCGCTCGCACAGGCGTCGGAGGCGAGCAGGATCCGGCCGGTTTTCTTGACGGACTCCAGCACGGGGGCATAATCGAACGGCACCAGGCTGCGGGCATCGACGAGTTCGGCCGACACGCCGAAGTCCTTCTGGAGTCGGTCGGCGGCCTCGACGGCCCGGTACAGTGTCGAGCCGACGGTGAGGATGGTGAGGTCGGTGCCGGGGCGTTTGACATCCGGTACGCCGAGGGGGACGGTGTACGGTTCGGCCGGCACCTCCGGCTGGAACCATTCGGTGACGCCGTACAGTCGCTGGCTCTCGAAGAAGATCACCGGGTCGGTCCCCGCCAATGCGGCGGTCATGAGGCCTTTCGCATCGTAGGGGGTGGCCGGGAACACCACCTGGAGGCCGGGGATGTGGGCCGTCATGGCGCTCCAGTCCTGCGAGTGCTGGGCTCCGTACTTGCTGCCCACGCTGACGCGGAGCACCACGGGCATTTGGAGGACGCCGGCGGACATCGCCTGCCACTTGGAGAGCTGGTTGAAGATCTCGTCGCCCGCCCGCCCCAGGAAGTCACAGTACATCAGCTCGACCAGGGGCCGTCCCCCCTCCATGGCGCAGCCGACGGCGGTGCCGACGATGGCGCCCTCGGAAATGGACGCGTTGAAGAGGCGATGATAGGGGAGGCTCTCGGTCAGGCCGCGGTAGACGGCGAAGGCGCCGTCCCAATCCCGGTTCTCCTCGCCGTAGATGACCAGCCGGGGGTCGTGGTAGGCGCGGTGGATGACAGCCTCGAAGATGGCGTCGCGGAACGAGACGGCCTTGGATTCGGAGAGGCGTTCGCCGGTCGTGGGGTCGAGGCCCGAGCGGCGCTTCTTCGCGAGCTGCTGAACCCGACTGTTCTCGGCCTGCGGCTTCCGCACCGCGTCGGCGGGGAGCGCCGGCAGGCGTTCGGCCGGCGCCCCGGAGAACATGACCTTGGCGATGCCGGCCCCGGTCAGGCGGGGCGACACGGTCAGGTCGGCGGCCAGCCGGCAGGCCGTGCGGATGTTCTCGCCGGCGGCGGCCACGATCGCGTCCAGCGCCGTCTCGGGGGCCGCCTGGGCGGCCAGAATCTGGCGTCTGAATTCCTGGATCGCATCCACCGCCTTCCAGGCCTCCAGCTCCTCCCGGGTTCGGTAAGAGCTGGCGTCGCTGGGGGAATGGCCGCTCTGCCGGTAGGTAATGATGTCCAGCAGGACGGGGCCCTCGCCGTTGGCCAGGACTTCCTTCTTCCGTCGGATGGCGTCGATGACGGCCAGGGGATTGTTCCCGTCCACCGTCTCGGCGTGGAAGTTCCACCGGTTCAGGCCTGCGGCGATGGTAGCGAGACGCTCGAAGCCCATGGTCTCACCACGCGTCTGCCCGCCCATCCCGTAGAAGTTGTTCATGAAGGCAAAGATGATGGGCAGGCCACCCCGATAGGCCGGCTCCCACAGGGTCCAGTATTGCCCCATGGTCGCGAAGTGCATCCCTTCCCAGACCGGACCGCAGCCGGCCGATGCGTCCCCGATGTTGGCAATCGTGATCCCGGGCTGCCGCTGCGTCTTCTTTGCCAGGGCCGAGCCCACGGCGATGTCCCCGCTGCCGCCCACGATGGCATTGTTGGGATAGATCCCGAAGGGGGGGAAGAAAGCGTGCATGGAACCGCCGAGGCCCCGGTTAAACCCGGTGGCGCGCGCGAAGATCTCCGCCAGCAGGCCGTACAGCAGGTAGTTCACCGCCAGGTCCTTCCCGCTCGCGGCCGGCTCGCGCTCCACGACCCGCAGGGTGTCGCCGCCGAGGTAGCCCTCCATGATGCGCTGGAGCTCGGGCTCGTCCAGGCGATGGATGGCCGAGAGGCCCTTGGCCAGGATCTCGCCGTGGCTCCGGTGACTGCCGAAGATGTGATCGTCCACCGTCAGGAGGAACGCCTCGCCCGCGGCGGCGGCTTCCTGGCCGATGGAGAGGTGGGCGGGGCCCTGGTGGACATACGCGATGTCGCGGTACTTCCCCTGCCGCTTGATCTCGTCCAGCATGGTCTCGAATTCGCGGATCAGGACCATGTCACGATAGAGCCGGACGGCATCGGCCGGCGTCAGCGTCTTGGCGGCAAGCTCGTCGGCGAGGCTGCGGCGGTACTGGTTGACGGGGATGCTGCCCAGTTCGATGGTCTCTTGTCGCCGGACCTCGGCGGGCGAGATGATGAGTTGCTTGACCATGGCGTTCGCGCTCCGTTGTCATTGGGGGTTACATAGTCGAACACTGCCGCGAGGCAATACGAAGGGGCCCCCGAAGCGGCCCCTCTGCGCGGGATAATCGCACAGAAGGCGACAGCGGATCAAGAATTTCGGGGCAAAGGTCAACTCGACCGGACAGGCAGAGGTCTCTTGCAGCCGTCGTCCGTGGCGGCGCTGCGTCTTCAAGGCTCAAAAGGCAAACGAACACCGCGCCCGCAAATCCGCGCCTCGTGCCTCGTGGGGTCACCCCGTTTAGCAGGATGCTGAAAAACCCATTTTTTGCCCAGGCTGCTCAAAAAGGCCCAGATGCAAGGCGGCGCGCAAAGGGCCGAGTGGAGGCCACGGCCAGCGCCCCGACCACGGGGCCTCCAGGCCGCCCAGTGGCTTCCAGGACGATGAGGGCCGGGGCAGGGCCGTCAGGCGGGCCCCCAGGGGGGGAGGGCGGCCTCCGTGTAGTCCACCGTCCAGCGGGTAGCCGGCCGATGCACGGCGACGTCCAGGGAAGCCTTCGACACATCGATTCCGACGAACACCGGCTCGGCGCTCATTCGATCCTCCTGACTGCCCGACCTTGCACGATGCGGGCTCGGGGCCCGGGCGACTGTTCGGGCTGTGCAGGGAAGGGCTGTGACGACCGCGCTCACTCACGGTCTCCAGAGACCGAGGCGTATTGGTCTGTCACGGCCGACCCAGATCGCATCTAACTGGAGTACTCCCGAAGACAAGGCGTACTTCCGGTACGCCGCAGCGAGTGCCCGAGCAGGCCAACGCCGCAGGTGGGCCTTTTTGAGCAGCCCGTTAGGCGCCCCTGGTGGAGCGGCGGCGGGCGATCTCCTGGTACAGCGCCTCGTATTCCTTGGCGGAACGGTTCCAGGAGAAGTCGCAGGCCATGGCATTCGCGACCAGTCCGCGCCACCGATCCGGTTGCCGGTACAAGGCGATGGCCCGTTGGGTCGTGGCGAGAAGGGCCTCGGTGGTGGGCTTGACGAATTTGAATCCGTTCCCGGTCCCCGTCTCGTGGTCGAACGGCTCGATGGTGTCGTCCAGGCCGCCGGTTGCCCGGACTAGCGGGATGGTCCCATAGGCAAGGCTGTACATCTGGTTCAGCCCGCACGGCTCGTACCGGGACGGCATGAGGAAGATATCGGCGCCGGCCTCGATCTTGTGTGAGAGGGCCACGTCGAACCCGAGCGTCAGGCCGATGCGAGACGGGTGGCGCACCTTGGCGGCCTCGAAGGCCTCGTGGAGTTCGGGCTCCCCGTTCCCCAGGAGGACGAACTGTGCGTCCAGCGCCAGGATCTCATCCAGCGTCTCGGAGACGAGATCCAGACCCTTCTGCACCGCCAGGCGGGAGATGATCGCCAGGAGCGGGACATCCGGACGTTCGGGCAGATCGAACAGCCGCTGCAAGTCTGTCTTGCACGCCGCCTTGCCGGCGAGGTCCTCCCTGGAGAAGCGGGCCGCGATCAGCGGGTCGTGAGCGGGGTGCCACTCGTCGTAGTCGATGCCGTTCAGGATCCCGTGTACGTCCTTGGCACGGCCGCGGAGCACGCCGTCCAGGCCGTGGCCGAACTCCTCGGTCTGGATCTCCTGGCTGTATTTGCGGCTGACGGTATTGATGACATCGCAAAACACCAACCCCGCTTTCAGGTAATTCACCTTGCCGTAGAACTCGACCCCGAAGGGGTTGAATATCTCCCGGCCGAGGTTGGCGGCGAGCAGGGCGTCGGGGCCGAACAAGCCATGGTATCCCAGGTTGTGTACGGTGAAGAGCGTCCCGGCGGTGCGGAAATCCGGCGTCCCCTGAAATATGGTCCGAAGGTACGCAGGGACAAGGCCGGTCTGCCAGTCGTTACAATGGTAGATGTCCGGTTGAAAACCGACACCCCGCCCCAGCCCCAGGACGGCGCGCGAGAAGAACGCGAAGCGCGCGGCATTGTCGGGATAATCCTCGCCGGCGACCTGGTACAACCCATCCCGATCGAAGTAACCGTCATGCTGGATGAGATAGACAGGCACGGCGCCAACGGTCGCTTCCCACACCGTCGCCGTCTCGACGCCACCGCCCACGGGGATCGGGAAGGCCACGCCGGTTCGCCGGAACCCGTGGCCACCAGCATCCACCATACGATACTTCGGCAGGATAACCCGGATGTCGTGGCCGAGTGCCTTGAGAGCCTTGGGCAGCGCGCCGGCCACATCGGCCAGGCCTCCGGTCTTGGCGAAGGGGGCGACCTCGGACGATGCGTAGAGGATCCGCATGGTGTCACCTCGATGGACGTGAGGGTCTCGTCACGGGCCCATCGGACCGGCCGAAGGCGGGCAGACGGGACGACCCGTCGCAGCGCCGATCAGCGCTGCCCGTCGGGTTGACTCTTGGCCGGCCGTTTTTCCAGGAACGCCTGCACGCCGGTGCGGACGGCCTCCGACTCGAACAGTTCGCTGATGGCATCGATCGAGACCTGCTGAGCCTCCAGGAGATCCATGCACAGCCCGCGGTCCATGACCGCTTTCACCGTGCGCAGCGTCACCCCCGGATGTCCGGCGATCGTGCGGCCGAGCTCCTGCGCCGCCGCCAGGGCCTGACCGGCCGGCACCACGCGATTCACCAGGCCGAGCCGCCACGCCTCGCGCGCGTCCAACGGCTCGCCCGGTGTAGATCAGCTCACGGGCGCGCGACTCGCCGATCAGCCGGGGGAGCCGCTCCGTCCCGCCCCCTGCGGGAAACACACCCAGCTTCACCTCGGGAAGGCCCAGGCGGGATGTCTCGCTGGCGACCCGGAGGTCACACGCCAGGGCCAGCTCCAACCCGCCGCCCAGGCAGTGGCCCTCGATGGCGGCGATGGTGGGGACCGGGAAGAAATCGATGCGGTTGTACAGGGTGTGCTCCTGGACGGCATGGTCGCGCACTTTCCGTCTCGCCACCATGTCCGGGAACTCCTTGATGTCGGCCCCCACAGAGAAAGCCCGCCCGCCGGCGCCGTGCAGGATCAGGCAGCGGACGGCCGGATCGGCGGCGATCTCTTCCAGGCACGCCAGTAGCTCCGCCTTGGTTTGGTGGGAGAGGGGGTTCAGCGGCGGTCGGTCGACGACGAGTGTCAGCCAGGCCGCGCTCGGCGCTCCAGCGCACGAACTGCCGAGGCGAATCGTTCTGCGTCATGTGTCCTCCAGGATCTGGATGCGTGGCTCCCGGTGTGTCGCAGGTCAGCCGGGCAACTCTACCCCGGAGGCGCGACCGGATCAAGTCCCATACGGTGGTCATTTGTCAGGAAAGGCAGGCCGGCGCATCTGGGCCGTTGACCTCGACCGCCGGTGTGAGGGACACTACATCGGCATTCGCCGCCGCCGGACGCCCGGAATGGTGCCGGGGGCTCGGAACGGCGCGGGAATCACGACGCGCATAAAGAAAGGGGAGCTATGACAACGCTGCTGGCACCCAGGGTGGATCCGGCGCGCGTTCTCGCGGAAACGGACCGCGGGAAGAAGGCGGCCATGATGCAGTACCTGGCGCAGAAGTTCCGGGTGGATGTGTGGGACATCCTTCACGACAAGGGGACCGGGCACTGGGGCGGCGCCTCGTCGGTGGCAGAGATCCTGACGACGCTCTACTTCGACGCCATGAAGGTCCGGACCAGCGAGCCTCGCTGGCCCGACCGCGACCGACTGGTGCTCTCCAAGGGGCACGCCTCGGCCATGCTGTACACGGTGCTGGCCAATCGCGGGTTCTTTCCAACGGCAGAGCTTCACAGCTTCCGACAGATCAACAGCCGTCTCCAGGGGCACCCAAACATGAACGAGACGCCGGGCGTGGACATGTCCACCGGGGCCCTGGGCCACGGGATGTCCGTGAGCCTCGGGATGGCCCTGGCGGCCCGGCTCCAGAAGAAGTCCTACTGGAGCTACGTGATCATGGGCGAGGGATGCCTGGATGAGGGCCAGACCTGGGAGGGGTTCATGGCCGCTGCGAAATTCAAGCCCGAGCGGCTGGTGGCCTTGATCGATTACAACGGGTTCCAACTCGACGGCAGCAGCGACGAGATCATGCCGCTGGCCCCGCTCTTCGAGAAATTCAACGCCTTCCAGTGGAACGTGGCGCCCACGCTGTTCAACGGCCACCAGGTCAAGGAAGTTCAGCGGGCCCTGGACTGGGCGAAGCAACAGACCGAGTGGCCGGCGGCGGTCATCTTCAAGACCAAGAAGGGTCGGGGGATCTCCTTCACGGAGGACACCCACAAGTTCCACGGCGCGGTCATCGATGATCAGACCTACGCGAAAGGCCGGCCCGAACTGCTGCAGACCCTGGCAGAACTGGAGGTGGCCCTGTGAAGACCGACGTGAAGCTTCTCTCGATGCGCGATGCGCTGGGCCAGGCGCTGGTGGAACTGGCCCCACAGATCCCCGAGCTGGTCGTGCTGGACGCCGACGTGTCGGCCAGCACCAAGACCGGCGCCTTCGCCAAGGCCTATCCCGATCGCTTCTTCAACGTGGGCGTGGCCGAGGCCAACATGGCGGATATCGCCGCGGGTCTGGCCACGGCGGGCCTGCGTCCGGTGATCAACAGTTTCTCCTTGTTCCTGGCGTTGAAGTGCGCCGACCAGATCCGCAACACGATCTGTTACAACAATCTGCCGGTGATCCTGGCGGGCGCGTACGGCGGACTGTCGGATTCCTACGACGGGGCCAGCCACCAGGCGATTCTGGACGTGGGGATGATGCGCGTGCTGCCCAACATGGTGGTGATCGTGCCGGCGGACGCGGCCGAGACGAAGCAGGCCCTCAAGCTGGCGCTGCGCCGGAACGGCCCGACGTTCATCCGGGGCTGCCGGAACGAGACGCCGATCCTGTTCGAGGGGGCCGAGCCGTTCCAGATCGGGAAGGCGCGCAAGCTCCGCGACGGCAAGGACCTCACCATCGCGGCCTGCGGCATGCCTGTCGTGATGGCCATGGAGGCCGCCGAGCGGCTCGCCAAGGACGGCATCAGCGTGGACCTGCTGGCCGTCGCGACGGTGAAGCCGATCGACGCGTCGGCGCTGGCCGCCTCAGCCTCCAAGACGGGGACGGTGCTCAGCGTCGAAGAGCACAACATCGTCGGCGGGTTCGGCGGGGCCGTGGCCGAGGCGCTGGCCAAGCATGCGCCGACGAGGATGGATTTCATCGGGGTCCAGGACCGCTTCACCGAGTCCGGTCCGTACGATGCCCTGATGAAGAAGTACGGGATCTCGGTCGAGGCGATCGTGGCCAAGGCCAAGGCGCTGGTGGCGGCAAAGCCGGCGGCGCGGAAGCCCGCCCCCGCGGCGGCGCCCGCGCGGAAAGCCGCCGCGAAGACGGTCGTCAAGCGGAAGGCCGTCGCGAAGAAGTCGGTGGCGAAGAAGGCCGTGGCCAAGAAGCCGGCGGCGAAAAAGGCTGCCGCCAAGAAGGTGGTTCGGAAGAAGACGGTTGCCAAGCGGTCCGCTCGCAAGACGAGGTAACGGATCGAACGATCGGCACTGAACACGCGACGGGGCCCTCGGGGCCCCGTCCGTGCTTTTGTTCGGAGAACTGTTGCAGCGAGGAGACATGGAGATGAGGCTCAAGGGAAAAGTCGCACTCGTGACCGGCGGGGCGCGGAGTATCGGACGGGGCATCGCGTTGGGACTCGCCCGCGAGGGCGCGGACGTCGGCATCATCTATGTGAACCATCCCGAGGCGGCCCAGGCCGTCGTTCGCGAGATCGAAGCGCTGGGGCGCCGCGGTCTGGCCGTCAAGGCTGATATCGCCAGGCAGGCGGAGGTCCAGGCCGCGGTGGCGGAGGTGGAGCAGCGTCTCGGCCCGATAGACGTCCTGGTCAGCAACGCCGGGGTACAGAAGCGGATCTTCTTCCTCGACCTGCCGGAAGCCGATTGGGACTGGATCGTGGACACCAATCTCAAGGGCTGCTACCTGGTGGGACAGGCCGTGGCGGCCCGGATGAAGGAGCGGGGGCGGGGCAAGATCATCAACGTGTCCTCCGAGGCGGCCGGCTTTCCCGCCCCGCGGATGACGGCGTACTGCGTCTCCAAGGCCGGCGTGGCGATGCTGACGAAGTGCATGGCGCTGGAGCTGGCCCAGTACGGCATCCGCGTGAACGCGCTGGCGCCGGGGCTCACCCGCACCGATCTGAACAGCAAGGACCTGGACGACCCGGAGTTTCTCAAGTTGCGCGTCGCCCGGATCCCCCTCGGCCGGGTCATGTCCCCCGACGATCTGGTGGGCGCCGCGGTCTTCCTGGCCTCCCCCGATTCCGACAGCATGACCGGCCAGACCCTCCAGGTGGACGGCGGGCGCGGGATCGCGTGACGCTGTCGGTCCGGCGAGAAGGCACGAAGAGGTGCCGAAACACGAATGCCACCCGGTGCGGGTGGCATTCGTGTTGGTGGCGGGGCCGACGGGACTCGAACCCGCGACCTCCGGCGTGACAGGACACGTACATACCTGGGTTTGAGTGAAGACCCGCGTAAGCTAAGCGCTTGCGCGGGTTTTTCGCTTTTCGATTCCGAGTGCTAACGGGTCCGTGAGCGGCTTGAAGGGACCTCACGGGCACACCGTTGGGCACACCGGGGGACCCCCTGGATAGTGTGCTTCAGCTTCCGGCTTCAGCACATGGCCCGTTCGAGCGCCACACAAAAATCTACGTGCGAGGTCGCCAACTCCACTCAGACGCACATATGCCCCATTGCGCTTGACCCTCGCGAGTGGGTGGGCGTAGGCTAACGCTAGCAATTGGAACGCCGGACAGGACGGAGGCGTTCAACATGGTAGAAAAGGAGAACCCGCCGGTTCCCCCCTGGGAAGACGACCCACTCTCTTCACTCTTTGCAGATGCCGCGTCTAACGAACGAGTCTCGTCCCTCAAGTTCCCAAAGGTATACAGCCTCCTGAAGCAGATTCACTCCACCTTCGATTGCGTTCGGGCCGCGATTGAGAACGATGATCGAGACGAACGTGTACGGCCTCGTATCATCTTCGTGCGTACCTACTCGGCGTTTTTCGCGGCAGTACGGCTTGCCATGAGTGGTCAAACCTTTGAGGCGGCCCCTGTACTCCGCGCAGCGATTGAACAGACGTGGTACGCATTGCACATTGCCCGCGACCCTCAGCCGCCTAGACGTGGGATCATTTGGCTGAAGCGTGGCGACACCCAAACGGCGAAAGCGCGGTGCAAACAAGAGTTCAGCATCGCCAACGTGTTCGAGACTCACAAAGCTTTTGATGCAACCACAGCAGGAATTCTGAAGCGGCTATACGATACCGTCGTTGATTTCGGAGGACACCCGAACGAGAAGGGTGTGCTTGCGTCACTGCGGAGGAAGGAGGCCGAGGATACCGTAACCTATGAGGTTGGCATTCTACAACCTGACCCGCTCTTGGTGATGGTGACCCTGAAGGAAGCCATTGAGGTGGCCATCTGTGTATTGAAGGTGAGCCAGTTGATCGCCCCTTCTCACCTCAAAGTGGAAGGCCTGGATCTGTGCATCAAGCAACTTATCCGAGAGGGTGGCCGTACGTTCCCTGTGGAGAAGCAACGTTAGAAGCGCAGGCGGAGCGGGACCAGCGGGTGCTCAGGTTGTTGGAGGCGGCAGTGCAGGTCTTGCAGCCGATCAGATGAAATCAGGGAATTGGGAAAGCGCGAATGGCTAGCGCGACGCAAGGGCCGCGACATCCGGAGGCTCGGCGCTTTGTCGTTTCGGGGCTGTTCGACAAACTCTCGACATTCCGGGAACTAGAGCAACGCGTTGCTGCCCTCCCAACGGAGGGCGAACGGGGCGATGCTTTTGAGGTGTTCGCGGAGGCGTATCTCGCCACACAGGCCATCAT
>CAVOIV010000056.1:0-25834 GCA_963695995.1 uncultured Methylomirabilota bacterium
TGCGCGGGGCGGGCACCTGGGCCGTGCTCTACGCAACCGAGTTTTATGACAACGGCGCGCAGTTCAAGGACGGCAAAGTTGTCATCAACTCGCCGGAGTCCGTGACCGCCTTCGAATGGTACATCGATCTGATCCGGAAGCACAAGATCACGCCGCCCAGCGTGGCCACGGACGGGTACCGCCAGATCGTGGAGGCTTTCGGCCGTGGTGTACCAACATGTACCTCCACAACTCCGGCTCGGTCGAGGAGCAGAAGAAGTTCGTGGGCGAGCCGAACTTCGCCACGCTGCCCCTGCCGCTGGGGCCGGCCAAGAAGCGCGCCTCGTTCTACTTCTCCGAGACGCTCACCATGTTCAAGGCGGCCAAGCAGAAAGAGGGGGCCTGGCGCTTCATGACCTGGCTGATGGACGACGAGCCGAATTACCAATATTGCACGACGCTGGGCTTGCTGCCGTCCCGACAGGCACTGGCCGAGCGGCCGCACTACAAGCACCCCGGCTATCTTGGGTTCGTTCAGTCGTTCCCCTTCTCCATCGTGAGCCCGTACCTCGCCTACGCCGGCTGGGGCGGGAAGCTGGACTCGGAGGGGGTGCCGGCGGTCCACGGGCCGGGCTGATGCGGGAACCGGTGGCGTGGCTGTCGGAGTTCAATCTGGCCATGCCGGCCGTGATCTTCACCAACATCTGGCGCGGGTCTCCATTTTTCACCATCATGATCTTGGCCGGCTTGCAGGCCATCCCGGACGAGGTCTACGAGGCGGCAACGGTGGACGGGGCCACCGTCCTGCAGCGGTTCTGGAGCATCACCTTACCGATGCTCCGACCGATCATCGTGGTCGCGACGGCGACCCGCATCATCTGGACGTTCGACTACGCAGATCTGATCTTCGTCATGACCGGCGGCGGGCCGGCGAATGCGACTCAGATCACCTCGAGTTACACGCTCATGCACCGCGTACTCGGATCTGGACTTGGGTACGCCGCGACGCTGTCGGTGATCCTCCTGTTGATCATGCTGATCTTCACGGCGTGCTATTTGAAGTTCACGAAGGGTGTGGAGTCGGTATCGGGATGAAGAAACATCGATCCGGCGATCTGGCCGAGCGCATCCTGGGCGGTCCGGCTCTCTGGATTGGCCTCGGGATCCTGCACGCTGTTTGCCATGGGGCCGTTTCTCTGGGCCCTCTCGGCGTCCTTGAAGACGCGGGTGGAGCTGTACGCCACGCCCATCACGTACATTCCGGCCGCGCCCACGCTGCGCAACTATGTGGAGGCCTGGACGTCGCGCCTCACACCCTTCAGCATCTTCTTCGGGAACAGCCTTTGGGTCTCGTCCGTCACCATGGTGGCCACCATCGTGATCTCCACGTCGGCCGGCTATGCGTTGGCGCGCTTCCGTTTCGTGGGCAAGAACACCCTGATGCTCGTGTTCCTGGCCACGCAGATGTTTCCCGCCGTCCTCCTCATCCCGCCGCTCCTGTCCCAGTGGTACGCCCTCGGCCTTATCGATACCTACCAGGCCCTCATTTATTCCAATTTTTCCTTCACCGTGCCCTTTACGGTGTGGATGCTGGTCGGTTACTTCGAGAGTATCCCGCGCGAGTTGGAAGAGAGCGCCATGATCGACGGCTCCACCCGGTTCGGCGCCATGCTCCGGATCATTGTGCCCCTGGCGGCGCCGGGGATCGCCGCCACTGCCATCTTTGCCTTCGTGTCCTCCTGGAGCGAGCTGCTCTTTGCGACCACCTTCACCAGCAGCACCGAGATGCGGACGTTGTCGGCCGGCCTTTGTACATGGCCGGCCAGTACGAGGTCCAGTGGGGCCAACTGTCCGCCGGCGTTGTGATCAGCACCATCCCTGTCGCTATCCTCTTTACCTTTCTCCAAAAGCATCTCATCAAGGGGCTGACCGCCGGGGCATTGAAAGGCTGATTACGCAGGTTCCGCGCCTCCCGTACGGTAGGGTTGCCGCGACACAGTATCGCGACGGAACATGCGTGTCGGCACGCCAGACCGGCGAAGGCACACGGTGGTGGTACGCTTCCTCTGACGCGTTCTCGCCACATGTTTTCCTCCTTGACAGACTCCCGGTGGCTGGGTTATTGGTCGCCAACGCGCCGGGTGTGATTGTGCGGGTCGGGAGTGGTCGGCCAGGCGATCCGGTTCCTTCTTTCCGCTCGCTTGCCGTTTGCGCCGTATCCTCGGAACACCCTCCAGAGCGGACTCGACTCGATCGCTCGGTCGAGTGAGTCTCCAGTGAACCACCGTGGGTTCGCCTGCAGGATGGACCTGCGGACGGCCGCGGATCGTGTAACCGGGGCGACGGCCCCCTGAGCGGAGGAGGCAAATGAGAAAGGTGTTTTTCGGGACCCTGATCGTGTTCGCGGTGGTGGCCTTCGCGGTGCCGGCGTTCGCGGGGACGGTCCTGAAGTTCTCCAGCATCCACGAGCCGGCCCACCCGTCGGCCTACACGGCCGAGTTCTTCGCCGAGCGGGTGAAGCAGTTGACCAACGGGGAGGTCGAGGTCCAGGTGTACCACTCCCGGCAGCTCGGCGACGCCCGGGACAACGTGGAGAACGTCCGGAACGGCAGCATCGCCTTCACCTCGGTGTCCATCTCGAACCTGAGCCAGGTGCTGCCCGTGATGGACGTCTGGTCGCTGCCCTTCATCTTCAAGAGCGACGACCACTACTGGTACGTCCTGAACGACCCCAAGGCCATGGAGTTCATGAAGCAGCTCGAGCCGAAGGGGATCAAGACCATCACCTGGATCACCTCGGGCGCCCGCAACTTCTTCACCCAGAAGCCGATCCGCACCCCGGCGGACATGAAGGGGCAGAAGATCCGCGTCATGGCCTCGCCGGTCATGATCAACACCATGAAGGCCTTGGGGGCCAGCGGCGTGCCGACGGCCTGGGGCGAGCTGTACACCGCCCTGCAGACGGGCGTGGTGGACGGCGGCGAGAACAACCACCCCTCGGTCATCTCCATGAAGTTCTACGAGGTGTCGAAGTACTACACCATCGACGAGCACATGCGGATCCCGGACGTGAACATCATCTCCACCAAGGTCTTCGAGAAGCTGACCAAGTCCCAGCAGGCGGCGATCCTGAAGGCCGGCGAAGAGGCCACGGCCTACATGCGCGGCGCCTGGAAGGTGGCCGAGGTCGAGGACCTGGAGAAGATCAAGGGGCTGATGAAGGAGATCATCACGGTGGACAAGAAGCCCTTCCAGGACGCCGTGGCGCCGATGGTGAAGGACGAGGCCAAGAAGCTGGGCGGCGAGGACTTCGTCAACTGGGTCCTGGAGACGGGCAAGAACTTCAGTAAGTCTGCGAATCTCGTCCGGCGGGGGGCTATCCGCCCCCGCCGGTCGCTGTTCAACTCCCCAGGAATCGGGTGGAACAACATGCTGAAGGCCTTCGATCGGGTCCTGGAGTGGATCACGACGGTCGTGAAGTGGGTGATGCTGTCCATGACCTTCGTGATCTTCTTCATCACGACGTTCACGGTGTTCACGCGGTACGTCCTGAACTTCGTGCCGTCGTGGTCCGAGGAGGTTCCCCGGTACCTCTTGGTCTGGATCACGTATCTGGGGGCGGCGCTGGCGGTCAAGTTCAAGGAGCACATCAGCCTGGATGTCTTCTTCAACCTGATGCCGCTCCGGGCACGCCAGGTGGGGCACTTCTTCCTGAACGGGCTGATCGCCATCGTCGCCGTGATCATGGTGGTGTACGGGATCGGGCTGGTCAGCCAGTTCGGCGACGACCTGATGGAGTCGATTCCGGTCACGAACTTCTGGCTCTATCTGGCCATGCCCGTCTCCGGCACGCTGATGCTCCTCTACATCGTCCAGGATACCTGGAAGCGGATCCTGGGATTTGGGGAAGGCGGAGGCGGCGTCGCGTCCGAGATGGTCCCGATCTAGAGGCGTTGCGGTGAGAATCCCGTGGACGAGTCGGGCGATCCCGGTCATCCGGCGGCCGGGCGGCGGCAAACCCATTCGAGGGAAGGTGGCCACACCATGACACTCGGAATTGCGTTCTTCTGCTTCTTCGTCTTCATGATCATCAACCTGCCGATTTCCTTCGGCATCGGGCTGGGGGCCATGCTGGCCGGCCTGACGCTGGACATCGACCAGGGCGACCATCATTCAGCGCATGCTCTCGGCCGTCAACTCGTTCCCGCTGCTGGCGGTCATCTTCTTCATCTTCGCCGGGACACTGCTGGCCCGGGGCGGCGTCTCCACCCGACTGGTGCGGCTGGCCGAGGTCCTGGTGGGGCGGATCCCGGGCGCCATGGCCCACGTCACCATCCTGGCCTGCATGTTCTTCGGCGGGGTGTCGGGCTCCGCGGTGGCCGAGATCTCGTCCATCGGGGCCATGATGATCCCGACGATGGAGAAGGCGGGCTACAAGCGGGAAACGGCCACCTCCATCGCGCTGGCCTCGGCGGTCATGGGGCCGATCATCCCGCCCTCCATCCCGATGATCATCTTCGCCCACACGGCGGGGTCGGTCTCCATCGCCGCCCTGTTCCTGGCGGGGGCCATCCCGGGCATCCTCATCGGGCTCGGCCTGATGGTCTGGGCCTTCTTCCACGCCAGGAAGCACATCAAGCCGGCGCCGCTGCCGCAGCTCTCCTTCAAGGAGAAGGCGTTTCGGGTGGCGGACGGCATGGCCGGACTCTTCACGATCATCATCATCCTCGGCGGGATCATCTCGGGAATCTTCACGGCCACCGAGGCGGGGGCCGTGTCGTCGCTCTACGCCATCATCCTGTGCTGCGGGGTGTACCGCGAGACCAAGTGGAGCGACTTGCCCAAGATCCTCTTCGAGTGCTGCCAGGTCAACGCCGTGGTGCTGTTCCTGGTGGCCACCAGCTCGGTCTTCACCTGGATCCTGACCTACGAGAATCTGCCCAAGGTGCTGGCCAACACGGTCTTCGCCATCACCGACAACAAGTTCCTGCTGCTGATCGTCATCAACATCTTCCTGCTGATCGTGGGCTGCCTGGTGGACCTGACGCCCGCGGTCATCATGCTGACCCCGATCCTGCTTGCCCCTGATGCAGAAGATGGGGCTTCACATCGTCCACTTCGGGGCCATGATGATCATCAACCTCTGCTACGGCCTGATCACGCCGCCGGTGGGGACGTCGCTCTTCGTCGGCCTGCGCATCTCCGGCCTGTCGATGAACCAGATCATCCGGCCGCTCGCTGCCGCTCCTGGCCATCGAGATCGTGATCCTGGTGGCCGTCACCTACTGGCCGCCGCTCACGATGTGGCTGCCGCGGATGTTCGGGTTCGTGATGTAGCGAAGGCCGCTCGACGGAAGGTTTGCTCGGGCAGTGCGGAACATCCAGCCCCCCTGTGTCGACGAGAGCAGGGAGGGCTTTTTGCAGCCAGATGCGCGACTGCTAGCGTCCCGGGCGGTGACGGGGGATCGCCTTGTGAGCCGACAACGGAAATTCATCCTGGTCCCCGCCGGGAGCTCGGGCGACATCTACCCGTTCGTCTGGCTGGGGAAGGGATTGGCCTCGCTGGGCCACGAGGTCGTGGTCGTCGTGCACCGGCCGTTCGACCGGACGATCGAGGCCGCCGGCCTCCGGACGCTCGGCTACGGGACGGACGAGGATTTCGAGCAGATCATGCGGCACCCCGATCTCTGGCACCCGAGGAGGGGTTTTGAGCTGATCGCTCTTCTGGCGCCCCGCTTGTATCCGGAGATCGTCTCCCGAGTGAACGCGGAGATCGCACCCGGCCGAACGCTGCTGGTGGGGGCGGGGATCGCCTTCGGGGCGCGCATCGCGGCGGAGGCGTTCAAGGTGCCGCTGGTGACGGTTCAGCTTCAGCCGGCCGTCTTCTTGAGCCCGGAGGATCCCCCGGTGCCGCAGGCAGGGATGGAATGGTTCCGAAAGGCGCCGCGCTGGCTGCGAAGGTTGCTCTACCGGGTCGGGTATTTCCGGACGGACCGACTCCTGGCGGCGGAGCATCAATGCGTACCGGTCCGAACTCGGTCTCCACCGATCCCGTCCGACACATCATGCGCGACTACTGGATGTCTTCCTTCAAGGTCCTGGCGCTGTTTCCGGAATGGTACGGCCCAAAGCAGTCGGACTGGCCGCCGCAAACGGTGGTCACGCGGCTTCCCGCTCTACGACGACAGCGATCAGGTTGCCGTGTCCGAGGACCTCGCGGCTTTCCTGGATGCCGGAGACGCGCCGGTGCTCTTCACGCCGGGCTCGGCGAACCTGCAGGCGCGCCGGTTCTTTGACGTGGGACTGGAGGCCTGCCGGCGGCTCGGCTTCCGGGCCCTGTTCGTGACGCGCTATCCGGAACAGCTTCCTGCCGCGCTCCCACCAGAGATCCGACACGTCACGTACGTGCCATTCAGCCAGGTCTTGCCGCGCTGCAAGGCGCTGGTCCATCACGGCGGCATCGGCACGGTGGCCCAGGGGCTGGCGGCGGGCGTGCCGCAGTTGGTGATGGCCATGAGCCACGACCAGCCGGACAACGGGTACCGTCTGACCCGCCTGGGTGTGGGGGCGTACGTGTACCCGAAGGCCTTCACGCCCGGCCGCGTGGCCGACGCGCTGGCGCGCCTGACGTCGTCGCCGGAAGTGGGGGTGGCGTGTCGCGCGTGCCGGGCGCGGATCGCGGAGCAGATGCCCGCAGAGGCAGTGTTCCGTTTATTGGAGGAGGCGCATCGCACAGCCTGCGGGTGATGCGCCGCGGACGGGGAACGGATGCCCATGGACATCGTGCTGTCCCGGTGTCGGCTGCGCCCATTCCGCGAGGGCGATCAGCCATCCATCGCGCGGTACGCCAACAACCGCCGGATCTGGATCAACCTGCGCGACCGGTTCCCGCACCCCTATACTCTGGCGGATGCCGATGCCTGGATCCGGGAGGTGGCCGGGCAGGACCCGCCGATCCATTGCGGGGTCGAGGTCGGAGGCGAAGTGGTCGGCGGTATCGGTCTCACGTTGCAGGAGGACGTTCATCGGCGCTCGGCGGAGATCGGATACTGGCTTGGGGAGCCGTTCTGGGGCCGCGGCATCATGAGCGAGGTCGTGCCAGCGTTCACCGCGTACGCGTTGACCACGTTCGACTGTGTCGCATCTATGCGGCCGTCTTCGAGTGGAACCCGGCCTCCGCGCGAATCTTGGAGAAGGCGGGGTACAACCTGGAGGGACGGCTGCGCAAGAGCGTGACGAAGGACGGGCGGACCATCGACCAGTTCCTGTACGCGCGCGTGCGGGAGTGATGCCTGGGGGCGCCGGTGCCAGGCGAGGAAGACTGGGGAGATTGCCATGGATACGCTGCTCAGCATTGGGATCGGCCTGGGACTGAGCGCGGCCTGCGGGTTCCGCGTGTTCGTCCCGCTCCTAGTCGCGAGCGTCGCCGCGCAGGCCGGCTACCTCTCCTTGGCGCCGGGGTTCGAGTGGGTGGGCACGCAGCCGGCGCTCTACGCCTTCGCCACGGCGACGCTGCTGGAAATCCTGGCCTATTACATCCCCTGGCTGGACAATGCGCTGGACGCGATCGCGACGCCCGCGGCGGTGATCGCGGGGATGCTTGTCGGCGCCGCTGTGTTCACCGATCTGCCTCCTTTCGTCAAGTGGAGTCTGGCGATCATCGCGGGTGGCGCGGCCGCGGGAATGGTGCAAGGGGCGACGGGGCTCCTACGGCTGAAGTCGGCAGTCTTCAGTGGCGGGCTCGGGAACCCTCTGGTCTCCACGGGTGAGCTCGTCGGGGCCATCGTCATGAGCGTTGTGGCCTTGACGATTCCCGTGCTGGCTCTTCTGTTGGCGGTGGCCTTGTGCGTCGCCGCCTTCCGACTGGCCGGTAGGATCCTCTTTGGTCGGCGCGACAAGGGCCGCCGACCGACCTCCGGCACATCTGCCCCGGCGTAACTGGCCCCCGCAGCCCGTCAGCCAGTATCCTCTCGGTTTCCGCGTTGACCCAATCCGTGGCCGGTGATAGGTTCGCCTCGGTTAGGAGCCGTTACGAAATAGCTTGTCCATTTATTTCTAATTTCGTTACGGCTTCTTATGCCGTTCCCGGAATATCTCCGGTCAATTTCTTCTTTGACAACGGCTTAGTGGGGAGGTCCAGTGCGGGCGGACAACCGGTGGTTGGGTGTGCAACTAACAGAGAAGGGAGGGAGGGGCGCAGAAGCGATGTGAAGGTTGTGGGACCTCAGCGGAGAATCATGGTGTGACGCATGCCCGGAGTGGAGCGCCGGCACTGCCGGCCTGCAATCCGGTGCGAGAAAGAGGGGGCCTGCGATGACAGAAACGGACAAACGGCATGACAGCGTCACGGTAGACGGCCTGGCTCGAATGCTCCAAGACGGGCGGATCACGCGCCGCGGATTCCTGGCGGGAGCCGCGGGACTGCTGGGCAGCATGGCGCGCGGCCGAGGGCTCTCTTGGCACGAGTCGCCGGCGCCCAGACGACCAGCAAGAACACCCTGGTGGTCGGTCAGTCGAGCGATGTCAGCAAGCTGGACCCTCAGATGAGCACCACCGTGAACGACATCGCCATCACCTTCAACCTCTTCGACAATCTCCTGACGCGCCGCCGCGACGGCAAGCTCTATCCCTCCCTGGCCACCGAATGGAAGCTGGTGAATCCGACCACCTGGCAGTTCAAGCTGCGCCCGAACGTGAAATTCCACAACGGGGACCGGTTCACCTCCGCGGATGTCAAGTTCTCCTACGAGCGGTCGTATGACCCCAACGCGAAGGTCATCACCAAGTCGGTCCTGAACACCATCGATCGCGTCGAGACGCCCGACCCGCTGACGGTCGTCATCGTCACCAAGCAGCCCGACCCGCTCCTCGCCGCCCGCACGGCCTTCTATGCGGGGCAGATCATGCCCAAGGACTACTTTGCGAAGGTCAAGGACGACGAATTCAACGCCAAGCCGATCGGCACCGGTCCGGTGAAGCTCGCGTCGTGGGTCAAGGACGACCGGATGATCCTGGATGCGAACGCGGATTACTGGGGCGGGAAGCTGGCCGTGAACCAGATCATCTTCCGCCCGCTGCCGGAGCTGGCGGCCCGCGTCGGTGCGCTCCTCAAGGGCGAGGTGGACATCATCACCAAGGTCCCGCCGGACCAGATGGACCGCATCGCCAAGGCGCCCACCACGAAGATCGAGGGTGTCCTGTACGGCGGCCTGTACTGCCTGTCGGTGACGACACAGAAGCCGCCCCTGGACAGTAAGCCGTTCCGGCAGGCCATGAGCCTGGCCCTCGACCGCGAGACCATCGTCAAGGAGTTGTGGCGCAGCCAGGCCGCCGTGCCGAACAGCCTGGTCGTGAAGGGCGACAGCCACCACGATCCGACGTTGCCGCCGCTGAAGTACGATCCGAACCAGGCCAAGCAACTCCTCAAGGAGGCGAACTACAAGGGCGAGGAGCTCACGCTCGAAACCCCGATCGGCTTCATGGTGATGGACAAGGAGATGAGCGAGGTCGTCACCGCCATGTGGAAGGACGTGGGCATCAACGCCAAGCTGGAGCAACTGGAGTACTCGGTCTACCAACAGAAGATCCGCGAGAAGAGCTTCAAGGGGGTCCGCTGGACCGATCCCACCTCCGCGTACAACGATCCGGATGGGATGATGTGGCGCCACCTGGCGCCGGGCGGCCCCAACGCCTACTGGTTCCGGAACCCGCGCTTCGACGAGCTGGGCAACGGGGCTCGCTTCAGCGTGGACGAGAAGTTCCGGGCCGAGGCCTATAAGGAGATGGCGCGGCTGGAGCTGGAGTTCCTTCCGCTGATTCCGGTCATCCAGCCGATGGAGCTGTACGGCCTCCAGAAGTACGTGGACTGGAAGCCGTACGCGAACCAGACCATGGAGTTTCGGAACTTCAACCTGAAGCTCACCCGCGGGTAGATCCGCCGCGCCGCTCGTCCGCTACCGCGCCCCGTCCCGGGAGAAGGGTGGGGCGCGGTAGTCTTGTCCGGGGCCGATGGATGGCCGCGAGGTGTCGATGCCAGGGTTCGGCAGATTCCTGACCTACCGGGTGGTGCGGATGCTGATCGCGCTGTGGAGCGTGGTGACGGTGGTCTTCGTCGTCATGCGCCTCTCGGGTGATCCGGTGCCCCTCCTCCTGCCCCCGGACGCGCCCATCGCAGAGATGGAGCGGCTTCGTCACGAGATGGGCCTGGACCGGCCGATCTACGTCCAGTACGGGGTGTTCATCAACCAGGCCGTCCAGGGCGACTTTGGCCGCTCCATCCACTTCCGGACCTCGGCCATGACGGTCGTCTGGGAACGGGTGCCCGCCACCCTGGAATTGGCCTTTGCCTCGTTCCTGTGTGCGATCGTCGTCGCTATCCCGGCTGGGATCATCTCGGCCGTCAGGCGCGGAAGCCTCACTGATGACATCGTCATGGGGGTCGCGCTGGTCGGGCAGGCGGCGCCGACGTTCTATATCGGCATCATGTTGATCCTGACCTGCTCCCTCTGGCTGGGCCTGTTCCCGACGTCGGGCAGGGGCGACTGGCGAAACCTGGTATTGCCGGCGGTGACACTGGGGGCTTTCGCCATGGCCAGCATCGCCCGGATCACCCGCTCGGCGGTGCTGGAGATCCTGCGGGCCGACTACATCCGGACGGCCCGGGCCAAGGGGCTGCCGGAGTTCTGGACGCTCGCCAAGCACACCATGCGGAATGCCGCCATTCCGATCGTCACGATCGTGGGGCTGCAGCTCGGAAACCTGCTGGGCGGCGCGGTGGTCACCGAGACCATCTTCTCCTGGCCGGGGATCGGGCGGCTGGCCATCCAATCCATCTACAACCGCGATTATCCGGTCGTGCAGTCCTGCGTCTTCATGACCGCGGCCATGTTCGTCGTGGTGAACTTCCTGGTGGACGTCGCGTATGGCATCCTCGATCCACGCATCCGGCACTAAGACCGTGGAGGTCGGGAACGAAGCCGCTCCGACGGCGGAAAGTGCCGCTCTTTGTCTGGGCCTCGGCGGGGTTCTTGCTCGTGGTGGTGCTGGCGGCCACCTTCGCCCCCCTGGTCAGTCCGTATGACCCGATCCGGCAGTCGCTCCGCGAGCGGCTCAAGGCTCCGGCCTGGTTTCCCGAGGAGGGCCGGCAACGCCACCTCTTGGGCACGGACCAGCTCGGGCGCGACATCCTGAGCCGGGTCATCTACGGCTCCCGGATCTCCCTCGTCGTGGGATTCGCGGCGGTGTTGATCGGGGGGGCCATCGGAGGACTCCTGGGCCTGATCTCGGGCTACGCGGGCGGCACCCTGGACGAGATCATCATGCTGCTGGTGGACGGCCAACTGGCGTTCCCGTTCATTCTCCTGGCGATCGGGATCATCGCCGTGCTGGGACCCAGCTTCGGGAACCTGATCATCATAGTGGGGCTCAGCGGGTGGGTGACCTATGCGCGGATCGTCCGCGCCCAGGTCTTGACCATCAAGGAACGGGAGTACGTTCTGGCCATCCGGGGGCTGGGCGGCTCCACCTGGCGAATCCTGGCGAGGCATATCGTGCCCAACACGCTGGCCCCGTTCCTGGTCATCGCCACGCTGGAGCTGGCCCGCACCATCCTGCTCGAGTCCACGCTGAGCTTTCTCGGGCTGGGCATCCAGCCGCCGACGCCGAGCTGGGGCGGCATGCTGAGCGAGGGGCGGGGCTACCTGGATTCCGCCTGGTGGATCTCGGCCTTCCCTGGATTGGTCCTCATGATGACCGCCTTGGTGGTGAGCCGTGTGGGCGACTGGCTGCGGGACATTCTGGACCCGACCCTGCGGGGAATGTAGGCCGTTGTTAAGGAATAACTTGACCGGAGAAATTCCGGAAACGGCATAAGGAGCCGTAACGAAATTAAAAAAATGGACAAGTTATTTCGTAACGGCTCCTAACGGGTTGCGGCTTCAGGCGTCGTGGGAACCTCAACGCGAGAAAGGAGACAGGCCGTGTCCACGCTCGTCCAGCGCATGACCGACGCGATCGGTGCCATTCGACTCGTGGATACCCACGAGCACCTGCTGTCCGAAGAGGAGCGGAACCGGGCGGCGCATGACTTCGGGTACCTCTTCCCGCACTACGCGTCGAGCGATCTTGTGTCCTCGGGTATGCCGCCGGCCCTCCTCGAGGCCGTGCGAGGCGCGGCCCGACCGGTGCTGGTGGAACGCATGGCGCGGATCGGCTGGATCCGCAAGCCGCCACCATTCGCCGCACCGACCAGGGCGGATCTCTCACTGGAAGAGCGCTGGAGCGCGCTGGCGCCATACTGGGACCGGATCAGGCACACCGGCTACGGGACGTGCCTGCGTATCGCCATCCGAGACCTCTTCGGCGTGCCGGATCTGAACGGACAGACGTACGCGCAGCTTTCCGACGCCATCGCGAAGTCTCGCCGCGCGGGCTGGTACCGGCACGTCCTGAGGGACAAAGCCGGTATCGCCGTGAGCATCCAGGACGACTTCCGGACGGCCGTGGACAAGGAGTTGTTCGCCCCGGTGGTGCGGCTGGAGCATTTTGCGTGCGCCACCACGCGCGGCGATCTCCGGAATATCGAGTCCGACACCGGCCGTGCCGTCCACTCTCTGGATGACCTGGTGGGGGCCATGCACGCCGCCCTCGACCGCGACTTGGCGGCGGGGGCGGTCGGCGTCAAGATCGGGATCGCTTATCGCCGCACCATCCGCTTCGACAAGACCCCGCGCGGCGATGCCGAGCGGGTGTTCGCCCGGTTCTTCGGCCATCTGGGGGAGGGGCCGTCCTGGGACGAGGCTCGCCCGCTGCAGGACTACATGTTCGACCAGATCGTCCGAGCGGCCGTCGAGCGCGATGTGCCGATCCAGATCCACACCGGCCTCCAAGAGGGAAACGGCAACATCCTGGAGAACTCGAACCCGCTGCTCTTGACCAATCTCTGCCTCGAGTATCCACAGGCCAAGTTCGATCTGTTCCACGGCGGCTACCCGTTCATGGGAGAGGCGCTGGCGCTGGCCAAGAACTTTAGCAACGTGTTCCTGGATCTGTGTTGGTTGTATATCATTTCTCCGTCGGCCGGCGCCCGCATGCTCCACGAGGCGATCGAGACCATCCCCGCCAACAAGATCTTCGCGTTCGGCGGGGACTTCATCATCCCCGAGGGAAGCTACGGGCACAGCGTCATGGCGCGACGGTCGGTCAGCCGCGTGCTGACGGAAAAAGTCGAGGACGGCTACCTCACCGAGGATGAGGCCGTGGCGCTGGCACAGCGGATCCTGCGTGACAACCCGGCAACCCTCTACCGGTTGCGTTTGGAGGGGGAACGGTAGAAGCCAAGTGGAAATGAGAAACCGACAACAGACAACCGGTCAATGACAGGGAGTGCTCGGTTTGGCTTGATCGGCCGCCGGTTCTCTACTACCGGCCGTTTGCTGAACGGTCGGCCATGACGAAAGGGATGACTATGGATGCCGACATCATCCGAGCAGCGCAAGACCTGAAGGACAGGACCGTCGCCCGGCGGCGGGATTTCCACAAACACGCCGAAGCGGCGTGGACCGAGTTCCGGACCGGCTCGATCGTGGCCAAGGCGCTTCAGGGCCTTGGATATCGGGTGCTCGTAGGAGAAGAGGTCATCGATCCTCAAGCCATGATGGGCGTCCCGTCGGCCCCCGAGTTGGAGCAGCACTTCCAGCGGGCCCTGGCCCAGGGAGCGGACGCCGCCTGGGCGGAGAAGATGCGCGGCGGGAGGACGGGCGTGGTGGGGGTGATGACGTTTGGGCGGCCGGGGCCGACGGTGGCGCTGCGCGTGGACATGGACGCCAACGACCTCGGGGAGGCGACGGAAGAGAAGCACCGACCTTTCCGTGAGGGATTTGCTTCAGTGAACGCAGGCGCGATGCATGCGTGTGGCCACGACGGACACACGGCCATCGGATTGGGAGTGGCCGAGGTCCTGGCGGGACTCAAGGACCGCCTGGCGGGGACGATCAAGCTGATCTTCCAGCCGGCCGAGGAGGGCGTCCGGGGGGCCAAGGCCATGGTCGCCCGGGGCGTGGTAGACGACGTGAGGTACATCGTCGGGTCCCACTTGGGCGTCAACCTGCGGAAGACCGGTCAGGTGGCCTGCCGGACGGAGGGGTTTCTGGCGACGACCAAACTGGACGCCACCTTCACGGGTGTGCCCGCCCACGCTGGGGGGTCGCCCGAGACCGGGCGCAACGCCATCCTGTCGGCGGCCACGGCCACGCTGAACCTGCACGCCATCACCCGTCACAGCAAGGGCGCCTCGCGCGTCAACGTCGGCGTCTTCCAGGGCGGAACCGGGCGCAACGTCATCCCGGCCAAGGCGGTCATCAAGGTGGAGACGCGCGGCGCCACGACCGAGATCAACGAGTTTGTGTACGGCGAGGCGGTGCGGATCATCGAGGCGGCCGCGGCGATGCACGGCGTGAAGGCGGCGATCCAGCTCATGGGGGGCGCCGCCGGCTGCGACAACGATCCGGCGCTGGTGGCCCGGATCGAGCAGGTGGCAAAGCGGCAGGCGCTGTTCCCTGAGATCGTGCCCGCGGGCAACATCGGCGGCAGTGAGGACTGCACCTACTTCATGGAGCGGGTGCAAAAGAACGGCGGGCAGGCGGCGTTCGTGATCTTCGGCACGGAGCTGGCGGCGGGGCATCACGATAGCTTCTTCGACATCAACGAGGACGCGCTGGTCCCCGGCATCGCGCTGCTCTCCGGCGTCGCCGCGGAGCTGTTGACGAGCGGGTAGAACTGGGACGCACATCCACAGGGCCCGGAGGCGCACCGACAATAGCCACAAGAAGCACAGGACGCACAGGGGGTTCCGGAACTCTGGGGGTTCCGCCTTCTGCGTTCTCCTACGGGGAGGATAGGCGGATGACGATGCGAGTTGACGAGGCGGTGACGAAGTTCCGGAACGGGTGCAACTGCTCGCAGGCGATCCTCTCCACGTACGGCAAGACGTTCGGTTTGGACGAAGCGCTGGCCAATCGCCTGGCGTGCGGCTTCGGCGGCGGGATGCGGCGGGCGGATGTCTGCGGGGCAGTCACCGGGGCGCTGATGGTGCTCGGGCTGCGCCACGGTCCGACAAGCTGCCCCGGGCAGCCGCAGAAGAACGAGACGTATGCGCAGGTGCAGGCATTCCACGTGCAATTTGCGGAGCGGCAGCGAACCGTGATGTGCCGGGACCTCCTCGGCTGCGACGTCACGACCCCCGAGGGATTGCAGAAGGCGCAGACGGAGCAGTTGTTCAAGACGATTTGCCCGGAGGCGGTCAAGGTGGCCGCCGAGATCTTGGAAGAGATGCTGGGCCTCCCGGCGTGAGACGCGGCGAGGACAGAGGACAGGGGACGGGGGGCGATTGGTCGATTGGTCAATTAGGGAAGGAATGAAGCGCAGCAGGCAGCGGGCAGGCGGCAGCGAACAGAACGCAAAGGGCAAAGCGCAAGGCGCAAAGAGCCAAGGGCCAAACGCTATGCGCTAGGCGCTTTGCGCTTCGCACTGGGGTGAGAGAGGTGGAGGACCGATGAAGGCCATTGTTGATCTGTGCGTCGTTCCGCTGGGTGTGGGCGTGTCGGTGTCCCAGTATGTGGTGGCCTGCGAGCGCATCCTGAAGGAGGCTGGACTTCAGACCCAACTGCATGCCTATGGCACCAACATCGAAGGCGAGTGGGACACGGTGTTCGCCGCGATCAAGAAGTGCCACGAGACGGTGCACGCCCTGGGCGCTCCCCGCATCTCGACGGTGATCAAGCTGGGGACCCGGACCGACCGGGACCAGACCATGGACGACAAGGTCCGGAGCGTAGAGGCCAAATTGAATACACGGTAGCACGCCGCGCCGGACCGTTTCGCAGGCGGCAATCGGCGAGCTACGCCTCTGTCACAACGGGGTTGCGCAAGATGCCGATCCCGGAGATCTCGACCTCCACGACATCGCCGGGCTGGATGGGGCCGACTCCGCTTGGCGTCCCGGTGAGGATCACATCGCCCGGCCACAGCGTCATGGCCTGGCTGAGATAGGACACCAGCTCGGCTGCCGAAAAGAGCAGGTCGGAGGTGTCGATCCGCTGGCGGACTTGGCCGTTGAGCCGGGTGGTCAGATCGAGGGCGGTCGGGTCGAGACCGGTGGCGATCACGGGCCCGAGCGGACAGAAGGTGTCGAAAGACTTGCCGACGAGTAGACACCCCATCTTCATCTCGGCGAGTTGGGTGACGCGCTCGCTGACATCGTTAGCGCAGGTGTACCCCAGTACACCCTCCAGGGCCTTGTCCTCCGACACGCGGCGCGTGCGCCGACCGATGACGACCGCCAATTCTCCCTCGTAATCGACTTTCTGTCCCTGCTTCGGGTACACGATGGGCTCACCTGGTCCGATGACGGCACTGGGGTGCTTCATGAAGAGCATCGGTAGCGTCGGCGCAATCTGGTTGCTCTCCTTGATGTGCGAGACATAGTTCAGCCCAACGCCGATGATCCGGGGCGCGTGCACTGGAGCCAAAAGGCGAACCTGCTCGATGGGATAGTTGGCTGAGCCCACCGCCAGCGACTCGAACGGGGATCCCGCGAGCCGTCGGATGACCCCACCCTCGTCCAGCACGCCGTACGAGATCTCTCCCTCGATAGCGTAGCGCACGAGCTTCATTGGCGGCTCCAATCTCTCCGTCGGGCATCCCGCTTGGAACGTGTTTCAACCGGTGCGACGGACGGCGGTTTTCGTTTCGGGTTCTCCCCGGACTCGACTCCGGCGGGGGCCTCGGCAGTATAGTCCCGGTACAGCGTCCCGACGTCGATTGCCGCGGAATTCCCGTCGTGGACGACGAGCCGGACCTCGAACGTGAAGGCTTCACCGAGCCGCACGAGGCGGCCCTCGGGAAAGAACGGGTTTACGGTCACGGTTCCCCAGTCGTATACGAACCACGTCAGGTTCGACCAGTGAAAACGGGGCAGGACGGCGATGCCGGCCCGTTGGCCACCCCCGACCGGACCGGAATAGTCGACCCACCGCGCGCTGGACCCGCTCACACGATCCCCGCCCGACCGCCTCTCGGAATCCACGACCTCACCGCCGCGCGTCACCCGCATGGACTCCGCCACTCGGACGTTGAAGAAGGCGTGGCGGGTGGGGCCGAGTGTGAGGTCCCACTGCGTCGGCTCCAGGCGAGAGCAGATGTCGAGAAGGTGATAGGTGCCGCCGGGACGGACGTCGATGGTCCGCGTCTCCAGCGCCACCACCCGGCCGTCCGCCGCCCCCCATTCCGCCGGGCCGCGCCACTCGTTCCGCTGCACGATCCGAAAGTGGCCGGGGCTGCACTCGACAGCTTCACGGCCGACCTCTTGAATGCGGCCCGGCGCGCGCCCCTGGAAGGTCTCGTTCAGATAGAAGCCGTAGGTGTACTCCTCGATGTGTCCCCCAGCCACCGGAACCCGGCAGTGCAGGTGATCGGCGCCGATCCAGATCGAGCTGTGGTGGGGGTGATCCGCCGGGACCTCGGCTGTGACGACAAACCCGGCCGGCGTGTAGAGCGGGTACAGATAGGTGCGGAACGGCCCCTGAGTGAGGGCCAGGATGTCACGCCGCTGCCATCGCAGCGTGACGCGATGCGTCTTGCTCCAGGCCCCCTTCGGCAGCGCGACGACGTCGCTCTCGAAATGGAACTCGGTCATGTCTACCCCTCGCGACACTACCTTCGGTCCAGTCCTGTCGTCGGCCGATCCAATCCGGTAGTCTTGGATTGTGATGCTGTAGAGCTCATTCCTGCCCAAGCCGCTCAAAAAGGCCCAGGTGCAAGGCGGTTGGCCGACGGCCGAGCGAGGCGTACTGGAGGTACGTCGCAGCGAGCGCCGAGGCCGGCCAACGCCGCAGATGGGCCTTTTTCAGCAGCCTGCCACCTTGACCGCCTGGGCCTGCGCCTTGAGAGCGAGTTCAATGGCCAGGAACGTCCGCCGCTGGGACATGGCCTCTTCCGTTCGGTACAGGCAGTCCAGGATGAGTCGACCAAAATAGGGGAACCCGATCGTGCCGTATACGGGAAGATGGTGTTCGCCTTGGTGATCGACGAGGTAGATGTGATCACCGGTCGCATCGCGGGCGACATCGAGATACTTCCGGAGCTCGATGTATCCGTCGGTGCCCAAGATCACCGTGCGGCCGTCGCCCCAGGCGCCGAGTCCGGTGGGCGTGAACCAATCCACGCGGAAATAGCCCGGTTGCGCCGTTGTCGGCCACGAAGGTGGCGTCGCCGAAGTCCTGGAAATCCGGGTGGTTCGGGTTGTGGTAGTTGCCGATCTTGCTATGAAGGACACGCGCATCGTGCGCGCCCGCATAATGGAGAAACTGCTCGATCTGGTGGCAGCCGATATCCACCAGGATGCCGCCGTACTGCGCCGGATCCCAAAACCACGCCGGCCGGGTCGGCGCGTTGAGGCGATGCGGCCCGAGGCCGATCACCTGGACCACCCGTCCGATGGCCCCCTGGCAAATCAAATCGCCGGCCTTGACCGCGGCCTCGACGTGCAACCGCTCGGAGTAGTAGACGGCGTAGATCCGGCGCGTCTCGGCGACCTTTCTCCGGGCGGCGTCGAGGTGGTCCAGGGAGGTCAGCGGCGGCTTGTCGGCGAAATAGTCCTTTCCGTGATCCATGACCCGAAACCCAAACGGACCGCGCTCGCACGGAATGGCGGCGCTGGCGATCAACTGAACGCTGGGATCTTCGAGGACCTCCGCCTCGGCGCGAGCCGTTTTCACGCCGGGATAGGTAGCGCAGAACGACGCGATCCTCTGCGGGTCGGAGTCGAACACCCACGCCAGCTCGCCGCCCGCCTCGATGAGGCCGTTGCACATCCCGTAGATGTGGCCGTGGTCAAGACCCACGGCCGCGAATCGGAATTCACCGGGCCGGCACACGGCGCTCGCCTTGCCGCGCGGCGCGTAATTCATTCCGTCCGCCTTATGCATCGCGTGCCCCTACTAATTACCTGCCGACGTTTCGGCCCAGCGTGATGTCGTTGTCCGTGAAGTTCTCCACGCTGCGGGTCTTTTCGTGGAAATGCCCGGCGTTCCCGAGGACACCTTCGCGCGTGTAGAACAGCGCCGTCGCCGGCAGCGGCAGTGTCACCGGTTGGCCGAGGTGCGCCGCCAGATAGATCGCCGTGATCAGTTCCAGGGTGCGCCGACCCTGGTCGCCGTCCACCATCAGCAGTTCGCGCCCGTCGATCGCGTTCAGGAAATTGTCGATCTGGCCGTCATGGCCCTCATATCTCACGGCGGGGAGCGCGTCGTAGAAAGCCAGCAGCTCCGCCTGCAACGCCGCGTCCACCTCCGGGAAGCCGTTCTCCTTCTGCCGCGTCGCCGTGACCCGCCAGGGGACAGCCACCGCGGCGCGCTCGCCCTGCACCAAGAACTGCTGCTCTTCGCCGTGGTGGACCAGCGAGGCGGTGATCTGCCCGAGGCGTCCGTCGGCGTATCGCAGGACGGCCGTGGAGAAATCCTCGACCTCGGAGTTGTCGTGGGCCAGGTTGGCGGCGATGGCCCGCACCTCGACGGGCATGCCCATCAGCCACTGGAAAATGTCGATGTGGTGGACGGCGTGATTCATGGTGCACCCGCCGCCTTCCTTGTCCCACGTGCCGCGCCACCAGAGGTCGTAATAATTGCCGCCGCGCCACCAGAAGGAATCCACCTGGGCGTGCAGCAGCCTGCCGATCAGACCGGACCCGAGCACCCGCTTCATCCTCATCATCGGCGTCTTGAAGCGGTTCTGGGAGACGACGGCGAGCAGGCGGCCGCTCTCTTGCGCCGCGGCAAGCATCGCGTCGCATTCCTGGAGGCAGGTAGCCATCGGCTTCTCCACCAGCACGTGCCTGCCGGCGCGGAGGAGATCGACGGCGACGGAGGCGTGAGCGAATGGCGGCAGGCAGATCGAGGCGGCGTCGAAGTCATGCGCGGCCAGCAGCGTCTGGTGATTCGCGAACACCGCCGCGGAGAGGCCATGTGTCGCGGCTTTCTCAGCCGCCTTTTCCGGATAGAGATCCGCCACTGCGACGATGCGGCACCGATCCGGAAAGGCGAGATACGATCGAATGTGACTGTCGGAGATGGCACCGGCGCCAAGAATGGCGATCTTCAGCATGGCGAACGTCCTGTCAACGGGACGAGCATTGACCTCCGGGATACACCGCGCGCACGGAATCCAGCAGAGGAACGGGCGGTGCCGCCGTCCGCGCGACGGTGATTCTCGAGCAGCCTCCGAGCACAACGCCCAGCGTCGCGGATGGTTGCCGCGGCGCCGGTGGCTCCGCGATGGGGCCGCAGCTTGGCGCACCCCGCCGGGTTAAGTCAAGTGGAATCATTCGGGGTATTCGGCCCGTCGGGCGCGTCAAGCGCCGCGGCGCACACGGCTCTGCGGGTCCCGCGCGCACACCGGGGTGTAAACCGAGGAGGGCGGCGCGGGCGGGGCTGCCGAGACGTTTGCGTTGACACCTTTTCGCGGCGGGCAGTATACTGCCTCGCGCTTTGGGGATGGCGGGGGTCGCCGTGTCGCTTCACACCGACCGGCGCGAGCTGTGCAAGGAGGGGCCGTGGAACGGAATCTCGCGCTGGAGGTGGTCCGGGTCACCGAGGCGGCGGCGCTGTCGTCAGCCCGCTGGATGGGCCTCGGCAACGGGAACGCCGCGGAACAGGCCGCGGTGGACGCCATGCGGCGGGGTTTCGACGCCGTCTCCTTCTGCGGCCGGGTGGTGATCGGTCAGGGCGAGCGGGACGAAGCGCCGATGCTCTTCATCGGCGAGCGGATCGGCGGCGGGGATGGGCCGGAGCTGGATGTGGCGCTCGACCCCCTGGAGGGCTCGAACATTGTGGCGCAAGGGCGCGCCAACGCCCTGTCGGTGGTGGCGATCACCGAGCAGGGCGGGCTATTTCCGGCGCCGGATACGTACATGGAGAAGATCGCCGTCGGCCCCCGGGCCAAGGGCGCCGTGGACTTGAACCTGACGCCGGCGCAGAACCTGGAGAGTATCGCCGACGCGATGAAGTGCTACGTGGAGGATCTGACCGTCGTGATCCTGGACCGACCGGCCCACGCGGACTTGATTCGGTCGGTCCGCGAGGCGGGGGCGCGCATCAAGCTGATCCAGGACGGCGACGTGTCCGCGGCCATTGCCACAGCGTTCCCGGAGACCGGCGTGGACATCCTCATGGGTGTGGGCGGCGCCCCCGAGGGGGTGCTGGCGGCCGCGGCGCTCCAGTGCCTGGGCGGGGATATGCAAGGACGCCTGCGCCCGCGGAACGATCACGAGATCGAGCGGGCCCGCCGCGCCGGCATCAAAGACATGGACCGGATCTACCGGATCGGCGACCTGGCCTCGGGCAGCGAGTTGATGTTTGCGGCCACCGGGGCCACCGACGGCGACCTCCTGCGAGGGGTCCGGTTTTTCGGGGGCGGGGCGCGCACCCATTCGGTGGTGATCCGGCGCCGGTCCGGGACGACGCGGTTCATCGAGGCCACGCATCGGTTCGACCGCCGCCCAGTCTACTGAAAGGCTGCTGAAAAAGGCCCATCTACGGCGTTGGCGCGCTCGGGCGCTCGCTGCGGCGTACCCGAGTACGCCTCACTCGGCCCATCGCTTGCCGCCTTGTAGCTGGACCTTTTTGAGCAGCCTGGGTGAAAGTGGGTTTCTTCGGCATCGTGCCAAAAGGCATCGGGAGATTTCCGGTGTAAGTAGGTGCCACGCAAGCGAGAAGAACGGGAACACGGTCGGACTGCATCCCTGACCGCTGACTGCTGATCGCTGAACGCTCGCAACCGAGGTGAACGTGATCAAGGGCATTCGAGGGGCTCCGGACATCCTTCCCGACGAGACGGGGAAATGGCAGGCGCTGGAAACGGTGGCGCGTGACGTGTTGGATCGGTACGGCTATGCCGAGATTCGCACCCCCATCTTCGAGCGGACGGAGTTGTTCGTCCGCGGGATCGGCGAGGCAACCGATATCGTCGAGAAGGAGATGTACACCTTCGAGGACCGCGGGGGCGAAAGCCTGACATTGCGTCCTGAAGCCACCGCCTCGCTGATGCGGTCGTTCGTAGAGCACAACCTGGCTGCCAAGAGCAGCCTGGTGAAGCTGTACATGATCGGCCCGATGTTCCGGCACGAGCGGCCCCAGTCGGGTCGCTTCCGCCAGTTTCACCAGGTGGACGTGGAAGCGATCGGCTCGCCGGGCCCGGCCGTGGATGCCGAGGTCGTGGCGCTGCTCCACCATCTGTTGGAGGCATGGGGTCTGCGCGGCGTGGAGCTGCGCGTGAACAGCATCGGGGACCCGGCCTGCCGCCCGCGGTACCGCGAGGCGTTCCTGGCGTACCTGGGGGGGCAACGGGATGCGCTCTGCCCTGACTGTCATGTCCGGATGACGAAAAACCCGCTGCGCGTCCTGGACTGTAAACAGCCGGGCTGCCGCGTGGTCGCCGCCAAGGCGCCGACACTCTCCGGGTATCTGTGCGACGCGTGCCGAGAACACTTCTCGCAGGTGCGGAGCCTGCTGGACGGCTTGGGGATCAGATACGAGGTGGACGAGCGGTTGGTGCGCGGGCTGGACTATTACACCCGCACAACCTTCGAGTTCCTAAACCCGGCGCTGGGGGCGCAGAACGCCGTGGCCGGCGGCGGCCGCTACGACGGCCTGGTCGAGGAGTTGGGCGGACCACCCACGCCGTCCATCGGATTCGCGATCGGCGAGGAGCGAATCCTCACCTCCCTGGCCGCCCAAGCCGAAGCGGCCGAGACGCCGCCCATCACCGGCGTATATGTGGCGACGGCGGGACCGGTGGATCTGCGGGTGGCCATGGAGCTGACCCAAACGCTACGACGGAAAGGGCTGCGGTCCGCGCTGGATCTGGAGGGGCGCAGCCTGAAGGGACAGATGCGGCAGGCGAACAAGGATCGGTTCCGGTATTCGCTGATCCTGGGTTCCGATGAGCTGGCCCGGGGCCAGGCCACGCTGAAGGACATGATCGGCGGAGCGCAGGAAGAGATTTCCCTCTCCGAGGCGGCCGATCGGTTGGCGCACTTGCCGGAACGGGAGATCGCGTAGATGAACGGCTGGGAACGGAGTCTCTACTGCGGCCAGGTCCAGGCCGCCCAAGCCGGAAAGACGGTCACCCTCAACGGCTGGGTGGATCGCCGGCGGGATCTCGGCGGGTTGATCTTCGTCCACCTGCGGGATCGCGAAGGCATCGTGCAAGTGGTCTTTAACCCCGAGAAATTTCCCGATGCGCACCGCTGCGCCGAGGAGATGCGGTCCGAGTACGTGGTGGCCGTCCGGGGCGAGGTCCGCCCGCGACCCGCCGAGAGCGTCAACGACGATCTGCCCACCGGCGCGATCGAGGTGCTGGCGCACGCGGCGATCATCCTGAACGACGCCAAGACGCCCGTGTTCGCCATCGCGGACGAGACCGAGGTGGCCGAGGACATCCGGCTGACTTACCGCTACCTGGACTTGCGGCGCGCACCGTTGCAGCGGAATCTTCGCCTGCGGCACCGGTTCTATCAAGCGACCCGGCGGTACCTGGACGGTCACGGCTTTGTGGAAGTGGAGACGCCCGTTCTGACCAAGAGCACGCCCGAGGGCGCGCGGGACTACCTGGTTCCCAGCCGGGTGAATCCGGGCGATTCTATCGCGCTCCCGCAGTCGCCGCAGCTCTTCAAGCAGTTGCTCATGGTGGCGGGCTTTGACCGGTATTATCCAGATCGTCAAGTGCTTCCGGGACGAGGACCTTCGCGCCGACCGGCAGCCGGAGTTCACGCAGATCGACGTCGAAATGTCCTTCGTGGACGAGTCTGATGTCCAGCAATCGGCGGAAGGTCTGGTTGCCCGGGTCTTCAAAGAGTTGAGGGGCATGGAATTGCCTTCCGCTGCCCCGCATGACGTATCGTGAGGCGATGCGAGCGGTACGGAGCGACAAACCGGACATACGGTTTGGCTTGGAACTCCACGGTCAAGAAGCTTGTCCCGGACAGCCCGTTCAGAGTGTTCGCGCAGTCATCGCGGTGGCCGGCGTCGTGGCCGGTCTTGCGGTCCCCGGGCGGCGGCCATATACGAGAAATCAGCTTGACAACCTCGAGCGATTTCACCAAGGGGCTTGGAGCAAGGGGCCTTGCCTACGCCAGGTGGCCCGAGAGCGGATCGACTTCACCGGTTGCCAAGTTTCTCCACGGGGGATGGTGCAGCGGTTCGCGGAGCGGTCGGGGCGAAGACCGGCGACCTGTTGCTGCTTGTGGCCGGCCGAAGGCGGCGACCGACGCCATGGGGCGACTCCGTCTCAAGTTCGGGCACGAACTCAAGCTGATCGATCCCAAGGCGCTCGCCCTGACCTGGGTGGTGGACTTCCCGTTGCTGGAGTGCGGACGAAGAAGGAGAAGCGCAGGTCGGCTATGCATCACCCGTTCACGTCGCCCGTGGCCGAGGACATGCCTTGCTCGAGACCGATCCCGGTAAGATCCGGGCCAAAGCCTATGACTTGGTGGTGAACGGGGCGAGGTCGGCGGCGGGAGCATCCGGATCCACGACGCGAGGTGCAGAGCAAGATGTTCCACGCGCTGGGATCGGTCCCGACGAAGCCCGGGCCAAGTTCGGCTTCCTCCTGGATGCCTTGGGTACGGCACACCGCCGCACGGCGGTATCGCCTTCGGTCTCGACCGCTTGGTGATGCTCCTGACGGGCGCCGATTCCATCCGGGACGTGGTCGCCTTCCCCAAGACCCAGCGGGCCCAGGACCTCATGACCAAGGCCCCGTCGCCCGTGGACCCGGCGCAGTTGAAGGAGCTACACATCAAGGTGGATGTGGCGTAGCGCCCGACACGCACTCTCAGGTTCCTGTCACGTGCGATCTGGTCAGAAGGAACACGGCAAAGGAGGACGCTCACATGACACACCCATCCGTCATCAGTCGCCGCCGTTTCGTCCAAATCGGGGGGGCAGTCCTCGCGATGCCTGCGCTCATCGGCACGGCGAGGGCGCAGACCAAGGTCGTCTGCCGGATCGCCCATAACGAAGCGATCGGATCGCCGCTCACGCAGGCGTTCGAGACCTGGAGCAAGCTGCTGAACGACAAGAGCGACGGCCGCCTCCAGGCGCAGCATTTCCCCGCAGGCCAGCTCGGCAGCTACACGCAGAACATCGAGCAAAACCGGCTCGGCACGATCCAGATCACGACCGGCGGACCCGACACCGAGGAAGCCGTCGCGCCGGAGATCGCGGCCACCGGTGGCGCGCCCGGCTTCATCTACCGCGACGATGCGCATGTCGATCGCGTGCTGCAGGGGGAGATCGGCGCGGAAGTCTCGCGCATCGCGCGGGCGAAGACCGGCGTCGAATTCGTCGACTACGGCGAGGTCGGGTTCCGGCACATCCTGGCGAAGCGGAAGGTGACCAACCTCGACGAGGTGAAGGGTCTCAAGATCCGCGTACCCGAGCTCAGAATATGGGTCGACTTCTGGAAGAAGCTCGGGGCCAATCCCACGCCGCTGCCCTATGCCGAGCAGTACAGCGCGCTGTCGACCGGACTGATCGACGCGCTCGAGGCGGACGTCTTCTCGATCAAGGGCTTCAAGTGGGGCGAGCCGGCCAAGCATCTCACCCTGACCGGCCACTGGTTCCTACCCAAGGCGGTGCGCGTGAACGCGCGCTGGCTCGATTCGCTGCCCGAAGACCTGCGCAAGCTCGTCCGCGACTCCGCCAAAGGCGTCTTCGCCGAGCAGCGCAAGCAGAACCGGGCCAACACGGCAAAGACCCTCGAGGAGCTCAAGGCGTCGGGGATCACCGTCTACCAGCTCAGC
>CAVOIV010000057.1:0-103936 GCA_963695995.1 uncultured Methylomirabilota bacterium
TTCCTCTGAAGGCGGGCGGAAAAGCGCTATGAGCACGACACCGTCGTTCGAAATCCCGACCGATATTCGGAAAATAACCGAACAAACCATGGAGCAAGTCAGAACGGCAATTAACGCTTACCTCCAGTTCTTCCAGCGCGGCGTTCCCTACAATCTCATGGGCGGCTCGGAATTAACCAACAAAGTCATCATTCACGCCGAGCACAATGTCGCAAACGCTTTCGCGTTCGCACGAAAGCTCCTGGAGGTGAAGGACCCGCAGGGCCTCTTCATGCTGCAGATTGAATTCATCCAGGCGCAAATGCAGGCGATGACCGAGCAGGCCAAGGACCTGAGCGAGACCGCGGCCAAGCCGATGATGGACAGCGCGAAGACGCCGACAAAGGGCGGCCTGTCAACCTAATTGTCCCCCGGCGATGCGTGGCTGCTGGACCCCTCCGATCAGCTCGCCGCACGGCTGGCCCGCGATGGAGACCCCGAACCAATCCGCATCGAAGAAAACGATACCGCCTTTGCAATTGACTGGAAGGGCCGCTATCGCATCGATGGATCCGCATTCGTTTACATCGATCGAGAAACCGGAAACCTCACCACCATCCACGGATACCCGACGCACAAGCTAACTCAGATGACATGATGCTGAAAATTTCAAATATCTTTGGCTAGTTCCTCGTCACAGAGGTATTGACTCTTTGCCTGCGGGATGAACCGGCCGCGGGCTTTGGATAGGCATGGCTCATTTTGGCGCGGGCTTTTTCGGTTGTGAACATCCAGTTGACGCGAGCGCAGGCGGCGTTGCGCTGCTTTTCCCAGGCGGCGGTCTCGGCGACGAGACGGGCGTAGCTTTCGATGCGGCGGTCGAGGCATTGGCTGGCGAGGACGCCGATCTCGATCTCGACCATGTTGAGCCAGCTGGCATGCTTGGGGACGTAGTGGAACTCGAGCCGGCGCAGCATCCGGCGTGCTTCGTCGGCCGGGAATGTCTGGTAGAGCGCGCCGGCCGAATGGGTCGACAGATTGTCGAGCACCACTCTGATGCGCTCCGCCGAAGGATAATGAACGTCGGTGATCTCGCGCATGCAGGCGGCGAAGTCCTCCGCGGTGCGGCGCGCGGTGACCTTTACCTTGCGCCAGGGACGGTTCGCGTCGAGGAACATGAACAGATTGGCGGTTCCGTTGCGCCGGTACTCGTAGTCGTAGCGCTCGATCCGCCCGGGCTCGGGCGGGATCGGTTGGCGCACCTCGCCGATGAGCTGGACCGGGCTCTCGTCGAAGCAGACCACCGGCCGCTGCGGGTCGGGCTCCTCGGCATAGAGGTCGAGCACATCCTCCATGCGGGCGACGTACTCGGCGTCGACCCGCGGAATGCACCACATCTTCTTGCGCCACGGCTTGAGATCGTTCTCGGCCAGACGTCGGCGCACCGTCTCGCGCGACAGGCTCTCGTGCACGGTCAGCTTGACCATCTCATCCGCGAGCAGTTCCAGCGTCCAGCGCGCCCGGCCCGCCGGCGGGCTCGAGCAGGCGGTTGCCACCAGCAGGGCTTCCTCCTTGCCGGTGAGCTTGCGCCCGGCGCCGGGGCGCGCTTCCTCGCTCAGCGCCCGCTCCAGGTTGCCTTCGACGAACCGCCGCTTGGTCCGGTACACCGTCGAGCCGCCGACCCCGACGCTGCCGGCGATCTCCTCGTCGCCGATCCCCGCGTCCGCCGCCAGCAGAATCTGCGCTCGCTTGAGCTTCCGCGCCGCCTGCTTGCCTCCGCTGAGAAGCGCCCCAAGTTCATGGCGCTCGTATGGGGTCAATTCGACACGATAGCGTACATTCATCTGAGCCTCCGGGTTGGAGGCCCAATCGAATCGACAGATGAATCAAATGTCTGGCCGACCCAGTTTCACGTCCAAGCAGGGCCAGTATCTGGCCTTCATCGACGCCTACACCCGCGTCCATCGGCGTGCCGAACACGAAATGCAGCGGCACTTCGGCGTGACCCCGCCTTCGGTCCACCAGATGATCCTCACCCTCGAACGGGCAGGCCTCATCCGCCGCCAACCCGGCATCCCACGCAGTATCGAGGTTCTCGTGCCGCCAGAGGTGTGTGTACCGAAAACTTCGTCCGGGTTGATTTGGTGGCAGAATCGCCTACCGTCCGCGTCGATGATCGCGCTGTTCTACTTGTTGCTGGCTCTGTCCGCTTCGGCATTCAAGTCGAAAAGCCGACTCGCGGCGGAAAACGCGGCGCTCCGACGTCAGCTTGCCGTGCTGCGGCGGAAGGTGCGAGGTCGCATCCGGTTCACGAACTGCGATCGTTGGTTCCTGATCCAGCTGTATCGGTGGTTTCCGTCTGTCCTGAAGGCGATCACCATCATTCGGCCGGAGACCCTCGTGCGCTGGCACCGCACTGGTTTCCGTCGGTACTGGCGATGGAAATCCCGCTCCTTGGGTGGCCGGCCACCAATCGATGCCGACCTGCGGGCGCTGATTCGGCGGATGAGCGTAGACAATCCGTTGTGGGGCGCGCCGCGCATCCATGGCGAACTGCTCAAGCTCGGATTTGAGGTCGCTCAGTCCAGCGTCGCCAAGTACATGGTCAAACGCGATGGGCCGCCCTCTCAGCGATGGCTCACCTTTCTGCACAACCATGCACCGAATATCGCCGCAACAGATGGTCGTTGCTGATCGGGTTATTCCGATCACGAGCGAGCCTTGAAGCCAGGATCTGGCCCTGCGTCAGCAGATCATCGTGCTCCGGCGCACCGCGCCGAAGAGGCTGAGCTTCAACGTCCTCGACCGGTTGGTATTTGTCGGTCTCCATCGACTGTTTCCGGATACTCGGCATGCCTTGGCTGTGGTCCGGACCGGAGACGATCATTCGGTGGTACTATCGTTAAATGGCCGGGAGGATGCATGACTCGACCGGTGAACCTTTACCGCCGAGCCTTTTTTCGGTTCGGCCGCGGATTGACGAGCACGCGGACGCCGCCCGGTCCTTTGCTTGCCCACTTCGACGGGGACGCCGCCAAACGTGAGAAAGGCCTGCGCGATCGAGACCTTGGCGTTGAGGTTCGCGTCGATCCGCCAATTCGGCGTCAGAACCGGGCGCGATGTGATTGTGAGATTGCCCCGGAAGCCGGCATCCTGACCGATCGTTCTCCTGTCAGCCGTTGCAGGTCCTGCCCCAAGCCCTGATTGAGGATGCCGCCGAGCGCCCCGGCGATGTCTCCCGCCGTCTTCGATATATCGCCGCTCAGATGGGCGCTGCCAATGAGCGCCGTCGACAGGATCAGCTGGTCGTCCCGGGCCGCGAATGAGAGCGGGCCGCGCTCGACCGCCCAACGAATGCTGCCGTTGGTCAGAAGGTCGGAAATCGGATTGTCTTTCTTGCCTTCCAGGTTTTTCGGCGCTTGCGCCTCGATGGCGGCGCGAACAGCCGTCAGCGCGACGGAAACGGGAACGACGATTGTCGATGCGCGCGTTACCGGCGCGAGCGGCGGCGCCGGCGCAAGCGCCGGGGTTCGACCGGGCGCCGCTTGGCGCCAGTATACGGCGAACAAAGCGGCGGTCACGAGCGCTCCGCCAGCCAGGATGCACAGGACGATCTTGCGCATCGCATGTTCCTTTTTGCGTGCCAGTGAATCGGCCCAGACTTCGCGAAAACCGCAGCGCAATTAAGTCAATGCTCCTCAAGAGCGTGGATAAATTGCTGGAGAATGCCGGCGCCGCGGCCCTGGACTCGGGCCTCCTCTTGGTCGAGCGGAAGAAAAAACGCTATGTCTTCTACTTGGTTGCAAGCGGCTCTGTCTGATTTCTGCCTGGCTGAAGACCGCCGCTGCGGCCCCGCAAACGCGTCTGGGGGCCGCCCGTCGCGTGAGGTTTTTCGGTTTTTCAATGCCGGGGGCAGCGAAACGGGGAGGCGGCGAAACGCGCGGCCAGGGCCGACTAAAGGGACCTTGGACCGCACGCACAAATTGCAGCGCCCGCCACCGCGGTTAAATCTCGAATGCGGCGCGACTTGAAAGGCGAGTGCTGACCTCGCAGGGTACACGCCCTGCCGAACCTGTGCTTTAGATCTTGATCGGCACAGCGCTTGTCGCGGACAATTCGCCTCGCGCCAATGATGGAGAGAAATATGACCTCTGGCACCGCCCCCCAATTCGAGATCCCCGCCGAGATGCGCCAAATGACTCAAAAGAGCATGGAGCAGGTGAGAGTGGCCATGAACAACTATTTTCAGGCTCTGGAGCGCGTCATCCCCGCCAATGTCATGGGCGGCTCGGAACTCAGCAATAAGATCCTCGGCTATGCGGAACGCAATCTCGCAAGCGCCTTCGAGTTTGCAGGGCGGCTTGCCCAAGTGAGGGATGTCCAGAGCTTCGCCCGGCTGCAGGTGGACTTCATCCAAGCACAGACGCAGGCGGTGGCCGAGCAGACCAAGGATCTCAGCGATGCGATGACCAGAGCGATCATGAACAGCTTCAAGCCAACGCCAAAGGGCACTCTGTCGTCCTGAATGCTCGAAAAACCGAGCGAGCGAAGTAGGGGAGGGCGCGCATATCGCGGAGGGGGCGTCGGAGGCCTGAAGGCGCCGGCATGCTCACTCCACCCGCACAAAGGACCTCCGAGATGGTCAAATCCGGTGCCGACCTCGCGTCCCAACTCCGGTCTGCCTACACCTCGCCGGACATTCGCGAGCGCAGTTCCGGTGAGCGGGTCGGCGTATTCCAAAGGCTGCAGGAATGCGCCGATCATCGTCATTGGGCTGTCACTCAGCTAAAGAATCGTTCGAAATGTGCGCTGCGAGAACGAATGGAGACCCGAAATGAGTGATCTGGCCGTCCTCGGCTTCGAGCCGCGTCGAGCAAGGTCGTGGACCCAAGAGAGAAGAGGCTCGAGGACGGGTGGAAGCGGGTCGAAGGCGAGGTGAGTAGCCTCGAAAAGAAACTGTGATCCAATGGTTGCAGCGCCGCTGGGCACGCTCGACGAGCTGTCCCGATGCGGCGCTGCAGGCGCACAGGGCGTTCGTACGTCCCCTTTAATGGGTGGGATTCGACGGTTGGAAAGCAGGGCGCCAAACTGGTCGCTCCACGACAGCCCCAGACGAAAGGTGTCAGCCGTGACAAAGATGCTGGAGCCGGCTACTGCCGCCGAGATATCGCCCGCGAACGGCCCAGACGTCCGAACCGGCCTCGATCCGGCGACCTTGCGTCGCGCCGTTTGCGATTATCTCTACTTTTTCCAAGGACGACATCCCGCGACCGCCTCCCGCAACGATTATTATCTGGCCACCGCCTACGCGGTGCGCGATCGACTGTTCCAGCGCGGCGTGCAATCGCTCGACCTTCTGTTCCAACACCCGGAGGCGCGCGTCGTCGCCTATCTGTCGGCCGAATTTCTAATGGGCCCGCAGCTGGCCGCCAATCTCATCAATCTCGGCATTTACGAAGCAATGCAGAAGGCGCTGGCGGGCCTTGATGTCCGTCTCGAAGATTTGGTCGATCACGAGGAGGAGCCCGGGCTTGGGAACGGCGGGCTTGGCCGCCTGGTATGTCGTTCCTCCAGCGGGCGGTCCCGGAAAAACCCGATCCGCAAGCAGATCACCTGCAGCCCGGCCTTGTCCGCGTAGAGGCGCCCGGTCGCCTCGGCAAAGCACTTGGTGACGCCGTACATGCTACTCGGCCGATACGGAACGGTCTCGTCGAGGCGCTGACTTGCGGGATAGTACCCCACCACATGATGCGTGCTCGCGTATATGACCCGGGGCACCCCCGCCACCCGGGCCGCCTCGAAAACGTTGTAGGTGCCGAGGATGTTGGTCTGCAGGAGCTTTTCCCGAAAGGGCGCCATGTCCGAGACCCCGGCCATATCCACGATCACGTCCGCACCTCGGGCTGCCGCCTCCACCGCTGCCGCATCGGTGGTATCCCCCCGCACCAGCGTCTCGGTCGGCCCGAGGTCGTCTATGGCCGAGCGATTGAACAGCACCATCCGGTACTCGTCCCGCAGTGCCTGTCGCAGGCACCGCCCGATGCGCCCGCTGCCCCCGGTGAGAAGGATCGTCTTCATCGGCGCTCGCACCCCTGTTCTTGACCGCCCGGCGGCCGTCTCTTCCCACAAACCGTCCAGCACCTCTACCCCGTTTTCCCGTTGGACGCAACCCCTTTGACGGAGGTGGCACGTGCACCGATCGGGAAGCTCCTTTCCCCACCTCGCATCATGTCGGTTTTCCGATGGACATAAGAAAATCCACCCTGATACCATGCGGCGGGGAATGGCGGAGGCGCCAGAAGGCGATCCCTCGAGAAGGTTGCAGCACACCACGGGAGATGACCGATGAAACGGGGAGTCCTGGCACTTGTGTGCGCCCTTCTGGCGAGCGCCTGCGCCGTCTGGAGCCTGCGCGAACCGTTGAACGTCACGATCGCCGACCTCAAGCCGATCGAGGTCGGCGTGCTCGAGCAACGGTACGCCATGAAAGTCCGGTTGCTGAACCCCAACGACACCGAAATCGCTTTTGATGGCGTGGTCTTCGATCTGGAGATCAACGACAAGTCCTTTGCGAAAGGTGTCAGCGATCGGAGGAGCGTGATCCCGCGGTTCGGCGAAGCGCTGATCGACGTGCAGGTGGTGAGCGGTCTCCAGAACATCCTCCGCCAGATCAACGATCTGCTGAAGGGCGACCGGACCGCAGTCACCTATCGGATCAAGGGGCGCCTCCATCTGGACGGCGGGATCGGCTCCGTCCCGTTCGACACCAGCGGCGAGATCGCCTTCCCCACCGGCGGCGGGAAGACTGGAAGCTGAATGCTCGTTCCGTGCCTCGACGACCAACGCGCGGCGAATTCCCGGTCCAGGCGAAAGGCGCACCGTACGTTACCCAGGGAGGCACCATGCCAGAACAGCCGGCCCCCGATCCCCCGGCCCCCTTTCTCATGGCAGATCTTGCCGCCCTTCCGAGTGTCCCGTGCCCCTGCGGGACCAGTCGCCGCGCGTTCGTCGGCGAGGACAACGCGGCCTGCAGCATCCACCGGGTGGAGATCAGCCGGGATGCCCGGGCTCACTATCACAAGCGGCTCACCGAGATCTACTACTTCCTGGAGGGGGAAGGACACCTCGAATTGGACGGTGTGCTGCATCCGGTCCGTCCCGGCATGGCGGTTCTCATTCGACCCGGCACCCGTCACCGGGCCGTGGTGCGGAGCGGCACCATGACGATTCTGAACGTCGTCGTCCCACCGTTCGACCCACGCGACGAGTGGCTCGATCCGTAGATCCCGTTTCGGTTTGCCGTTGGCCCATTCACGCACCCACGGAGGCTCTCGATGGCTGAACTCTTTTCTCCACTCACCTTGCGCAGCGTCACGCTTCGGAACCGCATCGCCATGTCGCCGATGTGCATGTACTCGGCGGGCGAGGATGGGATCGCAACCGATTTCCATCTGGCCCACCTTGCGGCTCGCGCCGTCGGCGGCGCCGGCCTGGTCATCACGGAGGCGGCCGCTGTCGAGGCCCGCGGGCGCATCAGCGTGAACGACTTGGGTCTCTGGAACGACGCCCAGATCGAGCCGCTGGCCCGTATCGTTCGCCTCGGCAAGGCTCAGGGCGCCGTCATGTGCACCCAACTCGCCCACGCCGGCCGCAAAGCCTGGACCCCCACGAAGGGCCGGGGGCCTTTCCCGGCCGTCGCGCCGAGCGCGATTGCCTTCGACGCCGAGTGGACCACCCCGCACGAGCTGACCGTCGCCGACCTGGACGGGATTGTCGCCGCCTTCCGGACAGGCGCGCAGCGGGCCATGCGGGCGGGTTTCGATGCGGTCGAGGTGCACGGCGCACACGGGTACCTCCTCCACCAGTTCATATCCCCGCTGTCCAACCGCCGGGCCGACCAGTACGGCGGGTCGCTGGAGAATCGGGCCCGGATGCTCCTCCGCGTGGTGGACGCCGTGCGCGCGGAGCTCGGCGAAACCAAGCCGCTCCTGGTGCGCTTGTCGTGCTCGGACTGGATCGAAGGCGGTGTGACCATCGAGGATCAGGTCCAGGTGGCGCGCTGGCTCAAGGCCCGCGGGGCGGATCTGTTGGATTGCTCGTCCGGCGGCAGCACCTCGAAGGTCCCGTCAGTCGGGCCGGGGTATCAGGTGCCCTTCGCGGAGAAGATCCGGCGCGAGGCGGGCGTCGCCACGATGTCGGTCGGGCTGATCACGACGCCCGAGATGGCCGAAGAGATCGTGCGAAATGGCCGGGCCGACGTGGTCGCGCTCGGCCGCGAACTGCTCCGAAGTCCGTACTGGCCGCTCCAGGCCGCGCGGACCCTGGGTCACGACCTCGCTGGCCGACCCAGTATCAGCGGGCCAACCGGCGAACTGAGGCGTGTCAGCTCCGGGCGGTGTGTGCACGGAAGTCGGCGGGCGAATTCCCGGCCGAGGGGCGCCCCTTCAGCCTTGGGATTTATTGGCGAATGCTGACTCAACACGCTAGCCGGCGAGGAGCGATCGCAGAACTGCTGGAGCTCCGGCGTCGTGGGGGCGCTGAAGATCTGATCGGCGCCCGGTCTCCCAGACGCGCCCCTCGTGCATGAACACCACGCGGTCAGCCACCTCTCGCGCGAAGCGCATCTCGTCGGTCACGATGAGCAGCGTCATGCCGTCGCCGGCGAGCCGTGCGATGACCTGGAGTACCTCGCCCACCAGTTCGGGGTCAGCGCCGAGGTGATCTCATCGCAGAGCAGCACTTGGGGAACCATCGCCAGGGCGCAGGCGATGGCCACCCGCTGCTGTTGGCCCCCGGATAGCTTGTCCGGGTAGCTGTGAACTTCTCCGACAGGCCCCTGCGCCAGCTTCTCCCGGGCGATCCGCTCGCGACCCCGGGCCAGACCCCGCGCTCGACGGCCCGCGCGCCGTCGAAGATCAGATAACTCTGCCGCCCGTAGTGGGGCAAGGGGCGCAACAGCGCCCTGAGCGCCTCTGCGCTGTTCGCCGCAACCACCGCCAGCACCTTCCCGTTCGCTTGGTACGTCGTCCAGATCCAGGCGGTTCCCGACCCCTGCAGCCGCTCCGGCCGTGGTGGCAGGGCGCGTTGCGCCAGCATGCGGTCCACATCGGGCAATAGCCCGATCACCAAGAGCGGCGCGCGGGCCGGGATCGCCGCCGGTTCGGCGAACGTCGGTGGATGATCCAGCAACCCGCGCGCCAGTTCGGCGGCAACGGCCCGCGCGGTGTCGTCGTCGGGCGTTGCCAGCACCGTCACCGTGGCCGGATCCAGGATGACCTGGCGAAGGATCGGCGGCACCTCGGCCGGATCCAGTGCCCGCAGGACCCGGAAGTCCGGATCGAGAGCCACGGACAGGGGCCGGGCGGCTACACGTCGAGCCCAAACTCCTGGCGCGCCTTGGTGAGCGCGAGCCGGTGCTCTGCCCTGCTGCCTTCCGCAGTGGTCACAGTCACCGGGACCGTCAAGGCGTACGGGGGGCCATCCTGTGCCAACACGATCCGGATCCGATACCCCGCTGCCGTTCGCTCCACCTGCGCCGTCTCGATCGTGACACGCGGGGCGCCGCGCCGCGAGAGCCACTGGTCGAAGAACGGCCCCAGGTCCTGACCGGACGCCCGCTCGAAGGCAGCCGCGAGGTCGGCCCAGCTCGCCCGCCGGAACTGGTGTTCCCGCCAGAAACGCTGCAGTCCCGCGTCGAACGCCGCAGTCCCGATCAGGTCCCGGAGCATGACGAACAGCAGCGTCGCCTTGTGGTACCCGACGATCTGTGACGTCCCGTGGCTCCGCGCGGTGAACTGCCGCAGCGGTGTGTCCTGCCCCGGCGGCACCGCCGCGAGATCGCGCAGCAGCCCAAGCCGCGCCTCGCGCGCCGGCGTCTGCCCCCTCCCGCTCCTTGTAGGCGTAGTCGGCCATGAACGCCGTGAGGCCTTCCGACCAGTTGCCCCGCCGGAAGTCCACGTAGACGCCGTTCCCCCACCAGTTGTGGAGGATCTCGTGGCCGAGGGAGGTCTGCCGGATGAAGGGCAACCGGAGGACGTCCACACCCAGATACGTGAGGGTCGGCATCCCGAAACCGGTGGGAAGCGGGCTGGACACCACGCTGAACTCGGTGAACGGGTACGGCCCGATCCATCGGCTATAGAGGTCGACGTAACCGCCGATGGCGGAGAGGTATTCTTTCGCCAGATCCGCAATCTCGGCGTGCAGGTACGTCCGGACGCGGAGCGGGTCGGCGCCCTCGCGGTGAAGGATTCGCTCCTCCACCTGGTATGGTCCCGCGATCAGTTCGATGGCTTCGGCCGGCTGCATGAACGCGAACGTCGCTCGGTACCGGCCGTCCTCGATCCGCTCACCGACCAGGCGCCCCGGTACCAGTCCGCGCTGCTCGGCGGGCAGATCGAGGGACACTTGGTAAGTGAACGAGGCCGCCCCGAGTTCCGGATACCAGCCCGTGCCCCCCGGCAGAAAACTCCCTCGAAGGTCCGCCATGGGTGGCAAGCCACGCAACACCTCCCGATGGTCAGCCGCCGGCAGGGGGTCGAGGCGCCCTCGATAGCGAACCAACACCGCGCGCGTGCGCGACGAGGGCTCCAACGGGATCCGCCACTGATTTCGCCGCGCTTGCACCGGTTGCGGGGCTACCGGCACCGGCGCGCCGTCCACCAGCACCTGCTCCACCGTGAAGCGCCGGGCCAATGTGAACTCGATAGCGCCGCTGCTCCCTACGGCGATCGCGTCCTCAACGATCAACTCGCGAGAGGCGGGATCCAGCCGCACAACGAGGTCGTGGTGAACCCCCTGCGCTGCCCGGGCGTCCCTCGGAATAGGGACGAGACAGCCGCCAAGAAGCGCGAGGCCAAAACAAAGCCAGCGGACCGGCCGACACAGGGCCACCGCGCGCATCATTTTCGCGGCGGGAAACGGGCCACGAGGTCGAGAGTCTCGTCGCCCCGCTTGACCGTGATGGGAAGCCACGTGCCGGGCGCCTGCCGCCGAACGGCCTCGATGACGTCGCCGGGTTGGGCCGCCGACTCGCCGGCGATACGCACGATCACATCGCCCGCTCGGATCCCGGCCTGCTCGGCGATGCTTCCGGACACCACGCTTTGCACCAAGACGCCCGTCGGCGCAGGATCGATGGAGATACCCAGGCGGGGACGGTCGGGACGGGCGGGTTGGGGTCGAGCCTCGACGCCGAACACAACATCCGCGACACCGGGTACAAGTTCCGCGCAGGCATCCGACGGGTCCCACGGCAGCGCCACGGCAACTCGTGTCACACCCAGGTCGCGCAGTTGCCGAGGCACGCCGTAACCGTGCCGCACGTGTCCGCTCCCCATGATGGCCACCACGAGGGGCGGATCGTCTCGCTGCAACGGCGCGGCGATGCCCTGCGCCATCGCCCGATCCCAGACTTGCATCGCCTCCACGAAGCGCCGGAACTTGACATCGGCGAGCTCGACCTCGCTGGGCTGTTTCTGCTCCGTGGGAAGCCGCCCTTCCGGCGGCTGGTGGTCGAGATAGGACTGATGCAACCGGACGGCGTATTCCCGATCGGCGGGTGCCGGTTCGGTGACGCCCTCGCGCTCTGCCGCCGGCACCGCCGCCCACCCCACGTCGCCGACTCGGCCCACCAACCGGCGCTCGACGTTCAGGGCCAGCATCGGGATCCGATGCATCCGCGCGAACTGGAAGATGGGAAGGTAAAGCTGCGCGTCGTATCCCCAAACCCGCGGCCACTCGACGCGGGCCAGGAATTCGGTGTCGGTGAGCCGGCCCGCCACCCACTCGTCCAGGATCGGCTGGACCCGGCGCGGGAACATCTCGAAGCCCAGCACCATCTCCGGACGAAGGGCGTGGAGGGCGGCGATGGTATGGAGCTGCCAGCGATGATGCTCCGGATCCTCGTGGGTTTCCCCGAGAAGCACCGCCTGCTGCCGGACCAGTGCGGCCAGAACTTGACCGGCCGGTCGGCGCGCGAACCCGCCGCCAGCCGGGCCTGCCCACTGGCCCGGGGCGATGCAGTCCTTCGGCTGGGGGCTGGCGGCCGTACCCGTGGTCAGGCCGCACGCCATAAGCAAAACACAGCAGGGGATGAGGCCGGTCAAGAGTCGGGCGGCATCCACGTCAGGCGGCTCCTCGCAAGGGCGGCGAACATCGCCGAGTCGAGGATGGCGTGCGTAGCAGCCGCTGTCAAGCGCGGGACGCCGTCAGCGCATCGCTGCTGTGGCCTCACCGCTCGCTCGCCTCTCCGTCGGGTGGCCCCGGTTTGAGTGCAGTTCTCGCCGCGCCATTCGACATCATGCAGCCGTTCGGCCGGATTTCTTCTTGCCTGTCAGCCGCTCGTAGACGTTGACCAGGATGATGACGAGCAGCGTGCTGGCCACCGCACCGTAGGTCTTATCCACCGAGAACCAGTGCATCCGGTTGGCCAGCACGCAAAGGAGGGTGGCTGCGGTGCCTATCGTGAAGGCCAAGTTGGCCGCCAGCGACGATACCCACCGGCTCTTGTAGATGCCGAACAGGATGATGATGGCTCCGATGGCCCGGATGGCGTAGGAAACATAGCCCGAGTCCAGAATGGCGCCGCGGATGAAGATGGCCAAAGGGATGGTCACGAGGCTGACGATGATCACCAGCTTGCGGGCTACGGCCACGACCTTCTTGTCGTCCGCGTTCTTGTTGATGAGCCCATGGTAGATGTCCTTTGCCGCGATGGTGACGATGGCGAAATTGACCGGACCCATGGTGGAGAGGATGGCCGCCAACATACCGGCCAGGGCCAGCCCCCCTAGCACCGGCGGGATGAACTCGGGCGTGGTCAACAGTTTGGGTAGGATGGTCTTGGCGTCGACGATGGTCTTGGGATCGTAGAACATGCCGGTGCGCGCCATCAAGCCCAAGGAGGCGGTCATCAAGCCGTAGGGCGCGATGAAGAGCGCCGCCAGGATCGAAGCCCGCTTGGCGGTCTGTGCATCCCTGGCCGCGAAGATGGGCTGAATGCTGGCCTGGGCCGCCATGCCGCCCAAGATACCGCCCAGCAGAAGCGAGAAGGCGCTGGGCAGGCTGACGGCGAATGGATTGTAGTAGTCGGCGGGACCGCCCACGGCGATCAGTTTCTGCTGCAGGCCGGCGAGGCCCCCGACCTTGACCAGGCCGATGACGAAGGCCGTCCCGAGCCCGAGATACCGGGTGACCAGGTAGAGGATGGCGGCGATAGCCAGGGCATGCATGCCCCCCACGTAGGTGTAGGTGGTGATGATCGCGGCCGAGATAACCACCGCCACCGGCCAGCTCAAATGGAACAGCGGCGACATAACACTGGCGCAGGTCTGGAGTTCTACGTAGGCCAGGGTGATGTAGGCGATCATGAAAGCGGCGGCCGAGATGTGGCGCGAGGTGGGTCCGAAGATGCTCCCCACCATCTCGCTGACGGTGTGGACGTTCTTCAGGCGATAGTGCGAGGCCACGGTGAAACCGATGATCACCATGCCGATGGCGGTGGCCAGGTTGTAGAGGATGGGCTCGAGGCTGCCGATACGAAAGGCCTGCTCGCTGACGCCGATCGTGGACAGTCCGCCCAGCCACTCCGAGGCTACCACCACGCTACAGACGATCAAGCCCATGTTGCGGCCGGCCACCAGGTAATCGGCGGCCGAGCGGCTGGCCACCTTCTTGGTGTACATGCCCAGGGCTACCACGATGGCGAAGTAGGCGACGATCACCAGCACGTAGACGCTCATGGCGACGGCTCCCTGCTATTCTGCGGAGAGAATCAGTCGTAAGGCGGGCATTGCCACGAGGAGCGGTGGACTCACCACCCGAAGTGTGCGGAAGGAAACGTACGGAACGGTCGCGCCGCGCGGTGGGGCTGGGCCGCGAGCTCTTCGGAGCGCCTGCTGGCCGCTCCAGGCGGCGCGGTCGTCTGCAATCGACTCCGCCCGGCCACAACAGTCCCACCAACGCGTCGAGCCGGTGACCTGAACCGTCTGTCCTGTCCCATCACGCCGCGACGTGCTTCAGGCCCTCTTCAAGGATTCCCAGTCCTGTGGCGAGCTGTTCCGCCGTGATGGTCAGCGGCATGAGGGTGCGAATGTTGTTTCCCAAGGTGCCGCAGTCCAGGATGATCAGGCCGTGCTCCCGACAGAACGCAGTGAGCTTCTTGGCGGCGTCGGCGGCCGGCTTCTTGGACGCCCGATCCGTGACCAGTTCCAGGGCCAGCATGGCGCCCAGGCCGCGGACTTCACCGACGATCCGGCACTTCTTGTGGAGCTCCATCAGCGCCGCCCGCACGTGTTGTCCCAACTCCGCGGACTTCGCCAGGAGCTGTTCCTCTTCGATGACCGTGAGGACCGCCAGCGCCGCCCGGCAGGCCAGGGGGTTGCCTCCGTAGGTCCCGCCCAGCCCGCCGGAGTGGACGGCGTCCATGATCTTGTCCGTGCCGGTGACGGCGCCGAGAGGCAACCCGCCTGCCAGGGACTTGGCCGAGGTGATGATGTCGGCCTCCACGCCGAAATGGTGCATGGCGAACATCTTGCCCGTCCGGCCGAACCCGGTCTGGACCTCGTCCACGATGAGTACGATGCCGTGTCGGTCGCAGACCTGTCGGATCTGGGCCAGGTATTCCGGGGGCGGCGTGATGAACCCGCCCTCGCCCTGGACCGGCTCGAGGATGATTGCCGCCACCTCCTCGGCGTCGACGTTGTGCTTGAAGAAGCTCTCCTCGAAGTAGGCCTCGCCGCAGTGCACCCCGCACTGCGGGTACGTCAAGCCCCAGGGGCACCGGTAGCAGTAGGGAAAGTGTGCCCGATAGATCGCCGGCGCCATGGCTCCGAGGTGGAGCTTGTACGGCCGCACCTTGCTGGTGAGGCTCATCGTCAGGTAGGTGCGGCCGTGGAAGGCGTTGTCGAAGCAGATCACGCCGGCGCGGCGTGTGTGGTAGCGAGCAATCTTGACGGCGTTTTCCACTGACTCGGCGCCGGAGTTGACGAACATCGTCTTCTTCTCCCCCCGGCAGGGCACGAGCTGATTCAGCCGCTCGGCAAGCTGGACGTACGGCTCGTACATCATGACGTGGAAACAGGGGTGCACGTAGGCGTCAAGCTGCTCGCGAATGGCGGCGAGGACCTTGGGGTGGCGGTGCCCAACGTTATTGACGCCGATGCCGCCGGCGAAGTCGATATACTCCCGCCCATCGACATCGGTGAGCAGCGCACCCTCCGCCTTGGCGATGAAGAGCGGATTGATGTTGCCCACCCCGCGCGGTACCGCCCGGTTGCGTCGTTCCGCCAGTCCTTCCGTTGCCTTGGCCATTCCAATCTCCTTGCGATTAGAACCCCAGATACGCTTCCTTCACCTTGGGGTCGTTGATCAAATCTGAGCCCGTCCCGGACATCACGACGCGGCCATTCTCCAGGACGAAGGCGACGTCCGCCACCTGGAGAGCCTGCTGGACGTTCTGCTCCACCAGCAGGATAGTCAGACCCCGACTGTGCAGATCCTTTACGATCCGGAAGATCTCTCGGACCAGGGCCGGCGCCAAGCCCAGGCTCGGCTCGTCGAGAACCAGGACGCGAGGCTCCTGCATCAGAGCCCGGCCGATCGCCAGCATCTGCTGCTCGCCGCCGGACATGGTCTCCGCCATCTGTCGGCAGCGCTCCGCCAGACGGGGGAAAATGTGATAGACCTGCTCCAGGTTGGCGGAGCGCCGGGGCTTGGTCCGCGGAAGGTAAGAACCGATGGTCAAGTTCTCCTCCACCGTCATCTTGGGAAAGAGCTGTCGTCCTTCCGGAACGAGGGAGATGCCCAGGTCCATGATCCGGTGCACTGGTTGGCCGCTGATGACCTTGCCGTCATACGTGATACCACCCGCCGCCAGCGGGATTAACCCGCAGAGGGCTTTGAGGGTCGTGGTCTTGCCGGCGCCGTTGGCCCCGATCAGGGAAGCCACTTGGCCTTCCTCCACGGCAAACGACACGCCCCAGAGCGCCTGGGCGGGGCCATAGAAGATGTCGAGAGAGTCGAGACGGAGCAGGCTCATGGTCTGGACCCGCTGGCTGCCTGGGCCCCCTCGCCCAGGTAGGCCTCGATCACCTGATGGTCCTGGGCCACCTCTTCCGGCCGCCCTTGGGCGATCATCTGACCATAGTTCAAGACGATGATCCGACTGCTGATTCTCATGATGACCCGCATGATGTGCTCGACGATCAGAATGGTCACCCCGGACTCGCGGATCTTGAGAATGAGCTCCACGGTTTGGTCGGCCTCGGTGGGGTTGAGGCCCGCCACAACTTCATCGAGCAGGAGAAGCTTGGGCTCCAGAGCCAAGGCCTTACCCATCTCCAGCCGCTTCCGGCCCGCCAAGGTGAGGCCTGCTGCCGGCAAGTCGGCCCGTTCGGCCAAGCCGGTGAACTTGAGCACCTCCTGTGCTTTGTTCCGAGCCTCGGCCTGGGCGGGATACCGCAGGTACGAGGCGACGAGGATATTTTCCAGGACGCTCAGGCCGGCGAACGGTTTGACAACCTGGAACGTCCGCCCGATGCCCTTGGCTGCCAGTTCATACGGCGCGTGGCCGGTGACGTCCTGGTCCAGGAAGGTGACGCGCCCGCGAGTTGGTTTGTAGTAACCGCTGACGGCGTTGAACACGGTGGTCTTGCCGGCGCCGTTCGGGCCAATCAGGCCAACGATCTCGCCTGCGGCCACCTGGAAGGAGACGGCATTCACCGCCATCAGCCCGCCAAAGGCCACGCTCACACTATCCAGCTTCAGCACGTGTTCGGACACGGAGGCCCCTTACTTTTCCGGGAGCTGCGCCAAGACCATGCCCTTCCGCAGAGCCCGGCGACCTTCCTGTCGCTTGGCCACCGTGCCCCAGAAGCCGTCGGGAAGAAAGAAGACCGTCGCCGAGATGGCCAGCCCGAGGATGATGAGATACAGCACCTGATAATCGGACAGGTAAGCCCAGAAATAGGTCTTGAAGGCGAAAAACAGGATCGCCCCAATCACCGGCCCGATCAGTGTGCCGAGTCCCCCGAAGATCGCCATCACGACCGCTTGGTCGGTGACGAGATCTCCCAGTGTGGACGAGGGGTCGATAAAAGTGATCCAGTAAGCGTAGACACCGCCGATGATCCCGGCCGGCACGGCCGACAGGACATAGGCCTGAAGCTTGAGCTTTGCAGGGTTGAGCCCGATGGCCAGACTGCCTGATTCGTCCTCGCGGATGGCCTTGAGCTTCAGCCCAAAGGGGGCCTGTTCCAACAATAGCCAGAGCACCAGGAAGGTTGCAGCGACCACCCCGAGCATGACCCAGGAGAAGAATTGCGGGTGCAAGAAGGGAGGCAGCCGCATACCGTCCGCCCCGCCAGTGATATCCAATACGAGGGCCAACTGCATCACCGCCCGGTTCAAGGCCCAGGTGCCGATGGCGAAATAGGCCCCCCGCAGGCGCAGCGTGGGCCAGCCGGAAATGAGGGCCACCAGACCGGCTGCCACACCGCCGAGCGCCGCAGCCGACCCGAAAGGCCAGCCAGCCTTTATCATCAGCAGCGCAGTGGCATAGGCACCGACGCCGAAGGAGACACCGTGTCCGAAATTAAGATAGCCGACGTACCCGGCCATGATGTCCCAGGTGATGGCCAGACCGATCCACATCAGCGCCTCGGTGAACAGCCGTAGAAAGAAGGCGTCCGTTATCACCACGGGCACCAGGCCGACGCCCGCGATGACCAGAAGAATCCACAGCCAAGCCGGTAGCCCACGCATGCTAGACTCCCTTGCGGAACATCCCGGTCGGCGAGATCAACAGGATGGCGTACAGAATGGTGAACAGGGCCAGGAGCACATAGCTGGGGTTGAGATAGATCAGGAAGAACGACTGGATCAATCCCAGCAGGAACGAAGCCCACGGCACCCCGGAGAGGTAGCCCATGCCGGCCAGCACAACCACGAAGAAGGCAAAGAGAGACAGGTCCGGCCCCATGCTGGCATTCAGGGAGACGATGGCGCCGATGAACACCCCGGTCATGGCGCTGATCCCCACGTAGAGCCCGTACACGGCCGCGCTGGTCCTTTTGATGTCCACGCCCATCAAGCCGGCCGCCTCCTTGTTCTGGGCCACGGCTCGCACGGCCAGGCCGAAGTCGGTCTTCTTCAGCAGATAATTCAAGACCACGATTACCGCCAGGGCATACACCAATCCGGCCAGCCGAATGAGCGGGATCGTCAGAAAGAACGACCCCCAACTGAAGTGCCAGCTGCCCTGCGAGAGCACCGTGTTCAGCGAATGGGTGAAGATACCGAAGACGGTCAAGGCCGACCCACGGAAGGCCAGCGCCAGGCCAAAGGTGAAAACCAGACGCCATGAGCACCGGCCGGCCTCGCGAGCCGCTCAGGACGCGCTGCAGCAGGGGCTGGAGTATCCAGCCGACCGCGGCGAAGATGACGAAGACCACCGGCAGGCTCAAGAGCGGATCCAGGTGGAACCACTGGGTGAAGGTCAGCCCGACGAAGGCGCCCAGCATGATCCACTCGCCCACGGCGAAATCGATGACGTGCAGCACGCCGTAGGCCAAAGAGAATCCCATGGCGACGGTCAGATAGATCCCGCCCAGCAGGATGCCGTCAACAATGGCCTGAGGGAGAAGGATGAGCATGCTCTCGGTCCCGGGAGCCGGGGCGGAGCTGCATCCGCCCCGGCCCAGAGGCTTCGCGCTTACCGCTTGTCCCAGGGAGTCATGGGATAGACCAGCTTGGCCTGGGCGCTGTCGGCTGGCGCCACCACCGCTTCCTTGCCGCCGGTGATCTGGACCATCAATGGCGTCAGCCCGGCATTGGAGTGGTAGTAGTCACCTTCGGTGGCGAACTTCACCCGGCCATAGAAGGTCTGCAGATCGAGCTTCTCCAGGACCTCGACCAGCTTGGTCCGGGCCGCCTCGTCCAGCGGCGGGGCCACCGCGAGCTGGCTCAGGGCCGCCTGGAAGACCAGGCCGGCCGCCGAGCTGGCCGCCTGCGTGTAGTCCGCCGGGTCCTTGGGATACTCGGCCACGGCGGCATCGGCGTACGCCTTGGCCGTCGGCCAGCCGATGGTTCCCTTGGTCGGCAGGAACCGGTCCAGACCGAGGCGCCCAGCACCTCGTTGGCGTTCTTGCCCAGGGCCTGCGCGAAGGCCGGCTCGGTGACGCCGTAGTGCATGATGAGCGCCTTGGGCGTGAAGTTGATCTGCGTGAGCACCTTGACCAGATTGATCAGCTCTTCGTCGTGGCCGCCGAAGGCGATGAGGTCGGGGTTGAGCACCTTCGCTGCCGACATGAGCGGGGTCATATCCTGCTTGGGCGGCAGGATGTTGAACCGGAGCACCTTGATGCCCACCTGCTCGGCGGTGGCCTGGAAGGCCTCGGCGGTCGCCTTGGAGAACGTATCGTTCGTGCCGTAGATCACCGCCGTCTTGGGCCCCTGGGGCAAAGCGGCCAGGACCTTGATCGCCGCGGCCCCGGTGAAGTTCACCGGCGGGATGGTGCCGAAGGTGTAGCGGAACTTCTGCTTCCAGATGAGCGGCGACTCGGCCGAGCCGGTGATCATGGGGATCTTGTACTTCTCGAGGACGGGCGCGGCGGCCAGCGTCGTTCCGGAGGCATACGGCCCGAGAATGGCGTCAACCTTTTCCTGGGCAGCCAACCGCTCGGCGGCCGAAGCGGCCTGGGCGGGCTGTGACTGGTCGTCGCCGTAGATGAGCCGGACCGGATACTTCTTCCCCTTGATCTCGATGCCACCCTGGGCATTGACCGCCTTTGCCCAGAGATCGTACCCGCGCTTGGTCACGCTGCCACCGGTGGCGAGGTCACCGGAAAGCGACGTGATGACGCCGATCTTGAACTCATCGGCAGCCATCGCAGGGACGGCGACGAGCGTCAGCCCCAGAGCCAGGATCAACGCCCCTACAACCCACCAACTTTTCGCGTGCATCGTAGCCCTCCCTTCCCAGAGATGAAACCACTCAGGCCACCATGGAAATGCACGACGCCAAGACGCCGTGCCCAGGACAGCCGCTCTCCCCCCGAAGAGGCGGCTGGATCTCGACGCCGTCTGCGAGCGCTCGGCTATCCTCTCGGCACTAACGAACCACCCCAGGATGAGACGCGGCCGACAGAGGAAATCGTCTGAGTGTTTGCACCTTCCGTTCCAACCTCGAGGGGATCACTTCCCTTTCGGTGAAGCGAAAGATGAGGGCGAAGGTTTCTTTGATCCGGGCTGGACGAGTCCGCAGGGCAACTCATTCGCTGAGGCGAAGAGCTTGTTGGGCGCGCATCGTGCCCGCCCCGGGATGAATGCTGTCCCCCCGCCGAACCTGGGGACCGGTCGATCTCGTCGTTACCGTGATGAAGGAGAGCAGTCTAAACCACAAGAAAACTTATTCGCAAGGGATTTTTGTTCTTCCCGCCGAAGCGCGCGGGGACGCACATGAGCTTGCGTGCGATAATCGCTCATCCGAGCGGATGGCCACGATCTTTCTTGCCGCGGCCAGACACCCGCCCACCTGAATCAGGACGGATATGCAGCCCGATCTTCACCCCCTGACGGGCCGGAGAACAGACGGGCTGGCGGCCAATGGAAGCAGACCAAATGAGTCTAGAAAAGCCCGTCAGGAATTAAGCAGAAGCGCCACTTCGGCGCCCAAAAAGAAAGCAATTGAAGGTCTGGTGACCATCCAGAGGATGCTTGCAGATTGACCGCCTGGCTCTAACGCCGTGGCCGCGCCTCGTCGCCCTCAAGATGCGGGTGGGGAGGGGCCGCGGTGGGCTTCGGCGGCAGCATGACCGTGGCCAGGGAGCCCACCACCAGGACCAGGGCGATGTAGTCCGGCCACTGCGGTATCTCGCGAAAGGCCAGCGCGCTGCTGAAGACGCCGATGACCGGCACCATCATGACGGCGAGGCTGGAGACCCCCACCGGCGCCTGGAGGGCGATCTTGGTCCAGGCCCAGTAGGAAAAGATGAAGGCCACGAGGATGTTGTAGAAGGCCCCCAGCATCGGCCAGAAGGAGAGCGCGAAAGGATGGAAGGGCCCCGTCTCGAAGGTCAGGGCGATCCCCAGGATCGGCACGACGCCGATCAGCATCTGCCAGGCCGTCAGTGACGTCGTCGGGAGATCCACCGGCCAGCGCTTGAGCATGACGGTGGCCAGGGCCCAGGTCAGCGCCGCGCTGATCATGCAAAGCGCCCCGATCGGCGAGCGCCCCACCGCCTGCAGCTCGCTGCCCATCAGGACCAGCATCCCGACGACGCCCAGCGCCCACGCCGAAGACCCGCCGCCTCGAAAGCGGCTCCCCGAGCAGCCACGCCGAAAGCAGGACTCCCCACACCGGCATCGTGTAGCCGAGAATGGCCGCCCGCCCCGACGCCATGAGCGAGACGCCGTAAATGGCAAAGACGTTCCAGCCGGTCATGTTGACGAGACCGATGGCCAACAGGCGCGGCCACTGCCCGGCGGGCACCCGGATCGGCAGACCGCTCATCCGCGCAACGCAGAACAGCCCGGCCGCACCGCCGACCAGGCACATCGTCCGGAAGTGCATGGGGGCCATCTCGCGGATCACGACCTTCATGATCGGCCAGTTGAGCCCCCAGCCCAGGCTGAGGGCAACGAGCAACCCGAGAAGCTGCGGGGGAAAGGTGTGCGAGGAGCGGTGGTCGCTCACGACGTGGCCTCCGGCGACGACGGACCACGAGTCCCGGGGCCGCCGACCCCACGCAGCTTGCGACGGGAGCCGTGCGCTTGTCAACGGGAAATTGGCCCGAGGAGTCTTGTCCCGGGCGTTTCTCCTTGACATCCGACTGCGGAGTGCGGGACGCTCCGACCAAGCGGCGCGCAGACCGCGCAGGCTGGAGACATAGTGCTGCTGAACGCCACTACGGTGAATTGAGGCGAGGTGACCCGATGCCAGAGGTGGCCGTCGAGATGAAGCCGGCCAGTCGTCGTCATATCATCCTGTTTGCCATCGGCATGCTTTGCTATTGGGCGGCCATGTACGTGTATGTCCCGATCTTCTCCGTGTACGCGGAATCGCTGGGCGCGAGCCTGAGCGTGGTCGGGCTGGGTGTCGGGATGTACGGCCTGACCCAGTTGTTGACGCGGGTGCCGATTGGCATCTGGTCGGACGCGATGGGCAAGCGCCGCGGCATCGTGGTTGTGGGCATGCTGGTCTGCGGCGTGGCGGCAGCGGGGCTGGCGCTATCCCCCTCGGCGGTCTGGCTGGTCGTGTTCCGCGGGGTGATGGGGTTGGCGGCCGCGACCTGGGTCTGTTCGACGGTCCTCTTTGCCAGCTACTTCCCGGGCACCGATCCGTCGGTGCCCCTGAGCATCATGAGTCTGCTGATCGGCCTGGGGCAGATCGCGGGAACATCGTCGGGCGGCCTCTTGGCAGAGCACTTCGGCTGGACGATGCCCTTCTGGGCCTCGATGGTTCTGAGCCTCCTTGCGGCGCTGTTCCTGCGGGTTCCCCCGGACGACACGACGGCCAAGCCGGTGACGGTTTCACGGGCGACTCTCTTGCGGATCGCCCGAGCGCCGCTGCTCCGGCTCGCCTGCGGCATCGGCGTCATCCTCTATTTCGTCACCTTCTCGACGGTGTACGGGTTCACCACCGTCTGGGCTGAGCGATTGGGCGCCACGCGCGCCCAGCTCGGATACCTCACGACGGCCGCGCTCCTCGCCTACAGCGTTCTCACCATTCTGACCCCGCGCGTGATCACACGGCTGGGAGAGCGCCGGACGCTTCTGCTGGGCCTCCTGGCCCTGACGCTGGCGATCTTTCCCACGCCGCTCGTCCGCACCCTCGGCGGCCTCGTCGCCTTGCAGGCGTTGGGCGGTTTTGGACGAGGCTTGCTGTATCCGCTGCTGATGAGCCTCTCGATCAAGGCCGTGGCGGCCCCCGATCGCGCGTCCGCGATGGGGATCTTCCAGGCGTCGTATGCCTTTGGGATGTTCATCGGTCCCTGGATCAGCGGCGGACTCGCCGACAGACTGGGCCTGGCTTCCGTGTTCGTCGTCGGCGGCAGTCTGTGTCTAGGATGCTGGCTGGTCTGTATCGTCCTGACCACTCGTGGACCCCTGCGCGCCGCCCTCCGGTAACCTCGGTCCGAAACCCTCCCGGGCATCCTTTACTGCCCAGCCTGGGGTGCCTGGATCGGCGCTGTCTCCCGCAACGCCTCGTCGCCATTCCGATAGACAAAGGCATCGCCACAGGGGAAGATGGCGCCGGCCCGATTGCCGGGCGCTCCCTGGGGTCTCCGCAGCCGCTGTCGGGAACGATGTCGATGAGGCCCGCATGAACATCCAGACCCTCTTCGCACTCCTGGTCGGGCTCACCGTGGGCATCGTCTTCATGAACATCCCGCCCGTCCTGACCGAGCTGATGGACGTGTACGGAACCTCTTACACGCAGATCTCCGTGCTCATGAGCGCACTGCTCTGGACCCACGCGGCGATGCAGATTCCAGCGGGAATGATCGCGGATCGGCTTGGGATCCGCCGCACGCAAGTTTTGAGCCTCGCCTGTATAGGCGTGGGGAGCCTTCTGCCGGCCATCGCACCGGATTTGAGCTGGGCCGTGGTAGGCCGCGTGATCACTGGCCTGGGGACGGGAATGGGATTCCTGGTGAGCCTGAAGATGGTGTCCCTCTACGCACCTGGCGGTCGAGCCGGCGCCTACCAGGCGTTCTTCGGCGGCTTCTTTTCCCTCGGAAGCGTCTTGGCCTACGGGCTGACTCCCTATATCGTCACGGCGGGGTGGCAGTGGGCCTTCTTGGCCCCAGGACTCCTCTGCCTCCCACTGCTCGCCCTCGTGCCGGTCCTCAGGTTCGTGCCCCAGACCTCGGCCCGCCCTTCGTTCTCCATTCGCCGCATGGCGGGAATGCGATCGGGATTCGTCCTGGGCGTCTACCACGCCCTGTCCTATGGATCCCTGATCAGCCTCGGCAACTGGGTCCCGTCACTCCTCGCCGAAGTGTCCGGGACCCGGACTGCAACGACTCTGGTCTGGGGCGGGGCGCTGGTCATGCTCGTCAGCGGCCTGTCGCGGCTCTGCGGAGGGTTCGTCATGTTCCGGGTCCCTCCTCTTTCGGTCGCTCACGGGTCCGTGTTGATTCTTTGCGTTCTGTTTGTGGGCTTGGCCTGTGTCCCCACTCCCGGTTTGGTGCTGGGCTTGGCGCTGCTCGCGGCGTGGTTTGGCTCCTTCAACTTCGGCGCCCTATTTCACCTGGCATCCCGGGCCGCCTCCGTCGAGTCCGTGGGCACGCTGCTCGGGCTCGTCAACCTGTTGGGTAACCTCGGAGCCATCGCTTTCACCCTGATGTTTGGATGGTTCAAGGACACGCTGGGCACTCTCGCATGGGGATTCGCGGTGATGTCGGCGCTGGGCGTGACGGCGCTGGTAGCGGGAATTCGGCTCCTGTCTTCTCCACTGGCGAATCCACCAGCGGGGCAGCATGAGAGTCGGAAGCAGGAACGGCGATAGGCGAGGAAACGGGCCGCCCGAACAGGTCCACAAAGGGGCAGCCAGACCTGTTAGCCCTACCCTTGGAGTGCCCGTCCACGCGTCGACCGAACCATCGGCGCTACCAGGACGACGATGAGCGCGACGGTCATGATCAGGAACGTCAGGCTGATCGGCCGCTGCACGAAGACGGCCGGGTCTGCCGTGCGAGATCAGGAGCGCTCGCCGCAGATTCTCTTCGATCATCGGCCCGAGAATCACCCCGAGCAAGAGCGGCGCCGGCTCACATTCGAGCCGGTTGAAGAGATAGCCGGCCAGAGCCGAAAATGCTCGCGAGCACGACGTCCAGCGCGCTCGTGTTGATGCTGTAGACGCCGACGCAGGTGATCAGGAGGATGCCGGGATAGAGAAACCGGTACGGGAACGGTCAAGCACTTCGCCCAGATGCCGACGAGAGGCAGGTTCAAGATCACGAGCATCACGTTGCCGACCCACATGCTTGCCACCAGCCCCCAGAACAGTTCCGGTCGATCGCGCATCAGTTGTGGACCGGCATGCAGCCCTTGCATCATCAGGGCGCCGATCATCAGCGCCATCGTTGCGTTCGATGGAAGGCCCAGCGTCAGCATGGGGATGAACGAGGTTTGCGCCGCCGCATTGTTGGCAGCCTCCGGTCCGGCGACACCTTCGATGGCGCCGCGGCCGAATCGACTGGGATCCTTTGCGACCTTCTTCTCGAGCGAGTAGGCGGAGAAGGCCGAGAGCACCGGACCGCCTCCCGGAAGAATGCCGAGCGCCGCACCGAGCAGCGTGCCACGGATGGCGGGCGGAAGAATGGCGCGCAGATCCTGCCGGCTTCGGCCACAGGCCGGAGTACGTCCGCACGTAGGTCCGGCCCTCCTCGCCGAGGCCGAGATTGGCGATCGTCTCGCCGATGCCAAACAAGCCCATCGCTATGACGGCGAACTCAATGCCGTCTGCCAAAGGACATGATGCCGAACGTGAAGCGCGGTACGCTGGAATTGACGTCGATGCCGATCGTGCCGATCAGGATACCGATCAGGATCATGCCGACGGCCTTCACGACGGAGCCGCGAGCCAGAATCACCGCACCCACGAGGCCAAAGACCATCAGCGAGAAGTAGTCGGCGGGTCCGAACTTGCAGCGCCACCTCGGCGAGTTGCGGCGCCGCCGCCGCGATCACGATGGTGGCGAACGTTCCCGGCGAGAAACGAGGCCAGCGCCGCCGTCGCAAGCGCCAGGCCCGCCCGTCCCTGTCGGGCCATCTGGTAGCCGTCGATGCAGGTGACGACGGCGGAGGATTCACCCGGGAAGGTTCACGAGGATGGCCGTCGTCGAACCGCCGTACTGGGCCCCGTAGTAGATGCCCGCCAGCATGATGATGGCCTGCTGGGGGCCGAGGGAGAACGTGATCGGCAGCAGGATCGAGATCGTCGCCACCGGCCCAAGTCCCGGCAGGACGCCGATGATCGTCCCGAGCAGGATCCCGACGAAGCCGTAGAGGAGGTTCATCGGCGCAAGCGCGATCGAGAAACCGAAGACGAGATGCTCGAGGAATCCCATGGTCGCCCCGTCAGAACGGCATCATCCGGATGGGCAGGCCCAGCCCATACCGGAAGATCGCCGCGATCAACGCCGTGAGGAAGAGAGCCAGGGCCGCGACCTCCGCCAAAGCGGAAGCCGCGGTCGACGAGACGGGAGGCGAAGACGAGCGCGATACTCGCCAGCAAGAAACCGGCCCGTTCGATCAAGAGCCCAAAGGCGAGAGTGGCGAGTAGCACGACGAAGAGCGGTCGGAGCGCGAGGGTCCCGATCGCCTTACCGCCCCGAATGAGCGAGCGAACCACAAGAACGAGTCCGACCAGCATGAGGCAGACGCTCGTAAGGAAGGGGAAATACCCCGGCCCCATGCGCATGGCGCTTCCCATGGCATAGCGCAAGCCATAGAGGATCACACACCCTCCCAGGGTGAGAAAGAGAAGGCCGGTCAGTAAGTCCGTGGAACGGAGGGCTTTCATCGTCACTCCCAGCCGAAAAGGATGGTCTCACGACTACCTACGCGCGCGCAGGACGTTCACGCTCCGGCCCGGTGTTGAGCGAGTCCCCGCCGCGCAGTTCTCAGACGCCGGCCTTTTTTCTGCCGGCCACAGCGTTGGTTCACCGCGTCGCTTCGACGGCCGGATCGATGTGAGGGCCGGCCATCGTGCCGTCCGCAGCCATGCCGATGATGCCGTGTGACATGTCCTTGACGGCGAGGTAGACCGCGTCCTCTTCGGCGGTCGCCACGGTCGAGTGCACCATGTTGGCGGGGAAATAGAGCAGCGTGCCGGGACCGCACAGCTGCTCCGGCTGGTCGCCGACCTGTACCCGTAGCGTCCCCTGGACGATGAAGTTCCACTGTTCATTGGGATGAGATGTGGCCGCGCGCCGGTGCCACGTCTCTTGTGTGATCAACCCGCATTGAATACGCTCGCCCTCGACGACGGGGCCCTCTGCCGACGAGTAGCCGGTGCCGGCAGCGATGTGCGCCATCTCGCGCAGCTTGAAGATGTATTGGCCGTCGCCGGCTTTCACCGCACCCGGCGTCTTGGTCGGTTTCGCTGTGCTCATCTCATGTATCCCCTAGCCGCTCACGCCGAGGCGTCAGGCGTGAGGCCGGCCTTCTCGACGCCGACGACACCGCATGCCTCGTCCTCATCGCCGGTCGCGCCGCTGATCCCGACCGCACCGAGAATCGCCCCGCTCCCGTCACGGATCAGGACACCACCCTGCTGTGGGAGAAACTTGCCCTGGGCGGTTGCTGCCAGCGCGATCATAAAGTTCGGGTTCGCCTGCGCGCGCTTCGCCAGCGCGCGGCTCGAGCAGCTCATCGCCACCGCGCCCCACGCTTTACCGAGCGCGACGTCAATGCGGAACATGCTGGCGCCGTCCTCGCGCTGCGCCGCCTTGATGTTGCCCGAATCGTCGAGCACCACCACGGCAAGCGGCGGCAATCCGGTTTCGCGGCCTTTGGCGAGCGCGTGCTCGATGATGGTATTGGCCTGGTGGAGTGTGAGCGTGGGCATGGTCCTCTCCCTTTCGACATACGCGCCGACGCGTTCCATTGCACCACCCATCCGGTCCCGCGTTACGCGCAACATCCGCCGCGTCGATGACCCGGAGGTTTCGACGCAGACCACCCACACCTCAGCGTTGGCGCGGTGCGCCTGCGGCAGAGTCACCGGACCGCAGCAACCGGTGAGGCGCCGCGGGGCCGGATGTCGCGGGGTTGGCGGCGCTCTGTGGCAGACTAATCGGGCTTTGCGCCGGTCTCTTTGATGACCTTGCTCCACTTCGCCGACTCGTTCTCGATGTACTTCTTGAAATCCTCCGGCGTCTTGCTGGTGGCGGCGATCACGCCGGCCTCTTCATACCGCTTCAGTAACTGCGGATTGCCCATGGCTCGCAGCGTCGCGGCATGCAACTTCTCGACGATCGGTCGTGGAGTGCCCGCCGGTACCAGGATGCCCTGCCAGGACGCGCTGACGTTGTCCGGGAAACCCTGCTCCAGCATCGTGGCGACATTCGGCAGGGAGGGAACGCGCTGCTGAGTCGTCACCCCAAGGGCCTTCAGCCGGCCTTCCTTCACGTGATTGATCGCCGACGAGATCGTGACGAACATCACGCTGACGTGCCCCCCGATGATGTCCGCGGTGGCCGGACCGGCGCCCCCTTTGTAGGGAATGTGCGTCATGTCCAGTCCCGCGTTCTTCCGGAACAACTCCATCTCCAGCCGGTTGAGGCTCCCGCTGCCCGGCGAGGCGAAGTTGATCTGGCCTTGGCGCGCCTTGACGTACTCGATGAATTCCTTGGCATTGTTGGGAGGGAACTTGGGATTGGCGATCAGGAGCCCGGGCGTTTCCGCCACGACCGAGACGCCGATGAAGTCCTTCTCCGGCTTGACCGTCAGGTCCGAGAACAGAAACGGGTTGATGCACACGGTTCCGACGTTCCCGAGGAAGATGGTGTACCCGTCGGGAGTCGACCGGGCCGCCACGTCCATCCCGACGTTCCCCGCCGCGCCCGCGCGGTTCTCGATCACGACCTGCTTCCCCAGGAATTCGGACATGCTCGGCTGCAGCAAGCGCGCGGCGAAGTCCGATGCGCCGCCCGGTGCGAACGGAACGATCATCCGGATCGGTTGGGTCGGATACTTCGACGGATCTTCGCCCGCCTGGGCGCGGGGGGCGTTCACGAGACAGAGCGCTCCAAACGCGCCGGCCACCAACACACACAGGACCGTTCTCTTGCTCATTGCGTCCTCCTTTCCCGTTGTCTTCTGGCGCCGCGCCCGCGGGTTCACGCCTGCATCCCCTGGCGCAACTTCGCGGCGATCGCCTCGCCGACGTCCGAGGTCGACGAGGTCCCGCCGAGATCGTAGGTCCGCACCTTCCCTTCCGTCAGGACGTCGACGATCGCCTGTTCGATCGCGGCGGCCGTCTTCTTCTCCCCGAGATAATTGAACATCAGCATAGCGGCCCGGATCGCGGCGATCGGATTGACGACGTTCTTGTCGGCGTACTTCGGCGCCGTCCCGTGGATCGGCTCGAAGACGCCCATCGAATCGCCGATGTTTCCGCCGTACGCAAACCCCATCCCGCCGACCACCCCGGCCCCGACGTCGCTCAGGATGTCGCCGTTGGCGTTCTCGGCGAAGACGATGTCGAGCCGCTCCGGCTTCATGACGATCTGCATGGCGCAGGCATCGATCGTCATGTCCTCGGCCTCGATCTGAGGGTACTCCTTGGCGATTTCGTAGAACAATCTGGCGCATCGGCTCGTCGGTGTACGTCAGGACGTGCGCCTTGTGCGTGAACGTGACCTTCTTCCGGTTCTCTTTCAGGGCGAGCTGGAAACAGAATCTCAGAATGCGTTCCATCCCCTGCTTCGTGAAGATCCGGAGGTTGACGTAGTGCTCTCCGGCGATATACCCCACACCGCAGTACAGCCCTTCGAGGTTTTCCCGCACGACGATAAGATCCGCCTTCGGGCGGAGCGCATTCGATCCGGGCAGGGCTCGGATGGGTCGCACGTTGGCGTACAGGTTGAAACCGAGCCGGAAGCCCATGAGCACCTTCACGGTATTCGGATTGCCTGCGGCCCCGAAGAGCACCGCGTCCGTCTGCCCGATCCCTTCGAACGTCTCTTTGGGGAACGGATCGCCGTATTTCCCGACCGCCGCATCCCCGGTGTCCATGCGGCGGAATCCCATCTCAAAGGTCGCGGCCGTCTCGTTGACCGCATCGAGCACGATCTGGGCCGCCTTGATGACGTCCCGCCCAATCCCGTCCCCGGGGATTACCCCGATCCGGTATTTCTTCTTCATGCTCGCCTCGCCCCTCGATGACTTCCCCGGTCGCGACCGACCTACACCACGGTGATCGTCTTGGGGAACTTGTGCAGACACTCGCTCACGCCAGTCTCGGTGACGATGTAATTGTCGCAGAGGATGGCGGTGGCCTTGGGCGTGGCCACAACCGGGTGCACGGCAATGTTCATGGTCGCTTTCAGCGTCATCGTCTCGCCGACCTGGAAGCAGGGCCGCTCGACCAGATCGTACCCCTGGCCGTGGGCGTAGAGTCGGTGCTCCTCCGGCAAACCCTTGCTCCGCAGGAACTGGTTGTTCGCCCTGAGCAGGTCGAGCGGGTGCACCCCTGGCTTCACCATCTTCAGGTTGAGGTCCTGTAATTCCTTCTCGATCTCGAACGCCTGGGCGAGATCGTCGGGAATCCTTCCGATGCACGCCATCCGGTGGAGATGGGTGTAATACCCCGAGGGTTCGACGGCTTCGACGAGAATCCCGATCTGGTCGCCGTCCTTCAACTGCCGGTTCATAGCGTGGATGGAGTGGTAGGGAAAGGCACTGCCGGCCGGCGCCGAGCCGATCAGTATGAACTGCTGTTCGCTGCCCAGCATCCGGCAGCGCAGGCGTCCCGCCGCGGCCACTTCGTACTCCCGCACGCCGGGCTTGATGGCCGCGAAGCACGCCTTCATGGCCTCGTCGTGGAGGTAGGCGCTGACCTTGATGCGCTCGATCTCCTCCGGGCTCTTCAGCGCCTTGATCTCGTCGATCTCGTCGGTAATGTCCACGAAGGTCGCACTCGACAGATGCTCTCGGACATACCGGGTGAAACCGGTGGTTATGGCCCCTTCGTTGACGAAGGAGATCCGGCAGTTCCTGTAGTTCTTGAGCTCTTCCACCACTTTCTCAGCCGCAAAGCTGCACGTGAAGTTCAGCGAGAGCATGATGGGCGTGGTGATGCGTTTTTTGACCCCCCGCAGGAGATACTCTGCGGGCCCCACTTCCTTGGGGTTGCTCGAACCGTGCCAGAAGGTCGTCATCCCGTCCGCCACAGGAAAGATCACCGAGACCGGGTAGCCGTGCACCGCGGGCATGTCCGTGAACCACTTGACGTAGCCACCGAGATAGTCCTCGCTGTTCTGGATGAGCAGGAAGTCCACCTTCTTCTGCTTCATGACCCCCCGAACGGCCGCCCATCTTCGCTCCAGTTCCTGCGTGGAGATGGGGTGAATCACGTTCTCCTTGAGTAGATCAGAACCCATCTGGACCCTCCTTCGTCGACCTTTCCAGCGTGTTGTCGAACCTACCTGCGGTCCTTGCCCTCGTAAACCTCGATGACGCGCGTGGCGTCGCTTTCCCCCAGCCGGCGTCATACGCGCGCTTGAACATCTCGCGCGCGGCCTTGACCACTGGGAGCTCGATGCCGTTCTCCCGGGGGAGCTCGACGGCCAGGCCCTGGTCTCGGTTGACAACCTCCATCGTGGCGCCCGTCCCGTTCGGACCGGTATGCTCCACGCTCGCGGCAAGCCGTGTGAGAATCGGGAGCGCGCGCTCGAGGAATTCCGTCTTGCCGACGAGATTGTCCAGATTGCACAGGGTCTCGATAAGGGTCACCCGGGGCTTCGGCCGTCTGCGCGTACTCATGGCTCGACCGCTGCCAGCCGCCCCCACCTGGCTCGGATGGCGGGCAGGAAATTGGACAGCAGCAAGAGAGTCGCAATCCCCAGACACACGGCCGAGAGCGGTCGCGTCACGAAGATGGCAAAGCTGCCCTGGGACAGAAGTAAGGACTGTCGCATGGCCACCTCCATCATGGGTCCCAGGATAAAGGCCAGCACCAACGGGGCCGTATCGAAATCGAGCTTGCGCATCACGTAACCTAACACCCCGAAGCCGACCATCAGCTCCAGATCCAAGATGGACACATTGACCGCGTACGCACCGATCAGGCAGAAGAGGAGAATCATGGGGAAAACGACCCGGTAGGGAATCCTCAGCACCCTCACCCACAGTCCGATGAGCGGGAGGTTGAGGACCAGGAGCAGGACGTTGCCGATGTACATCGACGCGATGATCCCCCAAAAGATCTCGGCGTGGTTTTGAATGAGGAGCGGGCCCGGCCGCACGCCGTGAATCACCAGTGCCGCGAACAAAAGGGCCACCGTGGCGTTCATCGGGATCCCCATGGAAAGAAGCGGAATGAACGCGCCGGCCGCGGCGGCATTGTTGGCCGATTCCGGGGCGGCCACACCGATGATTTCCCCCTTCCCGAATCGCTCGGGATGGCGCGAGAGCCGCTTCTCCATGACATACGCCATGAAATTCGCAATGATTCCGCCGCCCCCGGGGAGGATGCCGAGCAGGAAACCGAGCGCCGAGCTTCGGAGAATCGGAGCCGCGCACCGCCGCCAGTCCTCACGTGTGGGGAGCAGGTTCTGGATCTTCGTCTTGATGACGTCGATCCTCGTCTCCTTTTCGAGCTCCATGAAGACTTCCGAGATCCCGAACAATCCCATCACGAGGGGAATCACCCCGATGCCGTCGGCCAGCTCCATGATGTCAAAGGTAAAACGGGTTTGTCCGTTGATCAGATCGATGCCGACCCAGGAGAGGAGCAGGCCGATCAGCGCGGACATCAAGGACTTCTCTGCCGACTTCTGCGAGAGATAGGTGACCAGGGTCAAGCCCATCAGGACGAGGCAGAAGAATTCCGGCGGCCCGAACTTGAGCGCCGCCTTGGCGAGCGGTGTCGCCAGGATCATGAGGGCAATGACGCTGACGGTTCCTGCGATGAACGAGCCGAAGGCGGACATCCCGAGGGCGGGCCCCGCTCGTCCCTTCAAAGCCATCTGGTACCCGTCGACGCAGGTCATGACGCTGGCCGGCTCCCCGGGGATACTCACCAGGATGGAGGTCGTCGAACCTCCGTACATCGACCCGTAGTAGATTCCCGAAAGCATGATAAACGTCCCGACAGGCGTGATCTTGAGGCTCACGGGAAGGAGGAGCGCCATCGCTCCGGCGGGCCCGATCCCCGGGAGGACGCCGACGAGCGTTCCGAGCAAGACCCCCAGGAAACAGAACAGGAGGTTCTCAGGCGTCGCGGCAACCGCGAAACCGTACAGGATGTCTGTCCACATGCGCAACGCGTCCCGACCCGCAACCGAGCGTGGCTGTACCGCATCGGTTGTGCATCTCAATAAAACGTGATCAGCCCTTTCGGAAGATTCAGTTGCAACATCTTCGCGAAAATGACATACGTCACGAACGAGGTCGAGGCGGCGCCGATCGTCCTCGATGCCCAGTGGCCACGCTCCAGCACCTGGAACAGAAAGCTCAGCAGGAGAAACGTACACACCAGATAGCCCACCGGCCGCAACGCCAGGATGTAGAGGACGGTGGCCAAGATCACGGCGAGGATCCGGCCCCCATGCATCCGCTCCGGCACGGATTCCATCGCACACGCTCTGGACCTGAAGGACGTGACGAACTGGCGCAGCGCGAGGAGTCCCAGAGCGACGGCAGCCCCGAACACCATGAAACCGGAGCCGGGGTTAGTGGGTGTCCCGACCTCGAGTTCGAACGCCTCCTGAATCACGAGGCCAGACAGGATCACTAGGACCAGGCCGCTCCACAGATCGGCACTCTTCAGCTTGCGCCACTCGCTCATCATCTCTCTCGCTACTTCTTCTGGATGCCGAGCTTCTGGAGCAGCTCGCCGGTGTCCTTGTATCCACTGCTCAGATGATCGTGCAGCGCCTGTCCGACGAGCGGCATCCCGTCCTGGAAGATATACTTCTCTTGCGCGAACTTTTGGAAGGCGGGCGACTTACGACCCACGTCGAAGGCCGCCGCCAACTTCTTCACGATGGGATCCGGCAACCCCTTTGGACCGGACATCATCAGGCCGGGATAGATGACGCTCGATTTCATCCCGAAGTCCTTGGCCACTTCCTTCAAGCGTGGGGATCTCAGGGAACGCGGAGAGGCGCCCGTCGCCCTGAAGCACCGCGATGGCTCTGCAGCTGTCCCGCTTGGACCTGCGCGATGCAGGACTCGATGGCGATTCCCGCCGCCATCAGGTGACCCCCGAGCAGCGCGGCGATCTCCTTGTTCTCACCGGCGAACGGGATGTGCGACACCTTCAGCCCCGTCTCCAGGTCCATGCCCGCCATCGTCAGGTGGGGCACGGTGCCGAACCCAGGGTTGCCGAAGGTCAGCTTCATCGGGTTTTCCTTGGCGAAGCTGAGCATGTCCTTCAAGGTCTTGAATGGGCTGTCGGCCGGCACGACGACGAAGTGGGTGAAGATCCCATAAAAGATGATGGGAGTCGTCTCTTGTGATGGGATCGAACTTGAGCTTCATCATGTGCGGGACCCGGATGAACGGCGCGTCCGTGGAACCCCACACGACGTACCCGTCGGGCTTCGAAGACACGACGTAGCTACCTGCCACCATGTGACTCGCCCCGGGTTTGTTCTCGACCAGGATGTCCTGGCCGAGCACCTTCTTCGCCTCTTCGGACAGCACGCGGCTGGCCACATCGACGACTCCGCCCGGATCCATCCCGATGACCATGCTGACGGCCTTCGTGGGGTAGTCCTGGGCAGCGGCGATGCCGGAGATGCCCAGGACGACGAACCCGACCAGGAGCACGACAGCAGCAGTGCGGCGCGCAGAACCTCGTCTTGCTTTCATGTCCCATCCTCCTTTTTGGGCCGTGCGGCATCGATGCCACGAGGATGTGCCTCCTCCCGGGGGAGGCCCGGGTCACTTCCCCCGCTGGCGATCGAACCAGTCCAGGATCTCCTCACCTTTCCAGAACACCACTCCCGGATGCTTCTTCAGGTACTTGAAGATCATGTCGAAGTACTTGATCCGGTGGGGCGCCCCGGAGACGTACGGGTGGACGGCGATGGCCATGATGCGCGCGTTGGTCTTGCCCTCGGCGTAGAGTGTGTCGAACTGGTCCTTCGCTCGCTGGAACAACTCCTCGGCCGGGTGGTGCTGCAAGGGCGAAGATGGGGATGTCGTTGATCTCGACCGTGTAGGGCATCGACACCAGGCGCCCCGTCTTGACCCGCATCTCGTAGGGCTGATCGTCGTTCACCCAGTCACAGACGTACTCGATTCCCTCGGCGGCCAGCAGGTCCGGCGTCTCCCACGTCTCCGTCAGGCCGGGGCCCATCCACCCGCGCGGCGCCCTTCCCGGTCGCCGCCTTGATGGTGGCCACGGTCTTCCGGATCATGCCCTGCTGGTCCTCTTCGTTGTGCGTGGGGCGTTGGATGTAGCTGTGGCCCATGAACTCCCAGCCGGACTTCACGCACGCCTCGACGATGCGCGGGTAGGACTTGCAGACCGCGCCGTTCAGGGACACCGTCGCCTTGATCCGGTGCCGGTCCAGGACCGCCTTCAAGCGCCAGAAGCCCGACGCGCAGCCCATATTCGAACCAGCTGAAGTTCGGAACATCGGGAGCCGGGTTGGCTCCGCCGCCCGGTGGCGGGAGCACGGTCCGCGCCATGGGATGGGTGATGTCCCACTCCTCGATGTTGACGATGGTCCAGACCGCAACCCGCGCCCCACGCGGGAGCTTCATGCGGCTTCCGGTCCACGATCGGCGAGTAGTCGTAGCGTTCTGCCCAGGCCATGGCATTCCCCTTCAGATCAGTTGAGACGTTGCGAGCCTCCTCCCGACTCGTACCACTGGATCGGACGGTCGTCCATGCTCACCCAGACGCTCTTGACTTCGGTGCAGTGTCGGATCGCCTCCAGCCCGTTCTCCCGCCCGAAGCCGCTCATCTTGAGCCCGCCCCAGGGTGAGGCCGGGTCGATCCGGTGGTAGTCGTTGATCCAGACGATGCCGGCCCGGATGGCCTGGGCCACACGGTGCGCCCGTCCGAACGTCCCGGGTCCAGACGCCGGCGCCGAGACCGAAGGGATCGCGTTGGCCTCGCGAATGGCCTCCGCTTCGTCGTCGAACCGGATGACGGCGACGACCGGCCCGAAGATCTCTTCTTGCGCGATTCGCATGTCATTCCGGACGTCATCGAACACCGTCGGGGTGTAGAAGAATCCCTGGCGGAGGGCTCGGTCCTCGGGATAGCGGCCACCCAGGACCAGCTTCGCCCCCTCGCCTCGCCCGATCTCCACGTAGCGATGGATCTTCTCGAGCTGCGCCCGGGAGATCTGCGGCCCCATCTGCGTCTCGGGCCGGAGCGGGTCGCCCACGCGAATCCGGCCGGCCTTGTCCAGGAGGCGCTCGAGGAACGCATCGTGGATCGCCGTGTGCAGGAAGAGCCGGGCTCCCTGGACGCAGGTCTGGCCCTGCGCGATGAACCCGGCGAACAGCGCGCCGTTCACCGCCGCCTCCAGGTCGGCATCCGGGAAGACGATGTTGGGGGCCTTACCTCCCAACTCGCAGGAGACTCGCTTCATGGTCCCGGCCGCCAGGCGGGCGATGGCCTGTCCGGTGGCGGTGGAGCCGGTGAAGTCGATCTTGGCCACATCCGGGTGTTCGCAGATGGCCCGACCCGCCGTCGGGCCGAAGCCGGGCACGATATTCAAGACCCCTTCGGGGAGGCCCGCCTCCTGGCAGATCCGTCCGAATTCCAGGACGGAGAGGGGTGCCAGCTCCGAGGGCTTCAGGACGATGGTGTTCCCGGCGGCCAGGGCCGGGGCGATCTTCTTGGTGGCGATGAGCAGCGGATGGTTCCAGGGGGTGATCTGGCCGATGACGCCCGAGGGGGACGCGGAGCGTGTAGTTCAGGTAGGGCCCCTCGACCGGAATCGTTTCGCCCTCGATCTTGTCCGCCCACCCCGCGAAGTAGCGGAACCAGCGGGGGATGATCCCGGCCTGGGCCGACGTCTCGCGGATCGGCCGCCCGTTGTCCTGGCTCTCCAGGCGGGCGATCGCGTCCGCCTCCCGCTCCAGCGAGTCGGCGATCCGCAGCAGGATCCTTCCCCGCTCCGCGCCCGACATCCGGCCCCACGGCCCCTCTTCGAAGGCGGCGCGCGCCGCCGCCACGGCGCGGCGAACATCCTCGGCGTCCGCCTCGGCGACCCGCGCCAGGACCTCTGCCGTCGCCGGGTTCAGGTCCTCGAAGGTCTTCCCCGAGGCCGCATCCACCCAGCGCCCGCCGATCAGCAACTGGTACGTCCGCACCACTTTCCACCCCTCATCGCTCGCCCGAGCGGCTCACCGCCCGGCGGCGCAGCGCTCGCGTCGTCAGCCGCCCGCAACCATCACCGTGAAGGTCAGCTCATCACCCTCGTGGATGGTGGTCGCGAACTTGTCCAGCGACCACATGTTCCTGCCGTTCACCAGGATCGCAGCCCCCTCTGCCGGCGACAGATCGTCGTTCAGAAATCGCTCCAACGGAGCCCGATACTGCTCTCGGAGAGCGCTCAGCACATCCCGCAAGCTGGGGGACGCAGGCTCCAGCGAAATCTCCTGCCTCAGCGTGATGTCCGCCCCGAACGTGTTGACGATGACTCGCATCGCGTCGCCCGCTCATCCCTTCGGCGCGTCCGCAGCCAGGTCGTATTTCTTGAGCGTGGCTTCCGTGGGGACTCCGTTCGAATCCCATCCTCGGCACGCGTAGTACTCGTCGATCATCCGATTGAGGTTGGCCTCACCGATGCACTGCCCTTTGCCCGGACCGTCCGGCAAGGGCTCGAAGAGCGTCCGGTACGGCAGGGTGTCGTCCTTCCGGCCGAATCCCTCGCGCACGTTGAAGAGCCGGATCAAGGTCTCGGTTCTCCCGGCAATCTCTGCGAAGTCGTCCATCGAGAACGACACTCCCGTCACCGCGTGGAGGTAGTTCGCGTAGTCCTCCATGGAAAGCGGAATGAACTTTCCCGGCATGTCGCACACGAGGAGGGAGTGCAGGACGCAGTTGAGATCGTACAACTCGCGGACCATCTCCGCTTTCCCTTCGGCGGTGTACGGCGGATAGTTCCCGAGGATTTCCTTGGCCGGCGGCCAGGCACGGCGATGGCAGGCGCCGCGTGGACTCACCGCATAGGAGAGCCCGGAGCCGAAGGCGCCTCGGGGATCGTAGGCGGGAAACTCCAGACCCTTGACCTGCATCGCAAAACGATCCGAGCCTCCGCCAATGTGCTGAGCGGCGGCGCGCACGCCCTCCTGCGAGGACATCCCCGAATCCCCGTCGGTGCGCCATCATCTCGATCGCGGCGAGCGCGCCCTCTTCGTCCCCAAAACGAACGTCGAACCCCTCGACGTCCGAGGGGGATATCAGCCCCCGCTCGCAGCACTCCATCAGGAAGCCGATGATGTTCCCCGCCGAGATCGTATCGAGCCCCAACATGTCACACAGGACGTTGGCCTGAATGATCGTCGGAAGGGAATCGATGAGCAGATTGGAGCCGAACAGCCCAAGCGTTTCGTACTCGGGCCCCTCCACCGTCACCCCCTTGTACTTGCCCTCGGCGGCCTCCGTGATCAGGCCGCAGTGGATGAAACACGAGAGGCAGGACACGTTCTTCTTGACGCTCCGGTGGACGCCGACCGAGTCGATCTTCTCCAGCGCTTTCTCCCACGTGCTGAACTGAAAGTTCTTTGTCGGAAGGATCCCGCCGGTATGCGTGATGTTCAGCGTCAGGGGGGTGCCGTACTTCATCCTGGCCTGCGCCACCGGGCTGACGAGCGCCCGCTGGTAGTTCTCCTTGTTCAGGCCGAACATGCGCTTCCGATCGTGGAGAGCGGCAGCGTTCTCCCCGTGGATCACGATGGCTTTCAGGTTCTTCGAACCCATCACGGCGCCGACACCGCCCCGTCCGGCCTGACGGTAGAGGTCGCTGTTGATGCAGGCGATCTTCACGAGCTTCTCGCCGGCCGGTCCGATCGACGAGACTCCCACGGCGGGGTCTGCCTCCGCCTCTCTGAGGGTCGTCTCTGTCGCGAAGCTATCCTTTCCCCAGAGGTGGCCGGCGTCTCGGATATCCACGCCGCGCTCGTCGATCCGCAGGTAGCAGGGATGATTGGCTCTTCCTCGGATCACCATGCCGTCGTAGCCCACCTTCTTCAACTGGACGGCGATCCGGCCGCTGGAGTAGGCGTCGCACCAGGCGTGCGTCACAGGAGACTTGGTGACCACCACGAACTTGGATGAGCCGGTGGCCATCGAGCCTGTGAGGGGACCGGTCAAGAAGATGAGGAGATTGTCGGGAGACAGCGGGTCGGTCTTGGCGGCAAGCATGTCATAGAGCAGTCGTGCCCCCAGACCCCGACCGCCCAGATATCGACGAAAGTGCTCTTCGGGAATGGGAGACTCCCGTGTCGTTCCCTGCGTCAGGTCGACCTCGAGGAGCTTGCCGTGAATACCCTTCATGCTATCGTCCTCATGCGCGTGAATCCACTACGGATGCAACCTATCTGCTCGCGGTGCCCCCTCCAGCACCTACCGCCGCGAGGATCTCTTCGTTCCGGAGGACCCACCCCACCGTGGCCGCCATGTTGCGCAGGGCGAACCGATGCATCTCCTCGCCGTCCATGCTGTCGACACAGTCCGCGGCGATGACGACGGCGTAGTCCCGCGTGTGGGCTTCGAAGGCCGTGCACTGCACGCAGGAGGTCGTGTTCACCCCGGTGATGATGACCGTCCGCGCCCCCAGTCGGTGGCGAAGGACGAAGTCCAGGTCGGTCTGGTAGAAGCAGTCGTACCGTTTCTTCCGGTCGATCACGATGTCGCGGGGATCCAGCAACTCGGGGATCACCTGGGTCCCGGGACTGCCCAGCAGGTTGTGCCGCAGGTTGCTGCCCCGTTTCATCCCGGGATCGTCGGCGATCGCCTTCCAGAAGGGATTCGACGCCGCTTCGCCGGAATCCCGGTACAGCGTGACCATGTGCACGATGGGAATTCCGAGGGGGCGGAGCGCTGCGAAGAGCTCCTTCGCCGCACCGATCACCCGGCGACATTGTTCGGGACCGAGGGGCATCGTGGCCACCGTTGGGTCGAGGTGGCCCCGATGCATGTCGATGGACACGACCGCCGTCGTCTTGGGGTCGATGCGAATCACCGCCTCCTCCTCCGACCATCGAAACGCGGGTGACACTCGATGCGCCCAACCGGCGGTTGCCGCGCAGGCCGAAACGACTCTCTCCCGGTCCCGGCCCAAGACGATGCTGGAAAACCTGCTTTCCCCAGGCTGCTCAAAAAGGTCCAGCTGCAAGGCGGCGCACGATGGACCGAGTGAGCGTACTCCAGGTACGCCGCAGCGAGCGTCCGAGTAAGCCAACGCCGCAGATGGGCCTATTTCAGCAGCCTACTATGGCCCGTTGCGCCCTACCTCGCGGGCGGGATGACGGGCAGCAGAACATGGGACTGCCGCCCAGGACCACAGTGTAGCGTGACGTTCCTGCCGAAGATCTCCGGCGGTCTGTCCCGCGCGTCGTTGTGCTGGAAGGGGCCGACGCCGGTGAAGACGTCACCCAGGACTCCAAGTCCGGCCCCCGGCCCGCCGGGGTACTCGTAATCCCGCCCACGCACCGTCAGCCCGACCCGGTATCCCGCCGGAATCACGATGCAGGTCGGCCAGATCTCGATGTCCAGCTCGTACACCTCGCCAGGCGTGAGCGGTTGCGTCTCGTCGTGAGTGTGGTACGGTCGGTACGGCAGCGTCAGCGTCAGGTCAAGCTTGCGGTGCGACGCGCGCAGCCACCCCTGGGCGATCGGCGTGTGAGGGTCGAGCGCGCCCTGGAACGTGACCTCCTGCATGTTCGGCGTGAACACCCGTACGACGAGGAAGAGGTCGGCGTCGGTGGTCTCTGACGAGACGAAGAGCTTGGCCGCGATGGGGCCGGTGATCTCGGTTTCCGTCCCGAGCGGGGGCGTCAGGAAGGTGACCCCGTCGCCGAGGCCGTCGTAGCTCACCTGAGCGTCGCCCGTGAGGGGCCCGTCAACCAGGGTGTGGTCCCTCGGGTTCAGGTAGAGCTTGGTCCACTGCGTCCGGGCCAGCGGCCACTCGTTCTCGTGCCGCTCGACGAATTGCTCGCCCGGATGCCGGACCTGGAGGACAACCTTCGGCTGCTTCGTCCAACCGGTGTCCTCGCCCTTGAGGAAGTGACCGAAGAACTTCTTCTGCAGGCTTACCCCGTAGTCGGTGTAGAAGTGAGTCCAGTGCTCGATGCCGTGCGCCTCGAGCCATTTCTGCTCGGAGGCGGCACGCACGAAGCCTTCGAAGTTGCCGCGCGGGTGCAAGCCCCTGCCCGCCCCAGTTGGCGGCCGAGAAGAGCGGCACCTGTGACCTTCGACCAGTCCGGCATCCGCGACCGCCAGTAAGGGTCGCTGGCAAGCGGGTGCGCGAAGCAATCCTGGTAGAAGTCACTCCGGTTGGCGCCGAGCTCCTCCGGGGTGAGCGTCTCCGGCCCGGATACCCAGTCGCCGTTCATCCGGCTCCGGTAACCTCGGGATCCCATCCCGTGCTGCACCTTGGTCACCTGCCCTGGGAACCAGGCCCGGCCGAAGGTGCAGAGGATGCCGCCGTGGTGGGCAAGGTCGCGGTAGATAGTCGGCCGCCCCCTCCCAGATGCAGATGGCGGACAGGTGCGGCGGCTGGAGCGAGGCCACCTGCCACTGGTTCATGGCGTAGTAGGAGATGCCGTTCAGGCCGATCTTGCCGGTGCACCACGGTTGGCGCGCCGCCCATTCGATGCAGTCGTAGAGGTCCTTGCGCCTCCCGGGCCGACCAGAGGTCGAGGAAACCGGGGGAGCGGCCGGCGCCGCGCGAGTCCACGCGGACGCAGGCGTACCCGTCCGGTACCCACTTTTCGGGATCGACCACTTCCCAGTTCTGGTACTTGTTGGTGGAGCCCGCGGGGACGTCCGGATGCTTGCTCGATCATCCGCCGCCATTGATCTGCGTAGAGGTCTTCGAAAAGCAGATACTTTCCATATGGGCCGTAGGACAGAATTACGGGATACGTGCTCTCGGGAACCGGTCGGTAGACGTCGGCGCGCAGGACGAGCCCGTCGTCCACGGTGATCGGCACGTCCCAGTCGATCCGCATTCCGTCGCGAATCTCGCTCCGGTGGGTGCTCATGATGCTCCTCACGGCGGCGGCGTCCCTGCCAGCGCATGGGAGCGACGCCGAGGCCTGGACCGATGCCTTCAGTGTTCGACAAGAACCGGGCACCCGGCCTTGACCGACTCGACGATTGCCGCGAGCACGGCCACGTTGGCGGTGCCCTCCTCGCCGCCCACCTCCGGTCGCGTGCCCTCGCGGACGCAGCGTGCGAACTCCGCCAGTTCGTCAGCGATCCAGTCCGTACGCTGTAGCGGCACCGGAGATCGCTCGGCCTCCCCTTTCTTCTGCAGGAACAGGCGGGAGCCTTCCGCCTCGCTGAACGCCTGGGCCTCGGTCCCGTGAGCGGCGAGGAGGTTGGTCCGGTTGGCGACGACGAAGCCCGTCCCGAGATACCCCAGGGCCCCGGGCGAACTCGAAGAGAATCCCGCTGGTATCGTAGATCTCCAATCCTCTGAGGATCTGCCGGCCCGAGAATGCCACCACCCGGGAGATGGGGCCCAATGAGATACTGGAATGTATCCACGTGGTGGATGCCCAGCCCGGTCATGGCACCGGCGGGAGTCTCCCGTGGGTCGGTCCGCCAGCCCCCGGGTTTCATGGCGAAACCGCTGTTCGAGGAGACATTCCCTTCGATCTGAACCACCCGGCCCAAGGCGTCGGCCTCGATCAGGGCTTTCAGCGCCCGGTTGGCCGGTTGCCGTCGGCGGCCGTGCCCGACCGCGAGGACCACCCCGGCGCGCCGGCAGGCGTCGGTGGCCCGGCGTCCGTCGGCCACGGTGAGGGTGAAGGGCTTCTCGACGAAGACGTGCTTCCCGGCCTCGGCCGCAGCGATGACCTGCTCCGCGTGGAGCGTGTGGGGTGTCGTGAGAAGAACGCCCTCCACCTCCGGGTCCTTCAGCACGGCCTCGTAGCTGTCCGCCTGGCGGCACCCGTACTTCTTCGCAAACGCAGCCCGCTTCTCCGGCGAGCGGGTGGTGCACGTCACCAAGGCGAGGTTCGTGCCTTTGGAATGGCATCCGCCAACTCGCCGCTCCACCACCCGATCCCAACCGCCGCCACTCGCATCGGCTCAGCCATCGCTCCTCCTGCGCTTCTCCGGTCGGGCCGTATCTTCCGCATCGCGGCGGGCGAAGCCTGCCATCTCCTCGTATAACCGGACGATCCCCGACAGATCCTCCTTCGCCTGCCCCCCGGCGAGGGCAGCCGTGTAGAGTTGCTGCATCATCCCCGTGAGGGGTAACGGCACGTGCAAATCCTGACCCGCTTCCAGCATCAGCCGGATGTCTTTCAGGAACAGATCGATCTTCATCAGGGGATCGAATCGGCCCTCGACCATCAAGGGGCCGCGCACGTCCAGGATCTTGGAGGCCGCGGCGCCGTGACGCGAGAATCTCCAGCGTCTGTGCCGGATCCAGACCCGCCCGGCGGGCGAGGGTCAGCCCCTCGGCCAGGACCACGCCGTTCAATCCCATGATCAGGTTGGTGACCAGCTTCAGGTATGAGCCCATTCCGCAGGGCCCGACGTGGAAGACCCGCTTGGCCATCGCCTCCAGGACGGACAGGCAGCGCTCGAAGGCGGCCCGGTCGCCGCCCACCGTCACCACGCAGTCCCGCCTGGCCACCATGCTGCTCGTCCCGCTGACAGGCGCGTCCAGGAAGGCGACACCGCGAGCGCGCGCCGCCTCTTCCATCCGGATGGCAAGTGCCGGCGAGATCGTGCTCATCTGAATGATGGTCGTGTCTTTGCCCGGCTCCCTCCAGCACGCCGCCCGGACCCGTGATGGCCTCCTCCACGCTGGCCAGCGTCGGCAGGATGGTAAACACGACACTCGCCAGCCCGGCCACATCCGTCGGCGAAGCCTGCCGGCCGTCCCCCTTGCGCTTCCAGCGCTGCGACCTGCTCCGGAGCGACGTCGTAGCCGACGACCTGATAACCGGCACGGAGCAGAACCCCGGCCACCGCGCTTCCGAGCAGCCCCACTCCGACGATTCCGATTGGTTTCGTATCCGCCACGTGGCCTCCGTAACCGGACCGGCTGGACAGGCGCCTGTCCAGCCGGTCCGCTCGAGTCAGTCGAGGAGCAGAGCAGCCCGGCCGACGACCCGCCCCTCCTCCACCAGACGCAGCGCCTCCCCCGCGCCCTCCAGAGGAAATGTTCGCGTCACGATGGGGCGCACACGCCCCTGGCGAACCATCTCCAGCGTCTGCTGAAGCTCCGCCATGGACACGTACCGGGATCCGTGGATCTCCAGACCCCGATACAGCATCATCGCCGGGTCCACGGAAAAGCTGGGATCCGACTTGAAAACCGCCTTCGGTCGGTTGCCCACGATGATCAACCGCCCCGCTGGAGCCAAACTGGCCAGACACCGGGGCAGCGTGGCGGCTGTCGCCACCAGGTCGATGGCCGCATGCACACCCCGTCCCTCCGTCCAGGCCAACACCCCTGGCCCCCAGTCCGGGGTCGCGGCGGCATCGATCGTCGCGTCGGCTCCGACTTCCTTCGCCATGGCCAGCTTCTCGGCCCCCAGATCAATCGCGAGAACCCGCCCGCCGCAGAGGCGGGCCATCTGGACCATATGCACCCCGACCCCGCCACCGGCCCCCACGATCAGGACATCGTCTCCGGGGCCGATCTGGGCCTCCGCGAGACACACGTGGAAGGGAGTGCAGATGGCGTCGGCTGCGATCGCCGCGTCGAGGTAGCCCAACTGGTCGGGTAGCCGGCAGAGGTTCAGTGCCGGCAGCGCCATGTACTCGGCGAATCCCCCGTCGCACGCCATCCCCACGTACCCCTTGAAGTTGGCGCAGAGGGTCTCTCGGCCGCTGCGGCAGAACCGGCACACCTTGCAGGTGAGATAGAAGTGGCACGTGACCCGGTCGCCGGGACGGCACGTCTCCACTTCCGCTCCCACCTCCACCACATCCCCTGCCACCTCGTGACCGATGATCCGCGGATAGTGAGTGACCAGGCCGGGATTGGACCGCATGATGGCGAGCGTGAGCCCGACTCCCGCGGCCCGAACACGGATCAACGCGTCATTGGGGCCGGGCGTGGGCACCGGAACCTCGGCAGGTGTGAGGGTCCCGCCTAGCTCGTGCAGCAGCATTGCCTTCATGCGTGCGTTTCCGTCAAGCGGTCCATTGTTATCAGTCAGCAGCCAGCGATCGGCTGTCAGCCATGAGCACAAGCCGCCCGTCCCGGCTGACCGCTGACCGCTAACTGCTGAACGCTCACCCTACTGACAGTTCTTGCACGGCGGGTAATTCCGGTCGTACACCGGTTGCTTCAGAAAGTCTTCCGCCTTGTAGGTCCAGAATTGTGACACGTTCGGGAAGGTGTGGATCACGGTGTTCTGGAGCCGTCCGCCCACTTTCTCGACCTTTCGCACGTACACGTTCTGGATCGGGTTGCCGTACTCGTCGAACCGGATCGGGCCCCGCGCGGCGTCGGACAGCTCCACCTTCCTGAGCGCCGCCAGGAACTTCGCCGTATCCTCGATGTCGCCGCCCGTGGCCTCCAGCGCCGCCTTCAGCGCGGTGCCGGCCACGTAGGCGCCCTCCGAGTAGTAGGAAGGAACCTGCTTGTATTTCGCCTCGTAGGCCTGGACGAACTTCTTGTTGGCCGGGTTGTCCACGGCGGGCGAATAGTGCAGGGCGCTCACGATGCCCAGCGCCTCGTCTCCCATGTTCCGGAGGACGTGCTCATCCGTCACGGTGCCGCCGCTCACCAGGGGGAGCCGCGCCTTGAGCCCGGCCTCGGCATACTGCTTGGTGAAGCGGAGGGCGTCGGCCCCGGAGAAGACAGCGTAGACGGCGTCCACGTCCCGCTTGAGCTGCGCCAGGTACGGGCCGAAGTCGGCCGTTCCCTGCGGGGGCCAGAGCTTCTGGACGATCTGCCCACCAGCCTCCTCGAAGGTACGCTGGAAGCCCGCCGCCACCTCCCAGCCGAAGGCGAAGTCGTAACCGATCATGGCGATCTTCTTGTACTTCAGGTTGTCGTACACCCACTTCCCGAAGGGGTGGGACGGCTGCGAGCTGGACCACCCCGTCCGAACGATGTACTGGCTCCGCTTCCGCTGCGTGATGTCGTCGGCGGACACGATCGGGTAGATGGTCGGGATCTTCTTCTCGTCGATGTACGGAACGATGGCGTAGCCGACGGCCGCGCTCAGGGGACCGATGAGGATATTGGCCCCCTGCGCCTCGACGAGCGCGCGGGACTTGGTGAGGCCGGTGGCCGGCTTGGCCTCGTCGTCCTCGACGAGGAGCTTGATCTCCCGACCCGCCAGCCTGTAGTTCTGTTCCTCCAGGAACTGCTGCATACCGTTGAGCATGTCCTTGCCGTTGGCGGAGAGGGGTCCCGTCAGCGGCGTGAGGAAGCCGATCTTGATGGGCGCCCTCTCGCCCGCCATGACAATGCCCCCGCTCACGGCCACCGCAACCGCGGCCATCCCGACAACCATCAGCACGAGCCACTTTCGCATGGGAGCCTCCTTTCCCTCGGTTGGTGTCACGTTCCGAGCCCCAAGAAGCGGGATTTGACGTCCTCGTTGGCCAGCAGTTCGGCCGGCGAAGACGAGTGGACGATGCGGCCGCGGTTGAGCACGTGGATGTGATCGGCCACCCCGGCCGCGAAGTGCAGGCTCTGCTCGACCAGGAGGATCGAAAGGCGCTGATCCTTCAGCTCCCGAATAGCCTTCCCGACCTCGCGAACCAAGAGCGGAGCCAGTCCTTCCGTCGGCTCGTCCATCAAGAGCAGGTCCGGGTTGGTCATGAGGGCCCTCCCGATGGCCAGCATCTGCTGCTCGCCTCCGGAGAGCTTGTTGCCCGGGTGGGCGACGCGTTCTTTGAGTCGGGGGAAGAGGGCAAAGACCCGTTCCAGGTTCCAACCCTTCCTGCCGTTCCCTCTGGCGGCAACGGTCAGATTCTCCCGGACGGAGAGCGAAGGAAAAATTCGCCGTCCCTGCGGCACCACGGCCATGCCCATCTCCACCGCGCGAAAGGGCGGCAGTCCCGTGATGTCCTTCCCCTTGAAGAGAATCCGCCCGCGGCGGGGCGGCGTGAAGCCGATCGACGGAACGGATCAGGGTTGTCTTCCCCATCCCGTTCCGGCCCAGCAACGCCAACACCTGTCCCTGCGCCACGGCGAGCGACACGCCCTGGAGGACGTAGCTGTCCCCGTAATAGGTGTGGATCTCCTCGACGGTGAGCATCAGACGCCCCCCAGGTAGATCTCCCGGACCAATGGGTTGGCCTTCACCTCGTCCCGGCTCCCGTCGGCCACCACGCTGCCGTTGTGGAGAACCGTGACCCGGTCGGTCAAGGCGAAGGCCACGTCCATGTCGTGCTCGATGACGATGAGCGTGATCCCGCTATTCAGCCGCTTGAGCAGTTCCGTCATCATGCGCGATTCGGCGGGCGAGAGCCCCGCTGCCGGCTCGTCGAGGAGCAGCAGCCGCGGCCGACCCGCCAGGGCCATGGCGATCTCCATCTGCCGCTGCTCTCCGTGCGAGAGATTCTTCACCACCTCCCCTTCTTTGTCGCCGAGCCCCACCGACTCTAGGACGGTGCGGGCTCGCGCGTAGAGGTGCGTGTAGGAGGTGATGGGTCTGAGCAGGACCAGCTTGGTTCTTTCCAGGGCCTGCACGGCCAGGAGCGAGATTCTCCAGCACGGTGAGGCTCGGGAAAAGGTTGGTGATCTGGTACGTGCGGGCTACGCCCAGGGCGGCGCGGCGGTGCGGGGGAAGGTATGTGACGTCCCGGCCGAAGAGCGTGATTCGCCCGCCCGAGGGGGGAAGATCGCCGCTGATCAGGTTGAAGAGCGTGGTCTTTCCTGCCCCGTTGGGGCCGATGAGGGCCCGGCGCTCCCCTGGCGCCACGGACAACGCCACCTTCTCCACGGCTTTGAGCCCCCCAAAAGCCTTGGAGAGTTCCGTCAGCGTCAGAGCGGGTACCGGTGTCATGGCCTGGTCTCGCTCCGGCTAGCAGTGCTTACATGGCGGATAATCTCGACTGTAGAGCGGCGTCTTCAGATACTCTTCGGGGGAGTATTTCCAGAACTGCGAGACGGCCGGGAAGGTATGGATCACAGTGTTCTGGAGCTTTCCACCCACCTTCTCGACCTTGCGCACATAGATGTTCTGGATCGGATTTCCGTACTTGTCGAGGGTAAGGGGGCCCCGCGGCGAGTCGGCGATCTCGACCTTCTTCAGTGCCGCCAGAAATGCCACACGGTCCTCAACTTTCCCTTGGATGGCCTTGATGGCTTCCGCGATCCAGCGCCCATTAGTGTAGGTCGCCTCGGAGTAATAAGATGGGCTCTTCCCGGCCTTGGCCTCGAACGCTGGGCGGAAACGTGTGTTGGCGGGATTGGTCAGGGCCGCCGAGTAGTGGAGCGCCGTGACCATGCCGATTGCCTCGTCCCCCATGGAGGGGAGGACGTGCTCGTCGGTGGAGGTGCCGCCGCCGATCAGGGGGAAGCGGTCCTTGAGACCGGCCTCCTGGTACTGCTTGCCGAACTGCAGGGCCAGGCGTCCGAGGAACAGCGCGAAGACCGAGTCCGTATCTTTCTTGATCTGGGCCAGATACGGACCGAGGTCGTTGGTATTGAGCGGGATCCAGATCTTCTGGATGACCTGGCCACCGGCTTCCTCGAAGCTCCGCTGGAAGCCGCCTACGCTCTCCCAGCCGAAGGCGTAATCCATTCCGATGACGGCCACTTTCTTGTATTTCAGGTTCTTCACCACCCAGTCGCCGAAGGGGTGCAGGGGCTGACTCGTGTTCCAGCCGGTGCGGACGACCCACTGGGCCAGCTTGCGCTGCGTCAGGTCATCGGAAGCCATGACGGGATACGTGGCGGGGATCTTCTGCCCATCCACGTAGGGGTGAAGCGCGTAACCCGTCGAGGCCAGGAGTCCCCCCGTGAGGAGGTGGACCCGATCTTGCTCCACCAGCTTCCGGGCCTTGGTCAGCGCCGTGGCGGGGTCCCCCTGGGTATCCTCCACAACCATCTCGATCTTCCGTCCGGCCGCCTGCCCTCCGGTCTCGGCCAGGGACAGCTCGGCTCCCGCCAGCATGTCCTTTCCAATCTGGGCGAAGGCGCCGGTGAGGGGCACCAGCATGCCGATCTTGATGGGTGCTTGGGCGAGGACGGTCGCGGGGGCGATGGAGAGCAGGAGAAGTATCACGAGCCCGAAACCGACTGTGCACGTCCACATCTTCTTCATGCGCCGCCTCCCTCTTCTCGTGCAGGGCATCCCGATCACTTTCTGGTTGCCGTCGTCTTTTCCCGGATGGTGCCGAGGATCCCCTGGGGAGCGAACAGGATCACGCAGATGTAGACGCCGCCCAGGATGAGCAGCCAGCGCTTGGTGTAGACGCTGACGAAGTTCTTGAGAAACACGATCACACCGGCGCCCAGCGCCGGGCCGACCAGTGTCCCGGGCCCGCCCATGGCCACCATCAGCAGGGTCTCCACGGACGTGATGAGCTGGACCTCCACGGGACTGACGAAACCGTTGTAGTAGGCCCACAGGACGCCGGCGAGTCCCGCGAAGGCCCCCGCCAGGATGAAGGACAGGTACTTGTGGAGCCAGACATTGTAGCCGAGGCTCCGCATCCGCCCCTCGCTCTCCCGAATACCCTCGGAGACTCATTCCGAAGGGCGACCGCACGATGAGGACGAGCAGCCCAAGCGCCAGCAGGAAGGTCACGAGCGTGAGGTAATAGAAGGCAGTCTGGTTTGCGAATGACCAGGGCAACCCGAGGGACGGTCTCGGCACCCCGGAGATGCCGTTGTCCCCTTTGGTGAGGGAAACCCAGCGGAAGGCCAGTCCCCACACGACCATGCCGAGGGCCAGGGTGATCATCAGGAAGTAGGTGCCGAGGGCCCGGATCGCGATGAGGCCGAAGGCGGCGGCGGTGACGATGGCAGCGAGGATGGCCAGGAGCAGACAGGTCCAGAACCCCGTTTGGTATTCGGTGGTGAAGATCGCGACAACGTACGCGGCCACGCCGAAATAGGCCGCGTGCCCGAGCGAAGGAAGGCCCGTGTATCCGAGCAAGAGGTCGAGGCTCATGGCGAAGATGGCGAAAATCAGTGCCTGGGTGAGCAGGGTCAGCGGATAGGAGGACAGAAACGGCGGAACGGCGACCAGCAGGACCCCCACCGCTGCCAGCGCCATGGTCGTCCACGATCGTCCCGCCATCGTGCCTCTCCTCAGCCCTTGCCGAAGAGCCCCGTCGGCCGGACCGCCAGGATCACGGCCATCGGGGCAAAGAGGGTGAAGTACGAGAGTTCGGGAAACAGGGCCTTGCCGAAGTTATCCAGAAGCCCCACCATCAGGCTCCCCACGATCGCACCCTGCAGACTGCCCAGTCCTCCGACGATCACCACGACGAAGGCGTAGGGGAGGATCTCGAAGTCCACACCCGGATAGACGCCGATGAAGCCACCGCCGACCACGCCCCCCAGGGCGGCCAGGAAGGCTCCCAGAGCGAAGACCCCCATGGAGACGAAGGGAACGTTGATGCCCACCCCCTGGGCCATCTCCCCGTCATCCACGGCGGCCCGGATGGTCGCCCCGGCCCGCGTGTTCTCCAGGAAGAGCCAGAGGGCGATGGCGACCGCGGACGCCGAGACGATGATGAACATTCGGTAGATGGGAAACACCACGACGCCCGCCCGGAGCGATCCGCTGAGGAACGCCGGCACCGCGATCGTGTAGGGGTCACCCCCCCAGATGAGGAGCGCGAGGTCCTGAAAGATGAGGGCGAAGCCCATGGTCATGAGGACCTGAGCCAGGACCTGCTTCTTGAGCCGTCGGAGGAAGAGCCGTTCCATCGCCACCCCGATCAGTGCGACGGCGACCGCCCCCGAGATCAGGGCCAGCGGGAAGCTCTTGGTCTGCCATACCGTCGTCAGCCCCACGTACCCCCCAAGGAGGAAGTAGGAGCCGTGCGCCAGGTTGACGATCCGCATGACGCCGAAGATGAGCGAGAGGCCACTGGCCAGAAGGAACAAGAGGGCCCCGTACGAGATGCCGTTGAAGGCCTGTGTCACCCAGAATTCCATATGCCCCTCAGAGCACGCGCTCGTCGAAACCGCAGCGATTGAGGACTTCTGGGTCGCCTTCGGTGACAAGAATCGTGTCCTCCAGGTCCCGGACAAGCTTGTCGGTGGCAAATCGCATTGGCGGCGACATCCGTACGCCGGAAGCCACGAAGAGGCTCGCCGAGTGAGCGTACTCGCCGCCGGACAGGAACAGCACCGGCTGCCCCTGGGGGAAAAGGATGACGCCGTACGGGGTCGTGGAGCGGTATTGCAGCGTGATGGCTCGGAGGCTGGCGAGATAGCGGACGTTCTCGTCCTTCCACAGGACAAGAGCGCACAGACCGCTCGTCCGCATTGCCGCCTGGGTCTTGGCGACCCGCGCGGAGCGAAGGCGGTCGAAGTCTACCCGGGCTTCGTAGTCGACCTGAAACGTTCCCTGGGCGTAATCGATCATGGCGCGCCCTTCTCGACTGGCGATCGGCCGCGCACCGGGCACCGGCACGGACCGCGCCGGTGCCCGATTGGATCACGCAAGACTCTCCGGGTTGTACAGGTTAGGGGGGCGTTCCCCCCGGATGACGGCCTGGATGTTGTCCACCACCACGTGGGCCATCTGCTCGCGCAGTTCGCCCACCGCGCTCCCCAGGTGGGGGGTCAGGACGGCCTGGGGCATCGCCAGGAGCCCGGGATGGACGCGCGGCTCCTCCTCGTAAACGTCGAGCCCCGCCCCGGCGATCCGGCGCGAACGCAGCGCCTCTACCAAGGCGGCCTCGTCCACCAGGGGACCTCGCGACGTGTTGATGAGAAACGCTGTCGGTTTCATCAGAGCGAGCTCGCGCGCGCCGATGAGATGCCTCGTCTGCGGTGTGAAGGCGGCATTGATGGACACGAAGTCGGCCTGCCGCAGCAAGTCCTCCAGCGAAACGTAGGTCGCGCCGAGTTCTCGCTCGTCCGCCTCGGGAAGGCGGGATCGCTTGGTATACAGGATGCGCATGGCGAAGCCGCGCGCCCGCCGCGCCACGGCGCGACCAATCCGGCCCAAGCCCACGATCCCCAAGCTCTTCCCGTGTACCGCCGCCCCATTGAAGTGGTTGGACTGGGAGCCCGGAAAGATCCCCCGCCGCAGCGCTACGTCACCCTCGACGACACGCCGGGCCACGGCCATGAGCAGGGCCCAGTTCAGGTCGGCCGTGGCCTCGGTGACGATGGGCGGGATGGTGGTGACCGGGATTTTCCGGGCGGTGGCCGCGGCCACGTCGACCGTGGCCGGGATGATCGCCATGCTGGCGATGACGCGAAGGTTCTTGGCCGCCGCGATCATCTCGGCGTCCACGAGGTCGTGCATCAGGTGGACGAGCCCATCGGCGCGGCGGACCCGCTCCAGCAGGTCCGCGCGCGCCATGATCCGACTGCCGTCCTCGCCCATCTCGACGTCGGCGAAGGTCCGAAGACGTTCCAGGGCCGACCGTGGGATCGGCTGGGAGATGACGACCAGCGGTCTGGTGGTTGCCATGACCGTTACCTCTTCACCACGGCCTTGACCATCTTGCGGAACTCCTGGTCGTCGACGAGCCCCTTCTTCTTCAGCGAGGCGGTCTTCACCCGCAGCACGAGCTCGTTGACCTGATCCTCGGTGGCCTTCACCCGGAGGCGCTGCAGGTGCATCTTGATGGAGTCGAGGCCGCTGTTCTTCCCCAGCACCACCTTGGCCGGTCGCTGTCCCACCAGATCCCAGTGGACCGGGAACACCTCCAGGATGTGCTCCGTCCCCACGTTCTTGAACCAGGAGGCGATGATCCCCGACTCGATATCGTAGACCGTATCCCCCACGATCTGCCGGTTGGCGGGCATGGCCAGCTTGGCGATCTTCCGGACGTACCGGGACAGCTTGGTGAGGTGCTCCGTCTTGATCCCGGTATCCACCCCGTACATGGTGAGAAGCGAGATGAGGGTGTCTTCCGTCGGGACGTTGCCCGCACGCTCGCCGATGCCGCTGATGGTCGAGTGGACCACCTGAGCCCCGGCGGCCAGGGCGATGATCGTGTTGGCCACCCCCATGCCGAAGTCCATGTGGAAGTGGGTCTCCAGCGGCTTCTTGATCCGCTTCTGCGTCTCGCGCACGAAGTAGCTCACCGCATGGGGCGACAGCACGCCGAAGGTGTCCACCAGCGCCAGAGCGTCCATGTGGCCTTCGGTGGCCACCCGCTCCATGGTGTTGAGGTACCACCCCATCTCGGCACGGGAGGCGTCGATAGGGAAGAAGACCACGTAGAGCCCCTGCGACTTGGCGTAGCGGGTGGCCTCGATGGAGAGGTCCACCGCCTTCTCCAGCGACCACTGGTAGGCGTACTTGATGATGTGCTCGCTGGCGGGCACCTCCATGACGATTCCCTTGACCCCCGTGTCCACCGCACGCTTCACGTCTTCCACCATGCAGCGGGAGAAGGCGAAGATCTCCGCCGGGCAGCTTGAGCTTCACGATATCCCGGACGGCCTGCGCGTCGTATTTCGAGACGGCCGGCATCCCCGCCTCGATGCGCTGCACGCCGGCTTCGGCCAGCATCGTCGCCAGCTTGACCTTCTCCTTCGGGGTGAACTCGACGCCGGCCTGCTGCTCGCCGTCCCGGAGGCAGACGTCGTGGAATTGGACGCGCTTGGGGAACGCGAAACCCCTCGTGACTTCGTCGAGGTAGTTCCACGGGCTCACAAACCAGCGGTCCGTATGCCAAGGAGTGGGATTCCCGCTGCCCTTCTGACTCGTCATGATGTCTCTCCTGTAGGTTGCCGTCTCGGCGTTTCAGACTCTTCACGGTCGCGGCACTGTCGCGTCCGGCCGTGCGGTTCTCTCGCTCACAACTTCAGAAGCTTTGCGGCCACACCGCCCAGGATCGCGTCGCGGTCCGCGCGCGCCAGCGGCCGGAGCGCGCGCACCGGTCCGGCGGGATCCAGGAGGCCCATGTCGAAGCGGTAGTCGCTGCCCAGCGCCACGCGGTCCGCGCCCATCACGCTGATCAGGTATCGAAGCGCCGGCTCGGAGTGGGCGATCGTATCGTAGGTGAATCGGCGCAGGTACGCGCTGGGCGCGCGGCGGAGCGTCCCCCGCGCTTCCTTCCGAACACGGTAGACGCGGTCCAGGCGGCCGAAAAGGTACGGCAAGGCGCCGCCGGCGTGGGCCAGACACACTTGCAGCCGCGGGAGCCGATCCAGGACCCCGCCGAAGATGAGGCGGGCGGCCGCCAGCGCCGTCTCGTAGGGATTCCCCAGTCCGTTGTGGAGGTAGTAGGCGCGCAGTCGCTCCACCCCCAGGACGTCAATCGGGTGAAGGAACACCGGGGCCCGCAGGGCTTCGGCCTTCGCCAGGAAGGGGAACAGATCCGGATGGTCGAGGTCTTTCCCCCCGATGTTGGAGCCGATGTAGACCCCCTTCAAGCCGAGTTGACGGACGGCCCGCTCCAATTCCTGCACGGCCGCCGGAATGTCCTGGAGCGGGACGGTCGCCAGACCCGCCAGCCGATCGGGGCGTTCCGCCACCGTCGCCGCCAGATCGTCATTGTACAGTCGCGCCAGCCGCGTGCCGAGGTCGGCGTCGGCCCAGTACACCATCGGCGGATTGAGCGACAGCACCTGCATGTCCACGCGCGCCTTGTCCATGTCCGCGAGTCGGGGCTTGGTCTCGTAGTAGTGCCGGGTGATGGGGCCGTAGGGTCGTCCCCCGACCACGATGGTCGGGTCGGCCCCGTCCTGTCGGAGGGAGGCGCCGTGGGGCGCCCCGTATTTCTCGATCGCCTCCAGAAAACTCCGCGGTACGTAGTGAGCATGCAGGTCGATGATCATGCGCTCTCCTCTGTCCGGCCACCGATGGCGGGCTCGACCCCCCTCAGCGGGCGAGGACTTCGCGATTCACGGGCGAACGGGGCGGTTCGCCCCGCAGGGCGCGCGCCGCTTCCTCTGCGACCTTCGTCTGGAGTTCCACGACGGCTTCGCGAGAATAGAAGGCCAGGTGCGGCGTCAGGATGACGTTCGGCGCCTTCCGCAACGGATGATCGGGCGGGGGCGGCTCCTTCTCCACAACGTCCAAGGCCGCCCCGGCCAGCCGTCCCGCCGTGAGGGCCGCGGCCAGCGCCTGTTCGTCCACCAGGCCGCCGCGCGAGGTGTTGATCAGGAAGGCCGTCGGCTTCATGCGAGCCAACGCGCGCTCCCCGATGATGCCGCGCGTCTCGGGAGAGAGGGGCACGTGCACCGAGACCGCGTCGGACTCCGTCAGCAGTGTGTCCATGTCCGCGCCTCGCACCTTGAGACGCGCCATGGTCTCCGCGTCCACGAACGGGTCGACCGCCAGCACCTGCATGCCAAGGGCCTGCGCCTTCACGGCGAGGGCGCGGGCGATCTTGCCGAACCCGAGGAGACCGAGCGTCTGACCGCGTAATCGCTGAATCCCTTTGTGGGCGACCACGTCCCAGGCGCCGCTTTTCACCGCCTGATCGGCCGCCACGACCCGTCGGGCCAGCGCCAAGAAAAGGGCAAGGCCATGGTCGGAGACTTCGTCCACACAATAATCCGGAACATTGGTCACCACGATCTCGGCCCGGGTTGCCGCGGCGAGATCGACATTGTCCACACCGATGCCGTACCGGGCAATGACTCTGCAACGCTTGAGCTCGGCGATGACCCGGGCCGTCATCTTGGCGTAGCAGTTCAGGACCGCGTCGGCCTCCTGGGTCAACGCGATCACCTCGTCCTCGGACCGGCATTGCCCCGGGCGCAACTCGACTCCAAGGGGGTCCAGCACCCGGTGCTCCGGCTCCAACGAGGGGAACACGGAATCGGTCACCGCCACGATAAATGCCATCCTGCCCTCCTCATGATCGCGGGGCGATCCAACGCATCAAGGCAGTCGACGGATTGACGAGAGCCTCGAAAGGGCCGCCTCGGGACATACCGCCGAGCGGCCATCCCCCGGCAGGCCGAACTGGGCCTGCCGGGAGAGCCTGACTTTCTGCCCTTGGAACATCTCCGCCCGCGGCCGCCGCGTGTTTGCCCGCGGGTCGCACTCTCTCGGTCTTTACGAACAGACCGTGATTTCGCCGATCGGGAACCGCGTAAGGATCTCCGCTCCGGTCTTGGTGGCGATGAGCATCTCCTCCAGCCGCACGCCCCACTCGAAGAGTTTGCCGTGCTGGGTCTCCAGGGCGAAGGACATCCCTTCTTCGATGGTCACCGGGTTGTCCAGCGAATAGATGCGCGAAACCACGGGCAAGTCATACTGCGCCAGGCCCAGGCCGTGCCCCCACATGTTGGCCGCCGCCTGCTCTTCCTCCTCGTAGCCCCACAACTCCTTGGCCGAGGGGAATTTCAGCGCGATCTCGCGCGTGGTCGTCCCCGCCCGGACCTCGTTGATGGCGTCGTACAGCCAATCGTACGCCAGCTTGTAGTACTGCTTCTGCTCCTTGGTCGGCTCGCCCCCCACGCAGTAGGTCCGGTAGTAGCAGGACTTGTATCCGTTCCAGGTCACCGCGGCGAGGTCGATGAAGAGCAGATCCCCGGGCCGGAGCATCCGGTCGGAGAAGTTCCGCCAGTTGGGCCAGCAGTTCGGGCCGCTGGAGCAGATGAGATCCTCGACGTCTTCGACGCCCGGGAAGCTGTAGAGGTACTTCAAGGCGTGGGCCGTGATTTCGTTCTCGGTGATTCCCGGCCGGATGATCTTGGAGATCTCGTAGTGGGTCGCGTCGCAGATGGCGGCGCAGATGCGCAGGCACTCGTGCTCGTCCTGGTTCTTCACGGCGCGGGCCCGCATCATCGGCGTGACGCCGTCCGTCCAGTTGATCCCGGCCTCCTTGAAGGCGGTGATCATGTTCATGTCGATCAGATCCGTCCCCATGGGCCGCTTCTCGACGCCGGCCTTTTTGAGTTCCTTGAGGATCGAGTCGGTAAACTTCTTGACCTGGACCTTCGACGCCGGGCCGGCCGCCCCCCGGATCCAGGCGTAGGAGTACCGGACATTCTCCTTGGGAATCCAGGGGCAGTGGCGCTGGATGTGGAATCCGATGTCCCCCTGCTCGAACAGGATCGGCTCCTGGTCCTCGATCAGCAGACAGTAGCGGAGGCCCGGCTTCAGCTTGTTCCAGTTCGGCGTGAGCGTGCTCGTGATGTGGCGGATGTTCTCCTCGTACATACAGAGTAGCGACCCCAGCCCGTATTCCTTCATCATCTGCCGGGCTCGGCTGAGCCGGTACTTTCGCATCCGGTCAAAGTTGATCCGCTCCTGCCAATCCACCCCGACCATTCCGAAGTTCGCCATGGCTATGTGCCCTCCGCTCTAGTGGTTCGCTGCTCTACTGAACCGTCTGGGGCGCCCCGCTCCCAGACCCGCCTCTGTCATTAGGCTCCGCGCCGTGCCGGTGACGGAGGCCCCCGGGTCCGGCCCCCTCCCGCTCTGCGGCGCCGCCCCGGCGCCCTCGGGCTCGCTCACCCCCTTGCACCCAAGGGCCACGGACACGGTCTCGGCGGCATCCTTGACCAGCTTGATCAATTCCGGCGATCTCCCGGGGTCGAAGCGGGCCGTCGGCCCCGCAACGCCCAAGGAGGCGACCACGGTACCGGTATGGTTCCAGACCGGGGCGGCGAAGCACCGCAGCCCCTCCTCGAACTCCTCGTCGTCGAACGCGTAACCGTTCTCCCGGATCCGCTGTAGCTCGGCCTGCAGCGTTCGCGGAGTGGTGATGGTCTGCACCGTATGCCGTTCGAGGTCCCCAGCGAGGACGTCTCGCACGGCGGCCTCCGGTTGGTAGGCCAGCAGAATTTTTCCCAGCGCCGTGCAGTGGAGGGGCGAGCGCCGACCGACGCGCGAGTACATCCGAATGGTCCGAGGGCACTCGATCTTGTCGGCGTAGACGACCTCGTGCCCCTCCAGGAGGCCGAGTTGGACGGTTTCGTTTGCCGCCTCCATCAGCCGCTGCAGGTGCGGCCGGGCGACCGCCGGGATGGAGAGGCGCTCCGAGATCAGGGCGCCCAACTCCATGAACTTCAAGCCCAGATGATACCGGCCCGAGACGGGATCCTGGGCAACGTAGCCGCGTCCCATGAGGGTCTGCAGCAGCCGGTAGACGGTGCTCTTGGCCAGATGCAGGTCGGCACTCAACTCGGTGATCCCGCGGGTCACCTCGTTGCCCGACAGCGCATCGATGAGCTCGAGGCAGTGTTCGACCGCCTGGACGGTGGAGGAGTGGATGGGGCTACGCTTCTGCTGAACCATCGCCGTGCCTCGGGGATACGGGTCTGGCGCATAGGGACTCGCCCGTGCCGCGGTCTTCTTGTGGGGAACCCCGGCCGTGGTTCCTACCTTCCGGGATATTTCCTCTCCGCCTCCTCGGCGCCTGCCGCCTTGTGGTAATCCTGATTCAGATCCCCACTCCCCGCCGGATACTTCACGGTGAAGAACACGGCCGTTCCTCCGACCGCGCGACTCCTGTGCGGGGTGAACCGGGGAATGTGAATCAAGTCGCCGCGCTCTACGATCCGGTCTTCATCGCCGAGAATCATGTGGAGCTTGCCCTCCAGGACCAGCGTGAACTGCTCCTCGTTGGGATGCATGTGGAGCGGAGGACCTTCCCCCTCGGGTTTGGTCACAATGCCCGCCTTCATGAACTCTCCGGCGACCGATTGGATGATCATGGCGGGATTGAGATCCGGACGCTGTTGCTTCATCTCGGCGATGTGGTAGATGGGCATCCCCCTCACCTCCCCTGTGGTATCCCGACCGTCTTCGCCGCGCTGCTTCCCAGCCCTGAAATTTCTCGCAAGACACGCGCCCCGTCCGTCCGTTCCGGGAACGCGGCATCGCCGGCACGCTCAGGCTGCCCGGTGTTCGTCCTCCGGCGTGATCGGCAGCTTGATGGGGCACTTCAGCCGCGCCGAGAGGTCGATCGCCTTGGTGAGCATCAGCCGGTTGTGGCCCTCGCGCGCCGTGGCGTGCTGGGTGACCATACCCGTGGAGACTCGCGTCAGCCAGGCGGTGGTTTCCTCCGGCATCGGGCCGCGCAGTTGGCCCAGCGCCATGTCGCCGACCGGGTAGCTCGTGAGGAAGTCCACGTGCCGCCGCTTGTCGGGGGCGTACCCCTCGCTCTGGACCAGATTTGTGGCCAGGACGATGTCGCGGTGTGTGTCGTCGATGGTGAGCACGCCTTCGGTTCCGACCGCCCCTACCTCCAGGCTGTAGACGGCGCCGGGCCACACCTCGGGCAGCGCCCAGGAGATCACGCCGTGGTAGAGGCCCCATCGCTGAAGGTGATCAGGTACGCCGTTCCATCGATGCCCTTCCAGGTCGGGCCCATCACCTTGTCCACCGAGCGCGCGAACACCTCCACGGGCGTCTTGGCTTCCATGTACCACATGACGATGTCAAGGGCGTGCGTGCCCGGAGATGACCATGGGGGAAATCTCGGCCGGGTTGTCGGTGCGCTTGTAGTTGTCGATGGCCACCAGGCGGTTCATGAAGGCCCGAGAGGTCACCATGGTGACATCGCCCAGCGCCCCCGTGCGGATCTTTTCCTTGGCCACCAGCCAGCGGCGCCGGAAACGCTGGGTATAGCCTATCACGACGTCCGCCTTGGCCTTCTCGATGGCGTCGAGCACCCGCTGGGACTCGGCCAGGTCCGTGGCGAGCGGCTTCTCGATCAACATGGAGATGCCGTGCGCGACGCCGGCCAGCGCGGGTTCGACGTGCAGATGCTCGTCGGTGGAGATGACGGCGGCATTCACTTCCGGTCGCGCGAGCAACTCGCGGAAGTCCGCCGTGACGAAGTCCGCCCCGATCTTTTCCGCGACCAGCCTGGCGCGCGCCGGGGTCTTCTCGGCGATGCCGATCCATTCCACCTCGGGATGGCGAGCGGCGATCTCGCCTCGGATGAGGCCGACGCGACCGGCTCCGACGATCGCGAGCCCGATCTTCTTGGCCTGCTTTCCTCATCGCGCACCTCCCTAGTGGGAGCGGAATGGACTGCGCGACCGGCAAGGGAAGATCGACCGCCTCGTGTCGCTCGGCGGAGAGGTCGGCGGCGATGTACACCTCCATCACCTGCCGCGCCTGCTCGGGCGTCACCAGGACCGGGCGGTCGAAGCGCGACCGCCTCCAGGAAATGGATCGTCTCGGCCTTCATGGGTCCCGCGTAGGTGTGGTCGACGAACTCGCCCGGCATGGACGACATCGGCAGCCGCATGCCGTGCTGCATCGTATTCAGCACGACGTCGCGGTGGCTGTCGTCGACGAGCAGGGCGCCTTCGGTCCCGACCATCTCGATCCAGGTGGTGGAGAAGTTCGGATATCCCGGCGGCAAGCTCCACCCGGCGCCGATCACAAAGGAGACGCCGTTGTCCATGGTGACCATGATGTACTGCGTGTCGGGGACGTCGCCGCCGGTCGCCGCCTTCATCGCGCCGTAATTGACCTGCGAGTACACCCGCACCGGCTTGGCCGGCTCGAGGCACCAGAGGATGAAGTCGAGGTCGTGGGTCGCCTCCATCGCAGCCGGGGAGAGCTTGGTCCGGCCGGTGATCTTCTTGCCCAGGCCGCGCGTGATGTGGCGGCTCACCAGGGCGCTGACCGGCCGCCCGATCGTGCCGTCGGTGATCGATTTCTTGACGTACGCGAATTTGGGGTTGAAGCGCTGCGAGTAGCCGATCGTGAACTTGACGCCGTTCCTGCGCGCGATGCGCGATCAGCTCGTCGGCCTCGGCAGCTCGACCGCCATCGGCTTTTCCAGGAACACGTGCTTGCCGGCCAGCAGGCATTCGCGCGCCATCGGGTAGTGGAGGCTCTCGGGGGTGGCCGAGATGTAATACGCGTCGATCTCGCTGATCTTGAGCAGTTCGCGGTAATCCGTGGTGGCGGTGCGGGCGCCGGTCGCCTTGGCCACCTCGGCCAGCCGCTCCGGGCGGATCTCCGCGAGGTGCAGGTTCCGCACGAGCGGATGGGCGGCGCAGGTCTCGGCGCGAATGCCGCCGCACCAGCCGGTGCCGATGATGCCGACGTTGATTTGCTTCATGGACATCTCCTCATCGTCGGCCGCCATGCGGCCCGAGGCAATGCGGGGTGAAGCTCACGTCGGTGTGTAGAGGGTCGGACAGGGGAAGGGCGACCGTGGGGAGGCCGCGCCGGCGTCAACACGGTTCCGCGAAACGCGGATGGGGGAGATGGGGGATGGACGACGGCGGTGCAAACCATCGCGATGCCCCGGGATTGTGCAGTTCCGCCCACAATTGTGTGTTTCGTGATACGGAACCGTGTTCGTGAGGACAGAACGTACGAATACATACTCCCCACCGTTCGCTCCTGTCAAGCGGTTTTGGGAACTCAATTTTGGAACTCAGGACCCACCGCGGCACCCGCGCATTGGGCTCATGCGCGGGAACGGAACGGCCGGCGGGATCGAGGAAAGGGGTTCCTTCGCCAGCCTGTGCGGCTCGGAGCCGGGTAGCCATCCTTCGTTGAGGGGTCGGCATCCAACGGGGGGGGCGGGGTTCGATTGCTCCGGAAAGCCTGGGGGTCGAAAAACAGGAAAATGCGGCGGAGGCCTCCCGCCACGAACCATGAGGCCGGCCGAGCTACTCGCCTTTCCCCAGGAGAAACTTGACGCACACCGGGGTCGGCACCGGGGTGACTTGGCCTGTCGCGTGGAGCTTCCCGCTTCGCGGATCGATGCGAAACGTCACGATGGTGTCGCTGTCCTGGTTGGCCGCGAGGAGGAATCGCCCGCCGGGGTCTATGCCGAAGGCGCGAGGGGTCCTGCCCTGGGTCGGCTCGTGGCCGACGCACGTGAGCTTCCCTGACCGCCGATCAATGCTATAGATCACGATGCTGTCGTGGCCCCGGTTCGAGCCGTAGACAAACGCCCCCGCCGGAGAAACCTGCACATCGGCGCAACTGCTCTCCCCCTGGAACCCGTCCGGAAGCGTGGGGACGACCTGCAGCGCCTTGAATGCTCCCTGTCTCCCATCAAACGCCAAGGCCGTCAGCGTGGAGTCCAGCTCGTTGATGAGGTAGGCCCACTGCCCATTGGGATGGAATGCCACGTGGCGCGGCCCGGCCCCCGGCTTCGTCTTGATCCAGGGGACAGAATTCGCCTCCAGCATTCCGCGCTTCGGATCGAACCGATAGACCATCAGCTTGTCCAGTCCGAGATCGGGCACAAACGCGAACCGATTGGCCGCATCCAGCGTCACCGAGTGGGCATGCGGGCCCTTGCTGACGGGTGGGGTCGATGCTCGACCCATGGTGCTGGAGGAAATCGGAGGCCTCGCCCAGGCTGCCGTCGGCTCGCGCACCGGCAGCACGCAGATGCTCCCGCTCATGAAATTGGCTACGAACACATGGGTTCGCTTCTTGTCCACGAGGACGTGGCACGGATCGGTCCCGTGCGTCAGTTGCTTGTTGAGAAACGCCAGGTCTCCCGTCTTCGGGTCTACTGCAAACGCGCTGACGGTCCCGGTCGGCTGGTCCTCGTAGGTCTTCAGCTCGTTGACGGCATACAGAAAACGCTGAGTGGAATCGAAGGCCAGGTACGACGGATTGGTGACGCCGGCTACCACACGGACCAGCTCCATGGCCCCTGACGACTCGTCCATCCGATAGACGTAGATCCCCTCTCCCTTCCCCTGCAGGATCTTCCCGCTCCCGAAACGGATCGGCTCGGTGTAGGTCCCCACGTAGACGAGCATCTCGGTCTTCATGCGTCCGGCTCCTTACCCCACCTACCAGAATGCTGACAAACTCGCTTTCACCCAGGCTGCTCAAAACGGTCCAGATGTCCCTCGACTTCGCTCGGAACGGCGCGCAAAGGACCAAGCGAGGCTCACCCCGCTCGTGGTGAGCCTGTCGAACCACGCAACGAGCGCCCAAGCGGACCAACGCCGCAGATGGGCCGTTTTCAGTCTTTCGGCAGGCTGCTCAAAACGGTCCAGATGCAAGGCGGTCCGCGATGGGCCGAGTGAGACGTACTTCCGGTACGTCGCAACGAGCGCCCAAGCGGACCAACGCCGCAGATGGGCCGTTTTCAGCAGCCTGTTACTCTTTCAGCCCGCTCACCGCGATCCCCTGGATAAACGACCGCTGCAGGAAGAAGAAGAGCAGAATCATCGGCAGCGTGCCGATGGCGGCGATGGCCATCAATTGATCCCAGGCCGTGCCGAAGCTGCTCATGAAAAGCGAGATGCCGAGCGGAACCGTCCGCAGCGAATCCTTGGTGACGATGATGAGCGGCCAGATGTACATGTCCCAGGACTCCCGGAAGGTGAAGACGCCGAGCGCGGCCAGGGCGGGCTTGCACAGCGGCATCACGATCTGGGCATAGATCCGCAGCTCCGAGGCGCCATCGATGCGGGCCGCCTCGATCAGTTCGTTCGGGATGCTCTGCAGGTACTGGCGCATCAGGAAGACGCCGAACCCCTCCACCAGGAACGGCACGATCAGCCCCTCGTAGGTGTTGGGCCAGTTGAGCTGCTTGACGGTGAGGAACAGCGGCACCATGGTGACCTCGAGGGGCAGCATCATGGTGCTGAGAATGAGGAGGAAGAGCGGCCCGCGGCCGAAATAGCGGAACTTGCAGAGGCTGTACCCGGCCAGCGAGCCCAGCAACAGATTCCCGGCGGTGATCGCCAGGGCCACAAAGCTGGTGTTCAGGAAATACCGGGTGAAGTCCTGCGCGCGCCAGGCGGTCCCGTAGGCGCTCCAGTTGATCGGGTCGGGGAGCCACTGCAGGGGCACCGCGAACATGGTGTCGTTGGTCTTGAAGGAGCAGGCGACCATCCAGTAGTACGGCAGCAGCCCGATCAGCCCGACGGCGATCAGGAGCGGATACCTGAGACCCCAATGGCGGCGGCGTGACCGCTGGCCCATCCTCACTTCTCCCCGCGCGCGAACAACCGGATCTGGAAGAGCGTGAAGATCATCACTGCAGCGAAGAGGAACACGCTCATGGCCGCCGCCCGCCCCATCTTGAAGAATTCGAATGCGGTCTGATAGATGAACAGCGGCAGCACGCGCGTGGCATCGGCCGGCCCGCCGCCGGTCATGATGAGCGGCACGGCGAAGACCTTCATGGCCACGATCACGCTCATCACCATCACCAGCAGCGTCGTGGGCCGGAGCAGCGGCAAGGTGATGTGCCGGAACTGCCCCCACGGACTCGCCCCGTCAATCTGCGCCGCCTCGTAGTATTCGTTGGGGATCGCCTGGAGGCCGGCGAGAAAGATCACCATGTAGTAGGGGGCCGCACGCCAGATGCCGATGATAATGATGGCCCACAGCGCCCAGCGGCTGCTGCGCAGCCAGGGGATCGGGTCGATCCCGACCCACCCCAGAATCGTATTCACCACCCCGTCCTGATGGTACATGAAGGTCCATACAACGGCATTCACCACCGCCGGCATGACCACGGGCATGAAGGCCGCTGAGCGGAACAGGTTCTTGGCCCGGATCTCGCGGTTGAACAGCACCGCCAGGGCCAGGGACAGGATCCAGACCGGGACACAGCTGAACACCACGTAGGCCACCGAGATCCGGGCCGAATGGAGAAAGAGCGGATCCTGGAGGAGGTCGATGAAGTTCTCCAGCCCGATGAACCTCGGCGGGCGGATCAGGTCGTACTCGTGCAGGCTGATGTAAAACGCCTGCAGCATGGGCAGGAAACGGAAGACGATGATGATCAGAAGCGTCGGCAGCAGGATCGCGTAGCCGAAGAGGGCTTGCTTGCCGCTGATGCTCAGCCGGAATCGCTTCCCCGCCAGCGGCTGGGGAGGTGCCAGGACGCTCACGCGTGTCTCCGTGGTACGGCGAACCCCGCGGGGACTCTCCCGCGCGGGATTCGCCCGGATCCAACGACCTACCAGGGGCTGATGAAACTTGCTTACGCCCAGGCTGCTCAAAACGGTCCAGATGCAAGGCGGAACGCGTAGAGCCGAGTGAGGCGTACTCCCGGTACGCCGCAACGAGTGCTCAAGCGGTCCAACGCCGCAGATGGGCCGTTTTCAGCAGCCTGTTACTTCTTGATCGCCCGCTCGACGGCTGCCTGAGCGGCATCCAGCGCGGCCTTCGGGTCCGCGCCGTCATAGACCACGCTGTCCACCGCGCGGCCCACCGCCTGGGCGATCTCGTTGACGGACTCGGAGCGGATGTACCAGCTGGCTGTCGAGACATCCTGCATGTGCACGCCGAAGAAGGGGAACTTCTTGGCCACGTCGGTCTCCGCCACACCCTTGACGGGCTGCACGAAGCCGGCCTTGCCGAGCCATTCGTCCGGCTTGGCCAGCATGAAGCGGATGAAGTCCCAGGCCGCGATCTTGTTTTTCTCCGGCTTGTTCTTGTTCACGGCCCAGGCCCAGCCGTAGACCATGGTCCGGGGCTTAGCCGGATCGACCTGCGGGAACCCGACGACGGTGAAATCCGTCTTGATCGGAGAGGCGGTGACCTGTGGGGTCGCCCACGGGCCGGTCACCCACATGGCGGTGAAGCCGTCCAGGAAGTCCTGGTTCGGATTGCTGGCGGTATTCTTGGTGTTCTTGGGATCCCCGCACTCCTTGGTCACGTCCCGCCAGAGGGTGAGGGCCTTGACCGTCTCGGGGCTGTTGAGGTACGCCGTCTTGCCGTCGTCGCTCAGGATCTTGCCGCCGAACTGCTCGGTCATGGGCTGCAGATCCTGGAGCTGCCAGCGTGGGCTGTGATACGGGAACTCGAACGCCTTCTGGACCGTCCGCCGTCCGTCCACCTTCTTCAGCTTCGGGCAGAGCGCCAGCAGGTCCTTCCAGGACTTGGGGGCATCCTTCTTGGGGTCGAGGCCCGCGGCGGCGAACAGCTTGTTGTTGAGGAAGAGGCTCATGGAGTTACCCTGATAGGGCAGGGTGTACACCTTTCCATCGAAGGTTCCGGAAGCAAGCCCACCGTTAACGTAGCGCGCCATCAGCTCCTGGTAGCTCTTGGCCCCGAACACCTCGAGGTTCAGCGGCTCCAGGATCCCCTTCGCGTGGTACGCGACGTAGTACGAGGCATCCGCATCCATGATGTCCGGTCCGGTGCCTGCCGCGAGCGACACGGTCAGCTTCTGGTTCAGATCGGTGGAGGATGCCACGGTCGGGTTGACGGTGACGTTCGGCCGGACCTTCTTGTAGGCCTCGATCAGCTCCTTCACATAGGCGGTGAACGGGCCGTACTCGTGCCACCACACCTCAATGGTGATGGGCTCGCTGGGGACGACCGACGCGGGCTGGCCTGCCTGGCCCACGCCGGCCGCGAGGAGGCCCACGAGCAAAGCAATCGCGAGGACACCTGCCGGGACTCTCATTTCCGGTCTCCTTGTCGAAAGGGGTTGCCAGCTCCACCGGAGGCGATGCGGATCGGCTCCGATCCGGAGCCGATCCGCCCGCGGACACGCGGTCACGCGCTCAACGCGCAGCCATCGCTTGCAGCCGGGCGAGGATGTCCGGCCGAAGCGGCACGAACACGTCCAGCACCTGCACGTACTCCTCGAGGCTCTCGATCGAGTGGGGGATATTGCTCGGGATGTGGGCGACCTCGCCCGGCCCGAGCACGCTGTCTTCGGAGCCGACGACGAAACGCATCCGCCCTTTCAGCACGATGCTGAACTGCTCCGCCTCGTGCTGGTGGGGTGCACATTTCAGGTTGGGGAACGCCTCGTGCATGCAGAGCATCCCCCCGTCGCCGATGATGCTTTGCCGGGACATGCCCGCCGGCAGAGAGGGATTGGGCTCGAGGTCGCGGACGACCTCGCACCAGGAGTAGTACGGCATGCTTCACCTCGTCGCGTTCGGGCTCCCTCTCCGAGCGGCCCCACGAAATGCCCCCCTGCTTCTCAGTGTCACAGGACGATCGCCGCGCCGGCCGGCCGCCCACGAGCCACGCTCCTTCCTGCTCACTCAACCCAGCGGCGGCGCGAATCGTTCGGTCAGGAAGAGCGGCCGCTTACTTCTCCGCGTACTTGTCCACGTTCTCCTTGGTCACGATGACCACGGGCGTGCGGATCTCCTGGGGCACCTTCTCGCCGTTCAGGGCCCGGATGGCGGCCACGACGCTCCAGTAGGCCTGGTCCCGCGGGGCCTGAGAGATCGGTGTAGTTGACCTTCCCCGCCTTCACCGCGGCCACCTGGGCCGGGTAGACGTCCATGCTGGAGATGATGATCTTGCCTTCCTTGCCGGCCGCCTTCACGGCTTCCACGGCCCCCAGGGCCATTTCGCCGCCGATGCACCGACGATGGCGTTGAGGTCGGGCCAGCGCTGCAGCGTGTTCTCGGTGACGTTCCGGCCCTCGTCCAGGGTCCACTTGCCGGTCTGGGAGATGACCTGGATGCCGGGATTCTTGGCCAGGACCTCCTTCACGCCCTTGAGGCGGTCGTCGGCCGTCTGCTGGCCGGGAAAGCCCTCCAGGACCAGGAGCTTCCCCTTGCCGCCCATGCGCTTGACCATCTCCTCGGCCATGGTGCGGCCGACCAGGATGTTGTCCGCGCCGATGTAGGCCACGAAGTCGCCCGCCGGAGCCGCGGGTGTTGTCGTAGACCACGGGGATCTTGGCCGCGTTGAGCTTCTGCACGCCGGCGGCGATGGCCTGGGTGTTGGCCGGGCGCCACCACGACGGCGTCCACCTTCTTGGAGACCAGGTCCTCCAGGATGCGGATCTGCTCTTCCACGTTGTCCGGCTTGGTCGGGGCGAGGACGGTGATGTCCACGCCCGAGGTCCTTGCCGGCCTGCTCGGCGGCCTTCTGGTGCGTGAGCCAGAAGGGGTTGGTGAAGTTCTTCAAGACCACGGCGATCTTGTACGGCTTGGCCGGCTTCACCTTGGTGTCGAACTTGTAGACCGGTTCGGGCTGCCCGCCGCGGCGGGTGACGCCGTCACGAAGGCGACCACGAGAACGGCCAGCGCCAAGTCAATGAGCTTCTTCATGAGATCCTCCTCCAGAGCATCTGCGCCACGATCCTTGCGCGATGCGCGCTCCTCCCCGTGAAGGTGCTCTCCGGTCCCACCCCCCTTCCGAATGGCAGGCCCGCGGCGGCCGCGCGCCCAAAACTCAACAGGATGCCGAAAAACCCTCCTTGCGTCAGGCCGCTCAAAACGGCCCAGATGCCAGGCGGCACGCGACGGGCCGAGTGAGGCGTACTCCCGGTACGCCGCAATGAGCGCCCGAGCGCGCCAACGCCGCAGATGGGCCGTTTTCAGCGGCCGACTAGGCGTTCTCGCTGGCCAGCACTTTCCGCGCCCACTGATCCAGGAGCACGGCGACCACGATCAAGGCCCCCAGCACGACCCCCTGCCACACGGACTCGATGCCCAGCAGGTTCATCCCGTTCTGTACGATGGTCATGATGAGCGCGCCGATCAGCGTGCCCGACGATGCCGCCCTCGCCGCCGAAGAGGCTGGTGCCGCCGATCACCACGGCCGCGATCGCCGGCAGGAGCATGTTGGCGCCGATGCCCGCCTCCGAGGCGTTCAGGCGCGCCACGAAGACCAGTCCGGCCGCGGCCGCCAGGAATCCGCTCAGGGTGTAGGCCAGGATCAGTGTCCGATCCTTCTTGATTCCCGAGAGCCGGGCCACCTCCTGGTTCGCGCCCACCGCGTACAGCGATCGGCCGAAGGTCGTGTGCCGCAGGAGCAGGTAGGAGGGAACCCACAGGACCGACCATGATGACGATCGGCATGGGGACCCCCAGGAGGTTGCCCGACACCCAGGAAGCGGAAGTCGTCTTCGAACCCGTAGATCACTTGCCCCTTGAGCAGGACTACCGCGAATCCCGCCGCCACCCACATCATGCCGTAGGTGGCGATGAACGCCGGTAGCTTCACCACGGCCACCATCAGCCCGTTCAGGAACCCCAGCGCCGCGCCCACCACCAGGCCGGCGGCCAGGGCCAGCGGGAGCGGCACGCCGGCCTTGATCGCCAGGGCGGCGATGACGCTGGAGAAGGTCAGCACCGAACCGATGGAGAGGTCGATGCCGGCGGTCAGGATGACGATGGTCTCGTCCGATGCCCAGGATGACCAGGAGGCTGGCCACGCGCAGCACATTCAGCGCATTGGTGCCGGTGAGGAAGACCGGCGAGGCGATGGTCAGGACGACGCACAAGAGGGCCAGGACGAACAGCCGGGAGCCGGTGTAGAGGATGCGGGGGTCCAGGTGCCACCCGCGGGCCCTGGCGTCCGTGGCGCTGGTCACTGGATCACCCCCCTCTGCTTGAGCAGGACGTCGAAGACGATGGCCGCGATGATGACCAGGCCGATGAGCGCCGGCTGCCACATCGCCCCCACGCCGATCGACGTTGAGCCCGTTGCGCAGAATGGAGATGAGCAGCACGCCCAGCACCGTCCCGCCCAGTGTCCCGTTGCCCTTCTCGAAGCTGGTGCCGCCCAGGATCGTCGCCGCGATGGCGTCGAACTCCCAGCCGTTGCCCACGATGGGGTCGGCGGCGCGCAGTCGCGCGGCCATGATGACCCCCCCCAGGGCCGCCAGCGCCCCGGCCGCGACGTAGGTCAGGAACTTCCACCAGGCCGTGTTGACGCCGGAGAGGCGCGTCCCCGCCTCGTTGCCGCCGATGGAGATGATATAGCGTCCGAAGTCGGTCTGATAGAGCCCGACCCATCCTACCGCGAAGACCAGGACGGCAACCACCGTCGGCATGGGCACGATCCCGAGCGAGCCCGCCGCCCAGGAAGAGGAAGGCGGGGAGGTCCGAGTAGATGGCCCCCTGCCGGGTCGAGCACGAGGGCGAATCCCGCGGCGATGCCCATCATGCCGAGACTGGCGATGAAGGGAGGGAGCTTCCCCACCGTGATGAGCACTCCCGTCACCGCGCCGCAGGCCACGCCGGTGAGGAGGCCTACCAGGACCGCCACGGGCACCGACTGCCCCTCCTGCAGGGCCAGGACCGCCGTGACTCCGGCCAGGGTGAGCACGCTGCCCAGGGACAGGTCGATGCCTTCCGTCAGGATCACCAGGGTCGCGGCGACCCCCAAGATGAGGAGCACCGAGCCCTGCAGCATGATGTTGAGGAAGTTCCCGACGGTGAAGAAGCCCGGGGCGGTCACGCCGAAGAACGCAATCATGAACAGCACGACCCAGGCCACCGGGGGCAGCTTCGCCCGCGCGGCCGGCCGCCCGTTGCCGGGGTGGGTGTTCCTCGCGACGCCTCCGTCAGTCATGGCTCGACCTCGTGTCCCATGGCATAGGCCACGATCCGCTCCTGGGTCGCCTGCTCACGGGGCACCTCGGCGACGACCCGACCCTGTCGCATGACGTAGATGCGATCGCTCATCCCGAGAATCTCCGGCAGGTCGGAGGAGATCATCAGCACGGCGGCCCCCTGCTTCACCAGCTCGTTCATGAAGCCGTGAATCTCCGCCTTGGCCCCCACGTCGATCCCCCGCGTCGGCTCGTCGAAGATGAAGATCTTGGAGTGGGTGCAGAGCCATTTGGCCAGCACGACCTTCTGCTGGGTGCCGCCGGAAAGGAACTGCACCAGGCGCTTGGGCGAGGGGGTGGCAATCCGGAGGTCCCGGATGTACTCCGCCACGACCTCCCGCTCCTTCCCAGCGTCCACGAAGCGGCGCGGGAACAGCCGCTTCAGGCTGGCCAGAACGACGTTCTCGCTGAGCGAGAGGATCATGGCCAGCCCCTGGGTCTTCCGGTCCTCCGGCAGCAGCCCCATGCCCAGCTTCACCATCTTTGTCCGGGCTCGCGGCCTTGACGGGCTGGCCGAAGACCCACACCTGCCCCGCCTCGTACGGATCCGCGCCGAAGATCGCGCGGGCCAGCTCGGTGCGTCCCGCCCCCACCAGGCCGGCGAGCCCGACGATCTCGCCGCTGTGCAGCCGTGAGCGAGGCGCCGCGCAGCCGGGTGCCGCTCGACAAGCCCTTCGACCCGCAACGGCCTCCGCCCCCCGGGGCTGATAGTCGCGCGGGAACATGTGGGTGATGGTGCGGCCCACCATCATGGCGATCAGCTCGTCCACGGTGACCTGGCTGACCTGGCGCGTGCCGATGACTTGCCGTCGCGCAGCACCGTCACCCGGTCGCCGATCTGGTGCACCTCCTGCAGCCGGTGGGAGATGTAGATGATGCCGATCCCCTGCTGCTTCAGCCGGTGAATGGTGGCGAAGAGCTGCTCGATCTCCCGGTCGGTGAGGGCGGCCGTCGGTTCGTCCATGATGAGGATCGTGGAGTGGACGGAGAGTGCCTTGGCCACCTCCACCATCTGCTGCTGCGCCACGCCCAGGCTGACGACCTTGGCCCGGGTGTCGATGTCCATGTTCAGGCCGTCGAGCAGCTTCCGGCTCTCGGCGTGCATCGTGGCGTGGTCGAGGAGGCCCCAGCGGTGGGGGAACCGGCCCTGGAAGATGTTCTGGGCCACGTTCATGTAAGGGACCAGGTTGAATTCCTGGTAGATGATGCCCACGCCGAGCCGCTGCGCCTGCCGGGGGGTCGTCATGCGCACCGGCTCGGCCGTTCAGCGTGATCGTCCCGGCATCGGGCTGGTAGGCGCCGGCCAGGACCTTCATCAGCGTGGACTTCCCCGCGCCGTTCTCCCCCAGGAGCACATGGACTTCCCCCGGGGACAGGTCGAAGTCCACACCGTCCAAGGCCAGGACGCCGGGGAACGTCTTGGTGATCTGTCGCGCCCGCAGTAAGGGTTCGTCCAGCATGGATTGCCCCGCTCGGTTTCAGACCCGGGGAGCCGCACACACGGGAAGTCGGCCCCCCTCTCGCACCGATGCGGCCGTGGCCTCGTGGCATTCGCGAGGCCACGGCCGCTCGGCTACCCGTTCGGCTGCACGACCACTTTGAGCGCCCCGCCCTTGCGTTGGATGAACGTCTGCAGGGCCTCGTTGACGTCCTCCAGCGGGAAGCGGTGGGTGATCATCGGCTTGGCGACGATCTTGCCGGCACCCAGGAACGCCAGGCTGCGGCGACAGTCAGCCATCCCCTCGCCGCGCACCCCCGCGGCCCGCAGGTCGTCCAGGACGAACTTCCGGAGGTTGATGGTGGCATTGACATGCGGGTCGCCGATGAAGGAGATGCGGGCGCCGCGGCGACACATCTCGATGGCCTGGGCCGCCGCGTCGGGGCTGCCCGAGCACTCCAGGACAAGGTCGGCGCCCAGGCCGCCGGTCTCGGCCTTCACGACCTCCACGGCATCCTGCTCGTGAATGTTCACAATCACGTCGGCGCCAAGCGCCTTACCCACGTTGAGCCGCTCGTACCGGGTCCCCGTGAGGATGACCTTGGTGGCCCCGAGCGCCTTTACCAACTGCACCCCCATCAAACCGATGGGGCCGGGGCCTAGCACGGCGACCGTCTCACCGCCCAAGAGACCCCCCACGTTGTCCAGGGCGAAGTGGACGCAGGCGGCGGTCGTCACGAGCCCGGCCTCCTCGTAGGATACGCTGTCCGCGATGTGGTAGAGCGTGCTCACGTGGTTCACGGCATATTGGGCGTAGCCGCCATTGGCCGTGAAACCGTAATGCCGGTGCCCGGTCTCCGGCTTGCCGTAGTTGAGACAGATGGTGTAGCGGCCCTGTTTGCAGTTGACACAGTGGCCGCAGCCCTTGTGGGATTCGATGGCCACCCGGTCCCCGACCTTGAACTCGGTGACGCCGGGGCCGATGGCCACGATCTGACCGCTGTACTCGTGCCCGGGGATAAACGTGCCGAAGGCCGGCATACCCGGCCAGCCATCCTTGATGACGCGCGGGTCTGTGCCGCAGATGGAGCAGGCGTACACCTTCATGAGGACTTCGAGGGGGCCGGGGGACGGGACGGGATAATCCTGCACCCGCCAATCGCTCTTTCCGTGGAGCACGGCGGCGCGCATGGTGGTTGGAATGCTCGAGGCCATGGACTAAGCTCCTTTCTCCTTCTCCTTGGTTTTCTCCAGTTCGACGAGCAATCGCTGAGCGGTATTCTCGTGGTGCTCGTTGGCGAAACGCTCCGCCGCGGCCGAATCGCCGGCCGCCAGGGCCTGGACGATCTGGCGGTGCTCTTGGAAGATCTGGGTCAGCCGACCGGGGAGCGCGATGCTGATGTTCCGGAACCGGTGGCTGGCGTCGTAGAGGTTCTCGAGGATCTCCTGGAGGTGCGGGGCGTGGGCCGCCTGCCAGATGGCGATGTGAAACTCCCGGTTGCTGCGCAGAACATGGTCCAGGTCGGGACCGGTGGCGGCCGCCTCTTCCATGTCTTCGATGAGCGCATTCAGGCGGTCGATATCGGCGGAAGGAAGACGGGACGCGGCGAGGCGAGCCGCCAGGCCTTCCAGGACGGCGCGGATGTGATAGATCTCCACGATCTCCTGCTCGGAGAGCTCGCTGACCACTGCGCCACGGTGGGGGGTGATGTTCACGAGGCCGGCGACCTCCAGCCTGCGCAGCGCCTCGCGCACGGGCATCCGGCTCGTACCAAGTTCCTGGGCCAGCTCGTCGGCGATCAGGCGTTGGCCCGGGGTATAACGGCCGATCTGGATAGCCTCCCGGATCGTGTCATAGACGATTTCCTGCATCGTCTTGTAGGCCGTCGGCACGGCGAACCCCCTTCTCCGTCTTGACTTTCCAGCAACGAGATACTAAAATGGATATTGGATCTCGGATACAGTATCAAATTCCTTACAAAATTGTCAAGGGCAGTGGGTGGGCCTAGACACCCACCTTCGATTTTCCGAGAGGTCTTCACCCAAAAGGAGCACGCAATGCCAGCCAACGACAAAGGTGTGGGGGATGGCCGGGGGATTCTGCGAGGGGACTATCTGAACGAGGACCGTCCCTTGACGCGGCCGGACTGGCTGGAGGAGGTGTTCCCGGAATGGGGCACCCTGCTGAACCAGCAGATCGAGCATGACGTCGTGGAGCCGGGCACGGTGGCGCTGTGGTGGCTCAGCGGGCCGTCGTGGTGTCTCAAGACCTCGGCCGGCGGCGTGTTCCTGATCGACTGCTACTCCGGCCCGTCGATGTACACCAGCTACGCCTACTGCGGGGTCTGCCGCATCGGCGGCGCGCCCACCATCAACTGGATTCGCCTGTCCCCGATGGTGCACGATCCCTGGAAGTTCAAGACGCTGGACGCCTCGTTCATGACGCATCTGCACCAGGACCATTGCGACATCTACACGATCAAGGCCACCCTGGCGACCACCAACTGCAAGTATGTCGGCCCGATGTCCACCATCCTGAAGACGCGGCGCTTCCAGGTCCCGGAGGAGCGGATCATCCAGGTCAAGCCCGGCGACGAGCTGCCGGTCCGCGGGGCCACGGTCAAGGTCCTGATCAACTACGACGACATCGCCCGCCGCACCGGCGTCCCGGTGGATCAGCCCCGCACCTACGGCGAGGCGGCGGTCAGCTACCTCTTCGAGACCGATGGCGGCAACATCCTCTTCCTGGGCGATTCCCTCTACCACAACGGCTACAAGGCCATCGGCGACCAGTACAAGATCGACGTCGCGATCGCCGACATGGGGCACAACGCGCCGGGCGCGACCGACAAGATGACCCCCTGGGACCTCTTCCGGGTCGGCCAGGCCCTGCAAGACCAAGGTGCTGATCCCGGACCACTACGACAACTGGGCCAACACCCAGCTCGACCCCGCCCAACTGGAGCGCATCGTCCGCGAGAACGAGCCGGGCATGAAGACGGTCATCATGCAGGCCGGCGGCAAGTTCGTCTACCCGAACGATCAGAATATCGGTCGATACACCTATCCCGACTATCGCGAATGGTACCGGCCGGAGGATTCCTGGCAATACGGAAAACCTGCCGAGGATGCCGGGCTGCTTTAAGCGGATGTTGAAAAACCCGTTTCCGCCCAGGCTGCTCAAAAAGGCCCGATGCAAGGCGGTACGTGATGGCCGAGTCTGGCGTACTCAAGTACGCGCGCATGTCGAGCGATCTCGAGCAGTCGCAACTGGTCGGCAGATGGGCCGTTTTCAGCAGCCTGTTAGCCGGTCGCCGGCGGCTGATCGAACACCTGCGCGAGAATGGCGTGGTTCCGAATCCTGTGGGCCGCACCAAGCATCACCCTTCTCTCCGATCTCTGGCCCGGAGTATCCGCCCGGTCGGCGGCGGCGTTCGCCGTCGCGTCGGCAGGCGCATTCCGATCTCTCCACCCCCTCCATCCGCCCCGTGCAGGATCTCCCCGAGCGCGAGCAGGGCCCGGTAGGAGACAGGAATGGATGACCGGATATTGATCGAGGCGAGAGGGATTACCAAGACCTTCCCCGGCGTCCGCGCTCTGGACAACGTCGACTTCGAGCTTCAGGGCCGGCGAAACCCACATCCTGTTGGGCGAGAACGGCGCCGGGAAATCGACGCTGATGAAGATCCTCTCCGGCGCCTACGCCCCCGATGAAGGCGACGTCCGTATTGACGGGCAACGCGTCGAGACCTTCGACCCCCGCGTGGCGCAGCGCATGGGGGTGAGCATCATCTACCAGGAATTCAACCTGATTCCCCACATGGACGTGGCGCAAAACATTTTCTTGGGCCGGTTTCCGAAGAAGTACGGACTGATCGACCACAAGAAGATGCACGCGGATGCCGCCGCGCTGCTCCACAGCCTGAACATGCACGTCGACACGCACACCCTGATCGTGGACTTGAGCACGGCCCAGCAGCAGATGGTCGAGGTCGCCAAGGCGCTCTCCATCAAATCCAAGATCCTCATCATGGACGAGCCCACCTCCTCCCTCTCCGAGCGGGAGACCGAACAGCTCTTTGCGACCATCCACCAACTGAACGGGCAGGGGATCGGGATCATCTACATCTCCCACCGCCTGCAGGAACTTCAGGAGGTGGGCGACCGGGTCACCGTGCTGCGCGACGGCCAGTTCGTCGGGCGGAAGGCCATCCACGAGGTGACCGTGGACGAGCTGGTCGGCATGATGGTGGGTCATTCGGTCGCACGACATGTTCGAGCGGGACTATCCAGCCCCAGGGCCCGAATGCTCTCCGGGTCGAGAATCTCTCCAACGGGAAGCGGCTGCACGACGTCAGCATTCGCCTCCACAGCGGCGAGATCGTGGGACTGGCCGGCCTGGTGGGGGCGGGTCGCACCGACCTCGCGCGCGCCATCTTCGGCGTCGACCCATACGAGCAGCGGGCAGGTTGTACCTCTTCGGGAAGGCCGTCCGCAACCTCGACGCATCCGATATGGTCGAGCAGGGCATCAGCCTGCTTCCCGAGGATCGCAAGAATCACGGCCTGGCGATGATTCTGCCCGTGGCGGAGAACATCGTCGTGTCCAGCCTGGATCGCCTGTTCCCGCGGCGGTTTGTCAGCACGACCAGCGAGAACGCCGATGGCTCATGCAGTATGTCGAGCAGCTGCGCATCGCCACCCCCTCGACCTCGCGACTGGCCCAGTATCTCTCGGGGGGCAACCAGCAGAAGGTGGTCCTGGCCAAGTGGCTGTGCACCAAGGCCAAGATCTTCATCTTCGACGAGCCGACGCGCGGCATCGATGTGGGGGCCAAGGCCGAGATCCACGCCTTCATGAACGAACTCGTCAAGGAAGGGGCCGCCATTCTGATGATCTCTTCCGAGCTTCCCGAGGTCATCGGCATGAGCGATCGGATCTACGTCATGCGGGAGGGCAGGATCGTGGCGGAGATCCCTCACGCCGAGGCCACGCAGGAGCGGATCATCGAGTATGCCATGGGCGCGGATGAGGTGCGACAGAATCGGATGCCAGGCCGAGACCACGCGGAGCAAGGGCGTAGTCATGAAGCCGAACGGCTCCTCGTTTCTGCTCCGCGTGCCGTCCGCCGCGTGGGTCATCCTGCTCATGATGACCGTCTTCACGGCCATCAATGCCCGCTACCTCACGCTCGACAACCTCGTCAATATCGTTCTGCAGAACGCCGTCCTCTTGATCCTGGCCCTGGGCGCCACCCTGGTGATCCTGAGCGAAGGGATCGACCTGTCGCTGGGTTCCGTCCTGACGCTCTCGGGCGTGACCTGCGTCGTATGTCATGAAGAGCCTGATGGCGTCCGGCGCCTCGAACGGCGTCGCCATGGTTGCGGGCGTGCTGGTCGGGCTGCTGACGGGAACGCTCATGGGGGTGATTACCGGCGGCCTGGTGTCAATCGGCCAGATGCCCTCGTTCATCGCCAGCCTGGGGATGATGGGTGTGGGCGGCGCCCTCGCCCTCGTGCTCGCCGAGAGTACGGCCATCTACATCAACAACCCGATCTTCTCGTTCTTCGGCGAGCGACTGGATAAATCGATCGAGTGGCCGCTGATGCAGTACCTTTCCATGCCCACCTTCATTGCGATCGGCCGTTTTCGGCGTCGTCTGGGTCATGCTGTATCACACTCCCTTCGGGCGCTACATCATCGCCATCGGCGGGAACGAATCCGGGGCGCGCCTCTCGGGAATCAACACGGTCTCTGCGAAGTGGATGGTCTATGTGGTGGCCGCGGTGCTGGCCGCGATCAGCGGGATCACGCTGGCCGCTCGCCTGGAGGCCGCGGATTCCATCGTGGGCGTCGGCTGGGAATTCGATGCCATTGCCGCCACCATCCTGGGCGGGCACGAGCTTTGCGAAAGGGAAGGGCGGCATCGGCGGGACCGTCCTGGGCGTCCTGGTGATCGGGGTCACCCGGAATGGATTGAACGTCATCGGCGTCCCGTCGCTCTGGCAGCCGGCGCTGACGGGAACGATCATCATTCTGGCGATCGTGTTCGAGGTCATCCATTCACGATGGAAGGAAGGACGACGATGAGCCTGGCGCAGCGTGACGGCAAAGAGGATGGCCCCCGCCCTGGAGCGGCAGCTGGCTGCTGGGCGCGGCACGATTCATCGTCTTGATCTGCGTCTGTGTCGTCATGACCATCCTGACCCGGAGCGATGAATACGGGTTGGTCTTCCTCAACCTGAGCAACCTGCTGAACATCGTACGCAACGCCAGCATTCTGATCATCATCGGCGTCGGCCAGACCATCACCCTGACCGCCAAGGACGTGGATCTGTCGGTCGGCTCGGTCTTGTCGCTCACCAGCGTCGTGGCGGCGATCATGCTCAACAGGTATGGGATCGCCTTCCCCGTGGCGATCGTTGCGGCGTCTGCTGATCGGAGCGCTCCTGGGATTGATCAACGGCCTGCTGATCACGTAGGTCGGCCTGCCGCCCTTCATCGCCACCTACGGCACGCTCTGGGTGCTGTTCGGGTTTGCCTACCTGATCCTGCAGGGCGCCGTCATCTACGGCTTTCCCGCGGGATTCCGCGTGATCGGCAATGGCACACTGCTTCGGCATTCCGATGCCGATCATCGTCATGGCGGTCGTGTCTTCAGTCTGGGCTATTTCCTCCTGTACCACACGACGCTCGGCCGTCGCTTCTTCGCCACCGGGGCGAACATCGAGACGGCCAGGATGTCCGGCATCAAGGTCGAGCGGGTCATCATCATCGCCTACGTCATCAGCGGATTTCTGGCGGCATTGGCCGGCCTGGTGCTGATCGCCTACACCAACGGCTCGGAGGCCAGAATCGGCGACAGCTACCTGTTGCCCGTGATGGCGGTCGTGGTCATGGGCGGGACGAGCCTGGCCGGCGGTCAGGGTAACCTGGTGGGGACGCTCGTCGCCGCCCTGATCATGGCCGTCATCCACAATGGCATGAATATCCTGGCCGTCCCGGCCATCTGGCAATCCCTGGTCGTGGGGCTCCTGATTATCGCTACCGTACTGGCCGACCAATGGCTTCGCAGACGCGCCTGAACGCCGGCGACGAGGAGTCCGTTGACTGCATCTGTCGGTGAAAGGAGGTGTGGCTGCGCGTATTCGCCGTCAGACGGACCGTGCGTTTCGGACAACGATCCAATCAGAGGAGACAGACAATGGACGAAGAAGCTGTGCTGCATCGTGATGGTCGTTGACGATGGTGGCGTGGTTCGCGTGCCAGCCAGGCCTCTCGGCGTTCGCCGGCAGACGCCCCCAAGGTCACCATGAAAGGCTCCAACCCCGACAAGCCCGTGACGGACTTCAATCCCGACGTCAAGGCGGCCAAGAAGTACAACATTGCGATCGTCGTGAAGTCTCAGGCCGTCCCCGTGTGGGAGTCCCACCTGATTGCCGCTGCGAAGGCCGGTCAGCAAATGGGTGTGAATATCCTGCCGTATTCTCCGGCCAAGGCCGACAATGTTGAGGAGCAGAAGCGAATCCTGGAAGATCTGGTGACCAAGGGCGTGGACTGCGTGGTTCTGGCGCCCGCCAACTCGAAGGCAATTCAGAGCCCGGTCGCTTCCCTGGTCAAGAAGGGCATCCCGGTGGTCTTCGACAATACCCTCGGCGATGGCGACGACTATCTCTCCTTTGTCGGCGTCGACAGCATCGAGACCGGGCGGGTGATCGCCAAGACCGTAGGCGAACTGATGAAGGGCAAGGGGAAGCTCTTGATCCTTGGAAGGCGTGCCCGGTCAGCAGACCTCGGACGACCGCGTGAAGGCGATCAAGGAGTACGTGGACAAGAACTTTCCCGAGATCAAATACAAGTCGATTTCCGGCCACTGGCAGTTCGATGAGGGTCGCAAGATCACGGAAGACACCCTGCAGAGCTGGCCGGACCTGGGCGGGATTGTGAGTCCTGGCGGCAACATGAGCGAAGGCGCCGCGGAGGCCATCGCCGCCGCCGGGCGCACCGGCAAAGTCGTGATCGGCGGTTTCGACGTGCAGGCCCCGACCGTCAAGGCGCTCAAGGAAGGCAAGCTGGCCTTCACGATCTCTCAGAGCGTGTATGAGCAGGCCTATTGGTCGGTGGCGGCCTGCGTGAAGGCGTTGAACGGTCAGGACGTTCCTCGCAAGATCTACACCCCGATCACGGTCGTTCTGGCCGCCGATGCCGCGAAGTACGATGAATCGCCGGAGGTGTTGAAGAATCGCTAGACCAGCGGCGGGGATCCCGACTCGTCAGACTTGGCGGGAGGTCGGGGGTGGCCGCAGTCCGCGAACTGCTCCCCTCACCCGCCACGTCTGGCCTAACAGGATGCAGAGGAACCCGTTTTCACCCAGGCTGCTCAAAAAGGCTCAGATGCAAGGCGGCGAGCGTAAGGCCGAGTGAGGCGTACTCCAGGTACGCCGCAACGAGTGCCTGAGCGAGCCAACGCAGCAGATGGGCCTTTTTCAGCAGCCTGCGAAGGAGTCTCCATGCGATTGATCGATCCCAAGAAGAACCCCGTCACGCCCACGCCCGACCACACCGGCGTCACGTCCCAGGAGATCGCCGGGAAGCTCATCGGCGCCAAGACGTGCGAGGTGAAGCTGGGCATCTACGAGCCGGGGGGAAGGAGCATCGTCCACACCCACCCGCACGCCGAGCACGTGCTCTACATCCTCGAAGGGCAATTGACCGTGATCGACGGGGCGAAGAACGAAGCCACGGCGTTTGCAGAACAGGCGCTCTATGTGCCGGCCGGCGAGGTACACATGGCCGAGAACCGGGGGGCCGTACGCACCCGCTACATCGCCGTCACGGCGCCGCCGCCCGATTAGCAGGCCGCTGAAAACAGCCCATCTGCCGGGTACCCATCCTCCGGATGGGTACCCGGCCCGCTCGGACCCTCTCTGCGGCGTCCGCAAAAAGGGTACTGTCCGGCACCATAGCGGGCGGATCGTGTCGCGATGCCCACACTCGCTACCTTGCAGATGCCCGCTCGTGGGCGATTCGCAGTGCTGCGTCCAACGCGTGCAGGTAGCCGTGGACGCCAAGGCCCATGATGACCCCGATGGCGGCGTCCGCGATTACCGAATGCGTTCCCGAGACGTAGTGGTTCTTGATGTGCACCTCGACGTAGGGCAGGCGGGTGCCGCGGATGCAGTCCGCGACAGACTTCCCCGCATAGGTGAAACCGCCCGGGTTCATGACGAGGCAATCCACCCCATCCTCGACGGCCTGATAGATTCGGTCAACGCACACGCCCTCGTGGTTGGTCTGGAAGATCTCTAGGTCGTATCCGTGGCGCTGGGCGTGTTCGCGCATCATGGCGTCCAACTCGGCCGCGGTTGTGGTACCGTACTTCTCCGGCTCCCGCTTGCCCAGCCAGTTCATGTTCGCCCCTTGAATCACCAGGATCTTCGGTGTTCTCAATCCGTGTCCTCCTCTCCGTTGGCGCAGACCCATACGCCGTCCTGCATACGGGTGCATTCACAAATGCGCAGGGACCGACTGGCCTGCCCCACTGAACGGCCCACCCTGCGTTTCGTTTCGGGCGGCGCTTAACTCTGGAAAACCCGGGCAGCGGGGTGGCTGCAGAACCGTCTCGGTATCTACGCGAAACGCGTCATCTCGAATACAGGAGATTGGGGAGCCACAGGACGAGGTCCGGGAAGAGAATCATCAACACGATCAGAATGCAGGTCGGAATCAGGAACGGAGCCGTCCCCGCGAAGATGGTGGTGATCTCGTACTTGGGCACGACGCTCTTGAGCACAAACAGGTTAAGACCGAACGGCGGGGTGACCAACCCGATTTCCGCAAGCACGACGTACAGGATGCCAAACCAAATATAATCGAATCCCAGGCTCTTGATGATCGGGGCCACGAAGGGGATGGTCAGCACCAGCATCGAGACGGAGTCGAAGAAGCATCCCAGGATGAGATACAGAATGCAGATGATGGCCAGCATCGAGTACTTGCTCAGGTCCAAGCCCAGCATGAAGGCCGCAGTGGCTTCGGTCAGTCCGATATACTGAAAGACCTGGCCGAGCATCCGGGCGGTAAATAGCACGAACGCCATCATCGCGCTGACATTAACCGCCAGGAGCATGCTCTCCTTGAGAGCCTTGTAGGTCATCTGCCGGAAGATCAGCGCGAGGACGATGCTGAGGAAGGCGCCCAGGGACGCCGACTCGGTGGGCGTCATGATGCCCGCGAATGTCGTGCCCATCACCAGGGTGATGACGACCACGAAGGGAAAGATGTCCCAGATCGCGGAGGCCTTCTCTCGGAGTGTGTACTTCCTGGTCGCGGTCCTCGGGGCCAGCGCGGGGTTGCGGAGCACCAGTATGGTCACCGTGACCACGAAGAAGATCGTCAGGATGATCCCGGGAATCACCCCTCCGGCGAAGAGGCGGGCCACCGAGACGTCCATCCAGCCCCCATAGATGATCATGATCAGGCTGGGGGGAATGAGCACGCTCAGCGTTCCCGAGATGGCGATCGCTCCCAGGGACATCTTGGCGTCGTATCCCGCCTTCTGCATCTCCGGGAAGCAGATCCGGCCGAAGGTGGCCGCCGCCGCCACGCTGGACCCCGAGATGGCGCCGAAGATGGCATTGGCCAGGATCATGGCGGAGGCGAGACTGCCGGGAATGTTGCCGAACATCTTTTCGGCGCCCACGAAACAGGCCTCGCACGATCCCGGTCGTGGCGTAGATGGTCCCCATGAACACGAAGAGCGGGATCGCCGTGAAGGTGAAGGAATTCATCATATCGAACGCGGCTCGGGCAAAATAGTCCAGGGGCTGATTCACGAAGAAGAGCATCCCGAGGCCGGCCACGATCCCCATGGCCGGCGCGATCTCGATGCCCGCGGCCATCAGGAGAGTCAGCCCCCCCAGGAGCACCAGGGATTGGAGTTCGAGGGTCACGTGCTTACGCCTCCGCGATCTTTCCCGCCCGCAGCTTGACCCCAGCCTGCACGATATCGACGACCAGCATCAAGGTGAGCAGGACGAACCCGACGAAGATCGTGAGCTGGGGCCAGAACAAGGGAAACATCATCCAGGTGGAGGACCGCATCTTCATCTGGAGCGCATACGCGATCATCTTGAAGGCGGCGCGATCCATTTCGACCATGAAGATGAAGGTCAGGATCAGTCCGATCAGCCGCACCCAGGCATAGAGTTCGGGGGGAAGGTAGTTCACCACGACTTCGACACGCACGTGCCCCCCCTGCCGCCAGGTGTAGGCGAAGCCGAGAAACGAGAGTGCCACGAGCATGTATGCGCTGAACTCGTCGGCGATCATCAGCGGCTGCTGCATCACGTACCGCATGAAGACGTCGACGACGACCAGCATCATCATGAGCGGAACCAGCCACCCGGACAGGTAGCCCACGAAATTGGCGAGTCTGTCGATAGCGGAACCGAGTTGCTTCATAGGTCTCAAGACACCGTTCAGCTATCAGCCGCTTCCTTCCGGCTGATAGCTGAACGCGCAGATGTGAAGAGTTTCGACTGACGTTACTTCTTCAACAGCACTTTGGCGCCGCCCGCGTAGTCGGCGGCGATCGCCAGGATCTCCTTCCCGTGCGGGCCCGCGATCTCCAGCCACTTGTCGATGGCCGGGCGCACCAGCTCTCGCGCCTTGTTGATCTCGGCCTGGCTGGGCTGCGTGACCTTCAACTTGCTCACCTTCAGGCCGACGTCCGCCTCCATCTCCTCGATCTTGGCGCCGAACACGGTCTGCCCTTGCATCTCTCTGCCCGTATCGATCACGATCTTCTTCAGGTCGGCGGGCAAGGCGTCGAACTTGGCCTTGTTCACCACCAGCATGCCGCCGAACACCGACTGGAATCGCCAGAAGCTCACGTTCGTGCAGACATCCGCCAGGCCGAACCCGAGCGCCCAGCCGCGCGAGGTCTGGATGGCGTCCACCGTGCCTCGCGACAGGGCCTCCATGATCTCCGCCGTCGGAATGGTCAGGGGCGAGGCGCCCAGGAGCTGCATGGCCATGGTCGTGACCAGGCCGGAGGTGCGGACCTTGAAGCCCTTGAAGTCCGCGACCGTGGCCACCGCCTTCTTGGCCCAGATCCCGTCCAGGGCTTCCGAAGGAATATCGGCGATCTTCACCAGACCCTTCTCGCCGTACGTCTTCCGCTCGATCTCGATCAATCTGGGATCGTTGAGGAAGGCTTCATACTCGAAGACGTTGTCCCAGAAGAAAGGAAGCGCGTAGTCCCACTGCGGGAACGTCCCCGCGACCCACGGAATTCGCTCCCAGCCGATGTCGGCGCGGCCCGCGATGACCGCGTGGACCACCTCGTTGACCGGGAAGAGTCCCATCTTGGTGTCGAGGACGAGTCGCCCACCGGAGTTCTTCTCCAGGAGCTTCTGAAAGCGGGGGTAGGGATAGAAGGACCAGGTATTCGCCGCCGGCCCGGGGTTCGTGGCGAACGTCCAGGTGATCTTCTGCTGCGCCGCATCGCCGGTCGCGGGCAGACATAACAGCGCGAACGCGAGGACCACGGCAAGGCTGCTTAGAGTCGACCACCACCTTCGTCTTTTCATGTCGACCTCCTTGTGTGTTGTGCGCCGAACGACGGGGAAGCGCCTCCCGGCCCCTAGCGCGCCGCTGCCGCCTCTTCCACCATACTGATGGACTGCTTCGGGCAGATGTCGATGCACGTGGAGCAACCCTTGCACAGCTTGGGATCGACGTAGGCCACCCCGTCCACCATGGTGATGGCGTCGCAGTGTCCGACCTCGACGCACGCGCCGCAGCCGTGGCAGGTGGCCTTATCCACCCGGGCGTAGCCGCCCCACAGCGTCAGCTCCGCGGCGGACTTCAGCTCGGGCAACAGGAGATCCCGCATGTCGCGGGCCGCCGTGAAGCCCATCTCGCCCATGTAGACCTTGAGGGCCTTCATCCACTTCTCCAGGAATCCGAATCCCCGGAGCATGGTCTCGGTGCAGACGCCGATGGTGTCGGCCCCGCACATCATCATCTGCACCGCGTCCGACATGGAGGCGATGCCGCCCGTGCCGTTGATGTGGGGCTCCGGCCCCAGGAGCTTCCGCATCTCGAAGACGTCCCGCATGGCGAGGGGCCGGATCCACGGCCCCGACATGCACCCCATGGTGTTCTCGCCCTGCAGGTTGTAGATGGGCTTCTTGTACTTCCGGATGTCGATGGGCGCGATGCCCAGTCGGTTGGCGACGCCGCTGACGGCGTCGGCGCCCGCGTCGATGGCCGCCTTGGCCACCTGCGCGATGCGGCCGCCTTCGGGCGTGATCTTGGCGATGATCGGGATGCTGAGCGCCTTGCGCAGTCGCCGGACGACCGCGGCGACGATCTCCGGATCCTGGCCCATGCTCGCGCCCGAAGAGATGACGTGTGCTTTCTGGTCCGAGACGTCCACGCTGAAGGACATGTTGGGGCAGCAGAAATTCAGCTCGAGGATCTGCGTCCCCGCCGCCTCGAAGCGCCGCGCGCCCTCCTCCCAACTGTCGAGGTTGTCGCCGGCATCCGAGTAGTTGGCGATGATCACCAGCTCCTTGCACGTCTTCCGCGCGTCCTCGACGAGCCGGAGCCCCGTCTCCATGTCCAACCGGTGCTCGGCCGTGAAGATGTGCAGCTTCTCCTTCTTCAGCCACCGGTAGCGGGGATCGTAGCTGATGTAGGGCCGGGGGTTGTACGTCTGCTTGGTGGACGCCGCCCCCCAGCCGCACTTCTCGATGAGCTCGAGCTGCGGCAGGTTCTTGACCGTCGGACCGGAGCCGACGACGAACGGGTTGCGCAGCGTGACGTTGCCGATGGTGACCGGAAGCTCGAACACCGAGGTACCCATGAATATATCCCCCTCCGCCTATGGAAGGGCGACCCTTCGCCCCTCTTCGATGGAGACGTAACCCGCGTAGACCACCTCGACCACCTGCTTGGCCAATTCGAGGCCGGAGAGCGGCGGCCGATCGAAGGCCACCGCCTCCATGAAATCCTGGATCTCGTGGGGGTAACCCAGCATCCACTCCTCGTCCGGGTTCGGGAAGGAGTGGCCCGCCTTCGTCTCCTGCTTCTCGTTGAAATAGACATCCTGCACGGGGGCCGGATCGATGGCGTAGAACTGGCACATCCGCGCTGGAACGATATCGAGCTTCAGCCGCGCGTTGGTCAACCGGAGGTCGACGTTCCCTTCCATTCCGCCCAACAGATCGTCGGTCCCGTAGAAGATCCCCCGAGTCCCGTCCGAGAACGTGACGGTAACCTGCGCCCAGGTCTCCACGTCCTTCCACCCTGTGACGAGGGGGGAGTCCTTCGCGGACGCGAAGGCGCGGGTCTTGGTGAGATCAACTCCGTCGGCCAGCACCTCGACCGGAACGATCGGCCGCCCGGTCTTCTTGCCCCCCTCGTAGTGCTTCAGGAAGAGGCCCAGTCCGATCGGATGCGCAGCCAGCCGCGCCAGGGATCCGCCCCCCGCGTAGCGCCACCACTTCGAGTATTCCGAGTGGGACCCGCTGTGCGACTCCTCTCCTCGGATCTCGAGGATGGAACCCGTGCCTACATACCGGTCGACGATCTCCAGGGCCTTGCGCACGGCGGGAGCGTAGATCCAGTTCTCCGCGTAGCAGAACTTGACCGGGTGGGCGGCGATCACCCGGCTGACCTCGGCGAGGTCGGCATGCACCTTGTCGAGCATCTTCCGCTTCGGCGTCGCGCCCACCTCGGTATCCGGCTCGCCCTGGCCGAAATACCCCGTGAGGGGCTTCTCGCAGATGACGTGCTTTCCCGCCTTGATCGTCTCCAACACCAGCGGAAGATGGAGGGCATTGGGAACGCAGAGGTCAACGATATCTATGGAGGGATCGTCGAGGAGCGCGCGGTGATCGTCGTAGACCTTGGCGATGCCGAAGCGGTCTGCCAACTGCTCCGCCCGGCTTCGGGTCTGACTGGCCATGGCGACAATCTCGACCGGGACGCCCTTCACCTGCTGGTAGGAGCGCAAGTGAAAAGACGCCGCGAATCCGGCTCCCACCATTCCCACCTTCACAGACGTTCCGATGACAGATCCTCCTGTTGACGCCGGGCGCGGCGGCCAGGACCTGCGTTTGTCGGGCTTCCGCCGCACGGGTTGCCGGTCACCCCGCGATGCCCCCCGCAGCGGAACGCAACCACCGACCGTGGTGTACTCCGTTTCTCGCCTCTCCCCATGAGGAGGGATGGAGTATCCCGGGCACCGGACGCGCCTGTCAAGGAGAGATTGGGCGATGTGAGGAAGATTGAATGATCTGGACTGGCGGGCGCACCCTAGAATCGAGGGGTCGCATCGACCTCGGCGAGGGGCTGGTCGGAATGACCGACGGTCACGCGGGGGTCGGCCACCCATCGTGATAGAGCGGGCCGAGTTGCGCTTGCGCCCGGACATAGACGGGAAACATTTCCGCATACCGCGCCGCGTTCGTGGCCGACGGAACGACCCGTCGTCCCGTTCCTGCCCGGGCGGCGGCCAGCTTCGCGAGATCGTCCGCCAGGCCCAACCCGACCAGACCCAGGAGTGCCGCGCCGCCCGCCGAGTCGGCCGCTTCCGCCACCAGCAGGGGCCGGTCCAGCACGTCTGCCAGGATCTGCACCCACACGTCGCTCCGGGTCCCGCCGCCGACCACAGCGAGCGGCGCCTCCCTGGCGTCTCCGGTAGGGAGCACGGACATGGCGTGCCGGATGGAGAACGCCGTGCCCTCATAGATGGCCCGCGCGAAATGCCCCGGTCCGTGCTGCAGCGTGGCCCCGAGGAAGCTCGCTCGCAGATGCGGATCCCATTGCGGCGCCCGCTCCCCCGCCAGGTACGGGTGAAACAGCAGCCCCTCCGCCCCGACCGGCGTGGCGGCCGCCCACGCATCCCAGGTGGCGAAGGGCACCTCGCTCGCTCCCCCCAGTATCCGGGTCCCCCACCGCACAGCGGAGGCGCAGGAGTTGGTGCCGGCTTGGCAGTACCACAGCGGGCGGACCGGGTGCGGATAGGTGATCAGCTTCCGGTCTCGGCCGGGGCTCGGGGATGACGCATTCGACGCCGCCCGCCGTCGCGAGCCGCACCAAACCCTGGCCGGTGGCCAGCACGCCGGCGGCCAGGAGCTCGGTCGCCGAATCGAGCGTTCCCACGATGACGGGGGTTCCAGCGGTCAGCCCGAGCATTCCGGCCGCTTCCGCCGTTAAGCCGTGCCCCACCGGCGTCGTGACGGGCAACACGGGCGGCAACGCCTCCGTCGTGAGGCCGACCATGGCGCAGAGCGTGGGGCACCAGGAGCCTGTAGTGGCATCGTAGAGCTGCGACGAGAGGGCCGTCGCCGGATCCGTGGCCGCCTCCCGGGTAAGCCATGCCGCAAGGTAATCCTTCGAGAGCAGGACTTGACGCGTCCGCGCCCAGACATCAGGCTCATGCCGACGGACCCAGAGGAGATGCGGCAGCGTCCAGCTCGTCGAGACGGCCTGATAGGTCCGGCACAGGATCTCTTCCCCGTGGTCGCGCTCCAGATCGGTCACTTCACTGCTCGAGCGCTGATCGTTCCACAGCAGAGCCCGCCGCACCGGGACGCCGTCCGCATCCACCAGCACCCCGATGTGGGCTGCGCTGGTCAAAGCCAGGCCCGCGATGCGATGGGCGGCGAGATCGGTCTCGGCAAGGAGCCGGCGGGTGGCGCGCACCACCGCCTGCAGCCAGTCAGCCGGGTCCTGTTCCGCCCAGGCGGGTCGCGGGGAGTGTGTCGGATACCCCTCCCGCACCGCCAGGACCACTTCCCCGCCCACGGTGACCAGACAGACCTTGCATTCGCTCGTGCCAAGATCGACCCCCAGCACGGCCTCTTGCGCCCTGGACGATTTCGCTACGGCCACTGGCTCCTCCCGAGACCCCACACGGCGGCGCGACCCGCGCAGCATGCCTCTCCCCTGACCGGCTTGTCAACGGGAATTGCGGCGCTCTCACCCAGCCCGGGTCTACTCCGGAATTGACACTGCTGCCGTTCCGCGGGATAGTCTGACTGCTGCACTTTCGCAACGCGTGGGAGCGCCCGCGCTCTGGTTCTTCGCGTCCCACGCCTTTCCCTCACGCTCTCGTTGCAGGAGGAATGGACCTTCATGAAGACGATTCGCCTCGGCCCGCTCGAATGGAGCAAGGTGATCTGCGGCTCGAATCCTTTCAACGCCCGCTCCCACTTCAGCGCCGCGCGGGACGCCGAGTACCGAGCCCGCTTCACGGACGAGGAGGTCGAGCGGGTCCTGCGCCGCTGCCTGGAGCTGGGCATCAATACCTACGAGACGTCCGCGAGCGAGCGGGCCTGGGATGTCGTTCGGCGCATCCGACAGACCGCCGGCCGCCCCCTCCACTTCATCGGCAGCACCCGGATCGACGAGACCTCCGAGATGAAGAGTCACGCGCAGAAGCTGCAGTTCCTGATCGAGCGGAAGGCGGAGCTGTGCGTCATCCACGCGCAGCACGTGGAGATGCAGTGGAAGGGCGACACGATCCCCGGCCTCGACAGGATGCTGGACGAGATCCATGCCGCCGGGTTGCTGGCCGGCATCTCGGCCCATCGGGTCGCCACCGTGGAGCTATGCGAGAAGCACGGGTACGCCATCGACACCTACCTGTTCCCGCTCAACCTCACCGGCTTCGTCTACCCGGGCTATAAGGGCACGGAGACTCCGGCGCGGCGGGCGGAACTCGTCCGCAGCGTGGCAAAGCCCTTCATCCTCATGAAGACCCTCGGTGCCTGCCGGCTGCCGCCGGCCGAGGGCTTGCAGTTCGTGGCCGAGAACAGCAAGCCGAACGATCTCATCTCGATCGGTTTCGGCTCCATGGACGAATTGGAGGAGACCGTCCAGATTGCCGAGAAGCTCTTCAGGTAGGGCCGAGCCGGCGCAGCCAGCGGGAACGGCGAAGAAGCGTCATCTCCCGCGCAGTGCAGCGCGTTCGCGGAGGAACCCTTGACATCGTCTTCTTAGTTTGTAACGCTTCGGACGGTCACCCGGCACGGGAATCGGCATCCGTGCCGGGAACCGCCGTTCCGGGATACGTGGGAAGGGGGAACAGCATGCGGGTCCTGACGCAGCGACAGCTCCGAGAGTTCGAGGAAGACGGCTATCTTGTCGTCGAAGACGTCCTGGATCCCGCCCGCGACATTGGACCGGTGATGGCCGAATACGACGGCGTCCTCGAAGACATCGCCACGTCGCTCGTCGCCCAGGGCGCCATCGCCTCGACCTACCGCGAGTTGCCGTTTCCCGCGCGGCTCATTCGGATCTGCATCGAAAGCGGCCGGAACTTCCCGCAGGAATTCGATATCAGCCTTCCTCAGACCGGCATCCACCCCGAGACCCCCATCCACGTCGGTCCGGCCGTCTTCGAGCTCCTCACAGCTCCCCGCCTGCTGGACCTCGTGGAGGACGTCATCGGTCCGGACATTTACTCGAACCCCGTGCAGCATATCCGGATGAAGCTGCCCAAACGCGCGGTCGCCCGGGGGAGCCACCAGCGGGCTGGTGTCGCAGATACCCTGGCACCAGGACCGCGGCGTGATTCTGCCCGAGGCCGACCATTCCACCATCCTCACGGTCTGGTTCCCGCTGAACGAGGCCACGGTCGAGAACGGCTGTCTCCAGGTGATTCCGGGGAGCCACCGTAGCGAGCTCATCGCCCACTGCCCCACCGAGAAGGGGGTGGCAATCCCGGAGTCGATGCTCCCCGCGACACGGGCGGTCCCTCTGCCGATGCGCCCGGGCAGCGTCCTCCTCATGACCCGACAGACGGTGCACAGCTCGCTCGACAACATCACGCACGACGAGGTCCGGCTAAGCTTCGACCTGCGCTACCAGCCGGTCGGTCAGCCGACCGGGCGGCCGGCGTTCCCCGGTTTCGTCGCGCGCAGCGTGGCCAACGCCGACTCGGTTCTGCGCGACCCCGCCGCCTGGGCCCGGCTCTGGCTGGATGCCCGCGCTCGCCTCGCCGCCCAGGAGAACCCCGCCTTCAATCGCTGGAAGGCCGGCGTCGGCGTCTGCGCCTAGCCCCAATACTGTTCACTTAATGATTCTGATGCAATTTGACTATCGCAGCCACCGTGTGCGAGACCGCGGCGCGGCGCAGCGGGAAGTTGCTCATCTTGCGCTTGACGCCGCGTGGGTTACGCCGGATTCGGCTGGATACCACTCGCTCTTCCAGAATCTCCTCCAATACAGCCTCATGGAACGCTGCCCTCTCCCCTGGGGGGAATAGCGCGAACCGGGCAATTTTGCGGCGAATAACTCGCACGGCGTGAACGAAAGAGAGCCGGTCCGGGTCTTCATCCGCCTTGAGGGCCGCTTCATGCATCAGGCCCCGGATGGCGAAGTGGGCCATCATGAGGCCGTAGAACTCCTGGCGCACCAGGTCCGGCGTCTTGCTGCGCAAGACGATGCGAGCGCCCCGCAAGTGGGTCTTCAATTCATCCAAGGCCGTCTCAATCTCCCAGCGTTCGTGGTACAGGGCGGCCAGTTCAGGGGCCGGAGCCTGCTCGGGATCGAGAATCGTGGTGACCAAGCGATAGATGGGTTCAGCTCCGGCCACCCCTTCCAGCCGATAATCGATGACCCGCACCACCACGCCGTTGGCGTTGGCGCTGCCGGTCCTGCTGCGGAGGGGTAGATCCGGCTCAGATACGAACCATCGGCCAGACGCTGCTCGCAGGCCAAGCGCAGGTTCTTTCTGATCCTCCAGAGCAGTTCGGCCCCCGTGGCCCGGGCCTGATGCCAAAACTCGAAGCCAAAGAAATAGCCGGTCCGCCAGGCACAGCATACCTTGCCCCAGCCAGGGAAGCACGCCTTTGGCCAAGGTCATTTCCGCCGTCCCATAGCCTGCCATCTGGGTGCCGAACAGCACGTGGGTGCCGTTTTCCACCAACGAGACGAAGCGTATCTGGGGAAAGGCGCTTTTACCCCGTTGGGCCACCGGCCGTCCGAAGGCTGCGTCGTTGGCGTCCTCATCGGCCACATCCAGGGTGCTGCCGTCCAGACTCACCACCCGCCAACCCCGGTACCAGGCCCCTTTGGTGGCTTCGGTGGCGATGGGGCAGACTATCTGGTCATGCAATTGCTTGAGCGGCTCTACCCCCAATCTCGTCCGGGCTTGCGAAATCCCGGATTTGCCCGTCACCTTGATCCGGGCGGTGGGATTCAACAACCACTGAATCCCTTCCAACAGACAGCGCAGCACCTCCCGGTAGGAGGACTGCATGTACAGCGCCAAGGCGATGACGTAGTAAACCACCACATGCGCCGGCAGTTCCCGTTGACGCCGACTGCTCCGTCCGGTGGCCTCCAATACCGACTTCACGGTGGCTACCGGGAAGGTCTTGGCCACAACCCCCAGGCTGATGTAATCCGTGATCCGGCTGCCTTTGGGGAGTTCTGCAAGTGTCCGTGCCATCTGCGGTCCTCCTGTAATAGGTTGTCACAGGATACCACAGAATTATTATTAAGTGAACAGTATTACCCCTAGCCCCCATTATTCGCGAACACGACTCGCGAACGCTCGTTGCGCTAGATCTCGCTTCCTGAGTGTTCGCGTGACGCAGTGCACATCTCAAGCGGGGGCGACTTCCTCTGTCTCGCCCCAGGCCCTCCTGTGGCCCGAAATCATGTTTCCGCCCTGGATAGGCTGGTGGATCTTTGGCTAACTTGCTGCAAACGCGCCGAGAGAACTCCTCTTTTCGGCTCAACACTTCCGCCCAGTCCAAAGCGTGCGCACAACGTTGGTGCCGCTCCCCCGGCACCCTAAATGTGCAATGGATGCCTGGCCCCCAAGAAACCCTCCTACCTGGATCGCCCTTCTTGGGGAGCCAGGGGCCTCGAACCGGCCCCGCAAAGCGCCCGTCTTGCGCTTGATACCGGTCTCCCGCCTGTGGTAACGTACGGCCGCTGACGGGCGGTGCACGGGAGGGCGTGAGCCGCCCGGGCGCACCGTCCGATCATCGGCGCCCGCCCCACTGCGAGGATCACCACCGTGCGTAGGAATCCGAATCGCCCCGGGGGCTGCAGGGGTGGGCTTTCTCTGCGCCGGTGGTTTGGGGCCGCGCTCTGTGGTGCACTGCTCGGGGGAAGCGGGGCGCTGGCCGCGGAGGGCGATCCGACCCCCCCGGAAACGTCCGATCTCGTCAGGCAGGCCAATGCCCCCATCTCCAGCATTCTGCAGGTCCGCTTCCAAGATTCCTATGTCCCCAAATTCACGGGGGTCTCCGGGCAGGGGAACACCTTCAGCATCGCGCTGACCATGCCCCTCCCGGAATTCCGGCTTCTCCCGGTCCCGCAGCTGTCACTTTTCACTCTGCCAGCCGCCGTCACGGTGCCGAACGGGCTGACCGGGGTCGGGGACCTGCGGTTCCTGGACATTGCCGTGATGGACGCCGGGCACCAAATCCTCTGGGGCGTGGGGCCGACCTTCGTCTTTCCCACGGCGAGCCAACGCACGACCGGGCAGGGCAAGTGGCAAGTGGGTCCCGCCGCCGCGGTCGCGTACGCCCCCGCGCGGTGGCTGGTCGGGGTGCTTGCGCAGAACCCGATCTCCTTCGCCGGCGAGGCGACGCGGGCGAACGTCAATACCTTGCTCCTGCAACCCTTCCTCACCTACCAGTTCGACCACGGCTGGTTTGTCCGCTCGCAGCCGCAGCTGGTCTTTAACTGGAAGACGGGCAAGCAGACCTTGCCCATTGATCTCGGCGCGGGCCGGGTCTTCTCGGTCGCGGGGCAGCAACTGAACTGTTTTGTCGAAGGGTTCTGGAACGTTACGCACGACGGGCCGGGGCCGAGCTACGGGATCACGGTGGGCGTGTCGCTGTTGTATCCCGGCTTTTGGGAACGCTGGAAGCGCAAAACGGTGCCAGAGCCCGCGGTGCGTGATCGATAGCCTGGAGTGTCGTTCAACGGGTGGATACCTGACAGCGCGTTGCCAAAGCGATTACGGGGAAGCAAGCAGTATTGACCTTTGCTCACGTTCAACGGCTACGACGGAATCTAAGTGATGCACCCTGTGGCTATTTTCCACCGTCGGCCAGCCAGAGTCGTGATCCACTGTTCCATTATGGGTCCGATCCCCCCGGCACCACAACGCGCACATGGTTCCCGCCAGTCCGGAAGCCCCCGACGCGAATAGGCCTTCCGCTTGAGTCGCTCATACCCCTCCACGACCATGCTCGAGCTATTCATGCCGCCGAGATCCATTGGCACTCGGTCCGGTTGGTGATGGCTCAGGGCAGCACGGACGCGTTCGCGGGCGGTCATTGTCCCCACGGGCAGTCTCTCCTTTTGTGTCGCTGCGATTCCACATGAAGGAAATCGGGGCAGGCATCTTCGCGATGCCTGCCCCGTTCGCATTGAATCGTCTCTCTCTACTGCCGGCCTACCATAGACACCAGGCTGTCCGCGTCATTGGTGCTGCTTTATTCAGAACAGAGCCATCCCTTGTGCTTCTTGTGCCTCTTGTGGCTCCCGGCTTACGGCTTCGGCAGTTTGCCCTGCACCCCTTCCACGTAGAAGTCCATCTTCTGCATCGCGTCGTCGGACATCGTCTTGCCCGCCGCCACGCGCTCCTTGCCCTCGTTGTCCTTCACCGGGCCGGCGAACGGGTGGAACTTGCCCGCCACGATGTCCTTCTCGACCTTGGCCACCTGGTCCTTCACCTCGGCGGGGACGGCCGCATTGATGGGGGCCAGCTTGACCATCTTGTCCTTGATCCCGCCCCAGACGTTCATGGGCTTCCACTTGCCGGCCAGGACATCCTGCGCCGCCTTGATGTAGATGTCGCCCCAGAGGTGGGTGGCCGCCGTCAGGTGCGCCTTGGGCCCGTACTTGGACATGTCGGAGTGGTAGCCGACCGCCCAGACGCCCTTCTCCTCGGCCGCCTGGACCACGGCGGTGGAGTCGGTGTGGTGGGTCACCACGTCCGCCCCCTGGGCGATGAGCGTGAGGGCCGCCTCGCGCTCCTTGCCCGGATCGAACCAGGAGTTCACCCAGACCACCTTCAGCTCGGCCTTCGGGTTCACGCTCTTCATGCCGCGCATGAAGGCGTTGATCCCCTGCAGGACCTCGGGGATCGGGAAGGCGGCCACGTAGCCGGCCACGTTCTTCTTGGTCATCTTGCCGGCCACGATCGCCGGTCAGGTACCGCCCCTCGTAGAATCGGGCGTTGTAGATGCCCACGTTCTTGGCCGACTTGTAGCCGGTGGCGTGCATGAAGGCCACGTCGGGGAACTGGGGGGCGACCTTGATGGTCGGATTCATGTAGCCGAAGGAGGTGGTGAGGATGAGCTTGTGGCCGCTCGACGGCCAGCTCGCGGATGACCCGCTCGGCGTCGGCGCCCTCGGGCACGTTCTCCACGTACTTGGTCGATCACCTTGTTCCCCAGGGCCTGCTCCATCGCCTTGCGGCCCAGGTCGTGCTGGTACGTCCAGCCCGCGTCCCCGATGGGGCTCACGTACACGAAGCCGACCTTGAGCGCCTCGCCCGCCTGCGCGGCGCCCGCGGCGAAGAGCAGGGCCACCCCGACCGCCAGCATCGTCATCCATCGTCATCCTGCGCATCGAAACCTCCTGTGTGTGAGAGTGGAAGAAAACAAGCGTTCAGCAATCAGCAGTCAGCGGTCAGCTTCAGACAGACACGCTTGCCGGTGCGTAAGAACATCGACAGCCAGCCCGCTCGTCGCAAAGCGCTTCATGGTCGCATAATCCGCCACATCGTTTCCTGCTGCTAGTGACCCTGACTGTCGCTGACCCTGCCGCTCTGCCGATCGCTGATCGCTGCCAGCTGCCTGCTGCCAGCTGCCTGCTCCACCGCTCTTCCTCAGTCCCCCGGATGGAACGGCTTCCCGAGGGAGGCCGGCGCGTTCACGCGAATCGTCTGCACGTCCCGCGAGATCACCACCAGCACCACGATGGTCGCCAGGTACGGCAGCGTGGACAGGAGCTGCGAGGGTACCGCCAGCCCCAGGGCCTGCGCGTGGAACTGCAGGATGGTCACGCCGCCGAACAGATACGCCCCCGCCAGGACGCGCTCCGGCCGCCAGGTGGCGAAGACCACCAGCGCCAGGGCGATCCAGCCGCGGCCGGCCGTGAGCTGCTCGACCCACATGGGCGTGTAGGCCACCGCCAGATAGGCGCCCGCGACGCCCGACAGGGCCCCGCCGAAGAGCGTCGCCAGGTAGCGGATGCGAATCACCCGGTAGCCGACGGCGTGCGCCGACTCCGGCGATTCCCCGACGGCCCGCAGGATCAGGCCCGGCCTTGGTCCGGTAGAGGAACCAGTATATCGCCCCGAAGGCCAGGAGCGAAAGGTAGACCAGCGCGTTCTGCTCGAAGAGGATCGGCCCCAAGAGCGGAAGCGGCGACAGCCCGGGCACGGCGATCGGCTGCAGCCCGGTGAGGGTCCGGCTCACGTAGCCCTGCCCCACGAAGGCCGAGAGGCCCGTCCCGAAGATGGTGAGCGCCAGACCCGTCGCCACCTGATTGGTCAGGAGCGTGAGGGTCAGCAACGCGAACAGGGCCGCCGTGGCCGGCGCCCGCCAGCGCGCCGCAGACGACGCCCAGCGCCAGGCTTCCGCTCGTCGTCGCGGCGGCGAAGGCCGCGATGGCGCCCATCAGCATCATCCCCTCGACGCCCGAGGTTGAGGACGCCCGACTTCTCCGTGACCAGCTCGCCCAGCGCGGCGAAGATGAGGGGCGTGGCCGCCGCGACGGTGCCGGCCAGGAGCGGCGACGAGCAGATCGGTCATGGCCGGCTCCCCGTCCAGGCCGCCGCCCGATGCCGGACCCGATAGAACACGAACAGGTCGCTCCCCAGGAGGCAGAACAGGAGGACCCCCTGGAACAGGGAGGTCACGGCATACGGCACCTGGAGGGCGATCTGGGCCGCCTCGCCCGCCGAGGTAGAGGAGCGACATGAGGAGGCCCGCCACCACGATCCCGAACGGGTGCAGCCGGCCCACGAAGGCCACGATGATGGCCGCGAACCCGTAGCCCGGCGACACGGTCGGGAGGAGCTGTCCCAGCGGGCCCGCCACCTCGCCCACGCCGGCCAGGCCCGCCGCCCCGCCGCCGATCAGGAGCGCCATCCAGACCGTCCGCGATCTCGCTGAAACCCGCGTAGCGGGCCGCCAGCGGGGCCAGGCCGCCCACCAGCATCTGGTAGCCGGCGAACGTCTTGGTCACGAAGATCCAGGCGGCGGCGGTCACCAGCGACGGGGAACAGGACCGCCACGTTGAGCCGCGTCCCCGCGAGCACGGTTCGGGAAGAGCGCCGACTCCCCGAACAGGATGGACTGCGGGAAGTTCAAGCCCTGGGGATCTCGCATCGGCCCGTGGACCAGGTACGAGAGGGTCAGCGTGGCCACGTAGGTGAGCATCAGGGTCACCAGGATCTCGCTGGCGTGAAAGCGGGTGCGGAGATAGGCCGGGATCGCCGCCCAGGCCATCCCGCCGAGGATCCCGGCCGCCACCATGGCGGGCAGGAGCCACGGCGAGGTCGTCCCGTCGAACCGGATGGCCAGCGCGCCGGCCGCGATCGCACCCAGCATCGAGCTGCCCCTCGGCGCCGATGTTCCAGACGTTGGCCCGGAAACCGATGGCCAGCCCCTGGGCGATCAGGATCAGCGGCGCGGCCTTGAGCAGGAGCTCGGCGACGCCGGTCCACGAGCTCACCGGTGCCACGAAGAACGTGTGGAGCGCCGCGCCCGGGTCGCTGGCCCAGCGCCAGAAAGAGAAAGAACCCGGCTCCCAGCGTGAGCGACGCCGCCAGGAGCGGCGAGGCCACCAGCATCGCCCGCGAGGGCTCGGGCCGCGATGTGAGCCTCAGACGCATGCCACCGGCCTCCGGGCGCCGCCTCGACGCGGGCCCCGGGAAACAGGCCGGTCATCCAGGCGCCGATCTCGGCGACGCTCGTTTCCTGCACCGGCACGGCCGGGCGACAGGCGCCCGCCGAACATCACCGCGATCCGGTCGCAGATCTCGAACAGTTCCTCCAGCTCCTCGGACACGACCAGGATCGCCGTGCCCGAGTTCCGGAGCTCCACCAGCCGCTGCCGGATGAAGGCCGCGGCCCCCACGTCCAGACCCCAGGTCGGCTGGGAGACCAGGAGCACCTTGGGTTGCTGCAGAAGCTCTCGGCCCACCAGGTACTTCTGGAGATTGCCGCCCGACAGGCTCTGCGCCGAGGCGTCGGCGCCGCTGGCCTTGACGTCGAACTCCCGGATGCATCGCTCCGCGAAGGCGCGCGTCTTGTCCACCCGCACGAAGCCGGACCGGACCATGTCCAGGTGCGCCGCCGTGAGCAGGGCGTTCTCGGCCAGCGTCACCGGCGGGACGGCGCCGCGGCCCAACCGGTCCTCCGGAACGAACGCCAGTCCGCGGGCGCGACGCAGCGCGCGGCCCCAGCTGGCCCGCCGCCACCCCGCACAGCCGAACGGCCTCGGCGCGGCTCCACCAGCCGCTCGCCGGAAAGGGCGGTCATCAGCTCCTTCTGGCCGTTGCCCGACACTCCCGCGATCCCGACGATCTCGCCGCTGCGGACGGTGAGCGCGACATCCCGGAGCGTCGTCCCGAACGGCTCGTCCGCCGGCAGGGTCAGGCCGGCGACGACCAGTCGCTCCTCGCGTTCCGCCGCCGGCTCGGGGTGCGCTGCCGCCGGGAGGTCCCGCCCGATCATCAGCCGGGCCAGGCCCGCCGCCGACTCCCGGCGGGGGTCCACCACGCCGACCACCCGGCCGGCCCGCAGGATGGTGGCCGCGTGGCAGAGCGTCTGGATCTCTTCCAGCTTGTGGCTGATGTAGAGGATGCTCACGCCCTCGGCGGCCAGCCGCGCCAGCGTCTCGAAGAGCTTCTCCACGGCCTGCGGCGGGAGGACCGAGGTGGGCTCGTCCAGGATGAGGAGGCGCGGAGCCTGCAAGAGGCACCGGACGATCTCCACCCGCTGGCGCTCCCCCACCGACAGGACGTGCACCAGCCGGCGCGGGTCCACGGGCAGGCCGTAGCGCTCCGACACGTCGGCGATCCGACCGGACAGCTCCTTGAGCGACCCGGGGACGGCCAGGGAGATGTTCTCCGCCACGGTGAGCGTCTCGAAAAGCGAGAAGTGCTGGAACACCATCCCGATGCCGAGCTGCCGCGCCTCGCCCGGACTCTCGATCGTCACCGGCCGGCCGTCCCAGCGGATCTCGCCGGCGTCGGCCCGGACCACTCCGTAGATGATCTTGACCAGGGTGCTCTTGCCGGCGCCGTTCTCCCCCAGGAGGGCGTGGATCTCCCCCGGGGCGACATCCAGGGCGATGCCGTCGTTGGCGACCACCGACGGGTAGACCTTGGTGATGCCCCGGAGCGCCAGGCGCGGGACAGCCGGGGCCTGTATGGAAAGGCTCAGTCATGCACGCTCTCGATGAAGTGACGCGAACGCGAATGGTCAGACCGGACGTGTGGAACAGCACGCGGTCGTACGTGGTCTGAGGATGCCCCAGAGGCCAAATCGTGTCAAGGATCGATCGGGATTCAGGCCCGATTCTGAGCAAACGAGCATCGGGAACCGGTCACGCCGCATACGCGGTGAGCACAACCTCGGCGCCCTGATTCCGCAAGGCGATCAGCCCCTGGTATTGCGGCGACTCGTGCCAGCGCCGAAGCGATTCGAGGTCGGGAAACTCCACGACCACCACGCGCTGACCGTGGGCCGCGCCGCACAACGCGAACGCTTTCTCTCCACGGAGACCTCACCCGTCCATTGAACGGGCCGAACGTCGCGCCCACCTGCGCAACGTACGCCTGCCACGCCTCGGGATCGCGGACCGTGATCGTGCCGATGAGGTAGACCGCCATGCCCCCTCCCGGCGGTACGCGGCTATCAAAGCTCCGGTCCGCCGATGCCTTCGGCCACGGACACCCCCTGCAGTCAACGGGTGCAGGACCCGAGGAAGGCCCAGACCGCGGCCGGTGTGGGACATGAACTGCCAACAAAGGTGTCGTCGCGCCTCAAAAAAACCTGCTAGAACTTGGCCTTGATCTTGTCGAGTTGCTCCTTCGTGATCCCGGGCACGTTGCCGCGCGTGGTCCAGCGGTTGAGATTCCACGCGCCTTCGCCGGCCCGTTTTGATCGTCTGGAGGTTCTTGGCCCGGTCCGCATCGGTGCCACCGAGGAAGCCGTACATGTTGCCGGGCTTGCCGTCGGGTGCAGTCTTGCCGTCATCCAGCCGTCGCATCATGGAGCCGGTGGCCGGCCACACGACGTGTCGCATGAAGAGGGCATAGGTGTCCATGCGTGGGCCGAGGTTCTGCTTCGTCAACTTGTCCCGGTCGAGATCCCACTCCTCGTAGACGGGCGCGTTGGCGCCATGGCAGGCGTTGCAGCTAGCCTGCACGATGGGCTGGATGTCCTTGCGCCATGTCAACTCTTGCGCCTCCGCCACCCCGGCGACAACGACCAGCACTGCGAGCGCGAGCACCAATTTTCGCATCTGTTCCTCCCGTGTGTTAAATGGTGGGCGATGGGAACTTGCGTTTGGGGGTCGCGCAACGACCAGGCCACCAACCTGGCCGTACCCCCGGCGGGGACCCAGACCGATCACGCCAGGCCAACCCAACCAGTCGCGGTGGAGTATCGGGGCATCGGACACGGCTGTCAACGGGGAAGAAGTGATGGCCCAGATTCACGTGGCCCAAGCGTCGGGTGGTCAGGAGACAACAGTTGATGGCGATGACGACGCGGCGCCACGCCTGTGGCCTACCGCTGCTCAACCTTGGGATCGAGAGCGTCCCGCAGGCCGTCGCCGAGTAGGTTGAATGCCAGGACGGTGAAAAAGATCGCCAGGCTGGGGAAGATCGCCACGTGGGGCGCGGTCACCATGTCGGCGCGCGCCTCGTTCAGCATGGCGCCCCACTCCGGGGTGGGCGGATACGCCGTCCCCGAGAAAGGACAGGCTGGCGGCGGTGATGATCGAAGTGCCGATCCGCATCCGTGAAGTACACCAGGACCGACGAGATGGTGCCGGGGAAGATGTGGCGAAGGATGATCGTCCAGGTCGGCGCCCCGATGCTCCGCGCCGCCTCGACGTCGGTTGAGGTGCTTGATCGCCAGCGTGCTGCCGCGCGTGAGTCGGGCGAAGGTGGGAATGCTGAAGATGGACACCGCGATGATGACGTTGGTCATGCCGCCGCCCAAGATGGCCACGATGCCGATCGCGAGCAGGATGCCAGGGAAACGCGAACAACACGTCGCAGATCCGCATGACAACCCGATCGGTCCAGCCCTCCAGGTACCCCGCGAACAACCCCAAGAGCGAGCCGATGACCGCGCCCACGAAGACCGAGATGAAGCCCGCAGCGAGGGAGATCCGCGTACCGGCGATGATCCGGCTGAAGATGTCCCGCCCCAGCGCATCCACGCCGAACCAGTGCTTGGCCGACGGCCCCGCGTTCAGCGCGTCGTAGTCGAAAAAGTTCTCCGCATCGAACGGCGCAATGGCCGGCCCCACGACGGCCAGCGCCACCAGCCCCACGACGAATCCCCCGGCCACTACTGCCACCGTCTGCTTGCGGAACTTGTCTCGGAAGAGATCCCACGGGGTGCCGGAGCATGCCGCTGGTTTCGCGGCTACCGGAATGCCCATGTCACTTGTACCGGATCGTCGGGTTGATGAGGCCGTATAGCATGTCCACGATCAGGTTGATCAGGATGAACTCCAGCGAAAAGAGGAGCACCTCGGCCTGGATCACGGGGTAGTCCCGCATGTCCACCGCATCCACCAATAGTCGCCCCATCCCCGGCCAGTTGAACACCTTTTCCACCACGATGGAGCCGCCCAGCAAGAACCCGAACTGCAGCCCCATCATGGTCACGACCGGGATCAGGGCGTTCCGCATGCAGTGCTTGACCACAACCACGGTCTCGACGAGCCCCTTCGCTCGCGCCGTCCGGACGTAATCCTCCTTGAGGATGTCCACGAAAGAGGAGCGGGTGAACCGGGCCATGATTGCCGCCACCGCGGCCCCCAGCGTCAGCGAGGGCAAGAGGTAATGGCGCCAACTGTCCGCGCCGACCGTCGGTAACAGGCGGAGCTGCACCGCGAAGACCTGCATCAGCACCATCCCCAGGGCAAAGGCGGGAAACGAGATCCCGGAGACGGCCAACGTCATGCCGATCCGGTCGGGCCAGCGGTTGCGCCAGACGGCGGAGACGATCCCGATGATCACCCAGAACAGGACCGACCAGCCCATGCTCCAAAAGGTGAGCCAGAAGGTCGGCATGAAGCGCTCGGCGATCTCGGTTCCGACGGGACGCTTGACGCGGATCGACTTACCGAAATCGCCGACCGCCGCCCCTGAGATGAACCGCCAGAACTGCTCATAGAGTGGCTTGTCCAGGCCGAGGTCCTTGCGGACCAGATCCACGGTCTCAGGCGTGGCGTCGGCGCCGGCGGCCAGACGCGCCGGATCCCCCGGCAAGAGGTGCACGAAGAGAAACACCAGCACCGCTACGATGAGCAGCGTAGGGATCAGGCCCAGGAGGCGCTTGGCGAGATATGTCAGCATTGGGAGAGGCGGCCGGGGCGCCGCGAACGCTGCGCCCCGGCCGGTTTCTGGTGAGCCGGGCTACTTCAGCTCGATATCGTCGAAATTGTAGGACGCGTCGGGCATCACGTACACGCCGGAGAGCTTCTTGTTGTGGGCATATAGGAGCCGCTCCGTGACCAGGGGCGCCCAGGGTGCGTCATTCCAGATCTGCTCCTGCGCCTCCCGGTAGAGCCGCGCCTTCTCGTTCCGGTCGGTCACCTCCAGCGCCTTGGTGAGGTTGGCGTCCACCTTCTCGTTCTTGTAGTAGGCCGAGATGTTGAAGAGCCGCGGCGGCCAGGATTCGGACGCGAGCAGGGGCCGGAGCGCCCAGCTCGGCCTCGCCCGTCGAGGAGGACCAGCCCACGTAGTAAAGCCGGATCCCGGCCGCTGCCGGATCCTGCACTCCCTCCACCATCTGGACCCGCTGCCCGGCCTCCAGGGCCTGGATCTTGGCCTTGATCCCCACCTGCGCCAGCTGCTGCTGCAGGAACTGGATCACCTTCTGGGCCGTGGTGTGGTTGTAGGCGGACCAGAGCTCGGTCTCGAAGCCGTTGGGATAGCCGGCCTCCGCGAGGAGCTGCTTCGCCTTAGCCACGTCGTACGGCCAGGGAGCCATCTTGACCGCGTAGTCCACCCCCTGAGGCGCCACCCCCTCGGCCGGGAAGGCGTATCCGTTGAAGGCCACCTTGACCAGCGCCTCCTTGTTGATGGCGTAGTTGATCGCCTGACGCACCTTCAGGTTGTCGAAGGGCTTCTTGGTCACGTTCATGGACATGTAGCGCTGGACGATCGACGGGGCGGCCACCAGTTCCAGGTCCGCCTTTGCCTTGAGGAGCTCTGCCTGCTCGTACGGCACCGGGAACGTGAAATGCGCCTCGCCGGTCTGCAGCATTGCCGCCCGGGAGTTGTTGTCCACGACCGGTTTCCAGGTGATGGCGTCCACCTTGGGCAGGCCGGGCTTCCAGTAGTTGGGGTTCTTCTTCACCTTCAGATGGTCGGTCTGCTTCCATTCCACGAACAGGAACGGGCCGGTCCCCACCGGATTGAAGGCGATGTCCTTGTTGCCGTACTTCTTGAGAGCGGTCGGGGAGATCATGACCGACGAGGGGTGGGCCAGGACGTTGACGAAGGCGGAGAACGGCTTCTTGAGGGTGACGCGCGCCGTGTAGTCGTCCACTGCGTCGGTTTTGGCCACGTCGGAAAAACAGGCTGAACCGCTTCAGCTTGTTCTCGGGGTTCGTGACGCGGTCGAAGTTCGCCTTCACGGCGTCGGATTTGAAGTCGGTCCCGTCGTGGAACTTGATCCCCTTGCGGAGCTTGATCGTGTAGGTGAGCCCGTCCTTGCTGACGTCATAACTCTCGGCCAGGACGTTCTGGAGCTTCATGTCCTTGTCGAAGCCGAACAGGCCCTGGTAGAACGACTTGACCACCGCCTGCGACAGCGTGTCGTTCGCATCGTACGGGTCCATGGTCGTGAACGTCGAGGCGACGGCCACGATCGCCTCCGACGCGCTGGCGACCTGGGGCGCGAGACAGAGCGGCGCCAAGAGACCGAACAGCAGCAGTGTTCTCAGAATACTACGCGATGTCATGTGGTTCTCCTTCTCGTGTCGGACACACGTGATGCGCACCGCCCGCCGACAGATCGCGACGGTGCGTCGAGACTCGAAATCACCAAGCTGGCGTGAAAGTGGCGACAT
>CAVOIV010000058.1:0-80680 GCA_963695995.1 uncultured Methylomirabilota bacterium
AAGCCTCCCTACGGCCACGCCCCGGCATCCCGCACTTGCGACAACCTCCGCTTCCGGTGCCCACCTCTGGTCTGCGACGGGACCCAGGCGAGACTCGACCGCCGTGAATTATCGTATGCGGTGAATGTGCCCACCGTCGTTTCAGCCCGGAGCCATTTTTCTGCCCGAAGAGTCTTGTACCCTTTGGCACTAAACGCGAAGACGTGTGACTGTAGCCATACTTTGACGCCGCGGGATGAACGCGAATGGCAACGGGTTGGTCGTGCATTCCGCGTGCGCCCACCGGGGATAGTCAACACGCTCAGGCACGCACAGAAGTTGACGGGGATCGAGAAGGTGCACGCCCTGATCGGCGGATTCCACCTGACGGGTGCCAAGCCAGAGGTCATCGCGAAGACCATCCCCGATGTGAAAGCCATGCGGCCAGACTACATCGTGCCGACGCATTGCACGGGGTTTGAAGCGATTACAGCCTTTGCCAGGGAAATTGCCCGAGCAGTTCATCCTGAACACGGCGGGAACACGGTATTTCATTGAAGCATGGGCCGATACCGCGGCTCTCCCCAGCAGAGACGTGATCGTTATCGTAACTCGGGCTCCGCGAACGTAGCTTTCCACCCCAGGATTCGTCTGGTGCCGGGGGAGCGGACCAGAATGGAGCGAACTAAGCGATCCGCCACCGGCAGGCAAAGGAAGGCGGTCGGCACTGGGTAGCGCGCCGGAGGTTTGAGACCCCTTTGGCCCGGCGCTGGCGAGGTAAAGGGGATCGCCATGCGGTGCGCTCTCTGGATCCTCCCTGCAAATTGTCATTCTGGGACAATTACCGCCCGCCCGCCCGGCCGACTGTGCTCACCGGGACTCCTTGTCGCGTGGGCCCTCGGCTCCGATCGCCGAAACGCCCAGCGGAGGCCCACCGGGGCGAGCAGGGTCGTCACCAGCCCCATTACCACGAGGGCCGAGAAGACCCCCGGCGAGATGACGGGCGCCCCGTCGAGCATGAGGCCGCTCCCGACCCCCGCAAAGATCAGGCCGACCTCTCCGCGAGGCACCATGCCCATCCCGACGGCCAGGCGGTTCGTCCCTCCACCCACCACCCCGAGCGGGGCGAGCAGCTTGCCGACCAGCGCGACCACCACCAGTCCGGCACCCAGAATCAGGGTCTCGCGGTTTGCGATATTCCCCAGTTCCACCCGCAGGCCCATCATGACAAAGAAGAGCGGGACGAAGAACATTCCGAGCGGATGCATCAGGTCCGAGAGCGTGGCCTCCTCCTCCGGCGTGCGAACCCCCTCACCGTACGGGTCGAGCATGACGCCGGCGGCGAACGCCCCGATGATGTCTGCCAGGCCGAGTTCGGCGGCGTAGGCCAGGGTGAAGCAGAGCGCCAGACCGACGACGAGCAAGAAACCACGCTGTCCCGTCCATGCGGCCAGGGCGGATGAGGGGGCGCCGATAGGTACCGACCCAATCCGATCGTCACCCCGAGGAAGAGCACGGCTCGCAACAGAATCCCCGAGCACCGTGCCCGCGGACACGCCCCGCCCCCCGCTCGCGGCCGCCGTCACCGCGCCGCTGACGATCTCCAGAACGATCAAACCCAGGATGTCGTCGATCACGGCGGCCCCCAGGACGATCTGCGCCTCCCGGCTCTGGGTCTGACCAAGGTCCTTCAGGACGCGGGCCGTGATCCCGACGCTCGTCGCCGAGAGCGTGGCGCCGATGAAGATATGGGTGAGGGTGGGGTTGTGCGGCAGCAGCCACGCCGCGAGGGCCCACCCCGGGCGAGGGGCGCCGCCACCCCGATGAGGCCGACCAGGACCGCGGAGGGGCCGACGCGCACCATGGCGCGGAGGTCCACTTCCAAGCCGACGTCGAAGAGCAGGATCAAGACCCCCATCTCTGCCAGGACCCGCAGGGAAGGATCGAACCGGACGAAGGCCACGCCGCTGCCGATCAGGAGGGCGGACGCCGCGTTCCCCAGGAGGATACCGACCAGAAGCTCCCCTAGTACGGAGGGCTGCCCCAGCCGTTCGCTGAGCATCCCGGCGAACTTGGCCGCGACCACGAGGATCCCCAGGCTGAAAGGATCGGGCCGAAGGCCGGATGACTGCCCGTCTCGGCCGCCCAGGCGGGAAGCGACAGGGCTGTCAGGAGCAGGAAGAGTGCTGCCGCGATGGTCGACATGGCCGAGCCCCCGTCAGGTCGCGAGTGACATGAGACGTGGCCGACATCGGGCGGTCGGCCGCGGGAAATAACTAGCACAGGACGGACCATCGAGCAACTGGCGCCTCGCGGCCGCCGGGCATAGGGACGGTCGGTAAGCGGCCAGGGGCAATTAAAAGACAGAACGTGGAGGTCTGGATCGCCTTGGAGGCACTGGTTGGCCGATACGCGGACGATCTGGGCATCGGCCGCGGTATGGGTGGAAAGAGCCGATTTCTGCCTGACACCGCAGGACCCCCTACGGCATCCTCCGGTTCAGCGTTCACATCGTGCGCCGGTGGTGAGGTTGCCAATGGTTCTTCGATTTTGGCAACCCTCCCGTATTCACTGCGGTCGGAGTATTTCAAACAGGTATCGGCATCCGAAAGGGGAAGAGCCAATGATTCTCTCGAAGTACAGCATGGGAATCGGCGACCGATTCGCCCGCCAGGGGCGCGCGCAGCTTCGGGCGCTGGTGCAGGCCAAGGCGCTGGGCGTGGACGATCGTCCCGGTCTGGAACAAGTCGAACCGCGAGCACCTGATCGTCGACACGCATCCCGGACAGCGTGCGGGCCGAGGCCGACGCCGCCGTGAAGGCGCTCGGCTGGAAGGGGCCGTACTCACGTCGACGCCGACCACATCGGTCTCAAGACCGTGGACGCGCTTCCTCGCCGGCAGCGACTTCTTCACCCTCGACGTGGCCGACTTCATCGGGCAGCCGGCCCCGGAGGCCGAGGTCCAGGACGTTCGTCGCGCGGCACCGCCGGTATGCCGGCCGGCCCTGAAGATCCCCGGGATCGACGGGCGCTCTGAGCATCTCCGACGCAGGACATCGCCGACATCGCGCGGAAGTACCTGCTGGCGGTGCAGGAGGCCGGCGCCATCTACCGCCACATCGAGGCCGCCAAGGGCGCGCGACACGTTCATCACCGAGGTCTCGATGGACGAGACCGACAAGCCCCAGACGCCGGTGGAACTGCTTCTTCATCCTGGCGGCCGTGGCCGACCAGAGGGATCCCGGCGCAGACGATCGCCCCGAAGTTCACCGGCCGCTTCAACAAGGGCGTGGATTACGTCGGCGACGTGGTGCAGTTCGAGAAGGAGTTCAACGAGGACCTGGCGGTGATCGCCTTCGCGATCAAGGAGTTCGGCCTGCCGGCGAACCTCAAGCTCAGCGTGCATTCCGGCAGCGACAAGTTCTCGATCTACGGCCCGATGCGCCGCGCCATCCGGAAGCACGACGCCGGGCTGCACCTCAAGACGGCCGGCACGACCTGGCTGGAGGAGGTGATCGGGCTGGCCGAGGCGGGCGGCGAGGCGCTGACGCTCGCCAAGGAGATCTACGCGAAGGCGCACGGCCGGGTCGACGAGCTGTGCAAGCCGTACGCCGCGGTGATCGACATCGACCGCGCCAAGCTGCCGGACCCGAAGACGGTGCGCGGCTGGTCCGGCGCCCAGCTTGCGGCGGCGCTGCGGCACGACCAGAAGAATCCGGCGTACAACCGGCACCTCCGCCAACTGCTGCACGTCGGGTTCAAGGTCGCGGCCGAAATGGGGGACACGTACTACCAGGCGCTGGAGAAGTACGCCGACACGATCGGCCGGCTGGTCACGGAGAACCTGCTGGAGAAGCACGTCAAGCGCGTGTTCCTTCCGGTCTAGTGTGGTGAATCGGAAGTCCGCATACAAATCCTCGGCACGGTGGACGCCCCTCCGACGCCTGGCGCCTGCACCCACCCTGCGGGCGGGTGCCCGATGCCGGCTTGCCCTTACCCCGGGTCGGCCGCCACACCGCGGCGGCCTCCGTGCCGGGGACGGGCTCGCCCGCGGGCGCGGCGCTCCGGGGCGTCCATCGGGCCTTGGAATATGGCAGCGAATCTCTGACTCGGGACACTAGCGGGTTGACGCGCACCCTGGGTGTATTTCGCGATGTCCCCCGGAGGTGTTCCGGGGGACATCGGCGTCTTACGGGGGTGCGGGGTCAACCTGCGGTTCATGGTCCGGCTTCGGAGGAAACGAGGCGCGGCGGGCGGCGAGGGGTTTGGGGAGTTGAAGGCCGTCAATGAATGAACTGACTCTGGGCATCCTGGCGGGACTGGGGTGCGGGCTGAACTGGGCCGTCACCAGCCTGCTGGTGCGCACGCTGCTCGGGCGGCTGACGCCCGCGGGGATCGGTGCGCTGCGCGCCACGGGCGGCGGCGGGCTTCTTCTCGGCGTGGCGCTGGCGGCGGGGGAGGGGCCGGCCATGCTTCACGCACCCCTCTGGGTTGTCCTCTCGCTTGCCACCGCCATCCTATTGGCCATGGGGGTCGGGGACACGCTCTTCTTCCGCAGCATGGACAGCCTGGGAGTGACCCTGGCGCTCACGCTCAGCCTGCTCAATCCGTTGCTCACGACGCTCACGGGGATCGTGCTGTACCGGGAACCGTTGACGCTCCTGCGGCTGGTGGGGATCGGGTTGGTGATCGGCGGGCTGATGCTGATTGTCTCCGGGAAGGACGAAGCGGGCGCCGCGACCGGCCGCATGCGCCGGCAGGGACTCCGACTCGTCTTCATCGCGTCGGGGTGTTGGGCTCTTGCCGCCACCATCGTGAAGCCTGCGCTACGCGAGGTGCCGGTGCTGGCGGGGACCGCACTCCGGATTCCCATTGCCGCCCTGGTCCTGTGGTGGACCCCCTGGACCCGCGGGACGCTCGCCGCCGTGCGCGAGAGCACCCCGGCGGAGCGGTGGCGGCTCGTCACGCTCTGCTGCCTGAATGCGCTGGGCTCGATCTTCTTCACAGTCGCGATCCGCTCGGGCGGCGTGGCCATCGGCAACGCCCTGGCGTCCACCTCTCCGCTCTTCGCGATCCCGCTGGAGATCCTGATCCTGAAGCGCCGCCCCTCGTCGCGCACCATCGCGGGGGCGATACTGACGGTTGCGGGGATTGCCTGTTTTGGTTTCTGACGCCTTCAATACCAGCCAAAGCGGCCATCCAGACTTCGTGATTGAGGCGGACACATGACGGACTACGCACGCGTCGCTCGGAAGATCACGTGGGTCTTGTTCCTCTCCCAGGGCCTCAGCTCTGCCGGGTTCATCGCCGCCTTCACGGTCAACGCCCTCGTCGCCGTGGACCTGACGGGGCAGACGGCGATGGCCGGTGTGCCCGGCGCCCTCTACGTGCTGGGGCAGGCATGCGGCGCCGTGGTGTGGGGTTTCAGCATGGAGCGGATCGGCCGTCGGCGGGCCCTGGCCCTCGGCCAGGTCATTGGGGTCATCGGATCGGCAATCGCCATGGCGGCCGTGGTCGAGCGGTCCTTCTTCTTCCTCCTGATCGGCCTCCTTCTGGTGGGGATCGCCAGGTCGGCGGTCGACCTCGGGCGCTTTGCCGCGGCGGAGGTCCACCTGCCGGCGGAACGCGGGCGGGCCATCTCCAACGTGGTGCTGGGAAGCACGGTGGGTGCCGTCTTCGGTCCTCTGCTGGTGGGTCCTACAGGGCAATTGGCGGCGACGGCCGGGTTCGCGGAGCTGGCGGGACCGTACGGCGTCGGATGCGTCGTGCTGGCCGTGGCGGCCATCCTCATCTTTGCGGGCCTGAGGCCCGATCCGCGCGACATCGGGCGGGAGCTCGCCCGGATCCACCCGGAATCGGTTCCCCGTCTGGCGACCCGTTCCCTGGCAGAGATCATGCGGCAGCCTGGGGTGGTCGTCGCTGTGGTCAGCGTCGTCTTCGCTCAGTTGGTGATGATGGTGCCCATGTCGATCACGTCGGTGCACATGAAAGACCACCAGCACCCACTGACCGCCGTGTCGCTGGTGATCTCGGCCCACACCCTCGGGATGTTTGCCTTCTCCATCATCTCCGGGAGGCTGACCGACTGGTGGGGCAGAGGCCCCGTGATCATTCTCGGATCAGCCGTGATGATTCTTTCCTGCCTGCTGGCGGCGCCTTCCATCAGTCTCCTGCCGCTGGTGGCTGCGCTGTTCCTCCTGGGGCTGGGCTGGAACTTTGCCTACGTGGCCGGCTCCACCCTGCTGTGCCGATCAGCTCTCCCCTCCGGAGCGCGCGAAGACCCAGGGGTGCAACGACTTGCTCCTGAACCTGGCCTCCGCCGCCAGCCAGATCGGGAGCGGGGTGGTCTACGCGAGTGGCGGCTTCGGGGTCATGGGACTTGCCGCGGCGGCAGCGGCCGTGGTGCCGCTGGCCGCGGCCATATGGTGGCAGGTTGCGGGAAACCATAAACGATAGGGATCGAATGGAGAACACATGCTATCTGGACGCCTGTCCGTAGAGGCCGTCCGCAAGTCGGGGTCGCCTTGAATCGCGAGCGAGCGGGTTCGACTCCTTGGTGGGGAAGCAGGAGGGACTCGAACGCCCGTGGGTCGTCGGAAACGTACGCGAGCCGTGAGAGGGGAACCGATGAGCGGCAGCGCGCTCGACCCCGAAGCCGCGCAGTTTCCCCGTCCAGCGAGAACCATGTGTAGATGATGGTGCCGGGGGAACGTCCCATAATGGAACAGTGGATCACCTCTTCCACTGGCCACCGAATGAGGCGCTGGAGAATGGTAATCAAATCAATGGGATGGGCAGCATGAGGAGTGTCCGCAGGGAGTGTTTGCAGACCACAGGTGACAGGTGACCGATCGGACGCATTCCGCCACCTACGCTTCTACTGTCATTGCAGTGTCCTCTGGTTTGCCCTGAGAGAAGGTCAGAACACTCTGACGCCCGATTCGGCGAGACGCCCCCTTCGTTTACTTCGGGCTTCCGCCCGTGGAGCGGGCGCCTTGGGCCGCGTGGCCTCCGCGTTCAGCGTGAACACCACCCCTCTCTCGCTCATGACTCGTAGGTCTCTCTTGCTTGTCTCAACGTGCGTGCCCAGCGTCGCTTCCCAGTTTCTATAGCTTTGCCGCCTTCGGGAAGAGGATGTTGTTCTCAAGGTGCACATGCTTGTGGAGGTCGTCCTCGAACTCCTTGAGTTTCTGGTACGTGACCACGAAGGTATTGCAGACATCGCCCGGGATCGCATAGTCCTTGGCGAGATGGCGGATCGTGTGGACCGCATCGCCAATTCCCTCGTGCTCCTGACTGAGCTTCTTGAGCGAGGTCTTGATTGTTTCGATGTCTTTCGCTTCCGCTGCTGAGCCTGCCTTTCTGGTCGCATAGGCGCGTTTGATGGCCGGAAAGAACACCTCCTCCTCTTCCCGTAGATGGGCCGCCATCTCCACGGCAATCTTGTCAAAGATGGTGGCGATCTCGATCACCTCGGGATGGTGGGCGCCATGGACCCCAGCGATCTTATGGGCGTAGGCCGCAATCTGCCCGGTATTCTCTTTGAGATAGGTGTGGTGGGCATTGATGATGTAGTCGGCCAGAAACGGCAGCTCCCACGAGGCGTAATTCTGGCTCCGCTCGACCGGTCCACTCTTCACCGCCTCGAGTTCCCGTGTTATCGTGGCAAGATCGATGACCTTTTTCCGTGCAGGTTGCCGCGAGGGCAACGTTGCCTCCGCAACAGAAGTCGATCCCGTGGTTTTCGAAGACCTTCGCGGTCCGGTAATCGGCCGCGACGATCTCGCCGATGGTTCTCTCCGAGGTGTTCATCGTCTTCCCCCTTCGGTGTGTGCGCAGACTGCGGTGTTCACCCAGCTTCTCATGCCGCTCCGCGATTGCGGAATGCGTTTGAGACCATGGTGAATCCACGCCGACGTTCTCACCCTCGCCGACCTCTCCGTCATCCTCCGGCACGGTGGGAGGCAGGTCGCCTCGCTGGAGACTGCCCGGCGAGCCGCCGAGAGGAGCGGTGGACCGCACGACGCGCTCACGACTCGGCGCCGGGCGTTGAGCGGAAAGCGGGGCGGCGGTTCGCTCGACCGATTGTGTTCGGCGAGTATGTTCACTCACATCCATCTGCGAACCCTCTGCGTGAACGACAGGTACGCAGCGCCGAACGTCTCGCGCAAGCGGCGCTCCTCGTAGGGAATGAACACGAGCGACATGAACGCCAAGAACCCAACGGGCGCAATCAGCATCGGCAGCGAACCCACCCATACGGCGAGGCCGAGCAGCATGACCACGATGGCGAGATACATCGGATTGCGCGAAAAGCGAAACGGACCAGAGGTGACCAGGGCGGTGGCTTGGTGGGTCGGCCGCGTGGGTGTGCCGCTCTTCCGAAAGAGCCACCACGCCCACATCAGCACGCCAAAACCGATAGCAATCGCCATGACCCCGCAAATCCCAGCAGGCGAACTGACGGCGGGACGCCTGCGGGAGCACAAAGTGCAGACCCACGCTGAGGGCGAGGAGCAGGCACGCAATCAGTGGAGGTTTGAGGTTCACCAGCCTCATGGGGCGATGCCGCCTAACTACGCATCTAATGTTTCCGCACAAAAACTATATCTGGCATCGGGTCCGCTTACATCCCACCTGCTGAACCCGTCTAAATCTTGGACGGACAAGGACGCGCCGTCAATCAGAATGGCCCCCGTGGCAGAAACACGGGAGTCGTCACATGAGGGACACTAAGCCGTTGTCAAAGAATAAGTTGAGCGGAGACATTCCGAAACGGCATAAGGAGCCGTAACGAAATAGAAAGAGATGTATAGGTTATTTCGTAACGGCTCCTAAGTGGTCATGGACATAAATACGGTGACGTATAATAAGTTGCGCTATTGGCCGACATGTGGCATCCTGGGCGCCCAAGGAGGGTGCGCCGATGCCGCGTCACAGTCCCTTCCAGGTCACGTTGACCACCCACGAACGACAGACCCTCGAAGACAAGGCCCGGCAGTATACGTCACCGTATCGGGATGTCATCCGCGCCAAGATCGTCCTCCTCGCGGCCGCGGGGCTCGGCAATGACGGCATTGCGCACCGCCTCGATACGCCCCGGCAGATCGTCAGCAAGTGGCGCAAGCGGTTCTGTCTCTGGCGCCTCCCGGGGCTCGACGAACAGCCCCGGGGTGGCCGGCCGCCCCGCTTTTCCCCCCAGCGTCGTGGTCGCCGTCAAGGCCCTGGCGTGTGAGCTGCCGGGGCGCTGTGGCGTCCCGCTCGCGCGGTGGTCGCGCACCGAGCTCCAGCGGGCCGTGCTCGCCCAGGGTCTCGTCGCGGCAATCAGCGGCACCACGATCTGGCGCTGGCTGGCCGCCGACGCGATCCAGCCCTGGCGCGTCCGGAGTTGGCTCTTCCCGCGCGACCCCGCCTTCGCCGCCAAGGCCGGCCGGGTCCTCGACTTGTACGAGCGGCGGTGGGACGGGGTCCCGCTCGGCCCGACCGAGTACGTGCTGTCCGCCGCTAAGGCACGTTGCAGAGGATTCCTGTTGCGCGGGGAACCGGAATGCGGGGTTCGCGTGACGGGTCTATTGGGGACTTTTGCTCAACTGGCGGTCCGGGGGAGCGAATCCATGACCACGCAAGGCGGGCGTCTTGAATCCAGTCCCCAACGCAGGGCCGAATCCCCCACGGGATTTGACGCCCTTTAGAAAATGGAGAGTCGAGAAAACGGACGAGGCGATAACCCATCAACACCACGAGTGCGGAGGTCTCGACGCCCGAAGCATGCTGGTCATGCATGTGGGCCAATTCCGGATCATCAAGGGCCCACACGCCTTCGACTCAGCCGATCCGTTCCGCCGAACGTGCGCCGCTCCTGCTGATCGCGGTGAGCTGCTGCGGCAGCGACATGCGGTCGAGCGAGGCCAGCGGCAGGCGGAGGACGAACTCGATCCGGTGGCGCAGGATGGCCGCCACATCGCCGAAGCATTGCGGTTTCTTGGTGGCAGAACGTTGAAGGCCGCCGGGTCTTCGACGCCTCGTGGGCCATCACCGGCTGCCCGGGCCAGAAGGGGCAACGCATGATGCCGGCCCGGGCGGCCCGCAGTCGCGTCCGAGGATGGAGTTCGGCCACACGCCTGGATCACGTCGCATGCCCGGCCACCGAGGCCACCGTCTCGCGTTCGGTTCGATGCCCCCCCCATGCCGCCACGGCCCGCCGCCGCCGCGCTACCATCCACTTCCCCGTCTCGACCACCACGAAACCGGCCCCGCTGACCGAGAGCGCCACCGCCCAGTCCTGCCACCCGAGCGGGACGAGGTGAAAGGCCCGCGCCCATGATGGGACGTACAGCACCACGAGCGTCATGGCGGCGGAGCCCAGCGTCGCGAGCCACAGCCACCTGTTGCCGAAGGGGCCGAGCTGCAGGACGGTGAAGTGCAGCGAGCGGCAGCTGTGGGCGAAGAACAGCTCGAAGAGGATCAGGGTCACGAAGGTCATGGTCTGCGCCTTCGGGATGCCCTCCGTCTGCCAGTAGACGTAGAAGACGGGGGCCAGGCCGACGAAGATGGTCAGGCTGAGGGCACCGAGCGCGCTGACCACGGTGGCGCCGAAGAAGGCGTCGCCCGGCCTCCGGGGTGGCCGCCGCATGAGGTCGGGCTCGCCCGGTTCCACGCCGAGGGCCAGGGCTGGCAGCCCGTCCGTGGTGAGGTTGACCCAGAGGATTTGCAGCGCCACGAGGGGCAGCGGCCACCCGATGAAGCCCGCCATGCCGAGGAGCAGGATCTCGGCGACGTTGCACGACAGCAGGAAGGTCAGGTACTTCTTGATGTTGTCGTAGATGACGCGGCCTTCCTCGACGGCGGCCACGATGCTCGCGAAGTTGTCGTCCGTGAGGATCATGTCGCAGGCTTCCTTGGTGACGTCCGTCCCGTGATCCCCATGGCGACCCCGATGTCCGCGCGCTTGAGGGCGGGGGCGTCGTTGACGCCGTCCCCGGTCATGGCGACCACGTGCCCGCGGCGCTTCCACGCGTCGACGATCTTCAACTTGTGCTCGGGCGAGACCCGTGCGTAGACCGCCACCCGGTCGACGCCCTTTGCGAGATCCTCCTCGGACAAACGCTCGAGGTCGCGACCGTCCAGCACCCCGCGCTCGTCCCGGCCGTCGGACAGAAGACCCAGCTCGCGTGCCACCGCGGCCGCGGTGAGTTTGTGGTCCCCCGTCACCATCACCGTCTGGATGCCCGCCTGCCAGCACGCGCCGATCGCCGCGCGGGCCTCCTCCTCGGCGGGTCGATCATGCCGACGAGGCCCAGGAAAGTGAGATCGGTCTCCAACCGGTCGGATGCCGCGGTCTCGGGAACAGCGTTAAGGCGCCGGTACGCCAGCCCGAGAACGCGGAGCGCCTCGCCGGCTAACCGATCGCCCGCCTCGAGGATGTGGCGGCGGTCTCCGCCGTCAGGGGCATCGCCTGTCCGCCGAGCTCCCACGCCACGCACCGCTCGAGTATGCCCTCGGGGGCCCCCTTCACGAATGCCACGATGCTCCCGTCCGGTCCCCGATGGACCGTCGTCATGCGCTTCCGCGCGGAGTCGAAGGGGACCTCCGCCACCCGGGGCCACGCCTGCCGGATGGTGCCGTTTCCGACACCGGCTTTTTCGGCGAGCACCAGGAGCGCCCCCTCCGTGGGGTCCCCCATCAGCCGCCGCGTGCCGTTGTTGCCCACGAACGCGGCGTCGTTGCAGAGCGCAGCCGCGTGAACCATCCGCATCAAGGTGGGGTCGGCCGATGAGCGGACCGGACCATCGTCAGCAAGGAGGTCCCCAACGGGGTCATAGCCGACCCCGGTCACGCCCAGCACGCGACCGCTGGCAAAGATCTTCCGGATGGTCATCTCGTTCCGGGTGAGCGTCCCCGTCTTGTCCGAACAGATGACCGTGGTGCAGCCCAGGGTCTCCACGGCCGGGAGGCGCCGGATGATGGCCCGGCGCCGGGCCGCCCGCTGGACCCGATGGCGAGGGCGCCGGTCACGACCGCCGCCAGCGCCTCGGGAACGGCGGCGATGGCGAGGCTGACCCCCCAGATGAGCATCTCCAGCATCGGGTGGCCGCGGGCGATCCCCATGCCGACGACGCCGGCCGACACGGCGAGACACCCGAGGCCGAGCCGTTTCCCGATGAAGTCCATCTTCACGGCCAGGGGCGACGGTTCCTCGTCGACGGATTGAAGCATGGTCGCGATGCGGCCGAGCTCCGTGCGCATCGCGGTCGTGGTCACGACTGCCTGCCCCCGGCCGTAGGAGACGAGGGTACCGGCGAACACCATGTTGCGGCGGTCTCCGATGCCCGCGTCTTCGTCGAGGACGACCGTGGGATCCTTCTCCACGGGCGTCGACTCCCCGGTGAGGGCGGCCTCCTCGGTGCGCAGGTTGGCCGCCTCGAGAAGCCGAGCGTCGGCGGGGACCCGGTCGCCCGTGGTGAGGACAACCACATCCCCGGGGACGACCTCGGCGGACGGGACCTCGACCGGCTCCCCCTCCCGGATGACGGAGGCCGTCGGCGCCGCCATGGCCTTGAGGGCGCGCATGGCCCGCTCCGCTCGGTATTCCTGGGCGAAACCGAGCAACGCGCTCAGGATCACGATGCTGAAAATGACCACGGCGTCCAGCGTGTGGCCGAGGAGGAGCGAAAGCCCCGTGGCGCAGACGAGCAGGATCACGAGGAAGTTCTTGAACTGCGCGAGCAGGATCCACAGCGGGCTGACGTGGGTTTCCTCCGTGAGCGTGTTGGGACCGACGCGTTCGAGACGCGCGCTCGCTTCCGCGTGCGCGAGGCCGCCTCCCCTCGTATCCAGGAGGCGCAGCGCGTCCTGGGCCGTCAGATGGTGCCAACAGGTATCCTCCATGGAATCGTCCCTCCCGGCGATCCCGCCCTCGTTACGCTGTGTACCGCGCAGCCATCCGAACCGGCCGTGCGCGGTCCGTTACACGAGTGCCGCCGCGCCGCAATCCACGTGCGCGAAGACGCCCTTCTCGAGCAGCAGTCCCACGTCCTCAGTCCTCCGCACGGGGAGCCAGCAGCGGCCGCAGCGGTGGCCGGTGCGTTTCCACGTGCCCAGGCATGCCCGGCAGACCCCGACCCGAGTGCGGAGCGGGTTGCGAAGTGCCCGCCAGGACATGCCTCGCACCTCCCCGCACTTGCTGCAACGGAAACGTCCGATCAGCCCCCACATCGCACACCCTCTTTACGCTCTCACGACCAGGCTCGGGCAGGGCGCCCGGCCGAGCAGCGTCTCCGTCAGACTGCCGAGTGCCACGTCCGGGCCTGCGGTGCGCCCACGCGCCCCGAGCACCAGCAGGTCGGGTCCCCAGTGCTCCAGTTCGTCCGTCAGTTCGTGTCGAACGTCCCCCGTCCGCAGTGACGTCTGGGTGCGACAGGAAGAAGCCGGCGAGGATGGCCTGGGCTCGGGCGAGGCTGCGGAGGGCCGCCCGGTGCTGAAGTTCGGTGTGCGGGGGTTCATGCTTCTGCCGCCAGCGCGTGAGGAGTGGCGCAACCCACCCCGGTGACGACACCTCCGCGATGGCACACACCCGAACCTCCGACGAGGGGGGAACCGGCAGAGCGGCCAGGAATCGCAGAGCCGCCTCGGCGTGCAGGGATCCATCGGTCGCGGCGAGCACGCGCCGCATCTGTCCGACGCGAGGTCCGGCAACCAGCACGGGACACGCGGCCATGCGGACGACGTCGGCGGGGACGCTCCCCAGGAGCGCCCGCCCGAGCGCACCGCGGGAGGGGCCACCCGTGAGGATCAGCTCCGCCCCCCACGCTGTCGCCGCCTGGACGATCGCGATTGCGGGTTGCGCGGCCAGGATGCGGACCGCCACGCGGGAGGCGCGCCGCGCGAGCCGCTGTTGGAGCAGGTCGGTGGTACGCTTGGCGGCCCGCTCGGCCTCCGTGCGCAGCACGCCGACCGCGGCCCAGTAGAGGCCCCGGGCGTGGCGGCCGGGCGATGTCAGCGGCGGGCGGGGAATATGGACGGCCGACACCAGGACGATGTCCAGCGGGTCGGGCAACGGGAGCCGGCGAAGAGCCGCCTCGATCCACTCGCCCCCCGTGCCCGGCTTGACGGCGATTACGACGCGCATGGTTCACGTCTGCCGGCGGATTTCTCCACCCGGTATAAACACAAGACCCTTCGCGGCGGTTCGCCGCGAAGGGTCTTGATCCGGGACCGTGATCCTCGCCGGGAGGCCGGGCCACCTTAGGTGACCGTCCTGACGACCTTCCGGACCATTGGGGTGATCTACTCCCCCTTATGTTTCTTAAAATACAGCTATGAACTCGACTATGTCAAGCGTAATCGTGACACACCTGGTGATGATTATTTCAACTATCCGAAAAGACTGTGAGAGTTTCGACTGGTAGAGGTGCGTGGTCGCGTTCAATATGCCCGGATTGGACACGCGGATGGAGTGGCTGGTGGCGCTTTCTGGGGAACCAGGCTGGCCTTTGGGGAGCCGTGCGACGATCACACCGCTTAGCCGCCAGCGGACTTTTGCTCAATTGGCGGTCCGGGGGACCGGACCCAGAATGGACGAATCGTGGGCTCGATTCCGATTTCAGTGGCAACTCCCACGATGATGAAGGAGTTGATGCCACAATCGCGAAGACCGGTCCCAGATCCGCCGAGGGGCCGGGCCCCAGGTGATGGCCACGCTCCGCAACCTCGCCATCTTGTTACTGCGACTCGCCGGCGCGCCGTTCATCGCCCCGGCGCTGCGGCAGGCGGGCTGGTCCGGCCACGCCACCATCTTCCGCTTGCTGGGGATTGACCTCCGGGCGGGTGAGGCGGGACTTTGACGTGGCCGCGGCGGTTTCGTGTGGGCGTCGCACCCGGCGTGTCGCCTCGACGACCAGCCCGCGCCGGCTATACCCAGGGCGGCGTCAGCGCGCCACGTCGGCGGGTGCCCGGTCGGTGCCGCGGGCGCCACCGGCGAGGTCTTGAAGCGCCCATAAGTTATGGCCGTTCGGAGTTGCCGAACATAGCAAAGGTTAGCGTCCCAACGCAACCGCCACGCAACCGGAAACTGCGAGGGATGCGAGAGGCGCTCAAGCCGGAGCAGAATTCATGGCGCGGGGGCGATCGTCGCCTTGAGTGTGTATTCCACCAATTCCCGGTTTTCGACACCGTACGGATGGAACACTCGCTGCTTGACCAGTCCCTTGATGTCAGGCGCGTACCAATACTCACGCACGAGCCTGCCGGTCGGGTCCTTTCCGGTGATGTAGAAGGCATGGAATGTGCCTGCCGGAACCGTGACCGCGTCCACCGCGTCGACCCGGTATCGCCACGGGCGCGTTTCTGTGGTGCGTTCGATCAGATTCTCAAGAGTGTACGTCGCGTCCCATTCTTTCCCGACCGCGAGCGGCCAATCAAACCGGCGGTCAGGCGGCGTCCCGCGCGTCTCTACTGCCCCGTCGACGCGCTCCATGAGCCACGCGAGATCGGCTTTGGTATAGTAGATGTCTCGCGACCCGGTTTGCACGACGTAGTGCGGGACCCCAGACACCGTCTCCTCTCGAACCACCGTTCGGACGAACGTCCCCGACCCTCGCGGACTTGTCCACCGATACTTCCACCCGTATCCGCGCTCCCACAGGGGTGCAAGCGCAGAAGTGGGCGCCGGCGCCGCAGAAGCCGCCACATCGACAGGCGGGAGAATCTGATACGCCAGGAGGACCGCATCGGATTGATTCCAAAAACTGGGGTGCGTGGCCCACCCGTGCGTCAGCTTCACAAAGTACTTCACCTCCGGCGCGTACCACCATGTACGCGAGCCTCGGGCATTGGCCCCGAGGACTTCTTGTTCTTCGGTGATTGCCACCGCGAGGAATGTCCCAGCAGGCACCGCTACCCGTTCGCATCCCCCCGCACTGAAGGTATTGCGATACCCCAACATAGCCCCCCCGGTGGACCGCGTATCGATCATGTAGCTCCACGACTTCCCTGGCTGAAGCGGGAAATCCAACATCGGTTTTCCGATCAGCGGAAAGTCGACCGACGCGCGCGTCACGGACTCGCCCTTGCGGATCACTTGGCGAAGCGTATGGGCATGATCATAATAGAAGCGGGTACCCTGCTCCCCGGCAACCTCAAACAAGCCATCCTCGCTCTGACTCGTCAGGCGGCGTGTCCACGGACCTCTGGCGTCCTGCAGAGTCCAGAATTCGCCCGCCTGCAGGACAGGCGCTGGAATGGAGATCGGGCACGATTGTACGTCGCGGTGGTCCAGCGCGGCGGCGCAGCCCGTCACGATGAACGCAAGGAACACACAGACCACGACCTTCACGGGTTACCTCCTCCCCCCGTTCCCCAGTTCCGGCGCTGTCGGCCCCAATGATTCTATCCAGTCATCGTAGGTGGGTACAACTATCTTAGCTGCAATACTGTTGACTTAGGTATTTCATGTGTGGTACTCATGGGAAACCCGTTCCCAGGAGGACACACATGGCGCGCACCGTGGCAAGCCTCCCGGCCGGGAGCCGGATCACGGACTACATCGGCCTCGGCGTGATTGCGAAGACCTTTCCCCCGGAGACGGTCCGCACGGTGCTGGCGGCCACCGGGACCGCCAGCCGGCGGCAGCGGGACCTGCCGGCCCACGTGGTGGTCTACTACGTGATCGCCCTGGCGCTGTACATGCAGTCGTCCACCCGGGAGGTGCTGCGTTGTCTGCTCGAAGGGGTGCAGTGGCTGCGGGGGCCCAGCGCTCCGGTGAAGGTCGCCGGCAAGTCGGGCATCTCCAAGGCCCGCACGCGGGTGGGCTGGCAGCCGCTGCAGCAACTGCACGACCAACTCGTGAAACCGATCGCCAGCCCAGAGACCAAAGGCGCCTGGTACCGCCGGTGGCGGCTGGTCAGCCTGGATGGCAGCACGCTGGAGGTGGCGGACGAGGCGGGGAACGCCAAAGCGTTCGGGCGCCCGGCCGCGAGCCGGGGGGCGAGCGCCTACCCGCAACTGCGGTTCGTGGCGCTGGTCGAGAACGGCACCCACGTGCTGTTTGGCACGCGGTGTGGGCCGTACGCCACGGGCGAGACCACCCTCGCGGCCGCCGTCCTGGCGGGCCTCCACCCCGGGATGCTGTGTCTCGCCGACCGGCTGTTCTTCGGCTACACCCTGTGGACCCAAGCCGCCGCCACCGGGGCCGACCTGCTGTGGCGGGGCAAGCAGAACCTGCGGCTGCCGTGCGACACGCGGCTGGCCGATGGCTCGTACCTGAGCCGGATCTACCCCAGCGAGCAGGACCGGCGCCACGGCCGCCAGGGCGTGAGCGTGCGGGTCATTGAGTACACGCTGGCGGGCGTGCCGGGGGCGGAGACGATCTACCGGCTGCTGACGACGATCCTGGATCCCGTGGCGGCGCCCGCGGCGGACCTGGCCGCGCGCTACCACGAGCGCTGGGAAATCGAGACGGCGTTCGACGAGCTCAAGACGCACCTGCGCGGCGCGCGCATCGTGTTGCGGAGCAAGACGCCGGACTTGGTCCACCAGGAGTTCTATGGCTTGCTGCTGGCCCATTTCGCCGTCCGCGGCCTCATGCACGAAGCCGCCCTCACTGCGGGGGAGGATCCGGACCGGCTCTCGTTCCTCCACGCGGTCCGAGTCATCCGCCGCAAGCTCCCGTGTTTCACCGCCCTTCCCCCCGGCGGACTGGAACGCCTTGCATGCGGGCAGTGCTCCGGGAGATCTTGGATGAGCGGGTCGTCTCCAGCCGATCCCGCTGCAACCCTCGGGGGGTGAAGCGGAAGATGAGCAAATATCTCCTGCGGCCCCGGACGCGCACCGGGACGACGTGGCGGTCGATTGCCGATCATATCCAGATCTCTAAGTGAACAGTATTGGCTTTAGGACTGTCTTTCCAAGCGCCAACTGTTGCAGTTGCTCAATAAGAAGCTCGTGGTCAATTGCCGCAGGCTCATCGTAATTGAGCAACGATCGCGCATCGAAACTTACGCCACTTCGATCTAAATAATAGGAGTCTAGGGCGACGCATATACCATTGAACACGCCAGCAAGTGCTCGCGCAACGGTCGTTTTACCGGAACCTGTGCCACCCGCAATTCCTACGATTGTCGCCATATCAATCGAATCTTTGTCGCTAACTAAACCGACGAAGCAGCGTCGCAGATGAGACAACGGTACATGAAAGTGTAACCGAAATTATCTACAGCCTTTCCACACTCGCGCGTTTGTCGGTGCTTGTCTCGCCGAAAATCGGTTTAAGGAAATCACAACTAGCGTACCCTGAGCGAATGCATTGAATCGCTCGCCGCCATCCCTTAAGTGGCTCCAGCGACGTCTGACGCAGCGAAGAGATAGTCGCGAGCACAGTGAGCCCCAAGAAGAGCCATGAATAAAGGAGGCGGTTCTTAGCGGGATGGCTTAGATTTGCGCGGAGCCAGTAATGCGTGCATATGAGTTCGTGTTCAAGTGCGCGAGCGCTGTGATCGCTCAATGAGTTATGGCGTAACCACGCGCCTGCCACAAAGGCCAAGCTTCTTGTACTCTTGCTGTATCGTAGTAAGCGATGCGAAATTTCGACGTCTTCGCCGATGGACGGGCCGCAGTATCTGGGATCAAATCCACCAATTGCGATTAGTGCCGTCCGGCGGACCGCCATTAGAGCGCCATTTAGTTTGTTTGTGGGGATGAGGTCGCTTGGTCGATAACGACTCCAGTGCCAGTACACAGGTTGGCGTTCATCCCAAAACGGTCCGCAAAAAAAAAGTCGGCGGAAGATACGCGTGGGTAGCGATGGCGGCTCGTAGTTCGTGATAATTCCGCACACGCCGATTAGCTCGGCTCGGTCATGCAGCGCACGGCCCATCAGTTCAAGTGCGTCCGGCGCGAGGACACCGTCGTCGTCGCAGAACACGACCCAGGCTCCGACACTGAGCGCCAATCCTGTGTTGCGTGCACTCGCAGCGCCGTCAATACTCGGATCGTGCACATAGATAAGCTGCGGCTTCCGCTCCGCTGCGACGTCCGCTACAAGACGTTGGGCAGCTGCGCCGGCGTCGGGGGTGGCACTCTGATCAACGACAATCAACTGGAGCGGCGTGATCGATTGACAAAGTATGGATTGTATCGCCTGCAGCAGAGCGTCACGCCGATTCCTAGTGGGGATTACAACGGAAAAATTAGCGCCCAAGTTAGTCGAAAGAAAAGGTTTCCCCTTCGTCGGTGTCCCAGCAAATCTGCTCAGTAATCTCATCTTTCCAGCAGCTCCCCGTAAACCCTTATGTGCTCATTGATGACCCTATTGTATTCATGCGTAATCCTGACATACTCATACCCTTGTTCGCCCAATACCTTCCACCTATTGTTTTCAAGCAAAAACTCTAAGCCGTTGGCAAACTCCTCAACATCACCTTTTTGCGCCCAGTATCCGAACTTACTTGCAAAATCATCTGGATTTTCATGGGAAAGAATAGCGCACTTATGGGCACAAGCTTCCAAGAAGGACACAGGAAGACACTCTCTCCAACTAGTATTTACAAGAATCCAGGAGCTTTCCAGGATATGCGATTTAACCTCTCCAAGTGCCCAGCCTACCATTTCAAGATTCGCCGTGTTCTTATAGTTCTCACGCAATCTTGTTTCTCTTTCGGCGCAATTTGGACTCGCCCCCATGGAAACAAATTTTACGTTCGGAAACATCTTTGCCAATTCGAAGAAATATTCCGGTCTCTTTCTGGGATCCCATCTTCCAAGAAAACATACTTTGGGGTTGTCATCTTTATTGATATGTTTCTCGTGAATTTCGACTGGATTTGGTAAAAAACCGGGTTGTCTCTTCAAGCCATACAGCTTCATCGACTTCGGGATAGAGTACCAAGCCTGGCAAAAGACAGCATCTGCCTTTTTCACGGCTTTCCTGACACTATGGTAGTCAACTGCAAATCTTACCTTCGATCTAATAACAGATAACCTACGTCTGTTACCGTGGGTTTGTTCGGCCATTCCGTCGTTTCTTTCTTCAAAGGTCCTTGGGTCTTGAAATGTAACAGCGTGTTTCTTATTGGGAGCTCCAATTTGCGCCAAGCACGTCCCAAGCGAGGGTTCCTGGCTATGATAAACATCCGCATCGATCGTCCTGTACAATCCCGCAAAAGCCAATACATTCTTAAGACCTATATATAGAGGGCTTGGATAACTTACAACGGTTAAGCCGTCAATATGTTCAATAGGCTTTTGCTCTGGCTTACGCGGCATGGCGATGTATACTTCCAGCCCCTTGTTTCGCAGACCATTAGCTATATCCCGTGTCAAAGCTCCGAAGCCTCCATACGCGCCGAATCCCGCTAACTCTGTAGCGATTAAACATATACGCATTCCGACTCCCCAAATCGCAATCGCAAAACTGACACCGGTCAGGATATCGTGGACAGATTTTCCTGTTACGACATGGTGGATTCGCGCCTCTCGAGTTGTTTGATCCGATTTACAGGAATCTTGCGGCAAAGGTGACTGACGAGTTCTTTCGCCACCCTGAGTCTGATCCGATTGGACGAGACTATGAGGCCCGCGGCCCAGATCAGGTACAGATGTGACAGCTCATCGTCGTCGACGTCTCGGTCGACGCGCTCGTCAGCCACCTCACGAAGATCGCCGGGCGCCCGCGACTGGATCGATGCGACGCGTTGGACATCGCTTTTGCGCTAACCTCGCTGTGTGCAGCAGATTCCCGGGCAGCGAGATGCGGCCGTGCGCCGTCCTTGGCGAGTATCTTCCCTCAGCACAGCGATGCAAGGATTTGCTCCAGGGCCTTGATGTAGTGATCAACTGTGGATTTTCTTAGGACTTCCTGTCGTGCCGCCCTTCCAAGCGTTGAAGCAAGCCCTGGCTCTGTCGCGAGCCGCAACATAGCCTCCGCCATGCGCTCCACGTCGCGCTCCTCAACCAACAATCCGGTGCGCCCATGCTCGATTACCTCGCCAATACCAGCGTGTCGAGTGGCGATCACAGGCAAGCCGGAAACCATCGCTTCCAGAACCCCAACTGGTGGCCTTCGCTGTCGCCTTTGAAGGGCCCAGACTTTGGCACAATCGAATACTGCACGAAAGCAGTCGCCGCTTCCATGTGTTTGGCTACCTGGTTGGGCTTAAGTATCCCCGCAGAACTCAACGGCAGAGGTTAACCCAAGGCTAGACGCAATATTCTGGGCTGCCTCCATGAGTGCGCCGTCGCCAGCTAGAATCAAGCGCGCGTTGGGCAACCTATCGTACACTCTTTGTATGCTAGGATCGTCAAGTATGGGGCCTTCTTGTCAACGAATCGCCCCACGCGAAAAAAGACCGGGTTGTTGGAAAGAAGGCCTTCTCGCGAAACCCGGTTGGATCACAACCGCAACGAACCCAAATGGATTTTCGCTCTTGGAATTCCGTAGGACTCAAGTGTCTCAGCCATTACAGTGCCGCGAGACCGCGATGATAGCGCTCGCCAGAACCCCAGTCTGCGATACGAATCCTGATATTGCGCGACGACGCCGAGCTGCGTGTGCGTCGTAACCATGGAAGTGCACGACCAACGGATTCCGGAGATCCGAAGACCACACAGGCAGAAGGGCGACCCCGGTGGGACCAATAATTAGCAAGCACCACTTCTATCTCGCGCGTTTTAGGCGGCGCTTCAACTCACGGCGCTGAGGCCCCTCCCAACGTGTGCCTTGGATGCCGACTTCGAGCACGACATCAACGATACCCCTCAGGCTCCTGAGGGGAGTGTTGGCCCGCCCGGCACGGTTTCACTTGCCACCGGTTCGCCATGAATCCGAAGCCGACACGGAAGTCGTTCGATCTGCATGGGAATGAAGGTCTCCGAGTAAACGGGCAGATACGGCGACGCGATAGCGAGATTCATCGGTTCACAAGATGGTGTAAGACCATGATGCCAGGCTGCCCACTCGCAGAACGTACGCACGTGAAAATTCGTAGGTGCTCAAGATCGGCGTTTTCCGTTCTCTCAGCCCAGAATATCATGCGCGAATGAGATCGCACATTCACTGCGCGGGTTCCCAGTGAAAAGACGTGGACCGACTTCCCTGCGAACTTGTCATGGAAAGATTCAGAAGCATGAATTAGTCTCGCGCTTATCCATATTGGATAATGGACGAATACGAGCCCTTCCGCAATCAGCCGCGTAATTCCTTCGCAAGCGCAGCGAGAGCCGCCACATGTCTTCTCCCCGGTGTAGTCAGGAGAGCGGCGCAGGCAGAAGGCGACCAGAAACGTCGACAGTAAAAGCCCCAGCTTGCAGATCAGTGCAGATTCCCCCGATGTGAGGCTTTCAGGATCGACGCGAGAGCCCCGCCGATCAGGCTCACAGCGGCCGGGAATGCACAGGCCTCGGCGAAGTCACGAAATGAAACGGGCGAATCGCGCAACGCCCAGGTGAGCGAGGGGTAAAGGACGAGATAGTTAGCAATTGAGTACGATAGGGCGACTCCGATCGGCCCCCAGGGCACCCGATGACGAAGCTTCCGCTCAAGATGACAGTGTTAAACAGACCACACAGAAAGTGAGCGGCGACCTTGCCCAAGACTAAGCATTAGACTGCGCGAAAACTGGACGACGGCTGAGTGAAGGCGGCGAGGGCGAGGCAAGAAAACCAGGGGCGACCCCCAGCCACTGGCGGCCTAGCACAAGTTTTGATGATGAGGCTCGGCCGCAACAAAGAGATAACCGGTGGTCGGCATCGAGAAGAGGGCAAGCAGCGAAGTGACACGTACGTGTGGCCCCGGTATGCTGCCGGCTGATCCTGCAAGCGACTTAGAGCAGGCAAATGCCGACGGCGTTAATTCGGTCGGCGAAAGTTCGTGATCGGGAACATGAGCAGCGCATAGGCGCGGCTGTACAGGCCGAGCGGCCAGTAACGACCGATAAGGATGCTGTCGAGGTTCCGGTGGAAGTAGTTCACAAAATCGAACGCTGTTACGCTTCGCTCCAGATTTGACCATCTTCTTCAGCCCTGTCCCGCGGCTTGGCAACACTGGGCGGAAGGGCGACAACAGGAACAGCAGGCTCGCAGACGTCAGCGCGCCGGCGAGTCGACCCCATACGCCGACCAAACACGAAATCCGGCGATAACGAGGGATAGCAACTGCGAGGTTGACGACCGCATCGGAAACGGTCGCTACCGCCTTGTACCCAAAAAAGCGCACAGCTCTCTCACTAGCAGCGCGCCCGATTCGAGTGAGGCTGCCGATCAGAAAGTGGCTCAAGGCAACAGTGACCCCGAGTACCTCGGGCTTCTGATAGAACCGCGAAACGAGCGGAGACACCGCTGCGACAGAAAGTGTCAGGGCCAAGCCCAGCGCGACGTTGATCCAGAACAAGTTGCTGTGCTGCGCGTTTGTGAGCTTGCCGACTTGAATCGCAGCGTGAGAAAGGCCGAGATCGCCGAAAAAGTCGAGCAAATGATGTCACTGCGACCACCATTGCCAGAATTCCGTAGTCGTCGGGAGAAAGGAGACGCGCCAGCACAACGGTGGATATTAATTGAATTAGCGCAACCGCTCCTTGCGAGACGACGCGACCACGCCTCCGCGATGACCCGCGTTTCAAGTCGGTTAGATCAGCCCGGCGCATAGTGCCTCTAGAGGGCCGCGTTTCCAAGTTGAACCCACTACTGCACGGTCTTGTCAGCTTCATGCTGGGAACGGACCGGCCAATAGAGAACGAATGCCTATCACCACGGCCTCCGTTGGTTACCCTGTGCTTTAGTGCGTCTTGGCCGGCTGCAATGCTCATCTGAGTCCGCCTCCCAAGTGGCGACCTGCGGTGTCCAGCTTGACAATCGCTTTGCTAGGCAGATCAGCAACCACTCTGCCCGCACCTTGCCGCCCGCGGAGCTGGTAGAAGCGCCAGAGCCTGTGCGGCCTCGGCCAAGACTGGTTCGACGGTCGTTTTCCGCAGGGTGTGCGGCCTGGCCGGCGCGACCGGCGACGTTCGCCAGCATCGCGCCGATCGCCGTCCCGCCTGCTCTTGGACAGGTCTGGTCGGGGTGTTCCGCGCCGCTGCCGATCCACGGCGATATGACATCGCGGCCAACGCCTCGTCCGTTACCGCCGCCGCGCTGCAGTTCGCGGCCACCTGGTCAACATCGGCACCAGTTGCTGCTTGTCGTTCGAGGCCTGGGTGACCTCCGCCGCCACGATGATCTGGGCGGTGTACGGATGAGCTTTTTCAATGCCGCGCCCAGCGCGCCCCGGTGCGAAGTGGGGCGCGGCGTCGATTATTGCTCCGACAGGTTCCTAGGTTACCGTATTGGCGCCCGCCCGTTTGAACGTGTCTCGAAGCCTATGGGGCATATACACGCCGAGAGCCCTCAACAGTAAGTCGGCTTGTCGCGTGTCGATGGCGCCACGGACGTCAAATTCAGACAGCCGCGAAACGATCTTGCCGTTCAATATAATGCCATCCTATGTACTTATACACGTCGGCAATGCCAAAATTTACGCAGCCGTCAACGTCCTGCGGATTAACGAGAGAAGCCGCAAGCTCGCAAGTTGGCCAAGCAAGTAATTATGACGATGAAGGGAATCCGACGAGATACGCAAGACAGCAAGTGGAGTGTCCAGGTAACCAAAGTGGGCATGTCGCGCGAGACGAAGAAGAAATTCCCAGTCCGATGACCGCGCAATATCTCGTTGAATCCGCCTGTTTTTTCAAAGGCTCGACGAGTGATGGTTAGGCTAGTTGGTTTAACAGGGGCCTCTCGGAGAAGGCATAGAAACATTTGACGATTTGTAATTTCGATGCCGTCCGGGAAAGGTGTTTGCGAGAGAAAATGGGAGAAGACCGGTGTTGCAGCGAGAAAGCAGGCGATGTGATCTCGTTACGTCATACTTTTCCAAATCTGAGAATAGGGCATCGACTGTCGGATGCCCGCGAAGGAGGTAGATTCCAGTTCGAGCTTGTGTGGCTTCCAAGATCATCAGAGTCAAGGAACGAGATGAAGGTACCGGAAGAAGCAGCCATCCGCGCAGCCGCATGCACATTTGGGCGAAGCAGATAGTGGATTCGAGAGTCGGAGAAAACTGGTGCAACCTATTTTGGCATTTATCCGTGGAGCCATCGTCTAGAATAACGACTTCAAAATCTGAGAAAGTTTGGTCAAGGACGCTCTTGACAGCTTGAGTGGAGAATGGCGCCTCGATTGCAAGTTGGAATTATGATTGAAAATGTCATACCGTACTCCGGATAGATAACCTAATGAGGAGGCCGTGGGTCAGATCTTATCGCGTTCTTGAAGGAAGCAGCGCGTTGAAAAGGGTCTTAGAAATAGAAACATTAGCGTGAAGAACGCGAGAAAGAAGTTGCCGAAATTTCGCCTTTCGTTACCTGTACGAAGGCCCCAGGCGTCGACGCCTGAGGCGATTGTGGCCGCCTTTCCATCGTACGGATCGTCGGCCAGCGTGACGAGCCCCCAGTTGGCCTTCTCGGCCAGTTGTCGTGGAACTCCCACCACTGGATGCCGACAAAGGACTGGGTGGTGGTCACGGCAAGCGCGCGGTCAGGCTGTTCTGGTAGTACGTGCCGCGATCGAGTTGGGTCTGGAACCCACTCGCGGTGTACCGGAAGAGGGCCGACGGCTTTGGCGCCCAGCCACGTGACGATGGAGGTCGCCGCGTACTGGGCCGTGAAGTCGAGGCGGGCCGGTCTCGCCGTTCCAGGTCGGTCACCACATCGGACACGGCCCGAGGGGCGGGAGACCTGCGGCGGGCGGGCGCGTCCCAGCCGCCGACGGTGGTCGGCCCAAGGTAGAGGGCGTTCGGTATAGACCGCTCTTATTCTGAGTCCGGTACATCGACAAGTACCGCTTGGCAATCTCGTAGAGAAAGTCGTCCAGATCTGCTTTGACCGTGGGGGGTGGGGATCGACTGCAGCTCAACCGAGTCCGTGCCCACCCACCGGCCATTCTCGTCGAGGAGGCCAGATCCCGTGGGCCAACCCCCATCCGAGTCGAAAGGTGTCGCGGTGTCGTCCCAGGCCGCGTGGCAACGCTTGTACCTTGCTTGCAGGGAAGTCTCGCAGCGCGTACTTGGTATAAACCTTCGGGTCGGTGTGCGCGAGCTCGAGCTTGTTTCGCGTTTGAGTCGGCGGCGTCAGCAGCGCTACGTAGCCAAGATGGCGGGTCCGTGCCCCCGGCTGTCGAAATCCGGCCCGGGCCCAAACCCCGTGAGGTAATCGGTGTCGTCGCTGCTGAAACCAATCAGCCAGGGCGACGCTGCCTGCCGCGCATACTCGCTCGAGGCCGGACGCGCGTTCACCCAGATATTAAAGTTCGGATTAAAATATCTCGGGAAACTGTCCTCGGTAGCCTGTGAAGTGGCTGTCCAGCCCCCAGTAGAGTTTGACGGGACCCTTCGCATAGTTGAACAAATTGGTCTGGCTGTACGAAGCCCCCTGCAGGGGGAAGGGGATGGCTGGCAGTTGCACCGGTTGCACCCCACCGAGCCACCGGGGATCGTCGATGGTCGTCCACGGCAAGGTCCACTTGCTGGCGTACTCTGCGAGGGCGTTGAAGCCCCACGCCAGCCGCCGATTCCGCCGCGGTCCCCACGTTAGTCTCCGCGTCGCCTATTTCGCTTTCACTACCTGCCGGTACGTCGTGCCGGTGTCGGTGACGTATCTTATTTGATGTTGTAGACTCCCTTCATCCAAAAGGCATTGCCGTCGGGCGTGACGAAGACCCAGCGGTTGTCGATCTTGTGACCCGGAAAAAGCTCGCAGAGGGCGCGACTCGAACAGGCAAACTCCGCCGAACCGATCCATGGGTAAAGCGGTAGTGTCTATCCCAAGAGGGCGCGAGACCTCCAGGAGCCGCGGCCGTTGCCGTTTCCGGTTGAATGGCAGTGGCTGTGACGCCCACGAATAGTAGCAAAACTACAATCAGTTGTCGGTTCCACACTTCCACGCGACGCATCCGGTGGTCTAGTTCATTCAATATTCACAGAGTTGCAGGCTTCGCGGAACTCGAGAACGAGGCTGATGTTCTGGACGTGATTGTACCGCGCGCGCACGTCGCAATATTTCCCCGATCGATCGAAAAGAACGCGCCCGAGTGAATTCTTCGGTGGCGAGTGACGGAAGGCACATGGTGACGAAGATCATCAGCCAGAAAAGCTTCTGAAAATCCTTCTTGTGCCTATAGGAAAAAGATAGCACACGCGCCCACTAGGCCCGTCTGGATTCCCTCAGCGGCATGGTAGATGAGCGTGGCGCCACAATTCCGGAAAACCGTTTGAACTCGCGCAAGCGTCGTAATGGTAAGAACGAGCACGGCTGCAAAGAAAGTAATGCCTGGAACTCCAAGCTCTGCTGCCACTTCCAGATATGCGTTGTGGGCAACGCCAGCGAGCGTACCGCTGAACGCCTTGAAGTTTCCGGTGCCAATGCCGGTCAGGGGCTGGGCTTGAATCATTTTAAGGCCTTCTTCCAAAAAGGGCAACCCGCCTCTCCGTAAGAGCACTATGACTGTAATCGGGTGATAGCAGCCGACTAAATGGACGAAAGCCATCAATGGGAGCAATACGACCAAAAGAAGGAGAAAATTTCGACCGCGGTGCCGCCACTGCCGACGGCGAGAAGCGACGCAGCAGTGAGGCCGATGAGAGCCCCACGCGACGCGGCGAGTATCAACCCGACCAGGATTAGACCAATTGAGCCAAGGCAAAACCAGCGCTCCCATCGTGGCTGGTCCGTGCGAAACACAGAGAACGCCAAGGAGGGCACAGAAGCGCGGAGACGCTGTAGTAGTTTGGGTCGCCGGTGACCCAACCCGGACGATACCCTGCCCCCATCTCGCTGTACTTCTGCCACTCGTGTAGGATGTGAAGCGAGGCCGAGACCGACGGATCCAATGGCGACGAGGAGAACGTAGCGAAGGCGGTCGAGGGAGTCCACGACCACGAGAGTCACAAAGAACAGCGAGAGGAAGGACAAGTAACTCATCAAGGGGCTAATTTCGAGAGGTTGCAAGCTTGAAGAGGAGATAGGAGGTCATCGCGAGCAAAAGATGACAAAGAATCTTGCCTGGACCGTCTCGAAGATCGTGGTGCGGACGGTGGGAGAAACAATAGAGGAGAGCATAGCCCAAGCATATGATCCCAGAATACTCGATTACTGTCATCTCGCCTACAAAGCCGGACCAGACGGGATGCCGAGTCATGGGCATGACCGAATATCAGGAGATAGAAGAAGATCAAGGGCAAATCTCTTTCAGTGCTTCGCAAAGCCGTGAGCGGAGGACAGGCTGTAGTCGTCCTCCACTCTAACTCGTGCAGCGCTGTGCAATTTCTTCGCGACGTGTCCTATCCGTTAGGCGGGCCGTTTCGGTGGCGAACACCTCTGGGTCGTCGGCAAGGACAATTTCCTTCTCAATTCCACGAAGCTCAGGCCCTCCGCGCCGAGTCGAGTCGCAGACGCACCATCTCGCGGCCGCCTCAAGGATTTTGAGCGCGTTCCACTCCCAATTGAACCAACCACGCACGGTGGCCTTGGCGACCTCCACGCGCATGTCGGGTACGGTCCCGGTCACCTCGACACCGGACTCGGGGCGAGCCATCGGCAAAGCGACGGCGATGGGTTGCCGCCCGCGACGACGACGCGGACGTTCGCAGACCGACCCCAACTCCGGAGCACCCTTGCGACGAAGAATTGCACCCCGTCGATGTTGGATTGAAATCGATGGATCCGAAAACAAAACGGTCCGACCATCGTCGAAAAACTGGCCTGTGGAGGTCCGTGGGGACAACGTTGGGCACTGATCGCGACACGAGCCGCGGGGAGCCGGGCGCAGCACATCCCCTGTTTGATCGATCTCGGAGCATGCACAAATGCCCGCGCATTTTTGCATCACGTGGTCGGACAGCCGGCGTACGGGCACTCCAGCCACGCGTAAGCGCGCTTGGCCGGATTTGGCTCATGGGGGACAGAGCGCTTCAGGATGACCTCCGTGAGGTCGTGCTCTTTAATAAGGGTCACAGCCTGCACGTTCTGACATTCAGGCTGAGATAGATATCGTCGACGATGAGGGCGTCGCATGCGGCAGTGAGCCAGATGGCGGGCGATCATGGTCATCGCCTGCGACCGGTAGCGCATGGTGCCATACGGGAGGAGTCTGGGCAACGCGGCAAGGCGCGACAAGGGCCTCATGCCGGACCGAAGGCCGCCGCCGGACGCGGGAACGAGGTCGCATGGTCCGGCACGTGCCGCCGTGAGCCGCCTGCGGGTCGCGCAGTTCAGCCGGTTCTGCAAACGCGATGAGGCTGACCGCGTGCCCCTCCTCCGCCATCGCCCGCAATAGCGTCGAGTTCCCGGAGCCGGTGCCCATTCGTCGGCGGGAACGGAACCGTGAGCGCCGCGAAGAGGGATCTTCAATGCCTGAGCCACCTTCGACCACTCCCGCACGCCGTAGACCTGGACTAAGGATTGGATAGGATAAAAGACCGTATCCCGCTCAATATGACTCGGACCAACCAAGTGTACTGACTCATGTAGTTCATGGCCGCGACAGCCTTGTCCAGGACCGCGGGCTCAGCTTGTGGCGTGGCGTGCCCAGTCGCCATCAAGTCGTCTCCGGACGCGGAGAGACTCGAGCTTGATGGCGACTGGGCACGCCACGCCACGCAATTTGAGCCCGCGGTCCTGGACAAGGCTGTCGCGGCCATGAACTACATGAGTCGGTACCGCTGGTTCGTCAAGTACATGCTCGAGCGGGATACGGTCTTTTATCCTATCCGATCCTTAGTCCAGGTCTTACGGCGTGCGGGAGTGGTCGAAGGTGGCTAGAGCATTGAAGATCCTCTTCGCGGCGCTCACGGTTCCGTTCCCGCCGACGAATGGGCACCGGCTCCGGAACTCGACGCTATTGCGGGCGATGGCGGAGGAGGGGCACGCGGTCAGCCTCATCGCGTTTGCAGAACCGGCTGAACTGCGCGACCCGCAGGCGGCTCACGGCGGCACGTGCCGGACCGTCGACCTCGTTCCCGCGTCCGGCGGCGGCCTTCGGTCCGGCATGAGGCCCTTGTCGCGCCTTGCCGCGTTGCCCAGACTCCTCCCGTATGGCGCCGTGCGCTACCGGTCGCAGGCGATGACCGACACCATCGCCCGCCATCTGGCTCGTACCGCATGCGACGCCCTCATCGTCGACGATATCTATCTCAGCCTGAATGTGCCGGACAACGTGCAGGCTGTGACCCTTCTGAACAAGCACGACCTCACGGAGGTCATCCTGAAGCGCTATCTCCCCCATGAGCCAAATCCGGCCAAGCGCGCTTACGCGTGGCTGGAGTGCCAGAAGATACGCCGGCTGTCCGACCACGTGATGCAAAAATGCGCGGGCATTCTGGCATGCTCCGAGATCGATCGAACGGGGATCCTCGCCCGGCTCCCCGCGGCTCGTGTCGCGATCGTGCCCAACGTTGTCCCCACGGACCTCCCCACAGGCCAGTTTTTCGACGATGGTCGGACCGTTTTGTTTTCGGGATCCATGGACTTTCAACCCAACATCGACGGGGTGCAATTCTTCGTCGCAAGGGTGCTCCCGGAGTTGCGGTCGCGTGTTCCGAACGTCCGCGTCGTCGTCGCGGGCCGCAACCCATCGCCGTCGCTTTGCCGATGGCTCGCCCGAGTGCCCGGTGTCGAGGTGACCGGGACCGTACCCGACATGCGCGTGGAGGTCGCCAAGGCCACCGTCTGCGTGGTTCCCCTTCGAATTGGGAGTGGAACACGCCTCAAAATCCTTGAGGCGGCCGCAATGGGGAAGGCGATCGTGTCAACTCGACTCGGCGCGGAGGGCCTGAGCTTCGTGGATGCGAAGGAAATTGTCCTTGCCGACGACCCAGAGGTGTTCGCCACCGAAACGGCCCGCCTCCTAACGGATAGGACACGTCGCGAAGAAATTGGCCGCGCTGCACGAGTTAGAGTGGAGGACGACTACAGCATACCTGTCCTCCGCTCACGGCTTTGCGAAGCACTGAAAGAGATTTGCCCTTGATCTTCTTCTATCTCCTGATCTCGGTCATGCCCATGACTCGGCATCCCGTCTGGTCCGGCTTTGTAGGCGAGATGACAGTAATCAAGTATCTCGGGATCATATGCTTGGGCTATGCTCTCCTCTATTGTTTCTCCCGCCCGTCGCCGCCGCGATTCTTCGAGACGGTCCAGGCAAGATTCTTTGTCATCTTTTGTCTTCTCGCGATGACCTCCTATCTCCTCTTGGCGGTCCCCCAACCTCTCGAAATTAGCCCCTTGATGAGTTACTTGTCCTTCCTCTCGCTGTTCTTTGTGACTCTCGTGGTCGTGGACTCCCTCGACCGCCTTCGCTACGTTCTCCTCGTCGCCATTGGATCGGTCGGCTACGCCTCGCTTCACATCCTACGCGAGTGGCAGAAGTACGGCGGAATGGGGGCAGGGTATCGTCCGGGTTGGGTCACCGGCGACCCAAACTACTACAGCGTCTCCGCGCTTCTGTGCCTGCCTTTGGCGTTCTATCTGCTTCGCACGGACCAGCCACGATGGGAGCGCTGGTTTTGCCTTGGCTCAATTGGTCTAATCCTGGTCGGGTTGATACTCGCCGCGTCGCGTGGGGCTCTCATCGGCCTCACTGCTGCGTCGCTTCTCGCCGTCGGGCGGTCGCAGCACCGCGGTCGAAATTTTCTCCTTCTTTTGGTCGTATTGCTCCCATTGATGGCTTTCGCACCCTCCTCCCCATTTAGTCGGCTGCTATCACCCGATTACAGTGATCATCGCTCTACGGAGAGGCGGGTTGCCCTTTTGGAAGAAGGCCTTAAAATGATTCAAGCCCAGCCCCTGACCGGCATTGGCACCGGAAACTTCAAGGCGTTCAGCGGTACGCTCGCTGGCGTTGCCCACAACACATATGTGGAAGTGGCAGCAGAGCTTGGAGTTCCAGGCATTACTTTCTTTGCAGCCGTGCTCGTTCTTACCATTACGACGCTTGCGCGAGTTCAACGGGTTACCCGGAATTGTGGCGCCACGCTCATCTACCATGCCGCTGAGGGAATCCAGACGGGCCTAGTGGGCGCGTGTGTTGCTATCTTTTTCCTATCGGCGGAGACTCAGAAGCTTTTCTGGCTGATGATCTTCGTCACCATGTGCCTTCCGTCACTCGCCACCGAAGAACTCACTCGGGCGCGTTCTTTTCGATCAATCGGATTGCGACGTGCGCGCGCGGTACAATCACGTCCAGAACGTAACCGACCTCATTCTCGAGTTCCGCGGAAGCCTGCAACTCTGTGAATATTGAATGAACTAGACCACCGGGGATGCATCACGTGGAAGTGTGGAACCGACAACTGATTGTAGTTTTGCTACTATTCGTGGGCGTCACAGCCACTGCCATTCAACCGGAAACGGCAACGGCCGCGGCTCCTGGAGGTCTCGCGCCTCTTGGGATAGACACTACCGCTTTACCCATGGATCGGTTCGGCGGAGTTCCTGTTCGAGTCGCGCCCTCTGCGAGCTTTTTCCGGGTCGCCAAGATCAACAACCGCTGGGTCTTCGTCACGCCCGACGGCAATGCCTTTTGGATGAAGGGAGTCTACAACGTGGAGGTGTCGGATCACGTCACCGACGCCGGCACGACGTACCGGCAGGTAGTGAAAGCGAAATACGGCGACGCGGATCTAACGTGGGGACCGCAGCAGAATCGGCGGCTGCAGGCGTGGGGCTTCAACGCCCTCGCGGAGTACGCCAGCAAGTGGACCTTGCCGTGGACGACCATCAACGATCCCCGGTGGCTCGGTGGGGTGCAACCAGTGCAACTGCCAGCCATCCCCTTCCCCCTGCAGGGGGCCCTTCGTACAGTCAGACTAATGCGTTCAACTATGCGAACGGTCCCGTCAAAGAACTCTACTGGGTGCTGGACAGCCACTTCACGGGCTACCGGGGGCAGTTTCCGGACGTGTGTGATCCCAACTTCGATCTCTGGGTGAACGCGCGGGCGGCCTCGAATGAGTTTGCGTGGTAGGCAGCGTCGCCCTGGCTGATTGGGTTCAGCAGCGACGACACCGATTACCTCACGGGGTTTGGGCCCGGGCCGGATTTCGACAGCCGGGGGCACGGACACCCCCATCTTGGCTACGTCACGCTGCTGACGCCGCCGACTCAAACGCGAAACAAGGCTGGAACCATCACCTACACCGACCCGAAGGTTTATACCAAGTACGCGCTGCGAGACTTCCTGCAAGCAAGGTACGGAAGCATTGCCGCGCTCAACGCGGCCTGGGGCTCGACGTACACGACCTTCGACTCGGATGGGGGTTGGCCCACGGGATCTGGCCTCCTCGACGAGAATGGTAAGGGCCGGTGGGTGGGCACGGACTCGGTTGGGCTGATAAATACCACCCCCACGGTCAAAGCAGATCTGGACGACTTTCTCTACGAGATTGCCAAGCGGTACTTCTCGATCTACCGGACTCGGATCAAGCAGTATTACCCGAACGCCCTCTACCTTGGGCCGACCACCGTCGGCGGTTGGGACGCGCCCGCCCGCCGGCAGGTTCTCCGGGCCGCCGGGCAGTATCTCGATGTGCTGCGTACGACCTGGAACGGCGACCAGGCCCGCCTCGACTTCACGGCCCAGTACGCGGGCGACCTCCCCATCGTCACGTGGCTGGGCGCCAAAGCCAATCCGGACTCGGCTCTCTTCCGGTACACCGCGAGTGGGTTCCAGACCCAACTCGATCGCGGCACGTACTACCAGAACAGCCTGACCGCGCGCTTGAACGCTGCCGTGACCACCACCGGGGTCCACCCCTTTGTCGGCATCCAGTGGTGGGAGTTCCACGACAACTGGGCCGAGAAGGCCAACTGGGGGCTCGTCACGCTGGCCGACAATGCGTACGATGGAAAGGCGGCCACAATCACCTCAGGCGTCGACGCCTGGGCTTTCGTACAGGTAACGAAAGGCGAAATTTCGGCGACTTTCTTTCTCGCGTTCTTCACGCTAATGTTTCTATTTCTAAGACCCTTTTCAACGCGCTGCTTCCTTCAAGAACGCGATAAGATCTGACCCACGGCCTCCTCATTAGGTTATCTATCCGGAGTACGGTATGACATTTTCAATCATAATTCCAACTTGCAATCGAGGCGCCATTCTCACTCAAGCTGTCAAGAGCGTCCTTGACCAAACTTTCTCAGATTTTGAAGTCGTTATTCTAGACGATGGCTCCACGGATGATACCCAAAATAGGTTGCGCCCGTTTCTCTCCGACTCTCGAATCCACTATCTGCTTCGCCCAAATGCTGGTGTTGCGGCTGCGCGGAATACCGGAGTGGCTGCTTCTTCCGGTACCTTCATCTCGTTCCTTGACTCTGATGATCTTTGGAAGCCACACAAGCTCGAACTGGAATCTACTTTCCTTCGCGGGCATCCGACAGTCGATGCCCTATTCTCAGATTTGGAAAAGTATGACGGTGACGATCACATCGCCTCCTTTATGCGTGCAACACCGGTCTTCTCCCATTTTCTCTCGCAAACACCTTTCCCGGACGGCATCGAAATTACAAATCGTCAAATGTTTCTATGCCTTCTCCGAGAGGTCCCTGTTAAACCAACTAGCCTAACCATCACTCGTCGAGCCTTTGAAAAAACAGGCGGATTCAACGAGGCATTTCGGCGGTCATCGGACTGGGAATTTCTTCTTCGTCTCGCGCGACATGCCCACTTCGGTTACCTGGACACTCCACTTGCTGTCTTGCGTATCTCGTCGGATTCCCTTCATCGTCATAATTACTTGCTTGGCCAACTTGCGAGCTTGCGGCTTCTCTCGTTAATCCGCAGGACGTTGACGGATGATCGAGAAGCGATGGCTGCCGTAAATTTTGGCATTGCCGACGTGTATAAGTACATAGGATGGCATTATATTGAACGGCAAGATCGTTTCGCGGCTGTCCTGAATTATGTCCGTGGCGCCATCGACACGCGACAAGCCGACTTACTGTTGAGGGCTCTCGGCGTGTATATGCCCCATAGGCTTCGAGACACGTTCAAACGGGCGGGCGCCAATACGGTAACCTAGGAACCTGTCGGAGCAATAATCGACGCCGCGCCGTCACTTCGGGCCCACACAGGGGCGCGGTAGCGGTATAGTGTAGGCATGAAAAGCTTCAATCCGTACTCCGCCCAGATCATCGTGGCGGCGGAGGTCACCCAGGCCTCGAACGACAAGCAGCAACTGGTGCCGATGTTGACCCAGGTGGCCGCGAACTGCAGCGCGGCGGCGGTAACGGACGAGGCGTTGGCCGCGATCGATCTGCATATCGCCGTGGATCGGCAGCAGCACGGAGACACCCCGACCAGGCCTGTCCCGGCGGGCGGGACGGCGATCGGCGCGATGCGGGCGAAAGTCGCCGGTCGCGCCGGCCAGGCCGCCTACACCCTGCGGAAAACGACCGTCGAACCAGTCTTCGGCCAGGCCAAGGGCCCCCGCGGCTTCTGGCGCTTCTCGCTCCGCGGGCGGCAAGGTGCGGGCAGAGTGGTTGCTGATCTGCCTCGCGAACAATCTGCTCAAGCTGTTCGGGCCGGGTGGACACCGCAGGTCGCCACTTCGGAAGTTCAACTACGAATAGCATTGACTCCAGCCAAGACGCACTAAAGCATAGGGTAACCAACGGAGGCCGTGGTGATAGGCATTCGTTCTCTATTCGTCCCGTCGCAAGATTCCCGGCGTGAAGCTGACAAGACCGTGCAGTAGTGGGTTCAACTTGGAAACGCGGCCCTCTATAGGCACTATGCGCCGGGCTGATCTAGCCGACTTGAAACACAGGTCAGTGCGCGGAGGCGTGGTCACCGTCGTCTCGCAAGGAGCGGTTGCGCTAATTCAATTAATATCCACCGTTGTGCTGGCGCGTCTCCTTTCTCCCGACGACTACGGAATTCTGGCAATGGTGGTCGCAGTGACATCATTTGCTCGACTTTTCGGCGATCTCGGCCTTTCTCACGCTGCGATTCAAGTCGGGAAGCTCACAAACGCGCAGCACAGCAACTTGTTCTGGATCAACGTCGCGCTGGGCTTGGCCTTGACAATTTCTGTCGCAGCGGTGTCTCCGCTCGTTTCGCGGTTCTATCAGAAGCCCGAGGTACTCGGGGTCACTGTTGCCTTGTCGGCCACTTTTCTGATCGGCAGCCTCGCCGCTCAATCGGGCGCGCTGCTAGTGAGAGAGCTGCGCTTCGGTCGCAAGGCGGTAGCGACCGTTTCCGATGCGGTCGTCAACCTCGCAGTTGCTATCCCTCTCGCGATCGCCGGATTTCGTGTCTGGTCGCTGGTATGGGGTCAACTCGCCGGCGCGCTGACGTCTGCCAGCCTGCTGTTTCTGTTGTCGCCCTTCCGCCCGGTGTTGCCAAGCCGCGGGACAGGGCTGAAGAAATTGGTCAAATTTGGAGCGAACGTAACAGCGTTCGATTTTGTGAACTACTTCCACCGGAACCTCGACAGCATCCTTATCGGTCGTTACTGGGGCACAGGGCCGCTCGGTCTGTACAGCCGCGCCTATGCGCTGCTCATGTTTCCGATCACGAACTTTCGCCAACCGATTAACGCCGTCGCATTTCCTGCTCTAAGTCGCTTGCAGGATCAGCCGGCAGCATACCGGGCCTACTACGTACGTGTCACTTCGCTGCTTGCCCTTTTCTCGATGCCACTAACCGCGTATCTCTTTGTTGCGGCCGAGCCCATCATCGAACTTGTGCTAGGCCGCCAGTGGCTGGGGGTCGCCCCTGTGTTTTCTTGCCTCGCTCTCGCCGCCTTCATTCAGCCGTCGTCGAGTTTTTCGGGCAGTCTAATGCTTAGTCTTGGGCAAGGTCGCCGCTACTTTCTATGTGGTCTGTTTAACACTGTCATCTTGAGCGGGAGCTTCATCATCGGGCTGCCCTGGGGGCCGATCGGAGTCGCCCTATCGTACTCAATTGCTAACTATCTCGTCCTTTACCCCTCGCTCACCTGGGCGTTGCGCGATTCGCCCGTTTCATTTCGTGACTTCACCGAGGCCTGTGCATTCCCGGCCGCTGTGAGCCTGATCGGCGGGGCTCTCGCGTCGATCCTAAAACCTCACATCGGGGAGTTTGCACTGATCTGCAAGCTGGGGCTTTTACTGTCGACGTTTCTGGTCGTCTTTGCCTGCGCCGCTCTACTGACTACACCGGGGAGAAGACATGTGGCGGCTCTCGCTGCGCTTGCGAAGGAATTACGCGGCTGATTCCGGAAGGGCTGGTTTGTCCATTATCCAATATGGATAAGCGCGAGACTAATGCATGCTTCTGAATCTTTCCATGACAAGTTCGCAGGGAAGTCGGTCCACGTTTTTTCACTGGGAACCCGCGCAGTGAATGTGCGATCTCATTCGCGCATGATATTCTGGGCTAGAGAACGGAGAACGCCGATCTTGGAGCACCTACGAATTCTCACGTGCGTACGTTCTGCGAGTGGCCAGCTTGGCATCATGGTCTTACACCATCTTGTGAACCGATGAATCTCGCTATCGCGTCGCCGTCTGCCTCGGTCTACTCGGAGACCTTCATTCACATGCAGATGGAACGACTTCCGTGTCGGCTTCGGATTCATGGCGAACCGGTGGCAAGTGAAACCGTGCCGGGCGGGCCAATCACTCCCCTCGGGAGCCTGAGGGGTATCGTTGATGTCGTGCTCGAAGTCGGCATCCGAGGCACACGTTGGGAGGGGCCTCAGCGCCGTGAGTTGAAGCGCCGCCTAAAACGCGCGAGCATAGAAGTGGTGCTTGCCAATTATGGTCCCACCGGGGTCGCCCTTCTGCCTGTGTGTTTGGATCTTCGGATTCCGTTGGTCGTGCACTTCCATGGTTACGACGCACACGCAGCCCGGGTCGTCGCGCAATATCAGGATTCGTATCGCAGACTGGGAGCTCTGGCGAGTGCTATCATCGCGGTCTCGCATGTAATGGCTGAGACACTTGAGTCCTACGGAATTCCAAAAGCGAAAATCCATTTGGTTCGTTGCGGTTGTGATCCAACCGGATTTCGCGAGAAGGCCTTCTTTCCTGACAACCCGGTCTTTTTTGGCGTGGGGCGATTCGTTGACAAGAAGGCCCCATACTTGACGATCCTAGCATTCAAAAGAGTGTACGATAGGTTGCCCAACGCGCGCTTGATTCTAGCTGGCGACGGCGCACTCATGGAGGCAGCCCAGAATATTGCGTCTAGCCTTGGGTTAAATTCTGCCGTTGAGTTTGCGGGGATACTTACGCCCAACCAGGTAGCCAAACACATGGAAGCGGCGACTGCTTTCGTGCAGCATTCGATTGTGCCAAAGTCTGGGCCCTTCAAAGGTGACAGCGAAGGCACACCAGTTGGGGTTCTGGAAGCGATGGTTTCCGGCTTGCCTGTGATCGCCACTCGACACGCTGGTATTGGCGAGGTAATCGAGCATGAGCGCACCGGATTGTTGGTTGAGGAGCGCGACGTGGAGCGCATGGCGGAGGCTATGTTGCGGCTCGCGACAGAGCCAGGGCTTGCTTCAACGCTTGGAAGGGCGGCACGACAGGAAGCCCTAAGCAAATACACAGGTGATCACTACATCAAGGCCCTGGAGCAAATCCTCGCATCGCTGTGCTGAGGGAAGATATCTCGCCAAGGACGGCGCACGGCCGCATCTCGCTGCCCGGGAATCTGCTGTACGCAGCGAGGTTAGCGCAAAAGTCGATGTCCAACGCGTCGCATCCAGTCGCGGGCGCCCGGCGATCTTCGTGAGGTGGCTGACGAGCGCGTCGACCGCAGACGTCGAAGACGATGATCTGTCACATCTGTACGTGGTCTGGGCCGCGGGCCCCATAGTCTCGTCCAATCGGATCAGACTCAGGGTGGCGAAAGAACTCGTCAGTCACCTTTGCCGCAAGATTCCTGTAGATCGGATCAAGCAACTCGAGAGGCGCGAATCCACGATGTCGTGACAGGAAAATCTGTCCACGATATCCTGACCGGTGTCAGTTTTGTGATTGCGATTTGGGGAGTCGGAATGCGTATATGTTTAATTGCTACGGAGTTAGCAGGATTCGGCGCGTATGGAGGCTTCGGAGCTTTAACCCGGGATATAGCTGATGGTCTGCGAAACAACGGCGTGGAAGTATACATCGCTATGCCGCGCAAGCGAGAGCAAAAGCCTATTGAACATATTGACGGCTTAACCGTTGTAAGTTATCCAGGCCCCCTCTATATAGGTCTTAAGAATGTATTGGCTTTTGCCGGATTGTTCAGGACGATCGATGCGGATGTTTATCATAGCCAGGAACCCTCTCTTGGGACGTGCTTGGCGCAAATTGGAGCTCCCAATAAGAAACACGCTGTTACATTTCAAGACCCAAGGACCTTTGAAGAAAGAAACGACGGTATGGCCGAGCAAACCCACGGTAACAGACGTAGGTTATCTGTTATTAGATCGAAGGTAAGATTTGCAGTTGACTACCATAGTGTCAGGAAAGCCGTGAAAAAGGCAGATGCTGTCTTTTGCCAGGCTTGGTACTCTATCCCGAAGTCGATGAAGCTGTATGGCTTGAAGAGACAACCCGGTTTTTTACCAAATCCAGTCGAAATTCACGAGAAGCACATCAAGAAAGATGACCACCCCAAAGTATGTTTTCTTGGAAGATGGGATCCCAGAAAGAGACCGGAATATTTCTTCGAATTGGCAAAGATGGTTCCGAACGTTAAATTTGTTTCCATGGGGGCGAGTCCAAATTGCGCCGAAAGAGAAACAAGATTGCGTGAGAACTATAAGAACACGGCTAATCTTGAAATGGTAGGCTGGGCACTTGGAGACGTTAAATCGCATATCCTGGAAAGCTCCTGGATTCTTGTAAACACTAGCTGGAGAGAGTGTCTTCCTGTGTCCTTCTTGGAAGCTTGCGCCCATAAGTGCGCTATTCTTTCCCATGAAAATCCAGATGATTTTGCAAGCAAGTTCGGATACTGGGCGCAAAAAGGTGATGTTGAGGAGTTTGCCAACGGCTTAGAGTTTTTGCTTGAAAACAATAGGTGGAAGGTATTGGGCGAACAAGGGTATGAGTATGTCAGGATTACGCATGAATACAATAGGGTCATCAATGAGCACATAAGGGTTTACGGGGAGCTGTTGGGAAGATGAAATAACTGAGCAGATTTGCTCGGACCCTCCGTGTCAACATGAATCGCTCGCTCAGTCGACGCATGGGGCTATCCAATCGGCGCCAAGGAGCGTAATTATGGTGATTTTCTCACTGCGGTGACGAGGACCAACCGGAGCGTGTGGGAGGCGCTCGGCCTCCTCGGGGCAACAGCGCGATGAGGTGCCAGGTCATGAGCAGAGAGGATCAGGAGCCCGGGAAGGCCAAGCGACTCCTATGAGGATCCGTTTTTCACTGAGGGCGTTCCATACTTGCCCGCCCGCGACGGCTTTCGAATACTACAGCGGGAACCTCCTGCGCGCTCTGGCTCGCCATCACGACATCGACCTCTTGACGCTTACCGATGCGTCCGATGTCGATCGGATCGACTTGGTTCGGCCGTATTGCGCCTCCGTGACTGTCGTTCCGCGCGAACGGCGCGACGCTTCCTCGGAAGATCGCGGGTCTCGCATCGGTCTACGTGGGGGGGCGCTACCGGCACATAGAGCGGCGATTACGGGAGGCGGCAGCGATCCGCCGGCTCGATCACTGCGATGTCATGCACGTAGAGGGATCATTCATGGCGGGAGCGGTTACCCCAGATATCGCGCCAGGGGTCTTGTCCGTGCACGATTCAGACACATTGCGTTGTCGCGAAATGGCGTTGTGCACAGAGGACCTAAAAAAGAAAGTGTACTATCGTTTGTTGGAACGGTACGAATCGCGTTTCCAGCGTCTTGCGTATCCTCGTTTTGCCCGATGCATTGTCGTCGCCGAGCGTGATCGCCAGGCAATTCGCCACGTCGTCCCCGGCTGCCGCGTCGAGGTCATCCCGCACGGGATCGATACCGATTACTTCCATCCCGTGTCGGCACAGAAGGAACCTTGTGAGCTCGTCTTTCACGGTAATCTCGGTTATCTCCCGAACGTTGATGCAGTCCAAGGGTTCCTTGACGAGGTACTCGGCTTGATTCAGCCCCAGTTTCCCGGTGCCAGCTTCCGCGTCATTGGAGCCAATCCCGTCCGGGCGATCCGCGAACTCGAAGAGCGCGGGCAGATACGCTTGTCGCCAAATCTCGACGATCTGAGACCGTCGGTGTGTGCCGGTGCAGTGTACGTCTGTCCTGTCCGACGCGGCTCCGGACTCAAAAACAAGCTGCTCGAGGCGATGGCGATGGCCATGCCCGTAGTGTGTTATCCGGAATCTGCGAATGCGATCGAAGGCGTCGACGGCCAACATTTTCTCATCGCCACAACCCCGAAGCAGTTCGCGGAACACGTCGTCAAGCTACTCCGTAATCCCTCGCGTGGGACGACACTGGGGATCGAAGCGCGTCGTCTCATGATCGAGAAATACAGTTGGGATTACCGCGCGCGAACATACGAGGCACTGTACGAGACCGTCCTTGACGAAGCGTCAGTCCGCGCTACCAACAACCGACACGCCGCCATCTGGCACACGCGGACAAATATCAGACGCTCATGATGTCGCTCAGTTAGCAGAGCGAGCAGCATAGATGCGACTAGGGCCCGTCTCAGAGGCTCGTGGGTGCACACGTAATACCGTCGAACGCCACGCCCATCATTAGTTGGGCTGAGAAAACGAAATAGGGTTGGTCGCCTTGTCGGACAACGCTTACGACGGCCAAAGAAACGCAGGCTACACCGGGAAAGTATGGGTGGGGCTACAGCGTCGGACGCGAGGAGCTGGATTTCGGGGATCTTCTCTCTTTCGTGCAGCAGTCCAAACTGGCCCTCGTGAAACGTTTGCACAAGTAACTCCCAGGAGAACGGGCCTAAGAGGAGACAAGGTGTCCGCTGCGGCAACACACCCGCAGGATTGATGACGGCAGTCTCGCCAAGCGTCCGGGAGCACATTGTTTCCGGTATGCGCTGGACGTTGTGGCTCGCTGCGTTGGCGACACCCTTCAGTTACGGGACGAACATCCTCCTTGCCTGGGCGGGTCCAGAGGTGATCGGCACCTACGGACTGATCTCCATGTACATAGGCCTGATAACGGCCTTCCTGTATCTCGGGGGGGAGCCGGTCGCCATCAAGTTTACGGCTGCAATTCCTTCGCGGGATAGACTCTCTTTCTTCGTCAGCTACTTGATCGTGATCTGCATTTGGCTTCTTCCGTGGCTTCTGATCGCAGCGCTTTGGCCGGGACTCGTCCAGTATTTCTTGGGAACACGCAACGGAGCTTATTTTCACCTCTTTTTCATTCTCTGTCTCGCGCCGATCGCTATCTTGTCTTCCCTGACCCTCCGCCTCACTCAGGGGCCTCCTCGAAATCCGTTTGGCACAGATCATGATGCGGATGGCCCCTTTGGGATCTTTTCTTTGTTATGCCGCGCTCTATTTCTGGTTCCGCGAATTTCTCGCCTCCCAATATGCAACCGTCGTTTGGATTGTCTTTTTCTCACTGATGATCCTGACCACCGCGGTCGGAATTCATTGGTTCCTGAATTCGACGCAACTCGTAATCGCCCCAATTCGTTTCTTTCTCCCGGATGGCTTTTGGCCTTACGTCTTTGCCACCCAGCAGCTTGGTCTCTTGAGCTTCGCAGCACAGCACCTTGATTACGTTCTGGTCTTGAACCTAGCGGGCCTGGATAGCTTGGGGAAATATGTCGCAGTAAGCGTGCTCGCCCTCACAATCCCGAACATTAACGGCTACTTCGTTGATACGCTTTTGCCTTCCCTTACGAACTTGCTGGCTGTTCGAAATGTCGCTGGTGCTTCGAGTGCGTTTACTACCTATTACCGGATTTTGCTCCTCGTCAATACGATGGCCGCGACTGGTCTGATACTCTTCGCAGATCTTTTCATAAGCATGCTCGGTCCTAAGTACACCTCGCTAGACTAGAGCCACTGGTTATTATTATGGTCTTACTCGTGGGTTTGGCCGCTCCTGGCAACCTAGGGAGTCCACTGCTTTATAGCATCGGAAAGCAGCAGCGCCGAGTCTGGATCGATCTCCTTCGCGTCGGCCTGTTTATCGTTCTCTTCATCATTCTCTGGCCCCGCATTAACCTTCTCGGAGCCGTCATTGCTTTTGGAGCTTCTCGGCTGATCGCATCTATCCTTACTCTGGCGTTAGCGAAAGTAAGTGTCCCGTTCCAATTTTCGGAGACGCGCGATTACGTTAAGCTGGCCGCGATATTGCTCCTCGTGGCCACCGCGGGTCTCTGTTTCCGTCCTATGCCCTGGAGTTTCGCCGTCGCCCGTTGGGCTGGCGCAGTAAGCGTGTTTCTGGTGGCTGCGCGATACAGCAAAAGCGAATTCAAGGCCATCGTGCGTTGCTTCATTCCAGGAGTGTGAGTCGAACACGAATCGGATCCACAGAGGGGAACCATGCCCCATCAACGAAGAAGTCTTCCTCGCTGGCTATCGTCATTCCAGGTCGCCTCTTCCAGTTTGTTTCATTAACAGACAAAGTGTTGCATTTCCAGTCCAAGGCGCACATAAGAGTGACTCATCAATTTGACGTACGCGTGGCCTATTTGATCGGCATCGCAGGCGGCACCGGCTCGGGCAAGAGCACCGTAGTTCGAGCCCTCCTGGATCGGTTCGGCGGCGTGTGTATGGACTTGGATTCGTACTACCTCGACCGCAGCGCCATCAGCGCGGAAGAGCGGGACGACCTCAACTATGACGAGCCGGCTGCGATCGACCACATCCTACTCATAGAACATCTCAAGCGGCTGAAGGCCGGGGAGAGCGTTCAGAAGCCCAGGTACTCGTTCCACACCCATACACGGGTTGGAATTGAAACCGTGACGTCGGCCCGATTGATCCTCGTGGATGGGCTGTTCACGCTGTGGTGGGAAGACGTGCGGCGTCTCTTGGATCTGAAGGTATTCGTTCACGCGCCGGCAGACCGGCGGCTGATTAGACGGATCCAACGAGACGTTGTTGAGCGAGGACGCGACCTCGAATCCGTGTTGCGGCAGTACTTGCAGACGGTTCGCCCCATGCACGACCTATATGTCGAACCGACGCGGGTGCATGCGGATCTGGTGCTCAACAACGGGGCAACCGTCAGGGAATGTCTAGAGTCACTTATAGTGGCCGTGGAAGGAATTGTGGGCGGAGCGCAACCCAATGAAGAATCGTAGCCAACGTCCCACCTGTCGTGAGGACGACTCTCCCAATCACTGTGCCACGGTCCCCACCGTTGGTGACGCACCCATATTCCCCTGGGCGTCATAAGCCTTAGCCTGAAAACCATATATCCTATCCTTTGTGGCCGGCAGGTTCCACTCACAGGTGTAGGGAGCAATGGTCACTGTACAAGCCAGCTTTCCCTCTACGTAGAATTCGACCTTTGTCACGCCGACGTTATCTGTGGCGTCACCACTGATGGTGACCGTCGACGTCCGGGATAGAGGCGGCACTGTGAGCGACACGGTGGGCGGAGTTGTATCGGCAAGCGTTGAAGAGTTCGTTCCCATGATTCCAGTCGTCACGGCCGTGCTGCCAGTTGCTCCGTCAAGAAGCAGATTTGAGCTTCTGATCGTAACAGCGGTGGCCATGCTGAGCGACGTAGTCCGCTCTCCAGAAATAAAGGAGGTGTCGCGTAGATTGTTGCGGACCGGCCAGCGTTTCCACGAGCGTCGTAGGCAACGGCTTGAAACCTATATGTCTTCCCGTTTGCTGCGGGCACCTTCCAAGCACAATCGTAGGGGCTTGACGAAACTGAACAGACGAGATTGCTATTTACATAGAACTCAACCTTCGTCACGCCGACGTTGTCGGCAGCCTTTGCGCTGATCGTGACGCTCTCCTTTCGGTATATCGACGGCACGGCGATCGAGACGGTCGGGGGATTGGTGTCGGTGACGAGGGCGGCGTTGTCCACCACGAACATCTACCGGGGCTGATAGCCGCGTGGTTCCCGAGGCATCGTAAGCCCTTGCGGTCAATCGGTGACTGCCGTTCGGTACCGTCCGCGAGTCCCATGGGAGGTTGAGATTCGAACTCAAAAAAGTCGCAACCTCGGTCCCGTTGGGGATCAGATCTATCCTCGAGATCGCGCCCCTGGCCGTGGCACCCACGGAGACGGTTCCCTGGACCGTGCCCCCAGGTTAATGAGAGTTGATTGAAAGGCCCGTTGGCGCAGTTGGCGCACTCGGAGGCACCGTTCCAAAGAGCCGGGCATAAATTTGGGCATGCGCCTGGATCACCGGCCCGAGGAAGTTGCCGTGGTCGTAATTCTCGCCGCCGGTGGGGTAGCCCCACGGGTCCTTCCCCGCGGCCACAATCGCCTCTTTGCCGTCATAGGCGTTGTCCGAAAGGGTCACGAGCCCCCAGTTGGCCTTCTCGGCCCAGTTGTCGTGGAACTCCCACCACTGGATGCCGACAAAGGGGTGGACCCCGGTGGTGGTCACGGCAGCGTTCACGCGCGCGGTCAGGCTGTTCTGGTAGTACGTGCCGCGATCGAGTTGGGTCTGGAACCCACTCGCGGTGTACCGGAAGAGGGCCGAGTCCGGATTGGCCTTGGCGCCCAGCCACGTGACGATGGGGAGGTCGCCCGCGTGCTGGGCCATGAAGTCGAGGCGGGCCTGGTCGCCGTTCCAGGTCGTACGCAGCACATCGAGATACTGCCCGGCGGCCCGGAGAACCTGCCGGCGAGCGGGCGCGTCCCAACCGCCAACGGTGGTCGGCCCAAGGTAGAGGGCGTTCGGGTAATACTGCTTGATCCGAGTCCGGTAGATCGAGAAGTACCGCTTGGCAATCTCGTAGAGAAAGTCGTCCAGATCTGCTTTGACCGTGGGAGCGGTATTTGTCAGCCCAACCGAGTCCGTGCCCACCCACCGGCCCTTACCATTCTCGTCGAGGAGCCCAGATCCCGTGGGCCAACCCCCATTCGAGTCGAAGGTCGTGTACGCCGAGCCCCAGGCCGCGTTGAGCGCGGCAATGCTGCCGTACCTTGCTTGCAGGAAGTCTCGCAGCGCGTACTTGGTATAAACCTTCGGGTCGGTGTAGGTGATGGTTCCAGCCTTGTTTCGCGTTTGAGTCGGCGGCGTCAGCAGCGTGACGTAGCCAAGATGGGGGTGTCCGTGCCCCCGGCTGTCGAAATCCGGCCCGGGCCCAAACCCCGTGAGGTAATCGGTGTCGTCGCTGCTGAAACCAATCAGCCAGGGCGACGCTGCATACCGCGCATACTCGCTCGAGGCCGCCCGCGCGTTCACCCAGAGATCAAAGTTGGGATCGAATACGTCTGGGAATTGCCCTCGGTAGCCTGTGAAATGGGAATCCATCGCCCAGTAGAGTTCTTTAACCGGGCCTGGCGCGTAGCTGTTCCGATTGGTCTGACTATACCAGGCCGCCTGGAGTGGGAAGGGGATCGCGGCCATCTTCACGGGTTGAATCTTCCCCGGCCATCTAGGGTCGTCGCTCGTGGCCCAGGGCAGCGTGTATCCACTTGCGTACTCGCCGAGGGTGTTGAACCCCCAGGATTTGAGCCGGCGGTTTTGTTGCGGGCCCCACGTGAGGCGGTGGTCGCCATACTTCGCATCGCAGACCTGGGTGTACGTCGTGCCGAGGTCCGTGACATGATCGTCAATATTGACGTTGTACACGCCCGTCATCCAGAAGGCGTTGCCGTCCGGGGTGGCAAAGATCCACCGGTTGTTCAGCTTCGCCACGCGGAAGTGGCCGGTTGCCCCCCCTGGAACCGGGAGGTCCTTATACCCCCCGTACTGATCGAGGGTCTGGGCTGAAGCGACTGCTGGGGTGAGGTTGAATATAAGAAACAGCGAGGCGATGAGAATGAGTCTGAGGTTCATGCGGATTTCCTTTCGTCGCTCGGGGATCCTTTTGCTTCAGGTACGAGGCTTCCCCTTCCTTTGGTAGCCCGGTTGTCCACCCGCGAGTTGGCCCGCGGCTTTGCGTCCCCGCCTCACGACGGGTTTGCCTTTGCCGGGAAGGAGTCTCCGCCACAGCGTCGAGTAGACGTGTGCAATTGCGGCGACCGGCCAGGGAGTAGATCAATTGCAGCCTCCGATACGGAATCGAAATAAGACCCGGACGTCTAAGCATAAGAAAAGAAACTGCCTTCCGGAGACTCGACGCCCACCGGTTCTCGATGCTGCTCGACGGTGGAGCGGAATTCTGATTAAACAGACATTCAGGCCTGCCAAAATTTCCGACTCTAAAGCGGTCGGGACTTCTTGCGACAAAACGGCGGAAGACCTCTGATCGATGTGGGGTGCAGTGCAAGCCTTCTTGCTTCCCAAGTGCGACTTGGTGTGGCTCTAAGCAAGCTGGAGGCCAAGCACGACGAGCAATATCATAGAGATCAGTATCTAAATGAGTTAGACTATCATACCCCGATAAGTCGCGTAGATCACGCTCAGAATCTGAGATTCATCCAGATTCTCTAGACCGCTCGGTCTTGCGGCCACGCTGGCAGAGACAGGAATATTTGCCGGGCAGCGAGCAAGACTTTCCGAAGGTTATGGCGTAGGATGTGCAGAACAGTGCCACCGCGTGGGGGGCAGCGTTTAGTTCAGCGGGCAGCTGGCAGGGGGCAGCCGGCAGCGAACGGAGGGGCGGGAAAAGCGCAAAGGGCGAAGGGCAAAGCACCTTGCGCTATGCGCTATGCGCCACGCGTCGGTGAATCTGCGTAATCTGCGGATACCGAGAAAGTTATTGGCGTCTTGTGCCTTTTGAGCTATTGAGGCTCAGGGACAAACATGCGGATCGTGTGGGCAGTCACCACGTTGGCGTTGACCGGGGTCTACGCACCCGTCATCGTCGAGCTGGTCCGTGCCTGGCAGGTTGATTCGTACGCGGGGCATGGGATGCTCGTGCCCCTGTGCGGCGCCTTTCTCTTGTGGGCGGACCGGGCTCGGATTCGGGCCGCCGCAGGGCGTGGCGATCTGTCCGGTATCCTGGTAATCCTCGTCGGCCTCGGCATGCTTGCGCTCGGGCTTTGGGCAGAGAGTCTCCTGATTCAGGGACTCTCGATGGTCGTCGTGCTTGCCGGCGTCGTGCTGCTTGGATTCGGCCGTCGCTGCCTCCGTGCGGCCGCCTTCCCGATCGGGTTTCTCGTCTTGATGGCGCCGCTGCCCCGCCCCGTGGCGGATGCCGTCACGCTCCACCTCCAGCGCTTCGCCGCCGGCTTTGCCGGCGTGGCGCTCGACGTCCTCGGCATCCAGGTCTTTCAGACCGACACCTTGGTCGTGCTCCCCAACCTGACGCTGCAAGTGGACGAGGGCTGCAACGGCCTGCGCTTCCTGCTCACGCTCCTCACGCTGATGACGACGTTCGCGCACGTCAGTCAGCGCGACCTCGCGCGGAAAATCCTCCTCGTGGCCCTCACGATCCCGGCTGCCGTCCTGGCCAACGGGGTGCGGATCGCGGCAATCGGGATCGGGGCCCACTACTTCGGACCGCAGGTGGCGCTCGGCCTCGTGCATAACTCCATCGCCAAGGTCGTCTGGGGCCTCACCCTTCTCCTGCTGATGGGCGTCGGCCTGCTCCTCCGCCGCGGATGCGACAAGGGAACACGGCCTGGCCGCGTCCCGAAGGAGGCTATCGCTGCCGCGACCGGCGAGACGCATCCAGCCACCCGCTCCTGACCCGCAGGCGAGGATCGAGTCTGTTGAGCCGGCCCAGTCTTTTGAGTTAGTGAGCCGCTTGACTGCAGCGCATGGCGCATGGCGCGGAGCGCATAGCGTTCGGCGCCTTGCCCTTGACGCTTTGCGCTTAGCGCCCTCGTTCTCCGTCAGCTGGCAATAAATCGCACAGCTGGCACACTTCATACCAAGCATGTCACTGATGCTCGCTCTCCTCTCCATCAATGTCGTGGCCGTAGCCCTGGGCGTCGGCCTGACGGTCGGCGTGCTCGCCTGGGACTGGCGCGCGACCGCCAATCGCTGCCTGGCGCTCGGGCTTGGCCTGATCGCCACCCACCAGGGTCTCGTCCTCCTGGCCGCTTGGAGCGGAAGCGCCGACAGGCAGTGGACGCTTGCCCTCCTCTCGCTCGCTGCGACAGCCGCCTTCGCACCCGCCTGGTTTGCCTTCAGCCTGGCCATCGCGAAGGCGCAAAACGGGGCGAAGAAGTCCTGGTGGAGCCTCGTGCTGGCCGCGCTCGTGCTGCTCATGGCCGGGGGCTGGATCGGCCTGGCATTGGGCCGGGTCGTGCGGCCGATCCAGCTGCCCGGGATACCCGTCGCGCTGCTCGGACTCGACGCCTGGGGCACGCTGTATTTCACTTGCCATCTCGTGGCCATCGGGCTGCTGCTCGTCCATCTCGAAAACCTCTACCGGCGGGCGGCACCGACCGACCGCGGGCGCATCGCCCCGCTGATCGTCGGCTGCTTCGTGTTCTTCGGCTGGCAGATCGTGGGCGCGAGCCACACCCTGCTCTACGCCGTGATGCACCCCTTGCTCCCCTGGCTGTCCGGCGTGGCGTTCCTCGTGAGCGGATCCCTGATCGCCTTCGCGCTCGTCCGTCACCGGCTCCTCCAGGTCAACCTCTACGTCTCCCGGTACGTGGTTTACCGCTCCCTCACCCTGGCCCTCATCAGCGGGTATCTGATCTCCCTGGCGGTCGCCGCGCAGGTCTTCCGCAAGCTGGAGATCCCGATCGACCTCCTCTCGGGGACGCTCCTCGCGATCCTCGGCGGGGCGGTCCTGGCCCTCTTGCTCCTCTCCGAGAAGCTCCGCTGGCGAGCCAAGCGCTTCATTCAGGAGCACTTCTACGTCCGAAAGTACGACTACCAGGCCGAGTGGATCGAGTTCACGAACAGCCTCTCGCAGGCGACGACCGAGTCGGACATCGCCGAGCGCATCCTCCAACGCCTTCGCACCGCCATGGGGGTCGAGGAAACGGCAATCTACGTCGCGCGCGGCGACGGACTCGAGTTGCTGCACCGGCTTGGCTTCGCGGATCTGCCAACGACCCTGACAGCAGCCGCCGCCCCGGACGCGACGCCCGCTGGATCGGCCTCTTCTCCCACCAATGGCTCCCCGGTCCCTGGTGAGCTCCAGGTTCACCTGGTCGACCGGTCGAGTCGCCCGGGTCGTCGCCATGCAGAGCATCCACGGACTCATGGGGTTGTTCCTCGTGGGCAAGGCGCGGTCGGGCAAGACGTTTGTGATGGACGACCAGCACCTGCTCGACGCCGTGGCCGCCCAGACGGGGACTGCGCTTCTCAACGCGCGGCTGGCCCGGGAGGCGTCCGAGGGGCAGGCGTTTCACGCGGTCGCCCGGATGTCCACGTTCGTCGCGCACGACCTGAAGAACAGTGCCTCGGCGCTGACCATGCTGGCCAAGAATGCGGAGCAATTCGTCGGCGACCCCGAGTTCCAGCGGGATCTTGTCCGCAACCTGCAGCAGATCGCGGGCAAGATCGGTCGGCTCCTTTCGACGCTGACATCGCCCGAGCGCGTGCCGACCGCGCCTCGACGGCTGAACCTCTGTCGCTCCGCCGAAGCATGGGTGCGCGAGCTGCAGTCTCAGCTTCCCATGCGGATCCAGGTCAAGCTCGAGCTTGGCGCGACCGGCGACAACCTTGCCGACCCGGAGCAGCTGCGCTCGGTCCTCCACAACTTGGTCATGAACGCCGTGGAGGCAACGCCCGGGGAGGGGACGATTGAGGTGTCGACCCACCAAGAGGGGGAGCGTTCGGTGCTCGCGGTCGCCGATACGGGTCGCGGCATGAGTCGAGAGTTCATCCGCACGCGCCTCTTCCAACCCTTCCAGACGACGAAAGCCAGGGGATTGGGGATTGGGCTGTATCAGTGTCGACAGATCATCCATGCGGCCGGCGGATCGCTGACCGTGGAAAGCGAAGAGGGCAAGGGCAGCCGGTTTGTGGTGAGCCTGCCGTGCCAGGCAGAACCAGCGGGCACCGGGCAGGTTAGAGGCCAGGAATCCGAGGGCGAAGAGCAGAAACGGCCAGCGGGCAGCCAGGAGCACAAGGACATTGCGTGCACGCGCAGCCAGGGGCTCGCCGACCCGGAGGGGGAAAACGGCGGCACCCGGCACATGCCGTGAGGATGCTGACTGATGCCGACGCCGAAACGACGGAGACCATAATTCGGCTGGCCTTCTCACGCGGCTGCGGATACCTTGATGCTGGAAGACTCGCTTTCGCCCAGGCTGCTCAAAAAGGTCCAGATGCAAGGCGGCGCGCGCAGGGCCGAGTGAGGCGTACTTGAGGTACGCCGCAACGAGCGCCCGAGCGCGCCAACGCCGCAGATGGGCCTTTTTCAGCAGCCTGTTAATCAGGCGCGAAGGAATCATGAAGACCCAAGAACCCAGCGAGCAGCGCGCACGCATCCTTGTCATCGACGACCGCGACGAGATCCGGACGCAGCTCCACTGGGGGCTCAAGCCGCGCTTCGACGTGGTCCTCGCCGCGACGAGCGACGAGGCGCGCGGCGCGATCCTGAACGGCAGCTTCGATGCCGTCACCCTGGACCTCGGCCTCCCTCCGGATGCCGACGGCGCGTCCGAGGGCCTGCGGTTGCTCGAGGAGCTGTTGCGGCACGACCCCGGGCTGAAGGTCGTGGTGCTGACGGGCAACACGGACCACGAGAGCGCCGTGCGGGCGGTCCGACTGGGCGCGTACGACTACGTCTCCAAGCCGGTCGACCTCGAGAAGCTCGCCGCGATCCTCCAGCGGGCGACGGCGCTCTCCCGGCTGGACCGCGAGGCGTTGCGGCCCGAGGCCGCCGAGGCGGGCGCGGCGCCCCTGCCGGAGATCATCGGGGACAGCCCCGCCATGCGCCAGATCTTCGACACGATCCGGCGCGTGGCGCGGACCGACGTCACCGTGCTGATCAGCGGCGAGAGCGGGACCGGCAAGGAGCTGATCGCGCGCGCGCTCCACGCCCAGAGCCCGCGCCGCGAGCCGGCCCTTCGCCGCGATCAACTGCAGCGCCATTCCCGAGACCCTGGTGGAGAGCGAGCTGTTCGGCCACGAGAAGGGCTCGTTCACGGGCGCGCACGCCCAGCGCAAGGGGCGACTGGAGATGGCCGAAGGGGGGACGGTCTTCCTGGACGAGATCGCGGAGCTGCCGCCCGCGATCCAGGTGAAGCTCCTTCGCGTCCTGCAGGAGCGGCAGTTCGAGCGGGTGGGCGGCCGGGAGATGCTGCAGCTCGACCTCCGCATCCTGGCGGCGACGAACAGGAACGCCGAGCAGGCCATGCGGGACGGGAAGTTCCGGGATGACCTCTACTACCGCCTGGCCGCCGTGAGCCTCCACATCCCGCCGCTCCGCGAGCGCCTGGACGATCTCCGCGCGCTGGCAGGCCACTTCCTGAAACGGTTCGCCGCCGAGTATCAGGTACGCGTCCGCCATTTCTCCGCCGAGGCGCTGGCGGCGCTCGACACCTACGCCTGGCCCGGCAACGTGCGCGAGCTGGAGAACCGCATCAAGCGCGCGGTGCTGATGGCCCAGGGGCACCGCATCACCGCGGCCGACCTGGGCCTGGGCGACGAGTTCGCCGTCGTCGCCCTGGGCTCGCTCAAGGACGCCCGGAACGAGGTGGAGCGGAATCTGCTCATCAGTGCGCTCAGACGGTACCGCGGCAAGGTGAGCCGCGCGGCAGTGGCCGTCCAGATCAGCCGCACCGCCTTCCACCAACTCCTCGCGAAGCACGGCATTGACCCCGCGGAATACAAGTAGCGCGGCGGGCAACGAAGAACAGCTGGCAGTAGGCAGCGGGCGGCGAACGGACGGGAAAGCGCAAAGCGCCAAGGGCAAGGCGTCGAACGCGATGCGCTCAGCGCCATGCACCATGCGCCGCTGGCACAACTGGAGGGACATATGGTTTGGCGACGGCATCGCTACCTGGAAACGAGCCTGCTGTTTCTGGTGGTCCTGGCAGGATTCTGGGGCTGTAGCCAGTCGCCGGAGGCGAAGCGGGAGAAGCACCTGGCGCGGGGGCAGCAGTACCTGGCGAGTCAGAAGCTGGACGAGGCGCTGTTCGAGTTCCAGGCCGCGCTGCAAGCCGACCCCCACTCGACCGCGGCGCGGATGCAGCTCGGGCGCGCCTACCAGCAGAAGGGCTGGGCGCGGGATGCGTGGCGGGAATTCCAACGCGCCGTGGAGCTGCAGCCCGAACTGCTCGAGGGCCACCTGGAGCGGGCCGCGGTCGCGCTGGAGCTGGGCGCCGTCCCGGACGCCGAGAAAGCGGTGGAGGCGGCGCTCAAACTCGACGCCGGCAGCGCGCGCGGCCTCGCCCTCAAGGGCATGCTGCTGACGCGCAAGGCGCAGTTCCCGGAGGCCCTGGCGCTGCTCCAGCAGGCGCTGCGCGCCTCGCCCCAGCTGGCAGAAGGGCATCTCGGCCTCGGCGACCTCTACCGGGCGCAGGGGAAGGCTCAGGAGGCCTCGGCTGCATACCAGCAGGCGACGGCGCTGCACCCGACGCTGCCTGACGGGCATGTCGGGCTCGGCGTGCTCGCCGCGGCGGCCAATCGGGCCGACGAGGCCGAGCGTCACTTCCAGGCCGCCGTCGAGGCCCGCCCGACCCACGTGCCCGCGCGCCTGGCCTGGGCCCAGCTGCTCGTCTCGCAGGGCAAGCACGACCAGGCGCTCCAGCAGCTCGAGGCGCTGCCGCCCAGCCGGATCCCCGACCCCCGGGTGGTCATCCCCCTGGCCAACCTGTACAACGCCACCGGGAAATTCGACAAGACGCTTGCCCTGATGATCCCCTTCACAAAGGTATTTCCGGATATCGCGGACGGCCACTTCGCGCTGGGTGAGGCGTACCTCATGCAGAACAAGCTCGTCCCCGCGCAGGGCGCGTACCGAGAGGCGCTGGCCCGCGTGCCTGGCAACCCTCGCGTGCAGTTCCGGCTGGCGCAGAGCCTGGCGCGGGCCGGGCAGAGCAAGGAGGCTCTTGCGCTCTTCACGGAGGTCTCCCGGAGCGCGCCAGATACCCCCGGACTGCGGCTGGAGCTCGCCAGCACCTACCTGCGACTGGGGCGGCTCCAAGACGCCCTGCGGGAATCCCGGGCGGCGGTGCAGAGCGCCCCGGACGACACGCGCCCCTACGAGCTGCTCGGGCGCACGTTCGCGGCGATGCAGGACTACGAGAAGGCCTTGGGCGCGCTGTCGCAGGGCCTGGCCATCGACGCGACCTCCCTCGCCACGCACGTCACGAAGGCCAGGGTCCTGGAGCTGCAGGGGAGTGTGGAGGCCGCGGATGCGGAGTACCGCGCTGCCATCGCCGCGAACCCGAACGCAGCGGGTCCGCGACTCGCGCTCTTGCAGTCGCTGCTCCGGCGCCGTCAATGGGACTCGGCCCTGCAGGAGGCACAGGCGGCGGTGCAGATGGATCCGAAGAGCGCGCCGCTGACGGACGCGCTTGGCATCGCCTATCTCGCCAAGGGCAACCAGCCGGAGGCAGAGAAGGCGTTCCGCAAGGCCCTCGAGATCGACTCCGGGTTCACCCCGAGCCTGCGAAACCTTGCCCGCCTCGCGGTCTCCGCGCAGAAGACTCGATGACGCGGAGAAGCACCTCCGGACGGCCCTGGAAGCGGCTCCAACCGACCTCGGCGTGCTGTTCGAACTCTCGACGGTCCTCGTTGCAGGTGGCAAGTATCCCGAGGCGATCCAGCAGCTCGAGACGGCGGCGAAGATCAATCCCGACCTCCTGATCGTGCAGCTCAGCCTTACCGACTTGTACGCACGGACCGGCCGGCTCGATGACGCCGACAGGACAGCACAGAGGCTTCTCACCGCGAGCCCGAAACTGGCCCCCGCGCTGCTCGCCCAGGGCAATGTGGCGCTGCAGCGCGGAAAACTCGCGGAGGCGGAAGCCGCTTTCCGGAAGGCGAGCGACGCGGATCCGAAGTCCCCGCTGGCCTTCTACCAGCTTGGCCGCATCCAGCTTCTCACTGAGAGACGAGCCGAGGCGGTCGCTTCGTTGAAGAAAGCGCAACAACTGGATCCGGCAAAGAAACTCGGTCGCGTCGAGCTGGCGGGGTTGAACACCGGCGGAGACATGAAGGCGATGGCGGCTGCGTTTGAAAAGGAGATCCGGGCACAACTCCAGGCGACGCCAACAGACGTTGGGCTCCGGGCGCAGCTGGGGTTGGTGCTGATGATGGAGGACAAGCTAGACGAGGCAGAAACGGAACTGCGGGCGGTGCTGAAGGTCGCGCCACGCCACGTAGGGGCTCTGACCAACATGGCGAGGATCGCCATCCAGCGGAGACAGCCAGACGAAGCCCTGGGCTTTCTGCGTTTTGTTCTCGACGCGAATCCACGGGACGCCGATGCGAATCTGTTAGCTGCCGACGCCGAAAGTGCGAAGGGCCGCTTCGAGGAGGCGGCAAAGCACTATGCGGTTGCTCTTGAAGTCAACCCGCGGCTCGTCAGGGCGAATGTGGCGATGGCGCAGGTGAGTCTCACTCGGGGGCAAGGCGCTGATGCAGTTCGTTACGCGAAGGCCGCGCTGGCCGAGAACCCGAGGCTTCCGAGCGCTCTTGCCGTCCTTGGTCATGTCGCTTTGACCCAGCGAAAAGCCGACGAGGCGATACACCAGTTCCAAAAGTGCCTCGAGGTGGACCCGAAGGTGGCACTGGTCCACGAAGGCCTCGGCGCCGCGTATCAGCTGAAGGCTCAGCGCGATCCGGCCATTCGGGCCTACCGGAAAGCTCTGGAACTCGACCCCAACCGTCCCGCTGCGCTCAACAACCTTGCGTGGCTCCTGGCGGACGATCCAGCGTCCCGCGATGAGGCCCTCCGCCTCGCTCAGCGCGCAACGGAGCAGAAGCCCAACAACGGACACTTCAGGGATACCTTGGGTTGGGTTTACTTCAAACAGGGCAGGCTCGCGGAGGCCGAGCGGGAGTTTCGCACCGCGAGCGACGTGCTGCCGCGGGAAGCAGCGATCCAGTATCATCTCGGCCTCGTCGCGCAGCAGCAAGGCAGAACGGTCGAGGCGTCGTCGGCGCTCAAGCGCGCGCTGTTGTTGAACCCGCAGTTCGACGACGCTCCGTCCGCGCGCAAGCTGATTCAGGAGCTGGGCGGATAAGACCAGGCCGAGCCGGTGACTGGAGCTTCGCATCAGTTGTGGAAGTCAAAGCCCCAATGTGTGCCGAGCAGCCACCGCGTCATGAGGGACACGACGCGGTGGACCCGAGGGAGCAGGTGCGCACCAGGGGGTTGCGCCCGCTGCACGTGCCGGTCGTGCCCATAGCCCTCCACGCCGCGGTACACGTTCAGGCCATCCGTCCGCAGCAGGCTGCCAGGCTCGGCGGCGGCATGGAGGAAGGCCTGCGTGTGCGGTCGGGTCAATGCGGACAGGCGGCGGAGCCGGATCCGCCCGATCCCCCGCCCGTCGGCCTCGGCTGCGACAATTACCAGCGCTTTGGCTTCGGTCCACCGGCCAATCGCACCGGCCTCCTCTGCGCCCCAGTAGGTCTCATCGACCTCCACGAGGCCATGCAGGCGGTCGCGCCCCGGCCGGATCATCGCACGGCGCAGCTTGTGGAGCAGCGCCCAGGCGGTTCGATAACTGCCGAGCCCCAGCACCCGCTGAAGCCCCAGGGCGCTCACCCCGGGCTTCGGCGTGGTGACGTACCACAGGGCCCGGAACCACGTCGTCAGCGGCAGGTGGCTGTCCTGGAAGATCGTGCCGGCGGTCACCGCGGCTTGATACCGGCAGCCTCGGCACAGCCAGCGGCCACGGGCCATGGGCCCCGCGTGGGTGCCACCACAGCCGGGACAGACGCACCCGGCGGGCCAACGCAGCACGAGCTTCTGGTCGTGGCGTTCAGCGGCCAGTGGGCGGCGTGAGCTTTTTTGAACTCTGAACCATCGTTTTCCGGTGGACCAATCAGTGGGAGCAGGCCAAGTCGGCCCTCCGTCCCTGGGGAACGTGCAACGTCTTCTTTCCGACCGTGAATCCTAACGGTCCGCGTGATTCAGTGCGGTTCGACCGGTGGTGGCAATGGCCGACTTGCCGTCGATCCGGCCACCTCCCCCAACGCCCTTGCATTTACCTCATCGAGGAAGCTCTTGAGCACAGCCGCCAGCTTCTCTACGTGCGGTTCGGCGAACATGGAGTGGTGATCGCCTGGCAGGTATCGGATGTCGAATCCACCACGTACAACCTCCCGCCAGCCTTGGCGTCTATCCAGCATTGAACCGGTGCCAGGGTCGTCGGTGCCGCAGAGCTGCACGGCATATCCAGGGTAAGGGGCGGGAACGTAAAGATGGGCGGCCCTGTTATTCGCGTCATTGAGCGTCTGCGCTGGTCGAAACATGGCGGTCGCGCCCGCACGAAAGAGCACTCGCTGCGACGAGTCACGCACGCGATGAGTGACAAGTCTCGCGAGGCGGTATAGCCGGCCGAACAGATACCGCGCGGCGTCCGGGATGGTCCGGCGCGAGAGAGTACACACGTCGAGCCACGCCTGCATGAGGTAGAGGTGCGAATGGCGCACAAGGCTCGGATAGCCGGGCATGGGCGCGTCCACCAACGCCAAGAGCCACACGCGCGCGCCGTCGGCGACCAGGAGGCGCGCCATTTCGAAGGCGACCATGCCGCCAAAACAGTGCCCGCCCAGAAGGTACGGGCCGTTCGGCGACGCCTGGCGGATGACGTTTAGAAAGCTCATGGCGGTCTCGTGGAGCGAGTACACGCCTCGGGCTTCGGCGGGAGTCGAGCCGCACAAGACATGAAAGGGCTGCTCGGGTCCCAAACGGACCGCGAGATTTCGGTAGAAGGACGCATGCTCGCCAATGCCAGGCATGAAGAAAAAGGGCGCTCTCGCACCGCTCGGCTGAAGCGCCACAAGACGAGATCCCAGTGTAGGAGCCGACACGGAGGCGGCCCTCGTGGAACGCTCAGCACGAGGCGGCGCACCCGCGGGGAGCCCGCCGCCGGAGACTGCCGAGTCTCGAGCCAGGTCCTCGACGACCCGTGTCAGCGTGCGGACCGTCGGCACTCCCCTGAATTCGCTGGCCGCAACGTGCGAGGCCGTCGGCCCAAACTCTTGTTCGATCCTCTGGCACAGGACGGCGAACAGCAGAGACCCGCCGCCGTGCTCGAAGAAATCGTCATCTAGCCCGATCCGCTCCACGCCGAGAATCTGCCGCCAAATGTCTCCTAGTTTTTCCTGCAGCGGCGTACCCGGTTGAGCTGTGATTGTGGGCACTGGGTGTCTGATTTCCGGCGTCATCCCAAGTCGCTCGGCCATGCCGACGCGGCTTACCTTGCCGGCGGCAGTGCGTGGGATCTGAGAGACGATAACGATCCGCCTCGGAACCTTCGCGTCCATGAGAGACGCCCGTGCATACGCCCTGACCTCTGCCTCGGTAACAGAGGTCCCCTCGCGAGGGACGATCGCCGCCGCGACGTCCTCCTGCAGCAATGGATGGGGCATCCCGAATACAACCGCGTCCGCAATGGCAGGATGCCGCAAGAGGACTTCCTCAACCTCCCGCGGGAAAATCGACTCGCCGCCCCGCTTGATCATTTCCTTCCGGCGTCCGGTGACAAAGAGATAGCCGTCTGGGTCACAGTAACCCATATCGCCGGTATGAAACCATCCGCTGCGAAACGCAGCGGCATTCCCTTCAGGGTCGTTCTCGTAACCTGACGTGATATTGGCTCCGCGGACGACGATTTCCCCGATGGCACCTGCCGTGGCCGGTTCGCCCCGCTCGGACACGATACGCACTTCGGGTCCAGCGGGCCGCCCGGCTGAGCCCGGCTTGCGCTCGCCGGGCGGAAGGGGATTGCATGTGATTTGCGGCGCAGCCTCCGTCATCCCGTAGTTCTCAATCACCGGGGCGTGGAAGATCTCCTCGGCTTCTCGCAGCACCTCAGGAGGAAGGGACGCCGCGCCGACGCGGATGAAGCGCAGGGGGCAAGAATCGACGATGTGCTGATGCTGACGGGCGAGCCGCAGCAATTCGCGAAGAATGGCCGGCGCGGCCCAGAACCATGTCGGCCGGAATTGCTCCATCCACCCGAAGAAACGTGTCGCGTCCAGGCCGGGCGCACAGAAGGTGCAGGAGCCTGCGGACAAGGAGGCCAGGACGAGTGTGATACCGACAATGTGATAGGGCGGCGCCACACACAGGAAACGGTCGCCGGGGCCGAGATCCATCCAGCGACGGATATCGGCCGCGGAAGCGCACAGATTGCTCTCGGTGAGCGGAACGCGTTTCGGCTCGCCGGTCGTCCCGGACGTCAGCATGACAACACCAACGGCGATTGCGGAACCCGCACGGGGTTCCGGAAGGACCGCGGGGTCCATGTCGGCAATGCGGATTTCACCTGCCTCCCCGCCGCGTTGGAGCGCCGCACGCACCACAGGCAACCCGAGAGCCCGAGCAGCGGACAGCAATGCCGGCGCCGCTTCCGTCCACGTGAGAACGCAGTGCGCCATCAAGCGGTCAAGCCGAGTGCGGAACTCGTGCTCGTGGCAATCGGGATTGAGCGGTAGGCAGACAGCACCCGCCATGGCGGCCAACGAGGACACGACGGCTTCGGGACCGCGGGGCATGACGACCGCAACACGGCAGTGTGGACCGATGTCGAGCTCTTTGAAGCGACGCAGAGTAGATCGCAGCAGGGAGTCGAGCCGGTGGTAGGAAAGCGGAAGCCCGGTGGGCGCCGTCAGCGCCAATCCCTCAGGAAAGCGCTGTGCCTGCTCCTGAATGACGGCTTGAATCATCGACATGCGCGCGCCTCCCGCCATATGCAGCAAGTCGGCAAACGAAGCGAGCGGGCAACTCTGTGGTCGGCAGTCCGGCCGCGCAGCCGCCACAGCCAGCCAGGAATCCCCTTCTCACGCCCACTGCCGCTCCGCCTACCGAGCTCCTACGGCTACCAGGGACTGCCCCGACATTGCCGAACGGCCGCTGGCGCGTCCAGGGAAATCCGGAGTGGCGCACGCAGCGAGATGATCATAGCCGCACGACCGAAGGGATGAAAGATCTACAAGGAAGGTCCGCTAGCCCGTCGTCCGCACATTCTTCCGCTCGGTCACGCCGCCAGTTTCTCAAACCCGTACTCATGGTGGAGCGCGCCAAGAATCGACCACGCCACGACGCAAGCGCCATTCGGCCGCCGGGGTCCGGTGGGGGCGGGTGAAGGCATGCCGGGTGGCTGGTAGCCCTGGCAACCCCGGACCACGACTCGCGTGCGGGCGGCCGCGCTTGTCGTGCGTTCGTCACGCGCGAAGGTACCGGCAAGGCGCTCACCTTACATTTCGGTGACGATCGACTCATCGATTCGCATCTTCGTGTTCGTGGTGCGCTTTCCCTACTCCACGTCACCTCCCACCTTCCCCCCCCCCTCGATGGGCAAAACCACTCAGGCACACCCTCTTCGCGGGATTCTGAGAGGTGGTTGTATCATCGTGCCGGTATGACTTGGCGACGATCCGCTTCTGGTAATCGACGCCGCAATCAACTGCGGTGACTGCGATGCCGTGTAACGTGTGCGGACATCACTATCACGTGCTGGGGGTCCCTACTTTCCACACCCGGGTCCTTGATTTGTAACTTTTTTCTGCATCGCCTTACTTGTTTAGCTGGCAACGCTGCGGGAAGCGCCAACACGGCAGGCGCTAGTTCAATGGTAAACGTGACGTCCCCGACCAGATCTGCGGGTGGTACACATCCGTTAACCGTTCACTTCCCAAGCTGAGCAATTACAACAACAACGGCGTTGCCTCAGCAGTGCTATGGCCGGCATGAATGTGTGAAGGTTGCTTTTCCATTGTTACGTCACCGCGCTCACGTGGCGAGAAGGCATCGCCCTCGAGGGAATATCCTCGGGAGTAAGGACTGTTGTAGGTCAGTGAAAATATCCGGCCGGGACCTGGCGACACACCTTTGGGCGTGCCCGGCCCCCGGCTTGGTTGAAGACCAGGAAGTGCGCACCCTCGCTCTCCACGGCGGCCAGAGGCGGTCACCTGAGCTCGCGCTGGCCGCCAGGCCATCGTAGGAAAGGGAGTGGCGCATTCCACGGCGCTTACGGCATTCGATGTCCGATGGGACAGAAATACTGAGCTGTTGAGGGAGGAGATTTTCACTGAGCTACCACACCTTGAGGTGGCCGCCCCTTGCGCGTCCCCTTCGTTTGGCGCTAGAGTTGGCGCCCGAAATTGACATACGGGGTGGACCGATCACTGGGGGCAGGCCGCGCGGTCATCGACCAACTGGATGGTGGCGTTAGGGGCCTTGCGTGCATCCACCTTTTGATTCCCGGTTGTCATCTCCTGGGACGCGTGACGCAACTCGAGACCTGGATGTCCCGGTGGTCGCGGGCCGCCTCACCTCCAGTACTCAATACGTCCTACCCCTCGTCGAGCATTTGGAAGCGTGCCGAGAGAACGCGCAGGGACATTGATCGCCGTCCCCGGTGGTTGCCGGCGAACCCTGCCCGAGTTGTTGGTGAGACGATGGAGCCGATCCCCGATACCTGGGACTCTCCTCCAAGGTATACCGTGTTGACAGGGGCGGACGTCCACGTCTGGAAATCTCCCTTGAATCCCCCGATGCTGCTGGTTCGCGACCTGGAACAACGCCTCGCACCGGACGAGTGTGATCGCGCCGACCGCTTCGTGCGCGCAGAGGACCGGAGTCGATTCATCGTTGGGCGCGGAGTGCTGCGGACGATCCTCGGAGGATACCTGGGAAGAGATCCTGATCAACTTCACTTCCGCTACAGCCCCTCCGGTAAGCCGGTGCTGTCCGCCGAATCGGGTTCACATTCCATTCGGTTCAATGTCTCCCATACTCGCGACATTGCCCTCTACGCCGTGACGATCGGGCGGGAGATCGGCGTCGACCTCGAGCGAATCCGAGCTGACTTTGGGACGGAGGAAATCGCTGCGCGATTCTTCTCAGCGCGGGAAGTCGCCGCGCTCGGCGCGCTACCTCCGCCCTACCGCCTTGAAGCCTTCTTCACCTGCTGGACTCGCAAGGAAGCATACCTCAAGGCGAGGGGCGAGGGCCTCTCGTTTCCCCTCGATCGCTTCACCGTGTCGCTGGCCCCTGGGCAACCGGCTGCGCTCCTCGAAGTGCTCGACGATCCCGCGGAATCGGCGCGCTGGTCCCTGTGGCAACTTTTTCCCGGGCCCGATCATGTCGCTGCTCTCGCCGTCGAAGGGCGTGACTGCCACTTGAAATGCTGGCAGTGGGACACTGATGTGTGACTCGAGGCAATTCGGACGCGATCAAACGCGAGGAGTGATCGATAATCGACTGCGGGTATACGCTGCGTTTCAGGCCCGCCGCGTCGGCGAAGCGGGATGCGGAACACTATCCTATCCGCGCAGAGAACGTAGGGGTGAGCTCGTTGGCGGACGACAGCCGGCCGAAACGGGAAGTGGGGAGGGGTCCGAGTGTGCATGGGGCGCTACCCCCCAGGCGGCGGTGCGACAGCAGACCCGCAATCGGCCGGATTCTGGACGCTTCGGCCATCGCCGCAGTCGTACGTGTCGGGCACGTTCGGGACGACCTCAGGAAGCACAGGCGCCGTTGCTTTACAGGTGGCCGGATCGCGGACGCTTCGGCCGTCGCCGCAGAGGTAGGTAAGCCGGGGTTCCGAGGAAACCGGAGGGTTGCTCGGCCTTGCCGGCTTCCGGATTGGCGCTCGGCCGTCATCCACAGCCGCCGCCCTTTTGGTCCGAAGCTTCTGCGTCAGATCCGCCACCTGCCGTTCGAGATCGCTGACCTTCCTTTGAAGCCTATTTCGTTCCGCAGGGTCCTCGGACCCAGCCGCCGCGGTTGCGGCCGACGGCTGCGGCTTGGCCAGTTCCGCAAGCCGCCGCTCCAGATCGGCAACTTTGCCCTCGAGCGCGTCCCGCTCCATGACCACTTGCTGAAGCTTACGTTCCGACTCCTCCTTGACCTGGAGGAGCTTCGCATCCTCCGTCTCGACTCGTGATGGAACCTCCGACGGCTGCGCCATCCAGTGACCGATTTGCCGAGTCGGCAGGACACCGTAGACGAGCGCGGCGAGCGCCGCGAACACGACCAAGCCGGCGACGCAGGCAATCGTCACGACGTGGCGGACGGCGTTCTCCGCCGCTTCCTCGGCAATCCGCTCCTGGTCCGGGTCCTCGAGGTCAGGCGGAATGGCGCGCTCCACTATCCGATCCATGATCCATCCCGACATCCTGGCACCTCACCTTCCCTGTTCTACCGGGAACGCTGCGCTCACTCCGGACCCAGGGCGAAAGTATATATCCGAAGCCCTTCACCGGCAAGGGTGCGTCTCGCGCCACTTTAAGATGTTACCCCCCATCGGTCAGCGACGGGGGTTCACTATCGTGAGTCGTCAAGGGAGATGGGAGTACTTGAAAAGGGATCTCCCCCGCTACCAAGGAGCCCGGTCCAGGGTGCGGGTCTGCGGTACCTGCTAACCGCATGGGAGGAGGCGGATGCGAAGGGGAACCCGCGCACATGCCACCCGACGTGGCGTGCGTGATGGAGGGACCAGCCCATCACGGGAAAACGTCTTCCTCAAAGAACTCGTCCGCCAGGGCGCTGTGCAGCGTCCTGAGTGCCTCGTAGGTCGCCATGAGCTGCGTGCGATTACCGAGGGCCGCGTATGCCTTCCCCAAGCCGTACCACGCTTCGACGTAGTCCGGCTTCAACTCGATGGCCGTACGCAGGGCTGCGATTGATTCGGTGGGCTCGCCACCCGTCTGAAGGGCGTCTCCGAGACGGCGCCACGCCCAGGGATCATCGGGCGTCAACTCGGCTCACTTTTCGATACGCGTCAAGGGCCTCTGGCACGAGGTGCTGCATTTCACACGCGACCGCCAAACAGTGCCACGCGCACGCGTCGGTGTTCGATGAGCGGCAATATTCTCGAAATGCCGCGATCCCATCAGCCGGTATGCCTTGCTGACCGTACGCCTCCCGCACCCCTCGCTGCACATGGACGCCATGCGGCGCCACCCGGACCGCTTCACAGAAGGCCACGACGGCCTCCTTGTGCTGTCCCTGCTTCCCGTACGTGACCCCCAGGCTGGTCCAGCACTCTGCCCGGTTGGGATTCAAGGCCAATGCCTTCCGATGCGCAGCAATGGCCTCGGCGTACTGCCCCTGATCCCGATATACTTGTCCCAACCAATACCAGTCGTACGCCCCGTCGCCAGCGTCGGCGTGCTCCGCACGACCCTCTTGGTATTGGGCCACCGCCTTCTCAAACGCCTTGGCAGCCTCCTCGTGGTTCCCTTGTCGATCGTACATCCTACCCAGACTTGCCCACTCATCACGTTGCAGCGCTTCCCCCTCGCCCACTACGGCAACGAGTGGTGCGATGGCCTGGTCGTAGGCCGCGACGGCCTCCGTACGCTGCCCGTGCGCTTCATAGGCATTCCCCAGCTTCATCCACGTTTCCCCGAGGTCCGAGATCGGGGCGTCGTCGTTCGCTTGGGCTTCGCCAATGGCGCGAACTGCCTGCTGATAGGCCTCGATGGCCTCAGCCAGCCGTCCTTGCGCGTCGTAGAGATCGCCCAACTCGTCCCACGAAGACGCATCGGCGTCCCCTAACCGCATGGCACCTCGGCAGGCAGCGGCCGCCGCCCTGCACTGCCCCTCGTCTCGATAGGCGCGCCCTATTGCTCTCCAGAAGTCGGACCGTGCATCAATCCCGACGCTTTCTCCCGATCGGGAGGACGGCTCATCATGGTGTTTCGCTTCAATGCGCAGCGCCTCGCGGAACGCCGCGATCGCGTTCGTGTGCTGCCTTAGGCCATGATATGCCTCCGCTAAGTCTCCCCACAGAAAGGCGTCATTCCCCCCTAGGCGGAGCGCCTCGTGGTATGCCTGGACGGCCTCCGCGTACTTCTCTCTGCGTTTCAATGCCACCCCCAGTCGCTCCCACGCATCGGGATCCTCCGGCTGCAGTCGCACCACCTCGCGGTAGGCGGCCGCCGCTCTTCCGAGATTGGTGCGGATGTGGTCCAAACGGTCCCCGCCCTCGGGACACTCCTCCCGCCGGTAGGCGTCCCCCAACGCTTTCCACGCCGCGACACCCTTGGGTCGGAGCCGAACCACATGCCTGAAGCCTCTGATCGCCTCCGACCAATCCTCCCGCGTCTCTGCCGCGCAGGCGATGGCAACCCACTGGTACGGATTATCCCCGCCCCCCGTTGTCGTCAGTCTCGGGACGGCGTCGGTCACCGACGGGGGGATTGGTTGATCTCCCGTTATCATTTCCTCAACCGCGTCGTGTTCCCTTCTCGGCGGGTCCGTCGTGGAGGCACCTGGACCCACGGCTTCTCTGCATGGCATCTTGAAATGCGTGGTCACGCGCTCACTGCGATCACAACGCCGACACACGCCATCCATGAAGTCGTGGGCTACCATTGGTGGTCCCCTTTCAACCGACGACTGGAGCAACCGAACGCTCGTCCCCAAGGTCGTGGAGTGGGTGTTAGCAGTCCGCCCCAGTGACCTTTGGTGGCGTGCATTCGCCGGAAATCGACACGGACACCGACCATCAAAGCCATCGGTGCGTTGGCAACGCCGGGTGCCTTGCGCCAACAGAGTTTCCTGGCGTGCCTTCAGCACCACGGCGGAGATTGTTGCAAACGAAGCTATCCAACGCCGGATCAGGTGTCAACGAGAAACGGGCAGATGTAATCGATGGTAAGCAGCGCCTGGAGACAATTTACCTTTTTGCCGGAAAGCTGGCACCTGCGGCGCTTGCAGTTGATTCAACGCAGAAAAAAAGATCACGGATTGGCTTCGGAGGGTTGGCTTTTCCACATTGGGCGAGAGCCAAAAGAAAGCCTTTCAGAGTTTCACGATTCTTTCCCAACTCGCCAGGAGGAGAGGCTTCACATGTGGAGCGGGAGTGCGCAAATCCAACGGTGCCTTCATGTTGTCACAACCATTTTCACTCGCCAATTCTCAGGCGAGATATTCGGAACCACTGATTTTCTCTAGGAATTTTTATGGGAACAGATATTCTTTGTGGCCGCCCATCCCCATGCCAGGCAGAACCGATCGCATTCTACACAATTTTCTCATTACACAAATCCACTAGGATTTTCAATGAGATAGGTAGCATAGCGGCCGAGGCACCTGTTTGAGTGTCACCATTCTGTACAATCCGAATAAGCCGATTTCGGTTCATGCAGCAAAAGTTGGGGCCATAAGTACCATAACTAGTTGATATATCTATGTAATTATATTGATATCGAACAAGGCATGCGTCTTGCTGACTCAGAAAATGACAATAGGACTACCAATAACTAAGTAGTAATAGACTGCGAAGGAGAGGAACATGCGAAACCCGAAAGGATGGTTGGTGTGTGTGATGGCGGTGGCCATCGGGCTCGGCGTCCTCGGATCACCGCCCAGGGCGAGCGCCGATTTTGTCCTGGCCCTCGCACAGGACGGCGGGCCTATTACCGTCGTGGCGACTGGACCATCGTTTGGCCCGGTGGTTGCGAGCGGGACCTTCGGCGACTATACGTACACTTTCTTCTCTGCAGTTGCCACTGATAGTGCGCTCGATAGCAATCTCCTGAGCTCGACGACCCAGATTCAGTCGCTCACGGCTGCTCCCCACACGTTAAGTTTGTATGTGAGCAATCAGGACTACCTGCTCCCTGCGGACACGCTCTTGACCGTGCGGAGCGGCCTGGGCGGCACGTATGGATCGACGCCGGGATTCATTGGAGCGGCCACGTTTCAGATGTGGGCCGATGCCGGGAACGGTCTGCTCAACACGTCTGGGACCTTCACCAACGGTCTCCAGGTCGCCAATCCGGCGTCCGGCAATGCCACGAGCTTCGATACCGGGGCAGACCCTACTGGTATCTTCACACGGCTCGCGGGACTTCCGTACTCGGTGACGGACGTAACAAGTATTACGACGAGTGGCCTAGGAAACGTGAACTACTCCAACCACGTGCGCCTTTCAGCGGCAGCGGTACCCGAACCAGGACTGCTTTTGATCGGTCTCATGGGCGTGAGCGGTCTGGGGCTGTACATCGGACTGCGGCGGAAGCGCTAGTCGCCGGCCATCGCGCATAGCCACCACACCACGAGCGTCGGGGTCTCCTCGACGCTCGTGGTGTTTGCGGTCTCCTCCTCCCAGAGCGCTTTCACTCCCCTCCCTTTCTGCTCACCCTGCCCAGGGTTTAATCTACCGGGGGCGTATCCCCCCGCCTCTCAGTGCAGGAGGAATCGCCCCATCCAGTGCCCAGATTCGCCCTGCTTGGACGGCCGTAGGGGACTCGAAACGCACTCTCGTGTTTCAGTCGCATTCTGTTCTTCATCTCTGCTTCCACCAAGGCTGACGAAGCCCCAGGACGGCCAACACCTCGAGAGGGTTCCTGGTCGCCTGTTCGTCTTGGCGTCGATGGTGTCCATCAGAGATGGTCGAGGCAACTCGGGGGTTGATCCGGTGGGGTTGGGGCTGGGCCGGTCATTCCCAGCCCCAACTCGTGGACGCAATGCTCCCAATGTGGCGAGCTTTCATCAGAGCATCACTGCTGTCGCAACGTTAGTCGAAGAAGAGATTCAATTGGTTGCCGAGATCATCCCAAAGGTCAGCACCGCCCGCTTGACATTCACCGTCCACCCCTCCGCCCGCAAGAGCGCCGCGATCCGCCGGTGGCCGTACCGGCCGTACTGCGCGGCCAGTTCGATAATCGCGGCGGTTAGGGACTCCGTCGTCCGATCGGGGCTGGGCCGCGTGCCGCTGCGTGGCCCGGTGCTGGCCGAGGACCCGGCACGCCCGCCGTTCGGAGACCCCGAGCCCCTCGCAGACCGCCGTGACGCACGCCCGGCGGCGGAGGGGCTCAGGAGTTTCCCTTGGCAGCCTCCTGGAGGATCAGCTTGTCGAGGGTGAGGTCGGCGACAATCTTCCGGAGCTGGCCGTTCTCGCGCTCGAGTTCCTTCAGACGCTTGGCCTGAGCGGTCGTCATGCCCCCGAACTCTTGGCGCCAGCGGTAGTACGTGACGCCGGTGACGCCCAGGGCCTTGACGACCTCCGCGATCTTCTTGCCCTGGCCCAACAGGACGTCGGCGTGGCGGAGCTTCCCGATGATCTCTTCCCGTTGGAACCGCTTCTTGGACATGACCTGTCTCCTTAGCCGCGACAGCGTGGGCGACGCGCTGGAGGCAGCCAGGCTTCGAAGGGTTCCGCTGGATCAGGCATGCGCTTCTTTCACCCCAGAAAGGAGCTATCAATGACCAACATCGAAAAAGTAATCTTGGGAGCGCTTGATGGACTTGCCGCTGTCGCAGTTAAATTCCCCGGACAGGATTATCCAACTTTGGCGACACATGCTGCAGATGCTACGCCGATAGGATCAATCAGGGAGACAGCACGTTGAATGCCTGGATTGGTGTGTAGGTCCCCCCAAATGACTATTATCCAGTCATCGTAGGTGGGTACAATTATCTTAGCGGCGACCAAGCCTGCCTTACGCCAGATGGGTTCATCGATTCGACGGCTCTACTCCAGGCCGTGGGCTTCCCCACGGCGCCGGTGGCGGCCGCAGCTGGGGTGGCGCGGCCACAGCTTGGGCCGGGGGTCGGGCCTTTGTCAGCGCCTGCGGCTGGCACGGCGGGCAGGTCGCTGCGGCCTTCACTTCCATCACTTGCTTCTTCAGTCCCTGGTTCTCTGCCCGCAGGGCGTCCAGCTCCTTGGTCGTGGCCTGCGACCCCGCGGCCTTCACTTCCATCACTTGCTTCTTCAGTCCCTGGTTCTCTGTCCGCAGGGCGTCCAGCTCCTTGGTCGTGGCCTGCGACCCCGCGGCCTTCACTTGCATCACTTGCTTCTTCAGTCCCTGGTTCTCTTTCCGCAGGGCGTCCAGCTCCTTTTTTGTGGTTTGCGACCCCGCGGCCTTCACGTCCATCACTTGCTTCTTCAGTCCCTGGTTCTCTGCCCGCAGGGCGTCCAGCTCCTTGGTCGTGGCCTGCGACGCGGTGTTCACTTGCATCACTTGCTTCTTCAGTCCCTGGTTCTCTGCCCGCAGGGCGTCCAGCTCCTTGGTCGTGGCCTGCGACGCGGTGTTCACTTCCATCACTTGCTTCTTCAGTCCCTGGTTCTCTGCCCGCAGGGCGTCCAGCTCCTTCGTCGTGGCCTGCGACGCGGTGTTCACGTCCATCACTTGCTTCTTCAGTCCCTGGTTCTCTGCCCGCAGGGCGTCCAGCTCCTTGGTCGTGGCCTGCGACGCGGTGTTCACTGTGCCATCACTTGCTTCTTCAGTCCCTGGTTCTCTGCCCGCAGGGCGTCCAGCTCCTTGGTCGTGGCCTGCGACGCGGTGGCCTCTCGCTGTCCCTCTCTCGACGCCACCGTTTGGGCAGGCGGGGTGTAGAGTCCGGTCATCACCGCGCCACCGAGGACAGCCACCGTCAGCAGTGCCCCGGCCGGAAAACCGAGCAGAAACCCGCGCCTGCTCCCGGCCGCGGTGGATTCCCAGGCGATGTACTCCACTTCGGTCGCATAGTAATCGCGGTATTCATATGCCGGCGTCCAGCGGTTGGCCAACCACCCAAAGAGTCCCATCTGGCACCTCCCTGCTTGAACGCCTCTCTCGCCGATTGGTTTAGGATTTATGGTAGCCGAGCAACCCCACCATCGCCAGCCTTCGTTCAGGGCAGCCCATCCGAATGCGCCACCAGGGAGTCTCCGGGGTCGCCAGGAGCACGCTCATAGCCCCAGCGCAGTATCCCGCGATGCTTAGGAAGGGTACGCGTTGGTACGGTGCCAGTGCCGTTCTGAGCCGGGAGGATGCCATGGAACCTCCTGGTGGTGTGCAGCCGACTGGCACCGAAAGGCGTGGGCTATATATCAAGAACCGTGGCCGGGTGAGTCGCGAGCGGGCAGCCTCCCCACCGGGACACCGGATCAGGCGGAGCAGGGTGAGACGAACCTACGCCGAACGCCGCTGGCTGTCAACGCCGGGGTGCCGCGTCGCCGCGAGGTGTCGCAGGCAGTCGGCGAGGGCCGTGTGCTGCGCCCCGGTGAGCCTGGTGAATCGGAGGCCACTCCGGGCCACGAGGTGCGACGTGCCCCCGAGTTTGCGCTGCCGCCCGATCACCGTACACCAGACCACCTGGGCGGGGAGGGTCAGCGCCCCAAACGGGGGCGGGAAGTCGAGGGCGCAGGACGCGCGGAGGCGGAAGAGGTCGAGGTGCTCGATCTGCGCACCCGTGAGGCTGAGGTCGAGGAGGCGCACCTCGTGCAGGCCCTCCACCCGCACGGCGGGATGCTCGGCCAGCGTCATGCGCGGCACCGCACGCCTGTCCCGTGCCTCCGTCATGGCCCCCTCATCTCTACGATCGGGAACACTCTACCACAGAACCCACCTTCACGCACGGGCGTCGGGACCCCAGGCGTCAGGTATGCCGTCGTCACCCATACTGCCTGGTCCCCGGTGGCTCCGACGAGTATGCGCGCTTCCAGGTCGGGCGAGCTTGACGGGTGGCGCATTGGCCGCCACGATAAGCGGTCCCGTGGTCGCCCATCGGCTGGACGCAGAGGCGCACCCAGAGAGGTTCGTGGTCGGGACCGAGGGTGAGGAGGCGTTGCATCATGATTTCACCTCGGGTAAACCCCCGGCTCTGCCGGGGGACTCCTGAAGTTTGACGGTTCCGGGAGTGTGCTGTTCCTGAAAGACCTCACAGTGTGGCAGTGGTTGACCAACCGCAGTGGAATACCGATGGCGTATTTGCTCGGTCCTCCGCGCGCGGTCAGGCCCCTTTGAGGGGCCAGCGCGCGTAAAGCCCCCGGCTCTGCCGGGGGATACGTACTCCGGCTCCCGGTGTCCTTTCCGCAGGGCGTCGGGGTTCACCGCGAACCCTCCCGATCCGGCGGGTCCGGTGCCGCCTGGAGCATCGCCAGGGCGGTCGTGAGAGCGGCTTGCTGCTCGGGAGTCTGGCCCGTGAACTCGATCCCGCTCTCGTAGTGGGACCGCCGGTCGCCCGCCAGTGTTTGCTCGGTGCCACGGAGCCAGGTCCACGCGACGCGCCCGGTAAGCCGGAGCCCCCCGAGGGCGGGTGGGAGGTCCAGGTAGCAGACCACCTCGCCGTGCAGGGGGTCCCCGTGGGCGATGCGGGCGCCGAGGGGACTGAGGTTGAGGACGTGCACGCGGTGGTGCGCTAGCTCCCCGTTGCGGAGATGCTGCGGGATCATGAGTCGCGCGACGCGTCGCGGGTCTGGCCGAGTCAACATGCCGCATCATCCCTTCGTGCGCCGGACGTTCGCTACCACCGCCGCCACGCCGACATGGACCTAGTGGGTCGTCCGGTCATTGGCGTGCCCTCCCGCTGTCGTAGCCCTCTCTCGACTTACGCATGGCCCACTCGCTGCCGGGTCTTCGCCTTGAGTTTCGTCTTCTTCGATAGGGCCTGCGACCGGCGCATCTCCGCGATCTCATCCTTCGGCCACACCTGCACCCCATCACAGATCGTCTTGAAGGCATCGCGCTTCGCCTTGGGGGCTGAACGACCTGGCTGGAACGTGAGGAGGACGGCAAGGATCGTGCGGCAGGTAAGGTCAAGTTGCTGCTCCAGGGGAAGACCCTGGAGCGTGTCGAGGATGTGACGGCCACGGTCTTGGAGGTCGTGGGGGAGGGGCGTGCCGAGGGGGGTCAGCATGTGAGGGCCTCCGGCGTCGAGGTCACGACGAGTAACGTTTGGATGCAGCGGAAGCCGTAGGCCGTCCGCTGGAACGAAATAGGCGAGTCAACCCGTTTCAATAGCGGCCATATTTTGAGGAAGAGAGAGACGGCGAATGCGGGCAAGGCTACGGCCCAGTTTCGGATGGCGGTTTCGCTTTGTACAACCAGCGCCTTGATGCAAACCGTCTCTACACCGGATCCAATCTCAATGTCCGAGCCCGAATTCAAGATGGCGTCTACGGGCACCGATGTCACCAAGTAGGCAAAGTAGGCAATTGGAGCGATCGCAAGAAAGTGAATGATGGCGTAGGCGAACAAGCCAAGAGCCTGAGCCAACAACACCGGGAATCCAAGGAGTTGCATCGCGCCGGTCTTGCGCTCGGAGGCGAGCCGCGCGTTTTCCTTCATTTCTCCCCACAGTTGGCCGCCAGGGTACGCCAAAGTTAATTCGAGCACCCGATCCCTGGCTTCGCGCAGGTGATCAAGAAAGGTGCCGCCTGCGCGCTCATCGGCTGCAGTAAACTGGTCCTCGATGATGTTCCTCACGGTATTGAACCAATCGCTCTCCCACATGATGTGCAGGGGGTAAATCTCATTGGTGAGACACACGTCGCGGTACGCAACGATCCGTTTGGCCACATCCTTTTCGTCGTTCAGGCCCCCATGGATGTACAGCATCACCCGGCGCTTCTTCCACTCCTTGGTTTGATTCGGAATGGTTTCCACAAACAACCTTCTCAGGTCTTCTTCCGTGGTCCAGTAGTCGCCCCGGTCGGATAGGTCCCCGTTATTTCCAACGTCGATCACGTAGGGCCGTATCTCGTTCAAGGAGATCGTCTGCCCAGCGCGGAAAGTGCCGCTCATGACATCTGCTGCCCCCTGAGCCCAGAGGTCTGCCAGGACCGGCACGCCGAGCTGCGCCACCCAGACGTCGGTGGCATGGATCATGAAATCTTCATAGGGCAGCAAGGCAAATCCTTTTTTGCCCCAACCCGGCCCCCATGAATTTTGGACCACGAAACCTTGGGAGGTATACCCGACGAGGGCGATCGCGTGGCCACCGTCGGCCTTGCCTTTCCGCTCGATCACGGGCAGGGTTTTGAATGATCCGCTGCCACCACCCGACGTGAGCGCGATCGTGCGTGGACCAGGCTTTCCCCATCCGGCATGCACCATCAATGTCGCATGCACAATGCCGACTTCATGAATAGCGGGGTGCACATCGCGCACTTGTCTGAAATCGACCCGGTAATACGCCCCGCCCGGCGTTAAGACTGCTTCGTCGGCACGCGTTTGATCAAAGGGTTTTGCGCCGTGCAGATCGTCAGGCCACCTTGTGCGTGTGCATACCCCGTGGCGCTCCCACCCCTTCATGGCGCCCCGCGCCGATGACCCGTCCCGTCCAGACCGAGAACATCGGTGTACAAGGTTTCCGGCGGACCGTTGCGCCTTCCGCCGGTCTACCACGGTCAATGACCTGACCGCGTCTGCTGCGGGTCTCTTCTTCCCGTCGCCAGCAGGTTCTCGGTGGTCTGCCGCGTCTCTACCCATTCGCCCCCGCGGACGGCCTGTCAACAGAACAACGCCGTCCGGTTCGCGCGAGCCGGGTGTGTGTTCACTTGGTCCCCACGGCGCGGTCTTCTCCCCTTCCGCACAATCCTCCGTTTTGGGCTTGACAGCCGGCGAGGGCTTCGGTATTTTGTCAATGGATTTTGACATTCATTTTCATTTAGGAGATCCCATGACCGATTCCGACTCCGGCATCCGCAGCTTCACTGACTTCCTGACCCGCGCCGGTCTCAAGAGCACCCGCCAGCGGGAGCGGATCGTGCGCGCCTTCTTCGCCGCCGGCCGCCACATCAGCGCCGAGGAGCTGTACCACCAGATCCGGGCCCAGGACCCCTCCATCGGTCTGGTCACGGTGTATCGCACGCTGAAGCTGCTCCGCCAGGCCGGTCTGGCCACCGAACGGAAGTTCGGCGACACCTATGCCCGGTTCGATCCGAACCCGGCCGACTGGACGCACCACCATCTGATCTGCACCCGCTGCGGGAAGATCCGGGAGTTCCAGGACGCAACCCTCCGGGACCTCGGCGCCAAGGTGGCCCGCGGCCAGGGGTTCACCGTCACCGAGCAGCGGCTGGAGCTGTACGGGATCTGCCGCGACTGCGCCCGGCTGGACGGGCGCCGCGCCACCGGCCGATCCCGGGCCGGCCAGGGCCACGCGCAGCCGAGGAGCGCGCCATGACCGACGCCCTCGACCCGGTCGTCACCGATGAGATCCTGGAGGACTGCCTGCAGGCCGTCCAGCGCAGTGTTGACCAGGGCCGCCCCGCCACGCCGGACGACGTCACCGCCTTCGCCCGCATCCCCGCCGCCACCGCCGAGGCCGCCCTGCGGGAGCTCCGAGGCCGCGGCCTGCTGGATGCGAGATCCGATCGCCTGGCCCTGTCCGACGAGGGGCGGCGGCAGGCGGCCGCCGTCCTCCGCCGGCACCGTCTCTCGGAGCGGCTGCTGACCGATGTCCTGGGCCTCCCCTGGGATCGTGTCCACGACGAGGCCATGCGGCTGGAGCACTCGCTGACCCCCGAGGCCGAGGCCCGGCTGACGTCGCTCCTGAACGATCCCGAAACCTGCCCGCACGGCGGCCCGATTCCGGGGAGCGACGGCACCGAAGCGCCGCGCACCCGGACCCTGGACACCGTTCCCGCCGGCACACAGGTGCGGATCGAGCAGATCACCGAGGAGGAGGCCGCCCTGCTCCGTTACCTGGCGAGCCTGGGGCTCTTGCCGAAGGCGGAGCTGTCGGTGGAGGAAGTCGCGCCCTTCGGGGGGCCGCTACTGGTGCGGGTGGGCGGCGCGCGATACGCCATCGGGCGGGAGGTGGCCGCCAAGATCCTGGTCCGTGGCGAAACGGAACCGGAACCCCGCCGCCACCGGAACCGCCGGCGCGGCCGGTGATGCCCGAAAACGTGTGAGTCTCCCTGGCCCGCGCGGGGAATTCCAAGAGAGAGGTGACGATCGTGGCCTTGAGTTGTCACGGGGCCTTGCAGGAATTGCGGGCGGACGTCAAGCTGTCCGTCGCCCTCGCCGGGAATCCGAACGTCGGGAAATCCAGCATCTTCAACCGCTTGACGGGGATGGGCGTGGCCACGGCCAACTATCCCGGCAAGACGGTCGAGGTCCAGCTCGCCGTCACCCGGTTGGGGGACCAGCGCATCGGCGTCATTGACCTGCCGGGCACCTACGCCCTGGGCGGCGTCTCGGAAGATCAATGGGTGGCCCGCCAGGCCCTGCTGGACGGCGCACCCGACGCGGTCATCCTGGTGCTGGATGCCACCAATCTGGCCCGCAACCTGTACCTGGGGCTCCAGGTCCTGGACCTCGGCATCCCGCTGGTGGTGGCCCTGAACGTCGTGGACCAGGCCGAGGCCCGCGGCATCCGGATTGATGCGGAGCGATTGACCGAGATCCTGGGAAGCCCCGTGATCCCCACCGTCGCCACCCGCGGGACCGGCCTGGATACCGTCATGGCCGAGGTGGTCCGGCGGGTTTCGCACCCTACGCCCCTCCGCGTGCGGCTCCGCTACAGCGAGGACGTGGAGGCCGCCATCGGCAAGCTGGAGCGCGCCCTGACCACCCGGAACGATCGCCCCCACGGCTTGCCGCCGCGCGCGGTGGCCGTCCTCCTCCTGGAGGGCGACCCCGAGTTCGCCGCCTGGCTCGCGGACGCGCCGGATGCGGACGACCTGCGGCGCCTCCGCGAGGAGCTGACGGAAACCCTCCGGGACCTGCGGGGAGAGGATCCAGGGCTCCTCCTCATGCGCGAGCGCCACGGCCTGGCCGGCCTCATCGCGTCGGAGGTCGAGCATCGCCGGCGCCAGCGGGCCCTGCTCGCCGACCGGCTGTGGCAGTTCACCACCGCGCCGGCCACCGGCCTGCCGCTCCTGGCCCTGGTGCTCGCCGGCATCTTCGCCTTCCTCTTCGTGGTCGGCGACTGGCTGTCCGTCGGTTTCAGCGCGCTCTGGACCGCGTACGCCTCGCCGGCCATCCGCTGGCCGTTCGTCACGCATCCTGGGGGACAACGCCCTGTCCCGGACGCTCCTCTGGGGGTTCGATGCCGGGATCAACGCCGCCCTGGCGATCGGGATCCCGTACGTCCTCACCTTCTATTTCCTGCTCGCCCTCCTGGAGGACACCGGCTACATGAACGCGGTGGCGTTCCTCACCGACCGCGTCATGCACAAGATGGGTTTGCACGGCCGCGCCGTCATTCCCCTCGTGGCGGGCGCCGGCTGCAACGTTCCGGCCATCCTCGGCACCCGCGTCCTGGGCACCATGCGGGAGCGGATCATCGCCAGCACCCTGATCGTGCTCACCCCGTGCAGCGCGCGCACGGCGGTGATCCTGGGGGCCGTCTCCATCACGGCGGGCTGGCAGTGGGCCCTGGCCGTGTACGGCGTCACCGCGCTGGTGGCGCTGGGCACGGGCATCGGGCTCGACCGGTTCCTGCCGGGGAGCGGCACCGGACTCGTCATGGAGATGTTCCCCTTCCGCCGGCCGACGCTCTTGCCCATGATGAAGCGCACCTGGGGCCACTTCCGCGAATTCGTCGTGGTCGCCACGCCCATCGTGGTGGGCGGGAGCATCGTCCTGGGCGGCCTCTACGAGACCGGCCTGCTGTGGGCCCTGGCCCGGCCGCTTCGGCCCGTCATGGAGGGCTGGCTCGGGCTTCCCGCCGTCGCCGGGCTGACCCTGATCGTGGCCGTGCTCCGAAAGGAATTGGCGCTGCAACTTCTGGTGACCCTCGCCATCGCGCAGTACGGGCCGCAGGCCAGCAACCTCCTGACCTTCATGCAACCGCACCAGATCGTCGTGTATGCGCTCGTCAATACGCTCTACGTCCCGTGCGTCGCCACCATCTCGATCCTGGCGCGGGAGCTGGGCTGGCGGCGCGCCCTCCTGATCTCATCATTCACCGTCGTCCTGGCGCTCCTCGTGGGAGGAGCGGCGCGGGGCATTCTCTCCCTGCTCTGACAGGAACACGACCGACGCGTTCCGAACCGGGGCGAGGGTTCACATAGACGCGGAGGAAAACGGTCATGCTTGTCCTGCACAGCGTCCTGGAGAGCTTCGTGGTGGTCCTCCGAGAGGGGATCGAGGTCTCCCTGGTCGTCGGCATCCTGGTGGCCTACCTGCGGCGGACGGGTCGGAGCGCCTACAGCCGCCACGTCTTCCTCGGGCTCGGCGCGGCGACCCTTACCAGTCTGGCCGGCGCCCTCCTGATCCGCCGCCTCGGCATCGTGGCGGACGGCCCCGCCGTCGAGGGGGCGCTGATGTTCCTCGCCGCCGCACTGGTGGGGTCCCTGGTTTTCTGGATGTGGCGGGCGGGCCGCACGCTGAAGGCGCGTCTGGAGCAACGCCTGGAATCGCTCGTCGCCGAGGCGGCCCCGGGCGGGATATCCGCCCGGGCCGCCCTGGGCGTGTTTGCGCTGGCCTTCGTCATGGTCCTGCGCGAGGGCGTCGAGACGATCCTGTTCCTCACCGCCCTGGCCGGGACAGAGAGCGGCCGGCCGCTCTGGACCGGCATCGGGGCCTGCCTGGGGCTCTCGCTGGCCGTTCTCTTCGGCATCGTCCTCGTCCGGGGGAGCCGGCGACTGCGTCTGACCCGCTTCTTTGCCGTCACCGGACTGGTCCTCCTGATCCTGGTGGTCAAACTCCTGACCGGCGGACTGCACGAGTTCATGGAGGCGGGCCTCGTCCCGGCGTCCCATGCCTGGGAAGAGGTGCTGGAAATCTTCACCCATCGGACCACCTCCCTCGTCATCCTGCTCCTGCTGGTCGCGGCGCCGCTCGGCCTGGTGGCCTGGGATTGGTGGCGCGGCGCGCCGGCCGCGCTCCGCACGCCGCACCAACCGAACGGCGCCCGCCCGTAGCGCCGCCCCGCTGCCGGCCGCCGAGGCCGGCAGTCATTTTCGCTCCCTATTAACTGACCGGTCAGATACATATTGACACTCGCCTCCCGCCAGGCTATCTTACTAACCAACTGGTCAGATATCCGGAGGCGCCATGACCGCCGCGCACACCATCCCTCACCCCCGCCGCTGGCAACGGCGGCCCGACGAGCGGCCCCGCCAGATTCTCGAGGCCGCCTTCCGGGTCTTCGGTGCGCGCGGCTTCCACCAGGCCACCCTGGATGACGTCGCCCGGCAGGCCGGGATCACCAAGGGCACCATCTACCTCTACTTCCCCAGCAAGGCGGCGCTCTTCACCGCCATGCTGAAGACGCGGATAACCGCCGTCATTCCCTCCACGGAGCCGCGCACCGGCCGCGCCGCGTCCTCGCTGGAGGGACGGCTCGCCGCGATCGGCCAGGACATTTATCGGTTCCTGTCCAGTCCGGCCTACCTGGCCATGTTCCGTACCGTGGTGGGCGAGGTCGCGCAGTTCCCCGAGATCGCGGCCCAGGTGTACCGGGAAGGGATCTTGGTGGCCAACCGGCGGTTCGCCGCGGTGATCCGCGCGGCCATCCGGTCCGGCGAGTTCCGCGAGGTGGACGCCATGGTGGCCGCCCGCGCCTTCATCGGCATGTTCCTGATCTTCGCCGTCAGCCAGCGCCTGCTGGGCGGCGAGCGGATCTACCCCATCGCGGACGATGCGGTCGTCAAGACCGTCACCGACATCTTTCTGAACGGCCTGCTGGCGCGGAAGGCCCCGGACGTCGGCGCGCGGCCGCGACGGGGACGGCGACCCTCGGTCGTCCGGCGCGGACCCGCCCCGTCCGCCGACCGCACCCGGATCGATCGCACCGGCATGAGGAGCGGAACATGAGCGGCGCCAACGGCAGGAAGCGTATGCGGGTCGCCATCGTCGTCGTGGTGGCGGGGTTGCTCGCCTCCGGCGCCGTTCTCTGGCGCTGGTGGCAGCGTCCGCCCGAGGGAGTCCTCGTCGCCTCGGGGACCATCGAGGCTACCGAGATCGCGGTGAGCTTCAAGATCCCCGGTCGGGTGATCGCACGTCCGGCGGACGAAGGCCAACGCCTCAACGCCGGCGACCCCGTGGCCACGCTGGAGAGTAAGGAGTTGGAAGCGGACGTCGGCCGCTTGCGAGCGTCGCTGGCGGGCACCGAGACGCGCCTGCCGCAGCTCCAGACCGAGATCGCCCTCCAGGAGGCACTGACTCGCGCCCGGATCGCCGAGGCGCAGGCCGGCCTGACCGCTCGGGACGAGCGGCTGGCGGAACTCAAGAGCGGCTCGCGGCCGCAGGATCTGCAGCGCGCCGCGGCCGAGGTCCGCGAGGCCAAGGCCGTGCTGGAGAACGCCCAGGCGGATCTCGGGCGCATGGAGGCGCTGTACCGTGAGGGTGGCGTCTCGGCGCAGGCGCGCGACACCGCCCGCACGAGCCTCGACGTGGCGGTGGAGCGTCACCGGAACGCCGTCGAACGGCTCGACCTGGCGAAAGAGGGTCCACGTCAGGAGGAGATCCGCCGGGCCGAGGCGGACGTCCAACAGGCCCGCGCAGGCCTGCTCCTCGCACAGACCGGCGCGCTGGAGGTCTCCCGGAGGCGGCAGGAACTGGCAACGATCCAGGCCAACATTGCGCGCGATCGCGCCGCCTTGGCCGCTGCGGAGGCACAGCTCGGGTACACGGTCCTCGCGAGCCCGCAGGCCGGCGTGGTTCTCCGGAAGCACGTGGAGCCCGGGGAGATGATCGCCGCGGGTACTCCCGCCGTGACGATCGCCGACCTGGGCAACATCTGGCTCAAGATCTATGTTCCGGAGCCTCGGCTCGGCCACGTCCGGCTGGGCCAGACGGCGGAGATCACGACCGATTCCTTCCGCGGCAAGGTCTATCCCGGCAAGATCACCTTCATCAACTCCGAGGCCGAGTTCACTCCCAAGAACGTCCAGACCCAGGAGGAGCGGGTGAAGCTGGTGTTTGCCGTGAAGATCAGCGTGGACAACCCGAACCAGGAGTTGAAGCCGGGCATGCCGGCGGACGCGAGGATAGACTTGGGGACGGGGGCTGGGGGCCAGGGGCCCAGGAAATGAACAGCGGCGGACTTCAAGGGCACGAGGGGCCGACGATCGAGATTCGTGCGCTGACGCGGCGGTTCGGCCCCGTCACGGCCGTGGATCACCTCACCCTGACGATCCCACGCGGGGAACTGTTCGGCCTGGTCGGTCCGGACGGCGCCGGAAAAACCACGACCCTCCGGATGCTGGCGGGCATCCTGCCGCCAACGGACGGCGACGCCCTTGTCGCAGGCCGCTCCGTTCGAACGCAGCCCGAGGCGGTCAAAGACCGTATCGCGTACATGTCCCAGCGATTCGGTCTGTACGGCGACCTCACCGTGCTGGAGAACCTCCTCTTCTATGCGGATCTCTTCGAGGTCTCGCGCCAGGAACGGGGCGGCGCGCATCGAGCGTCTCCTGGGGTTCAGCAACCTCACCCCGTTCAAGGATCGGCTGGCCGACAAGCTGTCTGGCGGAATGAAACAGAAGCTGGGCCTTGCCTGCGCCCTGATCCACACACCCGAGATCCTCCTGCTGGACGAGCCCACCAACGGCGTGGATCCGGTCTCCCGACGCGACTTCTGGCGGATCCTCTACGAGATGCTGAAGGAGGGAGTGACGATCCTGGTCACGACGGCCTACCTGGATGAGGCCGAGCGGTGCAACCGCGTCGGCCTCATGCACCAGGGGCGGCTGCTGGCCCTGGATTCGCCCCGTCAGATCAAGAGCCTGATGGCGGGCGACCTGGTGGAGATCCTCGTCACCGAGGCCTGGCGGGCGCGCGAGGTCCTGGCCGGCGTCCCGGGGATCAAGAGCGTCACTCTCTTCGGCCATCACCTCCACGTTGCGGTCGAGGATGCCGCCCGTGGTCTCCCCGCCGTCCAGGCAGCGCTGGAGGCA
>CAVOIV010000059.1:0-43670 GCA_963695995.1 uncultured Methylomirabilota bacterium
TGCACGCCGCACGCCCTGGAGTTCCGGGAGGCGGCATTGGCGGATGTGCCCAAAGGGCGGGACTTCGCGCGCCGGATCGTCGAGGCCACCAAAAGTCAGCCCCCCGCCGACCGGCAGCGTGGTCGGCGCAAGGAGCAGCGGTGTCGCAACGCAGAATCGTCATCGTCGGCAACAGCGCCGCGAGCCTCGCCGCCCTGGAGGCGATTCGGCGCCTGGATACCAGCATCTCCCGTCACGCTGGTCGCGGACGAGCCGATCCCTGCCTATTCGCGGGTGCTGCTGCCCTATCTGCTGAGCGGGGAGCGGCGCGACCTCTCGCTCCGACCGCCCGACTTTCCGCAGCGGATGGACGCGCGGATGCTCCTGGGCCGCCGGGCGGTGCAGGTCGAGGCCGAATGCGCTGGGGCTGGACGACGGGACCCGCCTGCCCTTCGATCGGCTCTTGCTGGCGACCGGATCCCGGGCCGCGGTCCCGGACGTCGAAGGCATCGCCACGCCGGGGGTCTCGGCGCTCAAGACGATGGCCGACGCGCTTCGGATCCGCGGGGAGCTGCCCGGGGTGCGGCATGCGGTCATCCTCGGGGGAGGGCTCATCTGTCTCCTGGTGGTCCACGCGCTGCTCAAGGTGGGCCTCTCGGTGACGATCGCGGTCTCGTCGGATCGGCTCCTCACGCGCATGCTGGACGAGGAGGCCGCGGCGCCTCCTCCAGCGTCGTCTGGCGGGAGCCGGGGTCCGCATCCTCACGCGCACCGACGCTGCGCGCTCATCGTCGGCAGCGACGGGCGGGTTCGCTCCGTGGTGACGGCGGCCGGCGAGGTGCTCCCGGCGGACATGGTCATTCTCGCCAAGGGCATCCGGCCGGACATCGACCTGGCCCGGGCGGGCGGGCTGGCCACCGGCCGCGGCGTCCTGGTCGATGAGTACCTGCGCACGAGCCGGCCGGGCGTCTTCGCGGCGGGCGATTGCGCCGAGGCGCCGGATATGCTCGTGCCCGGGAAGACGACGATCCCCGGGACGTGGTTCGAAGCGGTGGCCCAGGGCGAGATCGCCGGGGCCAACATGCTGGATCTGTCGCGTCCCAGCCCCGGGGCCTTCAAGATGAACGTGATGGAGATCCTGGGGATGGCGGTGGCCTCGATGGGGCTGATCCAGGCGCCGGATTCCGAGGGCCGGGTCGTCGTGCGCGCGCGGGACGGCAACTACCGGAAGCTCGTGATCTCCCGCGACCGGATCGTCGGGGCCGTCCTGGTGGGCGATGTGTCCGAGGCGGGTCCGATCGCGATGCCGCCAGTCAGATGTTCGAGGGACTCGTCAGCAACGACCTGAAGCTGCGGCCGCAGCCCGACCTGGCCGAGAGCTACGAGATCAGCCGGGATGGGAAGACGGCCACCTTCAAGCTCCGCAAGGGTGTCACCTTCCATAACGGCAAGGAGATGACTTCCGCGGACATCGTCGCCTCGCTGCGGCGCTTCACGACCCTCGCCAACCGGGGAAAAGTCATCGCGGGCCGGATGGACGACATCAAGGCCCCGGACAAGCACACCGTGGTGATGACCTTCAAGCAGCACCGGCCGCCTGCCCCTGTTCCTGGCGATGGGCGAAGGCATCATGATGCCGGAGGAGATCGCCACCGAGTACCTGAAGGAGCAGCTTAAAGAGTACGTCGGCACCGGGCCGTTCAAGTTCGTGGAGCGCCAACCGGACCGCTTCACTCGCTTCACCCGCTTTGACAACTACGCCGCGCAGTCCGGCGAACCCAACGGCTGGGTGGGCCGGAAGACGGCCTACCTGGACGAGCTCATGGTGATGCCCGTACCTGAGGATTCCGTTCGGGCCGACGGCGTGGTCACCGGGGAGTATCACTTCGGCGAGCTGCTGCAACCCGGATTCCTACGACAACCTCAAGGCCAACCCTGCGGTGGACGCCTATATCGTCAAGCCCTATTTCTGGTCGGCGATTCACTTCAACAAGAAGCAGGGGATGTTCACCGACTTCAAGATGCGCAAGGCGTTCAAGCTGGCCATCGACCTGGAGCCGGGCTGGCGCGCCGCCTGGGGCAAGCCGGAGTTCTGGCGGCTGCAGCCGGCTATGGGCGCCCCCGAGACCCCCTGGTACACCGAAGCGACCAAAGGGGAGTACAACAAGAAGGATCCCGACCAGGCCAAGGCACTGCTCCGGGAGGCCGGCTACAAAGGCGAACCGGTACGCTGGCTGACGACCAAAGAGTATTCTTACAACTACAACTTCGCCCTGGCCACCAAGCCCCAACTGGAGGCAATCGGCGTGAAGGTGGATCTGCAGTTGGTGGACTGGGCCACCCTGATCCAGCGGCGGGCCAAGCCGGAGTTCTTCGATGTCTTCGTCACCGGCCACGACACGCCGAACCATCCGGTGCTGATGCCCTTCATGAACCCCTCCTGGCCCGGCTGGTGGGACACGCCCGAGAAGAACAAGCTGTACAACGACCTCTTCGCCGAGGTGGACGACAAGAAAGCCAATGCGCTCGTCGAAGAGATGGAGCGGTTGGTCATGAAGGAAGTCCCCTACGTGAAGATCGGGGAGTACTTCGGGCTGCGCGGGACGCGGAAAGAGCTGAAGGGGTACGTCAATCCTGTGCACTTTTTCTTCTGGAACTGCTGGCTGGCGTAGCAGGCTGCTGAAAACGGCCCATCTGCGGCGTTGGCGCGCTCGGGTGCTCGCTGCGGCGTACCTCCAGTACGCCTCGCTCGACCCATCGCTTGCCGCCTTGCATCTGGACCGTTTTGAGCAGCCTGCCGAACAAGCTGAAAACGGCCCATCTGCGGCGTTGGAACGCTGGGGCACTCGTTGCGGCGTACCTGGAGTACGCCTCACTCGGCCCTGCGCGCGCCGCCTTGCATCTGGACCTTTTTGAGCAGCCTGGGCGTAAGCGGGTTTGTCAGTTTCCTGGCAAGCAGACGCTGGGACACACGAATCGGAGCGCGCAGCGGGAGGGGCATCCGCCGGGAACTCGCACTGCGCGCTTCGCGCGCTGGATAGGAACGCATCACCGATGCTGGCCTACGTTCTCCGACGGGTTCTCCTGGCTATCCCGGTTATGTTCGTGGTGGCCGGGGGGGTCTTCCTCTTGCTGTACCTCACGCCGGGCGATCCCGTGTCGGTCATCCTCGGGCCGGACGCGTCTCCCCAGCAAATCGCCGAGCTTCGCCAGCGGCTCGGGCTGGATCAGCCGGTCCTGGTTCAGGTGGTTCGCTGGTTCGGCCGGCTCCTGGTGGGGGACCTGGGGGAGTCTATCTACCTCAACCGACCGGTCCTGCAGACGCTCCTGGAACGGGCCGAGCCGACACTGATGCTCACGCTGCTCGCCACCCTCTTTGCAATCCTCCTCGGGCTGCCCATCGGGATCGTCTCGGCTACCCGCGCCGGAAGTTGGGCCGACCTCGGCGCCATGCTGGTCGCCATGGGGGGGATCTCCATGCCGTCGTTCTGGGTCGGCTTGAACCTCATCTTCGTCTTCGCCGTGATGTTGGGGGTCTTTCCCGTGGCAGGCTATCAGCCTCTCAGCCGCGGGCTCTGGGAGAATCTGCGGTACCTCGCCCTGCCGGCCGTCACGCTGGGGTTCGCGCAAGCCGCCCTGCTGGCCCGCATGTCCCGCTCCATGATGCTGGAGGTGCTCCGCGAAGATTATGTGCGCACCGCCCGCGCCAAGGGGCTCGCCGAGCGCACGGTGGTGCTCGTCCATGCCCTGAAGAACGCCATGGTCCCGCTGGTCACGGTCATGGGGCTGACGTTTGCGATCTTGATGGGTGGGGCGGTGATCACCGAGCAGGTGTTCAACATCCCGGGGCTCGGCAGGCTGCTGGTCCAGTCCGTGCTGCGGCGCGACTATCCGGTGGTGCAGGGGATCGTCCTCGTGATCGCGTTCAACTACGTCGCGATCAACCTGCTGGTGGACATCCTGTACGGCTTCTTCGATCCACGGGTGCGGCACTCGTGATCGGGGTCAATGAGGCAATTGGGCGATTGGCGATTTGGCGACTTGGGGGAGGCGAGAACCCGAATTCCCGATCGCCGGGGTCACGGTCGGCGGATCGAACGCGGCGATGACCGATGGGCTGGGTGCCGCGGACTGCAATTCGGTGACGTGTACGTTGGCCACATAAGTCCAGGTCCCCCGGGACCGCCCCGGACGCCGCGCCCGCGGGCTCGCCCGTACCCCGGGACGGTCCGCTCAGAAGCGGACCCGACCCGGGGTACGGGCTAGCCGGCGCGGGCGCGGCGTCCGGGTCGGCCCGGGGGACCTGGCCGGAAGTACACTCGTAATTGCATCCAGGAGCACTAGGATTGAAGCGGGTCACATGAACGAGAACAGCATCTCGATGGGGGACGGGAAGGGCCGAGGGCGCCGGGAGCGCCCCTGGTATTTCGCGGCGCTCCGCAACCGACGGTTGGTGATCGGAGGCGGGCTCCTCTTGGCGATCCTCGCCGTGGCGCTCCTGGCCCAAACGCTGGCCACCCACAGCCCGCTCCTGGTCCGCCCCGAAATCCGGCTGGCGCCGCCCAGCGCCGAGCACCGCTTTGGCACCGACAATTTCGGCCGAGACCTGTATAGCCGGACCGTGTACGGCGCCCGGACGTCGCTGATCGTCGGCGGGATGGTGGCGCTGCTGGCCGCCCTGGCCGGGACGGTCATGGGTCTTCTCGGCGGGTACTACCCGCGGGTAGACCTCGCCCTGATGCGGATCATGGATGGCATGATGGCGTTCCCCGGCATCGTGCTGGCGGTGGGGATCATGGCGGCCATGGGTCCCCATATCGGCAACGTGATCGTGGCCCTGTCCATCGTGCAGACTCCGCGGGTGGTGCGGTTGGTCAGGAGTGTGGTGATCAGCCTGCGTCACATGCAGTACGTCGAGGCGGCTCGGTGCATGGGGGTGAGCGACTGGCGGATGCTTGTGCGCCACATCCTTCCGAACTGCATCTCGCCGCTGGTGGTCCAGTGCACCTTCATCTTCAGCGAAGCGGTCCTGGGAGAGGCGTCGCTCTCGTTCTTGGGCGTGGGGGCGCCCCCCGAGATTCCCAGTTGGGGCGTGATCCTGGGCGAGGCGCGGCTGTATATCCGGAACGCCCCCTGGATGATGTTCTTGCCCGGCATGGCGCTCACCGTCACGGTCCTGGCGTTGAACCTCATGGGGGACGGGATCCGTGACTGGCTGGACCCGCGGCTTCGAAAGACTTTGTAGCGATCGGACGGGCGCCATGGGGCGGCCGAGTGTCTACCATCCTGGAGGTGCGACGTGGGTGTGCTGGATCTTTTTCGACTCGATGGACGGGTAGCCCTGGTGACCGGTGCCGGCCAGGGCATCGGCAGGGCGTACGCGCTGGCCCTGGCCGAGGCCGGCGCGGATGTGGCCGTCTGCGACCTCAACGACCGCACGGGTCGGCTGGTGGCAGAGGAGATCGTCGCGCTCGGTCGCAAGGCCGTCTTCGTGAAGGCTGACGTCACGAAGGCGGAGGACGTCGATGCCATGGTCGCCGCCGTGGAACGGGGCTGGGCGGCCTCGACATCGCGGTCAATAATGCGTGGGCCGGGGGCCGGTATCTGGTGTCGCCGCCCGCCGAGGAGTTCCCGCTCGAGGACTGGGACTTCACCATGAACCTGGCGCTGCGGGCGATCTTCCTCTGCTGCAAGGCGGAGACGCGGGCCATGCGGAAGCGGGGGCGGGGCAAGATCGTAAACATGGCGTCCATGTCGGCGAGCATCGCCAACGCCGCGATCGCCTACTGCTCGGCCAAGGCGGGCGTGGTGATGCTCACCAAGCGCCTGGCGGCCGAATGGGGCAAGTACAACATCAACGTGAACTGCATCAGTCCCTCCTACACGCTCTCGCCGGCCCGGCGGAGAGACCCCCAGGAGAATCGGGACCACATCCGCTCGCTCCACCCCATGGGCTGGCACGAGCGGCCGGAGGACCTCTGCGGCACGCTGGTCTACCTGGCCTCGGACGCCTCCAATTACGTCACCGGCCGCGACATCCTGGTGGACGGGGGCCACACCCTGAACGTCTGGCTGAGCCCGCTCTCCCGCACGACGCCGCCCCTGGTGAGCCCCGAGGAGGAGATCCAATCGCTCACGCACGATCTCGAGGTCCTGGGAATCCCACACGACGACAAGGGTGTCACGACCGAGTAGGGGAGGTGGCGATAAGGCGATGATCCAATCGCCTTATCAACGACCGTCCGGTGGTATTCGGAGAAGACGGTTGTTTATGGGTGGGTCAAGACCAGGCGTATGGTCAGCGCGGCGAAGCCGCATCTGGATTGATGCGTGTGTTGTGCCAGCCATTCCTACGCGAGTACGACTTTGAGTTTCTTACCGACGGCCGAAGCGGCTCGCTCCAAGGTCGAGAGCGTCACGGATCGATTCGTAGGATCTAGCAGTCGATCGAGCGCCGGTCGGCTGGTCCCCATGCGGCTGGCCATCTCCGACTTGGTAAGCCGGCGGCGCTGCATCTCCTGGGTGAGTTGGAAGGCGATCACCCGCTTGGCGGCGGTGGCGTCCGCCGGCCGGCCGACGGACTGATAGAACCGGGCGAGCTGCCAGAGGGCGTTCGCCAGCGCCGCCTCGCACGAGACGACCCGGCCCCGGAGGTCGGCCTCGACGTCCTCGGCAAGCCTCGGCGTCTCGCCGGGGAACGCGCAGGGCTGGGTGTCGGGTAATGCCTTGGTCGCTATGGAGGCCTCCGTGGCGCGGCGTGGCTTGACCGCCGGCACACAGGGAGGATACCGCGCAGGGTGTGACATCTGAGGTCACAAACACCTCTCGGTTGACACGCGGAAATGGATTGCGGTTACGACGTTTCAGGAGGCTGGTCCCCGGCGGGCGGCACGAGCGGCTCTAACAGGGAAATCAACGACGGAATCTCCTGCTCGACGACATCCCAGACCTTCGCCGGGATCACCCGGAAGTACTCGTGGACCATGCGGTTCCGCATCCCGATGATCTGGCGCCAGGGGATTTCGGGGTGGTTCGTCCGGAAGTCGTCTGACAGGTGGCGGGCCGCCTCGCCGAGAATCTCGATGAGCCGCATGATGCCATGCTGCATCAACTCATCGCGGAGGAAGTGATCCAGCGTCACGCCGTCAGTGAAGGCGCGGATCTTGCGCGCGGCGATGAGCATATCGAGGAGGCAGGCGTCATCCCGCCACATAGACGGGTTCCTCATTCTGGAGGATGTGACGGCGCCGGATGTAATTCTCGCTCTGCTCCACCGCCTCGCGCTCCACCAGGTCCACCTCGCGGCCCAGGATCGCTTGGAGTTCGTCCTGCATGGTCACCAGATCGAACAGACTATAGCGAGCGCCCTCCTCGAAACTGACCAGGAGATCCACATCGCTGTCCGGGCGAAAGTCCTCGCGCAAGCGCCGACCCAAAGACGGACAGACGTCGAATCCGATGCGTCCGGCAAAACGCTGCCAGCCGGTCGTGTGGGATCTCAATCCGAACCCGCCCCATTCCTGGCCCTCCGCGTGACCCGCCCTTCCAGTGAGGAGCCGTGACGAAATCACTTGGCCATTTTTGTAATTTCGTTACGGCTCCTTATTCTTTGCCAACGGCTTACCGTCCCCAGCCGGTTTGCAGTCTACCAACGCCACATCCGGCTGGCAACTGGGATTCCACCACCCGCCCCACACCGCTCCCCGGATGGGCTGCGCGGCGTTCGCGCGGCGCGGACGACCCGGTACTCCTCCACACCATAGCGTCTCGCGCCACGGCGGACGTGTCCCCCGTCAAACCGTTGAAAACCGCTCCCTCCAGTTTCCAGAAACGTCCCGGAACAACCCGCCATGGCCGGCCCTCCAGGAATCTCCCGTTCTTGCCAGCCCGCCCCGACGTTGCCAGGTCCGTCAGCGCACAGCAGGTGTAGAAAAATACAGCGTACTGTTTCCGCCAGTCCACGAGTTTCACGACCGGCGGATACGGTTTCACGATATCCTCGCCAGACCCACCATGATCAAGAATTGGAAACACCCCTCCACGAATTCAAGCACTTAGCTCCTAACGGGAGTTCGGTACCTTTCTTCGGGTTCGACTCAGGTGTTCCGACATGCCCCCGGTTACCGTGCTCGGAAACGATGCGACAGGCGCCGCAACAGATGTCCGGCGACCCGGCCCTGCGTGTGGCACTCGTGGACAGCGGAAGCCGCACGCCAGAGCGTCAGGGCCGGCAGGAGGCACCCGCATCCCATCAGGAAGAACGTGGGCACCACCGGGGCGGCCTGCGGCCAGCTTGTCGGCACGAGGATGCCCGCCAGACCACTCAACAGGAACCCCAGCACCGCCTGGCGCGCCCAGTGATTCCGGCGCCGCCGGAGCGCCTCGTTACCGAAACGCTCGGGATGCTGTGCCGTCATGCGCTCCACGAGCGTCACCAACGCCGCCCGGGTGGCCGGCGAGAGGGGGAGACTACGAGGAAAGAGAAAGCGGAGGAGCGGGTACGCTTGGCGCAGGTCGTCGGCGCGGAGCCGGACGAGGTCCGTCCACAATTCGGTCAACTCGTGGGCCTCCGCTGGTGTCAGCGTGAAAGCGTTGGCCGTGAGGACCCAGCCGATCGCGTGCACGTGAAACCCATTCACGACGCCCTCTCCCGCGGGCGCCAATTGGTTAGGCAAACCCGCCGTGGCCGCCGAGCCGGTTGGCGCTCCGTTGCCCGCCGCTCCATTTCAGTGTGCTCCGGAAGGAGGCGGCTGTCAACCGGTCGCTCTGGGCAAAGCCTTGGGTGTAGGGTTGCGAGTTTTGGGGTACGCTGCGGTGAGCGCGGAAACGTGTAATCCTTTGATGGCAAGTGGTGCCGCGGACCCGGAAAGCGGTGTAATGACTTGGAAACACGAACTCCGTGTTGTGCCGTTCAGCGGGGAGCGGGCGACGTAAACCCGCTTTGACGCCTGACTCATCGTTTGGGGGTGCCAATTACTGGGCGCACGCCATACCCTACCCGGCTCGCCCGCTGGAGTTTGAAGCCGTGGTAGGCTAACATTCAAGCCGTACGGCGCCGGGGGGACTGGTCGTTGTCACGACCTATGGTATGAGGCCCATGCCGCCCCCGGAGCGATGGTGGCCTCATGGTTTCACGGGGGTCAGAAGCGTATGAACCGAAGAGAATATCTCAAAGTGATGGCAGGGCTCTCCGCGATGGCTGTTCGTCCCGGGGACGATGGAAGAGCCTCGGAGGTGCCCCGCGAGAGCCGAGCACTCGCACGGGGCCCCCAGACGCGAGTTGTTCTGGCCGGGGTGGGTCGCGGGGCTTCCGAGCAGGCGCTGAAGGCGGCGGTTCGTGCGGGAGCGGAGAACGCTACCGATTTCGCATGGTTGTCGAAAGGCGACGCCGTGTTCATCAAGCCTGCCCTCAACTCGGGCAAACCGTATCCGGCCACGACCAGCCCCATCGCCATTGGAGCGATCGTGGAACTTCTGAAGGACAAGGGGGCGGGACGGGTGCTGGTGGGAGATATGGCGGGGATTCTTCACGTGAAGCTCTCGCGCACCGGGCTGTCGGGCAGCTCCCGCCGCATGATGGAGACTTCCGGCATGGCCCGAGCCGCGCAGGCGGCCGGCGCAGAGGTCCACTTTTTTGAAGAATCCGGATGGGAGGCCTTTTATGAAGATCTCCCGCTTCCAGGTTCCCACTGGAAGCGTGGCCTCATGATGCCCATGATTCTCCAAGACGTTGAGCACATCATCCTCATGCCCCGGTGCGCCCGTCATGCGCTGGCCGGCAGCACGCTTGGCTTGAAGGCGGCGGTGGGCTACTGGCGGACTGACACCCGGCTGGAATACCATCGGGATGCGGCCACCTTCCAGGAGAAGACGGCCGAGGGCAATACCGTCGAAACCTTGCGCCGGAAGCAGCGGCTGGTGCTCTCTGCCGCAGAGAAGCTCCTCGCCACATTTGGTCCGGATGATGGGCAAGTCATCGAGCCTGAAACCGGTCTGGTCATCGCGTCAGAATCGGTGGTCGCCCACGACATGGTATCCTTGGCCTGGCTCCTGGAGAACCGGCGCACCGGCCTTCCATCCGAAGCGGGCGCTCTGGATGATCCCTATCGCAGCCAGTTGTTTGTCAGCATCGGCAATCATTGGGTCGTCAACAAATTGGATGGCGTGGGATCCGCCCTGTCCGCTGAACGCCTCACCAGACACGATATCAACACCATTTGGGACGATCGGGTGCTCAACCGCGCCTACGAGGTTCTTGGTGGCGTCCCGCTGGTGGCCCTTGCATCGGCGAACAGTGCCCTCCCTGACGATCTGAAACAGCGTCTAGGCGAGATGACCACCCGTGCGCTCTGATGGCTGTGCAGCCCCGAAAGATGCGGTCATCCAATGTACCCACCCCATTCCCTGAGAAGATCTCAGGCAACTTCCCGTGATTGGGCACCGATCTTCACTGGACGGGAGGGGAATGAGGGGTGCTGATTATTGGTGGAGGAATTGAGGAAATTCCCTGGAATAGAATCGAACGCGCCAGCGGATAGTGCGACCCATGAGGGTTCCCTCGGCGGGCCCGTCCCCTGCAGTCTGCGCACGAACCGGAGTGGGGGCGGTTGCTCAATTGGGAGGAAGCGTTTCTGATTCGCTCAGTTTTCAGATCAGCGCCTGAAACCGAGTTGCCCTTCGGTCGCAGTTATTGAGAGCCGCGTTTGCGCTTTCCGTCAATTAGAGGACAGACGATATCAGACACCGATCGGGGAAGACGCCTGGCTACGGGTTTGAGTTCGGTCAACAGCAAAGGGCCGCGCACGTGAGTGGGCGAATAGCAGCCGGAGCCGAGTGCGTGAGCTAGCGTCCAATTGCACTAATTGCCAACGCGACTGATCACGTCCGCGAACGTGACATCCCGCCACAGTTCCTTCCATTCCTGGTGAACCCGAACGCTCTGCGAATGCGGCTCAGGATTAGGCAATGGCATTTGCACCACCGCCGGAAGCAAGACGGCGTCACCAACGACCACGCATTCGCCTGGTGCGAGGTTCGGCAAGAATGTCTGTGATGCCGTTTGAGTTGTCAGGGAACAGCCTCCTGACATAGTTTTGGTCGGCGTTGTTGGTCAGCCGGAGAGCAAGGAAGTTGTTGCATTGTGCGAAGATGGTCTCTGAGACCTCAGACGGCCTCTGGCTCACAACCATGAGGCTGAGACCATATTTTCTCCCCTCCTTGGCTACACGCTCTAGTGATTTCCTGGATGAGCGATAAGCTGCGTCGTCCCTCTGCGGAATGTAGTTATGGGCTTCCTCGCATACGATCATGACGGGCACATCATTGAGGGCGTCCTTCTCGTGGCGCAACTTGGAGTAGTGGAAGCAAAAGTCGAAGATTAGACGGGAGACAAGACTTACCGTGATGCTGAGCACCTCAAACGGGATGCCGCTGAGGTCGACGATGGTTACGTTCGCCTTGTTCAGATAGCCAAGGAACTGCTTCATGATCTCTTCGAAATCATCGGTCTTGAAAGGGGTTGCCGTCGGCTTTCGATGGATGAAGCAAGAAGCGCAAGCGCTTGTCTGCCAACTTTGTCTCCAAGCGCGACACGAATCGGTTGAATTCACCATTGAATGGTCCATTCGTCGCCTTCGTCGCCTTTCGCGGTCGATTGGGAGACAAACGTGCACAGCTTGTCGAAGTAGTGGTCTTTGCGGTCGTCAACAAGAGTGCCATCTGCAAGCTTCGGTCTGTTTTCCCCGTCAAGGCGTCCGATGATCTCTCGGTTCATGTTCTCAATGTACCGATACACCTCCTCGATGGAGAAGTAGACCGGCGTATCGTAGGTCATCTCCTTTATTGTGGGGTTGTGTCGTTCCTTGTTCAGAATGACGGCCTGCTTAAACTGGCTGACTTGATTGTGTGAATTCTCCTCATTGCTTTCGATGAACATGCTCTCCAGTTCCTCTGAGTTCATCAGCCAGTACGGGAGGCAAAGGGAGTCTATGTCTAGCCTGTTCAAGGTGAACGATTGGTCTTCGGGAAGCGCGAACGCCGCGCTGTATTCATCGTGAATGTCGAATATGACGATGTGCGAATTGTTTTGCTTTCCGCAGGTTGTCGTTCTTTTTGACGGCAATGCCAACGACATCGTGAAGAATTCGTGCCACGGTGCATGACTTGCCAGAGCCGGTTGATCCCACGATGGCGATGTGCTTGCTGAAGAAGCGATCCCCGTTGACCTTCAGTGCAATGGACTTGTTGAGTGATAGTTGCCCGAGCGGAAACTGGTAGTCGGCATCCTCGGCAAACAGCTTGTCTAGTGTGTCTTTGTCTGCTGCAAAGGCCGGCTCCGTTGGAACTGGCAAGAGCACGCTGGCTCGTTCAAAAGTCTTGCCCCCGACGAGAGTACCGACGGCTTGGCATTCTATGTGAAACTGCCATTCAGGATTGCCCTCTTTGTCTTGTCCGAGTACTCCTCTGACGTTGCGGATCGTAGCCACCGTGAAGTCGTTGTTACCTTGTGCGATCCGCAGATAGCGACCAACTTGGAGGCTTCGCCTTGTGCTCCTCGAATACTTTCAGGTCATCTACAACTACAACGATGGCTTCGGGCGCACAGGACAAGACCTGACCGATTCTATTCGTAGACATTGCTTACCCCCATGACGTACTTGACTTCCTTGAGCGATGTTGCCGCTAGATGCTCGACATTCACGTCGACCGTATCAAGCGAATCGCAATCAGGCTCCCCGATGATGAACAGGTCATCGCACTTCCGATTGTTAAGTACCGTGCCGTGGTCTTCCCAGCGAAGCAGTCTGAGCGAGAATTCGCGTTTGATCGCGCCTCCAGCACCTTTGCGGGAAAACGGGTCTCGGAAGAACCATGATTCGTCGAAGTGTGTGCCCGATGTAACCGTCTGTCGAGATGATCCCTTTCGTGTATAGACGGTATTGAATGTCCTGAATCCTCTTTGAAGTGCAAGAGGCACAGCACAGGCGTGCTGATGTGCGCAGGCTTGAAGTGATACTTGTCGAGGTAGTCGCTCACAAAAAGAACGATTTCCGCCTCGTAGTCATCCAAGCTCTTGGAATCGACGACGAGATATCGGAGACGGGAATTCTTGTCGAGGTGTGTCTTGAGTTGTTTGCGCCTTGCATCAAGCAATTGTTTCGCGAACGAAGGGCCATGGTCCATCGAGAAATGGCTGTTTTGCGAATGCTCATTAGCTGGGCAAGGAATTGCTTCCTCGTGATCTGTCGTGCGGATCTGGATCGTGTTTCACGCTGAGCTCGGCGATCATGTGGATCGTGTTGGGGTACGCAAGGGTGTCGATATCGTCAGTCGGGAATCCCATTCGCCTCCAGTTGCTCGGCATACCTGCGGACAAGAGTCGTCATAGCTAGGCCCAAATTCCATCTCGAACTTGGCACCGAAGGCGTCAAGGTCAATGCTGGAGGGCAGTACTGTGATGTACTTCTGAAGTTCCTTGTCAGCGGAGCGCCAAGCGGCCTTAAAGATGTTCTTGTCCACGGACGGAGGTCGGTGTGCTGACCCTGGGAAATGAGCAAACAGCACATAGCGTATGTCGGCGGTTGGGTGGTCGGAGAAATGCTTGAGCATCTGCAGCAATGGTTTGTAGATAGCGCTGGGAGCAAAAGTCGTGCTCGCCTCGTGATACTTGCATTGGATCGCCGTCAGTGACGCAGGTGACGCGATTTCGAGATCCTCGACGATGCCCTCCACGGTGATCGTGTCATCGTCCTTGGCCTTGAGAATCTCCAGGGCCGTCTTGTTAAACTGGTAAAGAAAGCCTTGGATCGTGTAGTCAGCGGCTCGCGGCATATGTGTCGCTTCCCCTTCCTCCCTGCGTCCAACTACGCTTATACGGTTTCCGCATAAGGGCTTCTATCTGGCACTGATTAAGTGACTGGCGGTATGAAACCGAGCCTTAGAGCCTTATCGAAAACAACCTTCGCATAGGTGCACTGATCCTTACGCAACTCTGTTCCTCGTCCCAACGCGTTCTCTACTTCTAAGGCAAATATTCGCTCAGGGCTGAGGCACGGGTTGTGCCTCGCCCACAGGAAGAGCGCCTGCCAGTTCTTTGGGTCGTTCATTCTTGGATCGGAGAACGTGCCGATTTGTTTGTTAACTGACTTCTGGTTGGTTTCCATATCCTTTTCGGCAGGCGCTCCGTCCCTTCGCGGACCGGATGTGATACCCGAAGGGGGCCGGTCAGTCGGTCCCTCACGAAGGGCATCAGAACTATTCAGGGCGCCGCGGTTTGATGCCCCGGGAGAGTCTCTTGCGTGTTTCGGGTCTGAATTGCGGGTCTGCGGCATTCGGTGTGTTGCGGAGATTTTGCTGGTTGGATGATCTCCAGCCATGGCGCGGGCGAACCGGAGAAGCCAGAATGTCGCCGTCTTCTGCGGAAGGAACGTCAACACAGCCCCATTCCCGCACCAACTCCTCTGCCCTCCGAATAATGCGAGCTTTTCAGCTTCGTTCCAGCTTGGATCGACTTGGAAACTTCAGGCTCCCTGCCTTCGGGAGGAATCCCCAACTGGGCTAGTCGTGCGAATACCGGTTGCAAAGCACGGTCGGCGTCCCGGAAGAACACGCTCCCACGGATCCTCACGAACGTCCACCCCAGACGCTCGAGAATAGCCTGCCGGGCCATGTCCTCCGGCAACTTGTCCAGCGGGTGATAGCGATCGCCGTCACATTCGACCGCCAAGCGCTTTCCGCCGCCCTCCACGACCAAATCAATTCGGTAGTACCCCACGCTCAATTGCGGAATCACGCGGTAGCCAGCGTCTACCAAACGCCTCAAAACCTCACCTTCAAACTGGAGAGACCTTTGATCGACCTTCCGCATCTGCTCCTCGAGGAGGCGGGACAAAGCGTGCGGGTTCTCCGCGTGCTCGATGAGGCGACGCCGCAAGTCCTCTGGCTTGAGATCGCTTTGGGCATTCAGTGAGTGAACGACCCACACTTGATCTCGGCCGCGGCTCGCGGCCACGTTGAAGCGCTTCTTGAAGAGGGGTTCGGCCCGAAGGGGCAGGGGGCCGCTCCGCGGTGCGTCCACGACCGAAAGGAATATGACGTCTCGTTCGTCCCCTTGGAAATGCGCGGCATTTCCACAGATGATTCGTCGCCGCTCATACTCGGTCGGAAGCATATGCTCCCGCAGGAGCATTTCAATGCGACGGGCTTGGTCTTCCCCGACGAGGGAGATCACCCCGAACGTGACCGGTTTCCCCTGATCGTTCTTTGCGTACTCTGGCTGCTCGCTTGCCGCGATGAGGAGGGAGGCAACGGCGAGGGCTTCCCGCTCATTGACCTTATCCTCAGACTGCGCGGATGCGACGCGGTGGGAGATCACATGGGGCCTTAAGGCGACCTGAGATGCGTCACGAAGCGGTTTGATCGCGCCATTGTAGGAAAGGTGATTGCTGAATTGGATGATCTCGGGGACGCAGCGAAAGTGTTCCCGCAGGCAGATCGTGCCGCCAAAGGCCGTGAAGGCCAAGTCGTAGATGGAGCACTTGCCGTCGTAGAGCAAGTGGTTGGGGATGCCACGAAGGTGCTCATCGATGAGGTTTTGCACCCCAGTCAATTCAAGGCCAACGGCCTCCGGGCTTACCTGTTCATCGTCCCCAACCACAACGACCCGGTCCGCCATGTAGAGGGCTATGAGCGACATGACGTCGCTCTGGCTCGCTTCGTCAATGACGACGACGTCGAAGCGGGTAAGGCGAGGATCGAAATTCTCGACGACGCGCGCCAGTGGCATGACCCACACGGGAACGGCCGCCTGGCACTTGTCCATCAGTTTCCGGGCCTCTGCCTGCAGACGAGGGACCCGCTTCCCCGTACCCTTCCCGATCTTGTCTGGACGATCTTGAGCCAGCCGTTGAGCGCCTGTCGGCGTTCAAGGTCCGTTCGCCGGATCTGCGCGGCCCATGCACGTTTGTCGATGAGTTCTGCGGTCACCTTGCGGAGCCTCGAGGAGAGCTCGGCCACCTCGGCCACGAGCGCGTCCAAGGACGTCCTGCTACGGTCTTCCAGTTCGTCGTGCAACTGCTTCCACCGCCAAGCCGCGGTTGACTCTCCTGGAGGCTCCGCCTGATCGTGAGGGGGCACCCGGTCGCGGATGGCGGCTGCCCATCCAGGGGCTACCGCTTCGAGCTTGGCGAGCAGTTGCCGACGCACGTCCAGCACGCCTTTGCGATTCCACACCTCCACAAGACGAGTAAAGCTGCGGCGATATGCGGCAGAATCGGCATGTGCGACGGCGTCGCGGAGATCCGCTACGACGCGCGCCCGGCTGGTGCCGTCGGCGACGAGATCGAGCCGCTGGGCAAGGTCGGCAAGCACCGTTTCGATCTGGTGGATGCGGATCAGCCGGATTCGAGCGGCGACGACCTCCGGAAGGGCTTTGAGGATTGCCTCCCGGAGGCGAAGGAGATTGCCGTAGGGAGCGTGGTTTGGCGGCACCTCAGCCAAACACTCCTTCCACCGGAAGCCATGCTTGGCGAGTTCCGCCTCGAGTTCACGCCATACTGCGCGGTCCCAATCGAGCGCATCAGTAATGAGGCCGCAGTACTGGAGGCAGGCGGCCTCCGGGCGCGATTCCGAGCTCTTTCGCAGATGGGCCCCCGAGGGGCGCTGATTTGACGCTCCCAGCGAGAAACAAGGTCCTGCCGTGCCATCCGGAGACGAATTGACAACCTAACCGCCTGGAAATGCTCCGGCTTGCTTGGCTGCGCACTGCCCACCCGAAGCCGGGGGAGCAAGGCTTTCCATTCGCCGTGGATGAGTAGGGCCAAGCGGCTCAGTTTCCCGCCAGCGTCGAGGTACCCGAGGATCTCCTCGACGATGCGTAACTGTTTGTCGAGCGGTATGTCGGTGGCCGGCCGCGGCCCGTGCCGCACGAGCACCGCCTCCGCTCGGCCCGCCTCGTCGTGGACAGCCTGGATCAGCGCCACAAGATCGTCCCACGGATCACGATGTGGCTTCCCTAGGCGGCCGGCCGCCGTGGCCGCAAGCCGCCACCCGCCTTGCTGCAGGCCCTCCACGGCGACTGCAAGTCGTCGGAGGAGCGACTCCAGGTCTTCGACCTTGGTGCACTCGGTCGGTGGAGAATCCCAGAGGTCCTCGCGGAACGCGGCAGTCCTGCTGCTCGAGAGCCTTGCGATCTTCGAGAAGCCGTTCGAACTCGAACGGCGGAAGGAGCGGCCTCGGGGGACGGCAGAGCGGTCGAGAGTTCCAATTCGTCGTCTGGCAGCACCGAGCTATTCGTCCGATAGAGTTCGAGCACTTCGCCTACGGAGAGCGGGAGCGCGATGCGCCCAGGGACACCGACCCAGGAATCCAGTCGTGATGCCGAGTCCCTTTGCGACTTCTCGAGCAGCGTCAGACGGTTGCAAAGACTCCCGCTCCAACGACGATGTCCCGGTACTCGTTGGTCAGCGGGCGTCGAGGATCTTCTGCTTGCTGTACGAAGGCGGACGAGGATGTCTTTCCGCGTTGGCGAGTTGAGCCGTTGGCCTCTTGCTCCAGCCGATCGACGTCCGTAGACCACTTTTCGACGATCCCCTCAATCGAGTGTTTCAGTTGGTCGCGGCTGCCAGCGTCGTTCTCCAGGACACTGACGCAGAGCGGTTGGAGTTGCGGGACGACGTGCTCGCGCACCATGCGAAGCGCTTTCGTCGTGTGACTCGTGACCAGCACGCGATTTCCCGTCGCCAAGAGATGTCCGAGGAGGTTTCCGATGGTATGAGTCTTTCCCCGTTCCGGGTGGCCCTGCACCAAGACACATCCGTGACTGTCCAATCGCCGAGCCAACTGCAGTTGCTCAGGATTGGCCGGTTTGCTCAATAAGCATCTGCTCATCCTCGTTACCGTCGACGGCCCATCCGGCCACCGCCATTCACCGCCTGACCGGGAGTCGGCTCGATGCCAACGATCTTGAGGAGCGATGACGGCAAGTCGGTCCGAGATGCGAGATCGTTCAGGATACCTTCGAGGGCTGTCGAGAAGCCTAGGGTCCTCGTGCGCATGAACGAGGACGGTGTCGCGTCCGATGCGGGGATCATCCGACTCGCCCTTGGGCTCGCCGTCACCGAGGAATTCCCCACGGGACGAGAGGGTCTGAACCAGCCGTCTCAAGAACCCAGAGGTTCCCTTTGCCCTCCAGCGGATGGTACGGACTCCGATCGAGCTCGTCTCGGCACTCCCCGATCTTCTTTCCGTCCACGTCTGGCATCGACCGAAAAAGGGCCGAGTAGAGTTCCACGTCTCTGGTCGGTCTCGGTGACGATGAACTCCGGCTTCTCTGGATCGAAAGTGCAGTTGGACCCGCTGGAGAAGGATGGGGTGGTGAATGCCGCCCTCGGGACGCCGCCAGTTCAGGATCCCGTCCCCGAGCACCAATTCGACCCGTTCTTCTTCACGCCTGATCGCGCCGTGCAACTCGTATAGTCGTTCGAACGTCTTGAGCGCCTCGCGGGCCGGCTTCTCGTTCTCTGCCCAGAGATCGTCGCTGTGATCTCCCACGCCTTAAAAAGCGACGGCCTTTCAGGGTCATCGTCGAAACGGCGAAGGACGGTCTTGCCTTGGCGATCCGTCTCGTTGCGATGTTTCGTGGAAGGCAGGGGAGGACATTGGATCGTCCCAGCCAGGGCGGAGCCAGTCCCGGATTTTTGCGGGCGGGGGCGGAGCGCCGGTCAGTGTCGGTCGGTGCACTTTCAGGACGAAGTCATCCCCCGAGAGCTCCCTGTGAGGCGTCCGTCCCGTTCCGCGCCTCACTCAATACCCCTCTTTGAACTGCTGGGATGAATGCGGGAGATCTGGAACCATAGGACCCAGAGTTGCTCGTCAATCTGGCGCTTCGCGGGATTCCGCAGTTGGTTGAGTGCCTCCAGGTATCGAAAGACCTGGGTGAGTCGCTTTCCGACCACTATTCACAGTCTCTTGATCCACTTTCACCCCGTTATTTCTGCATTCCCGGAAGAAAAACGCCGACCCTCGTCCCCGAGGACCGGCGCGTCGTTTTCTCAAGGCCCCTTCGGGGTCATCGGCTCACCAACCTCCGGTGCCAGGGCGTATTTTAGAGTCAAGCGATGGTCTGCTTATACCAGACAGCGACTGCAGACGCAATCGGACGGCGCCAACATGTCTAGAAACCTAGTGATTTGTGGATGCGCCAGGCCCTCGCCTAGGTGAAGGCAGAAGCACACATCAAAGGTAGCCTGATCATGACAGGTATTATAGACGAGGTGGGTGCGTCTATCGGCTGGGGATCCCTGAGCTGATCCAACTCTCCGGGGCAATCCAGTGCCGATCACCTTTCACGGCCTTAGGAGCCGTTACGAAATAACCTATACATCTCTTTCTATTTCGTTACGGCTCCTTATGCCGTTTCGGAATGTCTCCGCTCAACTTATTCTTTGACAACGGCTTACGGGTGGCGGATCCGATGGTCCGCTCAATAACGGCCCCCCGAGCATGCTGCTGGTCCCAAATGCTGCCGCACCACCGCGAACAGGCTCGCCGCGTGCAGCCACTGCAACTCCTCGTTCAGTCCGCTCGCCGGCCGGAAATAGACCAGCTTGAATCGGCACCGACTCGCCCCGCCCTGCGCGCTCCTCACACCGCTCACGACGCCGCCTTTGGTGCGAGTCCCACGACTACGCGCCCCATTCGAGACGGCCAGGCGCTGACTGCGGGCCCGCGCTTTTCCAGGGAGCAACGGTACACGTGGAGGCATTCCATGTGACTCATACTGCCGGCCCCGCGATCCAGCCCTTCGCCGCCAGTACGCGTCGAGCCAGGCGGATCTGCTGCGGGGAGAACTGCCGCTTGCGTTCGGCCCAGGCGTAGGTGCGCGCGATGAGGTCTTCTTCGCCGAGCCGGGTGCTCGCGCGTGACGATCCAGTGGACGGTCGCGAGCAGCTCCAGACCGAACGGCGACTCGAACCCTTCGACGAGGTGCGCGACCTTCTCGAACCGCGCCTGCGACTCGGGGTGCGCTTCGAGTGAGGCGTTCGGCATCGCTCACCGCGCCGGGCACCAGCTCCAGGACCTTGTCGGGCGCGTCGCCGCCGTCGCCGTAGCCCGACACGTAGTAGCCCTCGACTGGCCTGCAGCACGTGCCGGAGGTTCTCCGCGTAGGGGCCGTAGGGGCCCGCGACGTACCGCAGCCGGAGCGGTTCGCCGGCCTCCTGCATGAAGTACATGAGCTTGTGCACCTCGAGCAGCGAGACGAAGGGATCGAGAAGCCGCGCCAGATAACGGTCCATCAGCCCGACGAGCGCCGCCCGTCCCGGCGTCATCGCCGGGACCTTCCGCGCCCTGCCGAGCCGGGCCGGCGCGGCCGCCGGTTGCGGCTCGAACACCACCACGCGCACGTCGGGCAGATCACGCAGGCGCCCGCTCGATGCGCGGTCGCACCTCGGCCCAGTCAAGCCCGCCGAGCCCGGCGCCCGAGCGGCGGAATCGCGATCGAGCGGATCCCGCGGTCTCGGACCTCGGCCACCAGCGCCTCGAGACCCGCCTCGATGTCCTCGATCCGCGACTTGCCGCGCCAGTGCCGCTTGGTCGGGAAGTTGATGATGTAAGCGCGGGTGGGTGAGCTGCCCGGTCTCGAACACGAACATCCGGCCGGGCTGCGACTTCTCCCCGCCTGCAGGCCGCGCGCGTAGGCCTTGAAGTTCTCTGGGCACGCCTCGCTTGAACTGGAGCGCGATGCCCCGCCCCATGATGCCCGACGCAGTTGACCGTGTTGACCAGGGCCTCGGCGTCCTCCGCAAGGATGTCGCCAGTTTTGAACTCGATCATCGCCGCGCCTCCTGTCTCAGAAGTACCATTCCTGACGGACCTCGATCGCCGGTCGATGGCGAGCGCCTGCAAGGGCTGCAACCGCCTGCGTCTGGGTTCGCGCCGACCGGACGCCGATGCGCTCGACCAGCTCAAAGGGAAAGCGGCCATGCAGCAGGAACTCGGCCTGCTTGCGTTCCTTCACCTCGGCCGGCCGAAAGTCCGTTGCCGCGATCGCGCATCCCAGATCGAGCTGATCCAATTCATCCAGCCGCGAGCGGAACTCGGTGTAGTAGGCTCCCGCATTGGAAAGCGAGAACGCCCAGCGCCGGCCGTTCGCCGCTGCCCACCCGCGACGACCGTGTGTAGGTCCGCCTCAAGGTGCACGATGGATTCTTGACCGCCCCGATAGGTCAAGTCCGGGTGGTTGGGGCGGTGGATCGACGAACAGCATGACGGATCGCGGGCAGAAATAGAACGGCACGTAGTCGCCAACCTTCGTGCCCGGGTGGCAGTCAACTTCCAGCTCCTCGACGCGCCGCCGCTTGATTTCGGACATGCCGATGGCCTGAGCCGGACCGCCCCGCCTGATCAGCCCGCGTCACTCACCAAGGCACCGTCAGCGATGGGCGCGCAGGTTGTCCGACGTGCGTGATGTGGTAGAGCTTCGGGCGGTCCGGTGGCGTCGTCATGGCCGCCGTGTCACTGTTCTGGAGTGGGATGCGACCGTGTTCATGCCGCGAACACCTCCAGGTAGGGTTGCATCACTCGCGTCACCCGGCAGATGCGTGCGAAACGGGCCAGCGCTGTCGCACCGCCGCGATGGCGCCGGCTGAAGTCGCGCAGGGCCTCGACCGCCACGTCGATCCCGACCTTGTTGCGGTACTTGAAACAGTCTGCGACGGTCTTCGCAGCCGAATACACGCGGACCTCGACGCCCTCCACCCGTCGCGTCTCGATCCCTTCGGTGAGGGCTGCTCCGGAGAAACGCGCCACGCGTAGCCGCGGGTAGTCGAGCCGCGGCTTCCTCGCCTTCTCGGGAAGCGCGATCCACACCTCCGCCGGATTCTGAGTGGTCAGATCGTGAAAACGCAGTGCGGTCAGTAGGCAGATGACGCCGCCCGGCACCTGCTTGGCAACCTGCGCGAGCGTATGCTCAGCCGTGATGGGATGCCGGCCCGCGACGTAGATACCTCGCGTCTGCCGCTCGACCAGGCCGTCGCGAACGAGGCGATAGAGCTGCCCGCGGGGGATTCCGTGGGCCTCGATGTCTGCTGGGCGCACGATGCCCAGTTGCCGGACAAGTTGGAGTGTCTGCTCTCTCTGAGGGACGGCCATAACGAGCAGATGATACAATACGTCGGGGGTTATTTACAAGTCCCGACATTTCGTCCAGGCGACGGAGGGAGTATGTGGCAAACTGTCGGCACTTGCGTGCAACTGCCGACGTTTAGAATGAGCGCCACCGTTCCCCCCGGTCACCTCCGCCAGCATCCACATGATGTCTTTCTCGATGGTCCGGATGTCGGCCTCGATCTCCAAAAACCTCGAGGCGAGGAGAGTCAATCGGAAGAGATTCCAGCATGCCGCATTAGGTGGCGCTGGCATCGCGCATCGGCATGCGTCGCTGTGCGAGGCTGGGGTCCTCGGCGGACGACCCGAACGTGGGCTGCCCGCTGGGCGGCCGGCTTCGTTCGGATGACGATCTCGACGTTCTGATCGAGGCGATTCAGGAATCGGATGAGCCGGTCGGTCGAGAACCCGGCGACCTGGCCCGATAGAGGACCGAGACCTTCGGCTGAGGCAATCCCAGCAGCCGCGCCGCAGCAGTTTGGGTCAAGCCGCGGGCTGGATGAGTGTAACAATTTGGAGGATCAACTGCGCCTTAGCCAGTTCCTCTTCTGGATGCTCGAAGCCGAGGTCGGCAAACACGTTGCCGCTACTCCGCTCAAACGCCAAGGCCTTTCGCTGTGTCATGATTCCGCTCCGTGGTGCCCATGGATTGCTCGTGCCTGCTTGAGCCGCTCCCACGCATCAGGAACGTGGGGTTTCACCTGCTCGAAAAACGCATCGATGCTTTCCGAGAGTGGAACATTCTCGGCGTCACGAAACTCTGGATCGGGCTCGGGGTTCCCGCCCTTGTCGCGGCAAATCGCCGCGGTCTCGTCCCTCTCTGAGAGGGCGAGAGGATCGCCTTCTGGATTGGGGCAAAGCCTGACAGGTCCGTCGTGGTTATGGCCACGGAGCCGAGCACATACATGTGCGCAGAATATCGACCGTCGGGAGTGCGGTCTTTGGGATTGAGGCGGGGTTCCGAGGCGCATACGCTGGACTAATAAATTGCACTCCGCGCCACTTTATGTTTTATTCTTCTTTCTTTGCAAAAGCAATACCATCTGAGAATTCTCAGGATTGGAGAGGGGGCCGCGATACTTTATGTTTGATTCCCCGCCAAGGGATCGGTTACGGGAGACGCTATCCTTCGCGCGCCATTCCCGTGCGGCCCACTGCTTGCTGCTGCTCGCGGTGACCGCCGCGCTTACCCTCCCCAACCTGGGCGCGCATAGCCTGTGGGACATCGACGAGGGGCTCAACGCGGAAGCCGCCCGCGAAATGCTGGTCCGCGGCAACTGGATCACGCCCACCTTCAATGGCGAACTGCGCGCCGCCAAGCCGGCCTTGCTCTACTGGCTCCAGATGGTTTCGTACCTGGCATTCGGCGTGAACGAATGGGCCGCCCGGCTTCCCAGCGTCCTGGCGACGTGGGCCAGCGTGCTCCTCACCTACGGATTGACCAGGCGAATGTTCGACGCTCGCACGGGGTTATTGGCCGGATTGGTGCTGGTGACCTCGGTCGAGGTCTGCCTGCTCGCACACGCCGCCACGCCCGACGCCGTGCTGCTGGCGTGCACACTACTCACATTCTACGCCTTTTGGCGCGGCGCGGCCGATGGGGGCCGGACATGGTTCGTTCCGACCGGCATCGCGGCGGGTCTGGCCGTGCTCGCGAAAGGACCGGTGGGCGTCTTGTTGCCCGCCACGATCATCGGGCTCTTCTTTCTGTGGAACGGCCAGTGGCGCCGGCTGGCCGACCGCCGGCTGATTTCCGGTGGGGTGGCGTTCGCGCTGGTGGCGCTGCCATGGTATGTGGCGGTGTCGGTGACCACCCAGGCCACGTTCATCCGCGACTTCTTGGTGAAGAACAACGTTGCTCGCTTCCTGCAGCCGATGGAGGGTCACGCCGGCCCGCCGTACTACCACGCCGTGGGCTTGCTGGTCTTCTTCGCTCCCTGGTGCGCCTTCCTGGGGCCAACGTTCTGGAATGCGTGGCGCGAGAGCCGTGGCCGGACCCTTCCCGGGTTTCGTCCGCCACACGGCGCGCCCCCCGACTCGGCCGAATCTGCAGCCGGGCGTCGCGGGATAGAGGCTTGCCGTCTGCTGATCTGCTGGTTTGCAGCCTACTTGGTCGTGTTCTCCATCGCCGCGACCAAGCTGCCGAATTACGTGCTTCCGCTCTATCCGGCGCTGGCCATTCTCACCGCCCGGACGCTGATCCAATGGAGCGACCGTCACCTCCAGTCGGCTGCGTGGGTCGCGGCGACCAGCGCCATCGGGATCGCGCTGATCGGCGTCGTCACATCCGTCGGGTTGTTGGTGGCCGGTGGCACGCTTCCTGTGCCGTTCGCAAAAGTCCAGCCACTGGCCGGCCTGGAACAGTGGGCGTGGCTGGGCCTGATCCTGGTGGCCGGGGCGGGGGCAGCGTTCGCGTGTTACCGTCGTGACCAGTGCGTGGGCGCGATCGTCAGCGTGACGGCCGCGGCGGTCGCCTTCGTGGGTGGAATCGCGGCGGGTCCGCCGGTGACCCTCGACGCCCACAAGGCCCCGCGAGCGCTGGTCGCGGCCACCCGCTTGGAGACGGACGACACCGAGGCGCTGGTCGCGTGCCTCGGCTGGTTTCAACCCTCGCTGGTCTTCTATGCCCGCCGGGAGGTCCAGAAGCTCCAGGATCTTGAGGGGGCGAAGGCGTTCCTCGCACAGCCCCGGCCGGCCTATCTGTTCGTTCCGGCGGGGCTGTGGAAACAGATCGCGCCGCAGATCTCCACGCCGCACACCGAGGTGGCGCGGCGCTTCGATTTCTACCGCCGAACCGACGTGGTCGTGGTGCGGAATTCTGCGGCGGGGGTGCGAGTCGGCGCCGGGACGTCCGGCTGAGGGGTGCGCGGGTCCGATGCGCCGGATCCCCCCTGCCCGGCTACGTTGTCGCACGGAAGATCCGGACCGTGCGCCCCTGGCGGGCGAATCGGGCGCGGAGGTGCCGTGATGCCTTCCGGTAGCAACTCCGTTCTTCAGGGTACGCGGCAAAGATCTGGCGCCAAATCGCCATGCTCTGATTCACGAATTCCTGGCGGAGATCCATCTGACGGCCGATGAGCGGACAGAGTCGTGCGGCGCCGTAGATGTACGTCAGGCCGATGAAGCGGCCCTGGGCATCCAGATACGGCTCCAGCGGGAACATCCGGCAGGTCAGGGATCGGTAGGGCCGATCGCAGTGGCGCGGGGTTGCGCAGCGGGCCAGCGCGACGTGCTCGGCCCAGGTCGACACTGCCCGCCGCTCGGCCGGGTTCCGGGGGCGCATCCCATGCCAGCAGGCCGTTCGAGCTCTCGCCCAGGCAAGCTCGTCGCCGAACACGACCAGCGGCAGCCGTCGGGAGTCACAGCAGGCCGCGATCCCCCGTGGGCCTTGGCGGCACAGGGCGCCGCAATCCCCCTCCGTGGCACACGCTGTGAAGTCCTGATACATCCGTTCCCAGTCGAGCTCCACCCGTACCCCTCCGCGCTCTGGGCCTCCCCTACCGCCCGACCCCTCCCCCTGGACGGTTATCCGCAAGCCCGCGATGCCGGACTTGTACGCCGCCACTGACCCACTGTCAAGCGCCGACGCGCGCGGACCGGCCGCGCGCCAGTGGCGCAGTGCTTTCCCGGCGCGTCACGCACCGCTGGCGACCGGCACATTCGTGGATGGCGCCCTCCAGAGCTGGGACGTCAGCATGCCGCAGAGCATGAGGACACAGCCCGCGAATGCCCGGGGCGTCAGGGTCTCGCCCAGGATGAGCCAGCCGCCGATGGCGGCGAAGACCGCCTCGAGGCTCAGGATGATGGCGGCGTGGGCCGGCTTGGCGCTCTTCTGGGCCACCACCTGGAGGGTGTAGGCCACGCCCACGGACAGGAGGCCGCCGTACAGGATGGGAACGGCTGCCGACAGATATCGCCCGGCGGTGTTCTGTTCGACGACGACGGAGAGGATCAGGCTGAGGGCGGCGCAGGCGGCATACTGCAGGAAGGCGATCTTCAGCGGGTCCTGCCTGGGCGAGAGCCAGCCGATGAGATGCACGTGGCCGGCCCAGAAGAAGGCGCCGATGAGCACCAGGAGGTCGCCCGGAGAGATCGTGAACCCATCGACGACACTCAGCAGGTACAGGCCGACGGCAGCCAGCGCGGCGCCGATCCAGGTTCCCGCATGCGTCCGGTGGCCGAGCGCGATCCCGATGATGGGCACCAGGACCACGTAGAGCCCCGTGATAAAACCGGCATTGCCCGCGGTGGTGTAGACCAGGGCGACCTGCTGGAACGACGCCCCGGCAAAGAGAACCAGCCCGGCCAGCAACCCCCCGCCGAGGCTGGAAGACGAAAACACTCCAGCGCGGTCCGACGGCCGCCCCACCTCACGCGCACCGTTCCTGCAGAGCAGGGGCAGGAGCACCAGGCAGCCCAGGGCGAACCGCACGCCGTTGAACCCGAAAGGGCCGACGTGCTCCATGCCGACGCGCTGCGCCACGAAGGCGAAGCCCCAGATGACGGCGGTGAGGAGAAGGAGGCCATCGGCCCGCAGCGTCGGACTGCCCTGATCGATCCGCCCCATGAATCCGAAAACCCTATGGTGGCCTTGTCGTCACGCCGGGATGGCGGCGGCGAGGTCCAACGCGGTGAGTCGCCCGGGCGTCGGGATGCCGTCCCGGGTCCAGCCGCGCAGATCGTAGTATTCATCCAGCATCCGGTCCAGCTCCTCGGGCGGGCAGTACATACCCTTGGAGGGCCCCTCCGGAATCGGCTCGTGCTGGACGCGCCAGGGCAGCGTGTCGTCCTTGCGTGAGATCCCTTCCCGGCAGTTGAAGGCCCGCTCCAGGTTGCACGATCCGCTCGCCGATCCGCGTCCAGCTCGGCCAGGTCCAGCTCCCACCCGGTGGCCGCGTTCACCATCCGGACGTAGTTGTCGTTGAGAAACACCCCGTAGCCGCCGCGCTCGGTGGTGAAGCGGCACATGATCAGCGAGTCGCCCACCGCCGCGAAATGCTGGCTGCGAACGGCAAAGGCCGCCTTGCCGTCCGGACTGCGTCGGTCGAAGTCAGGCGCATACTGGGGTACCGGGCCGGGTGTCGTGATGGCTGCCGCCGCGCGTGCCGGTGGCATATCCGATGCTCATCCCCTTGAGGGCGCGCGCCGAGTGGCCGGCGATCTCCAGTCCCTTCACCGCGTAGAGGAGTTTCTGCGCCTCTGGGCCGAGCGTCGCCGCCATGCGGGCCGACCCGTCCGCCAGCACGTCGCCGAACCCCTCGCGCCGCGCGGTCATCTCGATCAGGCGATTGATCGCCCGATGATCCCCCCAGCGGAGCGGCATGCCGACCTCGACGTCTCGGTCAGGAAGCCCCGCTCGACGCACTCCATGGCAAAGGCGATCGTCACGCCCATGCTGATGGTGTCCAGGCCGAGCTGGTCGCACAGCTCCTCGGCCTTGATCAGCGAGGCGGGGTCCAGGTTGCCGCACATGGGGCCCAGGGCGTAGATGCTCTCGTACTCCGGCATCTTCCACACGGTGCCGGCGTACTCCCCTGCTTTCACCTCGAACGTCTTGCCGCAGGCCACCGAGCACTTGTTGCAGGTGGTGTCCTTCTGGCGGAACTCCTCCCGGTAGCGCTCGGCGCCCACCTGCTCGGCGTCCGGCGAGCACTCCATCCGGTTGTTGAAGAACCCCAGGCCGCCCATGGTGTTGATGCTCTTCACCAGGTTGGGCGTCCCGTAGGTGTGCAGGTTGAACGTCCCCTTCTTCAGCGGCTCGCGCATCTCCGCGACCAGGCCCTTCAGCGCCTCCGCGTTCGGCGAATTCCGGCTTCTGCTTGCCGCGCACGACCAGCGCCTTGACGTTCTTCGACCCCAGGACGGCCGCCAGGCCCCCGCGGGCGGCGATGCCCTCGCGGTTCTTCCAGTAGTGGGCCAGGGAGGAGAACCGCACGCGGTTTTCGCCCGCCGGGCCGATGCTGATGACGTCGCCGTCCTGGCCCTCCCGGCCGAGGATCGTCTGGGCCGTCTCCAGCGTCCGCTTGCCCCAGAGATCCTTGGCGGATTTGAGCGTGGCGCCGCTGCTCGTCCACCACCACATAGACCGGCTCGGCCGCGGCGCCGGCAAGGACGATGGCGTCGAAACCGGTGTGCCGCTGGGCGCCAGGGAAACGGCCGCCGTAGGTCGAATCGAAGAACAGGCCGTTCAGGGGCGACTTTCCCCCCATGCAGCCCCGGCTGTTGCCCGGGATCGGGCTATCGGTCACCGGCCCGGTGCAGAAGACCACCAGATTGCGCGGATCGAAGGCGTCGATGCCGGCGGGAATACGGTCGTAAGCAGAGCTTGGCTGCAAACCCGTTGCCGCCCGAGATACGTCCGCGCAACGGCCGCATCGAGCGCCTCGACCGTCTGTCGCCCGCTGCCCACGTCGATCGTCAGGATCCTGCCGCCGTACCCGTACATCGTCTCAGCCTCCAGCGAGTTGGCAAGGACGCGCGTGGTCCCGGACCCGCCCTCGTCATGCGCGGCTCCGCGTGCCGAGATCATCTTACAGGAGTAGCGTGCGGTTTCGCAACGGCGGGAAGCGGGCGGAGCGTCATCGGGCAGCGCTCGGGCTCGCGGGGCGGCACGCGAGACGCACCCCGTCGGGCCGCGTCGGATCGGAAGGGTGCAGGATCGGTGGCAGGTCAGTTTCGCACGACCACCTTGATGGCCGCGGGGTCCTTGTCCGCCACCTCGAACGCCTCGGCGACTTTCTCCAGCGGAAACTCGTGCGTGATCAGCGAGCGCACATCCACCAGTCCCTGCACGACCGGCCGGAGCGCCCACGGCGTCCAGATGACGCGCTCCTGCTCGGTGTGGTGGACCAGACCGGTCGTGCGGATCTGCAGGCCGTCGTCGTGCCAGCGACCGATGTTGAGCGTGACCGGCTGCGTGATCCAGCTGTAGAGGGCCAGGATGCCGTTGTGCTTCAGCATGGCGGTCGCCTGGTTCATGCTGGCCTCGCTGCCGGCCGCCTCGACCACGACGTCCGCCCCGCGGCCGTTGGTCAGCTCCAGGACGGCCTGGACGGGATCCTGCGGCCTTGGCGTTGACTGACACGTCGCTCCCCAGGCGGCGGGCGATGTCCAGCTTGTGCTCCGCCACGTCGACGGCCACCACCTTGTGGGCGCCCATGCGCTTGACCGCCTGGGCGATGATCCCGCCGGCGAATCCCATGCCGTAGACGACCACCACGTCGCCCAGTTGCGCGCCGCAGGTCAGGGCCGAGTACATGGCGCAGGCGATGGGCTCTCCCAGCGACGCCAGGTCCATGTCCAGGCCGTCGGGGACCGGCTGCAGACCCGACACCGGGACCTCGTAGTAGTCCGCGAAGGTGTTGCACCAGTTGAACACCATGACCTTGTCGCCCGGCCGGTATTCCCGGACCTTGGCCCCCACCTCGACCACGGTCCCGCCGCTCTCGTGGCCGATCCAGAGCGGCAGCGTGATCTTGTCGGGAATGTCACCGCGGTACATCGCCTTGTCGGAGCCGCAGATGCCCGAGAGGTGCCCCTTGACCAGCACCTCTTCCGGCCCCACGGTCAGTTCCCGCTCGGCGAGCACGATCTGCCCCGGGGCTTTCAATTGCGTGGCTCGCGTCTTCATGCTGTTCTCCTTGAATCGTTCCCGCCCATGCCCGGCCGCGCCAGGCGCAAGGGCTCCGTCGTAACGATCGATCCGGCTCGGCACCCCCATCGACGCAGCGGTGTGACGCGAAACGACAATGGCCTGGGCAGCAAGGTGGAACGAGAAGGCGCTAGGCTACACAGTCAGGCCCTTTCCGGTCAAGCCGGAAAGGGCCTGGAATTGCACGAGAATCAGAAGACTTCAATCGTACCTGTATTTCTCGGGGGGTGGCAGGGCACTCGAAGACACTCCTCGGCCGCTTTGACAGGATTGAGGGAACGCGCAGACGGCTGCAAAGATGACCATGATCGGCGGAACCCTCCTCTGCGCTCGAACTACTTCAATGGGACTCCGCGGGACTTTACCCAACAAGAACGCAATCGCCGGCCAGAACAGCAGGAGGAGCCCGGCGGTCATAATCCCGCCGACGAGCCAGTTGGAAAAGAAGACACTCAGTGCACCCTGGGATCCCAATATGGCCTGGCGGAACGAGACTTCGGTCTTGTCTCCAAGCACCAGGGCCAATATCATCGGTGCCAATGGATAATCCAGCTTCTTAAAGACATAGCCGACAATGCCGAACGTCAGCATGACCCAGATATTGAACATGGCATTGTTCACGGTATAGGCGCCGATCGCGCACACCACGACAATGACCGGGGCGATGATGGCGAACGGGATGCGAAGAATCGCCGCGAACAGCGGCACGGTGGACAGAACGATGATCAGGCCGACGACGTTCGACAGATACATGCTGGCGATCAGGCCCCAGACAAAATCCTTTTGCTCGATAAACAGCAGCGGACCCGGCTGCAAACCCCAGATCATCAGGCCGCCCAGCAGTACCGCTGCAGTGGCAGAGCCGGGGATGCCCAACGCCATCATCGGCAGCAGCGCGGCGCAGCCGGACCCGTGGGCGGCAGTCTCGGGTGCAAGGACGCCTTCCAGTTCACCTTTGCCGAAATTGGCGCTATTTTTTGAAAAGCGCTTCGCAAGGCCGTAGCTCATGAAAGATGCCGCTGTTGCACCGCCCGGCTTGAAACCCATCCATGCACCGATGACCGAGCCCAAGAGCAGCGTCATCCAGTACTGAGGTATCTTCTTCCACGTTTGCCACACTACCTTCGGGTTGATCTTGTCGTCTGCACCCTCGAATTTCAGACCCTCTTCCATGCTGATCAGGATTTCTCCCACGCCGAACAAGCCGATCACCACAACCAGGAAATCGATGCCCCGCAGCAGCTCGGACCAACCGAAGGTGAGGCGGAGCTGGCCGCTGACGTTATCCATGCCGATTTGTGCCAAGCCAAAGCCCAGCATCATGGAGATGACGGTCTTGAATGGGTCCTTGCCCGTGCCGACGAAACTGGCAAAGGTAAGAAAATAGACGGCAAAGAACTCAGGTGGACCGAATTTCAGCGCGAAATTTGCCACCAGCGGCGCAAGAAAGGTGATCATCAAAACGGAAAAGAGGGCGCCGAAGAACGATCCCGTGAAGGAGGCAGTGAGCGCTTCACCGGCCCTGCCCTGCTGGGCCATGGGGTAACCGTCGAACGTGGTGGCCACCGAATGTGATTCGCCGGGAATGTTGAACAGGATCGAGGTAATGGCCCCCGCAAACAGTGAGCCCCAATAGATACACGATAACATGACGATTGCCGAGGTGGGAGACATGGTAAAGGTGAGTGGCAGCAGGATCGCAACCCCGTTCGGCCCCCCGAGACCCGGCAGCACGCCGACGAATATCCCCAGTATAAGGCCGATCGCCATCATGCCGAGGTTATACCAGCTCAGTATGACCGAAAAGCCATGGAATAGATTTACGAGGTCCGCCACTTCACAATCCTCCCAAGCGGTAGCGCTTCAGTTCAGACGGCTCAGTAGCCGAACAGGGACTCCAGCGGCCCTTTGGGCAGCGGAACCAGGAACTGAATTTCAAACATCCAGAAAAGCACGACGCTGATGACGACGCTGATCAAGATGACCTTAGGCCAGTTGAACCTGCCAATCGCCCGCATGAAGCCGCCGATGAACACGGCAGAGGCGACATAGATGCCGATGAATTGGGTGGCCAATACATAGAGAACAGTGGGTATCAGAACGGCAAGCACCATCTTGAAGCGGTCCCAAGAAACGAAGAGCTCATGATTGCGGTGTTTGCCGAAAAGCGCCCTGAGAAGAATAACAACGCTTGCAATGGAGAGGATGGCCCCGGTGCGGAACGGAAAGTATCCCCCCTTAGGCCCGTCACTGGCCCAACCTATCCCGATTCTGCGAGCATCCATCATCATCACAACGCCTACGAGGAAAATGACAACTGCCACGATCGCCTCAGCGACCTGATTCGTCAACCAGGCTGATCGAGGTCGTTCCTGGGTTTGTTTCTGTTCCATGCATAGCTCCATAACGAACGGAGAAACAGCGTGCCGGTCCGGCGGATCGGGCTACAGTACTTGGACCCGCCGGAACCGGCGTGATTCTGAGCTATTTGCTGGCTGCAAACCCGGCTTCGGTCATCAACTTCACGTGTTTCGCCATATCCTCTTTCAGGAAGGCAACAAACTCGTCTCCGGTGGCATAGTGCCTTGTGAGCGCCATGTTCTCGGTGTATTCCATCCACTCCGGTTTGGAAACCACCTGCTTCAGCAGATCGGCGTAGAACGCAGCCTGTTCCTTGGTGGTTCCGGGCGGCAGGAAGAAGGCACGCAGCATCTGGTAGTGCACATCGATTCCCTGCGACTTGCAGGTGGGGATATCGGACCACGCGATGTCCGCGACTTTCTTCTTATAGTCCATGGGCTTGTCGGAGAAGACGCACAGGGCGCGCGCCGTGCCGGCCCGCCACTGGGCAACGTTCTCGCTGGGGTTGTTGACGTTGGAAGCGATGTGTTTGCCAGCCAGTTGGGTTTGAGCTTCGCCACCGCTTGAATAGGGGATATAGGTTATTTTCTTCCCGACAATCTTTTTCGAATGCAACCGTGATGATCTGGTCTTCTCGCTTCGAGCCGGTGCCGCCCGCCTTGAAGCTATTGTCCGGCGCCGCTTTTATGGCATCCACATACTCCTTCGCTGTCTTGTACGGCGCATCTGAATTGACCCACAGGATAAAATCGTCCAAAGCGACCATTGCCACCGGGTTGAAGTTATCCCAGCTGAGCGGCAGGTTCTGCGCGATCGGCAGGGTATAGATGAGGGAAAACGCTACCAGGAGCTTGTGGGGGTCACCCTTGGACTCCCTGACATCCATGGCGCCCTCGGCGCCGCTCGCGCCGCCCTTCGTAAAGATCATCACGGGCTGTTTCAGCAATTTGTGCTTCAAGATGATGCCCTGGATCGTGCGCGCCATCTGGTCTGACGCACCGCCCGCACCAGCCGGAACAATGAACTCCACCGGCTTGGTGGGTTCCCAAGCGGCATAGGCGGGTGCGGCCACGACGACCAACACCGCCACCGCAATGACCGCGGCTACGCTGGATAACTGCCGTCTTCTCGGGTTTGCCCTCATTTGACTCTCTCCTCTGAATTAAGGTGTATCGTTTACGGGAACTGGACGTAATCCGACAATGAGACTGCGCACTCCTTGCCTGTCCGTATCGCACGCTAGCAACCGCGCCACGGCACTGTCAAGCGGTATTGGCGAAAGGTTTCACATGCCTGACCGCGCCTCCGACACAGAGGAATCGCGCCACGCGTGTCCGGGACGCTGACGAGTCGACCCGGTCGCGTGTCCAGCAACCCCCCTTCCAACAAGATGGCGGCGCTCCGATTGTCAGGGCGGACCGTGTTTATGCTCACGGAGACATATTTATCAATCGCCGGACTGACCAGGGACGGGGTCACGGCGTGTGAACCGTGTGCGATCTCCGCCACCGCCCGCGTCCCAGAGAGAACGGGGCCGCGTCGTGCCGGTAACGCCCGACGCGAGGCGCTTTTCCATCCACTCCCCTGGGGGGAGAATGCTCGTATTTGTCCGTATTGTATCCAACTCTGCTTGACACGGCCAGACTGGATCCGGTATAAGCGGTCCGGAACCAATCGGTGCCCACTCTTGGATACAAAATGACCATAAGAACACCAGCAGAATCCGTTCCTGTCAGGGAACGCGCCTACGAGCACCTGAAGGCGTCCATCCTCTCCGGTCGGTTCACCCCCGGGGAGCGGCTGACCGAGGAGCACCTCGCCAAAGAGTTGGGGATCAGCCGGACCCCGATTCGCGAGGCGCTTCACAAGTTGGAATCGGAAGGCCTGATCAAGCCGCTGGCATCACGAGGGTTTGTCGCCTCCCAGGACTCGAAGGAGGATATCGAGGAACTGTTCGAGATCCGGGCCGTCCTGGAAGGCTATGCCCTGCGGGTCATCTGCGGGCGCGTCACCGATACGGTGCTCGCGCAGCTCGAGGAAACGGTCGAGAAGGCGGAAGAGGCGCTGCGACGCCATGGTCTGGACGAGGTCTTCCAGTGGAACACCCGATTCCACGACACGCTGCACGAGCTGATCACCGACAAGCACCGGCTGTACCATCAGATGGTCACCATGCGGCAGTACGTGCTCCGGTACCGGAAGAACACCCTGCAGTATCCCGGACGGCGGCGCGCGGACGGTGGACGGCCACCGGAAGATCCTGCTGGCCTTGCGGCTCCGGGATCCCGACCTGTGCGAGCGAGTGATGCGGGAACACATTCAGCAGTCGAAGACGGACGCCCTGCAGTTCTTATTCACGAAAGACAAGGAGGTGATCTGACCATGGCAAAGCACATCGAGGTGTGCGTGGACAAGTGCACGGGCTGCAAGCTGTGCGAACTCGCCTGCTCCGCCGTGAAGACCGGGCAGTTCAACCCGAGGGCATCCAGGATCAAGGTGGTGCTCGTGGATATCCCGGAAATCCCGGTCCCCATCCTGACGGAAGCCTGCGACTACTGCTTCGGGAATCCGGCGTGCGTCCGCGTCTGCCTGCCCCAGGCCATCGTCTGGAAAGAGATGGACGCCAAGCCCCCCCGGCCGAAGGTGTCGGAGGCGAAGGCAATCGCCCATGCGTGGCTCGAATCCGTCAGCCGCTGAGGTTGTGGCGTGGCGACGGTCAAGGTAAAAGGCTTCTCGGTGATTCGGGATGTGTTCGGCGCGAACGTGGTCGAGCTCGACGTGGGTCATCCGGAGACCGTGAAGGCGGCGCTCGACGCGCTGCTGCAGACGTATCGGGGAGCCCCTCAAGAAGGTGCTGGTGGAGCCGGACACCGGGGAGATGACCCCGTTCCTGCTCGTCCTGAATGGGGAGGCGATTTCGTCGACCCTCGATACAGACAGGCCCGTAAAGACCGGAGATGAGATGACCCTCATCTTCCCGATCGGAGGAGGTTCGATCGTGACGAACGGATTCAAGTATGGCGGGTACAAGGGCCAACTGCTCCGCGTGAATCTGACCAAGAAAGGGATCACCAAAGAGCCCCTGCGGGAGGACTGGGCACGGGATTTCGTTGGCGGCGCGGGCTACTCTGCGCGCCTCCTCTACGAAGAGATCCCCGCCAAGATCGATCCCCTGGGGCCGCAGAACAAGCTCGTTCTTCATGACCGGGCCGGTCAACGGGACGATGATCCCGGCGGCGTCCCGCTCCACGGCCTGCGCCAAGTCTCCGCTGACGGGCTCCTTCTTCCACAGCATCTTCGGCGGGTACTGGGGGCCCGAGCTGAAGTTTGCCGGCTATGACGGACTGATCGTCGAGGGCAAGGCGGACAAGCCGGTGTACCTCTGGATCGACGACGACCGGGTGGAGATCCGCGACGCCTCCCACCTCTGGGGGAAGAACCCCTTCAAGGCGCAGGAGATGATTCGCCAGGAGATCGGCGACGAGGCGATCCACGTCGCCGTGATCGGCGAGGCCGGCGAGAACGGCTGACTTCCTACGCCATCATCCTGCTCGACATCCGGGCCGCGGGCCGCGGCGGCATGGGCGCGGTGATGGGGTCGAAGAACCTGAAGGCCATCGCGGTGCGGGGCACGGGCAGCGTCAACGTCCCCAACATGCTCCGGGTCTACAACACCACGCAGCGGCTCAACGAGCTGGTCGCCACCAATCCGGCGGTCAAGGGTCTCTCCGAGTACGGCACCCCCCGCAACGTGCTCAGCATGAACGCCGGCGGGCATCCTGCCCACCCGTAACTGGCAGACCGAGGTCTTCGCCGAGGGCGGAGGGGATCAGCGGCGAGACCATGAAGGAGAAGGTGGTCAAGGGGCATCGGGCCTGCTTCGCCTGTTCCATCAACTGCACCAAGTACAGCGTCGTCCCCTCCGGCCGGTACAAGTCCATCATCAACGGGCCGGACTACGAGACGGTCTACGGCTTCGGCAGCATCTGCGAGGTGGACGACATCAAGGCCCTCTGCAAGGCCGACGAGGTCTGCGACGAGTACGGGATCGACCTGATCCAGGCCTCCATGAGCGTGGCCTGGGCCATGGAGTGCTACGAGAAGGGTATCTTCACCAAGGAGGACACGGGCGGCCTCGATCTCAGCTGGGGGAACGCCGATGCCATGATCGAGCTGACCGAGATGATCGGCAAGCGGGAAGGGCCTCGGCGCGCTGCTGGCCAAGGGGACCCGGGAAGCCGCCAAGATCGTCGGCAAGGGCTCCGAGCGCTTCGTCATCTCCAACAAGGGCGTGGACTGGCCGGGTCACACCTGCCGGCCGTTCCCCGGCGCGGCCGTCGGCTATGCCACGGGGCCGCGAGGTGGGAGCCACCACGACATCCGGCCCACCCTGGAGAAGAGCGGGGTGGTGGATCGTAAGGTGCTCGAAGGCAAGGGAGCGATGGCGTCCGAGGTGAACCACTGGCTGATCCTGGCCGACTCGGCGGTCGTGTGTCACCTGGGCGAGCCCATCTGGGGCCCCGCGAAGGTCAGCGAGAATCTCATCGAGGCGCTGAACGCTGTCACCGGGTGGAACCTCGACTACGAGCAGGCCCGGAAGATCGCCGAGCGTCAGTGGAACATGATTCGCTGCTTCGCGGCCCGCGAAGGCTTCACGCGAAACGACGATACGCTGCCGATTCGGTTCATGGAGGAGCCGGTCCCGGAAGGACCGATGAAGGGGAGCCCTGATCTCCAAGGAGACGCTGGAGGGGCTGAAGGATCAGTACTTCGACTACCGCGGCTGGGACAAGAAGACGGGAAACCCGACCAAGGAGAAACTCACCGAGCTCGGGCTGGAGTTCGCCATCAAGGACGTCTGCTGAGGCGCTCCGACAGGGCGTGTGTGTCCCAGGAAACGGGCGAGGGGCGGGTGACCAAACACCCGCCCCTCGCATTTGCTGCCGACGCCTGGGCCTGGGCTCTCAGCCCTACCGCCCCTTCCACTGCGGCGTGCGCTTCTCCAGGAACGCCGAGCCGAAAAAACCCCTTTTCGGCCAGGCCGCTCAAAAAGGTCCAGATGCCAGGCGGCGCGCGACGGGCGGAGTGAGGCGTACTCCAGGTACGCCGCAGCGAGTGCCCGAGCGGGCCAACGCCGCAGATGGGCCGTTTTCAGCGGCCTGTCAGAACTCCACCACCGCCTTGACGACCCCCCGATCCGGGTTCAGCCAGCCCGGGAACTCGGCCACCATCTTGTCGGCCGGGGCGCGATGCGTGATCCACGGCGCCAGGTCGATCCGACCGTCCTCCACCATCTGCATGGCCCAGGTGAAATCCGCGGCAGTCGCGTTCCGGCTGCGGATCAAGGTGAGCTCGCGCCGGTGGAGCTCCGGATCCGTGAAGGTGATGTCCGCCTGGACCAGGGACACGTAGACCAGTTTGCCCCCGTTCGCCACGTACTGGACCGCCTGCATCATGGACTTGGGGCTGCCGGTGGCGTCGAAGACGGTCGTCGGCAGGTCGCCGCCGAGCATCGCTTCCAGTTGCTTTCCGGTGTCCCCCTGTCCGTCCAGGCAGCGCTCCACCGTCGAGGTGCGGTCGGCAGAACTCGCGCCGCCAGTCGCTGATCTCCAGGACGCTGACCCGCGCCCCAACCAGCTGCGCGAACGTCATGGTGGCGAGACCGATGGGGCCGGCGCCGATGACCAAGACGTTCTCCCCTGGCTCCAGCTGCGCGCGCCGGACGGCGTGCGCCCCGATCGTGAGCATCTCCACCAGGGCCAATTGGTCCAGCGAGAGCGTCCGCGACCGGTGCAGCTTGCCGACGGGCACGGCGATGAACTCGCGCATCCCCCCGTCGGTATGCACGCCCAGCACCTGCAGCGCGACGCAGCAGTTGGTCTTCCCGCGGCGGCAGGCGATGCACCGCCCACAGTGCAGGTACGGCTCGACGGCGCAGCGGTCGCCGACGGCCAGGCCCGTCTCGTTCGGTCCGACGGCCACGATCTCGACCCCCAGCTCGTGCCCGACGACGCGAGGATACGTGAAGAAGGGCTGGTTCCCCTTGAAAGCGTGGATGTCGCTGCCGCAGACCCCCACCCGATGGATGCGGACCAGCGCCTGGCCGGGGGCGGGATCGCCCGGGCTCGGTCGTTCGGTCAACTGGAAGCTGCCCGGCTTTTCCAGCACGATCGTCTTCATGGCTGTCTCCGTGCTTCCGGGGCGAACAAACACCTACGATCCGCGGACGACCCGGATTGGCCGATCTCGCGCGGGAAGGGCTACTGGAATGATCCAGGGACTTCGCGGATAACGTTCCGGCTTCAGCGCGCGGAGAGGCGCTCGCGCTCGCGCTGGAGGGCCTCTTTCCCGGCCTGAACCGCCGCGGAGAGAATCGACCGCTTCTCCTCGATGGTTTCCTTGCTGCGCTCCAGGGCATCCTCGGTCTTATCCCGAAGCTCCTCCGTGAGGTCAATGGTCTTGTCGCGCAAGTCGGCGGCCAGATCGCGCAACCGCTCGCGCGTTCGGCGGCCGGACTCCGGCGCGAACAGGATGGCCAGGCCGGCACCGAGAACGCCGCCTAGAATGACCCCCAAAACAACCGCCGACCCCGAACAGCCGCGCTCCTCGCTCATGACGACTCCCTCCTTGCTCGAGACAGCTTCCACAGCATCTTGGTCCCGGCCCGCACGCCAGCCAGTACGCTGAACACCGGTATGAATCGCGATCCCACCAACCCCCGGATCGTGCCGGTGGCGGCACACACCCCTTCGCCGACACGCTCGAGCTTCAGCAGGGCCCCCCGCACCCGCTCCGTGGTGTCCACCGCCCCTTGCGACGCGCGCTGCAGGGTCCGGAACGCTTCCCGCGCCTCCTGCACGGTCGGTTTCAGCTCCAGCTCGAGGGACCGGATGAATTCCTGCAGCCGCCAGGAGGCCCGGCGGAGTTCCAAGGCCACGGCAACCAGCACGATGGTCCACACGACGCTCATCACGGCAAGCGTGACCAGCGAACCCACGGCGAGCTCGTTCATCTCAGACCACCCCTTCCTCCCTGAGGCACGCCGCGGCGGTCGCCGGGACGTGCAGCCCCTCGGTTGGCACCGCTGCAGTGGACTCCCGCACGCCCGGCGCCGGCCGCTGCGTTTCCCAGGGGTCGCAGAGATTGTGATGGACGGCCCGACCGCGACGGGACGGCCGGGCGCGATCGTCACTCTCGCTTCCGAAGTTCGCTCAACCGATCGAACAGCCGCATGACCTCCGCCAGCGGGCGGCCCCGCCGCAAGCGTCGCTCCACCTCGGCCTCGTGCCGCTTCACCTCCAGTGCGCGGGACGTGACCTCGCGCAGGCGCTGGGCGGCGAAGACCACCACGCCGTCCTCGTCTCCGTGCACGATGTCGCCGGGTTGCACCGACGCGCCCCCGCAGATGATCGGGACCTGGCGTCTCCAGCAGGCGCTCGGCCGTGCCGATCCGGGGGGTCGCGGCCCGGGCGAAGACGGGGATGCCGACCGCCTCCAGCCCCACCAGGTCCCGCACCGCCCCGTCGATGACGAACCCGCGGACGCCCTTGCGGCGCGCCTCGATGGCCATGAGCTTTCCCAGGAGCGCCGCCTCCATCATGCCGCTGCCGTCCACGACCAGGACCTCGCCCTCGCGCGCCTCCGCCAGCGCGCGGAGCAGCGTGAGATAGTCGCCCGGAAAGCAGCGAACGGTGCGGGCCACCCCGATCAGGCGCGCGGTCGGCGTCATCGGCTTGATGGCGGACGCCATCGTCCCCAGCCGACCCAGCGCGTCCGACAGGATGGCGGTCGGGATGCGAGCGATGCGGCGTAAGGGATCACGCACGAGTGCACCGCCGAGGCCGCGCCAGGTTCCCCTCGCTTCCGCCGCGGTCGCGCGCTAGCGCCTCACGGGAGGATGGCGATCACGCGCGCCGGCGCCGACGCCGCCTCCAGCCGAAGCGGAGCGATGATCAGCTTGGCGCCCTTGACCGGAAGCCGGTCCAGGTTGGCCAGATTCTCGAGCTGCCAGACGCCGAACGGCACGACCAGCAATCCCGGATCCCCCGGCGTCGCACCGCCGGGCAGGTATGGCGTCCAATCCCAGACCGCGGACCTGGCGTTCCTCCAGGAACGCCATGGCGGCCGCTGAAAACCCCGGCACCCGCGGAATCCCCTGCGGGTCGTGGTTGGCGTACCGGACGGGATCCGACCAGCGCTGCGCCCAACCGGTCCGCAACAGCACCGCGCTCTGTTTTGGGATGCGGCCGTTCTTCCGCTCCCACGCGCGCAGATCCTCTGCGGTCGCCTGATACTCCGGCACCTGGAGAACCTGCTGCGCGACATCCACGACCACGGCCGGCACCAGAAGCTCCCGGAAGGGAATCTGCGCCACCGTGCGTTTGCCCTGCCGGGCCGCTCCCGGCGCATGCAGCCGGGTCTCGAAATCCCTCTCGGCCGGGCCACGCCCGGTGTGGTCCTGTCGGTTCCCCTCGCCCGGCGTTTCCGGCCGCGGTTGCTCGGGGCGTCTTCGGGCTGCTGCTCTGCGGGGTGGGTCAGGTCCACGATCGCGGACTTCCCCAGCATCGCCCGCTCCAGGGCCCCCGCCTCGACCGAGCTGACGGGCAAGGGCAGCAGCGCGACAGCCACGAGCTAGGACGCCTAGCCGCGCGCACCATCCTTGCCGCCCGCGGATCCGTCGCGCCATGAACAGAATGCCAGGGCCGAGCCCTGACGTGCTCCTTTCTGGGGTATCTCCTGCCAGTTTTCGGGCATCACGAAGGCTCAAAGGCACCATAGCATAGGCCCAAATAGCTGTCAACGCAGAGCCGGAGCGCGCCACGCGCTGATGGAAAGATCGCGCGGCGTCTGCCTTCCGAGTGGTCGTGCCCGCCGTGGGCCACCTGAAGGTCGCCCGGGCCAACGACTCCAGGTGCGACGGGCGCTGTCGCCGTGCCCGCCGCGATTGACGTGGCGCCGCATCTCGGTTACCCTGGAATTCGGGGCCCGGAAAGGAGGCCGCATCATGACGCCAGAGGAAACCCAGGGGACCGACAAGCGCTTTTGTCCTTACTGCTTCATGCAGCAATTCGAGGTCACGGAGACGTCGGCGGGCAGCGTCTACTGCGAGGTGTGCGGCATCGACGTCGCGGTCAAGGATCTGGTGAGGTCTGTGACGCCGTTGTCCGCCTCGGCAGGCCTACTGTTCCTGGCGTGTCTCGTCTGCCTGCTGCCGGCTTCGGCGGTCGCCGCACAGGCCTGCCCGGAAATGGGTTGGCTCGGCATCTCGATCTCCGAGGTGGGCGAGGAGTTGGCGGACCGGCTGGCGTCCGCCTTTGGGCCGGCGACAGGCAACGGGGTGCAGGTCGTCGAGGTCCTGAAGGGCGGCCCGGCGGAGTCGGCCCGTCTCGCGCGCGGCGACGTCATCGTCCAGGTCGATGCCCAGCCGATCTGGGATGTTCGGCAACTCCAGCGCTTGGTTCGATCCCGCCCATCGAGCGGCCGCGTGGTCCTGACCGTCCTGCGCAGGCGCCGCACGCGTGACGCGTCCCCGTCACGGTCGGCCCCATGCCGCTCCCGGCGCGGGCCCAGCTCGCGGGGGAGCGGTTCGGCTTTCTCGGTTCGCGAGGTCAGCGACGAGACCCGTCGGGCAGGCCGCCCGCGCCGCGAGGATTGTCGATCGCCTTCGTGGATGCGGATTCGCCCGCCGCGCGGGCCGGCCTCCGGCCGCTGGACGCGATCCTCTCGCGTCAACGACCAGCCGGTGCGCGACCTGGAAGGGTTCGCGCGGGCTCTCGCGACGCTCGCAGCGCGCCGCCGCTGCTCGTGGAGCGGCGCGGCGCACCCGCACCCATCACTGCCACCCTGGAGCTCCCCGGTAACGCGTCCGCCCCGCGCCCAGCTCTCTGGCGTCGGTCCTGCATCGGCCGAATCTATTTGTCTCATCGGCTGTACTGTGATATCCGTGACACGAATGGGCTGTTCCGGCATACCGCGGGCCGGCGAGAACGCCCGCTGTGCGAGCGACGCGAATGGAGATCCCCATGAGCACGATCGAGACCACTGCCGTCCGGCCAGGGACGCCGATCCGGCTGACCGAGTACGCCGCCTGCGCCGGCTGAGCGTCCAAACTGGGTCCGGCGGACCTGCACGAGATCCTGCAGCACCTCGGCACGCACCGGCACCCCGATCTCCTGGTCGGGCTGGAGCGGAGCGACGACGCCGCGGTCTACCGGCTGAACGACCAGCAGGCGGTCATCCAGACGGTGGACTTCTTCCCGCCCATCGTGGACGACCCGTACATCTACGGGCGGTGGCCGCCGCCAATTCCATGAGCGACGTCTACGCCATGGGGGGCCGGGTGCTGCTGGCGCTCAACGTGGCCGGCTTCCCCAGGGAGTTCCCCCGCGAGGCCATCGCGCGGATCTTCCAAGGCGGGGCGGACAAGGTGGCAGAGGCCGGCGCGGTCATCGCCGGCGGGCACACGGTGGTGGACAAGGAGCCGAAGTACGGCCTGTGCGTGACCGGCCTCGTCCATCCGGATCGGGTGATGATCAAGGGCGGCCTCGTGCCGGGCCATCGGCTGTTTCTCAGCAAGCCCCTCGGGACCGGCGTCATCGCCACCGCCGGCAAGGGCGGCGCGGCGCAGTCGGCCCACATGGACGCGGCCATCCAGAGCATGACCCGCCTGAACCGGGGCGCCGCTGAGGTCCTGGCGGACCTGGGAGTCCGCGGCTGCACCGACGTCACCGGCTTCGGCTTTCTCGGCCACGCCAGCGAGATGGTCCTGGCCAGCGGGTGCGGGTTCCGGGTCCGCGCCGACGCGGTCCCCTGCTCCGCCGGCGCCATGCGATATGCCGAGCAGGGATTCTTCGCCGGCGGGCTGGGCCGGAACCGGACGTTCCTGAGGGCCTGGCGAGCGCGGGAACTGGCCTTGCGGATCGCCCCCACGGTGCCCGCGGTCTGGCGGACCTGCTCTTCGACTCCGAGACGTCGGGCGGCCTCCTCTTCTCCGTGCCGGCCGGAGGCGGCCCAGAGGTCTGTCCGGGCGCTTCGCCGCCAAAGGCGAGACCGTCTGGGAGATCGGCGAGGTCATCCCCGAGGTCGCCATCGAAGTCGTCTGAAGGACGCAAAGATCGAGGACTCAGCAACCGATCCGGGAGGCCCGTGCGCTTCCTCGGCAGCCAGGGGATGGGGCGGGGCGATGACGGCCTCGGCCTCACCATCCTGCACAACTTCCTCAAGTCCCTGGTGACCAACCCGCTGCGCCCCGACAAGATCGTGTGCTGGAATGCCGGCGTCAAGCTCCTCGCCGCCGATTCCCCCGACGATCGGCGCCCTGCAGGACCTGGAAGGGGTCGGAGTGGAGATTCTGGCCTGCAAGACCTGCGTCGATCATTTCGGTTTACAGGACAAGCTCCGGGCCGGCGAGGTCTCGACCATGCCCACCATCAGCGACCTCCTCCTGCGAAGCGACGTCCTGACGGTTTAAGCCCATCATCTACCTTCCCTTCTCACCGAGACGCCAACTGCATTC
>CAVOIV010000060.1:0-26766 GCA_963695995.1 uncultured Methylomirabilota bacterium
AGCCGGCTGCTGAAAACGGCCGATCTGCGGCGTTGGAGCGCTCAGGCGCTCGCTGCGGCGTACCTGGAGTACGCCTCACTCGGCCTGGCGCCGTCCCGCCTTGCATCTGGACCGTTTTGAGCAGCCTGCCGACAAGCTGAAAACGGGCCCATCTGTCCGCCTCAGGCGGATTGGCGCGCTGAGGCACTCGTTGCGGCGTACCTGGAGTACGCCTCACTCGGCCTGGCGCCGTCCGCCTTGCATCTGGGCTTTTTTTGAGCAGCCTGGGTGAAGACGGGTGTTCAGTATCCTGGCACCTGCCCCGGTGGGGCAGCCGGTTCGGGGAGCAGAGGTGACGCAACAGCGAATCGTCATCGTCGGTAACAGCGCCGCCAGCTTGGCTGCCCTGGAGGCCATCCGGCGCCTGGACGGCACATCCCCCGTCACGCTGGTCGCGGATGAGGCGATCCCCGCCTATTCGCGGGTGTTGCTGCCCTACCTGGTGAGCGGGGAGCGCCGCGACCTGTCGCTGCGGCCGCCCGGCTACGCCCAGCGGATGGGCGCGCGGCTGCTGCTGGGCCGCAGGGCCGTGCAGATCGACGCCGATGCGCTGGTGCTGGACGACGGAACCCGCTTACCCTTCGATCGGCTCCTGCTGGCGACCGGATCCCGGGCCGCGATCCCGGACATCGAGGGGATCGACACCCCCGGGGTCTTCGCGCTCAAGACGATGGCCGACGCGCTGCGGATCTGCGAGTGGCTGCCGGGGGCGCGCCACGCGGTGATCCTCGGGGGCGGGCTCATCTGCCTGCTCACGGTCCACGCGCTGCTCAAGCTGGGCCTCTCGGTGACGATCGCGGTCTCGTCGGACCGGCTCCTCACGCGCATGCTGGACGAGGCGGCCGCGGCACTCCTGCAGCATCGCCTGGCGGAGGCCGGGGTCCGCATCCTCACGCGCACCGACGCCACGCGCGTCGTCGGCCGCGACGGCCGGGTCCGTTCCGTGATGACGGCGGCAGGCGAGGCGCTCCCGGCGGACCTGGTGATTCTGGCCAAAGGGATCCGGCCGGACATCGACCTGGCCCGGGCCGGCGGGCTGGCCACCGGCCGCGGCGTCCTGGTCGACGAGTACCTGCGCACCAGCCGGCCGGATGTCTTCGCGGCGGGCGACTGCGCCGAGGGGCCCGACATGCTCGTGCCCGGGAAGAAGACGATCCCCGGGACGTGGTTCGAGGCCGTGGCGCAGGGCGAGAGCGCAGGGGCCAACATGGTGGATCTGTCGCGTCCCAGCCCCGGGGCCTTCAAGATGAACGTGATGGAGATCCTGGGGGTCGCGGTGGCCTCGATGGGGTTGATCGAAGCGCCGGATTCCGATGGGCGGGTCATCGTGCGTGCGCGAGACGGCAACTACCGGAAGCTCGTGATCTCACGCGACCGGATCGTCGGGGCCGTGCTCGTGGGCGACGTGTCCGAGGCGGGTCCGATCGCGACGCTGATCCGCCGCGGGCTCACGCTCTCCGAACTCCGGCCGTTCGATCCCTCCCAACCCATCCGCTATGCAGACCTCGCGATGCAATGGGGCTCGAGGGCCCGCCACTTCGCGGACTGTCAACCGCACAAATCTTGACCCGAAGACCGAGAGGCGGGAAGGTCGCGGTGTGGTCTCTGCCGCCTTGTACGGCGGTGACTGGCGAGGACCTGCTTACGGGTTGTGCCTGCAGTCTCCGCTTGACAGACGGCGCTCCTCCGGGGCATGCTGCCCTGCGTTCAAAAACGCTCATCCCACCGCGGGGATCCCGCATCGTAGACGCCCGTTCGGGGCGCAGGTCGGATGTGCCGGGGGCGCCTTCGCGCGATGTCCGCGCCGTGCCGCCCCGCACGCTTTCCGAACGGCACCCGAGGGTCTGCACGAGAGCCGCGCGCACGCGACCGTGCATCGAATCCAGAGGAGGGGAGACCATGGCAACGCATGCCGACACCGGACGGACACTGCACGACCTGGCGGATCGTTTTCGGTCGGCCCAGATGAGTCGCCGCGAGCTGATCCAGCAGGCCGGGCTGCTGGTCGGAGGCTCGGCGCTGGCGTCGTTCCTGGCGGCCGTCCTGCCGCCGGGCGCGGCCGCCGGGCAACCGGCAGCCGCGACTCCGCCCAGGAAGGGCGGCACGCTGAAGGTCGCCATCTTCGGTGAGGCGCCCTCGCTCGATCCCATGTTCACCACCGCCACCATCACCAAGAACCTCGCCAGCCAGATGTTCGAGGGGCTCGTCAGCACCGACCTGAAGTTGCGGCCGCAGCCCGACCTGGCCGAGAGCTATGAGATGAGCCGGGACGGGAAGACGGCCACCTTCAAGCTCCGCAAGGGAGTCACCTTCCACAACGGCAAGGAGATGACCTCCGCCGACGTGGTCGCCTCTCTGCGGCGCTTCACGACCCTCGCCAACCGGGGCAAGGCCATCGCGCGGCGCCTGGACGACATCAAGGCCCCGGACAAGTACACGGTGGTGATGACCTTCAAGCAGCCCACCGGCCGCTTGCCCCTGTTCCTGGCGATGGGCGAAGAGATCATCATGCCGGAGGAGATCGCCACCAAGTACATGAAGGAGCAGTTCAAGGAGTACGTCGGCACCGGGCCGTTCAAGTTCGTGGAGCGCCAACCGGACCGCTTCACCCGCTTCACCCGCTTCGACAACTACGCCGCGCAGCCCGGCGAACCCAACGGCTGGGTGGGCCGGAAGACGGCCTACCTGGACGAGCTGCATGGTGATGCCCGTGCCCGGAGGACTCCGTCCGGGCCGACGGCGTGGTCACCGGGGAGTACCACTTCGGCGAGCTGCTCAACCCGGACTCGTACGACAGCCTCAAGGCCAACCCCACCGTGGACGCCTACATCGTCAAGCCCTACTTCTGGTCCGCGATTCACTTCAACAAGAAGCAGGGGATGTTCACCGACCTCAGGATGCGCAAGGCGTTCAAGCTGGCCATCGACCTGGAGCCGGGATGGCGCGCCGCCTGGGGCAAGCCGGAGTTCTGGCGGCTGCAGCCGGCCATGGGCGCCCCGGAGACCCCCTGGTACACCGAGGTGACCAAGGGGGAGTACAACAAGAAGGATCCCCGACCAGGCCAAGGCGCTGCTCAAGGAGGCCGGCTACAAAGGCGAGCCGGTCCGCTGGCTGACGACCAAGGAGTACTCGTACAACTACGACTTCGCCCTGGCCACCAAGCCCCAGCTGGAGGCCGTCGGCATGAAGGTGGACCTGCAGGTGGTGGACTGGGCCACCCTGATCCAGCGGCGCGCCAAGCCGGAGCTCTTCGATGTCTTCGTCACCGGCCACGACACGCCGAACCATCCGGTGCTGCAGCCCTTCATGAACCCCGCCTGGCCCGGCTGGTGGGACACGCCCGAGAAGAACCAAGCTCTACAACGACCTCTTCGCCGAGGTCGACGACAAGAAAGCCCAGGCGCTCGTCGAGGACATGGAGCGGCTGGTCATGAAGGAAGTGCCCTACGTGAAGATCGGGGAGTACTTCGGGCTGCGCGGGACGCGGAAGGAGCTGAAGGGCTACGTCAATCCCGTGCACTTCTTCTTCTGGAACTGCTGGCTGGCGTAGAGGCGGCTGAACACGGCCCATCTGCTGCGTTGGCGCGCTCGGGTGCTCGCTGCGGCGTACCTCCAGTACGCCTCGCTCGGCCATCGCTGCGGCCTTGCATCTGGACCGTTTTGAGCAGCCTGTCGAAAAAGCTGAAAACGGCCCATCTGCGGCGTTGGAACGCTGGGGCACTCGCTGCGGCGTACCTGGAGTACGCCTCACTCGGCCCATGCGCGCGCCGCCTGGCATCTGGACCTTTTTGAGCAGCTGGGCGTAAGCGGGTTTGTCAGTTTGCTGGCAGACAGACGCGGGGACACACGAATCGGAGCGCGCAGCGCGAAAGGGCATCCGCCGGGAACCCGCGCTGCGCGCTTCGCGCGCTGGATAGGAACGAATCGCAGATGCTGGCCTACGTTCTCCGGCGCGTTCTGCTGGCGATCCCGGTCATGTTCGTGGTGGCCGCGGGGGTATTCCTGCTGCTCTACCTGACGCCGGGCGACCCGGTGTCGGTCATCCTCGGTCCCGACGCGTCCCCCCAGCAGATCGCCGAGCTTCGCCAGCGGCTCGGGCTGGATCAACCGGTCCCGTCCAGGTGGGCCGCTGGTTCGGCCGGCTTCTGCACGGGGACCTGGGGCAGTCCATCTACCTCAACCGACCGGTCCTGCAGACGCTCCTGGAGCGGGCCGAGCCGACGTTGATGCTGACGCTGCTCGCCACCCTCTTTGCCATCCTGGTGGGGCTGCCCATCGGGATCGTCTCGGCCACTCGCGCCGGGAGTTGGGCCGACCTCGGCGCCATGCTGGTCGCCATGGGGGGGATCTCCATGCCGTCGTTCTGGGTCGGCTTGAATCTCATCTTCGTCTTCGCCGTGGTGTTGGGGGTGTTGCCGGTGGCCGGCTATCAGCCCCTCAGTCGCGGGCTCTGGGAGAATCTGCGGTACCTCGCCCTGCCGGCCGTGACGCTGGGGTTCGCGCAAGCGGCCCTGCTGGCCCGCATGTCCCGCTCCATGATGCTGGAGGTGCTCCGGGAGGACTATGTGCGCACCGCCCGCGCCAAGGGGCTCGCCGAGCACACGGTGGTGCTCGTCCATGCCCTGAAGAACGCCATGGTCCCGCTGGTCACGGTCATGGGGCTGACGTTTGCGATCTTGATGGGTGGGGCGGTGATCACCGAGCAGGTGTTCAACATCCCGGGACTCGGCCGGTTGCTGGTCCAGTCGGTGCTGCGGCGCGACTATCCGGTGGTGCAGGGGATCGTCCTCGTGATCGCGTTCAACTACGTCGCGATCAACCTGCTGGTGGACATCCTGTATGGCTTCTTCGATCCCCGGGTGCGGCACTCGTAGGACGGAAAGCGTGACCATGGACCATGGACCACGGACCACGGACGATGGACGATGGCCAGCGACCGGAATGACGGTTGTCGTATGCTGACACCCGTCGTATGGAATTGACCGGGAGGAGTCTTTATGGTCCATGGTCCGTGGTCCATGGTCGAGACCTCGTATCCATGAGGACACGCGAGGCTGGAGCGGGAGCGTTGTCGACCGCAGTGCCCTCCGAGGGGAGGCGCCGGGAGCGCCCCTGGTACGTGACGGCGCTCCGCAACCGACGGTTGGTGATCGGAGGCGGGCTCCTCTGGCGATCCTCGCCGTGGCGCTCCTGGCCCAAACGCTGGCCACCCACAGCCCGCTCCTGGTCCGCCCCGAAATCCGGCTGGCGCCGCCCAGCGCCGAGCACCGCTTCGGCACCGACAATTTCGGCCGAGACCTGTACAGCCGGACCGTGTACGGCGCCCGAACGTCGCTGATCGTCGGCGGGATGGTGGCCCTGCTGGCCGCCCTGGCCGGGACGGTCATGGGTCTTCTCGGCGGGTACTACCCGCGGGTGGACCTCGCCCTGATGCGGATCATGGACGGCATGATGGCGTTCCCCGGCATCGTGCTGGCGGTGGGGATCATGGCGGCCATGGGCCCCCATATCGGCAACGTGATCGTGGCCCTGGCCATCGTGCAGACCCCGCGAGTGGTGCGGGTGGTCAGGAGCGTCGTGATCAGCCTGCGGCACATGCAGTACGTGGAGGCGGCGCGGTGCATGGGGGTGAGCGACTGGCGGATGCTTGTGCGCCACATCCTGCCGAATTGCATCTCGCCGCTGGTGGTCCAGTGCACCTTCATCTTCAGCGAAGCCGTCCTGGGTGAGGCCTCGCTCTCGTTCTTGGGGGTGGGGGCGCCCCCCGAGATTCCCAGTTGGGGCGTGATCCTGGGTGAGGCGCGGCTGTATATCCGGAACGCCCCCTGGATGATGTTCTTGCCCGGCATGGCGCTCACCGTCACGGTCCTGGCGTTGAACCTCATGGGGGACGGGATCCGCGACTGGCTGGACCCGCGGCTTCGAAAGACTTTGTAGCGATCGGACGGGCGCCATGGGGCGGCCGAGTGTCTACCATTCTGGAGGTGCGACGTGGGTGTGCTGGATCTTTTTCGACTCGATGGACGGGCAGCTCTGGTGACGGGTGCGGGCCAGGGCATCGGCAGGGCGTACGCGCTGGCCCTGGCCGAGGCCGGCGCGGACGTGGCCGTCTGCGACCTCAACGAGCGCACGGGCCGGCTGGTGGCAGAGGAGATCGCCGCGCTCGGTCGCAAGGCGGTCTTCGTGAAGACCGACGTCACGAAGGCGGAGGACGTTGACGCCATGGTCGCCGCCGTGGAACGGGAGCTGGGTGGCCTCGACATCGCGGTCAACAACGCGTGGGCGGGGGGCCGGTATCTGGTGTCGCCGCCCGCCGAGGAGTTCCCGCTCGAGGACTGGGACTTCACCATGAACCTGGCGCTCCGGGCGATCTTCCTCTGCTGCAAGGCGGAGACGCGGGCCATGCGGAAGCGGGGGCGGGGCAAGATCGTGAACATGGCGTCCATGTCGGCGAGCATCGCCAATGCCACCATCGCCTATTGTTCGGCCAAAGCGGGCGTGGTGATGCTGACGAAGCGGTTGGCGGCCGAATGGGGTAAGTACAATATCAACGTGAACTGCATCAGTCCCTCTTACACCCTCTCGCCGGCCCGGCGGAGAGACCCCCAGGAGAATCGGGACCACATCCGCTCGCTTCACCCCATGGGCTGGCACGAACGGCCGGAGGACCTCTGCGGCACGCTGGTCTACCTGGCCTCGGACGCCTCCAACTACGTCACGGGCCGCGACATCCTGGTGGATGGGGGGCACACCCTGAACGTCTGGCTGGCCCCGCTCTCCCGCACGACGCCCCCTCTGGTGAGCCCCGAGGAGGAGATCCAATCGCTGACCCACGACCTCGAGGTACTCGGCATCCCGCACGACGACAAGGGTGTTACGACGGAGTAGAGGGGTGCCGACACGGCGAGGATTGAGTCTCGGTATCAACGATCGTCCGGTGGTTTTCGGTGGAAAAGGGTGTTTCTGGAAGGCGAATCGTCTACTGTGGCGTCACGGCTGGCGCAGACACACCTCCATCGAGCGCAGCAGTTCCTCGGGGGCGTCGGGGTGAGATGCCAGGAGCGCCTGACTGCCGATGACAATGATCTCGCGACATCCCGCGATACTGCCGCAGGCGCGAAGGATGTGTTCAAGCTGCTTAATGTTCATGTGCGATCCGCCGATAGATCTCCCAACGCTCCCGAGGCGAGAGGACGCCGCAGAACGGGCTGCTTTGACGGAGGCGGCACCCCTCCTCCCCCGGATCGAGTAAGAGGAGACGGATTGCCTCCCATTCCCGCTCCAGGATGCGGCTCCATTTGATCTATCTGGTGATGGGTCTTCATGGCGGGAAGTGTAGCACCCCGGAGCGCAGCATTCAATCCGTCGTCGCCCTGTCGGTTCTCCCGGACTTCCCCTCTCCCCCTCGGGCCTGTTCTCTCAATCAGTATGGTGTCCCCGGAATGCTGATCTGTTGAAGTAGCCGTCGCCATATCTCCCGGCGTATGAGATTAAGAGCAGGGGCCGCCTTCAGGGCAGCCGCGAGGGGCGAGATGGTAACGGAGGACCTGCTCGTTAACCGTGCGACCAAAGGCGAGAGGGTTGATCGCCATGCCTCACATCACCTGGGGAGATCCTCACGTGGCAGCCGCAGGCCGCCCAAGGGCCACATCTTCCAGAATAACCTGTTTGAGAACGGCCTGATCGCCCAGGCGCTTCACGGCATCGAGGATTTCGATGCCGGCCAGGCGCCCCTCCGCGTCATAGTCCGCCGCGATCCCTTCGGCCAGGTGTTTGGTCGTCACAGTCGTCTCGACGAAGCGGATGTACAGGGCATCGACCTCGCGATCATAGGTAATCTTCATCGCAGCTCCCCTTCAGAAGTAGTAGACGTACACGGTCACCACCACGATCTCATCCGGCTCATCGACGAAGATGGGCCGAACCTGTCGCGTCGCGTACCAGCAACGGTTCCATTCGGCGTCAAAGGCAAAATCCTTCCGGCACTCCAAGCGCCCCAGTTCCGCAGGCTGCCACGGCGACGTGCGAATAGCCGCGAGAACATCGGTTTCGGTCGCCCCGCGAAAACTGAGCTGGCCGCGTGCATGGCCAGTCAGGCGAATCGGTTTTGCGGTTGACACTGGCGGCCTCTTTCGAGCAAGCAAGGCCCCGGAATTCATCCACGTATGCTCTCGGACCAAGTCCAAGAATACAGGAGCCCAGCCCGATTGACCAGTAACAACCAAGCGGCGGGTCCCTTATGAGGCAGCGTCCCCCATGATGTCGCTGCCGAACGGGGGGGGGCGATCGCTCGCGCGGGGAGGTCTTACCGAGGCGGCTCGTCTCGCGAGATCTCTTTCAAGACACGCCGAATGTCTTCGTCGGTTGGGACAGTGACGTTGGTGACGAAGTAGCGCTGCCGCAGGAGTAGCTCGTCGCCATTGGTCGCGGCAATGCCCTCGTCAACGACTGTTCCGACGGCCGTCTCCATGGAGACCAGGAGCGTGATGATGACGTGGTCTGGGTGAAAGCGAACCTGTTCCAGGACGGAATCGTACCGCTCGCATATCGTCCGCCATGCCGATTCCAGACGGCGTGGCTGCGCGTCGTGCAATGGCGCGCACGAGAGGCCAACGGCCACAAGATACCGCAGGCGATGCTCTGCTCCGCCAAGCCCTGTTGAGATGATTCCGACAGGCTCTTCAAGCAAGTCGCCTTCCAGCGCCATCCGACATTCGTACAGGGCAATTTTGCTCCATGGCGCCAGGACAGGATCGGGGTTCTTGACGTACTGCTCAATGACTCTGTAGGCGTCGACCGTCCCACGCCGCGCGAGCCTGACCAGTATCTCCCGTTTGACCTCGAGGGATGCGGTTGGATCGAACAAGGTCTGGTGCACCTCCGGCCCGGCCTCGTGCGGTTGACAGGACAGGAGGTGTTGGACATACCTGGAGAATTCTGCGTGGACCTCTCCATCGAGCTCTTCCTCGGCGACGATAAACCGGTCCGGAATCTGGGACAGGGCGTCGTGAAGGCCCTCGTCGTCCTCGTCATGCTCCTCGCCGTGTTTCATGTTTCCCGCCCTCGCGGGCACCGCGCCCTCTGCGCCAACTGCCAGGACTTGAAATCGCTCATCAAGTAATCCAAGGAGTTAGCTCCCAAAAGGTGTCCGGTACCTTTTCCTGCGGCACCACCCGGAACCGTGCCTCGCCGCCCATCATGCGGGCATACGCACCCTCGGCACGCTCGAGAGGAAACTCCTCTGGTGCCGGGGGCCCGTCCCCTGCCGTCTGCGAACGAACCAGACTGGGGGCAGTTGCTCTATTGGGAGGAAGGGTTTCTGATTCGCTGATTCAGCCCGAGGGGGCGCGCGTGCAATCGTCCCGCGATTCTCCGAGGCTGCTGAACTGCAAGATCTGCCCCTTATTTTCGCGAATATACGTTCGGCCAAACCCGACCCGCCGCACACACGGCAACCCAACCCGCAACGCCGGGCCCACGAGATCCCCACCCAACGGATACGGCTTTACGGTTCTCTCGCCAAACCCACCTATGGCCGAGAATTGGAAGCACCTCCAAGAATTCAAATACTTAGCTTCCAAATGGAGTCCGGTACCTATTTTACGCACCGGAGCAGCAACAGCGCGGTACGGAGCGCCCGCCCCTAGCCGTCCCCTCAAGAGGGCTAGACCGGAGCCGCCGTCGAGTGGCGTACCACCAACTCTGTCGGCAACACAACGTCTTGCCGTTCGGCCTTGTCGTCGCCCGCCTCGATTGCCGCGAGCATCATGGACGTCGCGGTCCGACCCATCCGCGTTCGGGGCTTTCGCACCGAGGTCAACGGAGGCTCCACAACAGGCGCGAAGACGGTATCGTCGTAGCCGACGACCGAAATGTCCTGTGGAATCCGCCGGCCCCGTTCCTTGATCGCCCGATACACCCCCACGGCCATGATGTCGTTGGCCGAAAAGATCGCCGTGATGTCCGGATGAGCGTCCAAGAGCTCTGTCGCGGCCCGATAGCCCCCTTCCTCCTCATAGAGCCCGACCCGATTCAACCCGGGATCGGGGCTCAGCCCCTGCTCCCGCAGGGCGCGCAGGTAGCCCGCCTTGCGATCGATGTTACTGCCGTGGTGCGGCACGCCTTCGACGAAGGCAATCCGGGTGTGGCCCAGCGCAAGCAAGTGGGTCGTGGCCGCATAGCCCCCGGCTTCGTCGTCGGCGATCACGCTGGAGAGCTGCAGGCCTTCGATGCGCTGGTTCACCAACACCACCGGCACCGTAACCTGTGCGACCTTGTGCGCAATGGCGGCCTCCCGCTCCAAGCTCAGTACGAAGATCCCATCCACGTGGCTCCGAGACAGCCGTCGAGAGGGGACCTGATCCCGTTGATCCTGGATCTGATCGAAGTAGAGCGTGAGGTTGTACCCGTGGGCGTTCAACTCGGTGGTCATGCCGGCCAGGACGGCGGGGAGGAACTCCGCTGGGTACCGGCGCTCAAACGGGTCGTAGAGGATCAACATCCCGATGGTGAACTTCCGTCCCGAACTCAGAGACCGCGCGGACGCGTTCCGCGTGAAGTTGAGATCCCGAACAATTGTCAGGATCCGCTCGCGGGTCTCGGCCTTGATCTTCGCCGAGTTGTTGAGCACCCGTGAGACCGTCGCGTGCGAGACGCCAGCGAGCTTCGCGATGTCCTTGATCGTCAGAGTCGTTGTCATGATTTGGATAATGTACACGGTTTCATCATTTCTTGGTAGATTAATTGTAAGATTATTGCCATTTTTTACAAGGTCAATATGAAATCATTATTGACACATCATTGATTATGATGTACACGTGTACATCATATTTTCACGGCGTCAGAATGGAGCCCATACCCACTCCCTACCAGGGCTTAGCGCTCGGAATCTGTCCCTTGGTTCGGCTACCAGCCGACCCGCTCATTCGAATGGATACGCCATGCCGACGCTCTCCGCGAAGAAGGCATTGATCACCGGGGCCGGCACCGGAATAGGTCGGGAGGTTGCGCTGGAGCTCGCCCGGCAGGGCGCCGACGTCGCTTTACACTACGCGCACAGCCGCGCCGGCGCCGAAACGGCCGTCGCCGCCTGCCGTGACGTTGGCGTGCAGGCAGCAGTCTGTCAGGCGGATCTGGGGAAACCGGAGGCCTGTATTGCGCTCATTGACTGGGCTGTCGCCACCCTCGGGGGGCTGGACATTCTCGTGAACAATGCCGGCATCACGGAGAAGGGCAATTTTCTCGATGTGACCCCCGCGCAGTTCGACCGCCTTTATCACGTCAATGTGCGGGGTCAGTTCTTCTGCGCACAGCAGGCCGTGCGCCATATGCTCCCGCAGGGACGGGGATCCCTGATCAATCTGACATCAATCCATGCCTTTGGCGGCATGCCCGGCCACGCGATTTATTCGGGCACGAAGGGGGCCATCTGCGCGTGGACGCGGGAGCTGGCCATCGAGCTCGCCCCCACGATCCGCGTCAACGCCGTGGCGCCAGGGTGGATCGACGTGCCGCGGCAGTACCAGAACCCAGGGTACGATCCGGCCAGCGCGGGCGCCCAGGTGCCCGGTGGGCGGGCGGGGACTCCACTGGACGTGGCCAAGGCGTGCGTCTACCTGGCCTCGGATGACGCCGCGTACCTGACCGGACACGTCTTGGTGCTCGACGGCGGCACGACCGCCTGGATGTCCTTGGCTGCCGCACGCGGGAACGGCGCGGACGGCGGATGATGCGGATGCGCGGCACCCCGCACCCTCGCCGGTCCGCCGCAAAAAAACGTGCTGGGAGCAGCCCACCCTAAACAGGAGGAGCCTCATGCGACGCATTGTGCAGTTCGGCAGTCTCGTGGTCATGTTCGTGTTGCTGGCCTCCGCCGCGCTGGCGGGCGAAGCGCCAAAGAAACAAGTGATCCGGATCAGCATCGGCCCCAACCGCGAGCATCCGGCCTTCATCGCGCCCAATGAGAAGTTCAAGCTCATCGTGGAGGCCAAGACCAACGGCCGCTACGAGGTCCAGCTCTTCCCGGATGCGGCCCTGGGGGACGACATCAAAGCCACCGAGGCCGTCCGCTCGGGGACACTGGATGCGGTCGTGACGTCGTCGTCCCCGCTGGGCGGGATGGTGAAAGAGCTCCTGGTCTTCGACCTCCCCAACCTCTTCCCGACCGAGAAGGTGGCGGATGCCATCCTGGACGGCCCCGTCGGCGAGGACTTGTCCAAGCTCATGGAGCCGCGGGGGCTGGTGAACCTGGCCTGGTTCGAGAACGGCTACCGCCAGCTCACCAACAGTGCCCGGCCGGTGTCAAAGCCGGAAGATCTGAAGGGGCTGAAGGTGCGCACCATGCAGAACCAGCTCCACCTGGCGGCCTGGCGTGCTCTGGGCGCCAACCCGACCCCGATGCCGTTCAGCGAGGTCTTCACCGCGCTGCAGCAGAAGACCATTGACGGGCAGGAGAATCCGATCCCCACCCTGTACTCGGCGAAGCTGTATGAGGTTCAGAAGTATGTCTCCATGATCAACCTCGTCTGGACGCCGCACATGCTGATCTGGAGCAAGCCGCTCTGGGACAAGCTGCCGAAGGAGGACCAGGCCATCTTCCGCGCCGCCGCCCGGGAAACGGCCCTCTACAACCGCGAGCTGAACCGGAAGTTCAACCGGGAGTTCCGGACGACCCTGGAGCAGCGCGGGATGAGGTTCATCGATCTGACCCCAGACCAGCAGCGCGCGTTCCAGGCGGCTACGGCCTCCGTCTGGACTGAGTTCGAGGGCAAGATTGGGAAGGAATTCCTGGACAAGGTCAAGGCGGAACTCAAGAAGGCCCAGTAGCACGACGCACGCATGTTACATCGGGAGAGCCCGGCTCGGATACATCGCCCGGCGATCCGGGCCCTCCCTTCCCCAGTGGAGTGCAGGGCGGGAATCGTCGGTCTGGCTGCGCACGTGGACCTCGCGCCCGGATCCCCGGGCGGTCTGGTCCGGCCCTGAGCCTGACGGTACGCCTCGTGTGCAGAGGTAACGCATGTCCCCGTCATCCGATGTCATCGACGTTTGGTATCGCCGGATCCAGCGCGCCTGTTCCGCCCTGCTTGTGGTGATCATGACGGCCCTCGTCGCCATCGTCTTCGCCGAGGTCATCTGGCGCTATTTCCTCCGGTCCTCGATCTCGTGGTCGGAGGAGGCCGCGCGTTTTCTGATGCTCTGGGTGGCGTTCGTGGGCGGCGTCCTCGCCTACGTGCACGATGAGCACCTCGGGCTGGACATCGTGATCCAGCTCGCCCCCGCGAAAGTCGGGCGCGTCCTCCTCGTGGTCGCGAACCTCTTGGCGATGGTCGCCATCACCCTAATCACCATCGGGGGCTACGTGGTCGTCATGCAGAACCTGGACTGGCTCTCGCCGGCCCTAGACATTCCGTACGGGTTTATCTACCTGGCCTGCCCCCTCTGCGGCGTCCTCATGCTGTTCCAGGCCTCCCTCAAATTGGTGGGCAATCTGCGCAAGCTGCGAACGGCGGGCGCGGTGGGAGGGGGGCGCGCATGTTGATCGTCTTCCTGCTTGCCCTCTTCGGGTTCATCCTGTTGAGCGTCCCCATCGCCTTCAGCCTGGTCCTGACCGCCGTGGTCCTGATGCTTTACACGGGGACCATTTCGTTCAGCGTGATCTCGCAGAGCCTGATCCGCGGCATCGACAACTTCCCGCTCCTCGCGATCCCCTTCTTCATCCTGGCCGGGGAGATCATGAACGACGGCGGCATCTCTACGCGAATCGTGACCTTCGCCCGATCGCTGGTGGGGCACGTCTCGGGTGGGTTAGGCTTCGTGGCCGTCGTCGCCAGCATGATTTTCGCCGGAGTCTCCGGCTCCGCCGTCGCCGACACTTCGGCCATCGGCTCCGTGCTGCTGCCGATCATGGAGAAGGACCGGTACAACCGGGAGAAGAGCACGGCCCTGATCACCGCGGCGGGCTGCATCGGGCCCATCATCCCGCCGAGCATCCCGATGATTCTCTTCGGGGTCACGGCCGGCGTGTCGATCGTCAAGCTGTTCCTGGGGGGAATCATCCCGGGAGTCCTCATCGGCGTCGGGCTCATGATCGGGTGGTACTTCCACGCGCGAAAGCGGGGGTATCCCCGGCCGCCAGCGCGCGACTCTGACCGGTGTCGGGCCACCCGGAAGAGAGCCTTCTGGGCGCTGATCTTGCCCGTCATTATTCTCGGCGGCATTGTGTTCGGCATCGCCACGCCGACCGAGGCGGCAGTCGTCGCCGTCGTATACGCGTTCGTGGTGGCGACTCTTCATCTATAAGGAGCTGAGCATGCGGGACATGCCGGGCATCGTCATCGTCGCCGCCAAGAGCACGGCCATCGTGCTGTTCGTGTGCGGCGCGGCCACGTCCGCCGCCTTTCTCATCACCACCGCCCAGGTACCGGAACTGCTCGCCAGCACCCTGGTCTCCCTGGTCCTCCAGTCCCACCGTGTTCATGTTGCTGGTCAACGTGCTGCTCCTCCTCGTCGGGTGCGTCATGGATCTGACGCCTGCCCTCCTGATTCTGGCCCCCATCCTGGCCCCGATTGCACAGAAGTTCGGGCTCGATCCGGTGTACTTCGGCGTCGTGTTCTGCATCAATCTGTGCATCGGACTGATCACGCCTCCGGTGGGCTCGGTGCTGTACGTGGCCTGCGGGCTGAGCAAGGTCTCTATTTTCAACCTCACGCGGCCACTACTGCCTTTCATCCTGGTGATGGTCGCCGTCCTCTTCCTCATTACGTATGTCCCCTGGTTGATAGTCGCCATCCCGCAGGCGGTTACCCGATGAGCGATGGGACTGACAGCGAGGCCGCGTTAGGACTCGCAACGGAAGGGCTAACGTGTTGCGAGTTGGCTGGCAGGGACACCCCAACAGCCGAAAACGAGGGATGGACTGTTTCGGGTTTACAGGGCGATCAGGCTCGTCGATCAGCGCCTAAATGCCACGGGGCGCTGCCCCGACAAGACGTCCCTTCGCCTGCTTATTCCGCCCAGATTGTTGATAACGGGTTCTGGAAGCCCCGTCGGGTCGTGGACAACCGTCCGGTGATTTTCGGAGGAGACGGTTGTTTATGGGCGGGTTGACCCCAGAAGCCAGTCGCAGGCGAGTCGAGCAACACGGGATGAAGTCTAGCGGTTGGATGCCATTGTGGGGCGACGCGCGCGCTCTACTCAACACGTTCACCCGCCACACTCCTTGAGTATCACCTGCGCTTTTTCTAGTTCGTCCGGGATGCGCAGTCTGACGAAGATTTCCACCGCGCGGCGAGCGTAGGGCAGGCCCTCTTCTGGTTTACCCTGCCGCGCCAGCGCTTTGGCCAGCTGGCAACAATTTACGCCAGTCACCTCCAGCCGCCCCAGGCTTTCCGCCAACTCTAGCGCCTCACGCGCCCGCGCTTCCGCGCCCGCCCAGTCCTGGCTATCGAGCGCCAGATCGGCTAAGCGGGTCGTGAAGACGGCAATACCTTCGCGGATACCAAGCCTATTCGCAATTTGTAGGCCCTCGCGACAGGTACGCTCAGCAGCGACGTGATCGCCTTGTCGGCGCTCGACCCCGGCAAGGTCGGTCAAGCCGACGAGAACATCGTAGCTCTCCGGCGCGACCGTCCGAAACAAGGTGAGCGCCTCCTGAAAGGCCTCTTTCGCGGCCAAATAGTTCTTCGTCAGCACGTGACTCCAGCCACGTAAATGGATGGCAACGGCTCTCTCCCGTGCCCCGGCTTGTGCGGCCTGCTCCCAATGGGCGGCGCAGCGCGCGGCGCAGGCCAGCACTTCGGCGGACTGATCGCGACCAAGATGGACCACTCCCGCGTCATACGCCCGCCAGCCCGCGCTGTAGAGGTCCCCAGCGGCCAGGGCCTTCTCTTCGGCCCGTCCGCTCAGGGCCAGCCACTCATCCCACCGGCCATAGAAGCGCATGAACACGGCAAGCGCGTAGAGCGCGTTCTGCAAGCGGACGTTCTCGCCCTGCACCAACAACGGCAGGGCGGCGGCTATCATTGGCCATTGGGTTTCAAGCGCGGGGAAGCGCTCATGGCGCGCGTGGCCGCTTTCCAGCGCCAGCGCGTAGACGCGGTCGGTCAGTCGGCCGCCGGTCTCGGCGATGACCTCCGGGCGCTTGCGTCGCAAGAAGGTGGTGGCAAGTGGGGGAGCAGAGAACTCTTGTGATTCGGGATCGGCGATCAGCAGAGCACGGTCGGTCAGGTCTTCCAGCGCGGTCTCGGCGGCGGCGTCGGCAGGTCGGTCATGTCCGCGATCCACTTGAGTTTGGCGGGCAGGCTGAAATACGTCAGCGCGGCGAGGACTTTCGTCTCGTCGGCGGTGAAGGTCTCCAGCAGGTCGCCGAAGATGTATTCGAGCGGGTCGTTGCCTTTGGGGGCTTTGTCAATGAAGGCGCAGGCTTCGGCGATGGTGCGGCACTGCGAGCCTTCGCGCCCCAACTGCCCCGCGATCCAGCGGATGAAGAGCGGGTTGCCCTGCGTGATCTCGTACAGGTCTTCGCGTTCCTTTTCGCTGGTCGCGGGCAGGCGGGGATTGTCGGCGAGTTCGGCGATCAGTTGCAGGGCTTCGTCGCGGGCGAGGCGGTCGAGGCGCACGATGCGCGCGTCCACGTCGGTGCGGCGGCGGGAGGTGACGATGGCTTTGTTGCCTTCGGGCAGGCGCGAAGGAATTGGAACAGGCGGCGGCGCTCGTCTTCGGGCAGGGTTTCGACGTTGTCGAAGATGATCAGGGCGTTCTTGCCCGCCAGCGCCAGGCGCAGGGCGTTGGCACGTTCATCGGGGTGAGTCTTCGCGAGTGCCTCTTCGCCCAGTTCTTGCGCCAGTTCGTCCAGCATGGCGAGGTAGTCGGGGCGGGTGAAGTCGTTCAGGCTGTGCTCGCCCGCCGGCGTCAGTTCGCGCACTTTGGCGGTGATGAAGATCTTGCGCTCGAAGAGTTCGGCGGGCGCGCGATGCGCGGCTTTGATGGCGAGCGCGGTCTTGCCGATGCCGCCAGGGCCGTCAATCAGCGCGCCCCAGGTGCGCGCTTCGGGCGAAATGGCTTCGAGGATGATTGCTAGTTCTTTCTCGCGGCCAAAAAAGTAGGGCTGGGGAGGGAGGGAGGAGCGAACCGAAGGCGGTTCACCGAAACCGGATAGCTCAAGATGATGGTGCGTCTCATGACTGATGAGGTCACGCCCAATGATATTATGGGCGCTGAGGTCGCCTCCGACGGTGGTTTGGATGGCGCCTGAAGGCTGTGCAGCCGCCGCGCGTTTATTGGCCCAGTCAATCGGAGCGAACCGCAAGGCGTGAAGCAGAAACGCGGCAGAGTTGTGTGCGGCGAGTTGTTGCCGTACATCTTTATCTTGCGCCTTCTGCCCGTCGGCCCAATCGCAGATAGCTTTGACCAGAATCCAGTCCACCTTCTTGTCGTGGCAGGCCACGTACAGCCCCGCGCCTTCCATCTCGCCGCCGATGGCCTCCGGCTCAAGAGCGCGCAGTTGGTCGCGGAAGTCTTCGTTGTCCACCAACTTCTCGCCGCTCAGGACCGTCCCGAAGCGCACCTTGGCGCCTTCCCACGTCAGATTGGCGCTCTTGAGGTGATTGACAAGCCACGGCGAGGCATGTGGCTTGTCGCCGCGTGGACGGATCTGCAACTCGCCGCCGTGTGTGCCGACGCGCTGCAAGTCGTACAGGCGAAGTTGTTCTGTCACCAGAATATCGCCGATGGTTTGTTCCTGTTCGTTGACGCCAAAGGCGATCCCTACCATGATGACTGCAGCAGGGTTTAGCGCTTCGATACCTTTGCGCACCGTCTGCAGGGATGCATCGAGCCCACTTGTCCCCATCTCCGATTGCGTCAGAAAGAGACCTGCTTTGTTTACCGCGCCCAAATCAAAATACATGCGATCGTCAATGGAGCGCGACATGGCCTTCCGTCCGGTGGCTCGTTCAAAGGTCTGGAGAACAGCCCGGCTTTCCACTTCGGTTGCCGTCACGATGAGAATATCGGCTTTGTCAACCATCCGCTCTTACCTTCCTGTGCTGCATAGGGAGATCCGAGAGCAGTGCCTAACAGGCCTGCCGTGAGCACTCGCGGTCGGGTCAGGATGTTTGTGGTCGGGTGAAGGAAGGAGATAGCACGATCACGGGGAGCGTACACTCAACCCGTTCACCCTGTCAAGGAACCCACACCCCTCCACGATCCCGAAACAACGGAACGGTCGTTTACGGAGCAGGGACTCGAAAGAGGCATATCTCCTTTCGGCCAATTCCCAACAATCAAGTGATTTGTAGACGAGTAATCGTCCTGCCTGACATCTGAAATCCAGGCCGGTGAGTATTATCACGGTTCGGGTTTTGTGGACGAGTTGACCACATACAACCGCTCGGCGCTTTACGGTGCAAGCTAACGCTCCGTTTGTTTAGGCTTCTTGATCAGGGCTGAGCCTCGTCGCGTGCTCAGGCGCCTGCGTGTCCTGCGCGTGAGGGGGTGAGAGGGCGTGTGGACAGATTGACACTCAGCCAATCTGATTATATGGTTCCCACGGAGATCGGATCTCGCGGGGGCAAAGTTCGTAGTCAACCATTGGGGGAATACCATGCTTGATTGGCGCATTCGCAACGCCAGAATAGTCGACGGTTCGGGAAACCCCTGGTTCCACGGGGAGGTCGGAATCCGGGACGGGCGCATCGTCGCGGTCGGCCACCTGGGAGACGCCCGCGCGTCGCTCGAGCTGGACGCCGGGGACCGGTGTCTGGCGCCGGGGTTCATCGACGCGCACACCCATTCCGATTTTTCGCTGCCCACCTTTCCGCGCAGCGAAAGCCGGATCTCGCAGGGGGTCACGACGGAAGTCGGCGGGAACTGCGGCTTCGCGCCGTTTCCCGTGGAGCCGACGCGGCTGGACCTGCTCCGCGACTCCTCGTCCTTCATCGCGGCCAGCCTCTCCTGGGAGTGGCGCACGGCGGCGGATTTCTTCCGACACCTGGAGGCGAAGCCGCTGAGCCTGAACTTCATCCCCCTGGTGGCCCACGGCGCGGTGCGGATCGCGGCGATGGGCTTCGATCGGCGGCCGCCCAGTGCGGACGAGCTGGCGCGGATGAAGGCGCTGGTGGCCGAGGGGATGGAGGCGGGAGCGGCCGGGATCTCTTCGGGACTCGCCTACGCCCCTGGTATCTTTGCGGAAACCGAAGAACTGGTAGAGCTCTGTCGCGTGGTGGCGCGCTACGGGGGCCTGTACGCGACGCACATGCGGGACCAGGAGGCAGGGTTGCTCGACTCGGTCGAGGAGTCGCTCCGAGTCGGCCGAGAGGCCGGCGTCCCGGTGCAGATCTCCCACCACAAGGCCATGGGCGAGGCCTACTGGGGGCGGGTGCGGGACAGCCTGGCCCGGGTGGACGAGGCCCGGGCGGCCGGACAGGACGTGACCCTGGACGTGTACCCCTACACGGCCGTCAGCACCACGATAACCCGGTTCCTGCCCGCCTGGACCCTGGAGGGGGGCGTCGGCGCCCTGATGGAGCGGTTGCGGACGCCGAGCGTCCGGGCGCAGATCCTTGACGAAGCGAACGCCGATCGGTCGGTGAAATGGGAGAACGTCCGGGTGGCGGCGGTCCGGAAACCGGAGCACGCACCGTACGAGGGCCTGACCCTCGAGGCGCTCGGGGAGGCGTTCGGGTCGGCGCCGCTGGAAGCGGCGGTGGGTCTGATCGTGGCGGACGGGGCGCCGTTTCCCATCATCCGGTTCATCATGTCCGAGGACGACGTGCAGTACGTGCTGCGCCACCCCGCCGTGATGATCGGCAGCGACGGGTACGCCATGTCGCCGGCCTTGGGGTCGAAGCCGCACCCCCGGAGCTACGGGACGTTCACCCGGGTCCTGGGGGAGTACGTCCGGGAGAAAAAAGTGCTGTCGCTGGAGGAGGCCGTGCGCAAGATGACCGCCTTCCCGGCGGCGCGGTTCGGCCTCTGGGATCGGGGCCTCATCCGGCCCGGCCAGGTGGCGGACCTGGTCCTGTTCGACCCGCCGCGCATCCGCGATGCCGCCACGTTCGAGGATCCTCACCGGTATTCCGAAGGCGTCGCATGGGTGATGGTGGGCGGACAGATGGTGTGGCAGGATGGCCAGGACACCGGGGCGGTCGCCGGCCGGGTGCTGCGGGCGGCGATGGGCCCGGGTGCCCGCGGTCCTGCGCACAGCCACGAGCCGCTTCCTGCTTGACACCGACCCATCGTCTGCGGCATGCTTCACCCCATCGCGTCTCGCCCCTGCAGCGAGAGTTTGCGCGTGCCCAAGGGACGGACGGCGTGTGCGGCCCGCCCTGCCGTACGTTTCTTCGTTGACCGCGGTCCTGCTTGGTGCCGAGAGGCCGGGCAAGATGACGGCCGGTGTAATTCCGGGTATGTCGCCACTTTCACGCCAGCTTGGTGATTTCGAGTCTCGACGCACCGTCGCGATCTGTCGGCGGGCGGTGCGCATCACGTGTGTCCGACACGAGAAGGAGAACCACATGACATCGCGTAGTATTCTGAGAACACTGCTGCTGGTCGGTCTCTTGGCGCCGCTCTGTCTCGCGCCCCAGGTCGCCAGCGCGTCGGAGGCGATCATGGCCGTCGCCTCGACGTTCACGACCATGGACCCGTACGATGCGAACGACACGCTGTCGCAGGCGGTGGTCAAGTCGTTCTACCAGGGCCTGTTCGGCTTCGACAAGGACATGAAGCTCCAGAACGTCCTGGCCGAGAGTTATGACGTCAGCAAGGACGGGCTCACCTACACGATCAAGCTCCGCAAGGGGATCAAGTTCCACGACGGGACGGACTTCAAATCGGACGCAGTGAAGGCGAACTTCGACCGGGTGACGAACCCCGAGAACAAGCTGAAGCGGTTTAGCCTGTTTTCGACCGTGGCCAAAACCGAGGTAGTGGACGACTACACGGCGCGCGTCACCCTCAAGAAGCCCTTCTCTGCCTTCGTCAACGTCCTGGCCCACCCCTCGTCGGTGATGATCTCGCCCACCGCGCTCAAGAAGTACGGCAGCAAGGACATCGCCTTCAACCCGGTGGGCACCGGCCCGTTCCTGTTCGTGGAATGGAAGCAGACCGACCATCTGAAGGTGAAGAAGAACCCCAACTACTGGAAGCCCGGCCTGCCCAAGGTGGACGCCATCACCTGGAAACCGGTCGTGGACAACAACTCCCGGGCGGCAATGCTGCAGACCGGCGAGGCGCATTTCACGTTCCCGGTGCCGTACGAGCAGGCGGAGCTCCTCAAGGCAAAGGCGGACCTGGAGCTGGTGGCCGCCCCGTCGATCGTCCAGCGCTACATGTCCATGAACGTGACCAAGAAGCCCTTCGACAACCTGAAGGTGCGTCAGGCGATCAACTACGCCATCAACAAGGAGGCGCTGGTCAAGGTGGCCTTCAACGGATACGCCTTCCCGGCCGAGGGGGTGGCGCCTCAGGGGGTGGACTACGCGGTCAAGATGGCTCCCTGGCCGTACGACGTGGCCAAGGCGAAGCAGCTCCTCGCGGAGGCCGGCTATCCCAACGGCTTCGAGACCGAGCTCTGGTCCGCCTACAACCACACCACGGCCCAGAAGGTGATCCAGTTCCTGCAGCAGCAGCTGGCGCAGGTGGGGATCAAGGCCAAGATCCAGGCCCTGGAGGCCGGGCAGCGGGTCCAGATGGTGGAGGGAGTGCAGGATCCGGCAGCGGCCGGGATCCGGCTTTACTACGTGGGCTGGTCCTCCTCGACGGGCGAGGCCGACTGGGCGCTCCGGCCCCTGCTCGCGTCCGAATCCTGGCCGCCGCGGCTCTTCAACACGGCCTACTACAAGAACGAGAAGGTGGACGCCAACCTCACCAAGGCGCTGGAGGTGACCGACCGGAACGAGAAGGCGCGGCTCTACCGGGAGGCGCAGGAGCAGATCTGGAATGACGCACCCTGGGCGCCCCTGGTCACGGAGCGGCTCCTGTATGCCCACAACAAGAAGCTCTCCGGCGTGTACGTGATGCCCGACGCGTCCTACAATTTCGACGATATCGAGCTGAAGTAGCCCGGCTCACCAGAAACCGGCCGGGGCGCAGCGTTCGCGGCGCCCCGGCCGCCTCTCCCAATGCTGACATATCTCGCCAAGCGCCTCCTGGGCCTGATCCCTACGCTGCTCATCGTAGCGGTGCTGGTGTTTCTCTTCGTGCACCTCTTGCCGGGGGATCCGGCGCGGCTGGCCGCCGGCGCCGACGCCACGCCTGAGACCGTGGATCTGGTCCGCAAGGACCTCGGCCTGGACAAGCCACTCTATGAGCAGTTCTGGCGGTTCATCTCAGGGGCGGCGGTCGGCGATTTCGGCAAGTCGATCCGCGTCAAGCGTCCCGTCGGGACCGAGATCGCCGAGCGCTTCATGCCGACCTTCTGGCTCACCTTTTGGAGCATGGGCTGGTCGGTCCTGTTCGGGCTGATCATCGGGATCGTCTCCGCCGTCTGGCGCAACCGCTGGCCCGACCGGATCGGCATGACGTTGGCCGTCTCCGGGATCTCGTTTCCCGCCTTTGCCCTGGGGATGGTGCTGATGCAGGTCTTCGCGGTGCAGCTCCGCCTGTTACCGACGGTCGGCGCGGACAGTTGGCGCCATTACCTCTTGCCCTCGCTGACGCTGGGGGCGGCGGTGGCGGCGATCATGGCCCGGTTCACCCGCTCCTCTTTCGTGGACATCCTCAAGGAGGATTACGTCCGGACGGCGCGAGCGAAGGGGCTCGTCGAGACCGTGGTTGTGGTCAAGCACTGCATGCGGAACGCCCTGATCCCGGTCGTGACCATGATGGGGCTGCAGTTCGGGTTCTTGCTGGGCGGCTCCATCGTGGTGGAAAAGGTGTTCAACTGGCCGGGGATGGGGCGGCTACTGGTGGATGCGGTGGACATGCGGGACTACCCCGTGATCCAGGCCGAGGTGCTCCTCTTCTCGCTGGAGTTCATCCTGATCAACCTGATCGTGGACGTGCTGTACGGCCTCATCAACCCGACGATCCGGTACAAGTGACATGGGCATTCCGGTAGCCGCGAAACCCGCGGACGTCCGCACCCCGTGGGATCTCTTCCGGGACAAGTTCCGCAAGCAGACGGTGGCGGTGGTGGCCGGGGTATTCGTCGTGGGGCTGGTGGCGCTGGCCGTCGTGGGGCCGGCCATCGCGCCGTTCGATGCCGGAGAACTTCTTCGACTACGACGCGCTGAACGCGGGGCCGTCGGCCAAGCACTGGTTCGGCGTGGATGCGCTGGGGCGGGACATCTTCAGCCGGATCATCGCCGGTACGCGGATCTCCCTCGCTGCGGGCTTCATCTCGGTCTTCGTGGGCGCGGTCATCGGCTCGCTCTTGGGGTTGTTCGCGGGGTACCTGGAGGGCTGGACCGATCGGGTCGTCATGCGGATCTGCGACGTGTTGTTCGCGTTTCCCGGCATCCTGCTCGCGATCGGCATCGTGGCCATCCTGGGCGGCGGCATGACCAACGTCATCATCGCGGTGTCCATCTTCAGCATCCCCACGTTCGCCCGGCTCACGCGCGGCAGCACGCTGGCGATCAAGCACCTGACCTATGTCGAGGCGGCGCGGAGCATCGGGGCGCCGACCCGGACGATCATCCTTCGCCACATCTTCCCCGGCACCATCTCGTCGGTCCTGGTGTACTTCACGATGCGGATCGGCACCTCGATCATCACCGCCGCCAGCCTGTCCTTTCTCGGGATGGGGGCGCAACCGCCCACCCCGGAGTGGGGCGCCATGCTGAACGAGGCGCGCGCCGACATGGTGACCGCGCCCCACGTGGCGATCTTCCCCAGCCTGGCGATCTTTTTCACCGTCCTGGCATTCAACCTACTCGGCGACGGCCTGCGGGACGCTCTCGATCCCAAGGTCGAGCAGCGGTAGGCCACAGGCGTGGCGCCGCGTCGTCATCGCCATCAACTGTTGTCTCCCGACCACCCGACGCTTGGGCCACGTGAATCTGGGCCATCCCTTCTTCCCCGTTGACAGCCGCGTTCGATGCCCCGATACTCCACCGCGACTGGTGGGGTTAGCCTGGAATGATCGGTCTGGGTCCCGCGGGGGGTACGGCCAGGTTGGTGGCCTGGTCGTTGCGCGACCCCCAAACGCAAGTTCCCATCGCCCACCATTTAACACACGGGAGGAACAGATGCGAAAATTGGTGCTCGCGCTCGCAGTGCTGGTCGTTGTCGCCGGGGCGGCGGAGGCGCAAGAGTTGACGTGGCGCAAGGATATCCAGCCCATCGTGCAGGCGAACTGCAACGCCTGCCATGGCGCCAACGCGCCCGTCTACGAGGAGTGGGATCTCGACCGGGACAAGTTGACGAAGCAGAACCTCGGCCCACGCATGGACACGTATGCCCTCTTCATGCGACACGTCGTGTGGCCGGCCACCGGCTCCATGATGCGACGGCTGGATGACGGCAAGACTGCACCCGACGGCAAGCCCGGCAACATGTACGGCTTCCTCGGTGGCACCGATGCGGACCGGGCCAAGAACCTCCAGACGATCAAGACCTGGCTTGGCGAAGGCGCGTGGAATCTCAACCGCTGGACCACGCGCGGCAACGTGCCCGGGATCACGAAGGAGCAACTCGACAAGATCAAGGCCAAGTTCTAACAGGTTTTTTGAGGCGCGACGACACCTTTGTTGGCAGTTCATATCCCACACCGGCCGCGGTCTGGGCCTTCCTCGGGTCCTGCACCCGTTGACTGCAGGGGGTGTCCGTGGCCGAAGGCATCGGCGGACTGGGGCTTTGATAACCGCGTACCGCCGGGAGGGGGCATGGCGGTCTACCTCATCGGCACGATCACGGTCCGCGATTCCGAGGCGTGGCAGGCGTACGTCGCGAAGGTGGGTGCGACGTTCGGCCCGTTCAATGGACGGGTGAGGTTCCGTGGAGAGAAAGCGTTCGCGTTGTGCGGCGCGGCCCACGGTCAGCGCGTGGTGGTCGTGGAGTTTCCCGGACCTCGAATCGCTTCGGCGCTGGCACGAGTCCGCCGCAATACCGGGGCTGATCGCGTTGCGGAATCAGGGCGCCGAGGTGGTGCTCACCGCGTACGCGGCGTGACCGGTTCCCGATGCTCGTTTGCTCAGAATCGGGCCTGAATCCCCGATCGATCCTTGACACGATTTGGCCTCTGGGGCATCCTCAGACCACGTACGACCGCGTGCTGTTCCACACGTCCGGTCTGACCATTCGCGTTCGCGTCACTTCATCGAGAGCGTGCATGACTGAGCCTTTCCTACAGGCCCCGGCTGTTCCGCGCCTGGCGCTCCGGGGTATCACGAAAGCCTACCCGGCGGTGGTCGCCAACGACGGCATCGCCCTGGATGTCGCCCCGGGGAGATCCACGCCCTCCTGGGGGAAAACGGCGCCGGCAAGAGCACCCTGGTCAAAATCATCTACGGAGTGGTCCGGGCCGACACCGGCGAGATCCGCTGGGACGGCCGGCCGGTGACGATCGGGAGTCCGGGGGAGGCACGGCCGGGCTCGGGATCGGGATGGTGTTCCAGCACTTCTCGCTTTTCGAGACGCTCACCGTGGCGGAGAACATTTCCCTGGCTGTCCCCGGGTCACTCAAGGAACTGTCCGGTCGGATCGGCGACGTGTCTGAGCGGTACGGCCTGCCCGTGGACCCGCGCCGGCTGGTGCACGTCCTATCGGTGGGGGAGCGCCAGCGGGTGGAGATCGTCCGGTGTCTCTTGCAGGCTCCGCGCCTCCTCATCCTGGACGAACCCACTTCGGTCCTCCCGCCCAAGCCGTGGAGAAGCTCTTCGAGACGCTAAAGCGGCTGGCCGCCGAAGGCGTGAGCATCCTCTACATCAGCCACAAGCTCGAAGAGATCCGGACGCTCTGCCATGCGGCCACCATCCTGCGGGCCGGCCGGGTGGTCGCCGTGGTGGACCCCCGCCGGGAGTCGCCGGCGGGCCTGGCCCGGCTGATGATCGGGCGGGACCTGCCCGGCGGTGGCGCACCCCGACGGCGGCGGAACAGGCAGGCGCCTGGGGCGTGGGCGGCTGACCCTGGCGAGCAGAAGGGCCGCTGGACGACATCCTTCCGGGACATCGCGCTCACTGTCCGCAGCGGCGGAATCGTCGGGATCGCGGGAGTGTCGGGCAACGGCCAGAAGGAGCTGATGACCGCCCCTTCCGGCGAGCGGCTGGTGGAGCCCGCCGTGACCGTTCGGCTGTGCGGGGTGGCGGGTAGGGGCCGACTGGGGCCGCGCGCTCGCCGCGCCCGGGGACTGGCGTTCGTTCCGGAGGACCGGTTGGGCCGTGGCGCCGTCCCGCCGGTGACGCTGGCCGAGAACGCCCTGCTCACGGCGGCGCACCTGGACATGGTCCGGTCCGGCTTCGTGCCGGTGGACAAGACGCGCGCCTTCGCGGAGCGATGCATCCGGGAGTTTGACGTCAAGGCCAGCGGCGCCGACGCCTCGGCGCAGAGCCTGTGGGGGAGATCTTCCAGAAGTACCTGGTGGGGCGAGAGCTTCTGCAGCAACCCAAGGTGCTCTTGGTCTCCCAACCGACCTGGGGCCTGGACGTGGGGGCCGCGGCCTTCATCCGAAAGCGGCTGGTGGAGCTTCGGAACTCGGGAACGGCGATTCTGGTCGTGTCCGAGGAGCTGGAGGAACTGTTCGAAATCTGCGACCGGATCGCGGTGATGTTCGGCGGGCGCCT
>CAVOIV010000061.1:0-70804 GCA_963695995.1 uncultured Methylomirabilota bacterium
GGGACGGCCCCCTCTCGGTTCGGGTGGAACCGCTTTTCAAGCAACGATTCAACGTCGCTGCAAGCCGCGGGCGAGATCAGATGTGGGTGGTGCACTCGCTGAACCCACAGAGCGATTTGAAGCCGGACGACCTACGCAGGCGGCTCATGAACATCCCTCGACCCAATGCGCTGACGCGGTTACTTGACGAACAACTAAGGAAGGTCGATCAGCGATCAGTGCATTTCGAGGGAGAGGTGCTCCGGCGGCTCATCGAGCGAGGGGTACCGCGTCACTCCACAGCTTAGTGTGGGGTATTATCGCATCGACATGGTGGTGGAGGGCGGTGGCCGGCGCTTAGCAGTGGAATGCGATGGGGATCGGTACCACCCGCTGGATAAGCTTCCGGAGGATATGGCGAGGCAGGCAATTCTTGAACGACTGGGGTGGACCTTCGTCAGAATCCGGGGTAGCGTGTTCTTCCGCGATCCAGAGCGCGCCATGCAACCCGTATTCACACGACTTGCGGAGCTCGGGATTCCTGCCGAAGGCAGAGAGGCTGACGTTTCCGAGGCGATCCAACCTGGATCGGAACTGAAAAGTCGCGTTATCCGGAGAGCAGAGGAGTTGGTGCGGGAATGGGGCTGTGTTGACGTTCCTTTCGCAGAAGACAGCGACGTTCGCTCTCCGGTTGGCCGCGCCATGGCTGGAGATCATCCAACCAGCAAAATCTCCGCAACACACCGAATGCCGCAGACCCGCAATTCAGACCCGAAACACGCAAGAGCCTCTCCCGGGGCATCAAACCGCGGCGCCCTGAATAGTTCTGATGCCCTTCGTGAGGGACCAGCTGACCGGCCCCCTTCGGGTATGCACATCCGGTCCGCGAAGGGACGGAGCGCCTGCCGAAAAGGATATGGAAACCAACCAGAAGTCAGTTAACAAACAAATCGGCACGTTCTCCGATCCAAGAATGAACGACCCAAAGAGAACTGGCAGGCGCTCTTCCTGTGGGCGAGGCACAACCCGTGCCTCAGCCCTAAGCAGGAAGTATTTGCCTTAGAAGTAGAGAACGCGTTGGGACGAGGAACAGAGTTGCGTAAGGATCAGTGCACCTATGCGAAGGTTGTTTTCGATAAGGCTCTAAGGCTCGGTTTCATACCGCCAGTCACTTAATCAGTGCCAGATAGAAGCCCTTATGCGGAAACCGTATAAGCGTAGTTGGACACAGGGAGGGGGGGAAGCGACACATATGCCGCGAGCCGCTGACTACACGATCCAAGGCTTTCTTTACCAGTTTAACAAGACGGCGCTGGAGATTCTCAGGGGCAAGGACGATGACACGATCACCGTCGAGGGTATCGTTGAGGATCTCGAAATCGCGTCACCTGTGTCACTGACGGCGATCCAATGCAAGTATCATGAGGCAAACACACACTTCGCTCCCAGCGCCATCTATAAGCCATTGCTTCAGATGCTCAGGCATTTCTCCAGCAATCCGACCGCAGACATTCGATATGTACTTTTTGCTCATTTTCCGGGCGTCAGCACGTCACCTCCGTCTGTGGGCAAGGAGGTCTTTGAGGCTGCCTTGTGCTCCACGGACAAGGAACTGCAGAAGCACGTCAAGGCGGTGCCATCCGGCATTGACCTTGGCGCATTCAGTAGCAAGTTCGTGATGGAATTTGGGCCTGCTTATGACGCTCTTGTTGAGCAGGTTTCCAAGAACGGGATTCGTGGCGAATGGGATTCCCTCTGACGATATCGAGACACTTGCGTACCCAAACACGATCCACGTTATCGCCACGTTCAGCGTGAAACACGACGTAGCCGCCCGGCAGATCACGAAAAAGCTGTTCCTTGCCCAGCTGAAGGGAACTCGCACGACAGCCATAACTCGATGGACACTCGCCCTCAAGACTCGAAAGAAGCTCCCTCAAGGCGCGGCAAACAACTCAAGACGCACCTCGACAAGAACGCCCGTCTTCGATATTTCGTGGTTGATTCCAAGAGTGTGACGATTACGAGGCGGAAATCGTTCTTTTCATCAGCGACTACCTCGACAAGTATCACTTCAAGCCTGCGCATCCAGTACCCCTGTGCTTTGCCTCTGCATCCAACTCGGGTGAGGTCCAAACATCCAGCACCGTTATACGCAAAGGGAATATTTCACACAGACGGCTACATTGGGCAACGCTTCGAGGAACCATCGTTCTTCCGGGAGCCGATGACTTCAAGAGGGGGCCGGGAGGCACGATCCAGCGTGAATTCGCTCTCCGACATGCTGCGCTGGGAAGACCACGGCGCCGTGCTTAACAATCGGAAAGTGTGATGACCTGTTCATCATCGGGGAGCCTGTATTGCGATTCGCTTAATACGGTCGATGTGAATGTCGAGCATCTTGCGGCAACATCGCTCAAAGAGGTCAAGTACATCATGGGGGTCAGCAATGTCTACGAATAAAGTCGGTTACGTCTTGTCCGTGCCCCCGAAGCCATCGTCGTCGTAGTAGACGACCTGAAAGTATTCGAGGAGCACAAGGCGAGACCTCCAAGTTGGTCGGTATCTGCGGATCGCACAAGGCAACAACGACTTCACTGTTGCTGCGATCCGCAATGTCAAAGGGGTAATCCACTGGACAAAAGGGATGGCAATCCTCTGTGGCAGTTTCACATAGAATGCCAGGCCGTTGGTACTCTTGTCGGTGGCACGACCTTTGAACGTGCCAGCGTGCTCTTGCCAGTTCCAACGGAGCCGGCATTCGCGGCGGATAAAGACACGCTCGACATACTGTTCGCCGAGGATTGCGACTACCAGTTCCCGCTCGGGCAACTATCGCTCAACAGGGCCGTTGCATTAAGGTCCACGGGGATCGGTTCTTCAGCAAGCACATTGCTATCGTCGGATCCACTGGTTCAGGCAAGTCGTGCACCGTTCGCACGAATTCTTCACGACGTCGTGGGCATTGCTGACGGGGCGAACGCGAACAACGAAAAGCAAAACAACTCCCACATTGTGATCTTCGACATCCATGACGAATACACCTGCGCCTTCACGCTTGCCAAGGAGCAAACGTTCACCCTGAACCGACTGGACATCGACTCTCTTGCACCTGCCGTACTGGCTGATGAATTCCGAGGAACTGGAGAGCATGTTCATCGAAAGCAACGAGGAGAACTCGCATAATCAGGTCAGCCAGTTTAAGCAGGCAGTTATCCTGAACAAGGAGAAACACAACCCGGTAATAACGGAGATGACTTATGACACTCCAGTATACTTCTCAATCAAAGAAGTCTACCGGTACATGAGAAAATATGAACCGTGAAGTCATCGGGCGTCTTGATAACGAGAACCTACCGAAGCTTGCAGATGGCTCTCTCGTCTCTGATCGTCGTGTTTACTTTGACAAACCGCAGTCGTTCGTTACTAGTCGACGGCGAAAGCGGACAAAGCAACGAATGGCCCATTCAATGGTGAGTTCAACCGTTTTGTCTCGCGTCTCGAGACGAAGCTCGCGGACAAGCGATTGCGGTTTCTGCTTCAGCCCGCCAAGCCTGACGGGAAGCCGTTCGAGACGCAGGACTTCGAGCAAATCATGATGCAGTTCGTCGGCTATCTGAACAAGGCGAACGTCACTATCGTTGATCTTAGTGGAATCCCGTTTGAGGTGCTGAGTATTACAGTGAGCCTTGTTTCGCGGTTGATTTTCGATTTCTGTTTCCACTATTCCAAGTTGCGCCACGAGAAGAACGCTCTGAATGATGTGCCCGTCATGATTGTCTGCGAGGAAGCCCACAATTACATACCGCAGAGGGACGACGCCTCATATCGCTCATCGCGCAAATCACTGGAGCGTGTCGCGAAGGAGGGAAGGAAATATGGACTGAGCTTGATGGTCGTGAGTCAGCGGCCATCAGAGGTGTCCGAGACAATCTTTGCGCAGTGCAATAACTTCTGGCGCTCCGACTCACTAATTACGCCGATCAGAACTATGTCAGAAGGCTGTTGCCGGATAACTCAAGCGGCATCACGGACATCCTACCGAACCTTGCCCCCGGTGAGTGTGTAGTTGTGGGTGATGCTGTCTTGCTGCCAGCGGTTGTTCAAATGCCGTTGCCAAGGCCAGAACCGCAGTCAAGAAGCGTTTACGTCCATCAGGAATGGATGGAGCCGTGGCGAGATGTGACCTTCGCGGATGTGATAAGCCGATGGCGCAAGGAATGACGTGACCAACAATCGCATTCAAGCGACGGCTGAAGCCGCGGCTGATGATTGCCGTTCGGCGCACGGGAGTTTTTTCCGGGACGTTGGCAATTAATGCAATTGGGCGCTAACTCACGCACTCGGCTCCGGCTGCTATTCGCCCACTCACGTTCGCGGCCCGTTTTTGTTGACCGAACTCAAACCCGTAACCAGGCGTCTTCCCCGATTGGTGTCTGATACCGTCTGTCCTCTAATTGACGGAAAGCGAAAACGCGGCTCTCAATAACCGCGACCGAAGGGCAACTCGGTTTCAGGCACTGAGTGCAAAACTGAGCGAATCAGAAACCCTTCCTCCCAATAGAGCAGCTGCCCCCACTCCGGTTCGTTCGCAGACTGCAGGGGACGGGCCCGCCCAGGGAACCCTCATGGGTCGCACTATCCGCTGGCGCGTTCGATTTATTCCAGGGAATTTCCTCAATTCCTCCACCAATAATCAGCACCCCTCATTCCCCTCCCCGTCCAGTGAAGATCGGTGCCCAATCCACGGGAAGTTATCTGAGATCTTCTCGGGGAATGGGGTGGGGACATTGGATGACCGCATCTTTCGGGGCTGCACAGCCATCAGAGCGCACGGGTGGTCATCTCGCCTAGGCGCTGTTTCAGATCGTCAGGGAGGGCACTGTTCGCCGATGCAAGGGCCACCAGCGGGACACCACAACCTCGTAGGCGCGGTTGAGCACCCGATCGTCCCAAATGGTGTTGATATCGTGTCTGGTGAGTCGTTCGGCGGACAGGGCGAGTGCCGAAGCCATCCAATTTGTTGACGACCCAATGATTGCCGATGCTGACAAACAACTGGCTGCGATAGGGATCATCCAGAGCGCCCGCTTCGGATGGAAGGCCGGTGCGCCGGTTCTCCAGGAGCCAGGCCAAGGATACCATGTCGTGGGCGACCACCGATTCTGACGCGATGACCAGACCGTTTCAGGCTCGATGACTTGCCCATCATCCGGACCAAATGTGGCGAGGACTACTCTGCGGCAGAGAGCACCAGCCGCTGCTTCCGGCGCAAGGTTTCGACGGTATTGCCCTCGGCGGTCTTCTCCTGGAAGGTGGCCGCATCCCGATGGTATTCCAGCCGGGTGTCAGTCCGCCAATAGCCCACCGCCGCCTTCAAGCCAAGCGTGCTGCCGGCCAGCGCATGACGGGCGCACCGGGGCATGGGGGTGGATGTGCTCAACTTCTTGGAGAATCATGGGCATCATCAGGCCACGCTTCCAGTGGGAGCCTGGAAGCGGGAGATCTTCATAAAAGGCCTCCCATCCTGATTCTTCAAAAAAGTGGACCTCTGCGCCGGCCGCCTGCGCGGCTCGGGCCGTGCCGGAAGTCTCCATCATGCGGCGGGAGAAGCCCGACAGCCCGGTGCGCGAGAGCTTCACGTGAAGAATCCCCGCCATATCTCCCACCAGCACCCGTCCCGCCCCCTTGTCCTTCAGAAGTTCCACGATCGCTCCAATGGCGATGGGGCTGGTCGTGGCCGGATACGGTTTGCCCGAGTTGAGGGCAGGCTTGATGAACACGGCGTCGCCTTTCGACAACCATGCGAAATGGATGACGTTCTCCGCTCCGCACGAACCGCCGTCTCAGCGCCTGCTCGGAAGCCCCGCGACCCACCCCGGCCAGAACAACTCGCGTCTGGGGGCCCCGTGCGAGTGCTCGGCTCTCGCGGGGCACCTCCGAGGCTCTTTTCCATCGTCCCCGGGACGCACAGCCATCGCGGAGAGCCCTGCCATCACTTTGAGATATTCTCTTCGGTTCATACGCTTCTGACCCCCGTGAAACCATGAGGCCACCATCGCTCCGGGGGCGGCATGGGCCCATACCATAGGTCGTGACAACGACCAGTCCCCCCGGCGCCGTACAGCTTGAATGTTAGCCTACCACGGCTTCAATTCCAGCCACGACGGGCGAGCCGGTAGGGTTGGCGTGCGCCCAGTAATTGACCCCCCCAAAACGATGGGTCAGGCGTCAAAGCGGGCTTACGTCGCCCGCTCCCCGCTGAACGGCACAACAAGGAGTTCGTGTTTCCAAGTCATTACACCGCTTTCCGGGTCCGCGGCACCACTTGCCATCAAAGGATTACACGTTTCCGCGCTCAACGCAGCGTACCCCAAAACTCGCAACCCTACACCCAAAGCTTTCCCAGAGCGACCGGTTGACAGCCGCCTCCTTCCGGAGCACACTGAAATCGAGCAGCGAGCAGTCGACGCCAACCGGCTCGGCGGCCACGGCAGCTGCCTAACCAATTGGCGCCCGTGGGAGAGGGCGTCGTGAATGGGTTTCACGTGCACGCGATCGGCTGGGTCCTCACGGCCAACGCTTTCACGCTGACACCAGCGGAGGCCCACGAGTTGACCGAATTGTGGACGGACCTCGTCCGGCTCCGCGCCGACGACCTGCGCCAAGCGTACCCGCTCCTCCGCGTTCTCTTTCCTCGTAGTCTCCCCCTCTCGCCGGCCACCCGGGCGGCGTTGGTGACGCTCGTGGAGCGCATGACGGCACAGCATCCCGAGCGTTTCGGTAACGAGGCGCTCCGGCGGCGCCGGAATCACTGGGCGCGCCAGGCGGCGCTGGGGTTCCTGTTGAGTGGTCTGGCGGGCACCCTCGTGCCGACAAGCTGGCCGCAGGCCGCCCCGGTGGTGCCCACGTTCTTCCTGATGGGATGCGGGTGCCTCCTGCCGGCCGTGACGCTCTGGCGTGCGGCTTCCGCTGTCCACGGCGACTGCCACACGCAGGGCCGGGTCGCCGGACATCTGTTGCGGCGCCTGTCGCATCGTTTCCGAGCACGGTAACCGGGGGCATGTCGGAACACCTGAGTCGAACCCGAAGAAAGGTACCGCGCTCCAATTAGGAGCTAAGTGCTTGAATTCGTGGAGGGGTGTTTCCAATTCTTCATCATGGTGGGTCTGGCGAGGATATCGTGAAACCGTATCCGTCGGTCGTGAACTCGTGGACTGGCGGAAACGGTACGCTGTATTTTTCTACACCTGCTGTGCGCTGACGGACCTGGCAACGTCGGGGCGGCTGGCAAGAACGGGCGATTCCTGGAGGGCCGGCCATGGCGTGTTTTGTGGGAGGTTTCTGGAAACTGGAGGGAGCGGTATTCAACGGTTTGACGGGGGACACGTCCGCCGTGGCGCGAGACGCTATGGTGTGGAGGGGTACCAGGTCGTCCGCGCCGCGCGAACGCCGCGCAGCCCATCCGGGGAACGGTGTGGGGTGGGTGGTGGAATCCCAGTTGCCAGGCGGATGTGGCGTTGGTAGACTGCAAACCGGATGGGGACGGTAAGCCGTTGGCAAAGAATAAGGAGCCGTAACGAAATTACAAAAAAGGCCAAGGTATTTCGTAACGGCTCCTAACCGGAAGAGCGGGTGAGCGCGGAGGGCCAGGAATGGGGCGGGTTCGGATTGAGATCCCACAAGACCGGCTGGTAGCGTTTTGCCGGACGCATCGGATTCGACGTATCTGCCGACTTTGGGTCGGCCTTGCGCGAGGATTTTCGCCCGGACAGCGATGTGGATCTCCTAGTCGGTTCAGGAGGGCGCGCGCTATCGTCTGTTCGATCTGGTGACCATGCAGGACGAACTCCAAGCGATCCTGGGCCGCGAGGTGGACCTGGTGGAGCGCGAGGCGGTGGAGCAGAGCGAGAATTACGTGCAGCGCCGTCACATCCTCCAGAATGAGGAACCCGTCTATGTGGCGGGATGACGCCTGCCTCCTCGATATGCTCCTCGCCGCGCGTAAGATCCGCGCCTTCACTGACGGCGTGACCTGGATCACTTCCTCCACGATGAGCTGATGCAGCATGGTATCATGCGGCTCATCGAGATTCTCGGCGAGGCGGCCCGCCACCTGTCAGACGACTTCCGGACGAATCACCCCGACATCCCCTGGCACCAGATCATCGGGATGCGGAACCGCATGGTCCACGAGTACTTCCGGGTGATCCCGGCGAAGGTCTGGGATGTCGTCGAGCAGGAGATTCCGTCGTTGATTTCCCTGTTAGAGCCGCTCGTGCCGCCCACCAGACAGTCCCTGAAGCATCGTAACCGCAATCCATTTCCGCGTGTCAACCGGGAGGTGTTTGTGACCTCAGATGTCACACCCTCGCGGTATCCCCTGTGTGCCGGCGGTCAAGCCACGCCGCGCCAAGGAGGCCTCCATAGCGACCAAGGCGTTCCCCGACACCCAGCCCTGCCGCGTTTTTGCCCGGCGAGACGCCGAGTCTTGCCGAGGACGTAGAGGCCGACCTCCGGGGCCGGGTCGTCTCGTGCGAGGCGGCGCTGGCGAACGCCCTCTGGCAGCTCGCCCGGTTCTATCAGTCCGTCGGCCGGCCGGCGGAGGCCACCGCCGCCAAGCGGGTGATCGCCTTCCAGATCGCCCAGGAGATGCAGCGCCGCCGGCTCACCAAGTCGGAGATGGCTCAGCCGCATGAAGACCAGCCGACCGGCGCTCGATCGGTTGCTGGATCCTGCGAATCGGTCCGTGACGCTCTCGACCTTGGAGCGGGCCGCTTCGGCCGTCGGCAAGAAGCTCAAAGTCGAACTGTCGTAGGGATGGCTGGCCCAACACGCGCATCAATCCAGATGCGGCTTCGCCGCGCTGACCTTACGCCTGGTTTTGACCCACCTATAAACAACCGCTTCTCCGAATACCACCGGACGGTCGTTGATACCGCGATTCGATCCTCGCCTTGTCGTCCCCTCCCCTACTCGGTCGTGACACCCTTGTCGTCGTGTGGGATTCCCAGCACCTCGAGGTCGTGGGTCAGCGATTGGATCTCCTCCTCGGGGCTCACCAGGGGGGGCGTCGTGCGGGAGAGCGGGGCTCGCCAACGTTGAGGGTGTGCCCCCCATCCACCAGGATGTCGCGGCCGGTGACGTAGTTGGACGCGTCCGAGGCCAGGTAGACCAGCGTGCCGCAGAGGTCCTCCGGCCGCTCGTGCCAGCCCATGGGGTGGAGCGAGCGGATGTGGTTCCGATTCTCCTGGGGGTCTCTCCGCCGGGCCGGCGAGAGCGTGTAGGAGGGACTGATGCAGTTCACGTTGATGTTGTACTTGCCCCACTCGGCCGCCAACCGCTTCGTGAGCATCACCACGCCCGCTTTGGCCGAACAATAGGCGATGGTGGCATTGGCGATGCTCGCCGACATGGACGCCATGTTCACGATCTTGCCCCGCCCCCGCTTCCGCATGGCCCGCGTCTCCGCCTTGCAGCAGAGGAAGATCGCCCGGAGCGCCAGGTTCATGGTGAAGTCCCAGTCCTCGAGCGGGAACTCCTTCGGCGGGCGGCGACACCGATACCGTCCCCCGGCCCACGCGTTATTGACCGCGATGTCGAGGCCACCCAGCCCGCGCTCCACCGCGGCGACCATCGCGTCCACCTCGTCCGCCCTCGTGACGTCAGTCTTCACGAAGATGGCCCGGCGACCGAGCGCGGCGATCTCCGCTGCCACCGGCCCGACCCGTGCGGTCGTTGAGGTCGCAGACGGCCACGTCCGCGCCGGCCTCGGCCAGGGCTAGCGCGTACACCCTGCCGATGCCCTGGCCGGCACCGGTCACCAGGGCTCCCGTTCCATCGAGTCGAAAGAGATCCAGACACTCCCGCGTCGCCACCTCCAGGATGGTAGACACTCAGCCGCCCGTGCGCCCGTCGATCGCTATAACGTCTTTTCGAAGCCGCGGGTCCAGCCAGTCACGGATCCCGTCCCCCATGAGGTTCAGCGCCAGGACCGTGACGGTGAGCGCCATGCCGGGCAAGAACATCATCCACGGGGCGTTCCGGATATAGAGCCGCGCCTCGCCCAGGATCACGCCCCAACTGGGAATCTTGGGGGGGCGCCCCCACACCCCCAACGAGAGCGACGCCTCTCCAGGACCGCTTCGCTGAAGATGAAGGTGCACTGGACCACCAGCGGGCGAGATGCAGTTCGGAAGGATGTGGCGCACAAGCATCCGCCAGTCGCTCACCCCCATGCACCGAGCCGCCTCCACGTACTACGTGCGCAGGCTGATCTTCACCACACTCCTGACCAACCGCCCACCCGCGGAGTCTGCACGATGGACAGGGCCACGATACGTTGCCGATATGGGGACCCATCGCCGCCATGATCCCCACCGCCAGCACGATGCCGGGGAACGCCATCATGCCATCCATGATCCGCGTCAGGGCGAGGTCTACCCGCGGGTAGTACCCGCCGAGAAGACCCATGACCGTCCCGGCCAGGGCGGCCACCACGCCACCATCCCGCCGACGATCAGCGACGTCCGGGCGCCGTACACGGTCCGGCTGTACAGGTCTCGGCCGAAATTGTCGGTGCCAAAGCGGTGCTCGGCGCTGGGCGGCGCCAGCCGGATTTCGGGGCGGACCAGGAGCGGGCTGTGGGTGGCGAGCGTTTGGGCCAGGAGCGCCACGGCGAGGATCGCCAAGAGGAGCCCGCCTCCGATCACCAAGCGTCGGTTGCGGAGCACCGTGGATCGACCGGGGCGCTCCCGCCGCCGTCGGTCCTTCCCGTCCGCCATCGAGATGCTGTTCTCGGTCATGTGGCTCCGCTTCAACGCTTAGTGCTTCTGCCCGCAATTACGGTGACGTTTCGCCGGTCCCCCCGGACCGACCCTCGGACGCCTGGCGCCTCGTCGATGCCGGCTCGCCCTTACCCCGGGTCGGTCCGCTCAGAAGCGGACCTCCGTGCCGGGGACGGGCTCGCCCGCGGGCGCGGCGTCTCGGGTCGGCCCCGGGGGACCTGGACTTATGCGGCCAACGTACACGTCATCGAATTTGTGTCCGCGTGTACTAAGCCTATCGGTCACCGCGGCGTTCGATCTGGCCGGCACGTGGGTAACTCGGCGATTGGGCAATTCGAGAGTATCGCCCCTCCCCCAAGTCGCCAAATCGCCTAATCGCCCAATTGCCCCATTGCCCCCGATCACGAGTGGCGTACCCGGGGATCGAAGAAGCCATACAGGATGTCCACCAGCAGGTTGATCGCGACGTAGTTGAAGGCGATCACGAGGACGATCCCTTGCACCACCGGATAGTCGCGCCGCGGCACCGACTGCGACCAGCAGTCGGCCGAGCCCCGGGATGTTGAACACCTGCTCGGTGATCACCGCCCCACCCATCAAGATCGCAAACGTCAGCCCCATGACCGTGACCAGCGGGACCATGGCGTTCTTCAGGGCATGGACGAGCACCACCGTGCGCTCGGCGAGTCCCTTGGCGCGGGCGGTGCGCACATAATCTTCGCGGAGCACCTCCAGCATCATGGAGCGGGACATGCGGGCCAGCAGGGCGGCTTGTGCGAACCCCAACGTGACGGCCGGCAGGGCGAGGTACCGCAGATTCTCCCAGAGCCCGCGGCTGAGAGGCTGATAGCCTGCCACGGGGAAGACCCCCAACATCACGGCGAAGACAAAGATGAGGTTCAAGCCGACCCAGAACGACGGCATGGAGATCCCCCCCATGGCGACCAGCATGGCGCCGAGGTCGGCCCAACTTCCGGCGCGGGTGGCCGAGACGATCCCGATGGGCAGCCCGAGGAGGATTGCAAAGAGGGTGGCGAGCAGCGTGAGCATCAGTGTCGGCTCGGCCCGTTCCAGGAGCGTCTGCAGGACCGGTCGGTTGCGGGTGGATACGACTCCCCCAGGTCCCCCACCAGGAGCCGGCCGAACCAGCGAACCACCTGAACCAGGACCGGCTGATCCAACCCGAGCCTCTGGCGAAGCTCGGCGATTTGCTGGGGGACGCGTCCGGCCCGAGGATCACCGACACGGGATCGCCCGGCGTGAGGTACAGCAAAAGAAAGACCCCCCCGGCCACCACGAACATGACCGGGATGGCCAGGAGGACTCGTCGGAGAACGTAGGCCACCATCAGCGATTCGTTCCTATCCAGAGTGCGAAGCGCGCAGCGCGAGTTCCCGCCGGATGCCCGTCGCGCTGCGCGCTCCGATTCGTGTGTCCCAGGGCGTTTCTGCTTGCCAGGAAACCGACAAACCCGCCTACGCCCAGGCTGCTCAAAAAGGTCCAGATGCCAGGCGGCGCGCGAAGGGCCGAGTGAGGCGTACTGAGGTACGCCGCAGCGAGTGCCCAAGCGGTCCAACGCCGCAGATGGGCCGTTTTCAGCTTTTCGGCAGGCTGCTCAAAACGGTCCAGATGCAAGGCGGCAAGCGAAGGGTCGAGCGAGGCGTACTGGAGGTACGCCGCAGCGAGCACCCGAGCGCGCCAACGCAGCAGATGGGCCGTTTTCAGCAGCCTGCTACGCCAGCCAGCAGTTCCAGAAGAAAAAGTGCACAGGATTGACGTACCCCTTCAACTCCTTCCGCGTCCCGCGCAGTCCGAAGTACTCTCCGATCTTCACGTAGGGGACTTCCTTCATGACCAACCGTTCCATGTCTTCGACCGAGCGCATTGGCTTTCTTGTCGTCCACCTCGGCGAAGAGGTCGTTGTACAGCTTGTTCTTCTCGGGCGTGTCCCACCATCCGGGCCAGGCGGGGTTCATGAAGGGCATCAGCACCGGATGGTTCGGCGTGTCGTGGCCGGTGACGAAGACATCGAAGAGCTCCGGCTTGGCCCGCCGCTGGATCAGGGTGGCCCAGTCCACCAACTGCAGGTCCACCTTCACGCCGATGGCCTCCAGTTGGGGCTTGGTGGCCAGGGCGAAGTTGTAGTTGTAGGAGTACTCCTTGGTCGTCAGCCAGCGTACCGGTTCGCCTTTGTAGCCGGCCTCCCGGAGCAGCGCCTTGGCCTGGTCGGGATCCTTCTTGTTGTACTCCCCCTTGGTCGCTTCGGTGTACCAGGGGGTCTCGGGGGCGCCCATGGCCGGCTGCAGCCGCCAGAACTCCGGCTTGCCCCAGGCGGCGCGCCAGCCCGGCTCCAGGTCGATGGCCAGCTTGAACGCCTTGCGCATCTTGAGGTCGGTGAACATCCCCTGCTTCTTGTTGAAGTGAATCGCCGACCAGAAATAGGGCTTGACGATGTAGGCGTCCACCGCAGGGTTGGCCTTGAGGTTGTCGTAGGAGTCCGGGTTGAGCAGCTCGCCGAAGTGATACTCCCCGGTGACCACGCCGTCGGCCCGAACGGAATCCTCGGGCACGGGCATCACCATGAGCTCGTCCAGGTAGGCCGTCTTCCGGCCCACCCAGCCGTTGGGTTCGCCGGGCTGCGCGGCGTAGTTGTCAAAGCGGGTGAAGCGGGTGAAGCGGTCCGGTTGGCGCTCCACGAACTTGAACGGCCCGGTGCCGACGTACTCCTTGAGCTGCTCCTTCAGGTACTTGGTGGCGATCTCCTCCGGCATCATGATGCCTTCGCCCATCGCCAGGAACAGCGGCAGGCGGCCGGTGGGCTGCTTGAAGGTCATCACCACGGTGTGCTTGTCCGGGGCCTTGATGTCGTCCATCCGGCCCGCGATGACTTTGCCCCGGTTGGCGAGGGTCGTGAAGCGCCGCAGAGAGGCGACGATGTCCGCGGAAGTCATCTCCTTGCCGTTATGGAAGGTGACACCCTTGCGGAGCTTGAAGGTGGCCGTCTTCCCGTCCCGGCTCATCTCGTAGCTCTCGGCCAGGTCGGGCTGCGGCCGCAGCTTCAGGTCGTTGCTGACGAGTCCCTCGAACATCTGACTGGCGAGGTTCTTGGTGATCGTGGCGGTGGTGAACATGGGATCGAGCGAGGGGGCCTCGCCGAAGATGGCGACCTTGAGCGAGCCGCCCTTTCTCGGCGGAGCCGCGGCTGCCGGTTGCCCGGCGACCGCGCCCGGCGGCAGGACGGCCGCCAGGAACGACGCCAGTGCCGACCCGCCCACCAGCAGCCCGGCTCGCTGGATCAGTTCGCGGCGACTCATCTTGGCCGACCGAAAACGCTCCGCCAGGTCGCGCAGTGCCCGTCCGGTGTCGGAATGCGTTGCCATGGGTCTCCCCTCCTCTGGATTCGATAGCACATCCGACCTGCGCCCCGAACAGGCGGCCACGATGCAGGGATCCCCGCGGTGGGATGAGCGTTTTTGAACGAGGAGCAGCATGCCCCGGGGGCGCGCCGCCTGTCAAGCGGAGACTGCAGGCACAACCCGTAGGAGTCCTCTCCCGTCACCGCCGTACAGGGCGGCAGAGACTACACCGCGACCTTCCCGCCTCTCGGTCTCCGGGTCAAGATTTGTACGGTTGACAGTCCGCGAAGTGGCGGGCCCTCGAACCCCACTGCATCGCGAGGTCTGCATAGCGGATGGGTTGGGAGGGATCGAACGGCCGGAGTTCGGAGAGCGTGAGCCCGCGGCGGATCAGCATCGCGATCGGACCCGCCTCGGACACGTCGCCCACGAGCACGGCCCCGACGATCCGGTCGCGCGAGATCACGAGCTTCCGGTAGTTGCCGTCTCGCGCACGCACGACGACCCGCCCCTCGGAATCCGGCGCTTCGATCAGCCCCATGGAGGCCACCGCGACCCCCAGGATCTCCATCACGTTCATCTTGAAGGCGCCGGGGCTGGGACGCGACAGATCCACCATGTTGGCCCCTGCGCTCTCGCCCTGGGCCACGGCCTCGAACCACGTCCCGGGGATCGTCTTCTTCCCGGGCACGAGCATGTCGGGCGCCTCGGCGCAATCGCCCGCCGCGAAGACGTCCGGCCGGCTCGTGCGCAGGTACTCGTCGACCAGGACGCCGCGGCCGGTGGCCAGCCCGCCGGCCCGGGCCAGGTCGATGTCCGGCCGGATCCCTTTGGCCAGAATCACCAGGTCCGCCGGGAGCGCCTCGCCTGCCGCCGTCACCACGGAACGGACCCGGCCGTCGCGGCCGACGACGCGCGCGGCGTCGGTGCGCGTGAGGATGCGGACCCCGGCCTCCGCCAGGCGATGCTGCAGGAGCGCCGCGGCCTCCTCGTCCAGCATGCGCGTGAGGAGCCGGTCCGACGAGACCGCGATCGTCACCGAGAGGCCCAGCTTGAGCAGCGCGTGGACCGTGAGCAGGCAGATGAGCCCGCCCCCGAGGATCACCGCGTGGCGCGCCCCCGGCAGCTGCTCGCGGATCCGCAGCGCGTCGGCCATCGTCTTGAGCGCGAAGACCCCGGGGGTGTCGATCCCCTCGATGTCCGGGATCGCGGCCCGGGATCCGGTCGCCAGCAGGAGCCGATCGAAGGGCAGGCGGGTCCCGTCGTCCAGCACCAGCGCATCGGCGTCGATCTGCACGGCCCTGCGGCCCAGCAGCATCCGCGCGCCCATCCGCTGGGCGTAGTCGGGCGGTCGCAGCGACAGGTCGCGGCGCTCCCCGCTCACCAGGTAGGGCAGCAGCACCCGCGAATAGGCGGGGATCGCCTCATCCGCGACCAGCGTGACGGGGGATGTGCCGTCCAGGCGCCGGATGGCCTCCAGGGCAGCCAGGCTGGCGGCGCTGTTGCCGACGATGACGATTCGCTGTTGCGACACCTCTGCTCCTTGCGCCGGCAGCGATACTGACCGTCCGCCAGGCTGCTCGGCCAGTGCACGGCTGCGAAGCCGCAGCGTACTCCAGGTCCAGGCGTACTCGCCAAGCGTACGCCGCGATGGGCCGTTTTCAGCTTGTCGGCAGGCTGCTCAAAACGGTCCAGATGCAAGGCGGACGCGTAGGCCGAGTGAGGCGTACTCCCGGTACGCCGCAACGAGCGCCTCAGCGCGTCCAACGCCGCAGATGGGCCGTTTTCAGCAGCCTGCTGCCGCCTCGGCGACCCGGCGCGCGAAGTCCCGCCCCTTGGGCACGTCCGCCAATTCCGACTCCCGGAACTCCAGGGCGTGCGGCGTGCAGAACCGCACGCACTCGGGATCCCCGTTGCAGGTGTCGCACTTGGCGATCACCCCCTCCGCGCTGTCGAACGCGATCACCCCGAACGGGCAGCCGAGCATGCACATGCGGCAGCCGATGCAGGCCTCCTTCACGAAGCGCACCAGGCCGTCTTCCTGCACGAGGGCGCCGGCCGGACAGACCTTGACGCAGGGCGCCGACGCGCACTGGAAGCAGGCGAGGGGGATGTACTTGAACTCCTCGGCAAAGACATGGACCCGGATGCGGCTCCGCGAGGGGGCGAAGGCGCCGGTCTTCACGAGCGAGCAGGCCAGCTCGCACATCCGGCAATTGGTGCACTTGGCGGGGTCCACGACGATCATGCGACTCATCGGCCGTCTCCTTTTCCCGCGAGCTGCCGGGCCACGTCCGCCAGCCCCAGCTCCTTGAGCTTCGTCTCGGTGGGCGTGCCGGTCTCGCTCCAGCCGCGCAACCGGTAGTATTCCTGGAGCGCGGGTTTGAGGTCCTGGTCGGTGATGACCTGGTCCCGGGATGCCCCGTCGCGCAGGCGCCGGGACAGCTTGGCCGGGAGCCGGTCGTCGGCCGTGCCGCCGCTCTCCCGCACCGTGAACGCGCGCGCCAGGTTGTAGGCCCGCTCGCCGATCGCCATCTCTTCCGCGAGGGTGAGGTCCGTCCAGCCCGTGGCCGCGGCGAGCATGCCGGAGATCTCGTCGGTGTTCCGGATCCCCCCGACCGTGAGGCTCATGAACGAGCACAGCGGCACGGAGTTGATGAACGAGGTGTAGTCCTCCGCCAGGCGCACCACGCGGGGCTTCCCCTCGAGGGTGAAGCGGTCCATGGCCTCCACGACCCCGAGCTCGGGCCAGGCATTGGGCACGGCGAGCGACGGGTCGTGGAACCCCTCCATGTGGTCCGCGCCGCGGGGCGCCGTGGCGTACGAGAGGGCGAGCCCTTTCTTGCCGCGGGCCTCGTGCATCCCGAACTCCAGCCCCTTGACCTCCACGGCGAGCTCGGACGCCCCGCGCCCGATCTGTGCGGCCGCTCGGCGCGTGCCCTCGGCGAGGAGGTCGCCGACCCCCTCGCGCCGGGCGATCATGTCCAGCAGCCGGACCATCGCCGGCGCGTCGCCCCAGTCCAGCCGGAAGCCGATCTCCTGCTCGGTGAGGATGCCCCTTCTCGAAGCACTCCATGGCGAAGGCGATCGCGCGTGCCCGCGCTGATCGTGTCCAGGCCGTACACGTTGCACCGCTGGTTGAGCAGCGCGATGGCCTCCAGGTTGCGGATTCTCGCAGAGCGAGCCGAAGGCCGCCACCGTCTCGTACTCGGGCCCGCCGTACTCGGGTCGGACCCCGCCGAACGGGCCGTCGGCGACCCGCACCACGCGCGTGCAGCCGACGGGGCAGGACTGGCAGGCCCGGTGCCCGAGGAGGATCGTGTTCTTCATGGCCGTGCCGCTGATCCGGTCGGCGTACTCCCAGGTGCCGGTCTCCCAGTTGCGGGTCGGCAGGATGCCGGCGCTGGAGAGGTCCTCGACGCCGCCCGCGGTCCCGAGCGCGCCGGCGCTGCCGGGGCTGTCTCCCAGCCACGGGTGCTTCCGGATCTTGGCGAGGTTGGCGAGGGCGACACTCCCGGAACCCCTTCGGGTCGGCCAGCGTGACCCGGCCGGTCCCGCGGATGGCGATGGCCTTGAGGTTCTTCGCCCCCATCACCGCGCCCAGCCCGGTGCGCCCCGCCGCCCGGTCGGTGTCGTTCATGACGCAGGCGTAGCGCACCCGCTTCTCCCCGGCGAGGCCGATGCTGATGATCCGGGTCTCGCGATCGCCCAGCTCCCCCTGGATCGCCTCCTCGGTTTCGAGCGTCCCCCGCCCCGCCAGGTGGGCGGCCGGCCGGATGTCGACGCGGTCGTTGACGATGGAGAGGTAGACCAGCTCCGAGGCCTTGCCCTGCACGACGATGCCGTCGTAGCCGGCGTACTTGAGCTCGTGCGCCACGAAGCCGCCGGTGTAGGCCTCACCGAAGCCGTCGGTCGCGGGGGATTTCGCGACGACCGCGAAGCGTCCCGAGCCGGGCGCGAATGTGCCCGCCAGCGGGCCCATCGCGAACACCAGCCGGTTCTCCGGCCCGAGGGGGTCGCACCCCCGGGGGACCTCGTCGAGCAGGATCCGCGCCCCCATCCCCCGGCCGCCCAGGTACCGGCGCGCCCTGGCCCCGTCGAGCGGCTCGACCCAGCTCTTTCCACTGCCGAGATCCACCCTGAGCAATCGTCCTGCGTATCCGTGCATAGGATCCGCCTTTCGCAATGCGTGTGGACAGGTATCTGGCAGCCATTCTATGGCGGGCGCGTCCGCCTTCAACCCGGAACGGGCGGTTGTGCTCAAAGTCAGGCAATTGCCAGGGCGACCCGCCACCGCCGCGCCATTGCTCAGGCCCGGATCGTCCGAAGGGCCTCCGCGGCCGCGGTCATGACCATCCCAAAATCGTTCTGGATGCAGACGAACCGGAAGCCCTGCGCGAGACGGGCTTTGGCCGCGGCGGCGCTGGGCGTATAGATCCCGGCGGCCTTCCCGGTGGCAACGGCGGCGTCGCGGATCGCCAGGATGGCCTCCTCAACCGGGCGCGGATACTCGGACAGCTCGGACGCGAAGCCGAGGGCGATGCTCAGATCGTTGGGACCGATGAAGCACGCGTCGATCCCGGGAACGCTCAGGATCTCCTTGGCGTTCTGAGCCGCCTCCGCGGTCTCCAGCATCGCCACGATCAGCAACTCCTCCTGGGCGTTCGCAAAGTAGTCCGGGCCGCCGTAGAGCCACCCGCGGATCGGACCCCAACTCCGGTTCCCGGCTGGGCGCATAGCGGACGGATTGCAGGATGGCCTCGGCCTCCGCGCGGCTGTTGACCATAGGGATCACGAGGCCGTACGCGCCGAGATCCAGGGCGCGCTGGATGTCCACGGGCTGGTTGGCCGCGACGCGGACCAGCGGGGTCGCCGGGGTGCAGCTGACCGCCTGGAGCATCCCCAAGAGATTGCCCGGGTGGCTCTCGCCATGCTGCAGATCCACGATGACGAAGTCATACCCCGCGCGGCCCAGGGTTTCCGCGATCAGCGGGCTCCCGCCCAGGCAGAAGGTGCCGAGGGCCGGTTTGCCCGTCCCGAGGAGCCGTTTCGTTTCGTTGGTCCGCATCTGAATCTCCTTTCCGTGTGATCAGTTTCCGTCCGAGATAGTGACCCCCCCGACCCCCAAGGTGCAGCTAGGGTCGCGCTATCCCGGGAAATGCCTCTAGCCCGAGAAAGCCCAGAAAGGTAAATCAGCCACCATGGCCGGCTCCAACGAGCCCTGACTCGCTCATCGCACCCTCTGCGATCGTCTACGACGGAAGCCCGTACAGCCGGGCGGCGTTGTCGTGCAGGATCATCCGCCCCGTCTTCTCTGCGTCCTTCTCGCCCATGAGCCCCAGGCGGACGGCATCCGTCAGCACCTCGCCGAGGGCGATCTTCGCGATCTTGGCGGCGAGCCAGGAGATCTCCGGCGAGCCGTGGCCGCCGCTGCCGATCATCAGCTTGGAGAGCGGAGCCATCGCGATCACGTCGCGGTAGCACTCGACGATCCGCTGCGAGGTCCAGGGGGTCGTCCAGCCGATGTCCACCCAGACGTGGGGGAAGGTATGGGCCATCATGCCGGCATGCTGCATCCAGGGGTGGCCCGCATGGAGGAGGATGAGCCGCGTCTGGAGGAACCGGGGCTGGCGGAGAATGGGGACCAGGAGGAACGGGTCGGTATTGGAGACGGGCCCGTTCCAGAGGCCGCCGGTGATGCCCGGTGTGGATGTGGAGCGGGATCTTCAGGTCCTGGCACTGGAGCATCGTGGCCAGCCAGACGGCCATGTAGAGCTTCTTGAAGGCCTCGCCGTCTCCCGCCTTGGCGGCCGGGAAGATCCGCTCGGCCTCATCCGCCTCCACCGGCGGCGTGCCCGAGGCCGATCAGCTCGCCCAGGTGGGACTTGATGCCCACGAACCCGTCCTGCCGGATGGCGCTCTCGACGCCGGCCTGGAAGCTGCTTGAGGAGCTCGGTGTAGGAGCCGCTCGATCTTCAGGAGTTTCTGGAGAAGCGGATCCATCTGGAGCAGCCGAAGTTTCCGGCCGGGGGTCAGATCGAGGATCGGATCGTTGAGGGGAAGGTCCGGAATCCATGACGGAGCAGACGATGCCCGGCATCCTCGTAGAGCATCTTCGCGTAGCCGGCGAGTCCCAGCCGTCGCCGTCCGGCGGTTCCGCTCGGCGGTGACCGCCTCGAGCGTCGGCTCGCAGCCGAACAGCTTGGCAAGCTGGCAGACCGCCGTCAGGACGACCCCCATATGGGGAAAATGGAGCAGGAGCTCGTCCGTGGCGCCCCAGAGCTTCGCTCTTGGCGACGCCGCGGATGGGGGTATCGGCCATGCCGTGGAAGAATTCCCGGGCGAGCCAGATCGGTTCGATGGTCTGCCTTTTCGGGTTCAGGATATGGGCATGGTTGTCCACGACGGGGCAGTCCTTGAACTCGAGCACGGTGTACCTCCATGCGGGTTTGGAAACCGGACCGTTCCCCTACGTCTGTGTATTCCTTCCGTCAATCGTCAAGGATCACGCAGTCCGTGATCGAGAACGCGAGCGCCACCTCCTCGCCGGGTCGTGCGGCGATCGGGGGGGTCGTCTGAACGCGGACGGGTTCCGCGAGCCCATCGACGACGACGAAGTAGTCCACACGGCTCCCGGTGAACGTGACACTATCCACCCGCCCGCGGAGCCGGTTCTCGGGGACCGACGCGCCCCCGTTCGCTGCGAGCCGGACGCACTCCGGGCGGACCATGACCGAGACGCGGGCGGACGAGGTCAAGCGATCTTCCGCAAGCACGCTGATTCGCTGCCCGCCCGGGAGCTCCACAACGTCGCCGGCCGTGTCCCGGCCGCCCGCCGTGCCCTCCCAGATATTGGCCAGGCCGATGAAGGTGGCGACGAAGCGGGTCCGCGGCCGGCGGTAGAGCTCCTCCGGGGGGCCCAGTTGGACGAGCTTCCCTTCGTGCATCGTGGCCACGACGTCGGAGAGGACCAGCGCCTCCTCTTGACTGTGAGTCACATAGATCGTGGTGATCCCAAGCCGCTGCTGGAGGCTCCGGATCTCGAACCGCATCTTCTCGCGGAGAACGGCATCCAGGTTGGAGAGGGGCTCGTCGAGCAAGAGGATGGCCGGCTCGGTGGCCAGGGCCCGGGCCAGGGCCACCCGCTGCTGCTGCCCCCCGGAGAGCTGGGTCGGGTAGCGCGCGGCGTATTCGGCCATGTTCACCAGTTCGAGGACGCTCTGGACCTTTTTCCGGATGGCCTCCCGGTCCCAGCGCCGCAGCCGGAGCCCGAACGCCACATTGTCGAAGACCGTCATGTGGGGCCAGACGGCATAGCTCTGGAAGACCATGCCCATCCCGCGCCGCTCCGGCGGAACAACCCCTCGTTCGTCTGAGAGAACGCGGCCGTCCACGAGGACCCGGCCCTTGGTCGGCGCCTCCAGCCCCGCCACGATCCGGAGCGAGGTCGTCTTGCCGCAGCCGCTGGGCCCCAGGAAGGAGACGAGGCAGCCCTCCGGGATCTCCAGGGTGACCCCGCGGACGGCCTGGACGCCACCGAAGTGTTTCTCGATTCCCTCCAGGAGAAGTTTCGCCGGATTACCCATAACTGCCGCGCCCTTTCCTCAGAGAAGTCGGCCACCGGACGGGAGTCCAGGACGCGGAATCCGGCCGGCGGCCACCCGCTGCTTCCCTCCTCAGCGCATGATCTCGTGGAACTTCTGCATGTGCTCTTCGCGCTTCGCCGGGCTGATGTAGGCCAAGTCCACCGGGATGACCTTGATGTCCGCCACGCTTCGCCCGTCGGGGAACTTGAAGGCGGTGTCCATCCGCACCGGTAGGTAGCCCGCAAGCTTGACCATCAGATCCTGGCCCTTCTCCGTGAGGAGGAAGTCCACGAACGCCTTGGCCTCGTTGGAATTGCGGCTACCTTTCACAAGACTGGCGGCATTAATCTCGGCTGGCGACCCTTCCTGGGCCAGAACAAACGAGGCTGGCTCACCCCCCGTGACGGACTTCAACGCATCGTTCAACATCTGGATGCCGAGGGGTCGCTCCCCGGTCTGCACCATGGCCCGGACGGTGCCGTGACTCGCCACGTACTTCGCGTTCAGCTTGCGAAGCTCCTGGTAGAACTTCCAGCCGTACGGCGGCTCGCCCGCCGTGTCGGCCAGGTACTTCGTCAGGAACCAGATGTGGGTGTGCGCGGACGAGGAACTCCGGGGATCGGTCATAACGATCTGGTTATTCCACTTCGGATTGAGCAGGTCGCTGTACTTCTTGGGGATGTCCGCACCCGTGATGCGCTTGGTGTTGTACTGGATCACCGACAGGTTGACGCCTGTAGGCGTCAGGAGCATCGCCGGGTCGCGCAGTTCCTTCTTGATCTTATCGAGCTCCTTCGGCGAGTAGGGCTCCAGGGCCTTGTGTTGTTGCTGGAGGCCAAAAAGTTGCGAGGCGCTGATCACGATCACGTCGGCGCGCGGCTTGCCGGCTCGGATCTCCAGTTCGATCGTGGCCATCAACTCCTCGGTCGGGGCCCGGTAGCTGCTGACCTTAATGTCGGGGCGGGACGCGGCGAAGGCCTGAACGACGGGCTCGAAGAGGTCGCGGGAGGTGCCGTAGTACACGTTCAGTTCCCCGGCGGCGACAGAAGTCGCCAGGAGCCAGGCAGAGACAGAGCCCCAGGACTGCGATCCGACAGCGTGATGTCATGGCGATCTCCTTTCGCTTCAGGACCAGAGAGACGATGTCCTCTATTTGCACAACCACCCTGGGCCCCGCCCCACATCTAGCTCCGCTCCAGCATCGAGCGACCGGTGACGCGCTGGGCGAGCAACACGAGCAGCGTCAGCAGCAAAAACACCATGACGGACAGGGCGGAGGCCGCGGGGAGTCCCCCCGTGCCGTCCCACATGTCCAGGATGGCCGTGGCAACCACATCGGTCCCGATGTTGCGCAGCAGGATCGAGGCGCTGAGCTCGGGGAAGGCGGATAGGAAGGCCACGATCCACGCGTAGAGGGCGCCGCGCTTGATCAGGGGGAGGAGGATGTGGCGCACCGTCTGGAACCAGTTGGCCCCGCCCAGGCGGGCGGCCTCCTCGAGTTCCTGCGACACCTGCATGAAGGCCGTCTGGCAGTACCGGACGCCGAAGGGGATGAACCGCGTCACGTAGGCGATGAGCAGGATCCAGAGGGTGGCGTAGACGCCGAGGGCCGAGAGGGGGGGGTTGAGGTAGACGATGATGAGGCCGACCGACAGGGCCGTGCCCGCAATCCCGAGCGGGAGGATCGCCAGATAGTCCAGGACGGCCCGGCCCCGCACCCGCGTGCGGGCGATGATGTAGCCGATGACGATGCCGAGGAGCACCACGAGGGTCGAGCTGGCCGTGGCGAGAATCAAACTGTTCAGGATCGCCGTTCTGGGGAGGGGCTCCGTCCAGATGTAGAGATAGTTCCGCAGGGTGAAGTTGTCGAGCTCCAGCCCGTACCCCATGCGCCGCATGAAAGAGACCAGGACCAGCATCCCGTAGGGGAGGACGAAGGCGAAGACGCCGTACAGGAGGCCGATCGCCGTGAAGCCGTGGCGCCAGCGCCCCAGGCGCATGACGCCAGGCCGGAACCCTCGGCCGGTGATGGTCTGGAACCGCTTCGCCGAGCGGACACTCACGCGGTAGAGCCACAGCGTGAGGAGCGAGGCCGCTAGCACGACCATGGACAGCGTCGAGGCGGCCTTGAAGTCCAGCGGCATCAAGAGCGACTTCCGGATGGCGATGGTCAACACGTTCACGTTCAGGATGTGGGGGATCCCGTACATCGCCAGCGATACGCTGAAGGCCAGCAGCGCCCCGGAGAGCATGGCGTGCTTGGCCATGGGGAGCGTGATCCGGAATGCCACCTGCCGGGGGGTGGCCCCGGCCAGCCGGGCCCCCTCCTCCAGCGACGGGTCCATGTTCTCGAAGGCCGAGGCGGTCTGGAGGAAGACGAAGGCCACGCCGCCCGGGATGCTGAGGACCACGAATCCCCAGGCACTGAAGATGTCCAGGGGCCCGGACTCCATGGACAGTCCCAGCACGTAGCGCAGCAGCTGATTCAGGTAGCCGACATTGGGGCCGGCCAAGATGACATAGGCGATGGCGCGCAGGAAGGGCGGGGTGATGATGGAGATCAGGACCGTGCTCCGCACCAGCCCCTTGCCCCACATGTCCGTCCGGCTGACGCCAAACGCCAGGGGGACACCCACCAGGACGCTGAGAATTGTCACGGCCCCGGAGAGCAAGAACGTGTTGACGGTGGCCTCGACGACGAACGCCATCCCGAAGTACTTCGGGATGTTCGCCAGCGTCGCCCGCCCTACCTTGTCCGTGAGACACTCGTAGATCATGTACCCGAAGGGGACCACGATCAGGTAGATCAGCAGCGCGGCAGAGAACGCCCAGACGAGCTTCGCCAGGTCCAGACCGGCGGTTTCTCGTGGGGCGCGGAGGAGGTCGCCGTCAGCGTGAGGAGCCGTGTCAGTCACATCCCACCCTTGGACCAAACCCTCATTCTGTCTTGCCAGTGTGTCGCCACCCGATCGGCATGGGAGGGAGATCTTTTTGTAGGATGCTAACCGGTATCGCTTTGATACCGGTTAGCATTATTGTCTGTCAAGATGCATTACAGCACCGTGAGTCGGGGGAAGCACCGGAAGGCCCAGGGAGTCCGCCCTCACCGGGTAAAGATCGCTCCCCGCACGTAGTCGGCGTCGGTGGATGCCAGGAACGCCAGCAGGCGCGCGACGCCCATGGGGTCGCCCGCATCCCTGATCGCCTCCGCCCGGGCTTGCTCGGGGTCCCGGCCGGCGGCTCGGGCCCGGTCCACCAGATTGTCGATCCGCATGGGGGTCGCGATGCTCGACGGGCAGATCTCGTTCACGCGGATCCCGTGCGGGGCGAGCTGCGCCTCCAGCGTCATGGCGAAGCCGTGGACGCCCCCCTTGCTGGCGCCGTACGCCAGGGAGGAGCTGGGGATCTTGGTGCCGGCTTCCGAGGCCAGGAGCAGCACCACCGGTTGCGTCGCGGTGCGCAGGTGCGGCAGGGCCGACTTGACCGTCAGAAACGTCCCCTTCAGGTTCACATCCAGCACGCTCTCGAAGGTGGCCTCGTCCAGCGCCTCTGCCTGAAGCGTGGCGCCCCGCAGGATCCCCGCGCAGCAGATCAGGACGTCGAGTTTCCCGTGGCGCTCGACGGCCGCTGCGACCAACCGCCCGCAGTCGGCTTCGCGCGAGACATCGGTCTTGACGAAGACGGCATCCCCACCGGCCGCCCGAATGGTCGCCGCGGTGGCCTCCCCCTCGGTGACCAGCATGTCCCCGATGACGACCTTACCGCCCTCGTCGGCGATGGCCGGGCCGTCGCCGCGCCGATCCCCCGCCCGCCGCCCGTGATGATGACAACCCGATCCTTCAAACGCATAAGATTCCTCCGATCTGTGGCCGCCGTTCAGCTCACATCTCTATTTGGCAACTCGGACGGCCTCGCGCTGGGGAGCAAGCGGCCTCGGGAGGACAACGTCTCCTTCGTGCTGCGCCGGACGAGTCGCTGGTTGCCGAAGGACTCGTTTTCCTAAGGCTGCTCAAAAAGGTCTAGATGCAAGGCGGCACGTTGATGCCCGAGCGAGGCGTACTGGAGGTACGCCGCAGTGAGTGGCGAAGCGGGCCAACGCCGCAGATGGGCCTTTTTCAGCAGCCGCCTATCGCCGCCCTCCGCCGAAGATGGACCCCAGCACGCCCCGGATGATCTGTCGGCCGACCTGGCTTCCGATGGCGTGCGCCGCGCTCTTGGCCAGGGCGCCAAGCAGCTCCTCCGTCTGCGACTTCGGCTGCTTCGTGGCCGGCCCCGCCGTCGGGGTCTCCACCTGGGCCTGCTCGGCCTTGGCCCGCAGCTTTTCGTAGGCCGACTCCCGGTCGATCGCTTTTTCGTACGTGCCGTACAGGACGGACCCCTGGATGACGGTCGGCGATCTCTTCCGGGGAGAGCGGCGCGAGGCGGCTCTGCGGCGGCATCACCCAGGCCCGCTCCACCACCGTCGGCACTCCCTTCTCGTCCTGCATCGAGACCAGGGCCTCCCCCACGCCCAGCTCGGTGATCGCCTTCATGGTGTCCAGCTTCGGATTGGCGCGGAAGGTCTCGGCCGCGGCCTTGACGGCCTTCTGGTCCCGGGGCGTGAAGGCCCGGAGCGCGTGCTGGACGCGGTTGCCGAGCTGGCCCAGCACGGTATCGGGCAGATCCAGCGGGTTCTGGGTCACGAAGTATACGCCCGACCCCCTTGGACCGGATGAGGCGCACGACCTGCTCGATCTTCTCCTCCAAGAGCTTGGGCGCGTCCGCAAAGAGCAGGTGGGCTTCGTCGAAGAAGAAGACCAGCTTCGGCTTCGGCAGGTCGCCCACTTCGGGCAGTCGCTCGAACAGCTCCGACAGCAGCCAGAGCAGGAACGTGGCGTACACCGTGGGGGACTGCATCAGCTTGTCGGCGGCGAGGATGTTGATCATCCCCTGCCCCTTGGCATCTGTCTGCATCAGATCGTCGAAGTCCAGGGCCGGCTCGCCGAAGAGCGACTCGGCGCCCTGCTCCTGGAGCGCCAGAAGGTTCCGCTGGATCGCGCCGATGCTGGCCTTGGAGACATTCCCGTACTGCACCTTGAAGGTGTCCGCGTTGTCCCCCACGAACTGGGCCATGGCCCGCAGATCCTTGAGGTCGAGGAGCAGCAGGCCGTTGTCGTCGGCCACCTTGAAGACCAAGGACAGGACGCCGCTCTGGATCTCGTTCAGATTGAGGATGCGGCTGAGCAGCAGCGGCCCCATCTCGGAAACGGTCGCCCGGATGGGATGGCCGGCCTTGCCGAACACATCCCAGAATACCACCGGGGAGGCCTGATACTGGAATCCCTCGAGGCCAAGTGTCTTCACGCGCTCCGCCACCTTCGGGTGATCGCCTCCGGGGCGGGCGATTCCCGACAGATCCCCCTTCACATCGGCCATGAACACCGGGACGCCGAGATGGCTGAACTGCTCGGCCAGCACCCGGAGCGTGACCGTTTTCCCGGTGCCCGTCGCGCCGGCAATCAGGCCGTGCCGGTTCGCCATGTGCGGGTACAGGACAATGTCGCGCTTGCTCTTGGCGACGAGTATCGGCGTGGCTTGCGTGGCCATGTGTCCTCCGTTCGCGCGGGGAATGCGGTCATCCCACCCCGCGCAGACGCGCGATCAGAACCGCGGCTCCTGAAGATACATGTCGATGGGCTCGGTGTAGTAGAGCGTCTCGCTGCGGGACAGCGTCCCCGAGGCGACGTCGGTCACGGTGCGGTAGAGCCGCTCGCCCGCCTCCTCCGGGGTCTCCGACCCCTCGATCACCGTCCCCGAGTAGAAGTCGATGCTGTCCGCGGCGGCCGCGTAGGTCTTGGGATTGGCCGTGGCCCACAGGAAGGGCGCCACCACCGAGGGCGAGCCCTCCAGAAGGGTCCGGCCGGCCACGCCGCCGCCGCCGAGCTGGAACAGCACGACGTTGGCGCCCGCCGCCGCGTATCCGGCGAAGATGGACAGGTGCCCCATCCAGTTGTCCACGAAGAAGAGCCCCTTTCGCGGCGGCCGCTCGGCGTACTTCAGCACCCCCTGGATCGGCGCGGTTCCCGCCTTGTGGATCGCCCCCAGGCTCTTCTCCTCCAGCGAGCTGATCCCGCCCTTGATGTTGGACGGCACCGGGTTCACGGTGCGGATGTCCAGCCCCGTCGCCTTGGCCCGCTCCTCCTGAACCGTCACGGCGTGCAGAATCGCCTCGGCGACCTCCGGGCTCGCGGCCCGCCGCGCCAGGGCCTGCTCGGCCCCGATGATCTCGGTGGTCTCCCCGAACAGGGCGGTGCCCCCGGCGGCGACGATCTTGTCGTACAGGTATCCCACCGCCGGGTTGCCGGCGATCCCGGACGTCGTGTCGGAGTAGCCGCACTTCACGCCGACAGCAGAGATGCTCGTCGCCGACCGTTTCCCGCCGCAGCCTGGAGGCTTCGTAGACCATCTGGCGGGCAAGCTGGATGCCCCGCACGATGGCGCCGTAGGTGCCGCCGTCCTTCGCGGGGTCCAGCAGCTCCACCCGCTTCCCGCTCGCGGCGATCTCGTCCGCCAGTCGCTCGGCGCGGAGCTCGGGATACCCGACGCCGGGGCTGGCGGCATGCACGATCACCGAGGCCACGTTGGGATTCCTGCCGAGACCGATCAGGAGGCGGGCGATCTGCTCGCGGTCGTTGGCCGTCCGGCCGGAGCCGTGGTCCACCGTGAGAATCGTCTTGGTGCCGGCGACGAAGTCGCAGACGGACTTGGCGATGATCCCCTGCGGGATGACCAGCACGTAGTTGCGAGTCCCCACCGAGCCGTCGGATCGGACGTAGCCCAGGAAGCTCATGGCTCGCTCCTCCTCTCGAGGTCGCCCCGGGCCCGCGTGCCTTCCAGATTGTGGATGTGGACCAGCGCCCCCTTGGCGATCGCCACGCTGGCCCGACCGATGGTCTCCCCGTACTTCCGGATGATCTCGCCCTGAGGAATGTCCTGCAGGGCGAGCTTGAACCCGAAGGGGATCGCCTCCGTGGCGCGAAGCGTGAGCGCGGTCCCCGCCACCGGGACCGCCACGTCTTCCCCCGCCCGGATCTCTTCCACGGCAGTGGCCACGTTGTCATGAGGATGCATGATCAATGCGCGTTTCGCTGACATACGCTGGTTCCCTCCTTCCGCACTTGTGGACGCGCGCCTCACGCGCGCGGCGTAGCATACCCTTATCCGGTGGCGAGTGTAAAGACCGGGCCGCGCGGGATCATCCTCGGAAACGAACACGACGCTGGGGAAGTTCAAGTCCGAGGCGGCGCCGCTGATCCTGGCGATGGTCCGGCCGGAAGACGGCCACGACCCGCAGTCGGCCCGCACGGAACTCCTAACGTAACTAACGTGGCAACCGTTAGAAGGGCTCACCGCGGGAACGCGGCATAGCCGGTCTATCGCGCGGGTCGAGCCGATTCGATGAAGTCGATGATCACCTGGGGGATCTGGAGGAAGTGGGCATCCAGGGTAAGCAGTCGGAGGCCGTGCTGGGCAGCCGTGGCGGCGATCCACACGTCGTTGACCGGGACGGGGGTGCCCTGCCGTCGAAGATAGTCCCGGATGGCCGCGTAACGGACAGCCGTCTCCTCGTCCAAATGCAGAACGCGGACTCGCGGCTCGGCGGCGAATTCACGCAGACGTGTCTCGTTCTGTCTCCTGCGCCCGCCTTTCAAGAAGCCAGCCAAGAGCTCTCCCACGGCCACCACACTGAGGTGGACCATCGAGGCGTGCCTGTACGGGCTCTTGGAGGTCGGGGTGGCCACCGGTGTAGGCCGAGTACGCCGAGGTGTCCAAAAGGATGCGGCTCATTTCCACATCTCCGGCTCGATCTGCCGCTGCTCCCGAATCGCCTCATCCAGCTCGTGGGCCTCTTCCTTGGATATGCAGCCGAAGAATCGATCGAGGTCGGTATGCACCTCTTCCGTTCTCGGCTTCACAAGGCCAGTGGCCTTTTCCAACAGACCAATCACCGTGCGATTCAGGCTGGCCTTCTCCTTCTTTGCTTTCTGGCGGATCACCCGCGCCAGCTCCGGCGGGAGATTCCGTACCGTGATTGCATTCATGGCCTCACCTCCTGTGATGCATTGAGTGATTCATTATGATGCATTCATGCTCTCCGCGTCAACCGGTTGGATTGACAAGGGAATGGGGAGCAAAGCCGTAGGTCGGGCTTGGCCCGACGCCGCGGGCAGAGCCCGCCCTACTCGCCACGGAGAGCCAGGCCCGCCGGGTAGAACACGGCGCACTGAACCGCTGGTTTACCGGCTATGGGGATTGTATCGGAACGCTGGGGCGGGGGGAGGGCCTTTCCCCCGCACGCCGGAGGGGCGCCGCCGGGGAGCTGCGGGCAGGCACAGGAGGGATCCGGAGCGGCGGCTGGACATGGCCCGGCCGGAAGAGGGCCACGACCCGCAGTCGGCCCGCACGGAACTCCTACCGTGACTAAGCCGTTGTCAAAGAATAAGTTGAGCGGAGACATTCCGAAACGGCATAAGGAGCCGTAACGAAATAGAAAGAGATGTATAGGTTATTTCGTAACGGCTCCTAACGTGGCAACGCAAACCGTGGCGCCGTATTACCGTATTACAGCATCGCACATGCACCTAGTTCCCGCGCTCGACGAATAGGTTGGCCAGCAACTGGTCCACCGGGGCGAAGTCGTCGGTTAGGACCAGCGCTCGCCCCGAGCGTAGGTAGGCTTCGAGTTGTGCGTCGCGCATGGGCACGGTCCGTTCGGAATCGTCTGATGATGTGACCGCGTCGAGTCTGTTCCGGTCGAGCGGTTGTCGGCTCGCCATGAGGACGTAGGTGTTACGGTCGAACGGCAGGACGGCGTCGGTCCGGGCCAGAACGTAAACGTGCGGGAAGACGCGCTTGAGCGAGTTGGCGTAGGCCTTGAGGAACTCCCCGCCCTCCAGCTTGTCGATTACGTTCGCCAGGTAGATGCCGTCGGGCTTCAGCCGGGTGGCGAGCATCCGGTTGAACTCGACCGTCGTCAGATGGTAGGGGACCGATAGGTCGTTGAAGGCGTCGCCGTAGATGATGTCGTATCGTTTCGGATCGGCCCACTCCTGGAGAAACGCGCGGGCGTCGTGGTTGAACGAGCGGATGCGCGTCTCCCGCGAGAGTCCGAGGTGCTCGTAGGTCGCCCGGGTGACGGCGGGGTCGATCTCGATGACGTCCACGGTGGCGTGCGGGTAGACCGCCGCGACGTAGCGCGGGAACGTGTAGCCGCCCCCGCCGATGAAGAGGGTGTCCACCTCCGTCCGCCCCGCCGCGTGCGTCTGCGTCAGCTCGGCGTAGGCCCGCTCGTAGCCGTACCCCAGGATCGTCGGGTCATCGAGGACGACGTAACTGTGGATGAGGCGGTCGAGCATGAGCGTGCGCGCGCCGCGATCCCCCGCCATCGCCTCCAGGATCTGGATGCAGAAGTAGTCGGACTCGACCCGGCACGGCGCGCGGTAGTGGCCGATGTTCCACCCGAGGCCCACCAGGGCGACGATCGCGACCGCGACCCCTCCGCTCCCCGTCGTGTTCCGGCGCCAGAGCAGTCCGCCGGCGATGATCAGCACGGGCCCGAGGACAACCGCCGGCAGGGCGAACAACTCGACCGCCCGCCACGTCAGCCCCGACAGGACCCCGCTCGCATCCAGCCCGAAGGCGACCGCGGCGCCGAGCCCGGTCAGGGCGAGGATCCCCAGCCCCTTTCGCGGACGAAGGAAGTCGCCGACCGCCAACCCGATCACCACAAGGCTGCCGCCCACGATCCACACGATCATCCGCGTCCCGATCCAGGAGATGAGCCAGAAGCCGGTGAGGAACGTGCCGACGATCGAGCCGACCGTCGAGACGGCGTAGATGGTGCCCACCGTGTTCCCCGTGCGCTCGAGGTCGGTCAGGGCGAGCTTGACGACGACGGGCGACACCATGCCGAGCACCAGGCTGGGGAGGAAGAAGGTCGCCGTCGTGTAGAAGACGATCCGCGGCAAGAGCGACAGCGGGAGGCGGGCGGCGACCACCAGATCCGTCACCACCAGGATGCCGAGGCTGGCGATGCCGGCCGCGAGGAAGATCAGGCCGAGCGTCCGCCGGGAGGGCGCGCGGTCTGCGACGAGGCCCCCCAGGTAGTTGCCGACCGACATCCCGGCCAGGACGATGCCGATGATGCTCGTCCAGGTGTACAGGGAAACCCCGATGTAGGGGGCCATGATGCGCCCGGCGATGAGCTCAATGACCAGCGTGCATGCGCTGCTGGCGAAGACGATCAGGTAAGCGATCCAGATCCGGCCTTTCGCGAACATCTGCTCCCTCCCGCACGCGAGTTGTGGGGGACAACATACAGGGGAGCGGAGGCGGCTGTCAACGACGGCCAGGCTTGTAAGGAGACGGCGGAGTGGCCTCGCCGCATGGCAGCGCAAACGCCCGCATCGGGGCTTCGAAGAGGAGTGGAACAGAAAACCGGTTTAGAATAATAGGGGGTAGCTGCACAAGTCGTGCAATAACGGACATCGGCCGGCGCATTCGCCGGCACGTAGCGTGTGGAGCGCGTCGTAGCGGGTAATGGGGGGACCCGTTGCATCCTCTGTCTCCTGACAGCCCGCAGGGCGGGTGGCGAAATCGGCGGGCGGCCTGTCGGGGAAATTCACCATCCTCTCGAGCCGCGGCTCCGACCAGGGGAGAGCGAAGGAAGGGCGAGGAAGTCGTTCTGGAAAGCGACGTTTCCCGTTCCGTCCGCCGGCCGCGCGGGCCGGACTACTCGACCCGCAGGCCGCGCAGCGCGGCGTGGCCGCTCGACGTCAGCGCGATCTCGGCCGACAGCCGCTTCTCCTGCGCGGCTCGCTCATACGTGCGCCCCATCCCCTCCTGCACGTAGAAGGCCTCGATGCCGAACTCCAGCCGGTTGTCGCCCACGGCTCTCCCGCGGATGTACTTGCCGCCCGCTGGCGGCTGGAGGCTGATCCGCTCGGCCTGCCAGTGTATGCCGTCGGGCTCGGGCACGAGCGACACGTATACGGTGCGCCCTTCCCAGCCTCGCCGCTTTCCGGCGGCCAGCTCCCGTGTCAGGCCCTCGGCCCCCCCGGCGGGCACGCTGAACGCATAGCTCAGCACCACGTAGTCCCCCCGGAAGAGATCGCGGGGATCCACCGGAACCACGCGGATCACGAGGGGATCCCCCACGAGAAGCGGCAAGGCCCGCAGGGCGATCATCGCCAGAAGGACCACGCCCTGCAGACAGGCAGCGGCCGTCAGGATGGCGAGTTTCCGGCCCTGCAACCACGCCACTGCACCGTCCAGCCAGACCGGCCCGGCGCCCGGCCGCCCGGCACGGCCGAGGGTCACCTCAGCCATGGCGCACCTCCTTCCGACGACGCCAGTACATGGCCACCCCGAAGAGCGTCGCCCCGCACAGGAAGAACATCAGGGCCGCCCCCAGCATCCCCCCGAAATCCCCGAAGAGGTCTCCATATCGCTGGACGGCCCACGTCAGGAAGTAGAGCACCCCCGCGCCGAACGGGACGCCGCGGTCCTCGCGTAACCCCAGCCGGATCAGCCACAATGCGCAGGCCACCACGGCCATATTGGCCAGGACCGCGACCACCACCGCGCCGGTGCGCGGATTCCCCAGCGCGCGAAAGAGGGCCACCGTCCAGGGAAGGGCGGCCATGAAGGCCACCAGACCTGCCGGAATCCAGAGGCGCCGCCGGACATCGCGCTCGGGTCGCGGCAGCGCCGCCAGAAGTAGGATGGCGATGCCGAGCAACACGGTGGAAAGCGCCTCGAGGACACCGGTGGCCCCGTAGTCTCGGAAGCTCAAATGGAGAGAGTAGTAGCTGAGCGCCATCAGCGCGCCGCCGGCCAGCAGCATCCCGTACGCGCGGTAGGGAAGCGCGAAGGGGCTACCCTCCTGGTGGCTTTCCGCCACGAGGAGCATCAGCCCGCCGACGCCGCCGATGAAATAAGCCGGATTCCCTTCCATGCGCCAGGCGAACGGCTGCAGGATGACCCACCACGCCAGGAGCGGCGCGTACAGCCTGAGGGCCGCCGGGGCGCCCCGGCGATAGGCCCACCAGACCCCCGGCGCCGCCAGGAGCGGCAGGCTGAAGGCGCCGTTGGGAACGAGGTCCCAGCGCCCCAGAAACCACGCGCCCAGGTGGCCGAATTGCAGCACTTCCATCCCGGCCCAGAGCGCCATCAGCGCGACGAACAGGGCGTGGAGCAACAGCGTGTCCAGGCAGAGGGCGAACGGTAGCACCCCGATGGCCCACCACCACACCCCGTCGGGGTAATGGGCGCTCAGGTGAAAGATCTGCGCCACCAGCCAGATGCCGGCCCCGTAGAAGAGACATCCCAGGAAGAAGGCGACCTCGGACAACGGGCCCACTTGCCGGGCGTAACGGAGATAGAAGCCGCCGCCGTGCGAGGCTGCGACAGCACCAAAGATGACGGTCAGCTTGAGGCCCCGCGACATGGCGGCCCAGTTGTAGCCGATCAACAAGAGGACCGCGAGGCCGACCAGGAGCGCTGCGACCCCCATGAGTGTGAAGATGCCCCGCGAGCGCTGCCGCTCGACGATCGCCGCGGGCGTCTCATAGAGGTCCAGGATGCGGCCCGCCTGCTCCTCGGATACGATCCCCCACCCGCGCCAGGCCTGCAGCGCCTCGAGCAGCCACGCGCGCTGCTTTGTGGAGATCGCCTGCTTTTCCATCGGCACCTCCCGGTTCCCGCTTCTGCGGTTAGGAGCCGTTACGAAATAACTTGGCCATTTTTTAATTGCGTTACGGCTCCTTATGCCGTTCCCCGAAATTTCTCCGGTCGAGTTATTCTTTGACAACGGCTTACGCCTCCGGCTTCTTCGGGGAGAGGAACTCCAGCAGCGTGGCCGGACAGTCTCCGGCTGTGGTCCAGGTGTCCGTCGCGAGGCTGAGGATGACGACTCCGCAGGTCGGGACGTTCTCGATGTCGCACTCGGCAAGGCGGTTTGCCAGCTCGGTCAGCGCGGGATTGTGGCCCACCAGCATGGCGTGCCGAACCTGGTCATCGAACCGGCGGATCACCTCCATCAACTCCTCTGGCCCCGCGTCGTAGATTCCCTCGTCCACCAGGAAGTCGGCCCGCCCGCGGCCGAGCGCAACGGCCATCGCCTCTGCCGTCTGCACGGCCCGGACCGCCGGGCTCGTCACGAGGAGCTCCGGACGCGCGTCACGTCGGGCCAGGAGCGCCGCCATCCGCGGCGCATCGCGCTTCCCGCGTCCGGAGAGCGGCCGCTCGCGGTCCGCCAAGCTGACATCCTTCCAGCTCGACTTGGCATGGCGGACGAGGAAGAGCGTCTTCGCGGCCGTCGCGGCGCTTCGCCTAGGCATGGACCGCTCGCCGTCCAAAGGCCGACCGCCGCGGCAATGTGTTGGTAGCTCGCGGCCTCATCTGGATTGCGGGGACCGTCAGGTTCGGCATTCCATCGCTCCTTCCGGAAGATCACGGCTACCAGCGGCGGCCTGCCTCACCGCCAAGCGCCCGCGTGACGATGGCGGTCAGGTAGCGGACTTCAAGTGGGTTCGCTGCACGCTATCCGCCTCCGGCGGACGTAGAACGGGGCGCACTGAACCGCTGGCCTACAGGCTATGGGGATTGTATCGGAACCCTGGGGCCGTGGGAAGGGCCTTGCCCCCGCACGCCGGAGGGAGGCCGGCGGGGAGCCGCGGGCAGGCGCAGGCGGGATCCAGGGCGGCGGCCGGGCGATGGTCCGACCGGAAGCCGGCCACGACCCGCAGGCGGCCCACACGGACCTCCTAACGTGACGAGCGTGGCAACGCACCCCTCAAGGAGTAGAATGACGGGGAACTTCGGGCAGGCTTCCCGGGGGAAAGCAGCGAATCAGCGTGAGGGGTGTATTCGGATCGGCCTGAATGGCCTCGTGGCGAGAGGCAGCCGGGACGAAGAACGCACTGCCCGGCCTCAAGGGAAGAGGCTCACTCGTGGAAGAGAGAATCTGCCCGCAACCTTGAATCACGATACCGATGTAACACTCCCCATGATCCCGATCGGCGGCAGTGCGCCGGATCACAAGGCGCGATGCACCGAAATACTTCGTGTGCTCAGGACCGATCAGGATCTCTTCGCGGCTCTGAGCATCCTGCCGAACCGTCCTGGGGATCAAGGAATTCTGTTGGGCGCATGACATCCCCCCGGTTCCGTAATCAAAACACCGCATCCCCAGGTCGAATCCAAGACCAAGGAAGCATTGCTCCTCCGTCCGCTGGACCCCGCCATAATTGAACTCGATATTCACTGTGAAATCCGTTGGCTCCTGCACCTCAATCATGAATACTCCAGCACCGATGGCGTGGGGAACGCCAGCCGGCACCATATACACGTCTCCCGGATGCACTGGGATCCGGTTGAGGGCATTGATCTGTGCCTGGGTGTCCTGCAATTCAGTGATCCGTCGGAAATCTGCCTCGGTCACCCCGTCCTGAAACCCCAAGAGAATATACGGCGACTCTCCCTCAATTTCTCGTGTGCCGATAATGATCCACGATTCGGTCTTGCCGAAATCGGACTGGAGGTGCCGTCGGGCGAAGGCACGGTTCGGGTGGGTTTGAATCGACAGACGCACTGCCGCATCCAACAGCTTACAGAGAACACCCAGATTCTTGCCACACTGGGCCACATGGGCCTCACCCAGCATCGCCTCGGGAAAGGTCTCGATCAGCGTCTTCAGGAGCACATTCCTTTCGTCGGCGGCCACCACTCGGCTCAGCCCTTCGTCACGTGGTCGGCCTGAGTGACGCGTCGCGGTCGTCGATCCGACCCATTCCTCAGGAAAATGAGCGTCCTTCGGATGGGCCTCGCCTTGCAGCGCCTCCAGTAATGCGCCTCCCGTGTAACTACGAAGCACGCGGTTCGGCGCAAGCAGCAGCGGTTGCTGGACCAGGCGCTGCATTTCCTCGAATTCACGAGTGGACATTTCATCAACTCTACTAGACGTGGAGGACTCGGGAAATCTTGCTGTAGGAACAGGCTTTGCCCGGCAACAAGCCACTCAACGCAGACCTCCACTGGTCATCGGAAATCCAGCGGCGGCATGCGCTGCGATGCACTGTCGTGCCTCCTCGGCGTTGAGCCGCGGCAGCGGCGCCGCGACGATGTCGCCCATCAGGCCGAGCGCGTGCGCGATGACCTTGAAGGTGTGGATCGGCGCCCGAGCCCGCAACGTCATCAACTCGTTGAGGCGGGCCTGCGCCGTCCAGACCGCTGCGGTCTCCTTGCGTCGCGCTGCCTCGTACATCCCCACCAGCAGGTCGGGCCAGATGTTGGCGTGGCCGGGCACCAATCCATCGGCACCGGCGAGCAGGCTGACCCCGGCGTACACCTGGTTCCCCTGGAAGATGGCGAATCCTGGCGGGCGTTGCCGGAGCAGGAGCATTTGATCTTCAAACCAGTCGCCCGCGCTGTCCTTGACCCCGGCGATGTTCGGCACGCTGGCCAGCTCGAGCATCAACTCCGCCTTCATCGCGACGTGGGTGTTCTGCGGAATGTTGTACGCGAGGATCGGCTTGTCTGTGGCACTCGCCACTCGGCGGAAATGCTCGCGCAAGTCCCGCGGGGCGAAGCCGCCATAGTAGTAGGGCGTGGTCACGACGTAGGCCGCAATCCCGGGGAGCGCCAGGCGAGCCATCTCCTCGATCACCCGCTCGGTGCTGCATTCCAGCACCCCGGCGATGACCGGCACTCGGCCCGCCGCGGCGGCCACCGTCGCCTCTGCCAGCTTCCGCTTCTCGGAGGATCGCAGGAAGGCCCCCTCGCCGATGCTCCCCAAGATGAAGAGCCCGTGGACGCCGTGGCCAATCAGGAAATTGACGAGACGTTCAACTGCCGGACCGTCAATCCGCTCGTCCGGCGTGAGTGGGGTCAACATCGGGGGAATGATGCCAGCGAATGCCTGTTTCATGCGGCTCTCCTCACTTGGTTGCAGGGACTCGCTCACGCGATGTCCAAACCGTAGGCCGTGATGGCGTTTCCCCCGAAGATTCTTGGCCTTCGCCGTGGGCGACCCGCCTCTCAAACAGGTCTCCAGCGGGGCCTTGATCTGGGTGGGAGGCAAGGGATGGGTGGAACTCCCGTGTTGTAGTTGACTGCACTGGGAGCGCCGCGCGGGAGCCTATCGCTCGCCTCTCTGAGTGTCAACGCGAATCCCATCCGGACGAGATCCTCCGCGGTCGAGTCCCATTGGGCGGGAGCCTCCCCTCACACCGGTGCCGTGCGGACCCGCCGGAGCGGTGGTCAGGGGACGATGCAAGGCGACGAGAGGTTCTTGGGAGCGTCGGTACCTTTTCTAGTAGGCCGCTGTCGCCAATCCGCCCGAAACGGAAGAGCCGCCTGAACCCCCCGGAGGTCCAGACGGCTCTATCACACGCAAAAACCGTCAGCGGTTCCTGCTAGAATTTATTGCGGTGCAGCCAACTGCCCTCGGGGCGGAGTGGGGGCGCGGTGGGCTCCATCGCCGGGACGCCGATCGAGAGGACGCAGGCCAGCTCGTACCCCGGTGGCACCTGCAGGATCTTGTCAATGTCCTTTTCGGCTCCGGACCGGTAAAAAGCGATCCTCGTTCCCAGCCCCTCGGCGACGGCCGCGAGCGACATATTCTCCAGGCACATCCAGGCCTCGTCGCGGCCCCCCTCCTTATAGTAAACGGCGACGTGGCTGCCATTGGCGAACGAGTCCTTCTGCGCCTGGGCGGCTTTCTCCATCTCCGGGGTGGCGGCCTCTTCCCCCCGGGGTTTGTTTCCCCGGTTCAGGACGTACTTGCGCTCGGCGATCTTCTCGATCAGCGCCGGGTCATCGACCACGATGAACTCCCAGCGCTGCTGGTTGGTTCCCGACGGAGCCTTCGTCCCGGCCACCAGGATGCGCATGAGCTGCGCTTCGGTGGCCGGCCTCTTGAATTTGCGGACCGTCCGGCGCTTGGCAATCACCTCAAAAAACTCCATCCGGCAATCCCCCTTTCCTCTTCGGCTGTTTTGAGACTGTGGCGATTGGCGTACTATATACGATGGGGTTCAAAATCCCACAAGGCATTTCAGGACCGCCCGGGGCCCGGAGGCGGAAATGCCCTCCCCCTTGAACAATGTTTATTCAGAGGACCGGGCAGCCCGCGGTTCGGGGGGCGCAAAAAAGCGAAGAGGACTTTCATTGATCAGAGCCCCCGGTACTTGCCGCCGGGGCATCTCGCCGAAATGGGTATGGTGTCCCCGGAATTCCCGCCCTACGCGCTACGGAGAGCCAGGCCCGCCGGGTAAGCCTGGGTGCACTGGACCGCTGGCGTACTGGCTATGGGGATGGTATCGGAACCCGGGGGCCGCGGGAAGGGCCTTTCCCCGCACGGACCTCCTAACGTGACGAACGTGGCAACGGCCCCAATTATGGGTCCAACCCTCTCCGGGGGATGCTGCACTACAAGACCTGACTCCGATTTATGCATCGAACGGAAGCCGACCGTCAGCTTCATTGCCTGGTTCGACAAGTTCTGATGCCTTTCATTCTGAGGACACACCGACTTTGCCGGTAGCCTTCGCGTAAAGTGATTCAGGGGCGATATCAACGCCACCAGCCCAGGAGATCACGCCGAGTTCTTTGTCGATTGTGAAGTTCTTGAAGTATGCCGGGTCGTTGAACTTTGCGAACACGCCGCCCCGACTACGATATTCTGAGAAATCGACGATCGCCTTTAGAACCATCCTCGAATTCGATCTCAAGTTCGTAATCCTTGATATGCCTGGCTGAAACTACGTCAAACAGCATGATGAGCCTCCTACCGTAGTGGTTCGATCTTGTGGGGTGCTCTATTATGGACGACGTGCTCCCAATTGGCAAACAGCTCCTCTCGGTGCTGTGATGCCCATTCGATGACGAGTCCCAATACCCTGGGGGGCAATGATCCCTCCAACACACGCAAGGAACTGATCTCGATGGATGCCTTGTCACGTCCATAACGCGCATGGAAATGTGGCGGATTGTGCTCATCGAAGAACATCGCGATGATGATTCCGAAGAAGCGCGATATTTCAGGCATTGTGTGGCCTATTCCTTTCTCATGCGTCTTGTGTCGAACGAATAGGCTTTTATCCGGCGGGCCCTGCGCACGAGAGGCCGACGACCGCGGACGCCGGCCCGCCGGGTAACACGGGGTGCACTGAACCGCTGGCCTACAGACTATGGGGATTGTATCGGAACCCTGGGACCGAGGGAAGGGCCTTTCCCCCGCACGCCGGAGGGGCGCCGGCGGGGCGCCGCGGGCAGGCTCAGGAGGTATCCAGGGCGGCGACCGGGCGATGGTCCGGCCGGAAGACGGCCACGACCCGCCGTCGGCCCGCACGGACCTCCTAACGGGACGAACGTGGCGAAACGTGAACGGCCCACAAACCCGCATGTCTCGGATCACACGGATCGATTCAACTGTGTCGAAATCCTTCTCGGCCCGACTCATCCGCTTCGCCTTCAGCCTCGATGCCCCTCATCAGAGCCGAGCATTCATCTCGCAGCACGGGGACGTCGCGGTCCGCTATCGCCCACACCAGGGCGTCGTCGACGGTCGGATACTCGTGCGTGAGCTGGTTGCGGAAGTCGACGATGCGTCGAGCGCGCGTGATGGCGGCGAAGGCATCGGGCGCGACACGCGACAGCGCTGAGACGGCTTCGCCGATGATGATGAACTCGCGCTCCACCGACGAGCGCACCAGCCGGTTGCGCTTGTACTCGTCCAGGTCCAGACCGAGTAGCGCCACGGTGATCGCGTCGCACGACTCGATCACGTCGGAGAGATAGGCGAGTGCGTCACGCGGCATAGAGCGCCTGTTTCGTCCGTTCGATGTCGGCTGCGATGTAGCGGTTCTTGACCGCGTCCACCATCACGAGGTCAACCTCCGTGCCGAGGATGCCTCTGAACTCATCGAGCAGGTCGAAGTAGGCGTCGACACGAGCGTAGACGTCCATCGGGCCGAACTCGACCAGAAGATCAACGTCGCTGTCGCCCTGGCGGAAGTCCCCACGGACCGCGGATCCGAAAGCGTCGAGGCGCAGCACCCCGTGGCGCGCGCATGCCGCTGCGATCTGTTCACGCTTGCTTTCGAGGACTCCGACCATGACGCACCTCCCATCTCATCGTACCCGCGTCAGGTGCGACACGTCAAGACGACTGTCGGCACTCGCGTGCCAGTGCACTGAACCGCTGGCCTACTGGCTATGGGGATTGTATCGGAACCCGGGGGCCGAGGGAAGGGCCGTTCCCCCGCACGCCGGCGGGGCACTGGCGGGGAGCCTCGGGCAGGCGCAAGCGGTATCGAGGGCGGCGGGCAGGTCGCTTGGCTCCACGTACACTATCTTGTCTCGTGGGACCATCACATCGCGAACAAGGAATGACTGGCCCAACTGCCGTATGAGGGTGGGAAAGGGGTGCAGGCCCTTTTCCGTGGCGAATGGCGATTCGTGTTCCAGGCTGGTCCCCGTTACGTCGCCTGCTTGCTCACGCGCCCGGCAAACCAGAGCACCCACTCTTCTTGCTCGGGCGTCTCGATTGCGGCCGAGTCATAGTGCTTCCGTACCCATTGGACGGCTTGCCCTGGGGCGATGCCGGCGAGGATCGCCATGCATGCCAGGACTGTTCCAGTCCGGCCAAGGCCTCCGATGCAGCCCACCTCAACTCGCCGGCTCCATGTTTGGCCCGGCGACAGGTGTTGCAGATCGCCTCCGCGGTCGCCTCGGCGTCTGCCGGCAGACCGAAGTCTTCCCATGCGATGACGTCTGCGGTCCACGTCGGCCGCCACCGCGCGCCCAGATAGAACCCGTAATCCCGGCCCGGCTTGTCCGGGCGCCGTTCCTGGATGCCCACCGTCTCGACGGTCGTCCCGTCGGGGAACTGCACCGTGGCCACTCCGCCCTCCCGTGTGCGGAGCTAGGTCCGGCTCCCCCCACCGACACCCGGCCAGACCCCGATCACTTTGACGTGGACTCTACAGATAATGCAGCGTCCCCCATGACGTGAGGCACCGCCAGGCGAAAGAGGCGGGAACAGATAGGCCCGACCTACCGTCAGGTTTCCAGGCTCTACCCGGTAACCGTGCGTGTTGCGAAACCCCAGATCTACCTACTCGTAGTTGAGTAAGAAATGAGTTGGAGGTTGCAGCCACTCAGTTAATGTTTCAACCCGCAGTGTCGTTCCACCGTTGAAAAAGAAAGCATTCAGAAGGTTGGTTGCCTTTTCGACAAACTCTCTGCGCGCACCCTCGGTGGGAGTGATTACATGGTGTGCTGGTTCATTCCGCTTGTCCAACAGACTCAGAACACGTGAGAGATCCTTGGCTTCCTCAAAGAGAGGTCTTCCTTGGGCGGCCGACATTACCGCTGCGAGAACGGCGAGATTCGTCCCGGAGAGTTTTTCGTGATCGGATGGCCTCTCAAAGCACTTAGGCTCCTTCCACCATGCCGTAATGTCCTCGTCTGAGATAGATGTGAACCGCCCGCCCCTCAGGGATCGTCCGGAGTACGCGTATTACGTATTCGCGCAGTGTTTCCTCTATAAGCGGAAGACCGCAGTACACGGAGGCTAGGGATTGCTGTCTCTCGTAACCGCTATGAGTCGTAGGCCAATTCGAAGGCCGACGTTGTGAGCGTTCTGATCATCGTGGTAGCTAGCCTTGGCGATTTCTCCCCACCTAAGGAACTCGGCTCGGCTCTCAGGGTTATCTAATTGCCTTGCTCCTCGGCCTGCCAACTCCTCGACTCGCCGCCAATTGACGCGCGGCCCAAAATAGCAATTGTTGGTACCGCCCTCTGTCGCTTCACTCATAAGCTCGCAGGCTAACCTCAACAGATCCTCCACTGGCCGGCCCGCCTGTTCTAACCACGAGAGGCAGGCATCATAGTCCCCTTCTCGGTAGACAACGACTGGGTTCTCGGAAGGGCCAGCCGTTCTTCGTATCATCTCAAGCGCCTTTTTGCCGAGAGCCTCGCTCTTCAGGTTGATGCTCATTCCATCATTCTCGACCATCAGCATAGACCACCGATGGCTCAGTATTGTCTGCTTTTCAGCCGTCGTGGCCCGCCGGAGGTACAGTCCCGCGACTGCCCGAGCGACCGCCTCGCCTGTGTCGGAAACATCATATCGCAGGATCCGCTCAAACAACTCCGGCAGAGCCCTGACCAGTTCTGCTTTATATAATGGTAGGTCGGGGCTGAAGTCACCGGACCGGTTGCGCGCGTATCCTGCTGCCCTGGCGAAGGCAACAGGCAAGCCGCCGGAGACTCGAAATGCCGTTTCAAAGTACGCGCGCGCCAAACGACTCTCCAGCGGAAGATTGAAGTCATCCTGCCATACCTGTTCGGCTTCATCGCGTGATAGCACCGCAAGTGAAACGGATATGCATTTGCCCATAGTCCGAGGTGAATGTGGGATCGTCTAGCGCCGCCTTCTGTACAATTCGACGTAAGTGAGAGGAGCACTATTGACCGTAACAAGCCGCTTGTTCTGCCTCGAGGTCCCGTAAGGCGGCGAGAACCCGCTTGACATGCAGCGAAACACGCGATCGAAGCGCCGAATGAGTGCCAGTCTTGGCCGGTCATGTCGTTCGGCAACAATCGCCATGAACCGCTTCAGTTTGTACGAATTGGGCAAGTCGGCCGTCGTCGTCTCTTCTTTCCACTTCTGCTCGGCCCAATGATCGTCTTTGGCCCATGCATGGACTAGGAGGTTGACCAATTCTCCATCGTTCGTTGCCGTATCGGCTCCGACCGTCGCCATCGTCTGCGCAAGTTCCGGGTCAGTCATGATGATTCGCTCGAGACGTCCTAGGGCATCTGGGGATCTCTCGCATCCGGGTGGCACCTCGATTAGTATGCTTTGAGGTTGTCTTAGCTTGAGCGCTTGATGCGCCCGCAGAATGATGTCATCGATTGTGGCTACTATATCTTTCGTCATGTGTCGACCTCAAGAGCCGTCGCCGCCTCAACATGTAGGCGATCGCACGCAACTTCGGCATCGCTCCGCAACCGCTCTGCCACAGGATCGGAATTCGTATCGCCCACAGCTTTCGTTCGTTTACTTCGATCAGATTGGCAGACAGCAGTTCTTGTCGAAGTCGCTGCCACATCAGCCGGCCGCAAAGTCAACAACTTGTCATTAAGGATGTTTCCCCACGCGATCCACCGACGTTCCAGCGAGGTGCCCCGAGCAATGTATCGTAAGAGCAATTCCGCCAGCGCTTGATCTTTTTGCTATCCAGGAGTCTAAGGGCCGTGAGCGGCTGCATAACGAGATTAGACACGTCAGGCAAGAACCCTTGCATCACTTCGTTTCGCAACAGGCCGTGAACCGCTTCGAACACTGTACCCTTACTTATGCGACGGCGACGCCCAATTCTCGCCGCCGCACATGCCACGAGGCGCAAATATAGCGGGTGCCCTCCAGTGATTCCAATAAGCTCGTCAATCACATCGTCGAAGATCCGTTGGCGTCGAAGCGTCGCGGGCTCGATGATCTGTTTGGCTGCGGCGCGGTCCGCAGGTCGGTCGAAACCGCGGAGGTGTATTTCATTCGCTGATCCGTAGAAGGCGCTCCGATACTGGCCCACGATGCGTTGCATGAGATCAGAGCCGGCGAGCACTATGCCAATATCCGGCTCTTCCAACGCAGCGCGCCGAAGCTGGTCGATCAGGTCCTCGACCGCGGGCTCATAGCCCTGTCGATAAGTCTCAAGCAGCTTGTCAAATTCGTCAAAAATAAGCACAGTCTGGCCGATCTGGCCATCGGAGAAGCGCCGGATCCTTTCGGGATAGGCACTGACCTTTCTTAGGAAAGAGGCTCCTTGGTACTCTTCGTCAAGCCGCTTGGCGGCAACGAGCTCTTGGCGACTCACGCCACGTTTCTCCAGCAACGACCGAAGACCACGATTCTTTTCCTCGATCACGATGCTATTCCAAATGTGCGCCAGGAACTGATTGGAAAACTCACCCTTATCTGTCGGGACGGAGAATTCATCCACCGGGACAAGAATGAAGAGGGTTCGACCGGCGGGCCTCTGCGTCAAGCACCGTTGGCGGCGGAGCTCTTCCAGGAGAGAGGTCTTGCCTAGCCGCCTAGCACCGTAAAGGACTACAGCCCCGGGGTTCGGCCGATCCAACACCCGAGTCAAATATTTTCAACTCATCTACTCGGCCCACGAAAGCAGACCCTGTAACGGGTCGCCCGTTATAGCCAGCATAAGCTTCGAGCAATTCGTCGGTCGAAATCTGCTCGTGGTGTTCGTCCGCGCTTAGCTGCACTTGGAATCGATACGTTTCATCTGTGCTTTGCCCGCTGACCGTCTCTCCTTGCACTCTTACGGACACTACCTGCGCGCCCGAGGAGCGGGGTCGCACTCTGTACTCGATTTCCTTTCGCTCGAACAACACCCCGTCCTTCACAAGATCGACAATGCGAGGGCAATCCGCCTCGAGCAGGAAGTCATTGGATTCGAGGAACTCAACCGTCAGGGAAAGCAATGCGTCTGTCTCGTCGGGTTCAACTGTGACAACCAGACTGTAATAACGCCCGGGGAATTGCTCGGCTCGAGCACATCTGAAGCACTGACAGTCAGTCGAGCAGCAACGCTTTGCAGGCGCCCAGCCAGTTGGTGCGCGAATTGGCGAAACCATGTGTCTTTCATCGACGATAGAGCATGCATGCTGTTGCGTATCGCAGCAGAAATCCGAGCAGACGGTTCGGACCTAGCCCGGGCGCTGAGGGCGACCAACGCGCTCAAATATTTCTTGTGTGGGCCTGCTTCGTTTAGGAGTGCCTGCAGCGCCTCGTTTTCGCCCAGGTCAAACAGAGTCATGAGAAGTGCGGCCCGCGCCTCGGTTGTGTCTTCACGCAATTTCTGACCGCGTGCCATAACATATCCGAAAAATCCGCGCCTCCAGCTATTCGGAGGCAAGACCCAAATTGCTCTCGGATGTTACTACCGGTCGGCGCGCCCCCTATTCTTCGCAAAAGCGATGCCACTTTCTGTCCTGGCGACAAGGCGCTCCCCGTCAATTCGGAATCGCCAAGAAATTCCACCCACCACGCGAGGAATTGTGATTCCCCGAATGCCGGGGCGGCTGAGCGGATTCCTCCTGCTTGTAGCGCAAGAGAAGTCCCAGCGCGTCGACGTCGGCCTTTTCGTATAGCACGCGCCGAACCAAAAGGCTGGACCAGGCAAAGATGGCCGCCATCGGACCACGATTGTGATCGATGCCTCGGTCTGAAGCCATCGATTGGCTGCCCCTGCGAGCCTCCACGCGTCCTCATATCTGCCCGCAGCAAACGCATTGAATGCATCTTGTACTCTCTCCCCTGCCGCCTGCGTCACGGACATCGACGCCATCGCTAACGGATTCCAGCCGCGCCTGCGCCAGCTTCCACGCAGGCGCGATTTGTTCCTCGACACCCTCATCTACTACACGATCAGGCTTGACACGTATCTCGATTACACCCCGGTCGCCGAGCGCCGAATGATATGCGGTGAGCGTGTCATTCCCTTCCTCGAACAGAAGGCTTAAGGTCACTGCTTGCTCTAGAGTTCCTGCAATAATTGCGCGGACCTCACCAACAAGGCGCTCGGCAACGCTTTTCGCTACCTGCATGATCTTTTGATACGTCACATCCTGCGAATCAAGCACTCGTAAGGTTTGCCACCACTCTCGTGTCACGTTTGCCAGGTTCTCGATATAAAGCTCCGCGAGCGCGGCCGCCTCTTTGGTTGGCCACTCACTGCGGCCGATCCAACTCTCGCAGGGCACTCCGAGAGGCATCGCGAATTGGCTCGGGCACACCCGATTCGTCCAATTGGAGAAGCCTGAGAATGTGCCTCCTCCTTGGCTCCTCCTTTTTGGTCACGGCAGCCACTTCGGCCTCCAGCTCCGAGAGGGTCGCCGAGAGTCGCGGTGTGTGGCCCGCTTCTTCAAGCCATTGACGACGTTCTGCAACCATTTCTTCCAAGCGGGCGCCATGAGCTTGCATCGCTTGTTCGATAAGATCCAATTGCGCGCCAATGGCAGCAATCCGTTCCCCCGCTTGATCCAACTCAAGCGCATCAAGGGATTGCAGGGTTGAGGAATATAGCGAATCGATTTGATCGAGTTGCGTCTTCCGGCTCGTGGCGGTATGAAGTCTCGCTACCTTGTTTACGCGCTCATCTATTCGGCTCGACCCCTCAACCAGCGAGTCGTGCCGTCGTTCGAGATCCTTAGCGGCCGCAATTATGTCCCCGCACCCCTTCGCGTAGATCTCGAAACGACCCGCCTCTACGACCGCCTCGAGTTCACCGCACTTCAGCAACGTCTCGAGAACCTTCCGGGGTGTCATCTTCTCTGTCAGTATGAGTTGGCCAATGCCGTCTTGGAGCACGGCCTTCCACGTCACGCGACCCCTCAGATAGCCAACCCAGCAACAAATGGATCGCGGCGTTCTCGAAGAAGGTCGGCCACGCTATTGACAAGGAAGCCGACTGCTTTTGTTGAAAAAGGGAGTCTGCTGATGGTATCTCACCGAAGCGCGCAAATGGCCGTTCGCTTCGGCCACCACTCCAGAGCTCTCGAATGGTTGTTCCAATGTGACTTTCAAGCCATCGCTTGGAACCGACGACTCGATTCGCGTCTACAGCGTCATCTGTCGTCGTGGCGATCTGCGACGCGAGGGAACGCACTTCCTGAATCAATTGGTCGCGATAACTCGATCCCTCGGCCGAAGGAATGTCTCGCTGCTCGCTAAGCCAAGAGCGGATCGCGGTCAATTCAGACTGGATATAGCGACGCAAGTTGGCCTTATGGTCGCCTCTCAGTTCGCGTACACCAAAGAATTCGTTCAAGATTTCACGCTCCATCTCGCCCGACTCGAACAATGCCTCGAGGCGACGGAGCTCAGGATGGGCGTGCTTTACGTTTCGCTCCTCAATGCTTGGGATGAGTGGTCTGAAATAGCGCTGCAGGGCAATCTGGCGAAGGCGATAGAAATGCCCCATCGCATTCCCCGTTGTCCCCAACCGACCAATCAATATAGCCGACGCCGAGGTGTGGCTCATACCTTTCGGTCCCTCGTGCGGTACTTTCGTTTCGTCATCCTCCCCCACCAGAGCGGCCAGGATCGGAGACATTCCTCCGGCGACGAGGTACAGTTGTTGCGTAGCAGCAAAGAACTCGCAGAGCTTTTCGCCGAGCTGGTCCTCTCGCATAGACCACTTCTTTTCGTACGGCCAGATGCTGACGAAGAAGAATGGATCGGGACGTAGGATAGTTTCCCTGAACGTTGCTGCGACAATGTGGCGCACGAGGTCGGGCCGACCGAGCGCTATGAGTTTCTGAAGACGCTGAGGGGGCATGTAGGACAAAAGGCCCTGAAGTTCCCCCCTTGCGTGATTCCGATATGATTCAGGCAGGTCAAGACGAGTTCTGCCGATTCATTGGTTATGATACCCCCGCACCACGGTTCGACTTCGGAAAGCAAACGGATGAGCAGTGGAATTAGAGGCCGATAGGGCAAATCTACGATGGACCGCCTTATCAGAAGGTCGACATCGTGGGGATCTAGAGAGAATAGCGCGCCCGACTCTCTGGGGGAGGCACAGTCTTGGAGCTGACTCTGAAGACTAATTAGCCACTCTTTCTGCCGCCGAGCCTCTTGGAGTCTCGCGCCTATCTACTTCCTGGCGCGCTCCTTTAGAACGGTAATCGCCTCGTGTAGGGGGATAGCGTTCGTGCCGCCATGTTGGCTTTCGTCGATGGCGCCCCCGAGCTCCCGAAGGGAGTTCCTCTTCTCGGCGATCTGCCGAAGAAGGCCCTCGACCTCCCCAAGATGCTCCGATTCCTCGTCCAACCACTTAGCCCGCCTTTCTGCTGATAGGCTCTGGGGCACGACCTTGGCGTCGACGCCCTCCTCCGCTAGGGACTGCGTAATACGAGAGGCGAATCGTTCAATTTCGGTTTCAATTTGCTGTTGATGTCATCCAGCTCACGAAGGGCCGCCTCTTCCTCGGAGAACGCCGCGTCAAAGGTGCTCCGGTCAAAAGCCGTTGCAGCGCCAATCCCAATTCGCTTGCGACGCTTTCGCTCAAGATTATCCGTAGCAATTGATAGGGATTGCCGCCGCCAACCCAGGGGCTCCCCATTGCTGTCAAGCGCGTCCCCGTGTTGTTCCTCGGTAGTGGAGGTTGCCTCGGCCAATTCGCTTGTGCTGGAGGTGTCTATCGAATCCTCCGTTCTTCGGGTTATCTGAGATGTCTTCTCGATTGGCGCAGTGGCCTGCTCCGATACATCGTCCCGCGAACGAACCTCACTGGAGGCGTCGTCATCAAGTAAGCCAAAGAAATCCTGCAAACCACTACCCAGCGTGGCCACCGCCGATACGATCAGGGGAGCTTCTTTTGGCTGCAGGAGCCCAAACGCCAAGGCGAAAAGGGCGAGTGCCTCCATGTCCGTCGACGGGGTTACAGCGAGTACGGGTTCACGCTGGTTGTTTTTCTCAACTTCTATTAGTTCTGAGAATTTGATGGGGTCAAGGAACGTAAAACCTTCCTTTTTGAGCAGAGCGGGCGCAATGAGCTTTTGATGAACCTCCTTAGCGAAGGGCTCAACGCATAGATAATTGAAGAGGGCATTGTGGAAAACGGGACGCCTATTGTCGCCCCCAGTATCCCGGCCCTTGCGAGAAGATGCCCGGTCCACCGCTTGTCGAAGTCGTTGGCTCGCTGTTCCGCCAAATCTCGAAATCCCTAACGAAAAAAGAACCCTCTTCGGCTTCAAATCCATTTTGCGATATGCGTCGGCGACGGTATCTTCTCGCACGGCGGGCGGAAGTGGGCCATCGGGCGCAAGAGGTGCGTATTTTGAGGACCGTACAGGTGGGGGCGGTAAGGGGTTGGTAAGACCTGATTCCTTCATTTTCCCTACTCCGTTTCGTAGGTCCTACGGGTCCTTCCTAGTTTTCGATCTGCTCAATAGCCTCAGAATCGCCCCCAGATCGCCCGCCTCGCCGACCATCCTGAACCTCAAGTCATCATTAACGCCGTACGGAAACGCTGTACGGACCCGTTGTGTGCGTACCGTTCGTCCTATTGCGCAGGCGTGGGCGCTGCCCTGCCTCCTCTCGCCTGCTCATACGTCAGCCCGAACACCGTGTCCGTCAGCCAGCGCCGGAACGACTCGTTGTCGCTGAACTGCTTGAACAGCTCGGTGTCGTCCTTGAGCACGGCCGTCATCACCCGCGCCAGCGCCTTGTCGTGCTCGATGCGGGCGTTCTGCTTGTCCGAGTTCTTCTTCGCGTTCTGGTAGGCCGTGTCGGCCGCCACCCGCGCCGGGATCTCCTCGGTGATCAGCTTGCGGACCCGGTCGGCGTCCGTCCACGGGATGTTGCCGAACTGGTCGTTGAAGGTCTTGAGGATGTTGCGAGAGCCGGTCCAGCTCCGGCTCGGGCTTGCGGCCGCCGCCCGTCGTCGGCACCGGCTCGATCTCGGCGTCCTGCGTCCGGCAGCTGGATCTTCATCGCCGCCTGCTTCTCGACCCGGTAGCTGTCCATGTCGATGGCTTCGAGGATGCCCTTCGACAGGTCCTCCTCCATCGGGCGCCGGCAGCTTGGGGACGAGGAAGTTCAGGAAGATCGAGAGCTTCTCCCACTCGGCGTTGGTGTACGGCAGGATCGAGGCCAGGAAGCCGTAGGTGCGGGCGAACGCCTTGGCCTTGCCCTTGAAGTCCACCTGGCCGTCCTCGTCGAGCTGCTCCTTGTAGACGGCCACGCAGGCGTCGAGGATCGGGTCGAGCTTGTCGCGGTCGGCGCCGCCGAGGTACAGCTCGACGAGCTGCTCGACCTGCTCCGGCGCGTAGACCTGGTAGCCGTCGAGCTCGGCCTTCAGGTCGTGCAGCTTGTTCGGGTCGGTCTCCTCGCTGAGGATCGTCGTGCGGTAGTAGTCGGCGAACGCCTCCTGGATCGTGTCGGCGTCGTTCATGAAGTCGAGCACGAACGACGTCGTGCTTCTGCGGGTGCGCGCGGTTGAGCCGCGAGAGCGTCTGCACCGCCTTGATGCCCGACAGCGACCTTGTCCACGTACATCGTGTGCAGCAGCGGCTCGTCGTAGCCGGTCTGGAACTTGTCGGCGCAGATCAGGAAGCGGTACGGGTCCTCCTGGATCCGGTCCGCGATCTGGCTGCTCGGGAAGCCGTTGAGCGACGCCTCGGTCACCTTCGCGCCGCCGTACTCGTGCTCGCCGGAGAAGGCGACGATGGCCTGGTACGGGCTCTTGCGCTCCGCCAGGTAGTCGCGGATGGCGTGGTAGTACTGGATGGCCCGCTCGATGCCGCTGGTCACCACCATCGCCCGCGCCTGGCCGCCGATCTTGTTCAGCGCCGATGCACCTGCTCGTGGAAGTGGTCGACCATGATCTCGGCCTTGAGCCGGATGGCGTGGTCGTGGCTCTCGACGTAGCGGCGCAGCTTCTTCTGCGCCCTCTTGGTGTCGAACTCCGGGTCGCCCTCGACCGTCTTGACCAGCCGGTAGTAGCTGTCGACCGGCGTGTAGTGCTTGAGCACGTCCAGGATGAAGCCCTCCTGGATCGCCTGCTTCATCGTGTAGCTGTGGAAGGGGCGGTGCTTGACCTGCGCCGCCCTCCGTCGTACGGCTCGCCGAAGATCTCCAGCGTCTTGTTCTTCGGCGTGGCGGTGAAGGCGAAGTAGCTGGCGTTGGGCAGCATCTTCCGCGCCTCCATGATGCGGTTGATCGTGTCCTCGGTCGTCTCGTCCTCCTCCTCCGCCCCGGCCTCCGACAGCGCCATGCTCATCGCCGCCGAGGTGCGCCCGCCCTGGCTGGAGTGCGCCTCGTCGATGATGATGGCGAAGCGTCCGGCCGCGGTGCTCGTCGCCGATCTCGTCGAGGATGAACGGGAACTTCTGCACCGTGGAGATGATGATCTTCTTGCCGCTCTCGATGAACTTGCGCAGGTCGCCCGAGTGCTCGGCGTGGCCGACCGTCGCGCCCACCTGGGCGAACTGCTTGATCGTGTCGCGGATCTGCTTGTCGAGGATGCGCCGGTCGGTGACGACGATGATCGAGTCGAAGACCGCGCGCTCGTCCTTTGCGCAGGCCGATGAGCTGATGGGCCAGCCAGGCGATGGAGTTGCGACTTGCCGCTGCCGGCCGAGTGCTGGATCAGGTAGCGCTTGCCCGCGCCGTGCTCGCCGCGCGTCGGCCAGCAGCTTGCGCACCACGTCGAGCTGGTGGTAGCGCGGGAAGATCTGCTCGCGCTTCTTCTTGCCCGGTCTTCTCGTCCTTCTTCTCGACGATCTGGGCGTAGTTCTCGAGGATGTCGGTCAGGCCGTCGCGGCGTGAGGATGCGCTTCCACAGGTAGTCGGTCTTGAGGCCGTCCGGGTTGGGCGGGTTGCCCGCGCCGTCGTTCCAGCCCTGGTTGAAGGGCAGGAACCACGAGGCCTTGCCCTTCAGGTGCGTGCAGAACCGCACCTCGTGGTCGTCCACGGCGAAGTGCACGACGCAGCGGCCGAACTGGAACAGCAGCTCGCGCGGGTCGCGGTCGCGCTTGTACTGCTCGACGGCGTCCTCGACCGTCTGCTTGGTCAGGCTGTTCTTCAGCTCGAAGGTGGCGACCGGCAGGCCGTTGATGAAGAGGCACAGGTCGAGCGCGAGCTGCGTCTCGTCGCGGCTGTAGCGGAGCTGCCGGGTGACGCTGAAGCGGTTGGCCGCGTAGCGCTCCGCGGCCTTCGCGTTGCCGGGCGAGGGCGTGCCGTAGAAGAGGTCGAGGTGGTGCGGCCCGTGCTTGACGCCGTGGCGCAGCACGTCGATCACGCCGCGCTTGCGCGATCTCGCCCTGCAGCCGGGCGAGGAACTTGCGCCGCGTCGGGCCGTCCTGGTCGAGGTCGAGCGCCTCGGCCGCCTTCGGCTGCGTGGCCTGCAGGAAGGCGCGGAGCTGCGCCAGGTCGACGCAGTACTCGCGGTCGTAGTCGTCGGGGTCGCCGCAGATCCAGCCCGTGCCGCCGTAAGCCGGCAGCCGGCTCGCGCACGACGCCCGGCTGCGCGCCGGGTCGCAGGGCGCGCCGGTCAGCGCCGTGCAGATCAGGCGTTCGAGGCCGCGTTCGCTGGTGTCGGTCTTCATCAGGCCATTTCCATCAATTACCCATCAATTACCACTGGACGGCATAACCCATTGGAAATCCAGCATCTCTTCTTGAACCAACCTGCTGGAGGTCGGTCGTCGATCAATTACCCGTCAATTACCGTTCTGATTTGACCAGCCTTCAGCCTCGGGCACCACCCACAACGACACTTGCTTGCTGAAGGCTGTCGAGATGATCCACCGTATGTCATATCAGTTGTCACTGCCCGTTGCCTTTGATACGCATTTGTTAATCTGGCGGCATCGGCCGCATGTGTAACAAAGGGGAACTTCTTGATTCTTCAACCCTTTCTCGCTTCACTATTGTTAACCAGTCCTCCTACGCGGAATCTGTTTTGTTTGTCCACGCCTTGTACCTGAGGTTGCCTCCCACCTTGGCTGTCTTCTCGTCCCGGTATTCTGGATGGCTCCTCTTCGCTTGAGCAAGGACAGGAGGTTGTGGACTTTGCTCTTCCTCTGCGTGTCGGTTAGTGCCTCTGGAAGCTTGCCAAGAAGTAAGCGGTCAATCTCTGCCCTACCAACTGGCCCGTGCTCCCGGATCAGCGCCAGCGCGAGATCGAGGTAGTACCGGTTGTCGAAGCCGCGTTCGCGGATGTGTTGCGCCTTCTGGCCGGTCAGCCGAGCAACCCGGCCGCGACGATCATCAGGTTCGGGTAGCGCGCCCTCGACCAACCCGGCGGCTTTCAGGCGCCGGTGCTCGCCCTGACCGATGCGGTACGCGCTTCTGCACCTGGTCGAGCAGCATCACCTGCCACAGGTCGAGGTCGGTCTCGCTCCATCAACAGCCGGCGAGTACTGCTCGTCGAGGATCGGTGCCGCCGTATCGTCACCGCCACGCGCTCCGGCTCGGTCAGATCGTAGTCCGGCAGGGGGAAGAAGCGCCGGAGCTGGGTCTCGAACATGCGCTTGATGCCCGCCGCCCTGGGTGTCGATCATGTTCAGCTCGACCATCGCGTCGGCGAGGAACGGGTTGCGGTAGATCTCCAGCGGCGCGTCCTGCCGGATCACCGTCTCGACATCGCCGGCAGGAAATCTGCCGACGTTGGATAGCAGGATCGATGCGGGGAACTCGACCACGACGATGCGCCCGTGCAGACCGTAGTCCTGGTGCGCGATGCAGTTGTGCAGGGCCTCGCGGATCACCCAGGGGTCGTACTGCGTGATCTCCTGCGGAAACAGCGTGCCGCTCGGCAGGGCGCGCACGGTCAGGTTGCGGATGCGCTTGAGCACGCGGTCGCCTGGAGCAGGAACGGCGGGCCGAAGTGCTCGTAGTCCAGCTCGCGGTTCTCCGCGTCCTTCAGGATCCAGGAGATCTTCGCCACAGCCGGCGAGAGCAGGGTTGCCGACTCGGCGCGCCCGAGCAGGAGGATCGCCGCATTGGTTACGACGCCCTTGATGGTCAATCGGGCCTTGTTGAGGAAGGTCGTGTCGTTCCAGCCGGGCACCTCTTGGGCCTGGCCGAGGGTGCTTGATCGACGAACTGCTCGCGCGCCTTCGCAACGGCCCCGGAGTCGAGGTCCGCCAGCGTCGCGCCGCTCGCACACCTCGCGCCGACCAGTCGCTTCGTCGAGCCCAGAGGGCCCGCTCCTTCTCGGGGTGCTTGGCCAGGTCGGTCTTGCTCGATCCGACCCGGATGAAAGCGGTGCCGTAGAACCTCACCGGCCGGCCGTAGGCCGGTCCGACCTCGAACAGCACCACTCGGCCATCCGGATGCTCGACGACGTGGACCTCAAAGCCGACGTTGGGCTGCAACCCTTCGCCGAACCAGATCAACAGATCCTGGTTGCCCTTGGCCTTGGTGGCGTAGGGGTCGAACTCTGTACCGACGACATCGTGCGACACGTTGTCGATGCCGAACACCAGATAGCCGCTGCGGCTTGCCCGAAAGGCAGGCGGAGTTCGCCAGGGCGGAGAGGTACTCGCCAAGCTCCTGGGGCTCGTACCTGTTTCGCCTTGAACTCGAACCACTCAGTCTCGGTGGGCTGCTGGCGGAGACGATCGACGAGGGCGAGGAGTTCGGCGTTCACTCATCGGCCGGTGCCTCCTCAGCTGGGCTTTCGCCTTCCTCTTCCTCAGCCAACCCCTCCGCCCCTTCCAACTCCTCGGATTTCTCCTCGTCCGGCAGTCCGCGCCGCCGCCTCGCGCACGTCGAGCTTGCCGGTGACCACGTCGGCGATCAGGCGGGTGCGGTATTCGCGGAGGAGGGCGATCTCGCGTGCGAGCGTCGATAATGGCGCGATCGAGTCGCGCGGTCTCCTCGTCCACGAACTCGACGATCGCTCCTGCTCGTCACGTGGGCGGCAGAGCGAACAGCGAAGTGCGCAAGTCGTCCAGCGTGTAGATGTCGGCTGCAGTGCACGCCATCGTGACGGTCAACGCTGATCGTACACGAGCTGACTCTGATCAGTAGCCGACGCAAGAACTCGGGTCGCTGCGCTTCGGCGTCGGACTACAGCATGTCATATGCCTAGCAACGATGCATCGGGCCACGTCTTCAGGACAATGGCGACCAGCCAGATACGCTCCGCTCTGCGACAGACAATGATCATCGCCTGCGGTCCAGCGATCATCGCATCCGTGTCGTAGCACGTCTGCGATCGTCAGCTCGCACTAGGTGACTCGCTCGACGATACTGTCAGGTCGACATTCGCGTCCGTAGTCCAGGAACGCTCTACTGCCAGCTCGCGAGTCTGGCGGTTGCCTGCAAGCCGTCTCGAATCACGGGCTACGCCTTAAGTCGCCGCACCTCCCAATGCTCCGGCACCTCCCCCAGCCACTCCACGCCGGAGGGCTTGAGGCGGACGTTGGGGTCGAGGCCGCGGGTGACGGCGCGGTGGATGATGGCCTGCTTCTGCTCGTTCAGCAGCGCGATCAGCTTCTGCTTGGCGCGGATGTAGCGCCGGATCCGCCGGTCCACGTGGTCGAGGAAGCGGACGATGGCGGCTTGTTCCTCCGGCGGTGGAACCGGCGAAGGCATCTGCTTGAAATCGTCCCAGTAGAGCCGGTTCCTGTCCTTCACGATGCCCGTGACGAAAACTTGTCGACCTCACCCATGTAGGTGTCTGTTCGAAACAGGTACTCGAAGAAACGCGGTTCGACTCCGGGAACGGACGAGCGACGACGTAGGCGGGGCTCACGAGCCCATCGACGGGGGCCAACCCGACCGCCCCCTGCCACATTCGCATCATGTTGTAGGCAAGATCCCCCCGGCGAGCGCGCTTGTACCTTCCCGCGATCCGCCATCACCTGCTTGCGGCCGTTGCCATCGAAGTCCCGTACCCGCACGCCGGTCTTGAGCGAGACCTCCAGGATCGGGAGATCTCCGAAGCCGGTTTCGTTTCGCTGCTGAGAACAGACTGCCATTCCGCGCGATCTCCCAACGTCGCCGGCACCTCCCCCAGCCACGGCACGCCGGAGTCCTTGTAGGCGGGATACGGCTTGAGGCCTGCGATCATTGCACGCTTCTCTTCTTCCGTCTCACGGGGGTCTTCGATCGGTCTCCGGCTCGTGGCGGTGCACGCAGCGCGTAGAACTCGTGGAGCTTGGCCTGGAGCAGCTTCTTGTCGGGCAACTGGGTCTGGTACTCGGCGATCGAGCGCGGGCGAGAGAGAGCGGCTCAGGGCGTATTCGACGACCTCGCTGTCCTTGGTGCGCACAGAGCAGCACGCCGATAGACGGGTCGCTCGTGCGGCTTGCGCACATCGCGGTCGAGGGCTTCGAGGTAGAACTCGAGCTTGCCGAGATGCTCGGGCTCGAACCTGCTCGACCTTCAGCTCGATGGCCACCAGGCAGTTGCAGCTCCACGGTGAAAGAACAGCAGATCGAGGCGCGAAGTCTCTGCCGCCGACCTGCAGCGGGATACTCCGATCGCCGACGAAGCAGAAATCCCGCCCCAGCTCGATGAGGAATCCGCCAGCAGGTTCGCAGCCAGGCGCGCGTGCAGGTCGGCTTCGGAGTGATCCTCGGGCAGGTCGAGGAACTCGACGCAGATAGGTGTCCTTGAAGACGTCTGCCAGCATCCGGGTGCAATTGTGTCAGCGCTGCTGACAGCTTTTGGCGGGTTGAGGACGGCGCGCTCGAAGAGTGCGGCCGCGGAGCTGCCGTTCCAGCTCGCGCTTGCTCCATCGCTCGCGGATGGCGCAGGCGCAAGGTAGAACTCGCGCTCCTCGGCTCGTTTGGCACTGGCCCAGGATGAGCAGGTGGTGGGTCCACGGCAATTGTCGCACCAGTGGTGCGACTTTCTTATCGCCGCGGTACGTCTCGTAGAACTGCCGCATCCGAAAGAGGTTGGCGCGGGTGAAACCCTGCAGGCCCGGCTGCGTCCGGGCGAGGTACCGGGCGAGTTGATCAACGACCCCCTCTCCCCATTCCGTCGTCTCCAGCTTGCGGCTGATGTATTCGCCGACCTGCCAGTACAGGTCGATCAAGCTCGGTGTTGACGCCCTGGTAGGCTTGCTTTCGGGCCGACTGGATGAGGTGCAGCACCTCGGCAAATGGAGCCTGACCGGCGGAACGGGGATGGCCGACTTCATCTCTTCGCACCCCTCCATCAATCAGTTCACCGAGCAGCCCCTCGGTCTCCTTCTCCAGCGCCAGGATGTCGGCCCGGATCTCCTCCAGCGTCCGCAGCGGCTGCGGCTTGTAGAAGTAGCGGGTGAAGCTGATCTCGTAGCCGGTCTTGACGCTCTCCGGGTCGTACCAGGCGTCGGGAGCGTGGGGCAGCACCTCGCGGCGGATGAAGGCCTCGATCCCGCCCTCTTCCAGGAGCGGCACCTGCTCGGTGTCGCGCAGGTCGCTGTCGGGCTCGTATTCGACCACGGCGGGCTTGCCGTTGATGGTGGTCGCGAATAGCCCACGCAGCGGGTCGGGGGCGGTGCCCTTCTTGTGGATCTTTCGGATGACCGGCGGCGCGCTCTCGTCCCGCTCGGCCGTCTCCTTCAGCGCCTTGATCTCCTTCGGGGTGTAGGCGCGGGTCGCGTCGATCCCCTTGAGCCGCAGCGGCCGCTCGACCGTCACCTTCCAGTAGCCGAAGGCGGCGTTGGGGAAGATCTTCGACTGCTCCGATCTCCTCGAACTTCAGGAACGTGTCGCAGATCCGCTGGATGTCCTCCGTCCGACAGCTCGCAGTTCTTCTTGCCCAGGTTCTTGCGGAGCGGCTTGAACCACTGGGTGGCGTCGATGAGCTGGACCTTGCCGCGCCGGTGCTCGGGCTTGCGGTTGGTGAGCACCCAGATGTAGGTCGCGATGCCCGTGTTGTAGAACATGTTGAGCGGCAGGGCGACGATGGCCTCCAGCCAGTCGTTCTCGATGATCCAGCGGCGGATGTTGCTCTCGCCCTGGCCGGCGTCGCCGGTGAAGAGCGACGAGCCGTTGTGCACCTCGGCGATGCGGCTGCCGAGCGGGGTGCCGCTGCTTCATCTTGCGAGAGCATGTTGGCCAGGAAGAGCATCTGGCCGTCGCTGGACCGGGTGATCAGCGAGTACTCGGGATCGTCCGCGTGCTCGATGATGAAGCGGGGGTCCTTGATGCCGTCCTTGCCGCCCATCCGCTCCAGGTCGCTCTTCCAGCTCTTGCCGTACGGCGGGTTGCTGAGCATGAAGTCGAACTCGCGGGACGGAAAGGCGTCGTTCGAGAGCGTCGAGTGCGCCGGCCCGCCCATGATGTTGTCCGCGGCGTCTCCCTCGCCCTTGAGGAGGAGGTCCGCCTTGCAGATGGCGTAGGTCTCGGCGTTGATCTCCTGGCCGTAGAGGTGGGTGGCGACCTCCTTGCCGTGCTGGTCGGCGAGCTGCTTCAGCGTCTCTTCGGCGACGGTCAGCATGCCCCCCGTGCCGCAGGCGCCGTCGTAGAGCAGGTAGGTGCCCGACTCGATCTCGTCGGCGATCGGCAGGAAGATCAGCTTCGCCATGAGCTTCACGGCGTCGCGCGGCGTCCAGTGCTCGCCGGCCTCCTCGTTGTTCTCCTCGTTGAAGCGCCGGACCAGCTCCTCGAAGATCGTGCCCATGCCATGGTTGTCGAGGCCCGGGTGCTTGACCGACCCGTCGCCGTTCAGGACGGGGTTGGGGCTCAGGTTGATGTCCGGCGAGAGGAGCTTCTCGATCAGCGTGCCGAGGGCGTCGGCCTTGGAGAGCCGCGGGATCTGGTTGCGGAACTCGAAGTTCTCGAGGATGTCCTGGACGTTGGGCGAGAAGCCGTCGAGGTAGGCCTCGAAGTCGGCCTTGAGCTGCTGCTGGCTGGCGCGGGCCCTGAGGTCGCGGAGCGTGAACTGCGAGGTGTTGTAGAAGGCCTGCCCGGCGGCCTGCCGCAGCGCCTGGTCCTGGTGGACGATCCTGGCCTTGTCGAGCGCGGCCTTCATGTCCAGGACGGCCTGCTTGGTCGGCTCCAGCACGGCGTCGAGGCGGCGCAGGACGGTCATCGGCAGGATGACGTCGCGGTACTTGCCGCGGACGTACAGATCGCGGAGCACGTCGTCCGCGATCCCCCAGATGAAGTTGGCGATCCAGTTGAGTTGCCCTTGTTCCATTCCTCTATCCTTGTAACGACATGACCCAACGCCCGTTATCGCCAGCAAATACGCACATGGCCGGCGTGTCGAATGTGTTCAACGACCCGGGGGCTAGGCTCTCTTTCCAGAGAAAAAACGCCGATCCCTCCGAAGAGAATCGGCGTTTATCTGCTCAGGGCTCCTTCAAGGTCATCGGCCCACCAACCTCCGGTGCCAGAGCGTATTTGGGAAGTAGACGAGGTTTGTTTATATCAGACACCGACTACAGACGCAATCGGACGGCGCCAAGATGTTCAGAAACCTAGTGATTTGCAGACGAGTAATCGTCCTGCCTAACATCTGAAATCCAGCCCGGTGACTATCCCCTTCTGCGGTCAATCAACTGCGCCTGCCGTCTCAAGGTTGCCTTGACATATATACGTCTTTGGCGTATAAACAGTCATGCTTGCCTTCATCGAGTTGCCATCCTTCGCCGCAGTTCGAGATAGGTATCTGGACGACGACGAGTTCATGGCCCTTCAGCAGTACTTGGGCGAGCATCCCGAGTGCGGGGGATGTCATCCCAGGCTCCGGAGGCTGCCGGAAACTGCGGTGGGGCGCGACAGGTCGAGGCAGGCGCGGTGGCATACGGGTGATCTACTTCTTGCGTCTTGCCTCCGGCCAGATTGTGCTTGTGACAGTGTACGCCAAGAATGTTCGCGAGGGTATCGATCCACGGCTCCTAAAGCGGCTCAGGGAGGGTTTCAGCATGGGTAAGCTTCGGAGAAGGCGTCGGCGGCTTGGGAGAGGACACGGGACCTCAACACAGAACTGACTAAGGATCTACGCAAGGTAGGACGGGGCGGATGGGCGCGGAAGACGGAGTCTCCCGCGGCCGGGACGGATCCATTCGGCGCGTCATCTCTCGCCCCGACGGCACAGTCGAGAAGGACCACATCATTCCCGCGGAGAGCGAGCCATGGTGGCAAGGGCGCGGGCGGCCACCGGCCTGTCACAGACGGCATTCGCCAGCCTCCTGGGCGTCTCGGTCCGTACGCTGCAGAGGAGTGGGAACAAGGGCGAAAGATCCCCTCGGGGGCCGCGGCCACACTGTTGAAGGTGGCGGCGAAGTATCCCAACGTGTTGAAGGGGCTGGCGGCGTAGTAACATCGGGCGTTGTACGGGCTCGGCAAGCGGATTCCTTCCTACGCATTGCGGTCTATCGTTGCTCTCTGTGGTCATCCAACCATTAGGGGGAATACGATGCTTGATTGGCGCATTCGCAACGCCAGAATAGTCGATGGCTCTGGCAACCCCTGGTTCCACGGGGAGGTCGGGATCCGGGACGGGCGTATCGTCGCCGTCGGCCACCTGGGAGACGCCCGCGCGTCGCTCGAGCTGGACGCCGAGCGATCGGTGTCTGGCGCCGGGGTTCATCGACGCGCACACGCATTCCGATTTTTCGCTGCCCACCTTTCCGCGCAGCGAAAGCCGGATCTCGCAGGGGGTCACGACGGAGGTCGGCGGGAACTGTGGCTTTGCGCCGTTTCCCGTGGAGCCGACGCGGCTGGACCTGCTCCGCGACTCCTCGTCCTTCATCGCGGCCAGCCTCTCCTGGGAGTGGCGCACGGCGGCGGATTTCTTCCGACACCTGGAGGCGAAGCCGCTGAGCCTGAACTTCATCCCCCTGGTGGCCCACGGCGCGGTGCGGATCGCGGCGATGGGCTTCGATCGGCGGCCGCCCAGCGCGGACGAGCTGGCACGGATGAAGGCGCTGGTGGCCGAGGGGATGGAGGCGGGCGCGGCCGGGATCTCTTCGGGCCTCGCCTACGCCCCCGGTCTCTTTGCCGAGACCGAGGAGCTGGTAGAGCTGTGTCGCGTGGTGGCCCGCTACGGCGGTCTCTACGCGACGCACATGCGCGACCAGGAAGCGGGGCTCCTGGACTCGGTGGAGGAGTCCCTCCGGGTGGGCCGAGAGGCCGGCGTCCCGGTGCAGATCTCCCACCACAAGGCCATGGGCGAGGCCTACTGGGGGCGGGTGCGGGACAGCCTGGCCCGGGTGGACGAGGCCCGGGCGGCCGGACAGGACGTGACCCTGGACGTGTACCCCTACACGGCCGTCAGCACCACTATAACCCGGTTCCTGCCCGCCTGGACCCTGGAGGGGGGCGTCGGCGCCCTGATGGAGCGGTTGCGGACGCCGAGCGTCCGAGCGCAGATCCTGGACGAAGCGAACGCCGATCGGTCGGTGAAATGGGAGAACGTCCGGGTGGCGGCGGTCCGGAAACCGGAGCACACGCCGTACGAGGGGCTGACCCTCGAGGCGCTCGGGGAGGCGTTCGGGTCGGCGCCGCTGGAAGCGGCGGTGGGTCTCATCGTGGCGGACGGGGCGCCGTTTCCCATCATCCGGTTCATCATGTCCGAGGACGACGTGCAGTACGTGCTGCGCCACCCCGCCGTGATGATCGGCAGCGACGGCTACGCCATGTCGCCGGCGCTGGGGTCGAAGCCGCACCCCCGGAGCTACGGGACGTTCACCCGGGTCCTGGGGGAGTACGTCCGGGACAAAAAAGTGCTGTCGCTGGAGGAGGCCGTGCGCAAGATGACCGCCTTCCCGGCGGCGCGGTTCGGCCTCTGGGATCGGGGCCTCATCCGGCCCGGCCAGGTGGCGGACCTGGTCCTGTTCGACCCGACGCGCATCCGCGATGCCGCCACGTTCGATGATCCTCACCGGTATTCCGAAGGCGTCGCATGGGTGATGGTGGGCGGACAGATGGTGTGGCAGGATGGGCAGGACACCGGGGCGGTCGCCGGCCGGGTGCTGCGGGCGGGGACCGAATAACCAGTGACCGAGTGCCAATGACCAAGGATTCGCGGGTCGTGTTCGCGAATAATGCGGGTTACGCTTTCAGTCGTGGATCCAGGGCATCGCGCAGGCCGTCGCCCAGCAGGTTGAAGGCGAGGACGGTGATCAGGATGGCCAGGCCGGGGGTGGTGGCCACGTGGGGGGCGATGCTCAGGTAGGCGCGGCCGTCGCTCAGCATGGCGCCCCACTCGGGGATGGGCGGCTGCGCGCCGAGTCCCAGGAAGCTGAGGCTGGCCGCGGTGAGGATGGCCGTGGCGATGCGCAGGGTGCAGAGGACCAGGATGGGCGCCGCGGCATTGGGCAAGAGGTGCGTCAGCATGATGCGGCCGTCCTGGGCGCCCATCATCCGGGCTGCCAGGATGAATTCCTGCTCCTTCAGGGAGAGCACCTGCCCGCGCGTCACCCGGGCGAACAGGGGCACCGAGAAGATGCCCACGGCCAGGATGACGTTCTCCAGCCCGGGCCCAATGATGGCGATGATGCAGATGGCCACGAGCAGGCCGGGGAAGGCCAGTTGGACGTCCAAGAGGCGCATGATGACGGTATCCAGCCAGCCGCCGTAGTAGCCGGACACCAGCCCCAGGACCACGCCGACCACGCACCCCAGCAGCATCCCCAGAAAACCGATCCGCAGGGAAATCCGCGTCCCGTGAATGATGCGGCTGAAGATGTCCCGGCCGTGGACGTCGGTCCCGGCCAGGTGCGTCATCGAGGGGCCGGCCATCGAGTTGGCCAGATCCTGGTCCATGGGATCGTAGGGGGCGATGTAGGGGGCCGCAATCGCCACGACGATGAGGGCGATCACGACGGCGCCGCCGGCCATGGCCACGGGGTTGCGCAGGAGGCGCGAGCGGGCATCGCTCCACAGGCTGCGCGACTCGCGGACGGGCCCGGGCGCACCCCGCAGGGTCTCTGCGGTCGTCTGGTTTCCTCGTGCCGGATTGCCCGATTCCAGGTCTCTAGTCATAGGAGATGCGGGGGTCGAAGAAGGCATAGAGCACGTCCACGACCAGATTCACCAGGGCGAACTGCACGGCCAGCAAGAGCAGCGCGCCCTGGATGACCGGATAATCGCGAAAGTCAATCGCCTCGACCAGGAGCCGCCCCACGCCGGGATAGGCAAACACGGTCTCGGTGACCACCGCCCCGGCCAGCAGGTAGCCGAACTCCAGACCGATGACGGTGATCACCGGGATCAACGCATTCTTCACCGCATGGCGGAGCACCACCGCCCGGGTGGAGAGGCCCTTCGCGTGCGCCGTGCGGATGTAGTCCGTGCCGAGGACTTCCAGCATGGAGGAGCGGGTCACCCGGGCGATGATCGCCGCCGCGCCGGCGCCGAGGGTCACGGCGGGCAGCACCAGATTCTCCAAGCCGCCACGGCCGGTGGTGGGGAGGAGGTCGAGTTTCACGGCGAACAGGAGCATCAGCATGAGGCCCAGCCAGAAAGACGGCGTGCAGACTCCCAGCAGGGCCACGATCATACTGGTATAGTCGAACGCGGAGTTTCGCCGCACCGCCGCGATCGTGCCCGCCGCCACGCCGAGGAGGACGGCGATGACGATGGCGCACAGCGTCAACTCCACCGTTGCCGGAATCGTGAGTCGAAGCTCGTGCGTCACCGGTCGGTGCGTTCGCGCCGAGCGTCCCAGGTCACCATGGAACACGTTGCCCAGCCAGGAGACGTACTGCACCGGCAGGGGGCGGTCCAGGCCCAGGCTGGAGCGGATGATCTCGACATCCTCCTTCGTCGCATCGGGTCCGGCAACCAGCCGCGCCGGATCGCCGGGGACCAGATGGAGAAGGAGGAAGATCACGATGGAGACCCCGAAGAGGATCGGGGTCATGTAGAGGAGCCGACGAAGAATGTAACCAAACATCGCAGGCACCTGGTTTTCGCGCCGGGCGCGCGAAAACCAAAACTCACGAGGCAGGCAGGCGAGGCAAGCACGCAGGGATTCGTCGAGCCCATTGCGTGCTTGCCTGCCTACCCGTCCGCTTTGGTTTTTTGCGCGCGCAGCGCAAAAACCAGGTTACTTGAAGTACACCGACCGGTAGAACCCGATCCCATCCGGCTGGATGGAGATGCCGCCCACGTTGGCGCGGCTGCCGCCCAGGAGGTAGTTTACCCAGAGGAAGACCCAGGGGCAGTCGTCCACGATGACCCGCTGGGCCTCGGCGTAGGCGGCCTTGCGCTTGGCCGGGTCAGAGGTCTGGAGGGCGGCCTTCACCTGCTCTTCCACCTTGGGGTTGGTGTAGAAGCCGATGGTGAAGTTGGTGGGCGGCCAGTTGTCCTTGGTCAGCAAGGGGCGGATACCCCAGTCGGCATCGCCGGTGGAGGGGGACCAGCCGGCATAATCCATCTCGTCCCCTGTTCTCCTCCAGGGGCTTGAACCGATCCGCCGAGAGGGCGGCCGCGGGCAGCGAGGCGACCTCGACATCTACGCCCACCTGCTTGAGTTGGCCCTGGATGGCCACCATGATTTCCTTGGGATCGGTCTGCGCGACGCCGCGCAGGAGCGTCTTGAAGCCGTTGGGATACCCCGCCTCGGCCAGGAGCGCTTTGGCCTTGGCCGGATCGTAGGGGTAGGTCTTCACGGGCGTGTACCCCCAGACCTGTGGCGCCAGGGGAGAATTGGCCGGCTTGCCGTGGCCCCGCAACACCGCCTTGATGATGGCCTCCTTGTTGATGGCGTAGTTCATCGCCTGGCGGACCCTGACATCGCTGAACGGCTTCTTCTGGGTGTTCATGGCCACCCAGAAGGTGTAGACCGACTCGGACTCCGCCAGGCTGAGATTCTTGTCCTTCTGGACGACCTCGGCCATGGAGTACGGCACGGCGTTGATGAACTGGGCATCGCCCTTCTGCAGCATGGCGATGCGCGTCCCGTCCTCGGGCACCGGCTTGACGATGATCTTGTCCACCTTGGCCGCGTTGTTCTTGTCCCAGTAGTCGGGGTTCTTGACCAGCGTGATGTGATCGTTGGGCACCCACTCCTGGAACTTGTACGGGCCCGTGCCGACGGGGTTCTTGCCGTAGTCCGCGCCGTACTTCTGCACGGCGGTGGGACTGTTGATGCCGCCGGCCGGGTGGGCGAAGGTGGCGATCATGGCCCCGAATGGCTCGGAGAGGGTGAAGCGGACGGTGGAGTCGTCGATCACGTCGATCTGGCTGATGATCTTGTAGAGGGTGTAGCGCCTGAGTTTGTTGTCCGGGTTTCGGACCCGGTCGAAGTTGGCTTTGACCGCCGCGGCATTGAAGGGGGTGCCGTCGTGGAACTTGACGCCCTTGCGAAGGTAGAAGGTGTACACGCGGGCGTCGGCAGAGGCATCCCATTTTTCGGCGAGCTGGGGGATCTGCTCCATCTTCTCGTTGAAGCCGATGAGACCCTCGAGCATGGGTTTCTCGACGCTGTACGAGGCATTATCGTTGGTGTGTTGCGGGTCCAGGCTCACCGCGTCGGCGTACTGGGCGACGGTGATGACCCGCTCGCCCGCAACCGCAGGGGAGGCAAGGCCTGCCGCCACGAGCAAACATCCCAGGAGCGCGAGACCGAAGACTCTGAGCGGTTTCATACTTCTCCTCCTTGTTCGAGCCAATGTCAAAGAGGTGATTAAGTTCCCTCTTCGCGGTTGGCAGGGCGATGGCATCTGGGGCTGTCCTGCGAGCACCTTGACTCCGGCCCAGTCGGCCCACGGACGCCAGCAGATCCCGCTGCGGCAGAGTATCCGGCGTCCCGGATGGCGGTGTCAAGGGGAAAGAAAAGGCTGCCCCCGTCTTCCCCGTTGACAGCCGTGTCCGATGCCCCGATACTTCACCCCGACTGGTTGGGGTAGGAGCCGTTACGAAATAACGTGGCCATTTGTTGTGATTTCGTTACGGCTCCTTATGCCGTTCCGGAATTTCTCCGGTCCAGTTATTCTTTGACAACGGCTTAGCCGGAACCGATCGGTCTGGGTCCCGCGGGGGGTGCGGCGAGGTCGGTGGCCTGGCCGTCGCGCGACCGCCAAACGCAAGTTCCCATTGGCCATCACTTAACACAGGGGAGGATCAGATGCGAAAATTGGTGCTCGCGCTCTCAGTGCTGGTCGTTGTCGCCGGGGCGGCGGAGGCGCAAGAATTGACATGGCGCAAGGACATCCAGCCCATCGTGCAGGCGAACTGCAACGCCTGCCATGGCGCCAACGCCCCCGTTTACGAGGAGTGGAATCTCGACCGGGACAAGTGGACGAAGCAGAACATCGGCCCGCGCATGGACACGTACGCCCTCTTCATGCGACACGTCGTGTGGCCGGCCACCGGCTCCATGATGCGACGGCTGGATGACGGCAAGACTGCTCCCGACGGCAAGCCCGGCAACATGTACGGCTTCCTCGGTGGCACCGATGCGGACCGGGTCAAGAACCTCCAGACGATCAAGGCCTGGCTTGGCGAAGGCGCGTGGAATCTCAACCGTTGGACCACGCGCGGCAACGTGCCCGGGATCACGAAGGAGCAACTCGACAAGATCAAGGCCAAATTCTAAGCCGCTGTCAAAGAATCACTTGACCGGAGAAATTCCGGGAACGGCATCAGGAGCCGTAACGAAATTACAAAAATGGCGGCCTACCTCATCGGCACGATCACGGTCCGCGATTCCGAGGCGTGGCAGGCGTACGTCGCGCGGGTCGGCGCGACGTTCGGCCCGTTCAATGGACGGGTGATCTTCCGTGACGAAAACGCGATCGCGCTGTGCGGCGCGGCCCACGGTCAGCGCGTGGTGGTCGTGGAGTTTCCCGATCTCGACTCGCTTAGGCGCTGGCACGAGTCGCCGCAATACCAGGGGCTGATCGCCTTGCGGAATCAGGGCGCCGAGGTGGTGCTCACCGCGTACGCGGATTGACCGGAACGTGGCGAACGCCCATCAATGATCCTCTCTGCAGGACTGAGCCCGGCCTGGCAGCATACGCTGGTGTTGGACACGCTCCGCGTGGGCCAGGTCAACCGTGCCCGGGAGGCCCACTGGTGCGCCTCGGGCAAGGTGATCAACGCCGCGCGGGCGGTGCGGCGGCTGGCGGCGCACGACGGCGGGGCACTCCCTGGTCTCGCCTTGACGGTCCTCGTGGCTCGACCGGCGACGCCACCCGCACCGCTTTGGCGGCGGAGGGTCTGGACGCCGCCATCGTCCGGACGCAAACGGCGACCAGGGTCTGCACCACGGTCATCGGGCGCACCGAGGGTTCCGTCACGGAGCTGGTGGAGGAGGCCGAGGCGCTCACGACCGAAGAACTGGCCGCCTTCCGGGCGCGTTTCCGAATGGAGGCGGCGCGCGCGCAGGCCGTGGTGCTCACCGGGTCGCTGCCCACCGGGACACCGCCGGACTTCTTCCGGACCCTCATCGAGGGCATCGCCGCGCCGGTGGTCCTTGACGTCCGCGGCCCGGAACTTCTGGCCGTCCTCCCCCTGAAGCCCTTTCTCGTGAAGCCGAATCGGGAGGAGCTGGCCCGGACCGTGGGGTATCCGATTTATGGCGCGGCGGCGCTCCGAGCAGCCATGCACGAGGTCGCCCGGCAGGGCGCGGCGTGGGTCGTGGCGAGCCAGGGAGGGGACGCCGTTTGGGTCTTGGGTGATGGCCGGTTTCATTGGATTCGACCGCCCGCCGTGGAGACGGTGAACCCCATCGGCTCCGGCGACTGCCTGGCGGCCGGCATCGCGTATGGAACGGCCCGCGGCCTTCCGCCCCTGGAGGCGATCCGTCTTGGGATCGCCGCCGCCGCGGACAACGTCGCCAGCCTCCTCCCCGGGCACATCGACCCTGCGTCCGTGCAGCGCCGCCGAGCCCTCATTAACCTGGAGACGTTCTGAGACTGCTGTTGTACGTTCGCGGGCGGGGGCGGTCGGAGGAAGGCGGGCCCCAAAAAGAACGCGCCGGTCGGCGAACCGACCGGCGCGTTGCGGTGTGTAGCCTTACACGACTCCGACTACTTCTTCTTCACATCCGGGCCCTCGGTGCCCTTGGGCTCTTGCTTCCGCACATCCGGGCCCTCGGTGCCCTTCGGCTTCGGGCGGACGAGGCGGTCTTCTTCTTGGCCTTGCGCACATCCGGACCCTCGGTGCCCTTCGGCTCTTGCTTCTTCACATCCGGACCCTCGGTGCCCTTGGGCTTCGGGGCGGACGAGGCGGTCTTCTTCTTGGCCTTGCGCACATCCGGGCCCTCGGTGCCCTTGGGCTCTGCTTGCGCACATCCGGGCCCTCGGTGCCCTTGGGGGCCGGGGACCTGCCGGGGCCTGCTGCCTGGGCGAACACCGGGGCGATCACGGCGAACAACAGCACTGCGGCGAACACGAGCGGCGAACTTCTTCATGGGACTCCCTCCTGTGATCCGTTGTTTCTACCCCCGACGGTCCGTCGAGGGGCCGGCAGCCCTACGCTGCCAGGCTTGCACCCCACAGGATTCTCTGCGGGGTTCCGGTTAATGCGAACAGCCAGAACAAGAGCACGATCTGTGCCAGGCGCTACCGGGCGGTTTCCCAGGCCCCGGGACCTGCCCCAGGCCGTGCTGGCGGGGAGTTACGCGGCGGGCGGGCGGCTCCCCAGCAAATGCCCCTCGCGCCGGGGGGATTGCCGGGTACTCCAAACGGGGTAGGCCTACCCGAAAGGCGGCGCCGGGGGGGGGCGGCGGGGGTGGGACAGCGACAGGGACTGGGAAAGGGACAGGGACAGGGGCAGGGAGTGTCCCGCGGGGCGGCATGGCTGACTGCTGACCGCTGACCGCTTCGGGTGTCTTGCGGGACCGCGGGCCCATGGGCCAGAACACCACTGAGATCGCCGTCCGGTCCGCCTGGTTCAGTCTTTCAACTAAAGTGAACTACCCCTCTGTCTATCCTTGACACTCCCAACCCCCCTGAGGCATCCTCAAGTCACTCGCGAACTGACGGTGGCCCGCACGCCCGGCGGGGCTCACGCCGCCGCGGCCAAATAAACTACGCGTCGCGTCCCGAAACTGAGAGCAGCATGACCGAGCCTTCCATGCAGGCCCCCGCGATCCCGCGCCTGGCGCTCCGGGGCATCACCAAGGTCTACCCGTCGGTGGTGGCCAACGACAGCATCGATCTGGATGTCGCCCCCGGGGAGATCCACGCCCTCCTGGGCGAGAACGGGGCGGGCAAGAGCACGCTGGTGAAGATCATCTACGGCGTGGTCCGCGCCGACGCCGGCGAGATCCGCTGGGACGGCCGTCCCGTGACGGTCGACAGCCCCAGCGTCGCGCGCCGGGTCGGCATCGGGATGGTGTTCCAGCATTTCTCGCTCTTCGAGACGCTGACCGTCGCCGAGAACATTTCGCTGGCGGTTCCCGGAGCCCTCAGGGGGCTGTCGGCGCGCATCGCCGAGCTGTCTCAGCGCTACGGGCTGCCGGTGGACCCGCGGCGGCCGGTCCACACCCTCTCGGTCGGGGAGCGCCAGCGGGTGGAGATCGTCCGCTGTCTCCTGCAGGAGCCGAAGCTCCTCATCCTGGACGAGCCCACGTCGGTTCTCCCGCCGCTGGCGGTGGACCGGCTCTTCGGGACGCTCGGGCAGCTTGCGGGCGAGGGCTGCAGCATCCTCTACATCAGCCACAAGCTGGACGAGATCCAGAGCCTGTGCCACGCCGCGACGGTGCTCCGCGCGGGCCGCGTGACGGGCACGGTGGACCCCCGCCGCGAGTCGGCGGCAGAGCCTGACCCGGATGATGATCGGGAAGGACCTGCCGGCCGCGGCCCACCCCGAGCCGTCGGCGGACCGCGGAGGAGCGACTCGTCGTCGTCCGGCTTGAGTCTGCCGGCGGACGACCCGTTCGGCACGAGGCTGACGGATGTCACGCTCCACGTGCACAGCGGGGAGATCGTGGGGATCGCGGGCGTCTCTGGCAACGGCCAGAAGGAGCTCATGACCGTCCTCTCCGGCGAGCGGCTGGTGGAGCCGCCCGAGGTGGTACGGCTTTGCGGGGTACCGGCCGGACATCTGGGGCCGCGCGCGCGGCGCGCCCGCGGGCTGGCATTCGTGCCGGAGGAGCGGCTGGGCCGCGGGGCCGTCCCGCCGGTCACACTGGCCGAGAACGCCCTGCTCACGGCGGCCCACCTGGACATGGTCCGGTCCGGCTTCGTGCGCGTCTCCCAGACCCGCGCGTTCGCAGCCCGGTGCATCCAGGAGTTCGACGTGAAGGCCAGCGGGCCGGACGCCTCGGCTCGGAGCCTCTCGGGCGGCAACCTCCAGCGGTATCTCGTCGGCCGGGAGATCCTGCAGCAGCCCAAGGTGCTCCTGGTCTCGCAGCCCACGTGGGGGTTGGACGTGGGGGCTGCGGCCTTTATCCGCCACCGGCTGGTGGAGATGCGGAACGCCGGGACCGCCATCCTCGTCGTCTCGGAGGAGCTGGAGGAGCTGTTCGAGATCTGCGACCGGATCGCCGTGATGTTCGGCGGGCGGCTCACGCCCGCGGTGCCGGTGAAGGACACATCCGTTGCCGAGATCGGGGGCGTGGATGACCGGGCTCTTTCCGGCCGAGCGAGCCGACGCGGCGGCGGGAGGC
>CAVOIV010000062.1:0-35500 GCA_963695995.1 uncultured Methylomirabilota bacterium
ACTGGTTGAGCTGATGCCATCGTAATCACTTGACTGATTGGCTACCAGCTCAAAGGCTTCAAATCCCATTCTTTGAGTTTCTTCGCAGCCGTGCCGAACTGGCCGAGTTGGTAAACGGCCGCGCCCGCGGGCGAGAAGGTGAACGGCTCGAACGGTTCGGCGAGCATTTTGTCGAGGTATTCCCGGGGAGCGACGCCGGTGCTGACGTGCGGATTGAAATGCTCGCCGGAAGTCTTCGGCACGAACGTCGACACGTATTCGATCAAGGCCGGGTCGATGATCGGGATCATCGGGCGTGGTGACGAACGCGGCCGAGGCGCCGGTTTCCACCGTGAACGGCGTCACGGCGGCAATCAGATCCTGTTGCAGCTTGAGCAATTCCGGGGTCGGCTTCGCGACAATGCCCGCGACGCCAAGGTCCTTGTCCGGGATGTAGTAGTATTTGAAGGCCTCCAACTTCATGGCGGTCACATTGGCGCCGGCGAGCACCTTGCCGGCGGCGGCATAGACCTTGTCGAGATCCGCGGTGCGGACGAAACGCTGAATCATCGTGATGTGCGGGCGGTGCGTCGCATCCAGGGCGAAACCTTGCGGGAAGACCTTGAGCAGGCGGGCGTTGTTGGCTTCGGCATGCTGGAGCATCGTGGCGTCCGGCTCCAGCAGGATGTCAATGGCCGTGACCGGCGTCTCGCTCGAACGCGAAGACCTGTTTCCAATCGTTCTTCATGCTGACGACGGTCCAGCCATCCTTCTTCGCTTGCTCGTACAGCGCCGGCGTGAAGGCGCCCAGTTTGACGTCCGGCAGTCCTCGCGCCGGACCGTAGGCGTATTCGCGCGCCGCATCATCGTGCAGCACCAGCAGCATGAACCGCGCGCCGCTGCCGCCCTGCGTGTATTCCAACATCTGCTGGTCGCCGTCGGAATTGCCGAACGCGGCGATGGGCCGGCGGCCGATGTGCTGGTTGATGCCGACCGGCTTGCCGCTCTTGTCGTCATTGAAGTTCAGCTCCGGCAGACGCACGAGCACGGGCTTGCCGTCGCGCATTTCAAACTTCGTCTTGACGCTGCTGCCGACGACCTGTTCCGGCGGGATGCCATAAACCTGCTCCGTCCACGGGCGCATGAACTCGATGCCGCCGCCGGAGACGATGAAGGTCTTGAAACCGTTCGCGCGCAGGTAGGCGAGCACTTCGAGCATCGGCTGATAGACCATGCGGTGTAGGGCTGCCGGTCTTCGGATGTTTCGCGGTGGCGATCCAGTCCTTGACGATCTGCTCAAACTCCTCCGTGGTCATGCCCGCGTGCGTGGCCATGATGAGTTCGAGGAGCGCGTGGTCACCGCCGGCGAGCGCGGTTTTCAAATCACCCTTGAGCAGCGAGGCGAACGGTTCCTTGTCCTTCCACTCGGGATGCTGCGGCGCGAGCGCCTTCACGCGGTCGAGCGCGAAGTACAATTGAACGGGCATCGGCTGCTCGCACCAGAGCGTGCCGTCGTTGTCGAACGTGGCGATGCGTTCGGCGACCGGCACAAAATCCGGCGAGCCTTGCTTCGTCACCTTCTCGACGAAGCCGATGATGGCCTGCTTGGCCGGGCCGTCGTTCCACGAGGGAAGCGGGTCGGCGGCCGGGCAATCGTTGCCGTGAAAGCCAGCACGCCAACAAGCGCGGCGGCGATGAAGTTTTGTCTGCGTATGGTTTTCATGGTTGTGCGTTATCTTTCGTGAAGATGGGCCGCACCCGCTTTGAACGGGTGCGGCCCGGTTAGCTGGTTCAGCGATTCATTCCGTGCGGTATCACGGGCTGCCAGCACTGGCTTCGATCTGCTTCTGCATCTTCGCCAGGTTGAACGAACCCGCCGTCTCGCTGGGCGGATAGTCCTTCATGGTCATGAGGAACTTGCCGGCCATCTCGTGATCGGGACGAGGACGAACGGACGGTCGAGGAACCAGTCGTTGTAGGTGTTCGAGTTGTGCTGCGCCTTCTCGAACGGATCGCGGCGCAGGTTGAAGAGCAGCGGGACGCGCAGCTGGACGAACGGCTCGCGCCAGACGCCGAAGGCTTCGCCGCGGTTTTCCAGGCACACGACCTTCCAGTCCTGATAACGCGCCGCGACGATTTCGCCGTCGTCATTCACATACCAGAACTCCTTGCGGGGCGACTCCTTCACCTTGCCGCTGAGGTAGTCGAGCATGGTTGTAGCCATCGACGTAGTTCTTGTAGGTGCGGCCGTTGAGTTCCACGCCCTTGAGGAGCTTTTCCTTGATGTCCGGCGCACCGGCGGCGGCGGCGAAGGTCGGGAGCCAGTCCTCGTGCGCGACGATGCCGTTGAGCGTCGTGCCCGCCGGGAAATGGCCGGGCCAGCGCACGAAGCAGGAAACGCGATAGGCGCCTTCCCAGTTCGAGTTCTTCTCGCTGCGGAACGGCGTGGTGCCGGCGTCGGGCCAGGTGTTGTAGTGCGGGCCGTTGTCGGTGGAATACTGGACGATGGTGTTGTCGGCGAGGCCGAGGTCGTCGATCAGCTTGAGCAGTTCGCCGACCTGCATGTCGTGCTCGACCATGCCGTCGCTGTATTCGTCCTGCCCGGAGATGCCGCGATGCTCCGCCTTCACGTGGGTGCGGAAGTGCATGCGCGAGGCGTTCCACCAGCAGAAGAACGGCTTGCCGGCCTTGGCCTGCCGCGTGATGAACTCCTTGGCGGCGGCGATCATTTCCTCATCAATGGTCTCCATGCGCTTCTTGGTGAGCGGGCCGGTGTCCTCGATGGTCTGGCCGCCCTTGCCGTCGGCCTTGCACTTGAGCACGCCGCGCGGGCCGTACTTCTTCCGGAACTCCGGGATCTCTTCGGATAGTCCAGGTTCTCCGGCTCCTCTTCGCGTTGAGGTGATAGAGGCTGCCGAGGAACTCGTCGAAGCCGTGCATCGTGGGCAGATGCTCGTCGCGGTCGCCCTGGTGGTTCTTGCCGAACTGGCCGGTGGCGTAGCCCTGGCTCTTGAGGACCGTGGCCATGGTCACGTCCGTCTTCTTCCAGCCTTCCTTCGCGCCGGGCAGACCGACCTTGGTCATGCCGGTGCGGACGGGGACGAAGCCGCTGATGAAGGCGGCGCGCCCGGCCGTGCAGCTCTGCTGCGCGTAGTAGTCGGTGAAGGCCACGCCTTCCTTGGCGATGCGATCAATGTTCGGCGTCTGGTAGCCCATCATGCCACGGCTGTTGTAGCTGATGTTCTAGGTGCCGATGTCGTCGCCCCAGATGACGAGGATGTTGGGTTTCTTGTCCGCCGCGTGAGCCGAAGCGAGGCCGCCGAACAACGCCAGCGCGCAAACCAGCGCGGTAGCGATGGGGTTTTGTGCGAGTGGTGTTTTCAATGTTCTTTCCTTTCTGTGTCGAGTCGGTTTCTTATTTCACTTCGACGGCGTGTAAGGATCGATGACAAAATTCGGTGCCGAGCAGTCTCGCAATCCACCGCCCGCCGTCATCGCGATGGAAGTGAAGATGAGTCGCCTGAACACGGTGATACGCTTTGCTTGGGGCGTCACCTGTGTTTGCTGCGATCGATTGATGTGAGCGTCCGTTGGTATGAGAAGCCGCGGGCATCCAGTGATATGCCGGGAGACGATTGTACCCAAATGCCGCCACGTATGTGCGTATTCGCACGTCGTGTGTGCCCGCTTGGCACACAAACACTGCGATGGGAGCTGTTTTTGCTACCGTCTGTGGTAATCGCAAACAGCGTTCCGAGTGACGAAAAAGATAACCCGACGCGAACTCGTCTAACGACAGTCGCGATGCCTTGGCAAAGCTTGGCTTCCCTAAATCAGTTGATGTAAGCCTAGCGGCCGCTGAATCTTCGGACGGCAATGTGTCTGAACTTGTGGTATCAAACAAAGTGCGATCAAACGTCAGAAGCCAAGCTTGTTGGTGTTACAGAGATAGGCTGCCCAAGCTTCGATTGGCACAGGTGAGCCTGCGTTTCTGTCGCCCCGCTTGTGCGTGTTGGAGCGACACTCCGAAGCGATTGTGATGATCACGAAAGCAATGGCTAAAAATCGTTGCTAAGATTGGTAGTCCGACGTATGACGACCGCGTGTATCGTCCATGTATTGAGCATTTAGCCATCAGCCGTCAGCCGCCAGCTGGTGAATCAAGAAGCGTCGGTAAGACTCACGACGACGTGCTTGCCCACCGCTTCGGCGTAGCGGACCAGCGTTTCCACGGTGGGGTTGTGCTGGCCCGTTTCGAGTTTGGAGAGCGATGGCGAATGCCGAGGCAATAAAGAACGCTGATCTTCGCTAATCATCACTCATTCGGATTCGTGTAGATGAGTGTCAATTAGTGTTCCTGCTAAAACGCGTAACAAACGCATTCCCTGCCGCCGGGTGGCGGCCAAAAATCGTTGCTGAAAAGCGTCCGCCGATGTGCTACAGTCGCACGTTGCCATCGTGCACTTGTTCTTTGAAAATTAGTTGTCAGTCGTCAGTTGTCAGTTGTCAGCAGTGCGCCGTGGCGCATCGACCGAAGTAAATTCCCTCGATCGTGCGGTGCCGCTGGCGCGGCTCGTAGGCGAATTCCTGGGACAAATGATCGACTGGCCGCGCGAAACTCGTGGGTTTTGCACGCGTTTTGTGGGACCCCAGACGGCCGGGCAAAATGCAACGCATGGCCGCACAAGAGGTTAGCAGTCGATCGGGCCGGAACCCCCGTTTCAAAAGTCGATAAACACCGAGAACGCCGGAGTTTCGCCCAGCGTCAGCCCAATCGGTGTGAAACTTCCGCGTCCCAGTCGCGATCCGCTGAGCCTTGAACCCCAATCGTCGGCCCCTGACCGCCGACCGCTCCTGCTCTATAATCGCGTCATCGAAGAACCGTTCGTAGACGCGAGGAATAACCGATGATGCTCAACGAAGCCATGCAAGAGGCGATCAACGACAGATCAACAACGAGCTGTTCGCGATGTACAGCTACTTGTCGATGTCCGCCTACTGCGAACACAAGCAGTTTACCGGCTGCGCCAAATGGATGCGGATTCAGAGCCAGGAGGAATACATCCACGCCATGCGGCTGTACGACTTCCTGCATCGCCCGCCAGGGCCGCGTCCGCCTCCAGCCGATCGCCCAGCCGCAAATCGATTTCGCCTCCGTGCCCGAAGTGTTTCAGAAAGCGCTCGAGCAGGAGCAGGGCGTGACCGTGCAAATCAACTCGCTGTACGAGATGGCCTTCAAGGAAAAGGCCTTCGCGGCGCTCGTGGAGCTCGAGTGGTTCATCAACGAGCAGGTCGAGGAGGAGAAGACGGCCCGCGACATCGTCTACAAGTTCCAGCTCGTCAAAGACGATCCGGCCGCATTGCTTGGACCTCGATCGCGAGCTGGGCGCACGCCAGCCGGCAGCCCAGCCGCCGCCGCGGAGAGTAACGAATCGAGGACGGACGATCGTGTCCGAGACGCACCAGTCGGACGCAGCCTAGTGCGTCTGCGCGGACTCGCACAGCTCTCCACATCTTGCGTCGCCAGCAGCCTCTGCGCCGGCCGATCAACCGCCGAATCTTCCCTTCACGCCCCAAATCCGCCGAAGCCTCTCCAGGTACATGAACAGGCACGCCAGCAGCATCGCCACCAGCGAGATGATCAACAGCGCGAAGTAGATCGTCATCTTCGCCTTCGGCGCGCCGGTGCGAATCACTGGCGGAGCGATCAGATCGGGCTGGGCCATGGTGCCTACTCGTCGGGAGCGAGCCGGCCTAGTTTTTTCAAGTTGGCGGCGGACTGATCGACCCGTACTGCCAGATTTCCAGACGCCAACAACGCGGCGCACGGCCAACAGCGCCGCCGCCGCGATGCCCAGCAGCACGGTGTAGATCGTCGTCCTGGGCTTGGGGACCAGGACGCCACGCGGCGGTTCAAAGCTTGATTCGGGTAGCGACACGGTCCCCCTCCTGAATCTGACCCTGCAGGAACCGCCGATCCACTTTGCCCACCGACTTATCCGGCGACGTCGTCACCACGTCGAGCCGGCCCAGATACTTGGCTCCGCGGAACACTTCCAGCTTGTTGCCCGGCTTCAGCCCGTCGTCGGCGCCGATCGTCACTTCGACGAACTGCGAACCGCCCGATCGCCGCACCTGGCTCACCAGGCCGTCCACCGTCGGCACCACGCCCGACGGATCGGTGTTCGGATCGATCCCCTTCGAGTCCATCACGGTCTTCATGCCGGCCACCTGCTTGGTGAGCTGTTCCGACATTTCCCGGGCCGTCTCGTACTGACCCGATACCTGGTGCAGCTTCTCGGTCGCTTCGAGCGTCTGCCCAAACAGCTGGTCGCGGGTCTGCTCTTCCTTGCGAATCTGTTTCCGCAGTCCGGCCACCTCGGTCGCCAGCTTGGTGTTGATGTTCTTGCGTTGCGTTCACCGCCGCGATGTGCTCGCGCTCATCCTGCCGCTTCTGATCGAGCTCGGTCTGAATGGCCGTGTTCCGCTCGACCAGCCCGACGCGTTCGGTTTCCAGCTTGCGGACCTGTTGCTTCATCGCCGTCGGTTTCGGCTGTCAAGCTCTTCGTCCCGCCGCAGCATCTGCGCTTTGAGTGCTGTTCGTTTTCCGTTCTTGGCCGTTAACCTGTTGTTCAGGCCATTCGGACCCTCGATCACTTCCCGCCAGTTCTTGTGCGTGGCGTACACCACCATCGCCAGCGCCATGAACATCAGGCTCATGATCAGAATGAGTACGACGAATACCTTACCGAGCCAGTTCATGGTTCTGATACTCAATGCGCGGACGTCTGACGCGAGCGTCGCGGCGAGCACCGGCAGATACATGAGCCGCGCGAGAGTGGAGACTAAGCAGCGGAACCGTTTTCTGGCCAAAGGCGGGTATGTTTCAGTATACGCAGCCCGCCAAAAAAGTGTCAATTTTCGGCCCCAGCGGCGTGGGAGGCGGGTCGGGTCGCGCGGGCCAATTTTGGCTCGGTAAACACGTTGCACACACGCTACGACCCGAAAACCGGCCCGATTCAGGCGTGTGGAAACATCCGCATGAGAGCCGCGGTCCGTGCGGCTTTTGCGACGTTCGCCGGCTGAGCCGTTGCGGGCCGGCGCGGCGACGATTGGCAGCGGTTTGTGAGCCGCGAGCTGCCGCACTCTGGGCAGGCCGGTCGCGAGGAAGCCGTCACCAAAAGCTCGGATCCGGCCGCAATTGCGCACGCGTAATCGAATAGCGGCATGGCTCGATCTCTGGCTACCAGCGTTCGATCGGCCGCCGCAGCACCTCGTTCATGAGGACGGCCTGGCGATCGCCGCCAGGGTTGGCCACGGCGCGGCAACGTGCGATGCCGGGGAGTCGTGGCCGGCGGGGTTTGCTCGGCGACCGACGGCGTGTCCGTCACACGCTCCTTCGATGCCAGCCGGCCGACCTCATGATCGAATTTCGCCTTGAGCTGGACGTCGAACTTCCGCGTCTTCCTTGACGATTCGTTGACCCAATTGCGACGCCTGTTGACCCAGCGCGAGTGCCCGAATCGATGTGTTGCGGAACGTGCTCGGCGACCGACTCGCGCTTCGCTCTACCGGTTCGCGCGGCGGCGTAACCGGGCGGCGCGGCGGACTCGCATGCGCGACTCTGGCCGGGCGGCGCTGCGCGACCGCCGAGCATCCGCGGCCTCCGCCGGACGCGTCAATTCGGCCGGTCGCCGCCGCTCGATCATCCGCCCCGCTCGTCCACGAGCACTTCGATTTTATCTGCCTGCGCCCCGAGTTTCGCGGCGCCGCCGCGGGCCGATTGCCGGCCCGTGCCGGCTGCGCCAGCTTGCGCACCGGCACGACGCAGAAAGTCTTCCACCTCGCGCGCGTCGAGCCGGCGTCCGCCGTTCGCCCCGGCCGCGGGGACAGGCGCTCAGCGCCGCGGGCATCGCGGCTGCGGGGGGCGCCCGGCTGCGCCGGTTCCGCACCGCCGACCGGCGTGCTTGTTCGCTTCGATGATGCCGACGGATGATCACAAATGATCACCGCACAACAACCCCACGATGATCTGCCCACATCACCAGCGGCCAGCAGCGGCCATGATCGATCACAAGTGTCACATCGTCAATTATTCGCCTCACCTTCAAGGGAGGGGCCAGTGGACAACAGGCTCAACCCGCTCCGAGCTTCTCCTGAACCTCCGATGCCACCTACTTCCGACTCGGCGAACTCGCCGACGCGATCGCCCGCGCATATCCGTGTCGGCCTGCACATTCTGCAACTTGTAGTAATCGAGGATGCCCAGCCGGCCGCTTGCGGAACGCCTCGGCCATCGCCTGCGGCACCTCGGCCTCGGCCTCGACCAGCTTCGCCCGGTTCTCCTCGATCTGCGGCGATGTTCTCCTGCTCCTGCGACACGGCCATCGCCCGGCGACCCTCGGCCTGGGCGCGGGCCACGCGCGTGTCGGCCTCGGCCTGGTCGGCCTGCAGCCGGGCGCCGATGTTGTCGCCCACGTCGATGTCGGCGATGTCGATCGACACGATCTCGAACGCCGTTTGCGAATCGAGCTTGCGGGCCAGCACCGCCTTCGAGATGCGGTCGGGGTTCTCCAGCACCTCGGCGTGCGTCTCGGCCGAGCCGATCGCGCTGACGATGCCCTCGCCCACGCGGGCGACGATCGTCTCCTCGGTGGCCCCGCCGATGAGCTGGTCAGGTTGGCCCGCACCGTCACGCGGGCCTTCACCTTGAGCTGGATGCCGTTCTTGGCCACGGCGTCGAGCGTCGGCCGCTTGCCGTCCTTGCGGCGGGCAGTCGATCACCCGCGGGATAGACGCTCGTCTGCACCGCCTCGAGGATGTTGCGGCCGGCCAGGTCGATGGCCGTCGCCCGCTTGAAGTCAGGTCGATGATCTTGGCCTTGCGGGCGGCGATCATCGAGCGGATCACCAGCGGCACGTTGCCGCCGGCCAGGTAGTGGGCCTCGAGCGCCTTGCGTGGTGATCCCCTCGCTCGTCGTCGAGCCCCGCCTGCACCGCCATGATCTTGCTGCGCACGATGACGGTCGGATTCACCTTGCGGAACGTCATCCGCAGCAGGTCGAAAATGCCGATCCCGGCCCCGGTCGTGACCGATTGAATCCACAGCCGGAAGTAGCGGGCGAAAATGGCAAAGAACACCAACAGCACGATGAGCCCGCCGATCAGCAGCACCAAGAGCAGCATGCCGCTGCTGAAGGGGTTGCCCTGGGCAAGGAGGGGCATCGAGCCAACGAAAGCCTGATTGATTTCCATCATCGGTCTCCGGCCACGCGACCAGGCGTGGCAGTTTAAGTCCAAGTAATACAATCACTTGTAATCCGTCGGCGGCTACTTTTCAAGTTTAGCCCCGCGAAGGACTTTTACGCTACGCAAAAGGCAGTGCATTTGTCAAAACCGCGTCGCACTCGCAAATTTTCGAGTTTTGCAATCGCACATTTGTCAGCGGCGACCGCCAAGTCCTTTCGCGGCCGAGGATTTCGTTTTGCACCGCCAAACGGGGTCCCACAAATCGCGTGCGAAACTCCATAGTTTTGCACGACGCAACAGCCGGCAAACACGGCGTGACAAGCACGAAACGAATGGCCAGCGCACACAAATCGGGCACTGGTAAGTCTAAGTGGTGGGACTAAAGATTCTTTTGACTCACTACAACGCGCTACAAGGCGGCGGAAACCAGATATTGCAAAGCCGGCAACGATAGCCACGATAGTGGCAGCCTAGCCCGCCGGCCAGCAATGATCGTGGCGACGAAGCCGGTTATCCGAGCACCTCACTGAAGACGCCCACCGAATAGCCTTTCGATCCACCCTTCGCTACTCGCTCGCCGCCCTCTCGATTAGTTCTTTGATCGTCCATACGTGGTCCGTTAGCTTGCTGGCCATCGCTGGCGTCTGACCCTTCAGCGCCTCATGCTTCCGAGCGAAATTATACCACGCCACGAACAGCGCTTGCATAGCCGTATGATGGTGTAGGCTCTTGCTGTGGCCGTTGGTCAAGCCGAGTGAACCGCCGCAGCGTCATGCGCACGGTCAGGTTGAAACGCTCGATATGGCAGGTGCTTATCCGATCTTCGTCGCAATCACCGAACATCGGCAGCTTTTCGATGCTTGGTTATCTTGGCCGGGCTGTAGCGGGTGGTTTCTTGGGTGCTGGTGTAGATTCTTTATCAGCTCGGCGAAATCCACTTGCGACTGAAACGCGAACGGGACATTCTTCCGGTAGGCTGCGAGGCCATCGGTCGTTAGCTGGAATCGGCCCGTGCCGATGGCTGCTTTCAGCTTCAGCAGGAACGCCCAGCACGTATCGCTATCACGCTGGCCGACTTGGTGCGCCAGGATCAGTTTGGTTTCGCGCTCGATGCCGTAGAACGTCCAGCTATCGCCAAACTCAACTGGCGACTTGCCACGCGCTACGCGGGTCTTCTCTTTCATGCCGACGAAACGACCAGATTTCGTCTAGCTGAACGTCGTTGACTTCCACGTTCTTAACCGTGGCTTCCAAGAGCCGCTGGCAGTTCTCACCGAGCGACAAACGGTGCCAGGAACGGATTTCTATTTCGTACCTGTCCGGTTCTCGTCGCAATTATCGAGTGTCAGCTTTCAGCGTTGGTTATGTGGCAATGGGAGCACTCGATCGCAATGTTGCTTGATCGCTCGTTTCTTGTTAGAGTCGGGTCCATGAGCCAGGTATTGCTGGAACTCGATCTGCCTCGCGACTGGGTCGGGAACCGGCAGGAGTGGCTCGGTGCGCCGCGACGGATCGTGGTCAAGGTCGGTTCCGGCGTCCTCTCGCGCGGCGGCATCGGGCTGCATCGGCCAACGCTCCAGGCCTTGGCGTCGTGTCTCGCGCGGGTCCGGGGGCGCGGTGTTGAGACGATCCTGGTGTCGTCGGGTGCGATTCTGGCCGGGATGGAAGCGCTGGGGTTGACCGAGCGGCCGCGGGAGCTGCCGTTGAAGCAGGCCGCCGCGGCCGTGGGCCAGAGCCATCTGATGCGCGCCTACGAGGAGGCATTCCAGCCGTGCGGCCTCCGCGTGGCGCAGATCCTGCTGACGCAGGAGGATCTTCGGCACCGCGGCCGGTATCTCAATGCGCGGAACACGCTTTTCACGCTCCTCGGCCTGCAGCGTTCTCCCCATCGTGAACGAGAACGACACGGTGGCGGTGCGGGAGATCCAGTTCGGCGACAACGACACGCTCTCGGCCCTGGTGGCGCACGTGGCGCAAGCGGACCTGCTGGTGATCCTGACCGACACGGACGGGGTCTTCACCGCCGACCCCCACCGGGACCCCTCGGCCCGGCTGATCCCGCTGGTCCGACCGCAGGACGCCATCAGCTCCTTCTGCGCCGAGGACACCGGGAGCGCCGCCAGCATCGGGGGCATGACCTCCAAGGTCCGCGCAGCCCATCGGGCCGCGGTCGCCGGCATCCCCACGGTGGTGGCCAGCGGCCGGACACCGGAGTCGGTGGAGGCGATTCTGCGGGGCGAGGAGGTCGGGACCCTGTTTCTCCCGTCGCGCAGTCGGATGCAGAGCCGGAAGCGCTGGCTGGCCTTCGCCAGCCAGCCGCGCGGCGGGATCGTGGTGGACGCGGGAGCCAGAGGGGCGCTGGTCTCGGGGGGCAAGAGCCTGCTCCCCTCGGGTATTCGGGGGACCCAGAAGACGTTCCGGGCCGGCGACGTGGTCAGCCTGCTGGACCTGGCCGGTCAGGAGTTCGGCCGGGGCCTGACCAATTACAGCCGGGACGAGGTGGACAAGATCAAAGGCCTGCACAGCGACGAGATCGCGTCGGTGCTGGGCCACAAGCCGTACGACGAGGTGATCCACCGGGACAACCTCGTCATCCTGGAGGCGCCGCCGTCCGCGCCGTCCGCATGAGGTGATCCATGAGTGACTGCGACATCCGCGGGATGGCCCGCGAGGCGCGGGCCGCCGCCCGCGAACTGGCCCGCGCCAGCGGGGAGCAGAAGGACCGCGCGCTCCTGGCGATGGCTTCGGGGTTGATGGAGTCGCGGACGCGCATCCTGGCGGACAATGCCGCAGGACGTGGGCGCCGGCCCGCGCCGCGGGCCAGACGGCCGCCTTTGTGGATCGGCTCACGCTGACCGAGCCCAGGATCGACGCCATGGCTCGGGGAGTGCGGCAGATCGCCGATCTCCCCGACCCGGTGGGGGCGGTGACCGGCATGTGGCGCCGACCCAACGGCCTGCAGGTCGGGCGCATGCGGGTCCCCTTGGGGGTGATCGGGATCATCTACGAGTCCCGGCCCAACGTGACCGCGGACGCCGCGGCGCTGTGCCTCAAGTCGGGGAACGCCGTGCTGCTGCGCGGCGGGTCGGAGGCGCTCCGCACGAACCGCGCCATTGCCGACGTCCTGGCGGCCGCGGTGGCCTCGGCGGGGCTGCCGCCGGCAGCCCTCGCCGTGGTCCCGTCGGCGGACCGGGCGGTGGTCAAGGAGATGCTCTCGCTCCACGGCCTCATCGACCTGATCATCCCGCGCGGCGGCGAGGGGCTCATCCGGGCGGTCCGAGAGGGGTCCCAAATTCCGGTGATCGCCCACGACAAGGGGTTGTGCCACACCTACGTGGACGCGTCGGCGGACCTCGTCATGGCCGGCGAGATCGCGTACAACGCCAAGGTGGAGCGCCCCGGCGTCTGCAACGCCATGGAGACGCTGCTGGTCCACGCGGACGTCGCACCGGCGTTTCTTCCCTCCCTCGCCGCCCGCTTGCGCGCGGCGGGTGTGGAGGTTCGGGGGTGCCCCCGAACGCGGAGCCTGGTCCCGGCAGCGATGCCGGCCACCGAGGAGGACTGGGATACGGAGTATCTGGCGCTCACGCTGTCCATCCGCGTGGTGGACTCGTTCGACGAGGCGGTGGCCCATATCGCTCGCCACGGGTCCGGGCTGGCCGAGGCGATCGTGACCGCCGACCACGGACGCGCCATGCGCTTCCTGCGGGAGGTGGACGCCGGCGCCGTCTTCGTGAACGCCTCCACCCGCTTCACCGACGGATACGAGTTCGGCATGGGCGCGGAGATGGGGATCAGCACGCAGAAGCTGCACGCCCGCGGGCCCATGGGGCTCCCCGAACTCACCTGCGAGAAGTTCATCGTGCTGGGAGACGGACAGGTTCGCGACTCCCGGAAATGATCCGCCACGGCGTGCCGGGAGTCGCTCGGCGCGCCGACGAGGAGCGGGCATGCGCATCGGGATCATGGGCGGCACCTTCGATCCGATCCACCTCGGCCATCTTCGGGCAGCGGAGGAGATCTACTGGGCCTTCAGCCTGGACCGGATCATCTTCGTCCCGGCGGCGCGCCCGCCGCACAAAGAGGAGGGCGTGGTGGCCTCGGCGCTGCACCGCTACGAGATGGTCTCGCTGGCCACGGTCTTCACCCCGTACTTCACGGTCTCCCCGATCGAGCTGCAGCGGGAGGGGAAGTCGTACTCCGTCGAGACGGTGCGGGAGTTCCATCGCCTCTCCGGGCCGGACACCCACCTCTACTTCGTGGTGGGGGTGGACGCATTCCTGGAGATGTCCGAGTGGCGCGAGGCCGAGGAGCTCCTCACGCTGACGCAGGTCATCGTCACGGCGCGACCGGGCTGGCGCCTGGACGAGGTGGAGCGGCTGCTCACCTCGGAGCAGCGGCGCCTCTTGGGGCACCCGACGTTCCGGTACTGCAAGGTGAGCGAGGTCGATCCCGAGCGCCTCGAGAAGACACCGGTCCCGCGGGAAGTGCTCTTGGTGGAGGTGGTCTCGCTGGACATCGCCTCTCGGGAGATCCGGCAGCTCGTCGAGGAGGGGCGGAGCATCCGTCACCTCGTGCCGGACACGGTGGCGGCATACATGGCCAAGAACCGACTCTACCAGCGGCCGGGGCGCGGCCGCTGATCGGACCGGCGGACCCGTTCCGGGCGCCGCCGGCTAGGAGGGAGGAGAGCCATCGACTCGACGGAGATTGTCGAACTGGCCGCCGACGCGGCCGCGGCGGTGAAGCCCAGCTATCTGGCGATCCTGGACCTGCGGGGCCTTTCGAGCTTCACCGACCATTTCCTGATCGCCGGAGCGGAGTCGGCGCGCCAGGTGGTGGCCATCGCGGAGCGGGTGGAGGAGCGGCTGACGCAGGCGAGGGTGCGCATGCTGCATCGTGAAGGGGCGCGCGAGGCGCATTGGATTTTGCTTGACTACCAAGATGTCGTCGTTCATATTTTCGACGAGCAAACTCGGCAATTCTACGATCTGGAGCGGCTCTGGGGGGACGCGCCGAAACGGCTGGTCGTCGGCGGATCTCCTGCCCGGATCGAATAGGAAGGCGCCCCGCGGCGGATCCGAACACCGGTTCGGGCCCCGGGTTTGTGGGTGCACACAGAGGACCTCGCGAAGGCGTGGCGGATGCCCTGTCTTCGCGAGGATTTGTATTCTGGCCTGGCGGACGCGGCGACGGAGGTGAAGCACCGCGGCCTGAACCCAGCGCGCTCCATACTGGGTGCGGGTCCGGGCGGGACGCGCAAGGGCCGGGTCCAGGTGTAGCGGCGCGACGATCGATGGCGGTCCGACGGTCCCTGCGCGCGGGCCGTTCGTCCAGGGGAGGGGATGCGTATGTCGCTCAAGGGAGCCAAGGTCGAGAAGTTCCGGCAGCGTCTGCTGGCCAAGCGGAAAGAGTTACTCAACGGGGTTCGCGGCTCGAATGTGAAGAGCCTGGAAAGTACCGGAGAGGAGATCCAGGACATCGCGGACCAGGCCAGCAGCGCCTACACGAAGGAATTCCTCCTGTCCATCGGCGATACCGAGCGCCGCATGCTGCAGTCAGGTGGACGAGGCGCTCTACAAGATCCGCCAGGCGAAATACGGCCTGTGCGAGGGATGCGGCGAGATGATCGGCGAGCGCCGGCTCGAGGCGTTGCCCTTCGCCAGGCTGTGCATCGCCTGTCAGGAGGAGGAAGAGCGGGCCAAGGCCGAGCGGTGATCTCCGTGCGGCGCCGGCGATACGCGTCGCCCGGCGGTTTGTCGCCCCTCCCCGCTCGTTGCGCCCCGGTGTCGGCGGGATCGGTGGTCGCCGACCTGTCCAGTTCCATGCGTCCCTCGTCCCCGCGTAGGTGGGTTGCTCTGGTGTACGCCTCGGCATCACGTCTCCCCGTATCGCGCCCCCCGGCGCGAAGTGCGTTCGCCTGGGCTGGCCTCCGCACGCTGGCGATCCTGTGTCTGTTGTCGGTGCTGGTGGGCGGGGCACTTGCGCCGTCGTTGGTGTCCGCCCAGGCGCAGGAGCAGGGCCCCGCGGACGCCGACACCATGCGCGAACGGCTGGCCGCGGGCCAGCGACTGGTTCGCGATCTTGCCGCCCGTCCCGCCACCGGTCCCATCGTCCTCGGCCTCCTCGTTCTTTGGATCGTGTGGTGGGTCCCGCGCCTCCTCCGGCACGGCGGTTCCGGCGCGCCGAACCGTGGCATGGCACGGCGCCTGGCCCGCCGGGGACACTACCTGGAGGCGGGGCCATCTCTACGAGCAATTGGGGGACTGGGAGGCCGCCGCCGACGCCTACGAGCGCGGGCGAGCCTACCTGGAGGCGGGGAGGATCTGGGAGCACCAGAATCAGCCGGCCAAGGCGGCCCGGCAGTACGAGCAGGGCAATGAGTCCTTCAAGGCGGGCGAGATGTACGCGCGCGCCGGCAACCACCTGCGGGCGGCGACTCTCTATCAAAAAGGGGGGCACGAAGTCAAGGCGGCCGAATCCGCCGAGCGGGCCGGAGATCTGGAGCGGGCCGCGGCGCTGTATGCCAAGGTCGACGCCTTCGATCGCGCCGGTGACTTACGCTTCCAGATGCGGGAGTACGCACAGGCGGCCGAGCTCCTCGAGCGGGCGCTGGGGCGTCTGCGGCGAGTGCCGTCGGAATCCGAGCCGTCGCACGTCGCCACCCGGGCGTTGGCGCGACGGTGCGCGGAGGCGTACGCCAAAGCCGGGCAGCCCGCCAAAGCGGGCGGCATTCTGAAGGACCACGGCATGGAGGTCGAAGCGGCGGAGCACTACTGCCAGGCGCGGGGAGTGGGAAACCGGACTGGGCCTCCTCGTGCGCCATCAGCGATTCGACCAGGCGGCACGGCTCTGCCGGGAGCTGGGCCGGGAGGCGGAGCTTCACATCGTGCAGGGGGAGCGGTATCTGGCGGAGGGGTGCGAGGCGGACGCGGGTCGGGAGTTCGAGGCCGGCGGACTCTGGTGGCGCGCCGGCGAGATGTATCAGCGCGTTCGCGAGTACGCCAAGGCCGCCGAGATGTACGCGCGGCATGGCGACGAGGAGCGCGCCGCCGAGATGTACGCGGCGGCGGGCCAGCCGAGGTCCGCGGCCGTCTCGCTGGAGCGGCTGGGGAAGCGCCCCGAGGCGGCCCAGTACTACCAGCAGGCGGGAGACCACCGGGAGGCCGCCCGGGTCCTGCAGGAGATCGGGGATTTCTTCGGGGCGGCGCGGGAACTGCTCGCCGCCGGCGCCGGCGAAGAGGCAATGGCGGTCCTCCAGCAGGTCGAGCCCGGAGTCGGAACGGTACCTCGAGGCCACGGTCCTGTTGGGCGACCTCTTCCTGGAGCGGAGTCTGGACGGACCCGCCCGGGAGAAGTACGAGCGGGCGGCGGCACTTCGGCCGATCGGGCCGGATTCCGTCTATCCGACCTACCAACTGGCCCAGATCCATGAGCGCCAGGGGAATCTCCAGGAGGCGCTCCGGCTGTACGAGAAGGTGGTGGCGGAGCAGTTCGATTACCGGGACGTGCAGGAGCGCGTGTCGGAGCTCTGGGATCGTCTGGCGGCGACGACGCAGGTCGTCGGTGTGCGCGAGGTCACCCCGCAGAGCGTGCCCTCCCGCTACCGCATCCTGCGGGAAGTCGGGCGGGGGGGCATGGGGATCGTGTACCAGGCCGAGGACGTGGTCCTGCAGCGTCCGGTGGCCTACAAGGTGCTGCCCGACGCGGTGCGGGAGGACCCCCGGGCGCTGGAGGACTTCCTGCGCGAGGCGCGCATCGCCGCCTCGCTGCACCATCCCAACATCGTGACCATCTACGACGCGGGCCAGGCGGCCGATGCGGTGTACATCGCCATGGAGTACGTGGAGGGCCGCTCGCTGCAGGACATCCTGGACGAGATACAGATCCTGCCCCTGTCTCGGGCCCTGGATATCTTCCGGCAGGCGTGTCGCAGTCTGGTCCACGCCCATCGGCAGCAGATCGTCCATCGGGACGTCAAGCCGGCCAACATCATGGTGACGCGCGACGGTGCGGTGAAGCTGATGGACTTCGGGCTGGCGGCGGTGGTGTCCCACGCCAGCGCCAAGGTCACCTCGGTGCGGGGCACCCCGTTCTACATGGCGCCGGAGCAGATCACCGGGGAGGCGATCTCGGCCCTCTCGGATCAGTACGCCCTGGGGTGCACGCTCTATCACATGGTGGCAGGTCGTCCACCCTTCGTCGAAGGGGACGTGCTGTATCATCATATCCACACCGAGCCCGCCTCGCCGCGGCAGTGGAACCCCAAGATTCCGGTGTGGCTGGACGCCATCATCCTGCGCACCATGGTGAAGCTTCCGGCCAAGCGGTTCCCGTCGGTCGAGGTCCTCCTGCGGGAATTCGAGCAGTGCCTGGCCGACCCGGGCGCGACGCAGGTCCTCGGCGATGCCGCCGGCTGAGGGTCCCGGGTCCCGGCCGGCGCCCAGGGACGTCGCGGCCGGGCTTCCTGCACCTCGATCTTCCCCACGCCCTGCCATGTCTGCCAGCGCCCGCTGGATCTTGGACGGCGCAGCGCCCTCTGCGGGGCGTGCTGGGCGGCCCTGGAACGCATGCCTCCGGCGGGCTGTTCCCGCTGCGGCTGGCCGTTTCCCGCCGCCGCAGGCGGCCGCGGGACGGCGCAACCGCTCTGCCAGCGCTGTCGCGAGACGCACGATCGATTTCTCGGTGGCCCGGGCGGTGCTCCGGTACCGGGACGGCGGCGTCGCCCGGGCGGCCATCCTGCTCGGCAAGCACGGCGGCCACCTCGGGCTGCTTGCGCCACCTGGCGCGACTCCTGGCCGAGGAGGCGCCCGCGCTATCTGCCGCTCGGCGACTGGGATGCGCTGGTGCCGGTGCCGCTCCACTGGTCCCGTCGCTGGCGGCGTGGGTTCAACCAGGCCGAGGTGCTCGCCCGGGCGGTCGGTCGGCGCCACGGCCTGCCGGTCCGAGCGGCGCCTGCTGCGCCGTGTCCGAGCCACGCCGCCCCAGCACGGGGACGCGGGGTCGCGGCGCCGGAACGTCCGGGACGCCTTCGCCGTGCCTCGCGCCGAGCGGTGGCGGGCAGGCGCCTGCTCCTGGTGGACGATGTCTTCACGACCGGGGCGACGGCCAACGCCTGCGCCGCGGTGCTGCGCTGCGGCGGGCGCCGCCGCCGTGGGCGTCCTCACGCTGGCGCGGGTGGAGTGAGACGAGGCGACCGGCATCGATCCTGGTCTGCCCATATCCTGACAATCGCCCCAGGTTCCACTAACATCACTCGGCTTTGAATCCGGAACTCCCGGTTTCCGCGGGGGTTGGGCTTTCTTCGAGCGGGCGTTCCAAGGAGGGTAGGTATGGCAACGCGAGTCGGCATCAACGGTTTCGGTCGGATCGGGCGGAACTTCTTCCGCGCGGCGTGCGGCGACCCCGCGCTGGACATCGTGGCGGTCAACGACATCACCGACGCCAAGACGCTGGCCCACCTGCTCAAGTACGACTCGGTGCACGGGGCCTTCGCCGGGACGGTGGAGGCCAAGGAGCAGAGCCTGGTCGTGAACGGCAAGGAGATCAAGGTCCTCGCCAGCAAGGACCCGGCCGCCCTGCCCTGGAAGGATCTGGGGGTGGAGATCGTGGTGGAGTCCACCGGCCGCTTCACCGACCGGGCCGGCGCCAGCAAGCACCTGGAGGCCGGCGCCCGGAAGGTCATCATCTCGGCCCCGGCCAAGGAGGAGGACATCACCATCGTCCTGGGCGTGAACGAGACCCGGTACGATCCGGCCAAGCACCACGTCATCTCCAACGCCTCCTGCACGACCAACTGCCTGGCCCCGGTGGCCAAGGTGCTCCTGCAGACCTTCGGGATCAAGCACGGCTTCATGACCACGATCCACTCCTACACCAACGACCAGCAGATCCTGGACCTGCCCCACAAGGACCTGCGCCGGGCCCGGGCCGCGGCCATGTCCATGATCCCCACCAGCACCGGCGCGGCCAAGGCGGTCGGCCTGGTCCTGCCGGAGCTGAAGGGCAAGATGCACGGGCTGTCCATCCGCGTGCCCACCCCGAACGTCTCGCTGGTGGACCTGGTGGCCGAGACGGAGAAGCCGGTGACCGCCGAGGAGGTGAACGCCGCCCTCAGGAAGGCGGCCGAGGGGGAGCTGAAGGGGATCCTGGGGTACACCGACGAGCCGCTGGTGTCCGTGCGACTTCAACGGGAATCCGCTCTCCTCCATCGTGGACGGCCCCTCCACCTCCGTCATGGACGGCACCATGGTGAAGGTCCTGGCCTGGTACGACAACGAGTGGGGCTACTCCTGCCGCGTGCGCGACCTGATCAAGTACATCGCGACGCGGAAGTAGATCGGATTCGACCGGCATCGTCGGTCGCCGTGCCGGGACGGGATGGCGTCTCCAGGGCCGTGAGGGCGATGGATGCGGGACCGCGAGGTGAGCCATGGCGAAGTCTCCATCGCCGATCTGGACCTGGCCGGGAAGCGGGTCCTGATGCGGGTGGACTTCAACGTCCCGCTGAACGACCGGCAGGAGGTGACGGACGACACCCGCATCCGGGCGGCCCTGCCCACGATCCGGTACGCCCTGGACCAGGGGGCCAAGGTGCTCCTGGTCTCGCACCTGGGGCGGCCGAAGGGGAAGGTCGTCCCGGCCATGAGCCTGGCGCCCGCCGCCCGCCGCCTGTCCGAGCTGCTCGGGCGGCCGGTCGCCATGGCCCCCGATTGCATCGGCGACGGCGGCCGAGGCGGCCGCGGCGGCGCTCGCCGCCGGGCCAGGTGCTCATGCTGGAGAACTGCCGCTTCCACGCCGGGGACGAGAAGAACGACGAGGCCATGAGCCGAGCGCTGGCCGAGCTCTGCGACGTCTTCGTGAACGACGCGTTCGGCGCGGCCCACCGGGCGCACGCCTCGACCGTGGGCGTGACGAAGTTCGTGCCGGTGTCGGCGGCCGGCTTCCTGATGGCCAAGGAGCTGGAGTACCTCGGGCGGGCCATGACGAACCCGGCGCGCCCCTTCGTGGCGATCCTGGGCGGGGCCAAGGTGTCGGACAAGATCGGGGTGCTGAAGAACCTGGTGACCAAGGTGGACGCGCTCCTGGTGGGCGGCGGCATGGCCTACACCTTCCTGAAGGCCCAGGGCATGGAGGTCGGCGCGTCGCTCCTGGAGGCGGACAAGCTGGAGGTGGCCCGGGAGATCCTGGACGTGGCGCGGAGCCAAGGGCGTGACCTTCCTGCTCCCCATGGATCACGTCATCGCGCAGAAGGTCGGCGGCCGACGGCGGAGACGCGCCTGGCGGACAGCACCGCCATCCCGGCGGGCTGGATGGGGCTGGACATCGGCCCCAAGGCGCGCGCAGGCCTTCGCCACGGCGATCCGCGGCGCCAAGACGGTGGTCTGGAACGGGCCCATGGGCGTCTTCGAGCTGGCGCCCTTCCGCGAGGGGACCTTCGCCGTGGCCCGCGCCATCGCCGAGAGCGGGCGCGACCTCCATCGTCGGCGGCGGCGACTCGGTGGCCGCAGTGACCCAGGCCGGGCTGGCGGACCAGATGACCCACATCTCCACGGGGGGCGGCGCCTCCCTGGAGTTCCTGGAGGGGATCGAGCTGCCGGGGGTGGCGGCCCTGACGGACAAGAAGTGATGTGTCGACTCGTCGATTGGTCGATTGGTCAACTGGCACGAGCATCAGGCTCGTTGTCCACGCTGATCGACCAATCGACACAATTGACCAATTGACCATTCGACAGGAGACGATGATGCGAACGCCGATGATCGCAGGCAACTGGAAGATGTACAAGACGGCCCGGCAGGCAGCGGAGACCGATCCGAAGCCTGGCGGAGGCTGGTGAAGGGCGTGCAGGGGGTGGAGGTGGTGATCTGTCCGCCCTTCACGGCGCTCTCGGCGGCGGTGGAGGCGGCCAAGGGGTCGCCGCGTGGCCATCGGGGCCCAGGACTGCTACTGGGAGAAGGAAGGCGCGTTCACCGGCGAGGTGGCCGTGCCCATGATCGCCGACCTCGGGCTGCAGCCACTGCATCGTCGGCCACTCGGAGCGCCGGCAGTTCTTCGGCGAGACGGACGCCACGGTGGACAAGAAGGTCGAGGCGGTCCTGGCCCACGGCCTCACCTGCATCGCCTGCGTGGGCGAGACGCTCGCAGGAGCGGGAGGCGGGCCAGACCTTCGCCGTGCTGGAGCGGCAGGTGCGGAACGGCTTCACGCGGCACCTCGCCTCGCCGCGGCTGGTGATCGCCTACGAACCGGTCTGGGCCATCGGCACCGGGAAGACGGCCACCCCGGCGCAGGCGCAGGAGGCCCACGCCTTCATTCGCGAGGTGGTCGCCCAGGCGTCGACCGGCCGGCGGCGGCCCAGGCCGTGCGCATCCTGTACGGCGGGAGCGTCAAGCCGGACAACATCGCCGCACTGATGGCGCAGCCGGACGTGGACGGCGGCCTGGTGGGCGGCGCCAGCCTGGATGCGGCCTCGTTCGCCAAGATCGTCCGGTTTCGCGGGTAGTCCCGGCGGCGGCGCGGTCCGCCCCGCGTGTCCTTGATGGGGAGGTTGCATGTACATCGCGCTTGTCTATTGTCCACGTCCTGATCGCTTCCGGTCTGATCCTGATCGTCCTCTTGCAGAGCGGCAAGGGAGCGGACATCGGCGCCGCGTTCGGCGGCGGCTCCAGCCAGACCGTCTTCGGCGGCCGCGGCGCGGCCACGTTCCTGTCGAAGGCTGACCACCGTCCTGGCCGTCCTGTTCATGGTGATGTCGATCGCGCTCACGCTGCTGGCCTCGCAGCGGGGCGGGACGACCGTGGTTCCCGAGGATCGCCCGAAGCCGCACGCTCCTCGGCCCCGGCCCCGGCCGTCGCCGGCGCCCCCGGCCCCGGCCGCGCCGCCGCGCCCCGTCAAAATAGTGAGCCGGGCAGCGACCCCCGCCGCGGTCCATCTGCGGCCGGGACGGTTCCCGATCCTCGCGGCGCTCCTCGCCGTGACGGCGCTCGGCGGCCTGCAGCCGATCCGAGACGCCCAGCCGGCCCCTCGCCGCCGAGGGGGGACCGGCCTACGGCGACACGCTGGTGGAGGCCTCCATCGGCGACATCAGCGGCCTCATCCCCAACATCACCAGCGACTCCGCCTCCCACGAGATCGGCGGTCTCATCTACTCCAACCTGGTCCGCACCGACAAGGACGCTTCGTCCTCGAGGGGGAGCTGGCGGAGCGCTGGGACATCTCCACGGACGAGATGACCATCACCTTTCACCTGCGGAAGGGGGTGAAGTGGCACGACGGGGAGGAGGTCACGGCGGAGGACGTGGACTTCACGTACCGCTACATGATCGACCCCAAGACGCCGACGGCCTACGCGGAGCCGTTCCGGCAGGTCCGGCGGGCCGAGGTCGTGGACCGATACACCTACCGGGTGACCTACGAGAAGCCGTACGCGCCGGCCCTCCTCTCGTGGGGGATCTGGATCCTGCCGCGGCACATCCTGGAGCCCGCCTGGAAGGCGGGGGTGGACCTACGCACGACCCGCCAGAACCGATTCCCCATCGGCAGCGGTCCGTATCGGTTCCGCGAGTGGAAGACGGGGGAGAAGATCGTCCTGGAGGCGAATCCCGACTACTTCGAGGGCCGCCCGTACCTGCAAGCGGGTCGTGTACCGGATCATCCCGGACCAGTCCACCATCTTCCTGGAGCTGAAGGCGCAGAACATCGACATGGCCGGCCTGACGCCGATCCAGTACCGGCGGCAGACGGACTACCCGGCCTTCCAGAAGGCCTTTCACCGGTACCGGTACCTCGCCAACGGCTACGCCTATCTGGGGTTCAACCTGCGGGACGCGCGCTTCCAGGACAAGCGCGTCCGGCAGGCCATCGCCCACGCCATCAACAAGCAGGAGATCATCGAGGGGGTCCTCCTGGGTCTGGGCCGCCCGGCGGTCGGCCCCTACAAGCCGGGGACGTGGTGGTACAAGGACGACGTGAAGACCTTTCCCTTCGACCCGGAGCGGGCCAAGGCCCTCCTGGCCGAAGCCGGCTGGAAGCGCAGAACAGCCGACGGGCATCCTGCGAAAAGGACGGGAAGCCGTTCAGCTTCACCATCCGCACCAACCAGGGGAACGCGGTGCGCCAGCAGACGGCCGAGATCATCCAGCGGCGGCTCCGCGCCGTCGGGATCGACGCCAAGATCCACGTCGTGGAGTGGGCGGCGTTCATCAACACGTTCATCCGCAAGAAGGATTTCGAGGCCATCATCCTGGGGTGGGGGCTGGGGCTGGATCCGGACCAGTACGAGATCTGGCATTCCAGCAAGACCGGTCCCGACGAGCTGAATCACATCTCGTACAAGAATCCCAAGGTGGACGAGCTGCTGGAGGCGGGGCGGCGGACGTTCGACCAGGAGAAACGCAAGGCGATCTACGGCGAGCTCCAGGACATCCTGGCCGAGGACCAGCCGGTGATCTTCCTGTACGTCCCGGACGCCCTGCCGGTGGTCTCCGCCCGGGTGCGCGGGATCGAGCCCGCCCCGGCGGGGATCATGCTACAACTTCATCAAGTGGTACGTCCCGACATCGCTGCAACGCTACACGCGCTGAGGTCCCCGTGCTGGCCTATCTCATCCGGCGGCTGCTGATCTCGATTCCGCTCCTGCTGGGCATCCTGTGCCTGTCCTTCGTGATGCTGAAGCTGGCGCCGGGGGAGCCCAGCATCGTCCAGCAGGACCTCCAGGCGCGGGCCACCGGCGCGCAGCGGGAGACGCTGCGGCAGCTCTACGGCCTGGACAAGCCCATCTACGTGCAGTTCGGGCGCTGGCTGTGGCGCGTCGTGCGCCTGGACTTCGGCCGCTCCTACAGCCCCGACGGACGCCCGGTGCTGGACAAGATCGCGGAGCGGATCCCCATCACGCTGGGGCTGAATCTCCTGGAGACCTGTCATCATCTTCGCGCTGGCGGTGCCGTTGGGCATCCTGTCGGCCACCCGGCAGTACTCCTTCTTCGACAAGGCCATGACCGTCTTCGTGTTCGTCGGGTTCGCGACGCCGGACTTCTGGCTGGCGCTCCTGCTGATGATCCTGTTCGGCGTGCAGCTGGGCTGGCTGCCCATCTCCGGGCTGCGCTCGCTCAACTTCGAGTACCTGCCGTTCTGGGCGCAGGTCTGGGACATCGTCTCGCACCTCATCCTGCCCCTGCTCGTCGCCTCCATCGGCGGGCTGGCGGGTCTGTCGCGCTACATGCGGGGGAGCCTGCTGGAGGTGATCCGCCAGGACTACATCCGGACGGCGCGCGCCAAGGGTCTGCCGGAGCGGGTGGTGATCTACAAGCACGGGGTGCGGAATGCCGTCATCCCCGTGGTCACGCTGTTCGGCCTGATGCTGCCGGGGCTGCTCGGCGGCAGCGTCATCATCGAGACCGTCTTCGCCATCCCGGGCATGGGCCAGCTCTTCTACCAGAGCGCCTTCTCGCGCGACGAGCCGGTCCTCATGGCCCTGATCGTGATCGGGGCCAGCCTGTCCCTGCTCGGCAACATCCTGGCGGACGTGTCGTACGCCCTGGTGGATCCCCGCATTCGCGTGTCCGGACGGCGGGAGGCGTAGCGTGGCGGGTACGTGGCGGGTCCGACAGACCGGCACGGGCAGCGGCGCAGAGACGGCGTGTTCTGGCGGCAGTTCCGGAAGAACCGCCTGGCGGTCGGCGGGCGGCGTGGTCGTGGTCTTGCTGGGCCTGGTCGCCGGCCTGGCGCCGGCTCCTCGCACCCTACGATCCGGCCGCCTACGACGTGAAGCAGATCCTGCTGGCCCCGAGCGCCACCCACTGGTTCGGGACCGACCAGCTCGGCCGCGACGTCCTGAGCCGGATGCTCTTCGGCGCGCGCATCTCCATGGCCGTGGGATTCGTCTCGGTGGGGATCGCCGTCCTGCTGGGGACGCTGATCGGCACCATCGCGGCCTACTACGGGGGGCGCGTGGACGAGGTCGCTGATGCGGTTCGTGGACCTCATGCTGAACTTCCCGCGCTTCTTCCTGCTGCTCACCCTGATCGCGCTGCTGCGGCCCAGCATCTGGGTGATCATGGCGGTGATCGGATTCACCGGGTGGATGGGGCTGGCGCGTCTGGTGCGGGGCGAGATCCTCAGCCTGACGCGAACGGGAATTCGTCCAGGGGGCCCGCGCGCTGGGGGCCGCCGACGCCCGGATCATGTTCCGCCACATCCTCCCCAACGCGCTGGTCCCGGTGCTCGTGTCGGCCACGCTGGGCGTGGCCGGGGCGATCCTGGCCGAGTCGGGCCTCTCGTTCCTCGGCCTGGGCGTCCAGCCGCCGACCCCGAGCTGGGGGAACATCCTCATCGACGGGAAGGCGAACATCGAGATCGCCTGGTGGCTCTCGGTGTTCCCGGGACTGGCCATCCTGGTGACCGTGCTGGCCTACAACCTCCTCGGCGAAGGCCTGCGCGACGCCCTGGATCCCCGGTTGCGCCAATAGCGCGAATGCAAAACCGACAACCGACGACGAAAAACCGCACCAGCGGTTCCGTTGGTCGGTTGTCAGGTGTCGGTTGTCCGTTTTTCAACGTCCGAGTCCTCATGTGTCCCGTGTGGACCTGAAGCGTCGGGAGGTTCGCCCTGATGGTCACCCAGAGCAGCTTTGACGAGGTCGTGGATCGGCGGGGGACCGGCTCGCTCAAGTGGGACGGAATGCACAAGCGTTTCGGCGTCGAGGGCGACGATCTGCCTGCCCATGTGGGTGGCGGATACGGAATTCCGGGCACCCGCGCCGGTGATCGAGGCGCTGGTCCGGCGGGCGCGCCACGGCCTCTTCGGCTACTCGGTCGCGCCGCCGGCCTATTTCGAGGCGATCCACGGGTGGATGCGGCGGCGGCACGGCTGGGACGTCAAGGAGGAGTGGATCGCCGCGACGCCCGGCGTGGTGTGCGCCGTGAACCTCCTCATTCGCACGCTGACCGACCGCGGCGACGGCGTCGTCATCCAGCCGCCCGTGTACTACCCGTTCCGGAGGGGAATCGAGGACAACGGATGCCGGGTCCTCGTGAACCGCCTGCACCTCGACGGGGAGCGGTACCGCATGGACCTGGAGGACCTGGAGCGGAAGCTGCCCGACGCCAAGCTGCTGATCCTGTGCAGCCCGCACAATCCCGTGGGGCGGGTGTGGAGTGCCGACGAACTCCGGACGCTGGGAGAACTGTGCCTCCGCCACGGCGTGATCGTCGTCTCGGACGAGATCCACTTCGATCTGGTCCTCCCGGGCCATGCCCACACGGTCTTCGCCACGCCTCTCGCCGGAACTCGCGCAGCAGTCGGTGGTGTGCACGGCGGCCAGCAAGACGTTCAACCTGCCGGGGCTCCAGCCGGCCATCAGCGTCATCCCCAACCCACGCCTCCGGCGCGACTTCGCGCACACCCTGCGCGCGTGCGGAATCCCGGAGCCGAACGCGTTCTGTCTGGAGGCCGTCACGGCAGCCTACACGCACGGGGAAGACTGGCTGGCGGAGCTGCTGGCATACCTGGAAGGGAATCTGGATTTCCTGTGCCGGTTCGTCGAGGCGGAGATCCCGCAGCTCCGCGTCGTCCGGCCCGAAGCGACGTTCCTGGCGTGGCTGGATTGCCGGGCGCTGGGGCTCGATCCGGGGAACTGGAGCAGAGGCTGCTTGTCGAAGGGGCGGCTGGTCCTCAGCCAGGGGCACACCTTCGGCCCGGGCGGGGAAGGGTTCGTCCGCATGAATCTCGGCTGTCCGCGATCGATGCTGGAGGACGGGTTGGGCCGTCTGGCCCGCGCCGTGCGGAGTCTGTGACGAGTCGAAGCGGCTGGCCGGGGCCTGACCCGTCGGCACACCACGACCGGCGGCCCGATGGGCCGCCGGTCGTGGTGTCAGCGTCTGGTGGGGAAGGAGGGACTCGAACCCTCATGAGTTGCCTCACACGCCCCTCAAACGTGCGCGTCTGCCAGTTCCGCCACTTCCCCTCGTGCGCATTTCTACCGCCTCGCGCGGCGAATTGTCAATCGAAAAGAGGCAGAGAAGCGCAGCGAACAGGAGAGGCGTCGGCGCATCGACGCGTGCGCGCCGCTGTCGGCGATGCTCGACGGTTCGGCTTGAGGTCCGACACTGCTTCGGTATGATCGACCGAACCTCGACGCAAAGGAGCGAGGCGATGCGGACGGACGAAGGCCATGCTGGGGATCCTGGTGCTGGTGGGCGTGCTGGCGGGGTGCGCGACCATCACCGTGCGGGAGACGCGGGTCCTGACCGGACAGGTCACGGACGAGTCGGGGGCGCCGGTCGGCGGGAATCCGGTGCTGCTGGTGGCCCGGTCGCTCGACCTCTCCGCGCTGCGCATGGAGTACGACGAGCGCGGCCGACGCGAGGTGCAGACCGTCACCGACGCCCAGGGGCGGTACCGCATCGAATTCGTGCCCGCCAGCCTGGGGAACAATTTCTTCCTGTTCTTCTACGACGCCACGGGCTTCGATCGGGTCAAGTACCGGCGCCCCGAACCCTTCGACATCACCGACCGGCTGCGGCGCGACGGCACGATGATGGTCAATCCGGTGCTGCAGTTCCAGCCGAGCTGGCCCGAGGTGGAGCGGCAGATCGCCTTCTACGGGGCGGAGTCGGATCGCGGCCGGATCCTGCGCAGGCATGGCGTGCCGGACAAGCGGGAAACCCCGGCGGGACCCGGGGACGACGACCGAGGTGTGGTGGTATTACGCCGATGGGGTGAACTACTGGTTCAGCGGCACCGGCTGACCCGGACCAGCACCTTTCCGTCCATCCCGGGACCGCTGCCCCCGCGATAGGGCCCGCTCGGCCGCAGCCGTCTCGACCGCCGTCGGCGAAGCGGCGACCGCCGCGGCTCCGCCGCGTCCTGCGACGTAGGACGCGACTGCGGCTTATCGGATCACGCGCTCTTGCCTGGACGAGGTCGATGAAGGTCTCCATCAGGCGCGCGTCCGACCAGCCCTTGGCGGTCTCTTCGCGCATCAGGGCGAAGGACTGCTCGAGCGTGAAGGCGGGCTTGTAGGGCCGCTGCGTGGTGAAGGCGTCGAAGAGGTCCACCACCTGGAGGATGCGGGCGGTGAGGGGAATCGCCTCGCCGGCCAGGCCGTCGGGGTACCCGCTGCCGTCCCAGCGCTCGTGGTGGTGGCGGATGATGGGCAGGACCAGGCGCAGGGACTTGAGCGGGGAGCAGATCCGCTCCCCGATGACGGGGTGGGCCTGCATGACCGTCCGCTCCTCCGGCGTCAGCGGCCCGGGCTTCAAGAGGATGGAGTCCGGGATGCCGATCTTGCCCACGTCGTGCAGGATGCCCCCGCGATGCAGCGCCTTCAGGTACTCCTCCGACACGCCGAGCTTCCTCCCCAGCGCCACGCTGTACCGGGCCAGCCGGTCGCAGTGGCCGGTCGTGTAGGGGTCCTTGGCCTCGACGCTGAGGGCCAGGCTGAAGAGCACGGTCTCGGCGTTTTCCAGCTCGTCGGTGTGCCGCTTCAGCTTCAGCAGGGACCGCACGCGGGTCATCAGCTCCTGCCGGTTGAAGGGCTTGCTCAGGAAGTCGTCGGCGCCCGCCTCGATGCCCCGGATCCGCTCCTCGGTCGCCTGCAGCGAGGTGATCATCACGACGGGAATCAGGATCGTCCGCGCGTCCGACTTGAGCCGCCGGCAGACCTCGTACCCGTCGAGCTTCGGCATGACGACGTCCAGGAGGATCAGGTCGGGCGGGTCGGCCGCGACCTTGGCCAGGGCCTCTTCGCCGTCCTGCGCCGTGGAGACCTGATACCCCTCGCCGGTCAGTTCGTCCTTCAGCATCTCGCGGTCCAGGGCACTGTCGTCCACCGCCAGGATGCGCGTCCGGGCCCGATCGTCGGGCAGGGAGGCTGCGAGTCCCTGGAGGGAACGGTGGGAACGGGGGTGTCTCGGGTTGCGCGTGGGTCTCGGTCATGGTCGGTCTTTCCTGGAGCAACGTCCCCGAAGGTTGCGCCGCGTCCGACTGGATCGGAGGCGCCGGGTGGTTCCCGGGTGCGAGCACGCCCGGGCTCGACAGTCGCGCGTGCGCTCTGACGCGCGCCGAGAGGACTCTTTAACACACCGCCGGATCACGGTCAAGCGACCTTTTTCCGTTGCTTTTTGGAAACGGGGCTGGTACTAAGAATGAGCATTTTTCCCTCCCGAAGACAGCCGGCCCGACCCGGCCGCTTTCTGTGCCGGCCGGCAAGGGGGGCCCCGCCCACGACGAACGGCGACATCCTGCTGCGGGGTGGCGCGGCGTCTCCTGTCCGGACAGCGTCTCGGTGTGGAGGAACTCATGGCGAGAGTCCTGGTCGTGGATGACGAGCCGGATTCGGTCGAACTGCTGCAGGAGTTCCTGACCGGCAAAGGGTACGAGGTCATCACGGCGTCCAACGGGGACGAGGCGCTCAAGAAGGTCAAGGCGGAGCGGCCTCACCTCATCCTGCTGGACGTCCGCATGCCCGGGATGAGCGGCCTCGACGTGCTGCGCGAGGTCCGGCAGTTCGACCAGGAGGTCGGGGTGATCATGGTCACGGGCGTCAACGAGGAGGAGACCGGGCGCCAGGCGTTGAAGGCGGGCGCCTTCGACTACATCGTGAAGCCCCTGAACCTGGAGTACCTCGAGCGCAGCCTGTGGTACAAGATCACCACGATGCTGCTGTAGCGAGCGCATGTGGCGACGGGCCAAGGGGGAATGAAGAACCGACAACCGACAACCGACAACCGGCCGAGGGACCTAGAAGGAACCGGACCGTGAACAAGGACGAGCTGGAGAAGATCGAGGCGCAGAAGCGGCGCTGGGAAGCGGGGGCGCTGAAGAAGACCCTGGACCGGGCGCCGGAGCGCCAGGCGGGGTTCGCCACCACCTCCGGGCATCCCGCTGGAGCGGGTGTACACGCCGCTCGACGTGGCCGACCAGGACTACGGGCGGGACCTCGGGTTCCCCGGCGAGTACCCCTTCACGCGGGGCGTCCAGCCCACCATGTACCGGGGCCGCTTCTGGACCATGCGGCAGTACGCCGGGTTCGGCACCGCCGAGGAGTCCAACCGGCGCTACCAGTACCTGCTGCAGCAGGGGCAGACGGGCCTGTCCGTGGCCTTCGACCTGCCGACCCAGATGGGGTACGACTCCGATCACGCCATGGTGGTCGGGCGAGGTCGGCAAGGTCGGCGTGGCGGTCGACTCGCTGGAGGACATGGAGACGCTCTTCCAGGGGCATCCCCCTGGGCAAGGTCAGCACCTCCATGACGATCAACGCCACCGCCGCCGATCCTCCTGTGCATGTACATCGCGGTGGCCGAGGCGCAGGGCGTGGCGCGCGACGCAGCTGACCGGGACGATCCAGAACGACATCCTGAAGGAATACGTGGCCCGGGGCACCTACATCTTCCCCCCGACCCCGTCCATGCGGCTCATCACCGACACCTTCGCCTTCTGCGCGGCGGAGCTGCCGCGCTGGAACAGCATCAGCATCAGCGGCTACCACATCCGCGAGGCGGGCTCGACGGCGGTGCAGGAGGTGGCCTTCACCCTGGCGGACGCCATCGCCTACGTGGAGGCGGCGGTCGGCGGCGGGTCTCGACGTGGACCGCTTCGGTCCGCAGCTGGCCTTCTTCTTCAACGCCCACAACCATCTCCTCGAGGAGGTCGCCAAGTTCCGGGCCGCCCGGCGGCTCTGGGCGCGGATCATGCGGGAGCGGTTCGGCGCCAAGGACCCGCGCTCCTGGATGCTGCGCTTCCACGCCCAGACGGCGGGCTCGACGCTCACCGCCCAGCAGCCCGAGAACAACGTGGTGCGGGTGGCGGTGCAGGCCCTGGCGGCGGTCCTGGGCGGCGCCCAGTCGCTCCACACCAACTCGCGGGACGAGGCGCTGGGGCTGCCGACGGAGGAGGCGGTGCGCATCGCGCTCCGGACGCAGCAGATCCTGGCCCACGAGAGCGGGGTGGCCGAGGTCGTGGACCCGCTGGGCGGCTCCTACGCCGTCGAGGCGCTGACGTCGCGCATCGAGGCGGAGGCCCAGACGTATCTCGACAAGATCGACCGGATGGGCGGGATGCTCCGGGCGATCGAGATGGGCTTCGTCCAGAAGGAGATCCAGGAGGCCGCCTACCAGGCCCAGCGGGCGCTGGAGGATAAGCGGCACGTGGTGGTCGGCGTCAACGAGTTCGTCAGCGAGGGGGCGGCCCGCGTCCCGGTCTTCGCGGTGGACGAGCGGCTGGGCGCTCGAGCAGTGCGAACGGCTCCGCGCGGTGCGCGCCCGGCGCGATGCCGGTCGCGTCCAGGCCGCCCTCCGGGAGGTCACGTCGGTCGCGGCCGGCACCGGAAACCTCCTCCCGCCCATCCTGGAAGCCGTCCGGGCCTACGCCACCATCGGGGAGATCTGCGACGCGCTGCGCAGCGTCTTCGGCGTTCACCAGGAAACGGTGGTATTGTAGGAAAGCTTTCAGCGGTCAGCGGTCAGCGACGGATCGGATACCGGACGACTGGAACGCGAGCGAATGCTCGCGTCGCTCCGATCCAGAAGCTGACCGCTGATCGCTGCCGCTATCCTTTCCCATTGACGCCTCCCCGCTGTCTCCAGTAAGGTGGCGGCGGTCGTTTATCCGGCGGAGTGGAGGGTAGCCATGCAGAGCACGACGATTCCTGGGCGGCCTCTCGGTCGTGGCCGCGTTGTGGGTTCTGGGGTGGGCGAGCGGGGTCGCGGCGCAGGAAGCGGCGTACGGCGCCGCGGCGGCGGAGATCGCGGAACGGATCGCGGCCGCGTTTCCCAAGGTGACCGGACAGGTCATCGGCTTGGAGCGAGAGCGGATTCTGCTGGATCTGGGCACCAAGGACGCCGTGATCCCCGGCCTGGAGTTGCAGATCTACCGGGAAGGGCAGGAGTTCAAGCACCCGTATACCGGCCAGATCCTCGGGAAGCTCGATCGTGACGTGGGCCGGGTGCGCATCCTGGAGGTGCAGCCGAACTTCTGCGTGGCCGAGGTCATCCAGCAGACCGAAGGGACCATGGTGCAGCAGGGCGACAAGGCCCGCGTCACCTCGGCCCGCGTCATCGTGGCGCTGCCGAACGTGGACGTCAGCGACGTGGCCGGGGCGAACACGCGCTCGGTGACCCGGGACCTGGTGAATGCGCTGATCAAGACGAACCGCTTCGAGGTGATGCCCGATCAGCGCATCCGGGCCGCGCTGGCCGAAGAGAAGTTGACAGCGTCCGACTCGCTCGCCGATCCGGCGGTGCTGCAGGTTCTGTGGAAACGGCTCCGGGTCACGGCGGTCCTGCTGGGCAAGCTGAGCCTGCTCGAAAAGTCCGTGCGCTGGGACGTCCAGGTCCTCTCCACCGTCCGGGGGGATACCATCACCCTGGCCGGCGCCGAGGTGAAGGGCGCCACGCCCCGGGTCGCGTCCGCGGCGCCGGCGCGCGGGAGCGGGAACTTCGCCGGCCAGGATGCGCCGCGGATCGATCAGATCGCGCTGCGCGCGCAGGAGCTGCCGTTCAAGGGGCGCGCGATGACCGTCGGGGAGTTCACCGGGGACGGCACGGTGAAGCTGGCCGTCACGGATGGGCAAGGGGTCTTCATCTACGACGTGGACAAGAACGGGATCAAGCTGATCACGCAGCGTTCCCGGTCTCACCTCGGACAACCTCATCGCCCTGGATGCCGCGGACATCAACGGCAACGGCGTGGCCGAGATCTTCGTGACCAACTACACGGAGAACGGCGAGCTGCGACTCGTACGTCCTGGAATACCAGAATGGGAAGTACGTCAAGATCTGGCAGGACGTCAAGCTCCACTTCCGCGTGATGGAGGGGCCGGGGGGCGGGCCGTACCTGTACGCGCAGACCGCCGGTGACGCCAAGCCGTTCGACGGCCCGGTCCGCCGGTACACCTGGCAAGGAGGCCGGTACGCGGCCGCCGATGTGCTGCCGCTTCCCAAGGCGTTCCCCAACCTCTACGGGTTCACCCTGGCGGACGTGGACGGCGACGGAGCCCCCGAGGTCCTGATCCTGGATCACATGGATTACCTCCGGGTGTTCGACCGGGGCGGGTCGGAGATCTTCCGGAGCAGCGATCATTACGGCGGAACCGATCTGGCGTTGGAGTACTACCCGGAACGAGTCCGGCTCACAGGCGCGGACGGAGACGCGGTCTGGCATCCAGTCGACGCGTCTCGTGCTCCAGGGGCGCATGTTCTTCCAGGACATCATGGGGAACGGCAAGAAGCAGCTGGTGCTCCCCCGGAACACGCCCTCCACGGGGTACGTGTTCCAGACGCGCCTGTACGACAAGGGGAAGATCCTCGGCCTCACCTGGGATGGGGCGGGCATGCAGGCGGTCTGGGAGACCCGGGAGGTTCCGGGATACATCGCCGATTTCGCCCTCGTGGACCCCGAGGGGACGGGGGACCGGAAACTTGTTCTCCTGGTCGTCCAGACGAACCTGATCGGGATGGCCACGAGCCGGACCACGGTGGTCTTGCTGGACCTCAAGCCGCAAGGCTAGGCCCTGCGGGCCACGGAAAATATAAAACCGACAACCGACGAACCGAGAACCGGTCAATGAAAAACAACGCATTGGCCGGTTTTCCATTGTCGGTTGTCCGTTTTACATTGGCTTCAAGTGTGGCTCCACTGCCATGGTAGCTGTGGTTCGGCAGCCACGACTGGGTGGTAGGTCAAAACCGCTACCGGCGTAACCTCTTGTTTTTTGAAGGGTAATTCTCTCTGCAACCTGGCATGGATGCTGCAAAAAGGCAATCCGGACCTTTGGAAAAAAAAGATTGACAATGGCGTGAGGCCCTTGATAAGGTCCCGCCGATTCTAGGACCAATAGTAGGGCTTCGGCCCAGGCATCTCCTGGGGCATGGTCGAGGCGGTGCCCGAGGCAGAGTCGGGCGAACTTGGCGTTATTCTGGTTCATCAGTGTTACGCCTCGGCATAACGGCGAGGACAGCAAACAGCAAAGGGGGGATGTGAAACCGAGAAGACTGGGCAGCTTTCTCAGAGGTTCGGTCAGCAGCTTCACTGGGATCGAACGTATCGTAAGCGAAATGGAGGGTGACCTAATGAGAAAGTTCTTCAAGCTGATGGCTGTCGTGGCGCTCGCGCTCCTCGTGGCCACCCCAGCGATGGCGTTGGACTTCAAGTTCGGCGCCGAGTATCGGGTCCGGTTCTACGACATGGTAACCATCGGCTTCGACGGCACCAAGGCCCGTGTGGACGGCAACCCGCGCGGTGTCCAGCTCCGCGTGCGGCCGCGCTTCGACGTCAGCGACGACAACGGCAACATGACGGCGACGTTGCGGTTGGAGATCGGCGACATCGAGTGGGGCAACGGCGGCGGCGCGAACGGCGTGACGAACGCTCCGGCGCGAACGGCACAACATCCCGTCCGACGGCAACGCAACCGAGTCGGCAACGGCGCGGGCGGCTCGATCGGCGCCGACGGCGTGAACGTCGAGACGAAGTGGGCGCTACATGGACTTCGCCTTCCCGTTCGGCGTCCCGCTTCGCTTCCGCGCCGGCCTCCAGCCCTGGTACCTGCCCAAGGGCATCGTGATCGACGACGACGCGGCCGGCGTCCGGGCCTACGGCAACTCCGAGAAGTTGAACTACGACGTCGTCTGGTACCGCGCGAGCGGCGGACGACGACAGCGGCCGTGGCGACGGGGCAGGCGGTCAAGGACGTCAACACCCAGGACAACAACTTCGATTTCTTTGAGGCGAAGGCGGACCTGCGTCGGCGAAGTGGTTGAATCCCAGCCTGTATACGTATGGGGCCGAACGCCGACAGCACGCGGACCCAGCAGCGGGACCCAGTTCAACTTCCTCGGCCTGACCGTGACCGGCGATCTCGGATTCGAAGTACGACCTCGACTTCGTGCCTGGCCAGGCCAAGGGCGGCAAGTAACGGCCACTCCGCGGTCGGCACTCGACACGCTCCGCGATCGACGTCAAGGGCTGGGCGATTGACGGCGGCGTGCACATCCCGATCGGCCCGGTCCTGTCCACGCGGTGGGTTCGTATGCCACCGGCGACAAGCAGGACGGCGGCGAGGCAGCGAGGCGATGCCCTGGATCTCCCCGTCGTGGAACGGCGCGGGCGGTCTGTACGAGATCATCGGCAGCGGCGGCGTCTTCGACGCGGTGGAGACCACGCCAGGACTACCCGGCCGGCCTGTGGATGCTCGGCACCGGCGCCGAGTATCGGCCGGTCAAGGCCCTCTGGCTGCGCGTGATGTACGGCTTCGTCGGCTTCACCGAGATCGC
>CAVOIV010000063.1:0-31066 GCA_963695995.1 uncultured Methylomirabilota bacterium
CCGGGGACGAACACCTCGCATTCCGCATCGCGCGCCCTGTGTGTTTTTGGACGTAACACCTCCGACGTGATCACTTTCCAGCGCATCAACTTGGGCGGATGGGGAATTGAATCGTGGGCGTGTGGCATGACCGCGTTGTTGGTGGACGGGTGAGCTTTTGCGGCGGTGCGGTGCCTCCCTCATGTCGCTTGGTACGCCAAGCGTCTGAGGCCGCCGCCATGCTGCGGCCCCGTGGGCTGAGGGTGGGTTACCCGATCTTGACGAATTGTTCTGGCGACACGGCTCGGGCAGGGAACGCGCGGAGCACCTCCCGATCCTCGGTGACGAGGGGGACATCCAGTGCCTCAGCCAGTGCCACGTATTCGCAATCGTACGCCGTGCAACCCGACTGGATCGCCAAGGCGAGGACATCGGGAGACGCGACCAGATATTCCTGGTTCTTGAGGAGGGTCTCCGCATTGGCGAGGACCGCGCACGCTTCGTCCATGGTGATCTTGCTGTCGCGGATCATTCGCGCGAGCGCATTCCGGACCTCGGACCGCCAGAGATAGGGCGCGGCCCAATCGCCGTCGCGGCGGTACACCGCGTCCACCCGGTCGGTGAGCGCCCCCCCGCGCACGTAGAGGTAGACCAGCTGATTGGCATCCGTGACGATCACAGTCGGCCCTCTCGTTTTGCGCGAGTGACATAGGCTGCCGTGATGGGGCCTCCGTGGGGCGTGATCCGTACCCGCTGGATCTGCGCGAGTCGGGCGTCGGCATCCACCGGTGTTGCGGGTTGCACTGCGGCCTCCAGGATCACGATCGCCTCACGATTCACGCTGCGGTGTTGGCGCTCCGCTTGCCGGCGCAGTCGCTCAAGCACGGCGTCCGGCAGGTTCTTGAGGGTGAGGGTCGCCATCGTTACCTCCTCGGATCGGGTCCCATGATGGAACCATTATGGCACCCGAATTCGACCACGTCAAGTTGAAGGCCCTCCTCCAGCCAGGATGCCGGATCGCGGTTCTGGGGGGTGATCTTCTCGGGTTGCCGCCCATCGGGATTGTTCGCATTCGACCGCCGCGATAGACCTTCCAGCCCCGTATCAGGCCAGCCTGTTAAGAAGGCCGCGGGCGACCAACTGGGTTTCGATTGAAGTGGGGTGGTTTCGGCGTGGGGGATCACGCCATCGGCGGTCCGCGGGGCCTCAGCACGGCGAGGCAAGCGAGGAACGAATGCGATCGGCACCCCCTGAATTACCCCGCATCGGCGGACCGTTTTCGGCCGCGAACAGCCGCTCGACGGCCCTCAAGGCGCCTGCCCTTCCGCGCGTCCCCCTTGTGGGGTGCCCGTCGCCCCCATCGGATCACGTTCCCACCGTCGGTCGTCACCTGTTGGCCGTTGGGAACTGGTGATTTCCGCGGTGGTGCTTCCCCTGTGTGTTTCCCGCAGGCCGGCGCCTGGGGTCGGGGGTTAACCCTCCCTCCCGGGCCCCAACCCCGGGCCAAAGGGGGAGCCCGGGCGGGGACAAGGGGTGGCTGGTGGAGAACGTTGGCGGATCTCAGAAGGGGTCAGCGGCCTCCGTTCGTTGTGCATGGATAATGTTGCCATGTGTGTACGCACACCGGTACCCTTACGACGACTGGACCCCAGCAAGCGGAGGAACGATCATGAAGTTCGTGACCATCCGGGAGTTGCGCAGCAAGACCGCCTCCATTCGCCAAGATCTCGCGCAAGCGCGGGAGATCGTGCTCACAGCCAACGGGCGCCCATTTGCGGTGATGACGCCGGTCAACGCAGAGACGGTGGAGGAAGAAATCCAGGCCATTCGCCGCGCGCGCACCCGGGCGGCCATTGACGGGCTGCGGCCGCGAGCAAAGACCGCGGGCGTTGACAGGTTGACGATGGAAGACATCGACGCGGAGATTGCTGCCGCCCGGCGTGCGCGCCGGAAACGCGAATGAGGCGGGTCGTCATTGACACGAACGTCCTCGTCGCCGCCCTCATTCACCCCGACGGGTTCTGCGGGCGCCTGCTCGATCTCGTGGTCGATGGAGCCGTCGAGGTGTGCATCGACGCTCGCATCCTGGCAGAATACGCAGAGGTGCTGTCCCGGCGAAAGTTCCACCTGGCTCCGGACAAGATCCAGATCACGCTGGACTTTTTCCGGCAGAGTAGCACCCCGGTCATCGCGCACCCCCTCGGCGTCGTCCTCCCCGACCCCGATGATCTCCCCTTCCTTGAGGTGGCGGCCTCCGGTCACGCGATACTGGTCACGGGCAACCGTCGGCACTTCCCGAAAGCCGCAACCGGAACCGTGCGGGTACTCAGTCCGGCTGCATGCGTCGAAAGCCTCCAAGCACACCCCTGATCCCAGCGCTTCAGCTTGCCTCTTCCGTAAGCCAGTGTATGCTATTGTCATTCATTGACGTACGGAGGATGGAATGTCAACGGTGCAAAAAAGCCTTCGCATGCCCGATACCCTGGTGCAGGCCATTACGGATGCCGCTAATGCGGCGGGCCGGGACTTCACGACTGTCGCCAATGAACTGCTGTCCGAAGCGGTGGCCATGCGGCGGTGTCCAGGGATCGCGTTCATGGACGGGGCGACCGGCCGGCGCGCGATCCTCGCCGGGACCGGCCTCGACGTGTGGGAAGTGGTCTATGTGTACGAGCACGCCCATCGCAACTTCACCGACCTCCAGCACGCGTTCAGCCATCTGAGCGAGGTCCAACTCCGCGCGGCGCTCAGTTACGCCGTGCTCTACCCGGAGGACATCCGGCGCCGCATCGCGGCGACCGACGCCTGGACCCCTGAGCGGCTCGCCCGGGAACTGCCCCTCTTCGTGCCACCCCGCCCGTGAAATATTACTTGGACGAAGACCTAGACCCGGCGATCGCCGTGGCGGGGCGAAGCCTCGGGATTGATGTCGTGAGTGCCCACGAACGCGGAGCCCGCGCACTCACCGATGCAGAGCAGCTCGCCCGCGCGGCCGCGGAGCACCGATGCCTCGTCACGTACAATCGCGACGACTTCATTGCGGTCACCCGACGAGCCTACGATAAAGGCCAGCGCCATTCTGGCGTGTTAATCGTCCCGCCCCAATTGCGCTACAGTCGGCACGGCGTGATCGCCAAGGCGTTGGCCGCCCATGTCACACGCTTTGGCGATCACGAGTATTCGCCGTACAGCATCGACTTCCTGAAAGCCTCCGACGACTCGTAATCATGCCGACCGATGACGAGCAGGTCCGACGCCGGGCTCCGCTCCCCGTTGACGGAATCCAGGTCAATTTCTGCGCCAGCCCGGGACACTGGCCGGACCGGTGGCTTCTGTGAGTCAGACGGTGTGGCTCCTTTCCATCGGGAGGGCGGGCATCTTTCAGCGCACGGCCGACCTCCCTCGGACGGATGCTCGAATGACCACGCAGGGTCGGTTCGGAGGCGTCCTCGTGGAAAACGCGATGCTAACTGTCTGCACGCGACACCCCGTCGGCAGAGGCTTCTCGCGCACGCCGCAGGCCGTGATACTGCACACGATGGGACATAACACCGGTGATCTGGCCAAAGAACCACCGGAGCAGCAGTGGCCACGGATAACGCCCGTCTCATCCCAGCCCTCGGGATGGGATGGCACAGCGAGGACGATTGACGAAGAGGTCGTCCGGTGATACATTGTGACGTACGTTAGGAGGTTACATTATGACAAAGGTCCCCACGATTATTCCGATCACCGATCTGCGACAGGATGCCGCGACGGTTTTGCGGCGGGTCCGCGAGTCGAAAGAGCCGGTCGTCATCACGCAGCGGGGCCGCGCCGCGGCGATCATGATGAGCGCCGAGGCTTACGAACGTGCCGAGCATGACCGCGAGTTGCTCCGGCTGCTCGCCCGGGGCGAAAAGGAGATTGCGGCCGGGAAGGGGCACGGCCTCGATGCCGTGCTCGCCGAGGCGGATGCGCTGCTCGCCGAGGGCGACAGGTGACGGTGCAGTTCACGCCGTCCGCCCGGCTGCAGTTTCTCTCCGCGTTGGCCTACATCCGTCAAGACAATCCACCGGCCGCGACCCGCTTTCGACATAAAGCGGAATCGGTGCTCCGGCGATTGGAGAAATTCCGCGACTCCGGCCGCGTCATCCCGGAATTCCCGGAGCTCCCGTACCGGGAAGTGATCGTGGCGCCATATCGGTTTTTCTATCGGGTCGAGGGGCGGTTCGTGTGGATCGTGGCCGTCTGGCATGGCGCCCAGCTCCCGGATAGGCCGTCGAGCAAGAAGGGCCGCTAAGATCATCCTGCTCTTTTGAAACCCTCCAAACGGTCGTCGGCTGTGCTCCAGGGACCAGAACCGTCCACGGCAAAAAGACGCCCCCGTTCAGCGACCCACAAGTATTCCACATCGGCGGCCCGCTCTCGACCGCGCTCGACGGTCCCGTTAGACGTGACGTGTTCGTCACTGCGCGTTCTCGGTGTTGAGTGTCCTGATCGCGGGCCCGACCAACCCGAAGCCGGCCCTGACCACTCCCATCCTGTCGACCGTGGCCTAGGTCGAACCCGGCGCGTCCATACGATGATCCTGCCCAACGATCACGCCTCCTATTCCGTGATCCCTTCCTGACGCCTTCCGCACCCCATTTCCGTTTGGTGTCGCACCTTTTCCGTTTTCCCATCGGGCTTCCTGGCGCTTTCCGGAGTTCTTTCGGAGCTTCAATCGTTGGCGGTTTCCTTGCAACCCTTCTTCTTGTTTCCCCTTCATCACCCGGTGCGGATCAGACCCCACCATGGACGGGGCCGGCCTGGCGACCGCAGGACGAGGGGGACAGCGGATCGGGTCTTCGACCCGGGGTGCAGTTCACCACATTCACACGGGAGGTCAGCGTATGCGACGAGGTCCACGTCCCATCATCGGATTCCGGCGGCGATTACTTGGCTTGATCGAGGAGCGGTTTGCGGGGCGGTATACCGCGTTGGCCCGGCGGGCGGGGGTGCCGGTGAGCACCATGGAACATTACATCCATTTGGCGAAGCGGCTCCCGGGTGGGGAACACCTGCTCCGGCTGGCGGAGGCGCTCGATGTGTCGGTCCAGTACCTCGTGTCCGGCGAGCACGCGGTCCGCCCCACCGTGATCCTCGCGAATCCCGGGCCGGGCGCGCAGACCCAGGGTACGGTTCTCGCCTCCACGCACTTCGCGATCCCGCTGTTCTGGTGCACCTGTCCAGACGCCTGCCCGCTGGCCACGACGGTTCCGCCCGTCGCGGCGGCGCGATCGAGGGTGGTGCTGGAGACAGATCTCCTGCCGATGCACGGCGACCGTCGCGTGATTGCCGTGCAGGTCACCCCAAGCCTGCCCTCCTCCGAGTGGCCGGATGGCTCCCGGCTGGTCGTGGACTGGGATGCCAGGGAGCCACGGTGGGCCGCGACCATGCTGATCCACGCTGGAGGCCGGTGTCGGTTGGGCCATCTCGCTTGGACCGGTGGACGACTCTTCATTGCCGATCGGGTGGGCGGGGCGCCTCGGCTGATCACCGAGCCGTACACGATCGCGGGCACGGTGATTGGGGCCGTGGCGGCCCTCTAGCGTGGCGTCCACCCCCGCGGCGCAGCGGGCGCGCGGGGGGCGGAGGAATGCGGCGGGAGTGACCCGGTGGGGAGGGGGAACAACGTGTGGGATCCGATTCTCGACCTCGAAAGGAGAGCGTATGCGTCGTGAGCGCGTGGCACGAATCGGGACGTGGTCATCACTGGAGGTCCGGCAGATGCTCCGGCGGTTGGGCCCGGAGATGCACGACCTCCCGGCCGCGACATCCGTCCTGGGGATGCCTCCGGCAGAGGCCCGGCGAGTCCTCACGCTCCTGGCCCGCGCCGGGCTACCTGCTGCGGGAACCGAGCACCGGGCGGGCGGTGCGCTGGCGACGTACCACGGCAGGCGAGGCGGTGGCGACGGCGTCCGTTCGGGCGACCCTTCTCGCGGGCGCGGGCGCGACCGCCTGCTGGCGCGCTTCCTCACCCGGGTGGCGACGGTCAATCGGCAGCCCCATTTCCTGTGCCGGGTCGACCGCGGTGGGGGTCTTCGGCAGCTATCTGACGGAGACCCCGTCCGTCGCGAGAACTCGACGTCGTCGTCCAGCATCGCCCCGAAGCCGCCGGCGCCGGGCACGGCGGACACCGAGTTCCGCCCGGACCGCCACTTGCCGTACTGGCGGTTGCAGAATTTGCTCCCGCCCGCGCGAGTGGCCGCGGTGGCGGGAACGGCACGTGGAGCTCTTCCTCGCGGCAGGGCTCCGCGGTCTCGTCCTGCACCGATTCGACGACCCGATTCTCCATGGCCACCGGGTGCGGCTGGTCTTCCTGGACCAGCCTGACTTGCCCTGACCTGGTCCCGTGATGCCGGACAGCCCACCGGGCACCCTGTCCCGCAGGACTCGGTGTCCCGTTGGGGTGCGGTCGAGTCGAGTGCACCCCACCCGGGCGCGAATACACCCGCAGGATGCGACCGACCATGAACAGCGGCGGGAAGAATACTTCGTCTTCCGTACGGCGTGTTCGGTGTCCATCGTGATCAGACAGCGTGGTCTGCCACGACCCTGAGGACTGGGCCGAGGTGCGAGCGCGGCGGAAGCGGGCCATGTCGGTCTGGTCTGCGCAGGTCCAGAGGATCCGCTCGGCTCTGGCAGAATCCATAGGGAAGAGAATCGTCTTCGCCCTGATGTCGTCGGGCTACGGGTGCAGCGTTCGAAGGGTGGCGACCAAGCTCTGCAGGGGAGTAGATGCGAAGCCGGCTTCGGTGGAAGTCTTTCGTGTTGCGGGTGACAATGCCGGTCGCGTCGGCACTCGCGGCCGCCTCATGGAGCACGGCATCCTCGTAGTCTGGGAAGCCCAGCTCGAGGGCATCGACAATGATCGCGTGCGTGACCGGGGCAACGATAAACATCCCCAGAATCTTGCGGAGCTGTTCGCGGGTTTTTGCCGCTCCGAGGGTCTGCCGGGCAATGTAGTGAATCGTGGTGATCGTGGTGGCACACAGGAGCCCGGTGAGCCAGCCGCGGTCCACCGCGGAGAAGAGGGTGGCGGCGTCTGTGTGGTATGGGTCCCGTTCTTCGAGCACGTCGAGCACAATGTTCGTGTCGAACAGGATCCTCATCGGTGCTTGTCCATGAGGTGTTTCCGATAGTCCTGCTCGGTCACCCTGGTGGGTTTGAGGATGCCGATGAGCGATCGGACGCGCGGGGTCAGGGGGGGCTCCTCAGATGCCCGGTCTTCCGAGAGGAGCGAGAAGAAGTCCGCGACGAGGGCGGACACGGACTTTCCGGTTCGCCGGGAGTGGGATTTCGCTCGCCGGATCAGATCTCGGTCGAGACGAAGCGTGAGTTTCGTGTGCATCATATTTCCTTCCATGTGACGTACATATTACGATGCGGAGTGTACGTCACGGGTGGCGGGGTGTCAACTGCTGTTTACTTTGCCGTGAAGACAGAGGCGAGGCCTGATCAACTTCCCTGTGACCTCCGTCCTTCCCGTTTGCTGCATAGCACGTGACCTTTCGCCGCCTTTATCCGGCAACACGCAAGACACGACCGACAGGGTCGACAATTCTCCCTTGACCCCGCCCGGAAGTCAGGGCATACTCTCTTCTGCCCGATAGTCAGACATTCATTCTTTCTGTGGAGAACGTCCATGCCGACCGTTGAAGCCAGCAAAGTGGGAAAGAGGGGAATGGTGGTCCTGCCTGCCAAGCTCCGAAAGAGGTTCGGGATCGAGGAGGGCTCCTACGTCATCGCCGAGGAGCGGGACGAAGGCATTCTCATACGCCCGGCCGCAGTGACCCCCGTCGAGATGTACACCCCCGAGCGGGTGGCCGAGTTCCTCCTCGGAAGCGCCGTGGACAAGGCGTCTTACGCCGAGGCCGTTGCCGCGGTTCGACAGATGGGACTCGATCCGAAGAAGATCGACCACGTCAAGCCGCGGAGGCGCTAGGTGGACCGTCTTTTCCTCGATGCCTGTGTCGTTTTCTCTGCCGCGTACAATCCGTCTTCGCCCCTCCGGAGGTTGTGGGAGTTGGGCGACGCAACGCTTCTTGCTTCCGATTTCGTCCTCGAAGAGGCTCGACGGAACCTCGCTGTTCTGCGTCCTGAACGCCTCGATGACCTCGGACGGCTCTCCGAGAAGCTTGAGATCGTGGTGGCGACCTTGACGGCGGTTCCGTCGGAAGCGCAGCGGCTCCCCGACAAGGATTTCCCTATCCTCCTCGCTGCCGTGGCTGGTCGCGCGACGCACCTCCTCACAGTCGACAAGAAGCACTTCGGCTCGCTTTTCGGGAAGACGGTCGGAAAGTCCTCGTACTTTCGCCTGGGGAGTATTTGATGCGGCGGTTGTAGCAGAAACCTGCCCGGATTCGGAATCGGAGCGCCGCTGGCCTAGAATTCCCAAACGACCACCTAACAGGTGCTGTTATCAGGGCGATGAATAGCACCTGTACGGAGGAGTCATGCGCACACCAACGAAGTTCTCGCAGGACATCGTCCCCCTGAGCGACCTGAAGGTGAATCCCGGTCGAATCGTTCATCAGGTCGATGAGACCCGCCGGCCGGTGCTGCTGACCAACCGAGGGCGCGGCGTCGCAGTGGTTCAGGCGCTCGCAGAGTATGAGGCGGAGTCGGAGGAGCGAGCCTTCCTGCGCGGCGTCGTCCAGGGACTGATGGACCTGGAAGAGGGTCGCGAGACGGACCTCTCGGCCGTCAAGATCCGATTAGGCCTCACCTGACATGCCTCGCAAGCGCCGGATCAGCTTCGCCGCCTCAGCCGTCGATGACCTTGAGGGGATTCGGGCGTGGTACCGCGAGCGTGAGGTGCCCGAGGTCGGCGAGCGACTCCTCCACGAGGTCATCGCGGCGGTCGAGCGACTCGCAGACTTCCCGGAGAGCGGGCGTGTCGTTCCCGAGTTCGGTGTCGCTCGGCTCAGGGAGGTCATCCATCCGCCGTTCCGCATCGTCTATCGTGTGGACAAGGACCGGGTGCGCATCGTGCGAGTGTGGCGGAGCGAGCGGCTCATGCGGATACCTTCAAGATCCCAATGAACACTGGTCACTTCGCGTCCCTCCCGTGCCCCGTGTGCGGACGCAAGGCGCTTGCTCACGTCGTGGAAGACTGTGCGCTGTCAGCCGGCCGCCTGGTCAAACGACTGCCGCATGTCCGCTGCGCGTCTTGCGGTGAACGCTTCTTCGACATCACCGCAATGACCACTATGGAGGCGTCGGGACAACACTCTGCCCGAAAGCGCCTCGCGTAATCGAGGATCCCTTTCCCGTCTCCTCAAGGCGAAAGAACCCGATCACACGGTCACGCATAATCTCGCCGAACGGCAATACCTCTCGGGACGTTTCCGGTGCGGATGCATGCGGAATCCGCCGCCAATTCCTGGGAGAAGGGCACCGGGGATTCCCGCGTCATGTTTGCCACGGATTCCTGCCGCACTGCCGGCACGTGGCTGTCCAATGTGCTCTTCAGGAAATGTGGGCGCCTGGACGTCTGTGAGACAATTGGCAGGGCGGCTAGCGGAGTCCCCGTGGGACCTATTTGACGCGGCAACAGGATGGAAAGGGAACCCGGTGGAGAGTGAACGCCTGCGCGGTGTCGGGTTATTCCGCGACCAGTCGCCGGAGGAAGGTGCCAGGTGTCAGGATTTCGAAGGGCAGGGTTGCCTGGCGGATCGCCGGTGTGTCGAAATGTTTTCGGTCCAGGGTAATTAACGCGGTAGCCTTTGCCTTGGCTGCCCCGGCCAGCACATGGGTGTCCTTCGCATGGATGATGCCGGCGTAGCGTGCGGTTTCGGCCTGCGATGGCGCGGCAATGACCTGCAGGCCCGGGGCCGCAATGAGTCGATAGAATCGGACCAGTGCGGCGTCTCGGAACTTGGCTTTGGCCTGGAGGTTCTTCTCCGCCTCCTGGAGGATCAGCCGGGTGACCGTGGCGGTGCAGTGTCCTTCCTGGCAGAGGGACAGCAGCATGGCGGACGCCCCCGCGGAGGACGCGGCGGCTGCGAACCAGACATTGGCGTCCAGGAACAGGCGGTGAGGGACCGTCATGCCGCTTTCGTTCTTCCCAGGAGGCGCTGCACCTTCGCGGCCGTGGCCCGGTCCAGTCGGTCCTCCCGAAGGAAGCGGGTGATGTCCGCCTGCGAGAACTCCCGGAGCGGAGGATCGGTTCGCTCGGAGCGGAGCGGCGTGATGGTGATCCCGTCCCCGCGGAGGGTGATCCGCAGGATCGTGTCCTCGTCCACATTCAGGCGGCGGCGAAATTGCGCGGGCAGCGTGAGCTGCCCCTTGGCTTGGAGCCGAACCAGCCTGGTTGCCGTCTCCTTGCGGGCCATGTGTCCCTCCGTGTGCGGATATTCCGGATGTCCGACTTTCTGAATTATGATACCACGAGACCTATGTATCGGACAACAAAGATCTCGACCGATCTCGCGCCGAGCCAAGCATCGAAGAACGGGGGAAAAGGGCGTACCCGGCGGCAATCCGGGGATGCCGCGGCTAGGAGCGGGGGCGGTCTTGCGGCGAGAATTGGTGCGGGCTTCCACACAGCAGGGGGAAGGGGATGGATGCATCTATCGGGGATCTGCGGTATAGGATGAAAGACGTGCTTCGGGCGTTGGCGCGTGGAGAACGGGTGACCATTCTTTATCGCGGCAAGGCCAAAGGGGTCCTTGTCCCCGTGGAGACCACGCCCCGGGGACGTGTAATCAAGCACCCCTTCTTTGGCATGACGGCGGCCGATACGCGTTCGGTCACCGCGGAAATGGCGGCACTCCGGGGAGGCCGCTTCCGTGCTCTGTGACACGGACGTCCTGGCCTGGACGCGGTGCGGTCATCCGAAAGCCGCCCGCCTCCGTGGATCGAACGCCGGGTCGTTCCCGTTCCCTCCGGACCTATCTCGAAAGGGTTTTCGCTCTGAGTGGCGCGTAACGGACTCTGTCGGGAGTGATCGTGGGGGGTCTGCCTGAGTGCGGCACTCTCGGCGTGAACCTGTGAGATGTATTCCATAACGTGGCCAGCGGGCTACGGACCGCCGAACCGTTTAGCCGGAGCACCAAGCGCATCTGCAGGTGTGAGCAGGGTGCCTCGGGCCTTCCGGAGTGCTACCGGGCGCGGGCCCGCTTCTTCCATTCTCGCGTCAAGTCAACAATGCGCCCGCCCTTCAACACATACACGGGCGTGCCCGTCCTGCGGCCGAGAGCCTGGGCTTGTCGGGCGGCTCGGCGCAACGCGGCGCCCGCCGCCAGAATGTCGGGGTCTCGTGACTGCAGCGCCTGGCGGTTCATCCTTCGGATCTTTCCAAGCATCGAGTGGTGGACCGAGGGTCCTCGAGGCCCGGACACCCTCGCCTTGAGACGAGTGAGGAGGGCCGAACCCCCGGAGCCTCTTCAGGAGCACGTTCGTGGTCTTGCAAACCATACGGGCGTTTGGTATACTCGTGGTCATGAAACTGACGGCGCAGGTCAAACTGATTCTCACCCCCGCGCAGAAGGCGCTCCTCGATCGGACTCTCCGGGCCGCGAATTCGGCGTGTACCTTCGCGAGCCACGTGGCGTGGGAAACGAAGACCGTCCGACGATTTGATCTGCACCACCTGGCCTACCGGGACCTCCGAGAGCGCTTTCACCTCGGAGCCCAGATGGCCATCCGCGCCATCGCGAAGGTGGCCGATGCCTACAAGGCGGGCCGGACGGGCAAACGGCGGTTCCAACCCCGCGGAAGCTTTCCCTACGATACTCGCCTGCTCTCCTGGAACCTGGAGACGCAAACGGTGTCCCTCTGGACCCTGGGTGGGCGACAGACGATTCGGTTCATCTGCGGCCCCCGGCAGGCCGCCCTCCTTCCGCATCAGCAGGGGGAGACCGACTTGGTCTACCGGGAGGGGAGCTTCTATCTCCTGACCACGTGTGAGATGGAGGAGCCGAAAATCCTCAAACCGACCGATGTCCTGGGCGTCGATCTGGGGATCCGGAACCTGGCCGTGGACTCGGACGGCACCCGCTACTCTGGGGCGCATGTCCTCAGCCTCCGGCATCGGCATCGCCGGCTCCGGCAGCGCCTCCAGGCGAGGGGCACGAAGTCCGCGAAACGGCTTCTTCGGCTTCGCCGGCGGACGGAGCGCCGGTTCCAGGCGGACGTCAATCACGTGATCAGCAAGTCCCTCGTGGCCACGGCCGAAGACACCCGCCGCGCGCTCGCCCTGGAGGATCTCCAGGGCCTCCGGCAGCGGGTCTCGGTTTTCCGGTCGCAGCGGGCCACGTTGCATGCCTGGGCGTTCTCTCAACTCCGGGCTTTCGTGACCTACAAGGCCCAGCGGGCGGGCGTCCCTGTGCTCCTGGTCGATCCCCGTTACACGTCCCAACGCTGTCCGGCCTGCGGGCATACGGCCCAAGCCAACCGCCCGTCCCAGTCCCGGTTCTGTTGCGTGGTCTGCGGCGTCGCTGGGCTTGCCGACCACATCGCGGCGGAGAACATCCGCCGGGCTGCCGTCAACCAGCCGTACGCGGCGCGCGATGACGTCCAAGCGACTCTCGCGAGGCATCCCGCCTCCCGGGGGTCGAACTGCGACCGAGCGCAGCTGCAAGCAACCGGCGGGAGCCGGTAGTAGTTGACGGATTGTCCCCTGAGGCGATCGGAACCGGGAGCGGCCCCGCGTTGTCGTACACGATCCGTCTTCCCGGCGCCATTCGGGCCGGCGATCATGACGATCTTCTTCGGAGTACCCATGCGTGACCTGCTCTCGACTGCCGCACTCACCACTCGTCGGACGCTATCCTAGTGAAAGACTTCAGAGGGGGCAATCGAAAAGGTTGTCCGGCGAGAGGGGCGAGACGATGGCGGAGTAGGGGATCACGCCCCCTCGTGTGCTCTTCCTGCCTTGTCCGTTTCCATTGGGGACTCTCGTGGCGTGATCTGCCGACGTGGCGAAATCGGATTTTCGCTCGGTCCGGTTGGCCTACGCGAACGGCGCGGGATGGCCGAGGAGGATCTCGTAGGCCTCCAGGTACTTGGCCCGCGTCTTGGCGATGATGTCGGCGGGCAAGGGCGGCGGCGGTGGCTGCTGCGGCCACTTGATCGAGAGGAGATAGTCCCGCAGGAACTGCTTGTCGAAGGACGGCTGGGGGCCGCCCGGCTTGTACGCCGCCTTCGGCCAGAACCGTGACGAATCCGGGGTGAGGACCTCGTCCACCAGGATGACGGTCTCCCCGACCAGGCCGAACTCGAACTTGGTGTCCGCCAGGATGATGCCGCGCGCTTCGGCGATGTCCCGCGCCCGGCGATAGACGGCCAGGCTCAGGGCGCGAAGCCGCTCCGCCAGGTCCCCGCCCAGGTCCCGCACCATCCGGTCGAACGAGACGTTCTGGTCGTGCGTGCCGACCTCTTCCTTGGTGGCCGGCGTGAAGATCGGCTCGACCAGCCGGTCCGATTCGACCAGGCCGGCAGGCAGCCGGATGCCGCAGACGCTGCCCTGTTCGCGATACTCCTTCCAGCCGGAGCCGCTCAGGTAGCCGCGGACGACGCACTCGAACGGCAGGACGCGCGCCTTGGTGACGTACATGGACCGATCGCGCAGCGTCTCCGCATATGGCTGGCAGGCGGCCGGGAACTTGGCGACATCGGTGGCCAGGAGGTGCGTCGGGGCCAGGTCGCCGACCTTCGCGAACCAAAAGTTGGAGATCTGCGTGAGGATCTTCCCCTTGTCGGGAATGGGGTCGTTCATGATGACGTCGAAGGCGGAGATCCGGTCCGAGGCGACGATCAAGAGGGCATCCCCGAGGTCGTAGATATCCCGCACCTTTCCACGCGCCTTCAGGGTGAGGCCGGGGAGGTTGGTCTCGAACAACGCTATGCCCATGGGATCCTCCACTGCGGGAAACCGGGACAGACCAGAGGTCAGAGAACAAAGATCAGAGGTCGAGAACAGGGAACCGAGAACCGGAACCGAGAACCGAGAACCGCGAACCAGCGAACACAGAGGTCAGAGAGCGGCGGGAGGGCCGTCTGACGACTGTCACGCAATCCTACCACAGGCGGCGGACGGGCCGGAACAAAAACCGCCCGGGTGCGCGCCGCCCGATCGTTCGCCGCGGGGGTAGGGGCGGCGCGGCGTGTTGGCTGGCCCCTGCGCACAGGATGAGATTTGCGGTCATCAGATGCGGCTCTCTGTGGTACCATTGAGCGTATGGACCTAAAGATCGATCGCATGAAGCCAACCATTGCAGCGGTGAAATGTTTGATATAAACAGAACAACTCGTGTGTTGCTGGTGGTGCTTCTCGTCGGCCTCTGTCTTGGCGCGGCACCCCTGGGTTGGGGCTTCACGGCGGACCCGGAGAAGGATCTGCCGAATCTCGATCGGCTCGAGATCTTCCAGCCCGGCGAGCCCAGCATCCTGTATGCCAGCGGGGGCGAGCCGTTCGCCTCGCTCGCCCAGGAATTCCGCATCTTCGTGCCGCTCTCGCGTGTTCCCCAGCTCGTCCGGCGGGCCGTGCTGGACATCGAGGACGCCCAGTTCTATGAGCACGGGGCGATCAGCCTGAAGGGGATGGCGCGCGCCGCCTTGCGCAACCTCACGGCCGCCAAGGTGAAGGAGGGCGGAAGCACCATTACGCAGCAGCTCGCCAAGGGACTCTTCCTGACGCCGGAGCGCACGCTGACGCGGAAGGTGAAAGAGATCCAGCTCGCCACGGAGATCGAGCACCGGTACAGCAAGGACAAGATCCTGGAGATGTACCTCAACACCATCTACTTCGGGGGCGGGGCCTATGGGATCGAGGCGGCCGCCCGGACCTACTTCAGCAAGTCGGTCGGCCAGCTCAACCTGGGCGAGGCTGCGCTTTTGGCGGGCCTCGCGCAAGGGCCCAGCCGGTATTCCCCGTTTACCGACATCAAGCGCGCCAAGGAGCGGCGGGACATCGTGCTGGGCCGGATGCAGACGCTGGGGCACGCCACGGCGGCGCAGGTGCACGCCGCCCGGAGCGCCCCGGTGACGCTGAACCCGTTCTTCAAGGGGCGTGGGCTGGCCAATTATTTCGTGGACTTCGCGCGGAAGGATCTGGAGCCGCGCTACGGCCGGGCACTCCTGACACGGGGTGGGCTGCGGATCTACACCACGCTCGACTTGGAGACGCAGGAGATCGCCGGCGAGGTGCTCCGGAACGGCGTGAAGGGCATCGAGAAGACGCTGACCGGCCGACGCAAGGGCACGCAACCCGACCCGGTGGGGCTGGAAGGGGCCCTGGTGGCGCTCGATCCGACCACCGGGGAGATCCGCGCCATGGTGGGGGGACTGGATTACGCCAAGAGCCAGTTCAATCGCGTTGCGCAAGCGCGGCGGCAGCCCGGGTCTACGTTCAAGCCCTTCGTGTACGCGGCGGCCTTCGACCGGGGGTTCACGCCGGCGAACCTGCTCGACGACTTTCCGATCAGCTACTCGATTCCACAGAACGGGCGGACGGTGGACTGGCGGCCGGAGAACTTCGACCACCAGTTTCGCGGGCAGGTCACGCTGCGGCACGCGCTGGAGGAGTCCATCAACGTGCCCACCGTGCGCCTCCTGGAGACGGTGGGCATGGACCCGGTGATCGCGCTGGCGCGCCGCATGGGCATCAAGTCCGAGCTGCGCCGCGAGTATGGGCTGGCGCTCGGCGTCTCGGAGGTCACGCTGCTGGAGTTGACCGGCGCCTACGCCGTGCTCGGCAACCAGGGGCTCCGGGTGCCCCCGACGAGCATCCGGCGGGTCGTCGGGCCGAGCGGGGAGGTCCTGGAAGCGGCGGCGGCGGCGCCGGAACGCGTCCTGCGGGAGGAGGTGGCGTTCGTCACGACCAGCGTCCTGCAGGGGGCGGTGGAGCGGGGGACGGCCAAGCGGGGGCGGGTGCCGGGGTGGAGCGTGGCGGCGAAGACGGGCACCAGCCAGGACGCAGTCGACATGTGGTTTGTAGGGTACACGCACCGGCTCGCCGCCGGTCTCTGGGTCGGCTACGATCGGCCACGATCGGTGGGGTCACACGAAACCGCCGGCCGGTTGGCGGCGCCGGTGTGGGCGGACTTCATGCGGCGGGCCTTGCGCACGGTGCCCCACGAGACGGTGCCTATTCCGGAGGGGATCCTGCCGGCGCGCGTGAACTACCGGACCGGCGTTCCGACCGACGCCGGCGATCCCGACGGGATCACCGAATATTTCGTCCGGGGCGACGTCGAGCGCGCGGAGGGCCGCGCGCCGGGCTGGACCTTTCCGTTTCGTGTCACCGAGCCGATTCCCATGCCGCCCGGACCTTCTCCCCAATTTCCTGTCCCGCCGCCCAGTGGCGGCAGCGACCGATAGGGCGTGGCGGGGGGCGGGTCCGCCGGTGATGGGTGCACACCCGGATTTGCGGGCCACCCACCTCCTGTGGAGGCGCAGCGCAACCGTGGCGAGGTTTCTTCACGTAACGGATGGTGAGCGTCGCCTCGCCGATCAGCGCTGCGGGCCCGTAGGAGAATCTTGCGTCAGGTGACTGCGCAGCCAGGGGACAAGCTTGTCGAAGCTGAACTGGTTGGCTTCGTAGAGGGCGGCCACGAAAACGTGGGTCTCCTCGGCCTCCGCCGTGAGGCGCGCGCCGTTGATGGCGAGAAAAGTATACGCCGCGGCGAAAGCCGTCCGCTTGTTTCCGTCGATGAAGGGATGGTTTTGCGAGAGGCTCTCCCAGAGCGCGGCGGCTTCTTCGACCAGGTCGGCGTAATGCCCCGTCTGCGGCCGGTAGAGGGCGGCTTCCAGTCGGGTAGTCGACGCCAGGGACAGAGATACCCAGCTTCCTCCCGCATGCGGCCCGTTCCAAGGAAATCCCGTGACACCCATAGTTCCTCGTGGCGATGCTTCCTCGCTGCCGGCAGGGCGGCAGTATCCCCTGGGTGTCTTGTGCGTTCGCTCCTGAAATGTTCCGGATGAGAATCCTACCCACCACCTTCGCGACTGACCATTTCTTTACACGATCGACGGATTAGAGTATATACACTAATATGTTCTGGTGGGATGTTAGGAAAGCGCAGGCCAATTACGACAAGCATGGAGTGTCATTTGAAGAAGCGGCGACCGTCTTCGCCGATCCGGCCGGTCTCGACTTCGAGGATCCGGACCACTCTGGAACGAGAGTCGTTCCAGGCGCCTGGCAAATCAACAGGCGGCAGAATTCTGCTCCTCGTATACACGGTCAGGAGGAGGCCACATGACCAAGAAACAATCCGCATCATCAGCGCCCGTCAAGCCTCGCGCAAAGAACGCAAGGCATATGCCGGATAGCCGCATTGACTTCGGCGACATTCGGGAATCGTCGGACGAGGAATTGAGGCGCGCCCGCCGGGTGGGAAGGCCAACCACGGGTCGGGCGAAACAACTCATCGCGATTCGCCTGGACCCCCGCCTTCTAGCCGAACTCCGGCATTTGGCAGCGCGGCAGCGTAAGCCGTACCAAACACTCGTTCATGAATTGCTCGAGGCAGCAGTCAAGCGGGCTGCGTAGCCGCAAACACAAAGACTTCCCCACGGTGAATCAGATTTGGCGGATCCGCCAAATTATGGGTTAAGTCTCACCCACCGTTGGCCAACAGGAGGAGATGTGAACGCTCCATCCGACGGGCGCACCGTACCGGCGGTGACGCTGTCCGTGGTCATCCCGTGCTTCAACGAGGAGCGGACGCTGGGGCCGTGCCTCGAGCGGGTCCTGGCGCTCCGCGCGGCGGACCTGGCGCTGGAGGTCATCATCGTGGACGACTGCTCCAGCGATCGGAGTCTCGAGGTCGCTCGCGCGTACGCGTCCCGTGACCCCGGCATTCTGGTGCTCAATCACGACCGGAACCTCGGGAAGGGTGCCGCCCTGCGGACCGGCTTTCAGAAGGCCTCTGGCGACTTCGTGGCCGTGCAGGATGCGGATCTGGAGTACAACCCGGCCGATCTCCGCAACCTGATCGTGCCGCTCCGCGACGGGCGCGCCGACGTCGTGCTCGGGGCGCGGTTCAAGGGTCAGGGGCCGCACCGGGTGCTGTACTTCTGGCACTACCTGGGCAACCTGTTCCTCACGCTGCTCTCCAACATGTTCACCGACTTGAACCTCACGGACATGGAGACGTGCTACAAGGTGTTCCGGCGAGAGATCATTCAGCAGATCGACATCCGGGAGAACCGGTTCGGGTTCGAGCCGGAGATCGTCGCCAAGGTCGCCCACCGGAATCTCCGGATCTACGAGATGGCGATTGCGTACGAGGGGCGGACCTACGAGGAAGGCAAGAAGATCACCTGGAAGGACGGCGTCCGCGCGCTCTACTGCATCTTCCGGTACAATTCCCATTACCTGCCGCTGCCGATGCAGTTTCTCATCTACGTGCTGATCGGCGGCACGGCCGCCGTGGTGAACCTGGTCAGCTTCCTGATCATCTTTGCCGCCGGCACGTCGTTGACGTTGTCGGCCGTCGCGTCGTTCGCGGTGGCCGCCGCCGCGAACTACTTCCTGTGCATCGCGCTGCTCTTCCGTCATAAGGCCCGCTGGAACTCGGCCGGTGAGGTGATGGCGTACCTGGCCGTGGTGACCCTGGCGGGCGTTCTCGATCTCGGGGTCACGCAATTCCTGTATGATCTGGGCCTCGCCCCATGGCTGGCGAAGTCCGCCGCATCCTTCATGGGCCTGGTCTTCAATTTCCTCGGTCGGCGGTTCGTGGTGTTCTGAGGACGGCAGCAGGCTCATGACGTCAGCGGTCAGCAGGGAGTTGAACTTCCGAAGCGGGCCCCCGCATGGACTCAGGCAACCTGAACAGCCAAGACGGTGCCCTCCTCCGGTTGGAGTGCCCGCTCCAAGGCGGCCCGGAGCAACGGGAGCGCCCGGAAGCCCTTGATGCCGCCGGAGGCGCGGCTCGATGTCCAGCAGGGCGGCGGCCAGCCAGCGCTGCTTCTGGTCGGAGGTGCGCCAGCGATCGACCTTGGCGACCCGCTGCTCGACGAGGCTGTTCAGCGACTCCAGACAGTTCGTCGTCTTCAGGCTGATCCCCAGCTCGCGGAAGACGCCGAGCCGGTGCAGGGTCAGCGTCTCCTCCAGCCCTTCGTCCAGACTCCGGACGGCCGACTCGTTCAGCAGGCCGGAGCTCCGCGGCGGCAGCCGGAGGAGCGCGGCCTTCGCCTCGGCGTAGGTCGGCCGCTCGTAGGCGGCCTGGAGCTTCCGCCGCCAGGGATCCTGCAGGCCCTTCGGCAGGTAGGCGACGACGTTCTCCCGCTTGTGCCACTGACAGCGCTGGACGGCGGCCTGGGCGCCGAAGACGCTCGTGACCGCCGCCCGGAGGCCCTTGGCGCCATCGAGGACGACCGAGGAGGCCGCGCGCCGACGCGCAGGCCCCGCGCCACGAGCTCGCGGAGGAAGGCGGCGCAGACCCGCTCGTTCTCGGTGGCGGTCTGGACGAAGCCGAGGACGACCTTCTCGCCGGTCAGCGTGATGCCGAGCGCGATCACCATGCTGTCCTGGGCGAAGGTCTTCCCATCGAGGACCAGGGCGACGACGTCGTAGGCGCCGAGGTCCCGCTCCTGGAGGGCCTGGAGTTGTTCGGCGCTGGCCTGGATGAAGCGCCGGGAGACGGTCGAGGCGCTGAAGCCGAAGGCCGCGGGCACCGCCTCCGCGGCGGCCGCGTAGTCCCGGCAGCTCAGCCCGAGGAGCACCTTGCGGAAGAGGCCGGCATCGGCCTGCGCGCGGCGTCTGGAGCGCTGGTAGCTCTGCAGGGGGACTTCCTGGTTCCGGACGCGATCCCGGACGCGGGTGTGCGTGACGGGGAGCTTCTGGTCGGCCAGGTAGATCGACCCCCGCTGCTGGCCCCAGCGGACGCAGCCCGGGCTGCCGCCCCGTGCGCTGATGGCGGGCGCCGGCGAGGTCGCCGGACTTCGCGCTTCCAGGAGGTCCTGGACGGCCTGGAGGCCGAGGGGAATCAGGGCCTGGATGAGGGCGACCTTCGACGTCGAGGCTCTCCACCTCGGGCGCTCTCGCCCAGCCCGCGCAGCCCGATGTCTTTCACCTTGCCCGGTTCGGTCACTCGGAATACTCTCTTCATGGAGCGGCTCCTTGTCGTGTGGGGTGGTGTGGTTTCTGGCGAAACGCACTGAACCACACGGGAGCCGCTTCGTCAATTTTCACTACGAATAGCACACGCTCGTCGCCGGTTCCCGCTCAACAGACTCAAAGGACTCAATGAGAATCGAGGAAAGCAAACAGCGGGCAGCGGTCAGCAAGAACGCCCGGCGGCATCGTGACTGAGCAGGCGGCCTTTCGTAGTATCGTGTGCTTATCTCTTTGCGTAATCAGCGATGACTGACGGCTGAAGCGCGTTTACGCCATTCGCTTGTCAAGAAACCCAACGAGCGCGGAGATTTGTCCCACGCTCTTTCGGGTTTCTTGGGCGTGTCCTCCCGGATGACGTCGTTTTCGCTTCGCAGGCGGAGATGACGGGTAACCTCTGCGGTGTCTTCGTTAGCTCACATTTCTTCCTTGACCGTACGACAGTGCGCTGTCGATCCGTCCGAACCAATCGACCAATTTACGAGTCGACAAGTTTGACCCGCCCACATTCCGTCGTATCTGCTACGCAACCCTCCCATCGCACTCCTGTTTCAGGCGCTCACCCGTGACTGTATGGCATCAGATAGGTCAGTGGGTTCGCACCTTGTTCCGTATCAAATCTGACCTGGTACCTTTCTTCCCTGTCGATCCGTCTGAACCAATCGACCAATTTACGAGTCAACAAGTTGACCCGCCCACATTGTACTCGACTTGTCGTGTCGCACCCTGTCAGGGAAGCCCTGTCATTTCGATCGGAATATTCTACAATATTTCATTGTCAGAATCCTCGATGTGCCTCGTAACATCCATTAAATAAAGACATCGTGATGTGAGCTGGTTTGGGCGCAAAAATTGCGTACAGCCTTATCGGTTTTTTAGATTTTCTATTTCAGACGAATTCACTCAACAGTCTTTCTGGCTTTCTATTCCAGAAATACAGCACGATGAGGAGAGGTCGCATGCAATTGAAAGCGTGTTTTTGGCAGTCCGCCAGCGGGTGTATTCGCCGATCCCGCATCTTGGCCCTCGCGGCGTTCGTCACCCTGGGTCTCGTCCTTGTGTTCGGAAGCACCCCAGCCCACGCGGCCCAGCTCACCGTGAGCTGGAGCGACGCCACCCCGGACGATCATACCGGGTTCAAGGTGGAGCGGAAGACGACCACCAACGGGGCGTTCGCGCAGGTGGCCACCACGGGGCCCACGGTCATGGTCTATCTCGATACCACCCTGACCGCGGGGACCACCTACTGCTACCGGGTCCGGGCGTACAACACGGCCGGCGACTCCCCCTATACGCCGGAGGGCTGTGCCGTGGCCCCGACCCCCGTGGTCCGGACCCTCACCGTGGCCAAGAGCGGCACCGGGACCGGCACCGTGGACTCCAGCCCCAACGGGATCACCTGCGGGGGCACCTGCAGTGCGACCTACACCTCCGGCACCACCGTCTCGCTGAGCGCCACGCCCACCACCGGCGCCACCTTCACCGGCTGGAGCGGGGCCTGTACCGGGACCGGGGGCTGCGCCGTGGTCCTGGATGCCAACAAGAGCGCGACGGCCACCTTCGCCCTGAGCGCCCCCACGACCTATGCCCTCACCGTCAGCAAGAGCGGCACCGGCACCGGGACCGTGACCTCCAGCACCGGCGGGGATCAACTGCGGCAGCACCTGCAGCGCGAGCTATACCTCGCGGCACCAGCGTCACCCTGACCGCCGCCCCCGCCACCGGCTCCACCTTCACCGGCTGGAGCGGGGCGTGCACCGGGACGGGGACCTGTGCGGTGAGCATGACGGCGGCCCGGAGCGTCACGGCGACGTTCGCCCTGCACCCGACGACCTACACCCTCACCGTCACCAAGGCGGGGACCGGCACCGGGCACCGTGACCTCCAACCCCAGCGGGATCAACTGCGGCAGCACCTGCAGCGCGAGCTATAACTAGCGGCACCAGCGTCACCCTCACGGCGGCCGCCGCCGACCGGCTCCACCTTCACCGGCTGGAGCGGGGCCTGCACGGGGACGGGGACCTGCACGGTGAGCATGACCGCGGCCCGGAGCGTCACGGCCACGTTCACGCGCACCTCGACCACCTACACCCTCACCGTCACCAAGGCGGGCACCGGCACCGGGACCGTGACCTCCAGCCCGGCCGGGATCAACTGCGGCAGCACCTGCAGCGCGAGCTATACGACTGCGGCACCAGCGTGACCCTGACGGCCGCCGCCGCCACCGGCTCCACCTTCACCGGCTGGAGCGGGGCCTGCACGGGGACGGGGAGCTGTGTGGTGACCATGACCGCGGCGCGGAGCGTCACGGCCACGTTCACCGCGCCTCGACAACCTACGCCCTCACCGTCACCAAGGCGGGCACCGGCACCGGGCACGGTGACCTCAAGCCCAGCCGGGATCACCTGCGGCACCGACTGCAGCGCGAGACTACAGCTACGGCACCAGCGTCACCCTGACGGCGGCCGCCGCGACCGGCTCCACCTTCACCGGCTGGAGCGGGGCCTGCACGGGCACGGGGACCTGTACGGTGAGCATGACCGCGGCCCGGAGCGTCACGGCCACGTTCGCCGCCGCTCGACACCTACACCCTCACCGTCACCAAGAGCGGGAACCGGCACCGGGACGGTGACCTCCAAGCCCAGCCGGGATCACCTGCGGGAGCACCTGCAGCGCGAGCTACACTACTGGCACCAGCGTGACCCTGACGGCGGCCGCCGCCACCGGCTCCACCTTCACCGGCTGGAGCGGGGCCTGCACGGGGACGGGGACGTGTACGGTGACCATGAGCCGCGGCCGGAGCGTGACGGCGACGTTCACGGGGAGCACGGGGAGCACGACGGTCTTCCCGGCCACCGCGGTTCCGGCCATCCTGGCGGATCGCGACACCAGCGCCGTCGAGCTCGGGATGAAGTTCCGGGCGAGCGTCTCGGGGACGATTACCGCGCTTCGGTTCTACAAGGGGGCCGCCAACACCGGCACCGCACGTGGGGAGTCTCTGGACCAGCACCGGGACGCTGCTCGGACGCGTCACCTTCACCGGCGAGACCGCGTCCGGCTGGCAGCAGGCCACGCTCCCCACCCCGGTGGCTATCCAGGCCAACACTACGTACGTGGTGTCGTACCACGCCACCGTGGGACGGTACGCCGCCACCAACGACTACTTCGGCTCGGCGATCGTCAACGGCCCCCTTATCGCGCTGGCCGACGGGGCCGGCCGGCGGGAACGGGGTGTACTTTACGGGGCGGGGGGTTTCCGACCCAGACCTACAACGCCAGCAACTACTGGGTGGGATGCGGCGTTTGGGGCGACGGCGGGGGGAGGGGACGACACCCCCGACCACCTATGCTCTCACGGTCACCAAGGCGGGCACGGGGAACGGCACGGTCACTTCCAGCCCCAGCGGGATCACTTGCGGCAGCACCTGCAGCGCGAGCTACACTACGGGCACGAGCGTGACCTTGACGGCGGCAGCGGCCACCGGCTCCACGTTCACCGGCTGGAGTGGGGCCTGCACGGGCACGGGGAGCTGCGTGGTGTCCATGACCGCGGCCAAGAGCGTCACGGCCACCTTCGCCCTGAGCACCCCGACGACCTACGCCCTCACCGTCACCAAGAACGGCGCCGGCACGGGCACCGTGACCGTCCAGCCCGGCCGGTATCACCTGCGGCAGCACCTGCAGCGCGAGCTATACCAGCGGGACCAGCGTCACCCTGACCGCCATCCCTGCCACCGGCTCGACCTTCACCGGGTGGGGCGGGGCATGCGCGGGGACGGGACCGTGCACACTTACCATGAGCCAGGTGCGGGACGTGACTGCAACCTTCACGACGGGCAGCGGGCTCAACTGCCCCTGCAGCGTCTTCCCGACCACGGCGATCCCGGCCAACCCGGCGGCCAATGACGCGAGCGCCGTCGAGCTCGGGATGAAGTTCCAGGCGAGCGTCCCCGGTACCATTACCGGGATTCGGTTCTACAAGGGGGCCACCAACACCGGGACCCACGTGGGGAACCTCTGGACCAGCAGCGGGACGCTCCTCGGGACGCGTGACCTTCACGAACGAGACCGCCTCCGGCTGGCAGCAGGCGAACCTCGCCGCTCCGGTCGCCATCCAGGCCAACACGACCTATGTGGTGTCGTACCACACGACCCTGGGAACTACGCCTACACAACCCCGTACTTCGGCGGAGCGATGTCAACGGCCCCCTCACGGCGCTGGCCGACGGGGCCGGCGGGGGGAACGGGGTGTACCTGTACGGGGCCGGGGGGTTCCCGACCCAGACGTACAACGCCACCAACTACTGGGTGGATGTGGTGTTTAGGCCGTGAGGGCGTGGGAAGAGCTAAGAGGGGGTCTTGGGGTCGCGCGCGGGAATTCAAAATTCCGTGCCGGCGGAGGCGCGGTTAAAGTGTTCGACACAATAGGGCGGTCAGCCTGACTCTCATCCGACACACACGTCCGTCGCGTTGACGGGGAACCCGAGACTGCGGTCGGTAGTTACGAAAAGGGTAGTGCTGGCCACAAGAACGGCGGCACGGGGCGTCTCGCCCGTGCCGCCGTTATCGTGGGAGCCCGCTGGGGGTATGCGGCGCACTCATCGGGGGTACTGTTGGAAATACGCAAGTGTCCACGTGAGACTCAGCGACGAGCCGTCGAGATCCGGCAGGTCGGATTCGATCGTCAGCGTTGTTCCGGGGACCGAAACGGTGAAAGCCAGTCTTCGGCGTCAGCCACCGGTGGGCGGTGCGATTGGAACGACTGTGACGGCGACGCTAGCCGGCGTGCCAATATTCGCGCTGTCATCCACAGCACGAGCCTGAATCGTCACGGGTCCGGAACTTGTGGGAGTCCACGCATAGGTCCAGGTGGCCATCCCGGTGGCTGGATGCCAGGTTCTCCCACCGTCCACTGAAACTTCAACAGCTGCCACGATCCCACCGCCTGAATCGGATGCCGTGCCGGTGACGGTGATTGGGACGTCCGCTTGCAGGGCCGAGCCGGCCGCCGGGGCGTTGATGATCGCGGTGGGAGGAACGGAGTCCGTGGAAGCCGCCGCGGGGAGGAGACCAGCCTGCAAGGTTGCAGGCTGCACTCCCATGTCGGCAAACAGGTTTACCGTCGCCTGTTGCATACGCACGTCTGGGCGAGGGCGTCTCCGGTTACCTCCGGCCGGTCCCCACGCCCAATTCGAAGTGTGGTTATCGTCCAGGCCCCAGGACCATTGCATCGTGCCGGCACCGAACACGAGCGCACCACTGCTGTGGCGATACAGGGTCAGCGCATGTGTAGCCGTCCCGGGCCCATAGGTGCCTCCGTGATCGAGGAGGTATTCATTTCTGAGTTTCACGGTGGTCGAGGACAGGCGGATCAAGCCGGGAGGCCGGGACCCATTGTCAAGATCCTCGTCCCACTCGAGCCCCAGCGTTCCCGTAGGAAGTCTAGCAACATTTATCGGGGGCAACTCCAACACTCGTCTTACCCGCCGCAAAATATGACGGGGCAGCGTGGCTAGCTTCCCATTCCAGCCGTCCTCCTCTATTACCGCGGGCAACTCCAACACTCGTCTTACCCGCCGCCAAATAGAACGGGGCAGCGTGGCTAGCTTCCCATTCCAGCCGTCCTCCGCGACCGGCAGGGTAGCGATATCCGTATTGCGCCAAAAGCGCAGGGCGCCGTAACGTTGGGGGACGGTGATGGCGTCGTGGCGAACGCCGTTCACCATGAAGATTGTCCCGGACAGGGCGTTTTCCGGGCGATTGCCGTCGGCAGGTGGGCTGAACCTCGGATCGCGCCACGTGCCAGTCCAGGTTGGGGGGTCGGCGGGATCGATCACGGCGTTCGCAAGGGTCTCCTTGTAAGTCACCAATGTGCGATACGACGGAGCGGTTCCGAAAATACTACTCTCCCAGCGGGTCTTCCAGAAGATCGCGTTCCCGCTGAAGAAGGCCAAGTGGACACCGGCAGCACGAGCTGCCTCGACATTGGCACGCTGCTGGCCCGACCAGTATTCGTCATTGCCAACGGAGAGGAAGACCTTGTGGTGCTGGATCGTCGATGGACCGAGCCGGTCGGTGTCCACTCCGCTTATATAGCTAACGTCATATCCGTTGGCCTCCAGCCAGCGCACCATCGGATACTCTGTGCTGAAGAGCCAAGTCTGGGGGGTGACGGCAGCTGTGTTGAACGGCCGGTTGTAGCTGACTTTGAAGGCCCGGCAGGACTCCCAGCACGGCGGTATCCCGTAGAGGCTGTTTCCGCCATATTGGTTGTACGCCTGCCAGGTGGTGTCGGGGGTCTGGAAGAGCAGGTCGGACTGGTCGCATCGTCGCGGACGATGAAGACGATGTGGCTGGCCCCCCCGGTATCCTGCCGTATGACCTTTGCGAAGTAGATCCCCGAGGTGGCGTCGGTCGGGAGGGCCCAAGAAGCGGATTCGGCCCAGTTTCCACAATCGATTAGGCCCGAGATAGCGTCGGTGACGCACACCGGTTGCAATTGCGGAAGCGAGACATTCGGCAGCACCGTTGCCACCTTGCGGGCACCCATTCCGCCGTAGTAGCCGATCCGATAGATGTCGAGTCGGTAATTTGTCGCGACGGTGTCGATCTTGAAATGGACCGTTCCACCTCTGTTCACGCTGATGTCGGTGGCGAAGCCCTGGATGGTGAGAGCACCGGCACCGGTGATGTTCCACTCGCTCGGAGGATTACCGGGTTTCGAGTTTTCACGCGGAATGGGGTTGGTGACGGGAGGTTCGCAGCGACCACTCTAGCCGTGCTCGTCGCCCCGCTGGCCGGGGTGTGGCCAGTCACCGTCGGCGGTGTGGTTGGGTGCCAGGAAGGGAGAGCAGATAAGAACGCCCAGAACGCACAGGAGGCCGCCGAGTATGTAGAAGGCCCATTTCTTGTGGTCGGGTGTCGTCATTGCGTACTTCCGTGGCTGTCCTCTCCCGCCTAACGATCTGCGCCGCACCCGCGGCGGCGCTCGAAGACGAAGGAACCTCGCCAAGCACTCCCTCGCGAATCGTTCCGCAGATAACCCCAGAATCCGCCCTCCGCCCTGTGCTGAGACAGCGATCATTCCTTCGCGGTGCGATTCGTGTAGATGCCCTGCAGAGTACTGGATAACGAAGATAATGTACCGTATTTGTCGTCTTTCGTAACGTATTTTGATGCCAAAGAGATTCCGTGGGAGGGGCGAGTACCACAACAGAGAAAACCAAACCTTTCTGTTGTAGTTCGTGAGTTTTCAATTCGCCGTCTTGCGCAAGGACGGGAGTCCCTGGCACCCAGACCCATTCACAACGGCCGGAAAAGCAGGCACGCGGTGATGGGTAACGCAGGATGGCGCCACGCAGTCGTAACTGCTGTCTGGATGGCGCGCCGCCCGATTGGGCGCGCGGTCTTCTGCCGTGCTGGGTCCGTATGCGACGGGCACCAGGGATGCCCACCCACGGGTCCGCGACCCTCCTTTCCGCCCCTTTCGCCTTGACACCTGGCGTTCATGCGCCGGATACTCCGCGCCGACCGTGCGACACCACCGCGCCAGACCACCGGCACCCTGAGGCACGGCGGCTGCCCTGCGTGGTGCGATTCCGCTCGGGTTGCCGCGCGGCAATTCGCCCGGTCATCGGGGTACCCGAAAGGCAACTTACCACCACCGAGTCGGCGCGCACGCCGGCTCGCCATCGCGAGGAGTTGACGATGAGGGATGGCCACGGCCAGGTGCTTACGGTGCGGGGCCCGGTGGCGCCCGCGGCGCTGGGCGCGGTCATGATGCACGAGCATCTGCACTGCGACATGTATCGCTGGGAGACTGACGAGTGCACCACGAAAGAGGAGCCGCCCACGCCGGAACGGCGGGCATATCTGCTGCGCGAGGCGGTCCCCCATCTTCGGGGGCTTCATTCGTATGGTTGCCACACTTACGTGGAGGCAACGCCCGAGCCGTGGCGCGCCTGGCCCTCGCTCTATGGCGAGGTGGCCGACGTGACGGACGTCCATATCATCCTTTGCTGCGGGTTCTACCGCGAGATGGCGCTCGGCAACGTACTGGGTGAGGCGACCGGAGGACCGCATATGGCCCTACGTGGCGGAGGCCTCGGTCGAGGAACTGACCGAGCACCTCGTGCGACAGATTGCCGAGGGCATCCATGGTACGGCGGTCCGGGCGGGCGCGATCAAGCTCGCCAGCAGCCAGCCGCCGATGACGGACCTGGAGCTCAAGACCTTTCGTGCCGGCGCGCGCGCCCAGAGGGAAACCGGGGTGCACATCACGACGCATTGCACGCGCCTGGGTGCGGAAACCAGCCAACTGACGATTCTTGCCGATGAGGGTGTGGACCTTCGCCGCGTCGTCGTCGGGCATACCGCCAGGCACATCGCGCTCCGCGACTACCGCAAGACGATCCTGGAGTGATTCGGCCCTACCTCGTGTTCCGTTTCGTTCACTAGCGCTACTTCACCATTTGGAATGGGGATGCCAACAGAACCCGGCCGCTTCCCCAGATGCTCGGGCGGCATATAGGCGACCCGCTTGCGGGTCATGGCGGTAAGCGGCTGAAAGAACCTGTGGGGCAGAGGCGGACAGCGCGCGGGGAGTATTCCGGGAATGCTTCCTGTGAAGGAATTGCACCCGAGTGAAGAACATCGGGTTTTCGCGTCCGTTCATTTGAAAACTGTTAGGTTCGGTTTACAGTTCTCATCACAAAGACTGGACGGATTCGATGATCTTAATCGCTCAGTTAAAACCAATAAAGCTTATCTTACTGATAGTTATGTAAATGAATTCTAATATTATCCGACTTTAAGTCTTATGGAATGATATTTGCTTTCAGGACAATACGGGTCGTGAATATCCGAAACACCAATCCAATCTTTGGGCACCCTTCCCGTTTTGGCTCTTCCGACCCTCTGCCGATACACGGGGGATCACAGACGAGGCCTTACCACCGACCGCGACCGCGCATGAGTCAGGAGTCCGGGGTGCACGCCTCACACGGTCCAATGGACCAGGGTAGGGACGACATGAAGACACGGACGCGCCGCCTGTGGTCCCCCAGTCGTCAGTCTGCGGTCCTGGGTGTCACCCAGCACGCTGCTCCTCGCGGGGTGCCTGGTCGTCCTCCTTGCGGCCGCGTTGCCGTTGGGACTGCCGACGCCGCGACGATCACGAGCCTCAGCCCGACGTCCCGCACTGCCGGCGGGGCGGCCTTCACGCTCACCGTGAACGGGACCGGCTTCATCAATGGCTCGGTGGTGCGCTGGAACGGCGGAGCCGTACCACCACCTTCGTCTCGGCGACCCGGCTCACGGCCGCCATCCCCGCCACGGACATCGCCACGGCCGGCACGGTCTCGGTGACGGTGGTCGACGCCGGCGGCGGCACCTCCAACGCCCAGACGTTCACCATCAATAACCCCGTTCCCACGAACTCGAGCCTCTCCCCGACGTCCGCCACTGCGGGGGGGCCGGCCTTCACGCTCACGGTGACCGGCACGCAACTTCGTCAGCACCTCCGTGGTCCGCTGGAACGGGTCGGACCGCCGACCACCTATGTCTCGGCCACGCAACTCCAGGCCACCATCACAGCGGCCGACATCGCGACGGCCGGCACCGCCTCGGTGACCGTCTTCAACCCGACCCCGGGCGGGGGCACGTCCAGTGCGCGGACCTTCACCATTAACAACCCCGTGCCCACGACGACCGGGCTCGCCCGACTCCGCGACGGCGGGCGGCTCGGCCTTCACCCTGACGGTGACCGGGACCAACTTCATCAGCACCTCCGTGGTCCGCTGGAACGGGGCCAACCGCACCACCACCTTCGTCTCGGCGACGCAGCTGACGGCGGCCATCACGGCCACCGACATCGCGACGGCCGGCACGCGCCGGTGACGGTCTTCAACCCGACGCCCGGCGGCGGCACCTCGAACGCGCAGACGTTCACGATCGTCACCAACCCGGTGCCCACGACGACCGGGCTCGCCCCGACGTCCGCCACTGCGGGCGGCCCGGCCTTCACCCTCACGGTGACCGGCACCAACTTCGTCACCGGCTCCACGGTGTCACTGGAACGGGGCGGAGCGCACCACCACCTTCGTCTCGGCGACCCAGCTCACCGCGGCCATCTACGGCCAGCCGACATCGCCACGGCCGGAACGCGCCGCCGTGACGGTCTTCACCCCGACCCCGGGCGGCGGCACCTCGAACGCGCAGACGTTCACGATCGTCCTGGACACCACGCCGCCCACGGTGACCGGCCAGACCCCGGCCAGTAACGCGACCAGCGTGCCCGTCACCACACACGGTCACCGCCACCTTCAGCGAGGCGCTCGCCGCGAGCACCGTGACGACGAGCACGTTCACGCTGAAGGGGCCGGGCACGAACAGCGTTCCCGCCACGGTGACTTACAACAGCAGCACGTTCGTGGCGACGCTCACCCCGACCAGCCCGCTGACTTCCAGCACCCTCTACACCGCCACGGTCGTGGGCGGTGCCAGCGGGGTGAAGGACGTGGCCGGAAACGCCCTCGCGAGCGAATGCGACTCTGGACGTTCACGACGGGGGTCCCACGGCGGGGCCCTGCGACCGCGATCACGAATCCCATCGCGTGCGAGAACCAAAACCGGGGAATCCCGTCACTGAGTGGGACATCAGCGGCGCGGGGGATCTCAGCATCCAGGGCTTCGCCACCGACATCAGCGTGAATCGAGGGCGTACGGTCCGCTTCAAGATTGAGACAACTGCGAGCAACTATCGGCTCGACATCTATCGGGTGGGCTACTACAGCGGCAACGGGGCCCGCAAGGTGGTGACGGTGAGCCCTCGGTTCCGCTGCCGCAGTCGCAACCGGCGTGCCTGACCGACGCCGCGACCGGACTCATTGACTGTGGCAACTGGGCTGAGTCGGCGTCCTGGGCGGTTCCCGCGGACGCTACCTCTGGCGTCTACCTTGCCAAGGCCGTCCGCACGGATACCGGCGGTCGTCGACC
>CAVOIV010000064.1:0-48623 GCA_963695995.1 uncultured Methylomirabilota bacterium
TCTCGATGCCGTCGCTGTGGGCGCCAATGAAGACGCCCAGGCATTAACATCCGGGGCGGAGGGAACCCATGAACAGACAGTGGAGACCAACAGTGTGGCAGCGGGTGTTGGTGGTCGCTCTGGTTCTTGGGATCGCCGGGTTGTGGAGCGGAGCGGCCGCCGCGGCCTGGGAGCCGACCAAGCCGGTGGAGTTCAACGTGCCAGCCGGCACCGGTGGCGGGGCGGATATCATGGCTCGCTTCGTTTCCCCGCTTTTCCAGAAGAACAAAATCACGGACAAGCCCTTTATCGTGACCAACCGGTCGGGCGGTGCGGGAGCAGAGGGCTTCCTGCACGTGAAGGGCAAGGCGGGCGACGACCATACGATCGTCATCACCCTGGACAATCTGTTCACGACGCCGCTGGCGACGGGTGTGCCCTTCAACTGGAAGGATCTCACCCCGATCAGCCGGCTGGCCCTGGACTGGTTTGTCCTCTGGGTGAACGCCGAGAGCCCGTACAAGACTGCCAAGGAGTACTTCGACGCCGTCAAGAAAGACCCCGGCAAGCTCAAGATGGCCGGCACCGGCACCAAGCAGGAGGACCAGATCGTCACCGTCCAGTTGGAGCAGGCCTTCGGCCTGAAGTGGGCCTACGTGCCCTTCAAGGGGGGCGGCGAGGTCTGCGTGGAGTTGGTGGGGAAGCACGTGGATTCCACCGTCAACAACCCCTCCGAGTGCGTGAGTCATTGGCGGGCGGGGAAGGTGCGCCCGCTGGCGGTGATCGACCACGAGCGCATCCCATTGCCCATGTGGGATCAGATCCCGACCCTGAAGGAGGCCACGGGAGCCGATATCAGCTACCAGATGTTGCGCGGCATCTTTGCAGCCCCCAAGATCAAGAAGGAAGTCCAGGATGGGTACGTGGCGCTCTTCAAGAAGGTCTACGATTCCGAAGACTACCAGAAATATCTGAAGGACTACGCCCTCAAGGGCGCATTCCTCTCGGGTGCGGACTATGTGTCCTGGCTTGAAAAGAAAGAAGCCACCACCAAGGAACTCATGGGGAAGGGCGATATGCTGAAGAAGTAAGCGAGTCCGGTCACGGAGGCTCCTAGTCGGGGTTTGCTAGAGACCTTGTCTCTTGTCTTCCCGGGGAGGAAACGGGCATCGTTTCCTCCCCGGGAAGAACCTCCAGGGGCGGCGCAACCTATCCATGGATCACCCAATGGTTGAGCGGGCTCACGTTCGCGGCGATGCGGACCGCGGCACGGCGGAGTGGCAACGCCGCAGTCGCAGTTCCTGTTTACTGGCAGGCCATACCACCCCAGAGCAAGGCCACAAGATTTCGGTCACACACTTTTCATGCCACTCGGCACACGGCACCGACGGCCAAGTTCGGCCTCCATCGGTTTTGCTCGAAGGTTGTTCCCGTCGGGGGATAGCGTCCCGCGCAGCGCTTTCGGATCTGCCCGCGGTCGAGGGTGCCGTCTGCACCGCCAGTAACTGAAGGCCGGGAGAGAGAACCGAGACGGATCGCGAGCCGGCAAGGCCCTGAGCGCACGAATTTCCGTAAGGATTCCGGCGAGGGTTGGGGGCCGGAAAGGAGCGGTATGACTACGAAGACGGCGGACATTCTGGTGGCGATCATTCTTTTGGGATTTGGCTTGATAGTCATGTGGGACTCGTTTCGACTGGGAAGCGGTTGGGGCATGGAAGGGCCCAAAGCCGGGTTCTTCCCGTTTTTAATGGCCGCGATCGCTGTGGCCGGTTGCGTGGTGGTCGTCAGGCAGGCCATGAAAGGGACGTCCTCCGTGAAGGGCAACAAACCCTTCGTGCCTTCCGGCGGAATGAAGCCGGTCCTTACCGTGTTCATTCCGGCCTGCGGGATGGTCCTTCTGACCGAGGTCGTCGGGCTGTATGTCGCCGCGATGATCTATCTGGCGGGTTACATCAGGATCGTAGGCGAATACCGCTGGAGGACCGTGCTGCTCGTCAGCATTCCCATTCCCCTGATCTTCTACTGGGTGTTCGAGAAGATCTTCCTCATTCCGATGCCTGCGGGGATGTTCGGGGCGCAGATCCTTCGATTCTGAGCGAAAAGGAGTCATCCAGCCATGGACATCCTTACCAATCTGGCGTTGGGACTCAAGGTCGCCGGCGAGCCCTATAATCTCATGGTCGCCGCCGCCGGGCTCACCCTCGGCATCATCGTCGGCGTTCTGCCGGGACTCGGCGGGGCCAACGGCTGCGCCATCCTGATCCCCGTGACATTCATCATGCCTCCGGTGGCGGCCGTGATCCTGCTCTCCTCCATTTACTGGGGGTCGCTGTACGGAGGCTGCATCTGTTCGATCCTCTTCAACATTCCCGGCGAGCCGTGGGCGGTCGCCACCACCTTCGATGGATATCCCATGGCCAAGAAGGGCCAGGCCGGACGGGCGCTCAGCGCCGCGTTCTTCGCGCACTTTTGCGGCGCCGTTCTCGGCACGATCGCCTTGACGTTCTTCGCGCCCGTCCTGGCCGCGTTTGCCCTTCGCTTCGGGCCGCCGGAAGTCTTCGCGGTCATGCTCCTCACCTTCAGCGCCTTCGTCGGCCTGGTGGGGAAGTCGCCCATCAAGACGTTGGTGGCGACCGCGTTCGGATTCATCCTGGCCTCGGTGGGCATCGACATCGTCAGCGGCGAGCTGCGCCTGACCTTCGGCCTGACGCCACTGATGGGCGGCTTCAACTTCATCGTGGCGGTCATCGGCCTCTTCGGCATCGGGGAGATCCTTCTCACCGTGGAGGAGGGCCTCAAGTTCGAGGGTGTCAAAGTCCGGATGCAATGGAGCGACATCACCAGCACATTCAGAGACATGAGGCGGTACTGGAAAACTCTCCTCCTGGGCTCCTTCGTCGGTGTGTGGATGGGATTCAAGCCGGGCGGAGCCACGCCGGCCTCCTTCATGGCGTACGGGTTTGCCAAGGAAGCCATGAACGAGGAGGAGAGGGCGCAGTTTGGCAAGGGCCACGTTGCCGGGATTTTCGCGCCCGAGTCGGCTGCGCACGGCGCCGGGACCTCGGCCTTGATTCCCATGATCACCCTCGGCATTCCCGGTTCCCCCACGGCCGCGGTCATCCTCGGCGGCCTGATGATCTGGGGCCTCCAGCCGGGTCCCATGCTTTTCGTCGACAAACCCGATTTCGTCTGGGGTCTCATCGCCAGCACCTGGTACGGCAATATCATCGGACTGCTCATCGTCGTGGCGTTCGCGCCCGCCTTCGCGGCGGTGCTCCGCGCCCCGTTTCCTATCCTGATGCCCCTGCTGATCTTCATCTGCGCCATCGGCGCCTATGCGGTCAACAACCGCATGATCGACATCTGGTACATGATGATCTTCGGGGTGATCGGGTGGGCGTTCAAGAAGCTGGATTACAACATGGCCCCCATGCTGCTGGCCCTGGTTCTGGGGGACATGGCGGAATCGGCCATGCGCCAGAGCCTGATCATGTCCCAAGGCTCGCTCCTGATCTTCCTGCACCCGCCGATTACCCTCCCGCTGGTCATCGCCGCGGCCGTCATCGGCTCCTGGCCGTGGCTCGCCCCGATGGTTCGGCGGATGCGCGGCAAGAATGCGGGGAAGTCCGCGGGGCATTAAGCCGTTGTCAAAGAATAACTTGACTGGAGGAATTCTGGAAACGGCATAAGGAGCCGTAACGAAATTGAAAAAATGGCCAAGTTATTTCGTAACGGCTCCTAAGGTGGTTCTGGCGACCGGACATTTTCCCGGACGCGTTTGAGGCCCGGTGGCCCAGGGGGTACACTCTGGCCTCGTCGTTCGCGACTGAGGGGTCGCCCTTAAGTCGTCCGCCATCTGGAACCTTTTGGAGTCGTTGGAGGGAGATGTTGTGAATACCCATACCGTGTTTTGGCTCTCATTTGTAGCGGTGTATGTGATCGTGTTCTTCATCGACATGTACGTCACCAGCCACCGCCAGGGAGAGATTTCAGTGGGCGCGGCACTGCGCTGGACCGCGCTCTGGATGTCGATTGCGCTCATGTATGGCGGCGCGATTTATCTGTTTTATCCGCAAAATCCCGGCAGTACCGTCAACACGGCCACGGAAATCACGATCAAGTATGTCGCCGGTTATCTGACCGAATACTCGCTCTCCGTCGACAACCTCTTCGTGTTCATCATGATCTTCTCGTTGATGGGGGTCCATGAGAAGAACCAGCCCCGCCTGCTCAAGCTGGGCATTCTGCTGTCCATCGTCCTCAGGATCCTGTTCATCCTGGTGGGCATGGGGCTGGTGCAGCGGTTCGGCTGGATCCTCTATGTCTTCGGGGCGCTCCTGATCTGGACGGCCTGGAAGATGGCCTTTACGGCCGAAGACGACCACGTGGACCCGAAGAACAATATCCTGTACAAGCAAGCCTCGAAGATGTTCCCGGTGGATCCCGACCCACACACGCCGAGATTCTTCACCAAGATCGACGGGAGGATCCACATCACCAGCGTGTTGCTCGTTTTTCTTGTGATTGGATCCACCGACGTGCTATTTGCGATTGATTCCATCCCGGCCATCATCGGGGTCATCAAAGAAGGCGCGTCGAACGTCCTCACGCTTGAAGAGGAGAACTTCATCGCCATCACCTCAAATGTGTTCGCCGTGATGGGGCTGGTCTCGCTGTTCTTCGGACTCAAGGGCATCATGGGCATGTTCCGCTACCTGAAGCACGGCGTCAGCTTCATCCTGTTCTTCATCGGGGTGAAGATGATGCTGGGATTCATCCCGGCAGTGGAGCACTTCTTCAAGGCCCATTCCTGGGTGTCGCTGGCCGTGATCGTGGCCACCCTCGTGCTGTCCGTGGTGCTGTCGGCGATCATCAAGGAAGAGGTGGAAGAGGCGGTAAAAGCGGAAAAGGCGACCTCGTCCCACTAGCAGCCCGAGGATTGCGTCTCCAAGCGACGGGCCGTCAAGGAGTCGCTATGCGCATTCTGGTGACCGGGGGAAACGGGGGTGTCGGGCAGGGGTTGATTCCGCACCTGCTCGCCCGCGGACACCAGGTCAGCGTGCTGGATACCGAGCTGGGGGCGGTGCGGGCGATCGCCCACCCCCAGTTCGCCGTGGTTTCCGGCGGGGTCGAAGACGCGGCCGCGGTGGCCGAGGCGATGCGCGGAATCGAGGCAATCATCCATCTAGCCTGGTCGTTCTCGGACGACCCCCTTCACCTCTTGGAGCATGACCTGCGGGGTCACGCGTTGCTCCTTGGAGCGGCGCGCGACCATGGTGTACGCCACTTCATCTACACCAGCACCGCGGTCGTGTACGGGAAACCGGTCCGCACGCCGATTGACGAGGAGCATCCGCTCCGGGTGCTGGAGGCCCGCAAGCCCACCTACGGGATAGCCAAGGAGTTCGCCGAGAAGTTGACACTCCTCGCCGCGCGGGATACGGCGCTCTCCGCCACGATCCTGCGGTTCTGGTGGGCCTTCGGCGACGAGATCGCCGGCAGGCATCTGCGCGACATGCTCAAGACGGCGGCCTCCGGACAGCCCGTCCGGGTGCCGGCCGATTGCGGCGGAAGCTTTCTCAGCCAGGAAGATCTCAACCTGGCGGTCGAGACGATTCTCTCGATGCCCGCGACCGGCGGGCGCATCTTCAACCTTGCCAGTGCCTACGTGACCTGGGAAGAGGTCGCCCGCATGGTCGTGAAGGTCACTGGGGGAATGGGCGCGGTGGAAGTGGTGCCGCGTGAGGCCTGGACCGGCGCCGCCTTCTTGGCGGACCGGTGGGAACTAGCCGATCGGCAGATCCGGACGGCTGTGGGTTTCAAGCCGACTCGCGACACGGTCGAGGTCCGGGAGGCCCTCGGCCGGGCCATCGCCGGCACCTGGGAGCGACTTCGTTCACGGGATACCGCCTCCCGAGGTGGGTGAGCGGGCGGGGGCGGACGGCGGAATCGGAGCGAATCTGCGGTTTTCGGATCGGGCGGACAAGGGTCGCGGTTCGGAGCGGGACCCTCGGCGAAGGCGGAAACGGAGGGACATATGAAGCGATGGACGCTACTGGCGGGTGCGTTGTTCCTCTTGATGGGTGTCGTGGCGCCACCCTGGTGGGCCGAGGAGGTCGCCGCGCAGGGCCGGCCGGCCTTGCCGGCCTTCGCCGGGGCTAAAGAGGGGGCAGTGTGCATCGGCTGCCACAGCCGGATGAACAATGCGTTGGTGTACGAATGGCGGGCGTCGCGGATGGGGCAAAAGGGGGTCAACTGCTTCGATTGCCATCGAGCGGAGAAAGGGGACCCCGACGCGTTCGAGCATAACGGCTTTCTGATTTCTGTCATTGTCTCCCCGAAGGACTGCGGCCGCTGCCACCAGAAGCAAGTCGACGAGCAAAAGGGGAGTCACCACGCCAAAGGCGGTCAGATCCTGGCCTCCATTGACAATTACTTGGGAGAGGTCGTGGGCGGACCCCCCGCCGTGGCCGTCGGTTGCATGCAGTGCCACGGATCGGAAATCAAGGTCCTGCCGGGCGGGAAGTTCGATCCCGCCACCTGGCCAAACAGCGGGATCGGCCGTATCAATCCCGACGGAAGCTGGGGAAGCTGCACGGCGTGCCATACGCGCCACCGATTCTCCGTGGAGCAGGCCCGCCGCCCCGACGCCTGCGGCAAGTGCCACCTTGGGCCAGACCACCCTCAGATGGAAGTGTACAAGGAGTCCAAGCACGGGATCCTGTACGAGGCGTTTCGAGATAAACTGAACATGGATCGCCCCAGTTGGATCGTGGGGAAGGACTACACCACGGCGCCGACCTGCTCCACCTGTCACATGAGCGCCACGCCGAACCAGGCCGCGACCCACGACGTCGGGGAGCGGATCAGTTGGACACTCCGGCCAGCGATCTCGACCAAACTCAACATGGTGATCTACGAGGACCTGTGGAAAGAGGACCTGCCGGAAGGTGCCGCCCTGCCGAAGAAGGGAGAGGATGTCAAAGCGAAGGACGGGAAGACGCGGAAGGTCAAGGACGTCCTCACCTGGAAGCAGCGACGCGACCGCATGCAGGATGTCTGTTCGAGTTGTCATGCCGGCGGCCAAATCGCGGGATTCTACAAGCAGTTCGATGAACTGGTGGAGTTGTACAACGAGAAGTTCGCCAAGCCCGCAACGGCCATCATGGGAGAGCTCTACAAGGCCAACAAGCTGACCGCGGCCCCCATGGACGAGAAGCTGGAGTGGACCTACTGGGAGCTCTGGCACCACGAGGGGCGGCGCGCGCGGCACGGCGCCTCCATGTCCGGCCCGGACTACGCCTGGTGGCACGGCATCTACGACGTGGCCAAGAACTTCTACACCCACTTCATCCCCGAGGTGAAGCAGGTGGCGGGCGAGCCGCTGGCGACGCAGTTGCTCAACAAATATGTCTATTCCCAGCCCGGCCACAAATGGGTGAAGGAGGGAATGACCAAGGAGCAACTGCAGCAGACCCAGGAATTCTACCGCCAGCGGTACGGAACGCAGAAATAGGGCAGTCGGTCGTGTCTGCGTGGAGGTGAGGTCCGGCCGGACCTCACCTCCACGCATCGGGCTGTGCGCCTTTGCCGGGTGCAGGCGGAGGAGGCGTCGCGTTCGCCATCGGCCGAGATGGAGCCCCTCGCGCAATTGTCCGCTTTCGCACCCATTCCAGAAAACACCACCCTTTCCCCTTGGCGAATCGGTCAGTTTGCTTTAAGGTTATCCTTGCTCTGCAGGACGAAGGTGGACCTCCAGCGGGTTTGACCTTTCCTGACATCGGCGGAAGCAGCCATATGCCGGCCAGACGTCGTGCGGGAAAAGGCGGCGTACGAGCGAGCGCATGGCACTGCTCAGCGACCGGGACGAGAAAGACGTCCGAGCGAAACTGGCGGGTTTGACCGGTCGGGTGACGCTGGTCAACTTCACGCAAGAGCTGTCCTGCCAGTATTGCCGGGAGACCGAACCGCCCTCAAAAACGGTCCCCCGGACCGTCGTCAACGAGTCGGGGAGCATCGCGGGGGCGCTCCCCGAGGCCGAGTTCGTGAAAGCCGTCATCGCCGCGGCGCAATCGCGCTGAGCGGCTTTCGTTCATACTGCCGGCCCCGCGACACCGCGGGCCAATGGAGATGTCCTATGACGAGACCGAAAGTCACCATCGACGGCAACGAAGCCGCGGCGTACGTCGCCCACCGCACGAACGAGGTGATCGCCATCTACCCGATCACCCCCTCCTCCAACATGGGCGAGTGGGCCGACGAGTGGTCGGCGAAGGGCAACGCCAACATCTGGGGCACGGTCCCGCTGGTGGTCGAGATGCAGAGCGAGGGCGGCGCCGCCGGCGCCGTGCACGGCGCGCTGCAGACCGGCGCGCTGACGACCACCTTCACGGCCTCCCAGGGCCTGCTGCTGATGATCCCCAACATGTTCAAGATCGCCGGCGAGCTGACCCCCACCGTCTTCCACGTCTCCGCCCGCACGCTGGCCACCCACGCGCTGTCGATCTTCGGCGACCACAGCGACGTGATGGCCGTGCCGCACGACCGGGTTGGGCCATGCTGGCCTCGAACTCGGTCCAGGAGGTGATGGACATGGCCCTGATCGCCCAGGCCGCCACGCTCGAGGCGCGCGTGCCCTTCCTCCACTTCTTCGACGGCTTCCGCACCTCGCACGAGGTCGGCGAAGATCGAGCAGCTGACCGCTGGACGACATGCGCGCCATGATCGACGACGAGCCTGGTCCCGCGCACCGCGCGCGCGCGCATGTCGCCCGGACCGCCCGGTCCTGCGCGGCACGGCGCAGAACCCCGACGTCTTCTTCCAGGCCCGCGAGACCGGCAACCCGTTCTACCTGGCCTGCCCGGCCATCGTCCAGAACGCGATGGACAAGTTCGCCAAGCTCGTCGGGCCGCGCAGTACCACCTGTTCGACTACGTCGGCGCGCCGGACGCCGAGCGCGTCATCGTCCTGATGGGCTCCGGCGCCGAGGCCGCGCACGAGACGGTCGAGTACCTGACGGCCCGCGGCGAGAAGGTCGGCGTGCTGAAGGTCCGCCTCTTCCGGCCCTTCTCGGTCGAGCACTTCGTCGCAGGCCCTGCCCGCGACGGTCAAGACCATCGCCGTGCTGGACCGCACCAAGGAGCCGGGCGCGCGCGGGCGAGCCGCTCTACCTGGACGTGGTGACGGCCCTCGCCGAGGCCGTGGCGGGCGGCGCCTCGCCGTTCGCCGCGACCCCGCGGGTCATCGGCGGCCGCTACGGCCTCTCCTCCAAGGAATTCACGCCGGCCATGGTCAAGGCCGTCTTCGACGAGGCGGCCAAGGCCAAGCCGAAGAACCACTTCACCGTCGGCATCAACGACGACGTCACCCACACCAGCCTCGCCTACGATCCGCACTTCTCGACCGAGGACCCCAAGACGCGTGCGCGCCCTGTTCTACGGCCTGGGCTCCGACGGCACGGTCGGCGCCAACAAGAACTCGATCAAGATCATCGGCGAGGACACGCGACAACTACGCCCAGGGCTACTTCGTCTACGACTCGAAGAAGTCCGGCTCGGTGACCGTCTCGCACCTGCGCTTCGGCCCGCAAGCCGATCCACTCCACCTACCTGATCACCCAGGCCAACTTCGTCGCCTGCCACCAGTTCGTCTTCCTGGAGCGGCTACGACATGCTGGAGGCCGCCGGGCCGGGCGCGACCTTCCTGCTGAACAGCCCGTACGGGCCGGACGAGGTCTGGGACCACCTGCCCGCGCACGGTGCAGCAGCAGATCATCGACAAGAAGCTGAAGTTCTACGTGATCGACGCCTACAAGGTCGCCAAGAAGACCGGCATGGGCGCGCGCATCAACACCATCATGCAGACCTGCTTCTTCGCCATCTCCGGCGTCCTGCCGCGCGAGGAGGCCATCGCCGCCATCAAGCACGCCATCAAGAAGACCTACGGCAAGCGCGGCGAGGCGGTCGTGCAGAAGAACTTCGCCGCCGTGGACGCCGCCCTGGCCCACCTGCACGAGGTGAAGGTGCCCGGCACGGTGACCAGCACGTTCGACCTGCGGCCGGCGGTGTCCGCCGGAGGCGCCCGGAGTTCGTCCAGAAGTCGCTGGCGCACGATCATCGCCGGCGACGGCGACAGCGCTGCCGGTCAGCGCCTTCCCGGTCGACGGCACCTTCCCGACCGCCACCACGCAGTGGGAGAAGCGCAACATCGCCCTGGAGATCCCGGTCTGGGATCCGGACGTCTGCATCCAGTGCGGCAAGTGCGTCGCTGGTCTGCCCGCACGCCGCCATCCGCGCCAAGGTCTACGATCCCGCGCTCGCTGGCAAAGGCGCCCGGCGACCTTCAAGTCGTCCGCGGCCCGCTGGAAGGAGTTCAAGGAGCAGAAGTACACGCTGCAGGTCGCGCCCGAGGACTGCACCGGCTGCGCGCTGTGCGTCGAGGTCTGCCCGGCCAAGAACAAGACACGAGGCCGAAGCTGCAAGGCCATCAACATGGCGCCGCAGCCGCCCCTCCGCGAGGCCGGAGCGCGCCAACTGGGACTTCTTCCTGACCCTGCCCGAGATGCGACCGGCGCAGCGCTGAACTGTCGACCAGGTCAAGGACGTCCAGCTGCTGCAGCCGCTGTTCGAGTTCTCCGGCGCCTGCGCCGGCTGCGGCGAGACGCCCTACGTCAAGCTGCTGACCCAGCTCTTCGGCGACCGCGCCATGATCGCCAACGCCACCGGCTGCTCCTCGATCTACGGCGGCAACCTGCCGACCACGCCCTACGCGCGTGAACGCGGACGGCCGCGGCCCGGCCTGGTCCAACTCGCTGTTCGAGGACAACGCCGAGTTCGGCCTCGGCATCCGCCTGACGGTCGACAAGCAGACCGAGTACGCCCGCGAGCTGCTGCAGCGGCTGTCGCGGCCAGCTCGGCGACGAGCTGGTCGACGGCGCTGCTCGAACGCCGACCAGTCGACCGAGGCCGGCATCGCGGCGCAGCGCGAGCGCGTGGCCGCCCTGAAGCAGAAGCTGCAGGCGGTCAAGCACGCGCGAGGCGCCGCGACCTGCTCGGCCGTCGCCGACACGCTGGTCAAGAAGAGCGTCTGGATCGTCGGCGGCGACGGCTGGGCCTACGACATCGGCTACGGCGGCCTGGACCACGTGCTGGCCTCCGGCCGCAACGTCAACGTCCTGGTGCTCGACACCGAGGTCTACTCCAACACCGGCGGCCAGATGTCCAAGTCCACGCCGCGCGGCGCCGTGGCCAAGTTCGCCGCCGGCGGCAAGCCCCGGCCGAAGAAGGACCTGGGCATGATCGCCATGACCTACGGCAACGTCTACGTGGCCCGGGTCGCCATGGGCGCCAACGACGCGCAGACGGTGCAAGGCGTTCCTCGAGGCCGAGGCCTACGACGGGCCGCTCGCTGATCATCGCCTACAGCCACTGCATCGCCCACGGCATCGACCTGACGCACGGCCTGGACCAGCAGAAGGCGGCGGTCCAGTCCGGCCACTGGCCGCTGCTACCGCTACAACCCCGCCCTGGTCGCAGCAGGGCAAGAACCCGCTCGTCACTGGACTCCAAGGCGCCCAGCATCCCGCTGGACAAGTACGATCTACAACGAGACGCGCTACACGATGCTGACCCAGAGCAACCCCGAGGCGGCCAAGCGGCTGCTCGCGACTGGCCCAGGAGGACGTGAACGCGCGCTGGCGCTTGTACGAGCACTGGGCTGCCATGCCGGGCAATCGCGGCGCCGCACAGGAGAAGAAAGCGATGACTGACCTGTCCACGACCTACCTGGGCCTGACGCTGAAGAACCCGCTGGTGGCCTCTCCCTCGCCGCTGTGCCAGGATCTCGGGAACATCCGGCGGCTGGAGGACGCCGGCGCGGCGGCCGTCGTGCTGCACTCGCTGTTCGAGGAGCAGATCACGCTCGAGAGCCAGCGACCTGGACCACTTCCTCACGCACGGCACCGAGAGCTTCGCCGAGGCGCTGTCCTACTTCCCCGACATGGGCCAGTACAACCTCGGGCCCGACGGCGTACCTGGAGCACATCCGCAAGGCCAAGGCGGCGGTGAAGATCCCGATCATCGCCAGCCTGAACGGCGTCTCGACCGGCGGCTGGATCAGCTACGCCAAGAAGATCGAGCAGGCCGGCGCCGACGCGCTGGAGCTGAACATCTACTACATCGCCGACCGACCCGGACCTGACCGGCGCGCAGGTCGAGCAGATGTACGTCGACCTGGTCCGCGACGTGCAAGGCCAGCGTCAAGATCCCGGTGGCGGTGAAGCTGGGCCCGTACTTCAGCGCGCATGGCCAACATGGCCCGCCGGCTGGACCAGGCCGGCGCCAACGGCCTGGTGCTGTTCAACCGCTTCTACCAGCCCGACTTCGACCTGGAGAAGCTGGAGGTGGCGCCCAACCTGGTCCTGAGCACGGTCCGACGAGCTGCTGCTGCGCCTGCACTGGGTCGGCGATTCTCTACGGCCGCGTCAAGGCCGACATGGCGATCACCGGCGGCGTCCACACCGCCGAGGACGTCGTCGAAGGCGATGATGGCCGGCGCGCGGGTCGCCATGATGACCTCGGCCCTGCTCCGGAACGGCATCGAGCACCTGAAGACGGTGCTGGCCGGCGTCTGCCGACTGGATGGAGGAGCACGAGTACGAGTCCATCCAGCAGATGCAGGGCAGCATGAGCCAGAAGTCGGTGGCCGAGCCGGCCGCCTTCGAGCGCGCCAACTACATGAAGGTGCTGAGCTCGTACGCGCTCAAGTAGGCGCCGGGTCGCCCCGATGGCGCCCCGCTTTCGCGAGTGACAGACGGGCGTTAGGGCTATAGGCTTAGGAAAAACAGGAATACGCCCTGGTGGAAAATGCAATCTCCCGCCAGGGCGTCCCTGTCTCTGCGGCCGCCCATCGACGGACCGGCTCAACGCATGTTCCCCTCGCATGCCGAAAGGAGACGCCCCATGGACCCCGCCACCGCAGGAACACCCGTTCCGTCTCTGCCCCGCCTGGGTCAGCCTGCCCCCGCCTTCCAGGCCGAGACCACCCACGGCACCATCCGGTTGGACGACTTCAAGGGCAGTTGGCTGATTCTGTTCTCTCATCCGGCGGATTTCACGCCCGTCTGCACCACCGAGTTCGTGGAATTCGCGAAGATCGCCGAGCCGCTCGGCAAGCGGAACGTCCAGTTGATGGGCCTCTCCATCGACAGCACCTATTCCCACATCGCCTGGGTGCGGAACATCGAGCAGAATTTCAAGGTGACGATCCCGTTCCCGGTGATCGCGGACCTCAACAAGGAGGTCGCCACTCTGTACGGGATGATCATGCCCGGCGAGAGCAAGACGGAGACCAGCCGCTGCGTCTTCGTCATCGATCCGAACCAGATCATCCGGGCCATGATCTACTACCCGCTGACCACGGGCCGGAACATGGCCGAGATCCTGCGGCTCATCGATGCCCTGCAGACGACCGACAAGCACGGAGTGGCCACGCCGGCCAACTGGCGACCCGGGGACCAGGTCATCGTTCCGGCCCCCAAGACCGTCGAGGCGGCCGCCGAGCGGGTACGGATGCCCGGGATCGAGTGCACCGACTGGTACTTCGCGAAACGGGATCTGCCGAAATAGCACGTCGCTGAAAACCCGTTTTCCCCAGGCTGTTCAAAAAGGTCCAGATGCAAGGCGGCACGCCGGAGGCGGGGTACCCAGTCCGCTGGGTCCAGACGTACTGGTGGTACGTCGCAGCGAGTGCCGAGGCGGACCAACGCCGCAGATGGGCCTTTTTCAGCAGCCTGGTAGGAGAGAGCGCATGCCCTGCGTAAAGCCCGACGGGACCCTCGAGCCCATGGCGCAGGCGATCCTCCGAGCACTCGTGCACGCCCCGCACGGTGGAGGGGGTCTGCGAGCACCTGCGACTTCCCCTCTATCGCGTTCGGAGCACGATGCGGGAACTGTTCGAGGCGGGCCTGGTGGCGGAGAGCGACGGCGTCTACGCCCTCACCGGCAGCGGTCGGAGCCGCGTCGAGGAAATCCCCTGAAGCGTTTTCCGCACGAAACCTGGGCCAGGCTCCTGTGTGCTTCTTGTGGCCAAGATTCAGTCGGCGCCGCTCACTTCACGATCTCGAGGAGTTCCACCTCGAACACCAGCGTCGCGCCCGGCTTGATGTGGGGCGGGGCCCCCCGGTCCCCGTAGGCGGTATCGGAGGGGCAGACGAGTCGCGCCTTGTCGCCCACCTTCATGCGCTGGAGCCCCTCCGTCCAGCAGCGGATGACCTTGTCCAGCGAGAAGGTGACAGGCTCCCCGCGTTCCACGGAGCTGTCAAACACCGTCCCATCCGTGAGCGTGCCGTGATAGTGGACCTTCACCGTATCGGTCGCCTTGGGCGAGGCGCCGGTGCCGGGCCGAAGGGGCGTCACGACGGCCCCCGCCGGCGTCTTGCTGGACCCCGCCTCGCCCGCCGCCTTTGCCAGGGCGGCCTCGCCCGCCTTCTTCTCTTGGGCAGCGGCCGCGGCCATACGGGTGCGCTGGACCTCCTGGAGCTTCGGCCCGTAGGCGCGCAAATCGACTTGGGCGGGCTTGCCCAGGACCCCATCAGTGAGGCCGGCCTTCACCATCTCGAGCTCGGCCTCGCTGAGACCGAACGCATTGAGGTTCTGGCTGATGGCGAAGCCGAGAGCATAGAACGTTTTCTCGGTCTCGCTCGTCGGCGCCGGTGCGGCCGGCGCGGCGGCGGGCAGGGCGAGGATCGCGAGGACAAGCAGAAACAGCACGGGATAGCGCATGGGGTATCCTTTCCAGTGAAAGCCTTCCGCAGTGCGAGCGCACCGCGGGGCGGGTGCCTGGGCAATAGCCAGGATCCGGGACGAGGCGCATCCCGTCATCCGTGGCCGATGATCGGCAGTGCGGCGATGGTGACAGGGCAAACGCGGGCCGCGCAAGCTTTTGTTGCGGGATACCTGGCGAGATTTCTTTTCAGCCTCGCGTCTCTTCTGATATTGTACGACCACTTCGTGCCTCACCTCGGCTGGCCGGTCCGAATTCGTCCACGTCAGCGTCGTGGGCGCGACGAGGAGGCCCATCATGGACTATCCGCTCTTTCTGGTCCCGCACATCGGCGGCAGTTGGCTGATCGGCGGGATCGCGATCTTCCACGTCATCATCGCCCACTTCGCCATCGGTGGCGGGCTGCTGATGGTCGCGACGGAGCAGTTGGCCGCCCGCCGCGGGAACGCCCTGTGGCTCACGTTCGCGCGCAAGCACGCCGTGTTTCTCGTGCTCCTCTCCTCGGTCCTGGGGGCGCTGAGCGGCGTGGCCATCTGGTTCACGGTGGGGCTGGTGCATCCCGCCGCGGTGGCGTCGCTGATCCACACCTTCGTGTGGGGCTGGGCGATCGAGTGGGTCTTCTTCATCGTGGAGATGGCCGCGGCCCTCTTGTACGTGGGGACCTGGGACCGGGTGCCTCGGCGGACGCACCTTGCCATCGGCTGGATCTACTTCGTTGCCGCGTATCTGAGCCTGGTGGTCATCAACGGCATCGTGACGTTCATGCTTACACCCGGGCGCTGGATCGAGACTCGTGCCTTCTGGGACGGGTTCTTCAACCCCACCTACTGGCCATCGCTGGTGCTGCGCACCGGCATCGCCCTCATGTTGGCGGGTGCCTATGGCTGGCTGGTGGCGACCAGACTTCCTGGGCAAGATGGACGTGCGGGGCTCGTCCGGTATCTCGCCGCGTGGGGGATCGGTGGGGTCGCCGTCGCCCTGCTGGGGTCCGTGTGGTGGGCGCAGAACCTCCCGGCGGAGGCGCGCGCCCTGGTCTTCCCCGTGGACGGGTTGCTGCGCCCGACCTACGTGGTCGGATTGGTCGCGCTGGCTCTGCTGGCGGTTCTTCTGGTTGGCGTCGGATTCCTCGCGCCGCGCGCCTTCGGGGTGACGGCCGGACTGCTGGCGATCCTGCTGACCGGCACCTACTTCGGTGCCTACGAGCGGGTCCGGGAGGGCGCCCGGAAGCCCTACGTGATTCACGGCTACATGTACAGCAATGGCGTCCGGATAGATGAGGTGGATCGGTTGAACCGGGAGGGGATCCTCAGCAAGGCCCGCTGGGCAGGGGCGGGTGTGGCGGCCGGCCCGACGGCGCTGGGGCACCAGGTGTTTCGGGCGCAGTGCCAGATGTGCCACAGCCTGGACGGGTATCTGGCGATCCGACCCCTGGTGGCAGGCCAGGACGCGGAAGGGCTCACGGCACTTCTGGAGGCGCTCCGCGGCGGCCGGCCGGGGATGCCGCCGATCGTCGGGACGGAGAAAGAGATCGAGGCGCTCGCAGGATACCTGGCCGCGCTGGGCGACAAGACGGCAGGAGGTCGGCCATGAATCTCCCGGCGATTCCCGCCCTGGACCCCACGCCGCTTCCGGCGCCGGCCTGGCTGTTCCAGGCCCTCCTCCTCGTGACGTTCTTTGTCCACATCCTGTTCCTCAACGTCACGCTCGGCGGGACCCTGATCAGCGCAGTCCACGCTTCTGGTGGCCAAAGGGAAGGATGCGCCGGGCCGCCGACTTGGGCGCCTCATGGTCGGGCTATTGCCGGCGAGCGTGTCGTTCACCGTGACGACCGGCGTGGCGCCGCTCCTCTTCATCCAGCTCCTCTACGGGCAGGTGTTCTACGCTGCGACCGTCCTGGTGGGATGGATCTGGCTGGCGATCGTGCCGCTGATCGTGGTGGGGTATTACTCGGTTTATCTCTACAAGTTCGAAGTGGGCGCGCCGGGTGGGCGGACCGTCTGGCTAGGAGTCGCTGCCGGCTGTTTCGTGATCGTGGCCGCGATCCAGACGCTCGTCAACGTCCTGCAGCTCACCCCGCCGCGGTGGGAGGCGGTCGCCGCCGCAGTCGGGGCGGTCGCCCAGGACCCGACCGTCCTGCCAAGATACCTGCACTTCGTGCTCGGCTCGCTGGCAGTGGCGGGGATCTTCCTGGCCGTGGTGGCGGTGGAGCGGGCGCACCGGACGCCCGACCCCTTCTTCGACTGGCTGGCCCGGCGGGGCATCTTCTGGGCCCTGGCCGCTACGGGTCTGCAGATGGTGGATGGGTTCTGGTTCCTCTTTTCGCTCCCGCGGGAGGTGCTGCTCGCGCTGGTGGGCGGGAAGCCTTGGCCCACGATTCACCTGGCCATCGGCATGGGCCTGGGGTTTCTGGCGCTCATCATGCTGTCCGGTGCGCGACAGCCGGAGCGTCAGCGGGGCCTGGTCCGGTTCACGGCCGGCGTCCTGCTGGCGACCGTGCTCGCCATGGTTGGCCTGCGCGACGTGGTGCGGGGGCTGTACCTCGGATCGCTGATCCGGATCCGGGAGCTTCCCAGCCACATCCAGATGGATGTGACCATCCTGTTCCTGGTTGTCTTTGTCCTTGGGCTCGCCACGGTGGCGTGGATGGTGCGGACCGTCCTCCGGGAACGCCGCGCGCACCAGTAGTGATGTCACGCTGTCCAAAGAGAGGAGGCCAGCGGGCGTTCGCCCTCGTCCCCGCAATCAGCGCGAGTCGGGCCGGTCTGTTCCGCCTAAGCCAACCTTTTCCTCTGGGGACTTGCATTCCGCCGGGATCGGGTGTAAGAGTCTTTCGCATTCTCGGTTTACCATTCCCTGACGCGTGAGCCACCCCGGTCTTGATTGCCCTGCTGCTGGAGGGCTGATCCATGGCCTGGAACCCCGGCTCGGCTCTGCTCCCAGTGGCTCCCAGATTCGAGATGATCTGGAGCCCGGAAGACGAGTGTGCGCGTTCACTTCCCTTTGTCGCCTGCCGCGTTTCACGGTCACCCCCGGGCACGCAGCACCCGCCTTGACACGCCAGTCCGCCGGTGCGGAGGTCCGCGCCGTCTCGGGTTCCCCGAGTTCTTGCTTCTAGCCCCGGCTAGACTTCCCGATGACCGGTTCATCCCTTCCGGCAGCGGTGAGTGGCTGAGGCTTGTGTCCCAACTTCCGAGCCAGTAGTCCGAATATTCACCAGGAAGGAGGGCAATCTAATGAGTCCTGAGAGTGCCGGTAAAGCCACGAAGCCTGAGTGGTCGGGAAAATCAATTCAAATTGGCGTCAATCGGCCTCCGCTTCCGCTTATGGATCTACCGACGCCGGAAGAGGTGTTCAACAAACCCAAGATTGGCGGCAAAGAGATCATCACCTGCGTGCTGGGACCGAGCATGATCGCCCTGGGTGCGGCCCTCGGAAGCGGCGAGTGGGTGCTGGGTCCGCTGATGTTCGGCAGATACGGCTTCATGGGGCTCGGCTGGCTCATCACCATTTCCGCGGTGCTCCAGACCGTTTACAACATGGAGAACGCGCGGTACACCCTCGCCACCGGCGAGGTGCCGATCGTCGGTTACACTCGCACTCCGCCTGGACCGAACTTCTGGGTCGTAGTGACCCTGCTCGTCATCTACGTGGGTTGGATCTGGGGAGGATGGGCATCCGCCGCCGGACAGGGTCTCTATACCCTCTTTGCGGGACACCCCGCGGACTTGAAAGTGTTTGCGCAGCTGGAGACGGTCCGGATCATCGCCATGGGGCTGATGGTCCTGGCGTTCGGGATCTACCTGCTCGGACAGAAGATCAGCCGGACCCTCGAGCTCATCGACACGACCCTGGTCACGGGAATCCTCATCATCGTGACCATCCTGGCCATCATCTATGTGCCGGGCGATCTCTGGACCACCGTGCTCGTCAGCACAGTCATGCCGGGGGCGCCTCCCAAGGGGATTGACGCGACCACCCTCGGTGCGGTCATCGGCTACACCGGCTTCGGGACCGGCATGAACTTCATGCTGATCAACTACTACCGCGATCACGGCTATGGGATGGGCCACAAGGTTGGCTACATCTCCGGCGTGGTCGGCGGTCACAAGCAGGACGTGTTGCCTTCCGGCGTCACCTTCCCGGACACCGAGAAGAACGCCAGCCCTCTGGAAGCGCTGGTGGGGCTATCTGTTGATCGACCAGTGGGCGGTCTTCTTTGTCGGCGCGATGATCGGCATGTTCATACCGAGCGCGCTGTGTCTTGCCCTGGCCAGAACTGCCTGGGGCGCCTCCGGTCACCGTCGCCAACGTGCCCATTTATGTCGCGACGGAGTTGGGCAAGCAGGCCGGTTGGCTCTTCCCGTTCGTCCTCGTCCTCGGATCGCTGATCCTGTTCAAAACGCAGGCCACCATCCTGGAGATGCTGATCCGCAACACCGTCGATGCCGCCAATGCCGTAAGCCCTCGTCTGCGCGCCTGGATTGCGGGCGATGTCCGCAAGGCGTACTACACGCTTGGCGGTTATCTTCATCATCGTCATCTCCGTCATTCTCCACCTGGCGCTGCCGGTCAAGCTCTTGCAGATCTCGGCGAACATGGCGAACTTTGCGTGCCTCATCTACCCGTTCCACCTGATGTACCTGAACTTCAAGCTGCCCAAGGCCGCCCGAACGAACAACTTCTTCGTTCGTGATCCTGCTCCTGAACGTGGTGTTCTTCGGGTTCTTCTTCTTCAACTTCCTGGCGCTCGAGTTTACGGGAACGCCACTCATGAAGTTCTAAGCCGTTGTCAAAGAATAACTTGACCGGAGAAATCTCGGGAACGGCATAAGGAGCCGTAACGAAATTATGAGAAATGGCCAAGTTATTTCGTAACGGCTCCTAAGCCTACCGCTTCACTGCTCGTGAAAAGAAGGCGTACCAGTCCGCGACCTCCGGCAAGGCCGGAGGTCGCGGACGCGACGCTGAGGGGGCACGCTGGGATCGGCGGAGGCATGAATCCGGCGGCGCCGGGATGCTCAGATGGGCGTGTCGGCGGCGCCGTTCAGCCCGACAGAAGGGACCGGTATGGCTATCAAGGCGCAGCTCTTCATCACCTGCCTCGCGGAGCAGTTCTTCCCGAACGTTCTGAAAGGCATGGTCGGACTCCTGGAGCGGCTCGGGCGTGCAGGTGGCCTTTCCCCGAGGAGCAGACCTGCTGCGGCCAGCCGTTCTTCAACAGCGGCTATCGAGACGCAGGCACGCGAGCTGGCCATCAAGTGGCTGAAGGTGTTCGGCGAGACCGACGGCTTCATCGTGTCGCCGTCCGGCTCGTGCGTGGACATGGTGCGCCACCACTTTCCCGAGTTGTTCCCGCCGGGATCGCCGGAGCACCGGCGGGCCGCGGAGGTCGGCGGCGCGGACCTTCGAGTTCACCCAGTTCCTGGTGAACGCAGCTCAAGGTGACTGACGTGGGGGCCCGCTTCCCGCGCAAGGTGACCTACCATGCCTCCTGCCACCTGCTGCGCGGCCTCGGCGCCCGCGAGGAGCCCAAGGCGCTCCTGCGGGGGGTGCAGGGGCTGGAGCTGGTCCCGCTGCCCGGCGAGGAGACCTGTTGCGGCTTCGGCGGGGTCGTTCAGCGTCATCTATCCCGAGGTGAGCAAGGCCATGATGGAGGCCAAGGTCCAGGCCATCGACTCGACCGGCGCCGACGTGGTGGTGGCCTGCGATGCCGGGTGCATCATGAACATCGCCGGCGGATTGCGCAAGGCGGGATCGCCGGTCCGGGCCATGCACCTGATCGAGGTCCTGACGGCGGGGAGGGAGGCGTCATGAGCCACGTGCCGACCTCCATTGACTTCCGCGCCAATGCCCAGCAGGTCCCGTCCACAGATGCCGGCGGCGGTGCAGAAGGCCACGACCAAGTTCCTGGGCAATCGGGCGGCGCTGGTGGACGCCCTGGGAAACGACGTGTGGCAGGCGCTGCGCCAGGCCGGGCACGACCTGCGCCTGCACGCCATCACGCCATCTCGACCACTATCTGGAGCAGGCGGAGCGACAGGTCATCGCAGGCGGGCGGCCAGGTGCACTGGGCGCGGGACGCGGAGGAGGCCCGGCGCATCGTCCTGGACATCTCCGCGCCAGCACCGCGTGAAGCTGGCGGTCAAGTCCAAGAGCATGGCCACCGAGGAGATCGGCCTGAACCATGCCATGGAGGCTGCGGGCATTCGGGTCCTGGAGACCGACCTCGGCGAATACATCGTCCAGCTGAAGGGCATGGGGCCGGCGCACATCGTCGTCCCGGCGTTCCACCTCTCCAAGGAAGAGATCGCCGCCCTGTTCCGGGAGAAGCTGGGCGTGGACGCGCCCGCGGAGGCGGAGAAGCTCACCCAGATCGCGCGCATGAAGCTCCGCGAGGAGTTTCTGGCCGCCGATCTGGGCATCTCCGGGGGGAATTTCCTGGTCGCCGAGACCGGAACCATCGTCACCGTCACGAACGAAGGGAACGGACGGATGTGCTACGACGGTGCCTCCCGTCCACGTGGCGGTGGTCGGCATCGACAAGGTGGTTCCCGACTGGGAGAGCCTCACCGTCCTCCTGAAGTTGCTGGCGCGGAGCGCCACCGGGCAGAAGCTCTCCTGCTACACCCAGTTCATCAGCGGGCCACCGCGCACGGACGCGGAGACCGGACCGAAGGAGTTCCACCTCGTCCTTCTGGACAACGGACGCTCGCGCATCCTGCAGACACCCGAGACTCGCGAGACGCTGCTCTGCATCCGGTGCGGGGCGTGCCTGAACATCTGTCCCGTGTACAACACCGTCGGAGGGTACGCCTACGGCTATCCCGATCTCCGGCCCCACGGGGGCCATCTTCGCGAGCCAGATCCTGGGTGCCAAGGCCGCCGGGGCGCTGCCGTTCGCCTCGACGCTGTGCGGCGCCTGCAATGACATCTGCCCGGTGAAGATCCCCATCACGGACATCCTGCTCCACCTGCGCCATCGCGTGGTCGAGGGCGACGAAATGGAGGGGGCAGCCGCGCCATACTTCCTGCGCGTCGGCGCGCAGGTCGGCTCCGTTGCTCTGGGGACGGCGTGGCTCTACCGGTTCGGCTCCCAGATCCTCAAGCGACTCCAGGCACCGTTCGTGCGTGAGGGGTGGATGTCGAACCTGCCGGGTCCCCTGAGTCGGTGGACCATGGCGCGGCCTTTCCCGGCGTTTGCCGCCGATTTCCGTCGCTGGTGGCGCCGTCGCGCAGGCTGCTGAAAAAGGCCCATCTGCGGCGTTGTCGTGCCTTGCCACTCCCTGCGGCGTACCTCCAGTACGCCTCGCTCGGGCTTCAGCACGCCGCCTTGCATCTGGGCCTTTTTGAGCAGCCTGAGTGAAAACGAACTTTTCGGCTTCCTGATAGAGATGATGCGCAAGGGGTGAGGCGCATGGATCCAATACGGGAAGAGATCCTGGGGAAGGTCCGGGAGGCGCTCGGCAGAAAGCCGGGGATGCCCCCTCCGCCAATCCCTCCGACGGCCCGCGTCGCCCCTCGCAAGGCTGGGGAGCCTGAGGCCGAGATCACTCAACTGTTGGCGGAGATCGAGAAGTTGAGCGGGGTCACGCGGCGTTTAGCGGACCGGGATGCGCTCCGCGTTGCGTTGGCTGAGCTGGTCAAGACCGAGGAGGTGCGGAGAGCTACTCTCTGGACCACGCCGGACTTAGCGGTCTGGGACGTCGCCGAGACCCTCAAGGCACTCGGCGTCGAGCTCGTCTCGGCGCAGGCGGACAAGCACCTGGTGGCGGCGTGTGAGCTGGGGGTGACGGGCGTGGACGCGGCTCTGCCGGAGACCGGCACGCTGATGCTGCGCTCCTCACCGGAACGCCCTCGGGTGGTTTCGCTCCTGCCGCGGGTCCACCTGGCGATCTTCACGCCGAGTGCCCTGCGGGCCGACTTGCACCAGGCGTTTGCGGACGCGAAGGATGCGGGGTATAGTGTCCTGGTAACCGGGCCGAGCCGCACCGCCGACATCGAGCTGACGTTGACCCTCGGTGTGCACGGCCCGAAGTCCCTGTATGCATGGGTGATGAACGAGCCGTGATTCGGGCGACCCCCTTCCCCCGATCCCGCCGCCGCTGATCCCGATTCCCCCGGAGGCCGAACCATGTCCAACGCTACTCCCGCGCCTGCCGCATCCCTCGAACCCCGCGAACTCGGGAACGTCCTGGCGCAGATCATCGAGCCGGGGCGGGTCCTCACGCGTCCGATCGAACGCGTCGCCTACGCCGCGGATGCGAGCTTCTATCGTTTGATCCCGCAGGCGGTGGTCCTGGCCAAGGGTGTCGAGGAGATCCAGCGGCTCTTTCGGTTCAGCCAAGCCCGTCATATCCCCATGACCTTCCGCGCCGCCGGGACCAGCCTGTCCGGGCAGGCGGTCACCGACGGCATCCTGGTCGAGGTGGCCAAGCACTGGCGTGAGGTCCGGGTCGAGGAGGGCGGCAAGAGGGTCCGCGTGCAGCCCGGGGTGATCGGCGGCCACGTGAACCAGGCCCTCAAGACCTACCGGGCGAAGATGGGGCCGGACCCGGCGTCCATCAACGCCTGCATGATGGGCGGCATCCTGTCCAACAATTCCAGCGGGATGTGCTGCGGGGTCACCCAGAATGCCTACCACACGCTTCACTCCATCACCTTCGTGCTGCCCTCCGGCACGGTGATCGATACCGCCGATCCAGACGCCGATGCGATCTTCCGTCAGCAGGAGCCGCGTCTGGCGCAGGGTCTGCTGGATCTCAAGCACGAGATTCAGTCGAATCCGCGGCTCGCCGAGCGAATCCGGGCCAAGTACAAGATGAAGAACACCACCGGCTATTCGCTGAACGCGTTCCTGGATTTCGAGCGTCCGGTGGACATCTTTCGGAATCTCCTGATCGGCTCGGAAGGCACGCTGGCGTTCATCGCCGAGGCCGTGCTCAACACGGTGCCCGACCTCCCGGTCAAGTACACGGGCCTGCTCCTTTTCCCGAGCGTCCATGCCGCCTGCGCCGCCATCGCGCCGCTCCGCGACGCGGACGCCAAGGCCCTGGAGTTGATGGATCGCGCCTCCTTGCGGTCGGTCCAGGATCAGCCGGGCATCCCACCCAACATCAAGGGCCTGTCGCCGGAGGCCGCCGGCCTTTTGGCCGAATTCCAGGCCCCGGATGAGAAGGATCGGTCCACCCTCGAAAAGTTGGCCCGCGAGGCCGTGGGTGGCCTACAACTGCTCGAGCCGGGGCGCTTCACTCACGACGCGGCGGAACAGGCACTTCTGTGGAAGATCCGCCAGGGGCTGTACCCGTCCGTGGGAGCCGCACGGAAGCGCGGCACCACGGTGATCATCGAGGACGTGGTCTTCCCGATCCCGAGCCTGGCGGACGCCACGGTGGAGCTGATCCGCACGGCCGGCCGACACGGTTACGAGGAGGCGATCGTCTTCGGACATGCCAAGGATGGGAACCTGCATCTCACGATCACGCAGTCATACAACACGCAGGCCGAGGTGGACCGGTATGCCCGGTTCATGGACGACATGGTCCACCTGGTAGTGCGGCAGTACGACGGGGCACTGAAGGGCGAGCACGGCACCGGTCGCAACATTGCGCCCTTCGTCGAGACCGAGTGGGGCCCAGAGGCACACGCCATCATGAAGCGCCTCAAGGCGCTGGTGGATCCCGAGGGACTCCTCAACCCGGGCGTGATCCTCAATCCCGATCCGAAGGCCCACCTTGCCGACCTCAAGTCGATTCCGGGGGTCGAGGACGAGGTGGACAAGTGCATCGAGTGCGGCTACTGCGAGACGAAATGCCCGAGCCAGGATCTCACCCTCACGCCGCGCCAGCGCATCGTGGTGCGGCGGGAGATGATGCGCCTGAAGGAGCAGGGCGGCGATCCCGAACTCGCCCGCGCCCTCGACGCCACGTTTCCCTACATGGCGCTCGACACATGCGCGGTGGACGGCCTGTGCGCCACGGCGTGTCCGGTGTCTATCAACACCGGGGATCTCACGAAACGGTTCCGCCGGCTTCGGCACCCCGAGTGGGCTCACGGCCTTGCCCGCCGCCTCGCTGAGCACTTTGCCCTCTTGGAGGCCCCGATGCGCCTCGGCCTCTGGATGGGCCACGCAAGCCAATCGCTACTGGGCGCGGGAACCATGGCCGGCATCACGCGGGCCCTTCGAGCGGTCATCCGCCAGCCGTTCCCGCAATGGAGCCGCGAGATGCCGTTTCCGGCTTCAGGGCACGTTCCGGTGACGCAGAGAGTCGGCGCGCAGGCCGTGTACTTTCCAGCCTGCATCTCACGCGTGATGGGGCACCTGCCGGGCGAGTCGAACGAGATGAGCCTCATGGAGGCATTCGTCACTGTGGCAAAACGGGCGGGAAGACCGTTGTGGATTCCAGACGATGTGGAAGGAACCTGCTGCGGTGTTCCCTTTTCCTCGAAGGGGTACGATCAGGGGCATGCCGTCGCGGTGAATCGGGCCATCGAACGGTTTTGGGAATGGTCAGACGAGGGGAGGCTGCCGATCGTGATTGACACCAGCCCCTGTACCTATGGGCTGACGACCTGCCGTCCCTATCTCACGGCGGCCAACCAAGAACGTTTCGATCGGCTCGCAATTCTCGACAGCGTTGCCTTCGTCCATGATGCGGTCCTGCCCCGACTCACGATCCGACAGCGGTTCCGGTCCGTGGCGCTCCATCCGGTCTGCTCCGTGGTGAAGATGAATCTCACCGGGAAACTGGAAGGCATCGCGCGTTTCTGCTGCGATCAGGTCACGCTTCCGGTGACGGCCGGGTGCTGCGGGTTTGCGGGGGACCGCGGGTTCCTCTTCCCTGAACTCACCGAGTCTGCGACGCGCCGCGAGGCGGCCGAGGTCTGCGCGAATCAGCACGACGGGTATTTCTCGAGCAGCCGGACCTGCGAGGTCGGTATGACCCGGGCGACCGGTCAGATCTACCGGTCGTATCTGTACCTGCTGGAACAAGCCACGCGCGACTGACGGGTAACCCCAGGGGGTCTCAAACCGGATCGTCTCACCAGTATTGGATTGCTCTTTCGGACAAATCGTGGTCAGACCACTTGACCACAAACGCGTCTGGTGGCAGAATACCATCCAGCCGGGGCGCGAGTAGGGATCACCGGAACACCGTGCGTCACCGGTTGAGAGAGTACTTGGTCTTGTGGGACGAAGCCGTAACGATGCGGACCGCCCACAATGCGGTGCGCTTGAACGGGTCAATAGGTCATCCTGAGTGCCCCTGAATAGGTAACCCCGGATCCGGCCTTCCTGTTCCTCTCGTCCTAGCTCCCTCAGACTATCGGGACCGATCCCACTGGCGGATTGGGCTGCGTGTTCCTATGCACGAACGAGGTCGTGGAGAATATCGTCGGGCAGAAAACGAACAGTTCAACAGCGTTTTGGACAAGGAGGAGAGACCCATGAAGAGTTCCCGCTTGATCTTTATTCCCATCGGCGCCATGGGCGTAGCGTTTGCCTGGTCAACCCTGGTGGCGGAGCCCCAGCGAGAGGTGACCTCGTATCCGCTCCCGGCGACGGAAGTCGCACCCTACAACTGGCAGGCGGACGCAGGGCAGATCTTCGGGGTGCCGCCGGCCCAAGTAGAGAGGGCCATGACAGAGCAGGAGTGGCAAGCGCACCAGAAGAAGATGGTTGTCATGCCGCCAGAGCAGCGGGCGCGGTATCAACAGGAAGTGCGCGCCCGCATTCTGAAGCAGGTCCAGGGTTGACGGGGTAACCCGAACAGCGGAATCTCTAGGACACCCCTCTCACGTTAATTTGGGCACACGACGGGGGCGAGCACTCGCCCCCGTCGTGTGCTTTTCGGCCCTTATGTACCACTGGGCGCACGAATGCTCCTACGGCACGCAGCAGACTTGACCTTGAGGCCATTCCTGAAGTAAATAAGAGTGCGTTTGGGGGGCCGCGCCGGCCTCGTCCAGTGGACTCGCGTGGTGACAGGAGGGATGTGCCCTGTGAAATCATGGCAACGTGTGGCCGGCATCGTCCTCCTGATCCTCGCGGGCGTGGTCATTCAGCAGTCGGTCTGGGTCTTGCGCCTCTTCGATCACGGCCAGCCCGGCTCCGGCTTCATGCCCTTTGGCCTCGGTGTGATTCTCGCGGTGCTGGCTGCCTTGATCATCCTCACCAACCTCGGCCCCGATGAGAAGCGCGTCCCGTTCTGGCAGCCGAAGGCGTGGCTCCGCCCACTCCTCTCCCTCGTCATCATGGCAGCCTACGTCATCGCCTTCGACGATCTGGGGGCGGTGACGAGTGTCGTGATCCTCGTCACGGCCTGGCTGCTTCTCCTGGAGAAGAAGGCGGTGTGGGTGGCCGCCCTCACCGGGGTTGCCACAGGCCTCGTGGTATATGTCGTCTTTGAGCGGCTGCTCATGACCCCCTTCCCGCGAGGGTTGCTCTTCTAGGCGGTACACCGCACAAAGGACAGCGCATTCATGTTCGATTTCGCCGGCCTCCTGCAAGGGTTCCAGATCGCCCTCAGTCCGGTCAATCTCCTCTGGTGTCTCATCGGGTCCGTCCTCGGCACCGCGGTGGGGGTTCTGCCTGGGCTGGGCCCCGCGGCGACCATCGCCCTGTTGCTGCCGGTGAGCATGAAGATGGGGTCGCCGATCACCGCCATCATCCTGATGTCCGGCATCTTCTACGGGGCCATGTACGGGGGTTCCACCACGTCCATCCTGCTCAACATCCCGGGCGAGGCGGCCTCGGTCGTTACCTGCATCGACGGCTACCAGATGGCCAGGAAGGGGCGCGCGGGGGCGGCCCTGGGCGTCGCCGCCATTGGGTCGTTCGTCGCCGGGACGGTCGGCGTCATCGGCTTGACCATGATGGCGCCCCCCCTGGCGGAGTTCGCCCTGAAATTCGGCCCGCCCGAGTACGTGGCCCTCACGGTGCTGGGTCTGCTGCTGGCCACGTATCTGACGGGGGCGTCACCTCTCCGGGGCCTGACCATGGCCATCCTGGGGCTGATCCTGGGATCGGTCGGCCTGGATCCGCTGTCCGGCGCGGTACGCTTCGATTTCGGAGTTCCCGACCTGCAGAGCAATATTGACTTCGTGACCATTGCGATGGGGCTGTTCGGGGTGGGGGAGATCCTGATCAGTCTGGAACAATCAGAGGCCGCCAGCATCCTGACCACCAAGATCAAGAACGTGTTCCCGACGATGGCCGATCTCGCCCGGAGCGGGTGGGCCATGTTCCGCGGCTCGGTCATCGGCTTTCTCGTCGGCATCCTCCCGGGCGGCGGCGCGGTCCTGTCATCGCTGATCTCGTACGCCGTCGAGAAGAAGGTATCGAAGCACCCCGAGGAGTTCGGGCATGGAGCCATCGAGGGGGTCGCGGGGCCCGAGGCGGCCAATAACTCGGCCGCGTCGTCGTCCTTTATTCCCCTCCTGACCCTCGGTATCCCGGGCAATGCCTCGACGGCGATGATCTTCGCCGCCCTGCTGATCCACGGGATCACGCCGGGGCCGTTCCTCCTCAAGGAGCACGCGCCGGTCTTCTGGGGCGTCGTCGCCTCCATGTACATCGGCAACGTCATGCTGCTGGTCCTGAACCTGCCCCTGGTCGGTATGTGGGCCCAGCTCCTCAAGGTGCCCTACGCCTTCATGGCCCCCATGATCATGATCCTCACGCTGGTCGGCGTGTACAGCGTCAACAACAGCGTGTTCGACATCTGGGTAATGCTGATCATGGGGGTCTTTGGGTATTTGGCGCGCAAACTGAAGTTCGACCTAGGGCCGCTCCTCTTGGCATTCGTCCTTGGGCCCATCATGGAGCGATCGCTGCGCCAGGCGCTCCTCATGAGCCACGGGTCTTTTGGCATCTTCTTCACCCGGCCGATCTCGGGGGTGTTGCTGGGCGTGGCCGTCTTGTTCGTCCTGGGGAACCTGGTGACGGCGTTCCGGGCCAAGCCGAAGGCGGCGGCTGGATGAAGAATCCGGCAACGGCGGGCGTCTAATGGCGGGAAATCGCAGAGCGTCCTGCACTCGTGTCATCTCTTGTCAAGAAGGGAGTGTGACCATGAAGAGAGCGATGTGGTGTCTTGCCCTCGTCGCCTTCGCGGTCGTGGGGATCGCCGCGACCTCGATGGCAGCCTATCCGGACAAACCGATTCAGTTGATCGTGCCCTACTCGGCCGGCGGTTCCACCGACGTGCTGGCGCGGGCGATCGGTCAGGTGGCACCCCGATTCTTCCCTCAACCGGTGGTGGTCGTGAACAAGGCCGGTGGCGGCGGCATCCCGGGCCGCGTGGACGTGGCGAAATCCCGGCCGGACGGTTACACCCTGCTGTTCGGTTGGGGGTCGGGCGAGGACCTGGTGGTGCCGCATCAGCGCTCCCTGCCGTACGACATCTTCAAGGATTTCGAGACCGTTTGCCGGATCTCGGTGCACTCCATCGTTCTGGCGGTGCCGGCTAGTTCCCCCCACAAGACGCTGCCCGATCTGGTCAAGTGGGCCAAGGCGAATGAGCCCGTCACCGCGACGGTCTCGACCAAGGGCGGGTCGGTCGATATCACCCTCCTCCTCTTTGCCAAAGCGGCGGGCTTCAAGCTCACGACGGTCCCGGGTTCCGGCGGAGCCGATGCCATCACCAAGCTCGTGGGCGGCCACGTGCCGTTCGGCGGCCAGCACCCGAGCGAGGTGCTGCCGCATTTCAAGGCCGATCGTCTGCGGGGTCTGGCAGTGGCCTTCGACAAGCGCGACCCCTCGGTGCCGGAGATCCCCACCTTCAAGGAGTTCGGCTACGACGTGGTGACCGCCGGCTCGGTGAAGGGTGTGGCGGTGCCGAAGGGCACGCCGAAGGAGATCACCACCTACCTGGAGAAGAAGTTCAAGGAGATTGCAGACGACGCCGAGTTCCAAAAGATCATGAAGGACCTCGGGCAGCCGGTGCTCTACCAGACTGGCGCGGAGTACACGACCTGGTTCAAGGCGGCGTATGATCAATATGGGCAGTTGATCAAGAGCCTGGGGATCGAAACCAAATAGTCCCACGATGCATGATCGGGGGAGGGGAACCCGCTCCCCCGAACGGTTTGGCGGCGATCGGGCCACCCGCTGTCGGGTGGCCCGATCGCCTTTCGGGTTCACCGGTGATTCTCCTGCGGAGGTGAAATCGTCATGCGGATGAACTTCGGTAAGGCGCTACTGGTCGGGGTGTTGCTGCTCTGCGGTGTCGGGATGGTGTCGGCAGCGGATTTCCCCAACAAGCCCATCAACCTCATCGTCCCTTACGGGGCGGGTGGCTCGACCGACGTGATGGCCCGCGCCATTGCCACGGTGGCGCCGAAGCACTTCCCGCAACCCCTCGTGGTGATCAACAAGCCGGGTGGCGGCGGGATTCCAGGCCGTGTCGATGTGGTCAAGTCCAAGGCGGATGGCTACACCATCCTCGTCGGCTGGGGCTCGGGCGAGGACCTGACCGTCCCGCACCAACGGCCCCTGCCTTACGATCCCTTCAAGGCGCTGGAGACGCTCTGCCGAATCTCGGTTCATACCCATGCACTCTTCGTCGAGGCGAATTCGCCCCACAAGAACCTGAAAGAGCTGGTGGCCTGGGCGAAGACGAAGGAATTCGTCACCTCTTCGGTGGCCACCAAGGGGAGCGGTGGGGATATCGGTTTGTACGTGTTTGGGAAGGTGGGAGGCTTCAAGATGCAGACGGTGCCGGGCGCCGGAGGGGCCGAGGCCATCACCCGGCTGGTCGGGGGGCACGTGGACATGGGCGTCGTGCACCCCAGCGAGGGGCTTCCACACCTCAAGGCGGGGCGGGTGCGCGGATTGGGAGTGATGTTCGAGACCCGAGACCCGGCGATCCCGGACGTTCCAACTTTCCGCGAGATGGGGGTCGATCTGGCGACAGCGGGTTCGGTCAAAGGACTCGCCGTCCCGGCGGGAACCCCCAAGGAGATCATCCAGTACCTTGCGGCGGGATTCAAGAAGATCGCCGACGATCCCGAATTCCAGAAGATCATGAAGGATGTCGGGCAGCCGGTTCTGTACATGGGGCCCGCCGAGTACCACCCGTGGCTGTTGAAGGCGTACGACGACTACGGAAAGTTCATCAAGCTTGCAGGTATTGACACCAAGTAAACGCGACGCGGCAGTCGAACACATTCACCCAGGACGGTCCGACTGGTGTCCCAGCCCGACCGTGGTGCGCGGAGGCACGACGACGATGGCAAAAGGCAAGATCCTGATGTCCCAGCCGATCCACGAGGCGGGGATCAAGCTCATCACCGACCAGGGGTACGTCGCCCGGGTCGCGCAGGACTTCACCGAGGGGACACTGATCAAGGAGGTCCAGGACGCTGACGGGTTCCTGGTGCGGACGGCCGAGATCCCAGCCTCGGTGATCAACGCCGGGAAGCAACTCAGGGTCATCGCGCGGCACGGCGTGGGCTACGACAACATCGACGTCAAGGCGGCCACGGTGCGGAGGATTCCGGTCTGCATCACGCCCCGAGCCAACGCCCTGTCGGTGGCGGAGCATGTGATCGCCCTGATGCTGGCCCTGGCCAAGCGGATGCTGCCCTTCGATGCGGCCACACGGAAGAACGAGTGGGAGGTCCGGAACAGCTACAGCGCCTTCGACCTGGACGGGAAAACGCTGGGGATTCTCGGCATGGGTCGGATCGGGATGTTGGTTTGTCAGAAGGCGAAAGCGGCCTTCAGCATGGAGATTCTGGCCTACGACCCGCTGGTCCCGAAGGAGGCGATGGAGCAGGCAGGGGCAAGGGTCGCGACGATTTCCGAGATCCTGAAAGCATCGGACTTCGTCACGCTCCACGTCCCCTCCATGGCCGAGACGAAGGGGTTAATCGGCACGGCACAACTCAAGGCCATGAAGCGCTCGGCATTCCTCATCAACTGCGCCCGCGGACCCATCGTGGACGAGGCGGCGTTGGTCGCGGCCCTGAAAGACGGCACCATCGCCGGCGCGGGGCTGGACGTATTCGATCCCGAGCCGCCGAAGGCCGATAACCCGCTCTTCGGTCTTCCGAACGTGGTGCTGAGCCCCCACTCGGCCGGCCTCACGGTCGAGTGCGTCATCCGGATGGCGACCCACGCCGCGCAGGCCATCATCGATGTCCTCGAGGGGCGGCGACCCGAGGGCGTGATCAATCCAGAGGCATTGAAGTAGCCTCGCCGTCTGGGCCGCAATTCACCTGGAACCGTGCCCCGGGGCCCCGTCGGTATCACGCCGACGGGGCCTTTCTGCTTGACAAGGGCCTGGTGCTCCTCGATAGTCCGGGCGGTGGCGATCGTGAACGGACGAGACGCCACGGCGTGAAGACGCCAGGGATGCGCGGTCGCGGTGGGAGGCAGTAGGGAGAGCGGCTGCGTCGTGGTCCGTGTGGCGATGTTCCGCGGTGAACCGTAAAGGCTGCCGCGCTTCTCCCGTGTCGTGCTCGACGCCCTGGGGCCGGCGGCTTCGGGGCGTTTCATTTGGCGGCGTCTGCCGGCAGACGCCGCGGCCAGGACTGGGTGTGACGGTGACGGACCTCGGTACGGCGCTTTCCCGATTGTTCGAGGTGTTCGTGGGTGGAGGGCACGAGTTGTATCTCGTGGGCGGTGCGGTGCGGGATCACCTGCTGGGGGCCCCGCTCGAGACGCTCGGCGATCTGGATTTCGCGACCAGCGCTATGCCTGCCGACAGCGCGCGCATCCTTCGCGCGGCCAAGCTGCCGGTCTTCACCGTGGGGAGCCGTTTCGGCACGGTGGGTACCATCAGCGACGCAGGGGGTCTTCGCCGCGAGATCCAGATCACCACCTACCGGGGCGAGGCATATTCCAACGGAAGCCGGAAGCCTCGAGTCACCTTCGGCCAGGATCTGCAGTCGGATCTGGCGCGCCGGGATTTCTCGATCAACGCCATGGCGATGACGCTCGACCGCCGCCTGATCGATCCCTTTGGCGGTGAGAAGGACCTCCAACAGCGCATCCTGCGGACCGTGGGCGATCCGCGCGTCATCTTCCGGGAGGATCCGTTGCGGACACTGCGCGCCGCGCGTTTCATTGCCACGCTGGGCATGCGGCCGGAGGCCGGCCTCCCCGAGGTGGTCCGCGAGGTGGCCGGGGAGATCTTGACGGTCAGCCGCGAGCGATGGTTGCTCGAGATGAACAAGACCCTGGTGGGCAGCGCCGCCGCGGAGGGCCTGTCGTTCCTTGAGGGCACGGGCGTCCTGGCACACCTCTGGCCGGCAGGGCAAGCCATGGTCGAGTTCCGGGCGGACCAGGGGCGGTATCACCACAAGGCGCTCTGGCCGCACACCTTGGGGGTGGTGAGCCAAGCCCCCCAGCGGGTGGCCGTGCGGTGGGCGGCCCTCCTGCACGATGCCGGAAAGGTCACGACCCGCTCGGTGGACGCCGCTGGGGACGTGCACTTCTTCGGGCACGAAGCCGTGGGCGCTGCCATCGTGGACGAGGCAGCCCGCCGTTTCCGATTCGATCGCGCCTTGCACCAGCGGGTGCGGACGCTGGTGTGGCTGCACCAGCGGCCGGCGCTCTACGACGGCACCTGGACCGACGGGGCCGTCCGGCGCCTCATTCGCGAAGCGGGAGACGCGCTGGACGATCTGCTGGATCTCAGCCGCGCCGACGTGACCTCGCATCGGCCCGGCGTCCGGGATGCGGTGCTGGTGCGGATTGCGGAACTGCAGGCTCGGGCGACGGAGCTGATGGCAAAAGACGGTCAGGCGCCTCTGTTGCCGAAGGGGATCGGTCAGGCCATCATGGCCCACTTCGGCATCACGGCGGGACCGCGCGTGGGGCAGTTGAAAGACCGGCTGGAGCAAGCCGTCCTGGACGGCGAACTCCCCCGGGATGGCGCGCCGGAGGAGTATCTGGCTTTCCTGCAACGGGTGCTGGGCTGAGGCATCCGCGCCGGAAAGACACTCCGGAGAATTGGGGCCTAAATCGGTCGGATCATTCCGGTCGGCCACGGAGTCGCAGAAGATCCCGCAGATTTTCTCGTGCCCTGCGAATCATCGATTCCGTTGTGGGCCAATCCACGCACGGGTCCGTTACGGAACAGCCGTACTTCAGCTTGGCCAGGTCGTCCGGGATGGCCTGGTTTCCCGCCTCGAGGTTGCTTTCGATCATCAAGCCGACGATGGAGCGGTTCCCTTCGCGGACCTGGTGAACGCAGTCGGACATCACGAGGGGCTGCAGCTCCACATCCTTGTACGAGTTGGCATGCGAGCAGTCCACGACGATGTTCCGCGGAAGCCCCGCCTTGGCGAGCGCCCTCTCCGTGATGGAAATGCTCACCGTGTCGTAGTTCGGCCGCCCGCCGCCGCCCCGCAGGACCATATGGCTGTACGGATTGCCACGGGTCCGGACGATGGCGGAATGGCCCTGGAAGCTGAGGCCGAGGAAGCTATGGGATCTGGCGGCGGACTGGATGGCATTGATGGCCACCTGGGTGTCGCCGTCGGTGCCGTTCTTGAATCCGACGGGCGTCGATAATCCGCTCGCCATCTCCCGATGGGTCTGGGACTCGGACGTGCGGGCGCCGATGGCCGTCCAGGCGACAAGATCGCCCAGGTACTGCGGTGTGATGGGGTCCAGGGCCTCGGTAGCCGTGGGTAATCCCAGCTCCGCCACCTTGAGCAGGAACGCGCGCGCCTTCTCCATGCCCTCTTCGATGCGGAAGGAATCGTCCATGCGGGGATCGTTGATGAATCCTTTCCAGCCCGTCGAGGTGCGCGGCTTCTCGAAATAGACACGCATCACCAGGCACAAGGTGTCTCGGACGCTCTCCGCGAGGGCGCTCAGGCGCTGGGCGTAGTCGTACCCGGCGACCGGGTCGTGGATGGAGCAGGGGCCAACGATGATGAAGAGGCGCGGATCCGTGCGGTCGAGGATGCGCTTGAGGGCCTCCCGCCCCTCGTAGACCGTGTCCGAGGCTCGCTCCGAGATCGGCAGCCGCGAATGAATCTCCTCGGGCGACGGCATCAGATCGAAGGCGGCGACATTCAGGTTTTCCAGTCGTGACGTTGTCATGATCGAACCACGCTTTCCTTGAACAAGTGAATCACGTCACGAGCCACACGCCTCGCTTTCCAGGAGTCCGGCTCGTCGGTGGCGTTAAGGTGCGTCGAGCAGCCGCCGGGCGGCCCGGGTCAGGAATTCCACGCCGACCGCCAGGGCCGTTTCGTCGATGTCGAACTTCGCGTTATGCATCGAGGGGGCCGGAGACCACTCGGGTCGAGCCGCTCCGATGAAGGCGAAGCAGCCCGGAACTTTCTGCCAGAAGAAGGCGGCATCCTCGGATCCGGTCAGCGGCGCCGGCGCGGTGACGCGATCGGAGCCGACGATACTCGCGGCGGCTTCGCGCGCGATTCGGGTCACGGCGGGGTCGTTCAGCACCGCTGGCGTGAGGAACTCGTTGTTCACCTGGGCCGTGCACCGGAAGGCTGCAGCGACGCCTTCCGCCAACCGCGCGAGCCCGGCCAGAAGCGCCTCGCGCAGCGTGGGGTTGAAGCACCGGAAGGTGCCGGTCATCTCCACCGTATCCGGGATGATGTTGAAGGCGGTCCCGGCCTGAAGCATGGTGATGCTCAGGATGGCGGTCTCGAGGGGCGGCGTTTCCCGGCTGACCAGGGTCTGGATCGCCGTGATGACCTGGGCTGCGGCCACCACGGGATCGATGGCGAGATGCGGGCTGGCCCCGTGCCCTCCCCGTCCGGTGACGGTCAGTGTCAGCTTATCCGCAGAGGCCATGGCGGGTCCGTCGCAGATGGCGATGGTGCCCGTCGGCCACTGGTTCAAGACATGCACGGCGAGGGCGGCATCCGGCCGGACCCCGTCGAGGGCACCGTCCCGGAGCATGGCGGCGGCGCCCGCGGCCAACTCTTCAGCAGGCTGGAACACGAAGAAGAGATTCCCCGATAACGCCGGCGCTTCCTTTGCCAGAACGGCCGCCGTCGTGAGCGCCATGGCGGTATGAGCGTCGTGTCCGCAGGCGTGCATCACGCCGGGAGCCTCCGACTTCCAGGCGATGTCGGCCTCTTCGCGGATCGGCAGGGCGTCCATGTCCGCGCGGAGGAGGAGTGTCTTGCCGGGCGCGCCGCACTTCAAGAACCCGGTGACGCCGGTCTTTCCCACACCCGTCCGGACCGTATAGCCGAGCGCCCGCAGCCGCTCCGCGACGATGCGTGCCGTCCGGATCTCTTCGAAGCCGAGCTCCGGATGCCGATGGAGGTCTCGGCGGAGCGCGATCATGTCCGGAACCAGCGCTTCGACCGGTGGTGAGATGTTCGCCATTCCTCTTGCTCCTTCGGGGCGACGGGTGGTTCGGGCAGCGCGTGCGTGTTACCGCGCTCAGTGCGGGTTTCGGCGCGCCGCCATCACCGCCTAAACAAGCCTATCACAGCTCGCCCTCCGATGCACCGTCCGGAACCGGAAAGCCAAGCGTGCGGGATTTCTTCGCGCGGCGCGGCGCCCATCTTCGTTACCCACCCACGATTCCTCCTTGACAACTGCGCCGCGGCCACGGCATCCTCGCCGGCGTGTGGACATCCGGCTCATCTTCTCCCGGGGAGAGTTCGAAAAGCGCGGCATAACCTACTGGGGATTGTGAGCCACCCAGACGTGGGCCGCCGTCCTCATCGTCCGAAGGAGAGACCAGCCATGACCGAGGTCGTCACGCTTCCCGCCGCCGGCTACCGCTATCTGCCTGGGGTATTTCAATACTCGGCAGGCGTCGCGGCCGAGCCGGGGTTCGAGATCGAGCGCGCGCGTTTCTTGCGCCCCGTGGCGCTGGACGACGGGTTCCGTGCCGTCGAGGCCCACCTGCAGAGCCTCGGGCGGCCCCTGGCGGCCTTCTGCGCGTGCGAGCTCCGCTCGCCGGCACCCTTCACCGAGGAGGGGTTTGCCGCGTTCAACCGCGCCTACGTCGGCACGCTCGAGGGGTGGGGGATCGTCCGAGCGGGGGCGAACCCGGTCGCACGGTCGAACGTGTGTCCGGCGATCGACCCGCCATCGAGGCCGAGCGTGTACGCCTTCGCGTACACCGTCCCGGCGGGCGTCCGCGCGCGGCCGAGCTTCCACATCGCGGGGAGCGGCGAGGCGCCGGAAGGCCGGGGCAATTACCACGACCACATTATCCGCCGGGGCGACACCTCACCGGACGGCCTCCGCGAGAAGGCGCGGTATGTTCTCGGCGAGATGGAACGGCGGATGCGCGCCTTGGGTTATGGCTGGGGGCAGGTGACCGGGACGCACCTCTATTCGGTGCACGACGTCTTTCCGATCCTCCCCGACGAGCTGGTGCGGCGAGGTGCCGTCCCCTGCGGTCTCTCCTGGCATTTCGCGCGCCCGCCGGTGGTCGGGCTCGAGTTCGAGATGGACGTGCGCGGCATCGCGCGCGAGATCGTGCTGTAGCGCCAGGCGCTGACGTGCTGACCGACCTGATGTGAGGGCGGCCGTCCCAAAGCGGGCGGTCTGCGGCGACCGCGTGTCGAGCCAGAGGACCGCCGTATTCAGGCGGCCGCCTTGGGGCGCACATAGGTGTGGAACGCCGCGGGCGAGGCCTGGGTCACGTAGGTCCCGTGACCGGCCTTGTGGAGTGCTTCGAGCAACGGGGTCGGGCGAAAGGCGCTCTTGACACAAAGCAGCCCGCCCGGCGGCACGTCCAGCACCGCCCGTGTGACCTTTGGAAGCGGCACCTGGCCTTTCGCCAAAAGGTCATCCGCGTCGAGGGTCATGCAGACTTTGGTCTCGTCGAACCACTCCGGTGCGACGGCATCCACGGGCGCAGGCTCTGCATCCGGGCCGAGATCGGTCGCGTCGGGCTCCCCGGGAAGTCCGGCGGCCTCCCGCAGCGTGGCAACCAGTCGCCGCACGGGGATCCCGCTCATCTGGGCGGCCTTCTCGATCGTCGCCACCCGGGCCACGGTCTTCCGCAAGATCGGATTCTTCAGGGCCGTGAAGTGTGCGGATTGTCGGATCAGCACCTCTTCGAGCTGGGGGTAGGCGTCCAGCAATTCTGCAATCTTGGTCTCGGGCGTGATGGGAATGGTCATGCCGGCCTCTCCTTCTCGTTGTCGTACTGGAGGAGTCGCTGCTCGCCCTCGAGCGCTCGGAGTCGCGTGAGATCCTGCGTCACCTCCAGCGTGCCCAGGTAGGTTCCCGCCTCGTCCCTGACGGCAAAGTAACGGATGTGGACGAACCGGCCCTGGAACGGGATCCAGAACTCGGCCACGCTGTGCCGGCCGGCCTTGAAGTCGGCCAAGATCTGCTCCACGATGTGGACGCTCTTGGGCGGGTGGCAGTGCTGAACCAGGCGGCCGAGAATCGCCTTGCTCCGAGCGAAGACCCGGTCGGGCCCCTCGGAGAAATAGCGCACCCGGTCGTCGGCGTCCACGAAGGTGAGATCCAGGGGCAACACGGTGAAGAGCCAGCGGAGCTGTGCCGGTGTGAGCGCGCCGGTCGGGAACACCAGACTTTCGTTGGCGGCCACGGCTGCCACCCTGGCAGGGTCGGTGGAGACGGGCGGTCGGTACCGGTCGCCGGGCTCGACCAGGCAGTAGCCGTACTCGGGGGATTGTTGCCAGATCTCGCCCCACTCGTCCTCGGTGAGCGCACCCTGCGACATGGGGAGCAGAATCTTCTCCTCTTTGTAGATCATCTCCTCGACGGCGACGAGCGCCGGATCGGCCACCGCCTGGATGACGACCTTCCACTCTGCCGCCGACGCCCCCAGGGCGGCCAGCGCCTCGCCCAGGGTCTTTAGGAGAGCGCGCACCTCGTCGTCTTTGCCCCACATCACCTTGGATGGCCCCGTGATCCCGTGCCGCTCCAGACAGGAGAACAGGAGGTGCTCCTTCCGCTGGTAGTGCTTCTCCACGTCCATGAGGTCGTTGTACGTCTGCCGCCACGCCACGAGCTCATCCCCGGGGACCGCCATGTCTGCAAGTTGCGCCACCGCCTGCATCGTCGTCCGCATCCGGCCGACGGCGTCCCGAAGCGCCTCGTTCTCGCGCCGGAAGGTGTCCACGGGGTGCCCGGGCGCGATCGGCGGCCCGGGCGACGCGGCGGGCTCGATCTGAACGAGGACCTCCTTCAAGACCGAGGCGTGGAGGTCGCACATGGATTGCACTTCTTCCACCCGCATCCCCTCCGCCATCAACTCCTGCTCCATGGCCGCAATCTCGGAGGCGTCGGTTTCGCGGACCATCTCTCGCAACTTCGCTCGCACTTCGTCCGGAGATCCTCCGCGGTGGAGGTGCTTGATGATCTCCTTCATGGTCTGGATCCGATGGGCCCGGTTGTTGATCAGTTCGCTCATGGCCGCCTCCAGCGTGTGCTTCGGGGCAGGTTGCCCAGGAGAAAGTGGGTCCGTAGTCCCGGAAGTCTAGAAGGCTAGGGGGGTGGAGACCTTGATCTGGATCAAGTCCGAACAGCGTCCAAGGTGCGCCGATCCTTCCGCGGCGAGGCGCGAGGGAAGAGATCCCCAGGGAGGAGGGACGCGCCCCATGTGGAGGTCTTGCCTGGACAACGACATCCGTACTTTGCTGTTGACAAGGTCCTGCCTTCCCCTATATGAGCAGGCATATTCTGCGTGGTCATGGTACGGGGATCTCCATCCTCCTGTCTCTCCCGTTCCGCGCCCGGCCGCTCCCGCACCGGTGCACGGGATGGATGGCGAGCGTCGGCACACCGTCACAACCCGGGGCCTTCCGCAATGATCGAGAATCTCGCCGCCGGCTTCGTCCTGGTCGCGCAATGGCAAAACGCGCTGGCAATCGTGGCCGGCGCCATTGTGGGCTACTTTGTCGGGGCGTTGCCGGGTCTCAGCGCCGGCATGGGGATCGCCCTGCTGCTCCCCTTCACCTTCTATTTCCCGCCGCTCACCAGTCTTGTCCTGTTGACGTCTCTCTATGGTGCCGCGGAATACGGCGGATCCATCACGGCGGTGCTGATCAACGTGCCGGGCGAGGGGGGCGCCGTCCCGACGACGTTCGACGGCTACCCGCTGACACAAAAGGGCCAGCCGGGAAAGGCGCTGGGGATCTCTATCGTCGCCTCCGCCTATGCAGGAATTGCCAGCACCATCGGACTCATCCTGGTGTCCATCCCATTGGCCCAGATTGCCCTGAAATTCGGGCCGCCGGAGTATTTCGCGCTCGGGGTCTTCGGATTGACGACGGTGGCAGGTCTGGCAGGGAAATCGTGGGTCCGGGGTTTCATCGCGGTGCTGTTCGGTCTCTTGATCACGACGATCGGCGTGGATGCCGTGAGCGGAAACAGTCGGTACATCTTCTTCAAAGGCCTGTACGAAGGGATTCCCCTCATCCCGGTCCTGGTGGGGCTGTTTGCCGTCTCCGAAGTCTTCCTGACCATGGAGACCCTGGCCGCGGAGCACCTCGTGATACGGAAGTTCTCCGGCACTCTGCCCACCCTCCGCGAGTATCTGGGCACGCACATGGCCATGCTGCGAGGGACGATCATCGGCTTCATCATCGGCATCGTTCCGGGCGCCGGGAAGGCCGTGGCGTCCTTCATCGCGTATAATGAAGAGAAGCGGGCCTCCACGCACCCGGAGCTCTTTGGGACGGGCGTGCTGGAGGGGGTCGCGTCTCCCGAGGCGGCCAACAACGCGGTCGTCGGCGGCGCCCTGGTCCCCTTGCTGTCTCTCGGCATTCCCGGCTCCGCCGCCGCCGCCGTCCTGATTGGGGCTTTTACGATTCAAGGGTTGCAGCCCGGACCCTTGCTCTTCGTGAAGGAGCCGGGCCTTGTGTACGGACTCTTTGCCAGCCTGCTGGTGGGGAACCTCGTGATGCTGGCCATGGGCCTTCTTGGCACCAAGCTCTGGGCCAAGGTCCTGGATGTCCCCAAGAACGTTTTGACGCCCATGGTGCTCGCGATCACCCTGTTCGCGGCCTACGCGGAATCCAACAACGTCTATACCGTGTGGCTGGCACTGATCTTCGGGGTCCTGGGGTACATCATGCGGAAGTGCGAATTCCCCGTCGCCCCGATCGTGCTCGCCATGGTCCTGGGAAACATGATCGAGATCTCGTTCCGCCGGTCGTTGATCCTTTCGGACGGGAGCCTCGCGATTCTCGTGACGCGGCCCGTGGCCCTGGTCATTCTTGGGCTCGCGGCGCTCTCGGTGGGTTACCAGGTGCAGCGCGACTTGCGCAAGAAGCCGCGCGTCTCGGACGAGTGAGACATCTCAATGTGTGAGCACACTTAGGAGCCGTTACGAAATAGCCTATACATCTCTTTCTATTTCGTTACGGCTCCTTATGCCGTTTCGGAATGTCTCCGCTCAATTTATTCTTTGACAACGGCTTAGAGGAGCATGAGGCCATGAGAACTGCCCGAGATTTCCGCATCCTGTTGCTGGTGTGCAGTGCGGCACTTTCGCTCATCGGCGCGCTTGCCGATGGAACCGACGCGGCAAGCGGCTTCCCCTCGAAGGCGATCACCGTGCTGAATTCCTCGACCGCCGGCTCACCCACCGACGTCCTGGCCCGGCAGGTGGCGCAGCATGCGCGCAAGCACCTGGGCCAGCCCATGGTGGTCGTCAACAAGCCCGGCGGGGGCGGCGGCGTGATGTTCGCGGGGCTCTTTGCGGAACCCGCCGACGGCTACACCATCGCCTCCTTGACGGCGTCACAAGTGGCCGCGCTCCACGCCGAGCTGAAGAAGGACTTCTCCTTCGAGAATCTCGATTTCCTCGCCAACGTGCAGCGAGAATCGCACTGCCTGGTGGTAAAAGCGGATGGGCCGTTCAAGACCCTGCAGGAGGTTGTCGAGGCCGCCAAGAAGGGCTCCGGCGTGAAGGTCGGCGGCCAGGGGACGGGATCGGCCCTGCACTTGATGGTCATGTTGCTGGCCGAGCAGTCCGGTTCGAAGATGGACTGGGTGCCGCTCGGCGGCGGGTCCGAGTCGGTCACGAACCTGTTGGGCGGGACGGTCCCCGTCATCAGCACCTCGCCGGCGACGGTCAATCAGTACGTCGAGGCCAAACAGATGCGCATCATCGTCGTGAGCGGCGAGAAGCGGGTGGATCATCTCAAGGACGTGCCGACGTTCAAAGAGTTGGGCTACGACATCGTGATGACCCAGTACCGCGGGTTTGCCGCTCGGAAAGGCCTGCCCGCGGAAGCCAGGGCGAAGCTGGTCGACGCGATTCACAAGGCGACCCGGGAGCCCGCGTTCAAGGATTTCATGGCGAAGAACTACCAGCCCGACGGCTACATGGGACCTGATGAGTTCAACGCCTTCGCTCGCGCCGATTTCGAGTTGATGGGCCGGCTCACGCAGAAACTGGGGGCCAAGAAATAGCGCGGCGAGTGTCGGGGGTCGCGAGGTCGCACGGTGAGGTGTGGTGTGCGCTGGGGAGAGATGGCAATCAGCGTCGGGATGGCCGTCATGGCGGCGATGTTCTACCTCCTGGCGACCTTCACGCAGAGCATCAACCCCGTCGATCCCGGGCCGGCGTTCTACCCGCGGATCGTGAGCCTGCTCCTTTTCGTCGCGGCACTGGCGCAGATTGTCTGCACATGGCGCGAGGGCCGAGTTCGCTCCGGTGAACCCCGCGGAACCGGGGGAACGTGGACTGGGGGCTCGTCCCGGTACGTTCTGGGGACGCTATTCCTGAGCGTTGTGTACGTGGCGCTCTTCGACAAGATCCCATACCTTCCAGGTGCGACGGGGTTTTTGCTGGCCCTGATGTTTTTGGGCGGAGTGCGCCGCTGGTTCGTCCTGTGCGGAGCCGCGCTTGGCTACGCGCTGACGACATACTACATTTTCGGCACCGTCCTGATGGTTCCTTTGCCGTGACGCGGGGAACCCGTCCGGCGGCACGCTCCTGGCTGCCGCAACCGGAGACCAGATGGCGGAATTGACACGGCCGGAATCCGAACTGGCGCATCGCGTGCGACGACTCGGCCACCTGGACCTACCCGGCGGCGGGCAGGTGGTGGTGCAGGGGCGATATGCGTACGTGGGGCACATGCGCCCCCCGCACGGGACGACCATCCTGGACGTCTCCGATCCCATGCAGCCGCGGATCGTCTCCACGATCATGCTGCCCGATTTGCATTCTCACACGCACAAGGTCCGCGTCGTCGGGGACCTCATGCTGGTCAACGTCGAGCAGAACGACCGGCATGTCCTCCGCAAGGGCGCGCGCATCCCCGAGGTCACGACCCATCTCGCGGCGCGGCTCGGCCGGCCGCCGGGCGACGCGGAGATCGCCGAGGCTCTGGGCGTACGTGCCGCGGATCTCCCGCGCCTGGCGGAGGCGACGCGGCGTGGGTATGCGGATGGCGGGTTCAAGGTGTACGACATCAGCGATCGCACTACCCCGCACCTTCTCGCCTACCAGCGGACGCATGGCTGCGGCGTCCACCGCTTCGACGCGGACGACCGGTACGCCTTCATTTCTACCGAGATGGAGGGGTATGTCGGGAACATCCTGGTGATCTACGCGCTGCGGGATCCTGCTCGCCCGGCAGAGGTGTCCCGCTGGTGGCTCCCGGGCCAGCACGTGGCCGGGGGGGAGGCGCCGACCTGGCCCGGCCTGCGCAATCGCCTGCATCACACGCTGCGCCAGGGAGATCAGATCTGGGCGGCGGTGTGGTACGCGGGCTTTCGGGTCGTGGACGTTTCAGACATCGCGCGTCCGCGCACGATCGCCGGCCACGACTACCATCCGCCCGCTCCGGAGCCGACGCACACGGCCATGCGCCTGCCCACGCCCGTCAAAGGGCGCGACCTCGCCCTGGTGGTGGACGAGGAGCACGAGCACCGCCGCGGCCAGCCGCACGCGGGGCTCTGGGTCTTCGACGTGACTGACCTTGCGGCCATGCGGCCGCTGGCAAGTTTCCACGTGAGCGAACGGGATTCTCCCTGGAGCCGAGCCGGAGGCCGGTTCGGCGCCCACCAGTTCCAGGAGCACATGACGGGCACGCGGGTCCACCTGGCCTGGTTCGCCGGCGGGCTCCGCATCGTGGACATCGCCGACCCGGAACAGCCGGAGGAGGTCGGCTTCTTCATACCCGAGCCCGCGGGCGGCCAGCCCTGCCCGCAGACCAACGACGTGGACGTGGACGATCGCGGGCTGATATACATCGTGGACCGCCAGGTCGGGTTCGACGTCCTCGAGTATCGAGGGTAAGCGCTATCCGGTAACCGGGGCAATCGCCCAAGGAGGAGCCGTGCAGCGACGACAGTTGGGCAGAAGCGGCCTGGAGGTGTCGGCGATCGGTCTCGGATGCATGGGGATGAGCGCGATGTACGGAGATTCGGATGAGACGGAGGCTATCGCCACCCTGCATCGGGCCATCGAGATCGGCATGAATTTCCTGGACACCTCGGACATGTATGGCAACGGTCACAACGAGGAGTTGATCCGTCGGGCCATCGCCGACCGGCGTGATCGGGTCATCCTGGCGACGAAGTTCGGCAACATCCGGCGATCCGACGGCACGACGGACGTCAACGGCCGCCCTGAATACGTGGCAGCCGCTTGCGAGGCCAGCCTGCAGCGCCTTGGCGTAGGCTGCGTGGACCTCTATTACCAGCATCGGGTGGATCCGAACGTGCCGATCGAGGAAACCGTTGGTGCCATGGCCAGGCTGGTGCAGCAGGGCAAGGCGCGGTACCTCGGCCTCTCCGAGGCGGCGCCGGCCACCATCCGGCGCGCACACGCGGTGCATCCCATCGCCGCCCTGCAGACCGAGTATTCGCTCTGGACACGGGATGCGGAGGTGGAGATCCTGCCGACCTGCCGGGAGATGGGGATCGGGTACGTGGCGTATGCGCCCCTGGGACGGGGGTTTCTGGGGGGAAATATTCGAGATGCTCAAGTGATCTCGGACGCCGATAACCGGCGGCGGATGCCCCGATACCAACCGGAGAACCTCGCCAGCAACCTGAAGTTGCTGCAGGTCCTGGAAGAGCTTTCGAGGGCGAAGGGTTGCGCGCCGGCGCAGATCGCCATCGCCTGGGTGCTGGGGCAGGGCATTGACATCGTCCCCATCCCGGGCACCAAGCGACGGGCGTATCTCGAAGAGAATGCCCGAGCGAGCGATATCCGCCTCAGTACGGAGGAGCTGGGGAGGTTAAGTCACGCCTTTCCGCCGGGGGTTGCCGCAGGTGAGCGGTACCCACCAGCGATGCTGAAACGAGTCGGGATCTGACATCCCCGCTGCCACTCTGGGAGAACGTCATGGCGGAGATCTGGAGTCGGGAGTATTGGGCACAGAAAGGAAGCGTGAAGCTGTTCCTGTTTCGCAAACGACTCGGCGTGCCCGCGCCGGGGGAGCAACCGCGGCCGGTCCTGTTCCTGGTGCACGGCTCGTCCTTCGGAACCCAATCCGGGTTTGATCTGACGGTCCAGGGACGGGATTACTCGATGATGAACTGGTTCGCCCGGCTTGGGTTTGACGTGTGGGGTCTGGATCACGAGGGATACGGCCGATCCGCGCGGACCGAAAGCAACTCGGACATCGCCTGCGGGGTCGAGGACCTGAAGGCCGGGGTCGGTGTGGTCCAACGGGAGTCCGGCCTCACGCAGTACATGTTCTACGGCCAGTCCTCGGGTGCCCTCCGGGCAGCCGCGTTCGCCCAGGCCTGTCCGGAGCGGGTGGAGCGGGTGGTGCTGGATGCCTTCGTGTGGACGGGGAAGGGTGCGCCGACGCTCATCAAGCGGCGCGAGGGCTTGGAGTACTTTCGCACCCACAACCGCCGACCGGTGGACCGCGCCTTCTTCCACAGCATCTTCAATCGAGACAAACCGGGCTTGTCCGACCCCGCGGTCCCCGACGCCTTGGCCGACGCAGCGTTGGCCCTGTGCGATTCGGTTCCCACCGGTACGTACCTCGACATGTGCGCGAATCTGCCCGTGGTGGACCCGCGGAAGATCCAGTGCCCCGTTCTGATCATACGCGGAGAGCACGACGGGATCGCCACCGAAGAGGACCTGATCGAGTTCTTCGCACTCCTGTCCCACAAGGATAAGCAGTTCGTTTTCCTGCCTGGGCAGGCCCACGTCGGACCGCTGGGAACCAACCGGCACCGTTTCTTCCATATGATCCACGCGTTCCTCACGCTGCCCCCGCGCAAGGATGCGGTAACCGGGAATGCTGGGAGTCATTGACGGGCCGGTCTGCGACCGCCTCGCGGAGCGTCGGGCGGTGATCGCGAAAGGAAGCGGTAAACAAGGAGCGATCGAGCGTTCATCGGTTTCGGGAATGGGACGACAAGGGGCGTTGGGGCATGGCGAGTTATGCTGCAACGCCCTTCGTGTCTGGGCGTCTCGGTCTTCCCGACGTATGCCGGCGCCGTCCGGGGGCTCTCTGCCTGGTCGGCAGAACGCTCAGGCCGTCCGCAGCCCTTCCGGCGGGACTACCGGCCGGCTTTGCGGCGGATCTCGTGGATGGTGTGGGCCTCCGGGCGCGCCTTGTAAAATGGGTCAAGCGGAAAGCAGCCGGATACCATGCCGTTGCGTGGGCCGGTGGTGCAGTCGCTGAAGGTCCGGCAGAGGCGCTTCCGGTGCAAGGGCTGGCCTGTCAGGACATGGTGCGGCAGTTCCGGATAGGACAGCACCATCCGGCCCACACCGACGAAATCGGTGTGGCAGAGCCGGACCTGGGCCTGAGCGACGTGGGGGAGGTACTCCTGCAGATAGGTGTACCCGCTGCCGACGAGCAGCAGGTCGGGGACAGCGCGTTTGAGCGCGGCGGCGGCGGCAAGGATGCGGGCCACCCCCACCAGGGGATCCTCCGGCGGCGGGTAGCCGTCGGACGGCGGGAACATCGCCGGCCGCATGAGGTGGGGGTTGTAATACGGACAGGCGGCCGAAATGTTGAGGAGCCGGATGCCGAGGTCTCGGCAAAGCTCCAGAAAGCGGATTGCCTCGGTGAGGTCGGGCTGGGTCGGGTCGTCGGGGTTGACGCCGAATCCGTACCGCCACGGCAGGTGCGGCCTGACGTCGATGGGCACCCCGCGCGCTCCCTCGCCCTCGTGGGGATGCCGGAAGGGGACCAGGTCGAAGGCGGACAGTCGGACGCCGATGTGAAGGCCTGGCGCGTCCCGACGGATGGCCGCCACGATCTCGCGGAAGAGGCGCGTGCGATTCTCGAAGCTGCCGCCGTACGGCCCCGGCCGCGTGTGCGCCGCCAGGAGCTCGTTCAGCAGGTAGCCGTGACAGCACTTGACGTCCACGAAATCGTAGCCGTCCTCGGCGGCGAACTTGGCCGCCGCGACGTAATCCGGGATCAGGTCCTCCAGCTCCGCATCCGTGAGCATGGCCGACGGGTCCAGCGCGCCCACGCGGGCGTCGGTCACGGGATGCCGGAACGCGATGCGCGGCTTGGCCGCGCGATCGGGATCGGGGCGCGACCAGCGGCCGGAGTGGGTGAGCTGGAGCCCGACGAAGAGATCGTCGGTCGTGCCGAACCGTTTGCGGTGGGCCGCCTTGAGCGTGCTGAGGAGCGCGGAAAGCGCCTCGGCGTTCGCCGGCGTGTAGCAGAGCTGATGCGGGTTGGCGCGCCCTTCGTGCCGGACCGCGACCGCCTCACCCCCCCAGATCAGCTTGGCGCCGGAGATGCCGAAGTGCGTCCAGCGGCGCAGCACCAAGTCGGTCGGCTGTCCCTCCAGGGTGCCGTCCCACCCCTCCATGGGGTGCGTGGCAAAACGATTTCCGATGGTTCTCCCGTGCACCGCAATCGGTTGAGCCAGCGGATTCTGGTGTGGCGGGAGCAGGTCGTCGTCGCAGTCCAGGCGAACGGGCAGCGTGGCGAGGTGGGCCTTGAACTCGGCGACCGTCCGAAAGGATGCGACCCGCGGCACACCTTCCATTTCGCGTTCGTCCGTCATCGCGCATTCATCCTTCTGTCGAAACAGGGACGCGTTCCTGGCATGCCTGGCTGAAATCCGATCCCGACCGCCGCGTTGCAGCCAAGGGGCCTCTCCGGGCGGGCACGGTCCGCCTAGATCTGGGAGTACGGCGCCGGCCGCAGCAGGACGCTCGTCACGTTCGAGACGATCTCGGCGTCGGTCAGGCCGGGCGTGGCCCAGAGCTGCCTTCCACTCCGGGTCCGCCCGGAAGGTTGCCCAGCTCCGCTCGCGTGTCGCCATATCGTCGAAGGTGAGCAGGTACGTCAGGTTCGGCATCCGCGGCCCGATCAGGGTCTCCCCGAAGAAGACCGGGGTGAGGCCGGTGCGCCGGAAGATGGCGATCTCCCGGGTATTGAACATCTCGATCTTCCGCTGCAACGCCGGCTCGCTGTGGCTCTCGTAGCGGCGGAGCTCGAAGATCCGCGGCGCATTGGTCGCCGCGCCGGGCGGCGTCTCCAGTTCGGGCACGCCGTCGAAGGCGACCAGCAGAGAGCTCTCGGTCCGCACGAACGCGGGACGACTGGCGGGGACGTCGAGGAACGCCGCGCCCGCGCGCTGGAAATCCGGATCCGCGGCAAGCCAGGCCCGCACGGCGACGATCGCCTCCAGCGAGGTGTGCCGCAGGAGCGTGTAGACGGCGGGATTGACGTCTCCGAGCAGACCCGTAAAGACGCCTACGGGGTGGACGCCGTGCCCGTTCAGGGCCGGAATCGCGACCTCCCGCAGGAAGTCATCCAGTGCCTTCCCTTGCGGCCCGTTCTGTAACTGGTACCGCCTCAGCTCGTAGTAGTCCGGCACGGTTCCATCCTCTTTGGGCGGCGCTACTCCGGCAGGCCCCTCATGCCGGCTGCAGACTATCAGCGCGGATCTTGAAGTCAAGCCGAATCCCCCTCCCGGACGCCTGTGGTCCGCAAGAACCCCGTCCGGTCGCCCTTCGTGCTTCCTATTC
>CAVOIV010000065.1:0-3605 GCA_963695995.1 uncultured Methylomirabilota bacterium
GGTGATGAGGCTCCGCTCGATGGCATTCTGCAACTCGCGGATGTTCCCGGGCCAGGGGTGGTGGCGCACCAGGTCGCAGGCGTCCCGGCTGAGCGTGAGGTCGCCCTTGCCCATCTGGGGCCCCAGCGTGCGGATGAAGTGGTCGGCCAGGAGCAGGACGTCGTCCCCCCGGTCGCGGAGCGGGGGCAGGTGGACGTTGAAGACGCTCAGCCGGTAGAAGAGGTCGCTCCGGAACCGGCCGGCCGCCATCTCGGCCGTCAGGTCGCGGTTGGTGGCGGTGAGGAGCCGGACATCCGCCTTGAGGGTGGCGGTCCCCCCGACCCGCTGGAACTCGCGCTCCTGGAGCACCCGGAGGAGCTTGACCTGGACCGCGGCGGAGAGGTCCCCGATCTCGTCGAGGAAGAGGGTGCCCCCGGCGGCCAGCTCGAAGCGGCCGGGCTTCTGCCGGTCCGCGCCCGTGAAGGCCCCCCGCTCGTGGCCGAAGAGCTCGGACTCGAGGAGGGTGTCGGGGAGGGCCGCGCAGTTGACCGCCACGAAGGGGCCGTCGGCCCGCGCGCTGGCGTAATGGATGGCGCGGGCCACCAGCTCCTTCCCCGTCCCGCTCTCGCCCGTCACCAGCACGGTGGACTCGGTGGGGGCCACCTGGGCGGCCCGGGTGAGCGCCTCGCGCAGGAGGGGGGAGCGGCCGAGGAGCTGGGTGAAGTCGTAGCGGGCGTGGAGCTGGGTCCGGGCGCTCTTCAGGCTGTGCTCCAGGGTCTGGGCGCGGCGCTCGAGCGACGCGACCTTGATGCACTGCCGGATCGCGCTCAACAGCTCTTCGTCGTCAAACGGTTTCGTCAAGAAGTTCGCGGCACCGGCTTTGAGCGCGCGCACGGTCATGGGGATGTCACCGTGGCCGGTGAGGAATATAATGGGGAGTTGCCCATTCGAGGTGGCCAGCTCCTGTTGCAGGTCGAGCCCGTTTACCCCGGGGAGATTCACATCCAGCACCAAACAACTTGGTACCTTCGGTCGCGGGGCAGCCAGGAACTCCTCCGCCGACGCAAAGGTCTTCACCGTCAGCCCGGCGGACTGAATCAGATCTGCCAGTCCTTCGCGCGCCGACGCATCGTCATCCACCACGTAAACCGAAGCTCCTGTGCTGCTCATGGGGATCTCCTTGGTTTCGCGGTCGTGATCTACGCGCTCGGGTTCCTTTTCAACGCGGTGTTGACCGCATCGAGTAATTCATCGTCACTGAACGGTTTCGTCAAGTACCCCACCGTCCACTCCGAGGCCGCTTCTGCCCTCGCACGGCTGTCCGAGGCATGGGCCGTAATGAAGATAACCGGCACTTTGCACTTCTGGGCCACCAGGTAATGGTGGAGCTCGATGCCGCTCATGCCTGGCAGGCGCACGTCCAGGATGAGACAGTCCGCCTTGCGGGGATGGGGCGAGCTCAAGAACTCCTCCGCCGAGGCGGCCATTCTCACCTCCAGACCGACGGAACTGATCAGGCTCTCCAGCGATTCGCGGACCGAGATATCATCATCGACCACTGCAACAAGGGGCGCCATTGAGGTCTCCAGTGCGGTTTCGATTGGTTATATAGCGCGGAGGGGGGAAATCTATTACACCTTGGTGCTAGATCTGACGCGTTGGGCCCTAGAATGGAATTCGCCAGCCAGAGAAGACGTAGGCGGGGTTACGCGGATCGAAGTCAGCGGCGCCGAGCCCCGGATTCAGCACGAGTTTGGTGTAGCTGTAATCCTCAACCAGCCGATCACTCCAGTCGTAAACCACTATCCGGATCGGGAGACGATTGTCTTCGTCAAATGATACCCGGAACCGATAGCCGTAATAGCCCTGGCTCGCATCCCTGGGCAAGGTGACTTCGAACTCTCGCACTGGCCGATCCGCGACCTTGCCACTCCCGTGATCCACGACCTGCAAGACGCCGGCACGTGCAGCCCGCTTGGCGTTCGCGGCGATGATTTCCAGCAGCCGGCCAATCCCTAGGTCCGTCACCGGATGGCGGCTCCGCGCCAGGAGGCGCGGGTCGCGGGGATCCAGGCGCGCCGTGAAGAACTTGGCGACTCCGCTCTTCTCCGCGATTAAAAACTTATTATCATTCTCGCCCGCGACATAGAGCGCCTCACGGCCTTGCGACGCTTGGTCCAGCCACCGCATATAGACCTTGAACGGCCGCTGGAACTTCAACAGGGTGATTCGTTCCGCCTCCAGCGCTTCGCCGATGCGGTCCACGCTTCGCATTGTGGCCGTGTAGTCGCGAACCTCCTCGTACGCGATTTCGCCCCGCGTCACGAACTGGAGGAAAACCTGTGCGTTCTGCAAGCCCTCGGCCTGCGCTGCCCCAGTCAGTACTGCTGCGATTATCATCACACAAAGGATACCGGTGACCACGCGCAAACTACGGCCTCCTCTTCGGGCCGGCAGGACATCCGCTCGAGTTTTGAATGGCGCTGACAGACTCGGGCTCTATTTTATCACGCGTCGTGTCGTGCCGGTTGCGGTGCGGGGGTCAGCGTCCCGCGGTCCGATGCGCAAGCGCGTCGCGCTCACCGCGCGATCAGGCGCATCAGTTAACCTCCGCTCGACACCTCGAGCAGAGGTCGGAAGACAGGCATGGAGACGGTCGAAACCGCCTGCCGCAGCGATGACATCGAATGGCTTTCATTGCAATACCCCATTGGGAGTTATCAACCGACGCCGATTTTCTTGGATGCGGTTCTAGATCGGAAAGCACAGATCGCGCCAATCTCTCTCGCAGATTCGGGCAATATGGCTGGTCCAACTGACACCCCGCCAACAGCTCACACCCATTCGGAACAGCACGTGGGCGACGGGGTCACAGGAGCAGGCGACCCGGGCGTCTGTGAGTCACTGCCGGCTCAGTGTGTACTGCCCGTAAGAACAGAGGCTCTTCGGTCCACCAGCAGACATCGTTTGCCGAACGCATGCCAGTCAGGACGGCGTGTCTCAACAGGTGCATAACGTCATCCGCGCCTTGCTGGGGTTTTCTCTCGAACGGCTCGCTACAGGCGCTGTCTGGAAACACATCCACCCTTTCCAGGCCACTCGGGTGTGCCGATCGGCCATTGCATTCTCCTTCGCACAGGCCTGCCGCTGGATTTCACTCACCACGGATAAACGTACGTTCCAGCAGGACGCGCAGCTCCGCCAGTTGTGCCGCGTCGGGGATTTCGCGCAGGATTTTGCGGACGGTGAATCCGCAGGTCCGACACCGGCGATACTGGAATACCCAGCCGCCCTCCTCCTGGGGCGTGCCGATGTCGGTCATACCGGTCGCGCAGCAGGGTCCCGGCCGCAAGGGTGAGACGATCCGTGCCGGGTAGTCGTTCCGGGCGGCCGCCCCGTCTTGGTACTGGACGATGTTTTGGATTGGGTGGGAAACACATTGCGGTGCCGCCGCCGGCCGGGGGCTCCGTCGCCATGCTCCCTTTACTGTAAGCATGATGTCCCTCGCAGTGAGGCTCAGAATCTCCAAGTCAGCGAACTCGGCCACCGATCGAGAGTGCACCTCATAGGACGACACCCTCCGATCGGGCTTCACGAGAAGCATTTATTGCGCCAACACCAGCCGA
>CAVOIV010000066.1:0-255672 GCA_963695995.1 uncultured Methylomirabilota bacterium
CTACCCTCCCGGCTGTCCGGCGGGCAGCAGCAGCGGGTGGCCATCGCCCGGGCCCTGGCGATGAATCCCAAGGTCATGCTGTTCGACGAGCCGACCTCCGCTCTCGATCCGGAGCTGATCAAGGAAGTGCTGGATGTCATGAAGGATCTGGCCAAGGACGGCATGACGATGATCGTGGTCACGCACGAGATCGGCTTTGCCAAAGAGGTGGCGGACAAGGTGGTCTTCATCGACGAGGGCGTGAGGATCGAGGAGGCTCCCGCGGAGCGGTTCTTCAGTCAGCCCACCCAGGACCGGACGAAGGTGTTCCTCAGCAAGATCCTGATCTAGCGTACGCCGACATCTCGCGTTGCCGTTCCCGCGTGCATCTTCATCATCTACCATCTCAAGTCTAATGTCCGGCACGTAAGACGGCATTCCCGTTGACGGGCCGACCGAGGTCCTGGATATTCCCCCTGCCACCGTTCCGTCCGCCGCGCACGGGTGTGTTGCATACGCGAGGAATATCGTATGGGCCGTCCTGCGCTCCCACGGTTCCCCGAGATCCTTGTGGTGGACGACGAAGCCGCGATCCGCGGCGGGAGCACCGTGGCCTACCTCCGGACCCTGAGCATCGATGAGGCGCTTGTGCGGATGGATGCCGTGGACACCGCCTACTACCTTGGCGAGGCCCTCGGGAGCAGCGTGGCCCTCACGACCCCGGGCGGCACCGCGGCCACCGCGTGCACCTACGAGCCCTTCGGACGGACCGAGGCGAGCGGTACCCTGAACGCGAACCCGTTCCGGTTTACGGGGCGCGAGGATGACGGCACGGGGTTGTATTACTACCGGGCACGGTGCTCTGATCCTATTCCCTTTGCCCGTTCGCCACGCGATCTCCGATTGGTTCTTGCCAATCCATAGCCGATCGGCTATACATGCACCATGCGACTCCGCTATTACACCACGGCCCGCGGGGACCGGCCCGTGGCGGCCTATATCGAGGGCCGGTCGCGCGCCGACCAAGCCGTCCTCGCTGTGGCCTTGACGGAGATCGCCGAGCGGGGCCGGGAGGCCCGGGGGGTGACCTTCCGGCAGCTCGAGGGCAAGCTCTGGGAGCTCCGGATCGGGCCGCACCGGGTCTTCTATGTCCTCTGGCACTCGGCGGAGATGGTGTTGCTCCATGCCTATCGGAAACAGACGCAGAAAGCGCCCGCACGGCACGTGGAGATCGCGCAGCGCCGGATGCGGGAGGTCCTACAATGGCAGAAAGACGCCACACAGTGAGCGCTGACGTGATGGCCCACCTCGCCACGCTCCGGAAGGGCATGACGGCCAAGGAACGCACCGCCTACGATGAGCGGCGCGTGGCAATCCGCACGGTGCTCGAGTTGGTTGAGCAGCGACGGAAGGGCCGCCTTTCGCAACGGACGGTCGCCGCGCGCATGGGCGTGAGTCAACCGGTAATCGCCCGCCTGGAGAAACCGCTCGAAGCGACGTGGCGGCAACCGTCCCTGAGCGTGCTGGCGCGCTATGCCGCCGCCCTCGGCTTGGTCCTCGAGGTGCGCCTCCGGCCTGCCGCCTGATCGGGCGAGGAATCGAAGGACCGAAAACCCGCGTCAGGGGGTCCACTTCGCAAATCCCCCCTACCTGGGGGCGCTGCATGCTTGAAGCCGGTGCCCGCATTGGGTCCCGCGCAACCGCTACGATGGAATGCCTGGAATCTGGCTACCGGGCGCGGTACTATGATCCAGTCCACAGCCGCTTTGTCAGCAAGGATCCGGTGCGTCTTCTCGCGCCGTAATCCGGGACGCCCTTCACTTAGTTAACGTGCCTCTGTGAAGACGCCGGCGACCTCCAACTACGACGGGAAAGGGAACCTGACGAGCACGACGGACTGGAGGAATCAGCCGGCCACCTTTATCCAGCCGCGGAATGAGATCTCGGGCGGAAAGGTTTCGGACCACAGGGGCAAAGGCGCAGAACCAGCTTACGAAGGGTGCTCGCCTGCGGCACGCAGCAGACGGATGGACCGATCAGGTGATGCCGAGGTACACCTCGCGGATCATAGGGTCCTGGGCGATGATGTCAGGGGTCCCCTCCCGCACCACGCGGCCGCTGTCCAAGACATACACCCGCCGCCCCACCTCCAGGGCCAAGGCGGTATCCTGTTCCACCAGGATCACCGATAGATTCCATGCCTGATGGACCTGCGTGATGCTCTCCTGGATCCGGTCGCGCATGAGGGGCGAGAGCCCCAGCGAGGGCTCGTCCATCATCAAGAGGCGCGGGCGGCTCATGAGACTCCGGCCGAGGGCGAGCATCTGCCGCTCGCCGCCGCTCAACGTCCCCGCCGTCTGCCACCGGCGATCGGGGAGCCGGGGGAAGAGGGCATACACACGCTCGAGCGACTCTCGGACTAGATCGGGCGTCGCGTACGGTGAAGGCGCCCAGCTCGAGGTTCTCCTCCACCGTCATTTCGCCGAACACCTGCCCCGCTTCCGGACAGTGCACCACGCCCGCCCGCAGGATCCGGTTGGGCGGCAACCCGCGCAGCGAAATCCCCTCGTACCGGACTTCGCCGTCGTAGGGCACCAAGCCCGAGATGGCTCGCAGCAGGGAGGTCTTCCCGGCCCCGTTGGGGCCGATGATGGCGATGGATTCTCCGTCCTGCACGGTCAGGGAGACGCCCTGGAGCGCCATGGCTCCCTGGTAGTGGACCGACAGGTCCCGGACCTCAAGCAAGTCTCGCCGCTCCTTTCTCCCCGAGGTACGCCTCGCGCACTGCGGGGCTCGCCCCGATCTCTTGCGGGGTCCCCTCGACGATGAGGCGGCCGAAATTCAGCACGAGGACCCGGCGGACCAGGCGCATGAGGGCGCGGAGCTTGTGCTCGATGATGATCAGGGTCATCCCGCCGGCAGCCAGTTCCGCGACCACCTCAGCGACCTCGTCCACCTCGTGGCCCCCGAGGCCGGCAAACGGCTCGTCGAGGAGCAGGACGGAGGGTCGGGTCATGATGGCGCGGCCGATCTCGAGGCGCTTCAGGCTCCCGTGCGGCAGGGTGGTGGCCTCGCGCTCGAGCCAGGGGAGAAGGCCGACCCGCGCCGCCACCTCGCGGGCACGATCGCGCGCTTCCGCGAGCTCCCGGCCGGCGTCGAACACCCGATTGCTGAGCCCGCCCACGGCGAGGTTCTCCAGCACCCCCAGCCCCGGGAAGGGGCGCACGATCTGGAACGTGCGGGCGAGCCCGCCCCTGGCGATCAGGTGGGGCGGGACGCCGGTCACTGTCTGCCCCTGAAAGCTCACGCGCCCGGCCGTGGGAGGCTCGAACCCGCTGATCACGTTGAACAGCGTGGTCTTCCCCGCCCCGTTCGGGCCAATCAGGCCCACGACCTCGCCCCGCCGGACGGTGAACGTGACTTGATCCAGCGCCACCAGGCCGCCGAACCGCTTGGTGATGCCCTCGACCTGCAGCGCGGGCTTGTCGCTCTGACACCGTATGCCCCTTTATGCCTGCGGGCCGGTCTTGCGCCGCAGCATCCGCCGCACGGCGCGGGCCGCGGGGACCAGAAGGCCCTGCGGCGAAAATCGGAGGAGCAGCACCAGGACCGCGAAGTAGGCGAAGAGCCTGAGCTCGGTCCAGGCGCGCAGGTTCTCGTTCAGGATCACCAGGACGAAGCTGCCGACGGCCGGCCCGATAATGGTGCCGGGACCGCCCACCTGGGTGAACGTGATGATCTGCAAGGTGGTGATGATCTGCAGGATTTCCGGCGCGACCAGCATTTGAAAGTGGGCCAGGTAGCCGCCGGCCAGCCCCCCGATCGCTGCCGAAACCAAGAGACTCACGAAGAGGAACCGGAACGTGTCCACGCCCAGGGCCTGCGCAGTCAGCTCCCCGCCCTGGATCGCGCGCAGCACCAGGCCCGCCTTGGAGTGGACGTACCAGAGCGAGAAGGCCATCGCGAGACCCAAGATGGCAAGGACGACGAGCAGATCATAGCGGGGGTCGCTGAATAGCGGAGGGACCCCCCAGATCCCCTCCTCTCCGCCGAAGAACTTGCCGAACACGTGGGTGAGCTGAAACAGGGCCAATGGCACGATGGAAGTCGAGAGCGCGAAGTAGATCCCCTTGATGCGAAGCGTGAGCGCGCCCACGACCGCGGCCAATAGCAGGGCAACCGCCACGCCGGCGGGCAAGCTCACCCACACGGGCACGCCCAGGCGGACGCTCAGCGCGGCGGAGGTGTAGGCGGCGATACCGGGAAACATCGCGTAGCCCAGATTCACGCGCCCGGAGAAGCCCGAGAACATATCGTACCCGACGGCAAAGGTCGCCCAGGTCGCCCCGTACAGCAGCGTGATGGTGAGCGGCTGGCTGCCGAACCAGCCGGCCGCCCCGAGGACCGGCAGGAACATCAGCGGACCGTAGCGGGCGAGCCCGGTGCGCCTGTCTGCTCTCGGGAGGTGGGAGGCTGTCCATCAGGCTCGCTCCACCGCCAGGCCGAACAGCCCCGTGGGGCGCACGATAAGCACACCGAACACCAGGGCCAGCGCAATGAAGGTCACGAGCTCCGGGTTCCAGAGGAAGCTCACCAGGGCGCCCACGTACCCGACGATCAGGGCCGCCACCAGGCTCCCCCGGAGGCTGCCGATCCCCCCCAGGATCACGATGGTGAAGGACATCAAGAGGGGCTCGAGCCCCATATCCGGCGTCACCACGCTGATGGGCGCAATGATAATCCCGGCCAAGGCCGCGAGCCCGGCCGAGATGGCCATCACCGCCGTGTGGGCGGCTTTCACGGGGATACCCACCAAGTGCGCGCCGGTGCGGTTCTGCGCCACCGCCCGCAAGGCCTTGCCGGTCTTGGTCCGGTACAGAAACGCCCACAAGAGGCCGATCGCCACCCCGGAGGTCCCCACGATCAAAAGCCGCTGGGCAGCGATCGTCTGCCCCAAGACCGAGAGGCTGCCGGGCGCGAAGGCGGGGATCGAGTAGGGGCGCGCCCCGAAGACGATGACCACCAACTCCCGCACGGCAAAGGCGAAGGCGAAGGTCATGATCCAGAGGATGATCTCGTGCTCGCGGAGCGGCTCCACCAAGAGGCGGTCGAAAGCGGCCGCGATCAGCGCCACGCTCACGATCGCGAGCGTGGCGCCCAGCCACCAGCCGCACCCGAGCGAGGAGGCATACACGTAGGTGAGGTAGGCACCCAGCGTGTAGAAGGCCCCGTGCGCAAAGTTGATGACACGCCCCACGCCGTAGATGAGCGCCACACCCACAGCCATCAGGGCGTAAATCCCACTCGTGGCCAGACCGAAGACCAGGATCGTCAGCAATGTCTCCACGTGTGCCCCATAGCAAAGGGCGGCGGAAATCCGCCGCCCTGCTCGCTCCTGCACATCACTTCATCCAGTCCGGCGGTTGATACGTGCCCTGTGAGAATTTCTGCGGCCAGATGGCGACTTTCTGCTTGTCGCCCATCCACTGCCCGTACGAGACAGGCAAGGCATCCGGGCCGGTGATGGCCTCGTGCTCCTTGTCGAACCGGATACGCCCGATGATCCCCTCGTAATCCACCTTTTCGAGCGCGGCCACCAAGGCGTCCCGATCGAGGGACTTGGCCGCTTCCGCCGCCACCTTGACGAGGTAGACCGAATCGTACGCGCCGGTCCCGGTGTAGAACGGCGTCTCGCCGTAGCGTTTCTCAAACTTATCCCAGAAGGGCAGCGACTTGCTCGAGAGCGGCGCCTTTGTGTAGGCAGACAGCTCGTATTTGCATTTCCCCTCAGTGTCCTTCCAGAACGAGGAAACCAGATAGGACGGGTTGTTGTTGCCGGCCAGGGCCATGGGAACGCGCTGGTCCCGCCACTGCTTCACGATCACGAACCCCGCCTGGTTGGAGATGATCTCCAGGAGGGCCTGGGCCTTGGCTGCCTGGGCCGCCTTGAAGATCGGCGTGAAGTCCGTCGTGGCGGGATCGTGCGAGGCCTCGTAGACGAGCTCAAGGTTGTATTCCTTCAGCTTGACCTTGAGGATGTCGGCATAGTCCCGAGCCCACTTGAGGTTCTCCGCGTCGATCGCGAAGCGGGTGAAACCGGCCTGGGCCTTCAGGATGTCCCGGCACACGAAGGCCAGGCTGAGCGCCTGCCGCTCGGAATTCACCCAGGCGCGGAAGAGGTACTTGTAGGTGGCGTAGTTCTCGGTCACCGGCTTCATGATGTCCGGGCTGGCCGCGCCGGTGATAATGAACGGCACCTTGAGCCGCCCGACGTAGGGGACCAGGGCGAGGACGGCGCCGCTGCGAAACCCCCCGATGACGACGTGCACCTTGTCGCGGACCGCGAGCTGCTGGAACGCCTGGATGGCCTTTTCCGGCACGCCCTCGGAGTCCCCGCTGAACAGTTGGATCTGCCGGCCCAAGATGCCGCCTGCCGGGTTGATCTCGTCCGCGGCGATCTGCGCGGCCCGCTGAATGTCGCGCCCCGTGAAATCCGTGAGCGGTCCGAGGATCCCGATCCGGACCGGCTCCTCGGCTGCGAAGCCTCGTCGGACGCGGGGCAGAATGCCCGAGACGGCCGCGGCGGCGGCCGCGGCTCCACCCACCTTAAGGAACTCTCGTCGGCGAATCCCTGGACGCTGCTTCACCCCGGCTCCCATAATGTCTCCTCCTTCTTGCGGGTGCGGCTGCGAACGGCCTCTCCTCACTCCAGACTCGGTTCTCTGTTATCCGTTCTCCGGTCTCGGGTCAGGGTCAGGATGGACTGCGAACCGGGAATCTGCCTGCCAAATATGGACAGGTGCTGCACAACTCGACCCAGGAGTGATGCAGTGTGGTGCTGCGCAAGCGAAGATGGGAGAATACCCTTGTGAGGGAAGAGAAGCGGACGACCACGATGCGGATCACCAACCACGGCTCCCCAACCTTCCGCGACGTGCGTCGCGGTCTTCGGATGCCCCTGCGCTCGATCATCCGACCCGGGAGGGAAAACTTGGCAGGTGAAACTCCCAATTTCCTCCTTCCCTGTCAAGAGAAAAGCGCCGTGAACCGCAAAGGAAGCCGTATGTCGGCGGCGGCTCCTCGCCGAGTCACAAGTCAAGAATAGACCAGAATGCCTATGGCATCCTCCGGACGTGGATTCCCGGTCGGCAGAGGTGCAAGCAGTTGAACGTCGCACCCGAGTTCAGCTGCCGAATCCGCCCGCCGATGAAGAGGCTCTTGGGCAACATGGCGTGCACACCCTTCACCGTGTTGACGAGCTGAGTGATCCGGAGGTCCACAGCCAGGCTTGCAAGCATGTAGGCCTGCTCGGGCTTGATCCCCTTTTCCTCTCCGAGGAATTCGATCATTTCTCGCAGCGCCATTTTTGCGGCAAGGTCGAGATCTTCATTGAAGCCCATGGTAATGATGTGGGTCGGCGTTTCGGCCCGCGGCCACTTCAGGCGCGCACCCTTGCGCACGCGGAATTGAAGCGTGCCAGTCATCGAGGTCTCGATCGCCGTATAGCAGACCTCCCCATCCCCCTGGACGGCATGCCCATCGCCGGCGGAAAACAGCGCGCCCCTGATATGGACTGGCAGGTAGAGAATCGAACCAGGACCGAGGTCCTTCAGGTCGATATTCCCGCCGTGGACCCCCGGGGGCGCGGAACTGATTTTGCCCAGGCGCGCAGGGGGCGCCACGCCCATCACGCCAAAAAACGGCTGCAGCGGAACCACCACGCCCGGAATCACCCTTGAAACCATCTTCTCCAGATCCATCCGGATGACACGCCATGACGTGTACGGGAAATCCTCTGGAAGCGTCCCCGCTCCATACACATTGGCGTTGAACCCGAACGGCATCGTGAGCCGGATCTCCTGGATGTGGACCTCGAGCACATCTCCGGGCTCGGCGCCCCTGACGTAGATCGGCCCGGTCAGCTCGTGGCCCTTGTACGACTGCAGGTCACGGTACAAGTCGCGCAACGGCTGCGGGATCTCCTGGGGTGCAATACCGGCGGCTTCGTACTCTGCGGGGTCCCCTCGCAGAGACTCCAGCACCACAGTGTCGCCGTCATCGATGGTCAACACCGGTTTGAGCTCGCTGCTGAAGTGCGCGATGTGCACGGTTTGGGCTGTCGCGTTCAGCGTATGCACGTGTCTCTCCTTTGGGCCTGATCAGAGCAGGCACCGGCCCTCAACGTCGGTGTTCAGCTCCCGCTGCGTCCAGGGGCACCATTCACTTGGCCCCGCCTGTATCAGAGGTCCTCGCCTTCAGCAACCCCGGTCCCGCCGTCCACGCGCCTCGACGCATCGCCGGGTCGGGCGCGGGGCTCGGTTTATGCCGGGGGCCTCCAGACACGGTACACGAGCCGAAGGACGCGGCCAATGTGGCCCGAAGGAGGGACGGCGCCCCGCGGTGCCTCCGGTCTGGCCTGAGGCACGGCGGGGCGGGGACGTGCTTTGCCTACGGGTACACGAACTCGATAGGCAGCTCCACGTTGCCGTGCAGGGTCTGATGGACGGGGCAGGTGTGGGCGGCCTTCTCCAGCTTGGTCTTCTGTTGCTCGGTCAACCCTTTGGGCATCACGATCCGGGTGGCGAGTCGGGCGATCCGCCGGGGTGGCTCGGCGGACATCTCTTTCTGGACCGTAATCCGTATGCCGGTGAGGTCAATCTTCTCCCGCTCCGCCACGATCCCCATGATGGTGGGGATACAAGCGCCCAGCGCCGTGGCGACGAGGTCCGTGGGGGAGAAGCTCTCGCCCTTCCCGTGGTTGTCCACCGGCGCGTCGGTCACAAGCTGCGTCCCGCTCGGCCCGTGCACAGCCTGACACCGCAGCCCCCCCTGATACGTAACGTCGATCTGCACCATGTGAATCCTCCCGGACAGTGCCTTGCGTGGTGTGCGGCGACAACGACCTCTCGGGGCCTCCCGAGACATGACAAGTACCGGAGGACCCTTTCCCATCCTCTCTCCAAAGGAGTGTACGCGGTTAGCGGCGGTCTCTGCAACTGGCGCCGGCACTGTTCTGGGTTTGTGACCAATGCCGGGGAGGACCTTGGTCGCCCGACGCCACCTGTCTATAATGCGCGCGGTGCGGTCAGGACTCCGGTAATCCCGCGGCCCGGAACCGCGGCCACGAACCTGCGAATGGCTTCAAGTTCGCTGTTGACGCGTCCTCGCCGATAATATATTAGAGGAATATCAGTGATGCACCAGGGGCGAATTACTCCCGACAAGGTCCTCAGGGGTCAGCAGGATGGGCGAGTCCTTGGCCGGCCAAGTATACGAAGCGATAAGGAACGAGATCATCACGTGCAGACTCCGGCCCGGTCAGCAGATCGCGCAGCCGCAACTCGCCGAAAGACACCAGACCGGTACAACTCCCGTCCGGGAAGCCCTCCAAAGGTTGGCGCAGGAGGGTTTGGTTCAGCCCATCCCGCGCTTCGGTTACCTCGTCACCCAGATCACCCTCTCGGACGTGACCGGAATGTACGAACTGCGCTCCATCCTTGAATCGGCGGCGGCCCGCTTGGCCGCGCTGCGCGGACCCCAGGAGCAACTCGACAACATCCTCGCGCTTGCCGATACCCCCCATCCATTCACAGACCGGGACAGCTACTCACGCTTCTTGGCCCACAACAAACACTTCCACCGATCCGTGGCCGTCGCGACGGGAAATCAGAAGCTCGTCGAGGCGATCTCGAGGCTGTTCGACGAGATGACGAGATTCTACCATTTGCGGCTCGACCCCAGCGACACCGACGAGGAGATGCGCGCGGAACACCGCGCCTTGGCGGGCGCGCTTCGCAAGCGCAACCCGGACAGCGCGGAGCGGATCGTCCTGGACCAGATCGCGCGCTCCCAGCGGCGCGTCCGGGACGCGCTGCTGTCCGGTGCGGATGACGGCATCGGCGCTCTCGGGCAGATGGTGCGCCTGGGACCGTCCTGACGCGCAGGCACAGTCAACGACAACGGCATTGCCGACTGTTTACCGAAAGGAGGTCGTGCACCCAGACGCGCACACCCATCGCCCTGCGTCCATGCTGATACCATTCACACCCGTACGGAAGGAGGATCCCTGTGAAGGTCAAATCTATAGTCTGGCTGTCGTGCCTCGCCGCGGCGCTGGGCGTCGCATTCCTGGGCGCGCCGGCGTGCGCGCAGACGATCAAGATCGGCCATCAGGTCGCCTTGACGGGCCCCAACGCCACCTGGGGCCAGTCGGAGGCCAACGCCGTGAAAATGGCCGTGGACAAGGTCAACGCCCAGGGCGGCGTGCTGGGACGGAAACTCGAGATCGTCGCCTATGACAACCGGGCCGACCGCCTGGAAGCCGTGAACGTCGCCAAGCGGCTGGTGGAACAGGACAAGGTCGTCGCCATCATCGGTCCGGCGCAGAGCGGCGTGACCAACGCCATTCGCGAAGTGAACAACTCGGCCAAGGTGCCTGTGATCGCCACCACGGCGACCAATCCCAAGGTCACCGTGAACGACAACGGCTCGGTCGTCCCCTACACCTTCCGCGTGTGCTTCATCGACCCCTTCCAGGGAACGGTCGCCGCGCAATTCGCCTTCAAGGATCTGAAGGCCAAGACGGCCGCCATCCTGTACGACGTGGGCGACGAGTACTCGCAGTTCCTGGGCAAGTACTTCGTGGAGGCCTTCGAGAAAGCAGGCGGCAAGATCACGGCCAACGAGGCGTTCCGCTCCGGCGAGCTCGACTTCCGCGCCCAACTCGGCAAGATCAAGTACGGCAATCCCGACGTGCTCTTCGTTCCCACCATGCAAAAAGAGGCGGCGCTCGCGGCCAAGCAGGCTCGCGACCTGGGCATCAAGGCAAAGCTCATGGGCGGCGACGGCTGGGGCAGCCCCGACCTCTTTGACCTGGCCGGGCCGGCGATTGAAGGGTCGTACTTCGTCAACATCGCGGCCCTGGAGGACCCGGCCATTCAGGACTTCATCAAGGACTATCGCGCCAAGCACAAAGAGGACCCGGTGCTGCCGAACCCGGTCCTGGCCTATGACGCGGTGCTGTGGCTGGTGGACGCCCTCAAGCGCGCCGGCACGACCGATGGCGAAAAATTGAAGACGGCGATGGAGCAGACCAAGAATCTCCAGGTGCTGACCGGCAAGCTGACCGTCGATCCCAAGACGCACAATCCCCTGAACAAGCCCGCCGTGATCCAGGAAACCAAGGGCGGCAAGTTCGTCTACGTCAAGACCTTTGTGACGACCGACTGATCTGATTGCCGCGCGATGGCGGGGCGGTCCGACCCCTCGGACCGCTCCGCCATCGCGTCGTTGAGGTGAGGTGTCCGGTGGTCCTGCAAACGATCATCACCGGCCTGTCGATCGGCAGCATCTATGCCCTGATGGCCGTGGGCTATTCGCTGGTCTTCTCGGTCCTGAATTTTTCCAACTTCGCCCACGGCGCCATCATCACCCTGGGCGCGTACATCGCGTGGGCCATCATGGTCCACTTCTTCAGGCTGCCGTTCCTGCCCGCCCTGCTGCTGTCGATCGCGGGGGCGGGCATCCTGGCCTTCCTGAACGAGCGCATCGCCTACCGGACGCTGCGCCGCCGGCGCGCGCCCTCGCTCTATCTCATGATCAGCGCCATGGGCGTGGCCATCGCCCTGCAGAATCTCTTGTACGCCACCATCGGCGCCAAGCTCTACGCCCTCCCTCCGGTGTTCACACAGGATTCGTTCGAGGTAGGTGGCGCGACGATCAGCCGGATGGACCTCTTCGCCTTTGTCTTTTCCGTCGTGGCGATCGGTCTGCTGCACTTCGTCCTGACGCACACCAAGGTCGGCACGGCGATCCGCGCCGCCTCCCACGACATGGAAATGGTCTCGGTCCTGGGGGTGAACCTCGACGTGCTGGTGGCGGTGCTGTTCCTCATCGCCGGCGGGCTCGGCGGCATGGCAGGCGTCTTCATGGGCGTCAAGTACATGGTGTATCCGAGCATGGGCTGGATCACCAACAAGGCGTACATCGGCGCGGTCATCGGCGGGCTGGGAAGCCTGCCCGGAGCGATCGTCGGGGGCATCCTGCTGGGCCTCCTCGAGGCGCTGGTGTCAGTGACCACCATCGGCTCGGTCCAGCTGTCGACCTACCGGGACGTGTTCAGCTTCGGCATCTTGGCCATCCTCCTCATCGTGCGCCCGACGGGCCTGTTCGGCCGGTTCGTCGAGGAGAAGCTCTAGGAGGCAGGCATGGCATACGCGCAAGCGATCTTCACCAACTCGGCGATCTACATCATCGCCGCGATGGGTCTGGCCATCTTCACCGGCTACACGGGCCTGTTCAGCCTCGGCCATGCGGCGTTCATGGCCGTGGGCGCCTACACGGCGGCGATCCTCACCTATTTCTATCACTGGCCTTTGCTGCCTGCCTTGCTGGTCGGCATGATCGTGTCCGTGCTGGTCAGCGTGGTGGTCGGCTACCCCACCTTGCGCGCCAAGCTGCGCTCGGACTATTTCGCCATCGCGACGCTCGGATTCGGCGAGGCGCTGAAAGTCGTCCTGGAGAACCTGGACCTCACGCAGGGCGCGCGCGGGCTGCCCGGCATCCAAAAGCTGGCGGACCCGGTCAACACGGCCGTCTGGATGGTGCTGACGATCTGGCTGTGCCGAAACTTCCTGCGCAGCACCTATGGGCGCAAGATCATCGCCATCGGCCAGGACCCGGTCGCCGCCGAGATGATCGGGATTCGACTCTTGCCGAACCAGATGCTCTCGTTGGCGATCAGCGCTGCTTGCGCCGGCCTGTCGGGCGGATTGCTCGCCCACTACATCACCTTCATCCAGCCGGCCATCTTCAGCATGGATCTGTCGAGCCTGTTGACGGCCGGCGTGGTGTGCGGCGGCATGGGCAGCCTGACCGGCCCCTTCGTGGCCACGGCGCTGTTCGTCGTGGTGCCGGAATTGTTCCGCGGCCTGGCCCTGTGGCGCCTGGTCCTCTACGGCGTGCTCCTCGTGGTCATCATGAACTTACGCCCCAAGGGCCTGTTCGGCCACGAAGAGTTGAGCCTGAGCAATTTGCCCAAGCTCTTCATGATCGTCGGCCTTACCGTGGGCCTGACGATAGGCGCCGGCTTCTACAAAGACTACGTGCAAGAATGGGGAGAGATCCCGGCGTGGCTGTTAGCGGCCGCGGTCACCCTGGGCGCAACCCTGGCAATCAGCTACCTGGGTCATGGCCTGGCCTGGCTCTTGCGGCCGGTCCTGCCGCGCCTCGGGGCGGCTTGGAATCGCAACCTCACCGGATTCGTGCGCCTGTTTGGCGGGCGGACGACCCAGACAGCTCCCGTGTTTGCGCCCTCGTCGCCGGACCCGGCCCTGCCCCTCGACCAGCCGCTCTTACGCATTCGTGGTTTGAGTAAGCGCTTCGGCGGCGTGGTCGCTGTCGACGACGTGGACCTCGAGGTGTGGCCCGGCCAGGTCGTGGGTCTCATCGGCCCGAACGGCTCCGGCAAGACCACGCTGTTCAACCTGATGAGCGGCGTCTACCCCGTCGACTCCGGATCCGTGATATTCGACGGGCGCGAGCTGGCGGGGCAGCCGCCGACCAGCATCGTGCTTGGCGGCATCTCGCGGACGTTTCAAAACATCCGGCTTTTCTCCAGCATGACCGTCCTGGAAAACGTGCAGACGGCGCTCCACCGGGCCGGCGATTACGGCCTGCTCGCTGCGTTGGTGCAGTGGCCGTGGACGGTCTGGGCCACGGAAGAACGACTGCGGACCAGCGCGATGGACCTGCTCGACCTGCTCGAACTGCGAACGCATGCCGATCGCGTCGCCGGGACACTACCCTATGGGTTGCAGCGCAAGCTTGAGATCGCCCGCGCTCTCGCCTTGCAGCCGACGCTCCTCTTGCTCGACGAGCCGGCCGCCGGGATGAACCCCCGCGAATCGCTCGAGCTGGTCGAGCTGCTCAGGCGCGTCCACCAGCGACGGCAGCTGACGATCATCCTGATCGAACACCACATGGACGTCGTCATGAACCTGTGCGAGCGCATCACCGTGCTCAATTTCGGCAAGAAGATCGCCGAGGGAACGCCCGACGAGATCCAAGCCAACCCCTTGGTGCTGGAAGCCTATCTCGGAGAGAAGGTGGAGCATGCTGCTATCGGTTGAGCGATTGAACTGTTTCTACGGCGAAGCGATCCACGCCCTGCGCGACGTGAGCTTTGGGGTCGAGGAGGGGACGATCGCTGCGATCATCGGGGCGAATGGCGCGGGAAAGTCCACCCTGATGTGGACGCTGGTCGGACTGCTCAAGCCTGCCTCCGGGACCATCACGTTCAACGGACAGCCGGTCCGGCCGGTTCCGCACCAGGCGGTGGCCTCGGGGATCGCGCTCGTCCCGGAGCGACGACGGCTCTTTCCCAACCTCAGCGTGCGCGAGAATCTGACGCTGGGCGGGTACCGGCGCAGCGACCGAGGCGGGCATCGCCAAGGACGAGGAGTACGTCTTCTCGCTCTTTCCCGTTTTGAAGGAGCGGCTGACCCAGTATGCCGGAACGCTCTCCGGCGGGCAGCAGCAGATGCTCGCGATCGCTCGGGCGCTGATGTCCCGCCCCAAGCTCTTACTGCTCGACGAGCCGTCGCTGGGCTTGGCGCCGGTCCTGGTGCGTCAGGTGTTCGACACGATCCAGGAGATCTCGCGCCAGGGCACGACGATCTTGTTGGTCGAGCAGAACGCCCTCAAGGCGCTGGAGGTCTCGACGCGCGCGTATGTGCTGGAGGTTGGGCGGATCGTCCTCCAGGGCTCGGGGCGGGACCTGCTGCGCAACCCGGCGGTCCAGGCGGCGTATCTCGGCGTCCGCCAGCAGACGGAGATCATCCTGGAGGAGGAGTCCCGTGCTCACTGAACATTTGCCGCGCATTCCGCTTGGGCATCTCCCCACCCCGCTGGAGGAGCTGCCGCGCCTGACCCGAGCGCTCGGAGGGCCGCGCCTTTTCATCAAGCGCGACGATCAGACCGGTCTCGCCACCGGCGGCAACAAGACCCGCAAGCTCGAATTCACCGTGGCGGACGCGCTGGATCAGGGCGCGGACACGCTCATCACGATGGGCGGGGTGCAATCCAATCACACCCGGCAAACCGCCGCCGCCGCCGCCCGCTGTGGTCTGCGGTGCGTGGTGGTCCTGCGCGGTCACGCGCCGGCGGTCTGGAACGGGAACCTGCTGCTGGATCACCTGCTCGGTGCGCAGGTGGTGTTCTCGGGTGACCGCACGCGGGAGGCCGTGGCGGAAGAGGTCGCGTCGCAGGCGCGCGCCGCCGGGAACCGTCCGTACCTCATTCCGGTGGGCGCATCGAACGCGGTCGGCGCGGTGGGATTCGTGGCGGCCCTGGAGGAGCTGGACGCCCAGGCGAAAGAACGCGCGCTCCGTGTGGACCGGGTGGTCTTCGCCAGCAGCTCCTTCGGGACGCAGGCCGGACTCTGCGTCGGCGCCAAGGCGGTCGGGTTTCGCGGGCAACTTGCGGCCATCGCGATCGACAGCCGCCGGGACGAGCTGCAGGCCGGGGTGGCGGCCATCGCCACGGCCACCATCCGCCGATTGGGGTGGGAGATGGCCTTCGCGCCGGACGAGGTGGTGGCGTACGATGGCTACCTCGGGGCCGGATACGCCGTCATGGGCGAGCCGGAGCGGGAGGCCATTTCTCTGGTGGCCCGCTCCGAAGGGATCCTGCTGGACCCCGTGTACACGGGACGCGCCATGGCGGGACTGATCGACCTGATCCGCACCGGCGCGTTCGGCAAGGACGAGACGATCGTCTTCTGGCACACGGGAGGCGCGGCGGCGCTGTTCGCGTACGCCGCCGAATTGCGGTAGCGAGACCGCCCGAGGAGCCTCGTCATGCCACCCGTCCCCTTCACCAAGATGTCCGGCGTGGGCAACGACTTCATCATCGTGGACAACCGCGCGGGGATCCTGAATGCGATCGGCGTGCACGTGTTCGCCCGCCGGGTTTGCACGCGCCGGATGTCCCTGGGCGCGGATCAGCTGATGGTCATCGAGCCGCCGACGGCGGGCGGCGATTTCTCCATGCGCACCATCAACCCCGACGGCGCCGAGGTCAAGATGTGCGGCAACGCGTCGCGCTGCGTGGCCCGTTATGCCCACGCGCGCGGCCTCGCCGGGGCCAGGATGACCATCGACACCCCGGGCGGGCCGGTGCACGCGTGGGTCGCGGACGACGAGGTCCGCGTCCAGCTCCAATTGACCTCCCGGATCGAACAGGATCGCGCCGTGCTGGTGGACGGAGATCGGTACGTCGCCCATACGGTGGACGTCTCGGGCGCGCCACATGCGGTGGTGTACCTGCCCGAGGTTGCCGACCGCATCGCGCGACGCCATCCATCGCCTGGGGGCGGCCATCCGCCATCATGCCGATTTCCCGCAAGGCATCAACGTGAATTTCGTTCAAGCGCTGGACCGGCATACGCTCTGGCAGCGCACGTTCGAGCGCGGCGTGGAGGGCGAGACGCTGGCCTGCGGCACGGGGGCGGTGGCTTCGAGCGTCATCAGCGCCCTGCGCGGCCGGGTGGACTCCCCCGTCCTGGTGCGGGTGCTGGGGGGCGAGCTCCACGTCTCCTTCGAGCGGCGGGGCGACGGGTTCGACGCCCTGCTCCTGGGGGGCGGCGCCCGGTTCGTGGTCGACGGGGTGATGCACCCCGAGGCGTGGGAATGGGGCGAGACCGACGTCGCCCCAGCGAACCCCTAGCCTGCCGTGTCCGAAATCCCCCAGCCCTAAGTGGAGCCCCGGCCCATCCTGCGGCGCTGGGCCCGCGGCCCGGCCGGATCCGGCCCGGAGGCCTGCCGCCGGCAGGGCGACCCGGAGCAAGGCCGGGCGGTTCTCGACGAGGCCCTAGGCGCCGCAGGATGGGCCGGGGCGAAACGTCGGCGGATTTCAGACACAGCTAGCGGCGCCGCGTCGACGCCGGGTGGGCGCCGACCCGAGAGATCTTTCGCGCAGGGACACGAATGCCCGCCGGGCGGTATGCCCGACGGGCATTCGTGGTGTCGGTGTCGCGAACGTATTCCCGCCTACTCCCCCTCCGGCGCCACCACCACCCGGTTGCCCCCCTGCTGCTTGCCGCGGTAGAGGGCCCGGTCGGCGGCGTCCACCACCTCGAGCCCGCTGGCGGCGTCCCCGGGGTAGGCGGCCACCCCGCCGGTGACCGTCAGCCGGCCGCCGGGCTGCGACTCGCGGCCCGGGAGGGGGTGCTGGGCCACCGCGGCGCGGATCTTCTCCGCCACCACGGCCCCCGCGGCCTTGAGGGTCTCGGGGAGGAGGATGACGAACTCCTCGCCGCCGAAGCGGGCCACCACGTCGGCCCGGCGGGTGCTCCCGAGGAGGAGGCGCCCCACCGTCCGGAGCGCCTGGTCCCCGACCAGAGGTGCCCGTGGGTGTCGTTGTAGTGCTTGAAGGCGTCCAGGTCCAGCATCAGGATGGTGAAGCCCCGCCGGTACCGGCGGGCCCGCTGGTCCTCGGCCTCCAGGGCCTCGAAGAAGGCGCGGCGGTTGGCGAGCCCGGTGAGCTCGTCCTTGGCGCTGAGCTCCTTGGTCCGCTGGTAGCGCTGGGCGTTCTCCAGGGCCACGGCCACCTGGGTGGCCACCGCCTGGCCCTGCGCCAGGTCCCGGGGGGTGAAGGGCGGGGGGGTGGCCCGCTGCGCCTGGAGCACCCCCAGGATGCGCGCCGCCGGTGAGCTTGAGGGGGATGTAGAGGCCGGCCCCCGGCGTGAGGGAGTCGGCGGCGGTCAGCTGGGGCTCCCCGGTGGCGGCGACCACGCCGGCGATCCCCTCCCCCAGCCCGCAGGTGCGGTCCTGGAGCCCGGCGGCCCCCAGCCCGGCGGCGCCCTTGACGGTGAGCCGGCGGGTCGCCTCGTCCAGCAGGAAGAGGGCGTAGGCATCGGCGGGCAGGGCGCGGCCTAAGAGGTGGAGGGCGAGGGGGAGCAGCTCCTCCGGGTTGAGCGTGGCGGCCAGGGTCCGGCTGAGCGCCCAGACCGTGCGCAGCTCCGCCAGCTGGACCTGCAGGCCGCGGTTGGCGGCCTCCAGGGCGTGGCGCCGCTCGAGCAGCGTCTCGATCTTCTCCAGGGCGCGGATCTCCCGCGCCTGCTGGGCGCACCGGGTGGCGAGCGGTTCGGGCTCCGTGGGTGGCATTCCCGGCCTCGCTGGGGGCCCGGCCCCCCTCCCCAGGTGGGCGCCCCTCCTGCAGTCTTGCATTTGCCGTTCCGCCCCCCGGCCCGCTCCGGGAGCGGGGCGCTCCGGTTTGGCCCCGCCGGGCGATTCCGGGGGGTTCCGGCGGGCCCGGCCTGCGGGGCCCGGCGCCCCCCGGCCCGGCGGTGGCCTGGGAGTGTAAAGGGGGCCGACAGGGGGGCCGCGGGACGGAGCGGCGTAAACACACCTCAAGCCCCTCCAGCGCGACCCGCCACGTCACCGCTTCAGCAGGTCCGTCACACCCCGCCGGATCAGACTGACGCCGAATGCCGCCAGCACGAGGTTGGCGACCTTCGCGATCACCTCCGACCCGGCTGCGCCGAACACGCGGCCCACCTTGTCCGCATGTGACAGGACGCCAAACGCCAGCGCCATGTTCGCACCCAGGGCCGCCAACGTGACCGTGTAGCCGTAGTTCTGCACCAAAAGCGCCAGCGTCGCCAGCGCGGCGGGCCCGACGATGAGCGGCGTCCCGATCGGGACCGCCCCGACAGTCGGGATGCCCCCAGGGTTGCCCTTCCCCGACGACAAGAGGTCGTGGATCGACAGCACCAAGAGGAGGATGCCACCGGCCGTCTGGAAATCCGCGGCGCTGATCCCCAGGACGCGGAACACTGCATTCCCGACCAAGAGGAAGCCCAGGCCGACGGCCGTGGCCGTGATCGCCGATTGTCGCGGCAGCCGCCTCCGTTCCTCGGCGGAGAGGCCGGCGGTCAGGCTGAGGTAGAGCGGAATGACGCCCAGGACGTCTACTGCCACAAAGAGGGCCACGAAAGCCAGCGTGAAATCCCACATCATCGTTCCGGCACCCGGCGAGAACCGACCCCGCACGCACCCGGCCCCTGACACGCTCCCTCTGCGGCTCGCCCGCGCCTTCTGCCAGGGGCGAGTACGCCGTCGGCCGAAAGATCTGTGCCGTCAAACGGCGCACCAGGGGACCATTTTCTCGTTCCCCGCGAACTTCGCCAGCCGCTCCTGGTCCGCCAAGAAGGCACCCCACGTGCGAACCTGCCCTCGCGCGCGGGTAATCGTGAGTCGAAGATCAGGCCGACGCGGCGTGGTACTCGGCCAGCAGGGTGTCGACCAGTTCCTGGACCGACACAATCGCGGTCGCCCGATGGGCGTTGTCGCCGGCGAAGGCAAACCCGTGGCCCATCCGGCCCCGCTGCGCATTGATGAGCGCCAGCGCGATGCAGTAGGGGCTGGTCGCGTAGTCGCACGTGACGATGCAATGATAGGGGCAGGTGAAGGGGATCTTCTTGCCGGCGTTCAGGTCGTCGATGAACTGGTTCCGGATGGCCCGGCCCGGCATGCCCACGGGGCTCTTGATGATCACGAGGTCCTCCGGCGTCGCGCGGAGGTAGGCCTCCTTGAAGCCGACCGAGGCATCGCATTCGTGCGTCGTGACGAACCGCGTGGCCATCTGGACACCGCTGGCGCCGAGCTGCAGGAACCGGTGGATGTCCGCCCCGGTGTAGATCCCCCCGCCGGCGATGACCGGGATGGGGCGTCCCGCCCGGGCGGCGAAGGGTGCGATTTCGGTCAGGACATCCGCGAGGAGCACCTCCAGCGCGTAGGCCGGATCGTCGATCTGCTCCGGCTTGAAGCCCAGATGCCCGCCCGCCCGCGGCCCCTCGACGACGATGGCGTCCGGGGGATGGTCGTACCGGTCCGTCCACCGCCTGGCGATGATCCGGGCCGCCCGCCCGGAGGAGACGATCGGGACCAGCTTCGTGCGCCCGCCGCCCTGCAGATACTGGGGGAGATCCAACGGCAACCCGGCGCCGGAGAAGATGACATCGATCCCCTCGTCGATCGCCGCGGTCACGAGTTCCGCGAAGTTCGACAGCGCCACCATGATGTTGACCCCCAGGAGGCCCTGGGGGCTCAGCGCCTTCGCCCGCCGGATCTCCGTGCGCAGGGCCCGGGTGTTGGCGGCCAGAAAGTTCTGGAAAAAGTCCGGCTCGACCATCCCGATGCCGGCGCGTGGCGATGACCCCGATCCCGCCCTCGTTGGCCACCGCCGCGGCCAGCCCGGCCAGGGACACGCCGACGCCCATGCCGCCCTGGATGATGGGCAGCGGCGCGGTCAGGTCCCCGATGCGTAGCGCCGGCGGGCGACGCTCGGCCATGAGTGGCGTCCTTTCTCTGCGGCGGCGTGCCGGCGGTGCGGCCTCGGCAGCCTACCCGTCCGGCCTGTCGGCCGAACCTGTGGTGGCGACGTCACGCCTGTTGGCGCACCGCACCGCGCCGCGGGTTCTTCGCGCGAGGTGAGCGGCCGCGGGGCGCAGCGGGGCTCTCCGCCATTGTCGCGCCGCGCGCCCGCGCCAGGGCTTGCGCATACCGGCGCGTGAAGGTCTCGATCGGCTCGGCGAACGGCAGGTCCATTTGTTTTCCTCGGAAGAGCCGACGCCACAAGAGACGGCACGCCGTCTGATCCCGCGCCGTGAGCCGCGCCTGTCCAGCCAGGACCGCCTCCAGGTACACCGGAGCCACCCGCAGGTACGAGGCGAGCCGCGGCAGGCCGAATCCGGTCTTGGCCAGAAACTCGGTAAGGTCAAAGCGCGGCACGCGCCTCTCCCGCGAGCTCTCCTCCGTCGCCGATGCGCCACCGGCGTCCATAACGACGGGGGACACGTAAACACCAACCCCCGGCGTTCTGCCGGGGGCGATCCTCACCGACCGGGGTCTAGTGTACCACGGCGTCAGGCATCGTCGAGCGCTTTCTTTGGTTTGCGCCCCCGACGGGACATTGCGCCCTGGAGGCACCCGCTGCGGCGCGCGGCGCGCCGCAGGGGCATTCGGCCTTTCGCCTTGACTTTGTGTTCCGAGACGGGTTAGCGTCCCACTCGGCCGCGACATCCTCTGGCGAGGTAGCCGGAGGGGCGATGTCCGCTTGTCGTCCGGCGGTGCGCGTCCGTCCCGAACGTCGTGTTCCGCTGGTGACGAGCCCATGTGGACGAGCTACCTCTATTCGCTGATTGTCGCGGACGTGACGGATGGTTGCTACCGCACTGTCTTCGACTATGTCCGGCCGGGCAGCCGCGTGCTGGATGTGGGCATCGGCAACGGGGCGATGATCAGGCGCCACCACCGGGCGATCGTCGACCGCGGGCTCCGCATCGTCGGCCTCGACATCAACCCTCGCTACCTCGCGCATTGCAACCAGCTGGTGGGCGTGTACGGACTGCGGGACCGCATTCAGGTGTACGAGTTGGCGGTAGAGGACTACGCGCCGCCCACGCCGCCCCACTTCGACTACATCCTGTTCAGCATGAGCTTCATGCTGATGGACGATCAGCGATCCGTGCTGGCGCGGGTTCTGCCGTGGCTGAACCCCCGCGGGGAGATCCTCTTTGTCCAGACGATGTTTCGGGAGCGGTCCCGGTGGTTGGAATTCGTCAAGCCGCGGCTGAAATACTTCACGACGATCGACTTCGGCCGGGTGACATACGAAGAGCACTTCTTTTCCCTCCTCGACAGCATGGGGCTGGTCGTGACCGAGGATCGGGTCATCAAGAAGGAGTGTTTTCGGGGCGAGTATCGCATGGTCGCCGCTCGAACCGACAACACGGTCCGGCGTCGCGAGCGGCAATTCCAGGGCGCGGCCCGACTTGACCCCTCCCCCTGAGTACGGTACATTTTGCGGCATAGCTCGTTCACGAGGAGCGACGCATGACCACGAAGCGCACGATCCGCATCACGGCGGGAAAGGTCGAGGCCGAGGCGGTCCTGAACGACTCGCCGACCGCCACCAAGATCTGGGAGGCCTTGCCCATCGAGGCTCGCGGCAACACCTGGGGGGACGAGATCTACTTCTCGATCCCGGTGGACGCGCCAGCAGGAGAAGAGACGCCCGCGACCTGGTCGCCGTGGGCGAACTGGGCTACTGGCCGCCGGGCACGGCCTTCTGCATCTTCTTCGGCCGCACGCCGGCCAGCACCGATGACCGACCGCGCGCCGCCAGCCCGGTGAACATCATCGGCACGGTTTCGGGGGACGCGACGGTCTTCCGGGCAGTCTCCTCCGGGGCGCGGGTGAGGCTGGAGCGGGCGTGACGCGCCCGCCCGCCCGGGTGGCCCCAGCCGGCGGCAGGGACGACGGCCCTGGACGGTTTCCTTCAAGGCCTGGCACGCCGCGGCCAGAGCCGCGGCCACCTGGTCCACATCCAGGAAATTCCCTCCCGGACGCCGCGCTTTGCCGATCTGGCGCCCCCGCTCCCCGCGCCGCTCCGGCAGGCCCTGCAGCAGGTCGGCATCGACGCGGCTCTACACCCACCAGGTCGACGCCGTGTCGCACGCCCGGGCCGGCCGGGACGTCCTGGTCGTCACCGGGACGGCCTCGGGGAAGAGCCTGGCGTATCAGCTTCCCGTCCTGGAGCACCTGCTCCGACACCCCGAGGCCCGCGCCCTGTTCTTGTTTCCCACCAAGGCGCTCGAGCAGGACCAGCTGAAATCGCTCCGGCAGCTCCTCCCGCAGGGGTCGGGCATCCGGGCCGAGATCCTGGACGGCGACACGCCGGCCCACCGCCGGGCGCAGCTCAAGGCCGATCCGCCCCACATTCTCATCAGCAACCCGGACCTCCTGCACCTGTCTCTTCTCCCGTACCACGCCGCCTGGAAGCCGTTCTGGGAGCGGCTGCGGTTCGTCGTCCTGGATGAGCTGCACACCTACAAGGGGATCTTCGGCTCGCACATCGCCCACGTCCTGCGACGACTGCACCGCGTGACGGCCTTCTACGGCAGCCGTCCGAGCTTCGTGGCCTGCTCGGCCACGATCAGCAATCCGGCGGAGTTCGCCCGCGGGCTGGTCGGCCGGGACTTCACGCTGGTGGACGACCGACGGCTCCCCCGCCCGGGGCAAGCGCTTCGTCTTCGTGAACCCGACCGGGAGCCCGTACGGCGAGGCCACGGACCTCCTCCTGGCACTGCATCCAGGCCGGCTACAAGACCATCGCCTTCGCCAAGGCGCGGAAGATCGCCGAGCTGATCACGATGTGGGCCCACCAGGCGGCGCCACAGGTTGCCGCCTCGGTGCGGGCCTACCGGGCCGGTTACCGCCCCGAGGAGCGGCGCGCGATCGAGCAGGGCCTCTTCCAGGAGCGTCTCCTGGGGGTGGTCTCCACCTCGGCGCTGGAGCTGGGCATCGACATCGGCGGACTGGACGCGTGCCTCCTGGTGGGGTATCCGGGCAGCATCGCCAGCACCTGGCAGCGCGGCGGCCGGGTGGGGCGGGCGGGCCAGGAGGCGCTGATCATCCTCATCGCCCTCCCCGACGCGCTGGACCAGTATTTCATGCGCCACCCCGAGGACTTCTTCGCCCGGCGGCCCGAGGCGGCGGTCATCGATCCCGGCAACCGCCGGATCCTGCGCGGACCACCTGGTGGCCGCCGCCGCCGAGCTGCCGCTGCGGCCGGCCGATGCGGCCATCTACGGGGCGGAGCTGGCCAGACCGGATTCGCGAGCTGGCCGCCGAGCATCGGCTGGTCCAGAGCGCCGACGGGACCGAGTGGTACGCGCGCCGCCGCAACCCGGCGCGGGAGATCAGCATCCGCTCGGTCGGAGAGTCGTTCGCCATCCTGGACCCGGCCGGCAAGACCATCGGCAGCGTGGACGGCTTTCGGGCCATCCACGAGTGCCACCCCGGCGCCGTCTACCTGCACCAGGGCCAGCCAGTTCGAGGTGACGGCCCTCGACCTGGCCCAGCGGAAGGTGCAGGCGCGGCCCGTGGAGGTGGACTACTACACCCAGACCTCCGGCGAGAAGGAGACCGAGATCCTGCAGTGTCAGGAGGTCCGCCAGGTCAAGCGGACGCGTGGCGCGACTCGGGCGCCTGAAGGTGACCGAGCGGATCACCGGGTACGAGAAGCGCCGGATCTTCGGCCAGGACCGGATCGGGAGCTACCCGCTGGACCTGCCGCCCCACACCTTCGAGACCCAGGGGCTGTGGTTCGAGATGCCCGGAGGCGATCCGCGATTACGTGAAGCAGGCGCCGCCCGGCGGACTCCACTTCATGGGGGGCATCCACGCCATCGAGCACGCTGCGATCGGCCTGTTCCCGCTCTTCGCCCTGTGCGACCGCGGTGACGTCGGCGGCATCTCCTACACCTTCCATCCGCAGGTCGGGCGGCCGGCCATCTTCATCTACGACGGCTATCCCGAGGGGATCGGCCTGGCGGAGCGGTGCTACCGCGTCCTGGACGACCTGTTGGCCGACACGCTCGCGCCTCCTCCGGGACTGCCCGTGCGAGACCGGCTGCCCCTCCTGCATCCACTCGCCCAAGTGCGGCTCGGGGAACAAGCCGCTGGACAAGGCGGCGGCGATCCTCACCCTGGAAGGGCTGCTCGGGCTGATCGAGATCCCGGCGGCGATCCAGACGATCTCCGTCGGGATGCTCCCCGCGCCGGTGGCCTCGGCCCGGCCGGCGGGGCCGCCGGCAGCGAGCCTCGCTCCCCGCGGCGCCCCGCGTCCTGGTCCTGGACGTCGAGACGCAGCGGAGCGCCGACGAGGTCGGCGGCTGGGACCACTCCGATCGGATGGGGCTGGCGGTGGCCGTGACCCAGGACCTTGCCACCGGCGAGGTGCGGGTCTATCCCGAGGACCGGGTCGAGGAACTCCTCGGACGAGCTCGCCGCCGCGGCGCTCATCATCGGCTTCAACGTACGCCGATTCGACTACTCCGTCCTGCGCGGCTACCGCGCGCTGGACTACGCGGCGCTGCCCACACTGGACTTGCTGGAAGAGATCCACGCCACCCTCGGCTTTCGTTTGAGCCTGAACCATCTGGCCCAGGAGACGCTGGGGGCGCCGAAATCGGCCGACGGCCTGCAGAGCCTGGCGTGGTGGAAAGCGGGGGAGCGGGACAAGGTCATCGAGTACTGCAAGGCCGATGTGGACCTGACTCGTCGGCTTTTCGAGTTCGGCCGAGACCACGGCTATCTCTTGTACCGGGACTACCAGGGGCGCCCGGCCAGGCTCCCGGTGCGGTTCGGGGAAAAAAACCTGTTGCGCGGCGGGTGTATTTGGTTATAATCCGCCGGCGTGACTATATCGGCCTCCGGAAACCTCCGGGGGAATGACTTCACCGCGTAACAAGGAGACAGGTAACGCAGAATGATGGATTATAAGACGATAGAACGGGCCTACGCCATCCTGTCGCCGGTTTACGACTTCCTCTTCGATAAGGTGTTTTATCCGGGACGGGTGGCCGCCATCAAGCTCTTGGAGGCCAAGCCGGGCGATCGCATTCTGGAGGTCGGTGTCGGAACCGGGCTCAATCTTCCGCTCTATCCCCGGGATTGCGACGTGACGGGGGTGGATATCTCGGAAGGGATGCTCCGGAAGGCCGAGGAGCGGGTACGAGACGCTCGGCATGGATCAGCGCCAAGCTGATGGTGATGGATGGCTCCCGGCTGGAATTTCCCGATAACAGCTTCGATCGGGTCATCGCCACCTACGTCATCAGCGCCGTGCCGGACCCCGTCAAGACGCTCCTGGAGATGCGGCGGGTCTGCAAGCCGAGCGGCCACCTGGTGATCCTCAACCACTTCAAGAGCGAGAACCCGATCATCGGGATGTTCGAGAAGATCCTGGCACCGGTCTGCACCAAGATCGGCTTCGACACCGAGTTGAAACTGATGCCGCTCCTGGAGCGCGTGGCGCTGGCACCGGAGCAAATGCACCGGGTGAATCTGATGAATGGGTGGCGGCTGGTCCGCTGCATCAATCCGCAGTAGCCGCGGTGGATTCGCCAGACCCCGGACGTCCTGAGGGCGTGCGGGGTCTGGCGCCGATCGATCCCGCCCCAGGCCCACCGCCCGGGGCATTTCTGTCTGTGGGGACTCGCCATGGCCATGAAGCCCATGAAGGCGCTGATCTCCCTCGAGGAGGGAATGCGGATCTTGATGGAGTGCGTCCAGCCGATCACCCGGACGGAGCGGGTCGGCCTGCTGGACGCTTGCGGCCGGGTCCTGGCGGAACGGATCGTGGCAACCGCCGACGTCCCGCCGTTCGCCCGGGCCGCCATGGACGGCTATGCCGTGATCGCCCAGGACACGTTCGGCGCCGGCAACTTCAACCCCGCCCAGCTACGCGTGCTGGAAGTCATTCACGCGGCCGACATCGCATCCGCCGCGGTCGTGTCGGGGGCATGCACGCAGGTGGCCACGGGAGCGCCCGTCCCGGCCGGCGCGGATGCCGTCGTGCAGGTCGAGGATACCGAGCTCACGGGAGATGTGGGTCTGGTGAAGATCTACCAGCCGGTCTATCCTCGCCAGAACATCTCACCCCAGGGGAGGGACATCCAGGCCGGCCAGGAGGTCCTGGCCGTCGGGACGCGGCTGGACCCAAGCAAGATCGGCGTCGTGGCCGCCCTGGGACTCACCCAGGTCGCGGTGGTGGCGAAGCCGACCGTCGCCGTCGTCCCATCGGGCAACGAGATCGTCGCGCCCGGAGAGCCGCTCGTCCCCGGCAAGATCTACGACATCAACTCCTACACCCTGGCATCCCTGATCCAGGCCGTGGGCGGTGTTCCCCGACTGTTTCCGATCATGAAGGACACGCTGGAGGACGTACGCGGGACCCTGCGGGAGGCGCTGGCATGTGACCTGGTGGTCCTATCGGGGGGAGCTCGGTCGGCGAGCGGGACGTGATGGTGGAGGCGGTGGAATCGCTGGGGGAGGTGAAGTTCCACGGCATCGCGGTGAAACCGGGGAAGCCGACGCTGTGCGGCGTCATCGAGGGGACGCTCGTCCTGGGGATGCCGGGCTACCCGACCTCGTGTCTCACCAACGGGTACGGTCTCCTGGCACCGGCGCTGCGCAAACTGGCGCACCTTCCGGAGCCGAGGACTGGGGGCATCGAACTCCCCATGGCGAGACGATACACCTCGACGACCGGCCGCCATCAGTACCTTCCGGTCCGAATCGAGGGTGATGAGGTGGCGCCCGCCTTCAAAGAATCGGGGTCGATCACGTCCATGGCGGATGCCGAGGGGTATATCGAGATACCGGCCAACGTGGATCTGGTGGAAAAAGGGGAGCGGGTCCTGGTCAAGTTCTTTTGAGCAGAGCCGGACCCGAGGGGGAAGCCCATGCGATGCGGACAGGGGATGCGGGCGGTTCTCGCCACGGTGGCGGTGATGCTGGCCGCCTCGATGGCGCCGGCAGCGGAGCGGCCGCCGTCGGAAAGCGCGACCTACGAGATGGAGGTCATGGGCGTCCAAGCGGACCCGCAGTCCGGCGCCCCCATGGTGTTCCTGCGGGGCAAGCAGGACAAACGGGAGCTGGCCATGTTCATCGGCCCCTTCGAGGCCCAGGCGATCGCCCTCCCGCTGCAAGGGGTGCGGCCGCCCCGACCGTACACCCACGACCTGATGCTGGAGGCGCTGCATCGCCTCAAGGCCAGGGTGAAACGCGTCGCCATCACGGGTCTTCGCGAGAACACCTACTTCGCGAGCCTGGTCCTGGACGTGCAGGGGCAGGAGCTGGTCCTGGATGCCCGTCCCAGCGACGCCATCGCCCTCGCGCTCCGGGAGGACGCGCCCATCCTGGCGGCGGAGGCGGCCTTCGCCCGGTCGCCCCGGGCCGGGCAGGGGGCGGGGGAGCGGGGGACGCCATGATGCATTGGGTGTTTTCACTGGTGCTCGGCCTGGCCCTGGCAACCGCCGCCCCGGCGGCGGAGCCCCCGCAGGATCCGCGGACGCAAGAGGCGCTACAGCGCTACAACGCCGGTGTCGGCGCGCTGGCGCGGCGAGACCTGGAGCACGCCCTCTACCAGCTCCGGCAGGCGATCCGGTTGAACCCCAATCTGGTCGAGGCCCATCACAACCTGGGCATCACGCTGCTCGAGCTCCGTCAGCCCGGGCAAGCAGCCGAGGCCTTCACCAAGGCGCTCGAGCTCCAGCCGGACCACCTGGAGGCGCGCTTGGGGCTCGGGCTGGCCTTCCGCGCACAGGGGGACAACGCCAGGGCCATCGCGGAGATGTCGCAGGTCTTGCCGAAGAAAGGCGACGACCCCCAGCTGCAACTCGCCCTGGGGGACCTCTACCGCCGGGAGCGACAACCGGACCTCGCCATCACTCACCTCAACGAGGCGGCACGCCTCGCGCCCGCAGACCCGGCGGTCCAGTTCCAGCTGGGCTTGGCCCATACGGACGCCGGCAACCTGGATGCCGCCCTGGACGCTTTCCGGCGGACCGTCCAGCTGCGGCCGGACGACGCGGATGGGCACTACAATCTGGGCGTGATTGTTGGAGAAAAGATCCGGGTGCTGGTGGATGAAAAAGTGATCGCGTATCGCAAAGCCGCCGAGCTCCGGCCGGGGCAGGCGGACGCCCACTACCACCTGGGCGTGGCGTACATCCAGCAGGCCCAACTCAGCCGCGTGGAGGGGAAGCGCGCCCTGCTCCAGCTCGCCCTGGAGCAATTCCGGCTGTTCCATCAATCGGCGCCGCAGGATCCCAAGGCCCCCGCGGCCGTCCACAACATCCGGGTGCTGGAACCTCAGGTGAATTAGCCGCGAGCGAGGGGGGGGCGGTCAGGCCCCCCCCGGCCACAGTGTCTGGTAGCGCGGGAAGGCGCGCCGGAGGGCGGCCGGGTCTCGGTCGACGAGAAGAAAGCGGGGCAGCATCGTCTTGCTGAAGGCGCGGCTGCCGGCGAATTCCACCTCGGCATCGGCGACCGGCTTCCAGTCCGACGTGACGATCATGGCATGCGTCTGCCAGATCCTGCCTTTGGGATCCGAGGTACGGACGGCGGCACGTGGTCCCAGGGCCAAGAGCGGCGTGCCGTGCGGGACTGCCCCTCCCAGCGTCACAACCAGGCGGCTCGACAGGCCGCATTCCCCCTGCCGTAGCGCCCCCATCCACCACCCCAGTTCGTCTCCGACGATGATGTGGTAGCCGGGGAAGAGGCTGCCGTCCTCGCAGCGGAAGTGCGTCTGGGGCTCAAGCCACTTCCACACGAAGTGGTCGTCACACTCGAAGCGGACCTGTGCGCCCCGGGGGTTCCGGAACCCGCACCCCAGGCAGAACTCGTAACCCGGAGACCGTGAACGCCTCCTCGCGCGCGCCGTCCCAGAGGCGACGGAGGTCCTCCGAGAGAGCCGCCAGCGGACCCGCCGCGGGGCGAACCCACGCTTCCACGATCGGCCGGTCGTACCGAACGATGCGGCTGTACCAGGCACCGCCCTCCGGCGTCACCTCGGCCCGGAGTGGCGTGTCCAGCGGGATCTCGCGGTGGAGCACGACCTCGACCCGAACCGGGCGAGGCAGCACCGCCTCGCCGCCTCGCTCGCCCACCACCATCCGGACCATCTCGAAAAGCAGAGCGGCAGCACCGCCGCCGTGCCCGGCCTCCGGGGGCCCCTGGAGGTCCGGGGGGAAAACCGCCGTCGCCCGCAGGCGGTCCAGCTTGAGGAGCTCGACCTTCAGGCGGCTGCGGAGATAGGCCTCCATGGACTCCTGCGTCATGATCGCCTCGCGTGAGAATCAGAAACGAGCCCCCAGTTCATGTAATTCCTCCCAGGCACGCGTGTTGGCGGAATCCATCGCCAGGACCTCGCGGAATCGCCGCTCCGCCTCGGTGTGCCCGTCCGGACCGGACGCCGCCAGCGAAATCCCCAGGTTGAGGCGCCAGGTGATGTTCTCCACGTTGGACCGGAGGGCCTCGCGGAACGCCACCGCCGCGTCCCGATACCGCTGGAGACGGATGAGCGTCTCGCCGCGAAGGGCGTGAAACTCCCCGCTGATCTCACCCAGCCTGGCGGCGTCATCGAACGCGGCCAGGGCCGGAGCGTAGTCGCCCAGGGACAGCAGAACGCGCCCGAGGCCAACCTGCACCCGCGGGTCTGCGGGAAGGCCGCGCAGGAGATCGCGGTATTCGGCCTCGGCCTCGGGGTATCGGCCTGCCCGCTGCAATGCGTCGGCCAGGGCCAGCTGCGCCTCGACCAGCCGGGGATCTTGCTGGCGGATCTTCCGCAGGACGCGAGCGGCCTCGCCCGCTTCCAGCGTCTTCGCCACTTCGATCGCCTCCTCCGGCAAACGGATCGGCCCGCCCACCGCGCGCAACAGGTCCTCTGCGGCCGCATGGTACTGGCTGTCCTCGGCCGCGAGGCGCGCCCGCAGCAGGTGCGCTCCGGCATCCATCGGGGACTTCTGCAATGCTCGATCGACCCACTCGCGCGCCCGCGCCCGGTCGCGCACGGCCCGATACCCGTGCGCAAGGGCCAGCGCCAATCGCCCGTCGGGGTCCCGGTCCGGGTCGGCGTCCTCGACCACGGGGGGAACCGCGAAGGTCCGGGTCAGGCGAGCGTTCAGCGTGGTGGTTTCTCGCCCCAGGTTGCGCGGGGCCAGGAATTCCAGCCGCGGGAAGTCATCCAGGTTGTACTCCGCGTCGCCCGCCATCTTGAGCAGGGCCGCCTTGGGCATCAGATACATGGCCAGCAGGCTGTAGCCGTCCACAAACCCCAACTCGCGCAGGTCTTGCCGGGCGACCGGGTGCGCGGTCAGAGCCGCCTGCAGGTCGTCGCGGCGCAACCGCTGCGGCCGGGCCGTCCCGATGAGCAGCATGTCGCTGTCGTTGACGGACCAGAGCGAGACGTCGGGGAACACCTCGGCGAACGTCCGGTACACCATCCGCAGGTCCTCGGGGGCCATGCCGTAGGTCTGCATCCACTGGCCGAAGACCCCGCCCTCGGTGAGTTTCGACAACGCCTCCTGGTAGTATTCCCGGGTGAACAGGTTGCCGATCCCGGCGATCCACGGATTCGACGGCTCGGAGATGATGACGTCGTACTGGCGGCGGGCCACCAGGAGGTAGTTCCGACCGTCGGCGTGGATGAACCGGACGCGGGGGTCGTCGTGGATCCGCCCGTTCTTGTCGGCGAAGAAGCGGGCGCTCTCGATCACCGCCGGCTCGATCTCGGCCACCTCCAGCCGCTCCACCGGGAACGCCGCGGCCGCCTTGGCGGTCATCCCGCTCCCCATCCCGATCACCAGGACCGTCTTCGCTCCGGGATTGAGGAGCATGGGCAGGTAGCCCACCATGAGCTGGGTCGGCGCGTCGCCGATCGAGGCATCCACCTTGCCGTTAGTCTTCTCGTACAGGTAGTTGGAGCCGGCGGAGCGATGGACGCTGATGGTGGCGGTCAGGCCTTCGCGGTAATAGACCAAGTCGTCCCGCTCCATCCACTCCCGCCGCAGGGCGTCGGTGGGGAGCGTGGAATAGTTGTGGGCGTAAATCGTGACGCCGCTGGTCATGATCCGCTTGTCCCAGGTCCGGAAGGAAAAGACCGCCACGACGGCGACGGCGAACATGACCCCCGCGGTCGCGAGTCGGCGTCCGGTGCGGACCTGGGAATCGAGCACGACCAGCACGACCCCGGCGGCCGCGCTGACGGTGACGGCGAGGCCGATGCTGTTCTGCACGCCGAGGGTCGGGATCAAGACAAAGCCGCCAAGGAAAGCCCCCACGATGGCCCCCAGCGTGTTGCTGGCGTAGGCGGTGCCGATGCTGCTCCCGATCCGGTACAGGCTCTGGGTGTAGATCCGGGCCACGACGGGGAAGGTCGTTCCCAGGAGCAGCGTGGGCACGATCATGACCAGGGCGGAGAGGACGACCTGGATCGTGAGAAACTGCTGGAAGGAGTCGCCGAAGCCGTGGCGCAGGCGAAGAAACAGGAAGGGCAGCCGCTCGAAGAGCGGGATGGTGGCCAGCGCCGAGAGGGCGATGAGGAGCTGGAGCAGGCCGAATCCCGCTACACCCACCTTCCGGGTCCCCCACCAGCGAGCATAGAGGAGGCTTCCCAGCCCCAGGCCGACCAGGAAGGTCGTGAGCATGACGGTGAAGGAATAGGTAGACATCCCGATGACCAAAGTCAGCGCCCGCGTCCAGGCGTTCTCGTACACCATGGCGGCCGCCCCCGAGAGGGCGAAGGCCGAGAGGAGCGCGATGTCCAGGAGAGATCGGGGCCCGGCGGGTGCCGGGCCGTCCGCGGGGGCCGCCTCGGCATCCGCCGCGACGGGGTCGCCACCACGGAAATAGAACATCGTGAGGATGACCAGGGCCGCGATGCAAAGGTTCAAGATGGCCGCCAGCCGGACGCTCCCGCGCAGGCCCAGCTCCGGGATCAGGTAGAACCCGCTGAGCGCGCAACCCAGCACCGCCCCCAGCGTGTTGATGGCGTACAGGTGCCCGATGCGCCGGCCCAGCGAGGCGAACTGGGTGACGCAGAACCGGCTCAACATGGGCAGGGTGGCGCCCATCAGGGCCGTCGGGACCACGATGACCGCGAAACAGAGGCAGAAAAGCACCAGAGTGAAGAAGGTGAAGGACGTCTCGGCCAACCCGTACAGTCTGCTATAGGCGTACTGGGTGAGCGCGAAGAGGGTGGGGATCACCAGACCGTACAGGCCGACGCCGCCCTCCAGGATTCCGTAGACGAGAAAAGCGTTTCGCGGGGCGTCCGCCAACCGGCCCAGGACGTAGCTTCCCAGCGCCAGGCCGCCCATGAAGGCGGACAGCACCGTGGCGATGGCGTGGGTGGTGTTTCCGAAGATCTGGGTGAGCATCCGGGCCCATACCACCTCGTAGATGAGAGCGGTGGCGCCGGAGATGAAGAACAACGTGTACACGAACGGCAGCAATCGGCGAGACAGCGCGGCCTGGTTCAGGGCGTCTCCTTTCTCTTTTCGGGTCCGTCGGCGGCTCCGGATGTCAGGGTGCGAATGTGAGCGACGACGGCGTGAATCTCTTCGTCTGAGAGCTTCATCCCCCAGGACGGCATCGCGTTGGATCGGCCGAACTGGGAGCTTCCCTTCTTGATGATCTCGAAGAGGAACCGATCCTCCACGCCGCGCATCGCGGCCGGGTTGCTGAAATCCCGCATGGACTGGCGAATCACCTTGGCGCCGGCCCCGTCCCCCTTTCCGGCGGGGCCGTGGCAGATGGCGCAATGGGTCTCGTACAGGATCCGCCCGCGGCCCCCGGTCTGGGGAGGCGGAGCCGGCGGCCGCCCGTCGCGCCGAAGGTGTGCGATCCCGAACAGGGTCACGCCCACCGCCAGGCCCGCCAGGACCAGAATGGCATTTCGACGGCTGATGAATCGCATGGGAGCCCGATGCTATCCGACCGGGCCCCGGCGGTCAACGGACGTTCGGGGGTGGGTGGGACGACGGGCGGCCCGGCGTCAGGCCGGTTTCGTCGGGACGCCGGCCCGGACGTATCCGAGCGTGCGCAGGTACTGCTCCCCGTCGTTCGACTTGAGGAAATTTGCCAGGTAGTCCCCGAGGTTCCGCAGCATCTGAGGCGGGATGACAGGGGGGGTGGCAAAGGCGTTCCAGACGAGGATCATGTGATGCAACGTCTTGATGTCGTCAGTCATCGCAACCTCACTCCGTCGGTACGGCACCGCGCCTGTCCCTCCGCGGGACGATCTCAGCGACCGTCTCGCCGACGCTGCGGTGCAGCCTACGCAAACGGCCGGAAGATGTCAAGGATCGGCTCGCCATGATCTGCCCGAGTTGTTGCGAGCACGGCGGGGCGGCAACGATGCGGGACGGGCGCCTCGGAATGCGGGGAGAGCGAGCGGGGTGTTCGGCTGCAATGCGCTACGCGAAGACCAGTCGCCCCCTCGGCTGTGGGATGGGACGGCCAAGCTCGGTGGCCGTTTCGATCCACTCCTTGATCACAGGCTCGGCGTTGGCGATTGCCTCCTGGTAGGTCGCCCCATCTGCGGCACACCCAGGGAGTTCCGGCACCTCAGCGATGAAGGCCTGATCGTCATCGCTCCAATAGACGATGATCTCATATCGAATCACTTCTTCGCCCCCTCTCACGAAGATGTGGTGGCTTCCGCGGATTCGCTCGACAAAGCCAAGAACTTGGCGTGCATTCCGTACGCTAGTCTTATACCCGCCCGAATGTCAACAGGGGAAGCGCGCCTCGCTCTTCGCCCTTAGCGACTCCCGGATTTCCCGGAGCACCATACGGAACTGACGTGCTCGTGATCGTGGGCGCGACGTGATCGGTGCGTTCACACCCCGTCTTCGTTTCCCTCGCAGTGGGGCGGTCGGCCCGGCGAGGCGGCTGCCGGGAAGTTGCTTGACACGGCCCGGCTATAGGGCTAGAAAAGGTACGCTTTTGGCTCCCGAGGCGCTCGTGCGGCGGGGAGCGTCCCATGCCTGACGATGAACCGTCGGTCCTGAGGCAGCTTGCCCGGCTCAGCACGATCGGGATCTGCGCTGGTTGCCGCGACCGCCATCGGTCTTGCTGATCGGGTACGGCCTGGATTGGTGGCTTGGGCACCAGGCCGTGGCTCACGATGGTGTTCACGCTGTTCGGGATCGTGGCGGGATTCCTGAACCTGTTCCGAGATGTCGGGCTGATCGGACGGACCTGGCGATGATCCGGAGCGCCGCCTTACCAACATACATATGGCTCTAAGCCGTTGTCAAAGAATACCTTGAGCGGAGAAATTTCGGAACGGCATAAGGAGCCGTAACGAAATTACAAAATATGGACAAGTTATTTCGTAACGGCTCCTAACAGCGGACTCCTCATCCATGGCAACCGAGACGAGCGGGAAGCCTTCCGGCGGTAAGGGCGTCTGGCTGGTGCTGGCGGGGTTGGTTGCCGCGAACCTCCTGGTAGGGTTCTTCTTTTCCTCACGCCACGTGGGCTTGCACCACACGCCGGCGTTCCAATTGCCGAACTTCCTGGCGTTCCTCGGGGTCCCAGGGGAATGGATGCCACCGCACGTCACGTTCACGTGGGTGGTGATGGCCATCCTGGTTGTGTTCGGCTTCCTGGTCGGCCGCAGTCTTCGCGCGGTGCCGGGTCCCCTCCAGAATCTGGCCGAGGTCGTGGTCGAGGGGTTCCACGGGCTGCTGGAGCAGATGATCGGCCGGCAAGGCCGGCAGTTCCTTCCGCTGGTGGGGACGGCCGGGCTGTTCATCCTCACCAGTAATCTGCTGGCGAACATCCCGGGGTTCCAGCCGCCCACCGCGAACTGGAACACCACCATCGCCCTGGCCGTGACCGTGTTCCTGGCCTACAATTACTTCGGCATCAAAAAACACGGCCTGCCGAACTACCTGAAGCACTTCTGCGGCCCGATCTGGTGGCTCGCCCCCTTGATGTTCCCGATCGAGTTCATCGGCCACCTGGCGCGGCCGGTGTCGCTCTCCATCCGGTTGTTCGGGAATATCTTCGGCGAGGAGAGCGTCGTCACCATTCTCCTGTCCCTGTCGTGGCTGGTCATGCCGTATCTCATCTGGCTGGGGGTGATGCTTCCGCTCAGCCTGTTCACGGCCGTCGTTCAGACCTTCGTTTTCATCATGTTGACCATGGTCTATATCGCCGGTGCGGTGGAAGAAGGACACGGAGAGGAGCACCACTGACAGGTAGGCAGAAAGGAGGGAAGGGATGGGCGTACTGGGCGGACGGATAGGCGTACTGACGACGGCCATGTTCTTTGTGGCGGCAGGTTCGGCCTGGGCGGCGGAGGGCGCGGCGCCTGCGGCCGGCGGGCTGTCGGTCGGAGCGGTCAGCATCATCACGGGCGGATTCGCCATGGCGATCGCCTCGGCCGTCGCGGCGCTGGCGCAGGGCCGGGCCATCAGCGCGGCCCTGGACGGCATCGCGCGGCAGCCGAATGCGGCCCCCCGCATTCAGGTTGCCATGATCATCGGCCTGGCCCTGATCGAATCGCTGGCCATCTACGTGCTCCTCATCGCGCTGATCATCTTCTTCGTGAAGCCGTTCGGCGGCTAGGCACCACGGGGGATCCCGGCGCGGCTCCGGGGTCCCCCGATTTTTCGCCGGGGAATGTGCCAAGGTTCACATGCCGTGACACGCCTCCTGGATAGGTCGGCTCCTCGGGACTCCATGCCATGTTGATGGATTATCTGCCGATCGGCATCTTGGTGCTCTTGGCGACACTCTTCGCCGCCGGGAACATCCTCCTGTCCTCCGTCCTCGGCCCACGGCGCCCCAACCCGGAGAAGCTCTCGCCCTACGAGTGCGGCATCGTGCCGGTGGGAACCGCCCGGCAGCGATTCTCGGTGAAGTTCTACCTGGTCGCGATGCTGTTCATCATCTTCGACATGGAGATCGTCTTTCTCTATCCCTGGGCGGTGGTGTTCCACGAACTCAAGGTGTTCGGCCTGATGGCGATGGGGACCTTCCTGGCGATCCTGCTGGTCGGCTATTTCTACGCCTGGAAGAAGGGCGGGCTGGAATGGGAGTGACGGGCGAGAGAGTTGGGGGTCTCGAGCCGAGAGCCGAGCCGGCGGGCGAGGGATTGGTCCTCCAGCGCCTGCGCGAACAATTCGGCGACGCGCTGCGGGACGTGCGGGTCTCGCATCACGAGATCACCATCCTCCTTGAGGTGCAGGATCTCGTCGGCGTGTGCCGCTATCTCAAAGACGACTCCGATCTGGCCTTCGATTTCTTGTCCTCCGTGACGGGCGTGGACCGGCTCCACCTTCCCGAGAACTCGCCGCGCTTCGAGGTGGTGTATCACCTCTACTCCATTCAGTACAAGCGGCGCGTGCGGTTGAAGGTCCGAGTCCACGAGGGAGAGGCCGTGCCCAGCGTGACCGGTGTCTGGGAAAGCGCCAACTGGCACGAGCGCGAGATCTTCGACCTCTTCGGCGTGCCGTTCGGGGGCCATCCGGACCTCCGGCGCATCCTGATGCCCGACGAGTGGGAGGGACATCCCCTGCGGAAGGACTACCCCGTGGAGGCCTCCCCCAAGTGGTGGGAAGAGGAGCCGGCATGACCGTGGCCCGCACCATGACCCTGAATATGGGTCCCCAACACCCCTCGACGCACGGGGTGCTGCGCCTCGTCCTGGAACTGGACGGCGAGGTGGTGGTGCGGTGCGAACCACACATCGGCTACCTCCACACCGGGATCGAGAAAGGACTGGAGAGCAAGCGGTACCAACAGGGGATTCCGCTCACCGACCGGCTGGACTACCTGGCGCCCCTCTCCAACAACCTGGCCTACGTCCTGGCGATCGAGAAGGCGCTCGGGATCGAGCCGCCGGAGCGGGCCCAGACCATCCGCGTCCTCTTGACGGAACTCACCCGGATCAAGAGCCACCTGGTCTGGCTGGGGACCCACGCCATGGACGTCGGCGCCATGTCGGTGTTCCTCTATTGCTTCCGCGAGCGGGAGCAGATCCTGGATATGTACGAGGCGGTGAGCGGTCAGCGGCTGATGTCCAGCTACTTCCGGGTCGGGGGACTGCTGGCGGATCTGCCGCCCGGCTTCGAGGCGCAGGTCCAGGCGTTCCTCACGACGTTCCCGTCCCGGGTGGCGGAGTACGAGGCGCTCCTGACCCAGAACCCCCTCTGGCGGCAACGCACCGTGGGGATCGGCACCATCCGGGCGGCGGACGCCGTCGCGCTGGGCGTGAGCGGCCCGGCGCTCCGCGCGTGCGGCGTGGCCTACGACGTGCGCAAGGCGCACCCGTACTGCGGCTACGAGCGATACCAGTTCGACGTCCCGATCGGGAGAGTCGGCGACGTCTACGAGCGGTACACCATCCGGATCGCGGAGATGGGGCAGAGCCACCGGATTGCCGTCCAGGCCCTGCAGCGTCTCGCGCCGGGCCCCATCAACGTGGCCGACCCGAAGCTGATCCCGCCCCCGAAGCGACTCCTCAAGACGTCCATGGAGGCGCTCATCCACCACTTCAAGCTCTACTCGGAAGGGTTCACGGTGCCCGCGGGGGAGGTGTACCAAACCATCGAATCCCCCAAGGGAGAGCTGGGGGTGTATCTGGTGAGCGACGGGTCCAATCGCCCGTACCGGGTCCACTACCGGGCGCCGTCCTTCGTGAACCTGCAGGCGCTTCCCCGGATGGTGGAAGGGCGACTGGTGGCGGACGTCATCGCCGTCATCGGCTCGCTGGACATCGTCCTGGGGGAAATCGACCGATGAACGAGCCGAGTGGCCACGGCCAAGATGCACAAGACGTGGTCAGGCCGCGAGTCATAGATCTCCGTAAACTCTGTGCTGTCTGTGCCTCTTGTGCGTTTTGTGGCCAAGGGGCTTTGACGGTTGTGGCGCATTGCGGTTAGGGAGTCTGGGCATCGGATGATCTCCGAGACGAAACGGCAACAATTCGACGAATTGGTGGCGCGCTATCCGGAGAAGCGGTCGGCGCTGATCCCGCTCCTCCACGAGGTCCAGGCCGAGGTGGGGTATCTGTCACCGGAGGCCGTGGCCTGGGTGGCCGGGTACCTCGCACTCAGCCCGGCGGACGTCCTGAGCGTGGCCAGCTTCTACGACATGCTGCACCTGGAGCCAGTGGGCAAGCACCTGATCTACGTCTGCCAGAATCTCACCTGCGCGCTGCGCGGGTCCGAACGGTTGATCCGACACCTGGAGACCACCCTCGGGATCCGGATGGGTGAGACGACGCCGGACGGGAAGATCACCCTCAGGCGAATGGAGTGCTTGGCGTCCTGCGGCACGGCGCCCTCCATCCAGGTGGACGGGGTGTATCACCACCAGGTCACGCCGGACGCACTGGACGCGCTGCTGGCCGATCTGCGGCGCGATTGAACCGATGAGCTTCGAGAAGATCCTCACCCGCTACCAGGATATCCCAGGCTACACCGGGACGATGGACGAGTACGTCGCCCAGGGTGGGTACCAGGCGGTTGCGAAGGTCCTCGGCGACAGAGCGATGCAGCCCGCGGAGGTGATCGAAGCGGTGAAACGGTCGGGGCTGCGCGGCCGGGGCGGGGCGGGTTTCCCCTGCGGCACGAAGTGGAGCTTCATCCCCAAGGATACGACCAAGCCGAAATACCTGGTCGTGAACGGGGACGAGAGCGAGCCCGGAACCTTCAAGGACCGGATGCTGATCGAGGAGGAGCCGCATCAGATCCTGGAGGGGGTGATCCTGGCGAGCTACGCCATCGGCTGCCATCAGGCATTCCTGTATTGCCGGGGCGAGTTCGTGCACGGGGCACGGGTTCTGCGCCGAGCGGTGGACGAGGCCTACGCGCGGGGCTACCTCGGCCGGAATATCCTGGGGAGCGGGTTCGACCTGGAGGTCATCCTGCATCGCGGGGCGGGGGCGTACATCTGCGGCGAAGAGACCGGCTTGCTGGAGTCGCTGGAGGGGAAGCGGGGTCAACCCCGGCCGAAGCCGCCGTTCCCGGCCGTCTCGGGGCTGTATCGCTGCCCGACGGTCGTCAACAACGTGGAGACCCTGTCGAACATTCCCCACATCCTGTTGCGCGGCCCGGAATGGTACGCGAGCATCGGCCCGGCGAAGAGCACGGGCCCGCGCCTCTTCTCGGTGAGCGGGCACGTGACGCGCCCCGGCAATTACGAGCTGCCCATGAGCGTCACGCTCCGCCAGCTCATCTTCGACCACGCGGGCGGGATTCCCAGCGGCCGGCGGCTGAAGGCGGTGATCCCCGGCGGGTCGTCCTCGCCCGTCCTGACGGAGCAGCACCTGGACGTGGCCATGGACTTCGACTCGCTGGCCGCGGTCGGCTCCATGGGCGGCAGCGGCGCCGTCATCGTGATGGACGACACCACCTGCATGGTCCGGGTGGGCGAGATCGTCTCCCGATTCTACCATCACGAGTCCTGCGGGCAGTGCACCCAGTGCCGCGAGGGAACCGCCTGGCTGCACAAGGTGCTGCGCCGCATCGAGCACGGCCAGGGCCGCAAGGAAGACCTGGATCTCCTGCTCGACATGTGCGACAACATGAAGGGCAAGACGATCTGCGTCCTGAGCGACGCGGCGGCCATGCCCATCGAGAGCTATCTCAAGCACTTCCGGGACGAGTTCGAGCGGCACGTCCGCGAGCGAGCCTGCCCCTTCGGAGGCATCGGAAGTTGATTGGTCGACGCGGCGACGAGTCAACTGGGCGGAAGGGCGAACGGAGATAGCTCTCCGGCACGGTTCACCGAGTTGACGGATTGACTGGTTGACCTATCGACGTCCGCGGAAGGAATAGCGGGATGCCGACGCTGAAGATCAACGGGGTGGACGTCACGACCCCCGGCCCCGCGACCATCCTGGAGGCCGCCAGGGGCGCGGGGATCGAGATCCCCCATTACTGCTACCACCCGGGCCTGAGCGTGGTGGGCCAGTGCCGCATGTGCCAGGTCGAGGTGGAGAAGATGCCCAAGCTGGCCACCGCCTGCAACACGGCGGTGGCCGACGGGATGATCGTGACGACGAACTCCCCCCGGGTGGAAAAGGCGCGTCGGGCGGTCCTGGAGTTCTACCTCCTGAACCACCCGCTGGACTGTCCCGTCTGCGACCGGGGCGGCGAGTGCCCGCTGCAGAACTACACCATGCAGTACGGCCCGGGCGAGAGCCGCTCGGTCGAGGAGAAGGTGCATCGGGCCAAGCACACGGTCCTGGGCCCCCACGTCGTCTTCGACGCCGAGCGCTGCATCCTCTGCACGCGGTGCGTGCGCTTCTGCCAGGAGATTCCCAGGACGGGGGAGCTGGGGGTCTTTTCCCGCGGCGACCGGTCCGAGATCAACGTCTTTCCCGGGAAGGCCCTGGACAACGCCTATTCCGGGAACGTGATCGATCTGTGCCCGGTGGGAGCGCTCACCAGCCGGGAGTACCGCTTCCAGTCCCGGCCGTGGGATCTGGTGCGCCACACCGAGAGCGTCTGCCCCCTCTGCAGCAACGGCTGCAACGTGATCCTGGATGTCCGGCACCGGCAGCGGGGCGAAGAGCTCCTGCGCATCCGGCCGCGCGAGAACCCGGCGGTCAACCGGTGGTGGATGTGCGACGAGGGGCGGTTCGGCTTCGAGTATCTCCACGACCCGGCCCGACTGCGCGTCGGCGCTGCGGCGCGAGGGGGATCGGCAGGTCGAGGCGCCGCTGGACGACCTCGTGGCGTCCGTGGCCGCGGAGCTGCGCCGCATCCTCACGACCTTCGGGGAGGGGGCCGTGGGCTGCGTCGTCTCTTCCCGCCATACCACCGAGGAGCTGTTCCTGGTCCGGCGCTGCATCCGGGACATCCTGCGGACGCCCCACCTCGACCACCGGGTCCGCCCCGTGCAGTGGGAGGCGGCCGACGCGTCCGAGGACGGACTCCTGCGGCGCACGGACAAGAGCGCCAACGGCCGAGGCGCCCGCGACCTCGACATCCTGCCCGGACCGGAGGGGCTGGACACGCGGGGCATGATCATGGCGGCACTGGAGGGGCGACTCAAGGCGCTGATCGTCTTGGAGGAGGATCTGGTGCAGGGGCTTCCCGACCTGCCGGTGAGCGAGGCCCTCGGCAAGCTGGAGCTCCTCGTCGTGACGAGCCTGGTCGCCAACCAGACGACCGCCCTGGCGCACGCGGTGATCCCGGCACTCGGGTTTGCCGAGAAGGCGGGGAGCTTCACCAATCATCAGGGGCGCATCCAGAAGCTCCATCGGGGGCTCACCCCGCCGGGCGCATGCCGCGATCTGGCCGAGATCCTGCGGGCGGTGGCCAAGCATCTCGATTGGGATCTGGGAGAGATCGAGCCGGAACGGGTCTGGGCCGCCATCGGGGAGCTGCCCGGTCCCTACCACGGCATCGGCTGGCGCGAGTGGAAGGCGATCGGCCCGGAGGGACTGCTTGCCGAGAGCCGAGAGCCGAGAGCGTGAGACGGCTCACGCCGAGGCGCCGAGGGGCAGACATGCAAGGGGCGACCGGGATTGCTGGCTGCTGATGGCTGAAGGCGAACATGCTTGAAACGCTTATCATCATGGTGGTCAAGATCGGGGTGGTGTTCGGCGTCCTCCTCCTGGTCGCGGCCTACATGACCTGGATCGAGCGGAAGGTGATCGCCGACATCCAGGTGCGCTGGGGACCGACGCGGGTGGGTCCGTTCGGACTGCTGCAGCCGATCGCGGACGGGATCAAGCTCTTCTTCAAGGAAGACCTCATCCCGGGCCAGGTGGATCGGGTCGCTGTTCCTGCTGGCGCCGGCGCTGTCCGTGGTGCCGGCCATGATCGCCTTCGCGGTCATCCCGTTCGGCGGCACCACGACCCTGTTCGGCCTGCTGCCCAGGCCGGTGGCGCTGCAGATCACGGACATCGACGTGGGGGTCCTGTACGTGTTCGGGATCACCTCTCTCGGCGTGTACGGCATCGTCCTGGCCGGCTGGGCCTCCAACAACAAGTACTCGCTCCTGGGCGGTCTGCGCTCGTCGGCGCAGATGATCAGCTACGAGCTGTCCATGGGCCTGTCGGTGGTGGGCGTCCTGATCCTGGCGGGCTCGCTGCGGCTGTCGGAGATCGTGCACGCCCAGGCCGGGCGTCTCCTGGTGGCTGGGCATCATCCCACTCCCCAAGTGGTTCGTCTTCGGCCCAACCCTTCGGGTTCTTGATCTTCTTCATCTGCGCCCTGGCGGAGACGAACCGGGCGCCCTTCGACCTGCCGGAGGCGGAGACGGAGCTGGTGGCGGGATTTCACAGCGAGTACAGCTCCATGAAGTTCGCGATGTTCTTCATGGCGGAGTACGCCAACATGGCGACGGCCGCGGCCATGGCGACGACCCTGTTTCTGGGCGGGCCGCTGGGGCCGTTCGGCCCCTCGCCCGTCTGGTTCGTCGGGAAGGTGTTCCTGCTGCTCTTCATGTTCATCTGGTTCCGGGCCACGCTGCCTCGGTTCCGATACGACCAGCTCATGACCTTTGGCTGGAAGCGACTGCTTCCCCTGGCTCTGGCCAACGCGGCGGCCACGGCGATTCTGGCGGCGGTGCTGTAAGATGGAACTCGCTGGGCCTGGAACGGATCCTGTTCGCGGGGCTGGCGCTGGTGGCGGCGGTGTCGGGCCTCCTGGTCATCGTGCAGCGGCACGCGGTGTACAGCGCCCTGTACCTCATCATCACCATGGGGTCGCTGGCCGGCCTCTACGTGCTCTTGGGGGCCCACTTCGTCTGGGCGGTCCAGGTCCTGGTGTATGCCGGGGCCATCATGGTGCTCTTCCTGTTCGTGATCATGCTGTTGAACCTGCCGCGCGAGGACGTGCCGTGGGCCAAGCACGATCTCCGCCGGATCCTGCTGGCGGTGGCTCTCGGCGTCGTCCTGCTGATCGAGCTGGTCCTGGTGGTGGGACTCCGCGCCGGACCGGTCCGGGGGGCGGCGCTGCCGCCGGATTTCGGCACGACGGCGACGGTCGGGCGACTGCTCTTCACGACGTTCCTGTTCCCGTTCGAGATCACGTCCGTGATCCTGCTGGTGGCCATCGTCGGCGCCATGGTGCTGGCGAAGAAGCACTTCAGCTGAGAGGCAATCGAACCGACAATGGAACCGGGGTGCTCCGATGGACATGTTCCCGCTGTCCGCCTATCTGATCCTGAGCGCGTATCTGTTCGCCCTGGGGGTGATCGGCGTTGCCACGCGGCGGAACGCCCTGATCATCTTCATGTCCATCGAGCTGATGCTGAACGCGGTGAACCTGACCTTCGTGGCGTTCTCGCGATTCCTGCAGTCCATGGACGGGCAGATCTTCGTCTTCTTCGTGATGGCGGTCGCGACGGCCGAGGTCGCGGTGGGGCTGGCCATCATCCTGGCCATTCACCGGAACCGGGAAACGGTGGACGTGGCGGAGCTGAACCTCTTGAAGTGGTGACGGGGGATCGACAGGGATAGCGACAGCGACAGGGACCGGAGCCGGAGATCGCTGTCGGATCCCGCTGTCGAGAGGTATCGATGTTGGATTTGTGGCTGATTCCTCTCTGGCCGTTGCTGGGCTTCCTGGCGAACGGCTTCTTCGGCCGCCGGCTGGGGAAGCGCCGTGGTGGCGAAGATCGCCTGCGGCAGCGTGGGGCTGTCGCTGCTCGCCTCGATCAAGGCCGTCTGGGAGCTTGCTGGACCTGCCGCACGGGGCGCGACGGGTCGAGCAGGTGGTGGCGCCCTGGATCGGCGTGGGGAGCTTCCAGGCCGACTGGGGACTCCTCCTGGATCCGCTGTCGGCCGTCATGATCCTGGTGGTCTCCGGCGTCGGCTTCCTGATCCACGTGTACTCCGTCGGGTACATGCACGACGATCGGGACTTCCCCCGCTTCTTCACCTATCTGAACCTGTTCACCTTCTCGATGCTGATGCTGGTCCTGGCCAACAACTACCTGCTGCTGTACGTGTTCTGGGAGGCGGTGGGCCTGTGCTCGTACCTGCTCATCGGCTTCTGGTTCGAGCGGCCGTCGGCGGCCGAGGCGGGGAAGAAGGCGTTCATCGTCAACCGGGTGGGGGACTTCGGCTTCGGCTTGGGCGTGATGCTCCTCTGGACCACGCTGGGGACGGTCCAGTACGCCCCGGTGTTCGCGGCGGCGCCCGGACAGCTGGCGGCCGGCGGGGGGCTGGTCACGGCGATCACGCTGCTGCTGTTCCTGGGGGCCACCGGCAAGTCCGCCCAGCTTCCCCTCTACGTCTGGCTGCCGGACGCCATGGAGGGCCCCACGCCGGTCTCCGCCCTGATCCACGCCGCCACCATGGTGACGGCGGGCGTGTACATGGTGGCGCGCTCGGCCCCGCTCTTCAACCTGGCCCCGCTGTCGATGTCGGTGGTGGCCTGGGTCGGCGGCCTCACCGCCGTCTTCGCCGCCAGCATCGCCCTGGTCCAGACCGACATCAAGCGCGTGGTCGCCTACTCCACCATCTCGCAGCTCGGCTACATGTTCCTGGGGTGCGGGGTGGGGGCCTACGCCAGCGCCGTCTTCCACCTGGCCACCCACGCCTTCTTCAAGGCCTTGCTCTTCCTGGGTTCGGGGTCGGTGATCCACGCCCTCGGCGGCGAGCAGGACATCCGGAAGATGGGCCGGCTCAAGGGCAAGCTCCCCATCACCAGCCGGACCTTCTACTGGGCCGCCCTCGCCAACGCGGGCATCATCCCGCTGGCCGGCTTCTGGTCGAAGGACGAGATCTTGGCGGCGACCTTCGCAAGCCACCACTATCTGTTGTGGCTGCTCGGCTCCGCCGGCGCCTTCATGACGGCGTTTTACATGTTCCGCCTCTACTACACCGTGTTCGAGGGGAAAGACAACGTCGACCACCAGGTCGCCCACCACGTCCACGAGTCCCCGCCGGCCATGGCGTACCCGCTCCTCGATCCTCGGCGTCGGGAGCTGGGTGGTCGGGGCCCTGTTCGGGTTTCCCCCGGATCACGGCCTGTACCACAAGTTCGTCGAGCCCGTCTTCGCGGCGGCCGGGGCCGAGATGCACGCCATCAGTCGTCGGGACCACCGTCGGCCTCGCGGCGGTCGCCACGCTCATCGCCGCACTGGGAGTTTGGGGTTTGGCGCGCGCCTGGTACAAGTCGGGCGACAACCCGGCGCCCGCACGGTTGGCGCGAACGCTATCCGACGGCCTACCGGGTGCTCCTCCACAAGTACTACGTGGACGAACTGTACGACGCGCTCTTCGTGGAGCCGATCCGACCAGCTGGCCGTCTGGCTGTGGCGGCGATTCGACGAGCCGGTGGTGGACGGCTCGGTCAACGGCGTCGGCGCCCTGGTCCGGGCGGGGAGCGCCGCCCTGCGGCGCCTGCAGACCGGGTACGTGATGAGTTACGTGCTGAGCTTCGTCGTCGGCGTCGTGGCCATCCTGGGGTATCTCACGTTCTGGCGGTGAGGATCAGGGAAGAGAACGGTACGACGGTACGGCACTTCGAGGGTCGGCGATACCCGAGAGCCGAACCTCGGGAACTGCGGTACAGCCGAACTGCCGAACCATCGAACCGTCGAACCAACAAGGAAGCGTCGAGCCATGAAGGGTTCGCCGTCGTGAGTGAGCTACCGATCGTCTCCATCGTGACATTCCTGCCGCTGGTGGGCGCGGCCCTCCTCCTGTGCGTGGACCGACGGCGAGAGGCCGCCATCAAGCACCTGGCCTTCGGCGTCTCCGCGGTCACGTTCCTGGTCTCGCTGGGGCTGTACGGGAACTTCCGGCTCGACGTGCCGGGGATGCAGTTCAGCGAGCGGGCGCCCTGGATCGCCTGGCTGGGGGCGGAGTACCACGTCGGCGTGGACGGGATCAGCCTGCTGCTGGTCCTCCTCACCACGTTCCTGACGGCCGTCGCGATTCTCTCCTCCTACGCTGCCGTCACCACCGCGGTCAAGGAGTACATGATCTGCATGCTGCTCCTGGAGACGGGCATGCTGGGCGTGTTCGTGGCGCTCGACCTGGTCCTCTTCTACGTCTTCTGGGAGGGGATGCTGATCCCGATGTACTTCCTGATCGGGATCTGGGGCGGGCCCCGCCGGATCTACGCCACCATCAAGTTCTTCCTGTACACGATGGCGGGCGGCGTCCTGATGCTGGTCGGCATCATCGCCCTCTACTTCCTGAGCGGCGGGCGGCCCGGCGGCGAGTACACCTTCGACCTGCTCAAGCTCTCGGCCCTGGACCTCCCCTTCCAGACCCAGGCGTGGCTCTTCCTGGCCTTTGCCGTGGCCTTTGCCATCAAGGTCCCCATGTTCCCCTTCCACACCTGGCTGCCCGACGCCCACGTGGAGGCGCCGACGGCCGGCTCGGTGATCCTGGCGGGGGTCCTCCTGAAGATGGGGACCTACGGTTTTCTCCGTTTCGCGCTGCCGCTCTTCCCGGACGCGACCCGGTACTTCACGCCGCTCTTCTCCTGGCTGGCGATCATCGGAATCCTGTACGGGGCGCTGGTGTCCATGGTCCAGCCGGACCTCAAGAAGCTGGTGGCCTACAGCTCCGTGAGCCATCTCGGCTTCGTCATGCTGGGGATCTTCGCGCTCACCGTCCAGGGGGTGGAGGGGGCGATCCTTCAGATGATCAACCACGGGCTGTCCACCGGTGCGCTGTTCCTGCTGGTGGGGATGCTCTACGAGCGCCGCCACACGCGGATGATCGAGGACTTCGGCGGCCTGGCCCGGATCATCCCCGTCTTCACGGCGGCCTTCCTGATCGTGACCCTCTCGTCCATCGGCCTGCCGGGCCTGAACGGGTTCGTGGGCGAGTTCCTGATCCTGGTGGGCACCTTCCGGGTGAACGTGCTGTATGCGGTGCTGGCGACGGCGGGCATCATCCTGGCGGCGGTCTACATGCTCTGGATGTTCCAGCGGGTGATGTTCGGCCCGGTGACGCAGGAGGCGAACCGCGGCCTGCGTCGATCTCACGCCGCGCGAGATGGCGGTCCTGGTGCCGGTCCTGGTCCTGATCGTCTGGATCGGGATCTACCCCCAGCCGTTCCTGCGCACGACGGAGGCCTCGGTGGCGCAACTCCTGGCGCAGGTACAGGAGAGGAAAGAGTTGAGAGCCGAGAACCACGAGCCGCGAGCCGCGAGCTGGACGCGGCATGCGAGCGAGACCGGAGGAGACGGGCGCGATGGACGGTAGTCTTCCCCAGGTGTCCTGGGGGGCCATGCTGCCCTTCCTGCTGATCACCGGGACGGGCCTCCTGGTCTTGGTCCTGGACCCGCTGATGAGCCCGGAGCGGCGCGACCGGCTCCCTGTGCTGAGCCTGGGGGGGGTGGTGTGCGCGGCCCTCGCGCTCCTTTGGCGGCGGGATCAACCCGAGATCGTCTTCGGGGGGATGCTGGCGGCCGACGGCTTCGCCCTGTTCTTCAACCTGCTGTTCCTGCTGGTGGCGGGACTGACGCTGCTGATCTCCATTGCCTACATCCGCCGCACCGGCTTGGAGCACGGCGAGTACTCCGCGCTCCTTCTCTTCAGCACCCTGGGGATGATGATCATGGCCAGCAGCCTGGACCTGATGACCATCTTCCTGGGGCTGGAGACACTCTCCATCTCCCTCTACATCCTGGCGGGGTTTCTCCGAGATCAGATCCGGTCCAACGAGTCGGCCCTGAAGTATCTGCTCCTGGGGGCCTTCGCGTCGGGCTTCGTCCTGTACGGCATCGCCCTGGTGTACGGCGCGACGGGGAGCATCAACCTGACGCGCGTGGCCCGGGCGCTGGCGCTGGGGCAGGTACACGACCCGATCCTGCTCACCATCGGCATGGGCCTCTTGATCGTCGGGTTCGGGTTCAAGGTGGCCGCGGTTCCCTTCCACATGTGGGCGCCGGACGTGTACGAGGGGGCCCCGACGTCGGTGACGGCCTTCATGATCGCGGGCACCAAGGCGGCGGCGTTCGCCGCGTTCCTGCGGATCCTGATGACGGCGCTCCCGGCGCTCCAGCCGGACTGGAGCCGCGTGCTCTGGGTCCTGGCGGTCGCTGACCATGACCGTCGGCAACGTGGTGGCCATCGCCCAGACCAACATCAAGCGGATGCTGGCCTACAGCTCCATCGCCCACGCCGGGTACGTCCTGGTGGCCCTGGTGACCGGGACCAAGCTGGGGAGCGGCGCCATCCTCTTCTACCTGCTGGCCTACACCTTCATGAACCTGGGCGCCTTCGCCGTCGTGGTGGCCGCGGCGCGGCGCGAGGACGAGCGGTTGACCATCGACGACTATGCCGGGCTGGGCCTCACCCGCCCCGCCCTGGGGGCGGCGATGGCCCTGTTCATGTTCTCGCTGGCGGGCGTGCCCCCCACGGCGGGGTTCATGGGGAAGCTCTACGTCTTCAGTGCGGCCATCCAGGGGAACTACCTCGGGTTGGCGATCATCGGCGTGGCGAACAGCGTGATCTCGGCGTTCTACTACCTCCGGATCACGGTGGTGATGTACATGGCCCCCGGGCAGGACGCGCCGCCCTGCGGACCGCCTGTCGCCGGCCCTGGTGGCGGCCATCCTGATCGCCGCCGGGGGGACGCTGCTCCTCGGGCCTCTTCCCGTCCGGCATCCTCGAGGTCGCCCTGCGTTCGGTGGCGGCGCTTCTCGGCTGAGCCGGGCGGAACCCCCGGCGGAGGCGGACAGCATGAAGCCGATGAAGATCCCAGACAAGACCGTGACACGGCTGTCCATCTATCTCCGCTGTCTGGAGGAGCTGGAAGCGGGCGGGGTGACCTCCGTGTCGTCTCGCCAATTGGCGGAGCGGTTCGGGTTGAACTCTGCCCAGGTGCGCAAGGACCTGGCCTACTTCGGGCAGTTCGGGGTGCGGGGGCTCGGCTACTACATCGCCGAGCTGAAGCACAACCTGGAACGCATCCTGGGGCTCAAGCAGGACTGGGAGGTGGCGCTGGTCGGCGTCGGGAATCTCGGCTCCGCCCTGATCGCCTACAAGGGCTTCCAGGCCCGCGGGTTCAAGATCGGCATGGCCTTCGACGCCGACCCGGCCAAGGTCGGACAGATCGTGGGCGACGTGCCGATCGTGGAGATCGCGAAGCTGGTCCAAACCGTGCGCCGCAAGAAGGTCAAGATCGCCGTGCTGGCCGTCCCCGCCGCGGCCGCCCAGTCGGTGGCGGACCTTCTGGTCGAGGGCGGGGTGACCGCCATCCTGAATTTCGCGCCGGCCCAGCTCACGGTGCCCGACGGAATCAAGGTGCAGAACGTGGACCTCTCGGTCCTCCTGAAGACCCTCTCGTACCACACGGTGCGGACCAACCGCCCCGGGCCGCAGCGCACGGAACCCCGCACCCCCGGCTCGGCGTAAGCCGTTGTTAAAGAATAACTTGACCGGAGAAATTCCGGAAACGGCATAAGGAGCCGTAACGAAACTGCAACAAATGGCCAAGGTATTTCGTAACGGCTCCTAGCGCGCACCCACGCCCGGCGCATCGCCCATCGCCGGCCTCGTTCTGCGGACGACCGGCGCTTGCCGCTTGCATCCCTGGATCGCTTCTGATAAATGGAGTGGCCACCGCGGGCGTGGCTGGGCCGCGCCTTCCACCCCCGCTCGCCCGCGGGGATCCGGCGCCGGGCCGCGTCGTCCCCGAAGGAGGGTGTGCGATGAAGCTGGACCAGATCTCGGTGTTCCTGGAGAACCGTTCGGGCCGTCTGGCAGAGATCACGAGCGTCCTCGCCCGGAACAGCATCAACATCCGGGCCCTCTCGCTGGCCGACACGGCCGACTTCGGAATCCTGCGCCTCATCGTGGACCGGCCGGAGCCGGCGACGCGCGTCCTGAAGGAGCACGGCTTCACGGTCGGCCTCACCGAGATGGTCGCGCTCGAGCTTCCCGACAAACCTGGGGGGTTGTGGGGAATCCTCACCACGCTGGAGGCCGCCGGGATGAATGTGGAGTATATGTACGCCTTCGTGCAAAAGGCCGCGGAGAACGCGGTCATCATTTTCCGCTTCGACGACCCGGCGCGGGCCGCACAGGTCTTGCAGGAGGCCGGCATGCGGGTCCTGGCGGGCGAGGACATCTATGCGATGTGAGGTGGGCGCGGGGTCGCAGAGGCATGGAGGGCCGTCATGAGGCGCATCGGCGTGATGCTCGGCGCGGTGTGGATCGTGGTCGCCGTGGCGGCCGGGGCACCCCCCGTCCGGGCGGCGGAACCGATCCGGATCGGGGCCATCTTTTCCGTGACCGGACCGGCCTCGTTCCTGGGGGAGCCGGAGCGGAACACGGCGAAGATGCTGGAGGAGGAGCTCAACCAAGACGGCGGCCTCCTCGGGCCGGAAGGTGCGAGGTCATCGTCTACGATGACGAGAGCGACACGACCAAGGCCGTGACTGCGGTGGACCGACTCATCAAGCGGGACCGTGTCGTGGCGGTGATCGGCCCCAGCACCTCGGGGAGCACGCTGGCCATCATGCCCAAGATCGAGGAGGCACAGATCCCCCTCCTCTCCTGCGCCGCCGCCCGAAAGATCGTCGAGCCCGTCAGGCGGTGGGTGTTCAAGGTGGCCGCCAGCGACATCCTGGCGGTCAAGAAGATCTTTCACGATCTCAAGCAGCGGGGCCTCACCCGGGTCGCGATCCTCACCGCCTCGGACGCTTACGGGGCGGGCGGGCGAGAGGACATCAAGGAGCTTGCACCCCAGGCGGGGATCGCCCTCGTGGCCGACGAGGTGTTCGGGCCCAAGGACACCGATATGACCGCCCAGCTCACCCGGATCAAGGGGACGCCCGCACAGGCCATTGTCGTGTGGGGGACGAATCCGGGGCCGGCCGTCGTAGCACGGAACCGCGTCCAGCTCAAAATCGCGCGCCGCTCTACATGAGCTCGGGAGTCGCCTCCAAGAAATTCATCGAGCTGGCCGGCCCGGAGAACGCGGAGGGGATCCTGCTGCCCGCGGGACGGTTGCTTGTGGAGACGCAGCTCCCGGCCACGCATCCGCAGAAGTCACTGCTGTCGAAGTACATTCGCGACTACGAGCAGCGGTTCAAGCAACCCGTCTCGACGTTCGGCGGCCATGCCTGGGACGCGGTGACGCTCTTGGCGCACGCCATCCGGAATGCGAATGACGCGCAGCCGGGAGCCATTCGCGATAGCCTGGAAAAGGTGCGGGGCTTCTACGGTACGGCCGGGGAATTCACATTCTCGCGAAACGATCATAGCGGGCTCACCGAGGAAGCGTTTGCCATGGTCCGGATAACTGAGGGCAACTGGGAGATGCTGCGGTGAGGTAAGAGCAGGCGTCGTGCGCGTCCAGGGGGGCACGCGGACGGGAAGGAAAAGGGCGGAAACACAGATCCGAGGGAAACAGAGGAGGGGGAGAGATGCGGAAACGACTTGGGGTGTCTTTACTTGCCGTGATGGGCCTGCTGTGGCTTTCCGCCCCCGCCCGGGCTGGCGAACCGATCCGGATCGGGGCCATCTTTTCCGTGACCGGACCGGCCTCGTTCCTGGGGGAGCCGGAGCGGAACACGGCGAAGATGCTGGAGGAGGACCTCAATAAAGCCGGCGGCCTCTTGGGCCGGAAAGTCGAGATCATTGTCTACGATGATGAGAGCGACGCGACCAAGGCCCTGACTGCGGTGGACCGACTCATCAAGCGGGACCGTGTCGTGGCGGTGATCGGCCCCAGCACCTCCGGGAGCACGCTGGCCATCCTGCCCAAGATCGAGGAGGCACAGATCCCACTCCTCTCCTGCGCGGCAGCGCAGAAGATCGTCGATCCGGTCAAGCCGTGGACCTTCAAGACCCCGCAGAGCGATTTCCTCGCGGTGAAGAGAATCTACCGACACGCCAAACAAAACGGACTCACCAGGGTAGCCATCCTCACTGTGTCCGATGCCTTTGGCGCGGCCGGGCGTGAGGAGCTGAAGGCCCTGGCGGGCCCAATGGGCGTGACCGTGGTTGCCGATGAGGTGTTCGGGCCCAAGGACACCGACATGACCGCCCAACTGACCCGGATCAAGGGCACGGACGCCCAGGCCATCATCACCTGGGGGACGAACCCGGGACCTGCCGTGGTGGCACGGAACCGTGCGCAGCTCAAGGTGACCATCCCGCTGTACATGAGCCACGGAGTTGCGTCCAAGAAGTTCATCGAGTTGGCGGGGACGGAGAATGCCGAGGGGATCCTGTTGCCGGCAGGGCGCCTGATCGTCGCGGATCAGGTCGCCAAAGACCACCCCCAGAAGGCGGTCTTGACCACTTACATCCGCGAGTACGAGGCGAAGTATCGGCAGCCGATCTCGACCTTCGGAGGCCACGCCTGGGACGCCGTGATGCTGGCGGTGCAGGCCATCCGGAACGCCAAATCGGCCGAGCCCTCCGCCATCCGGAACGCGCTGGAGAAGATCCGGGGATTCTACGGAACGGCCGGGGAGTTCAACTTCTCCGCCGAGGACCACAACGGCCTGACCGAGGAGGCGTTCGTCATGGTGCGCATCACCAAGGGCGACTGGGAGATGCTGCGTTAGGAGCCGTTACGAAATAACCTAGACATCTCTTTCTATTTCGTTACGGCTCCTTATGCCGTTTCGGAATGTCTCCGCTCAACTTATTCTTTGAGAACGGCTTAGCCATGGCGTCGCCATCGGATCTCCTGCAATACGCGATTTCCGGCGCGACCCTGGGGTCCACCTACGGGCTCGCCGGCCTCGGGTTCACGGTGATCTTCAACACCACCGAGATCATCAACCTCGCCCAGGGCGAGTTCGTGATGCTCGGCGGGATGCTGGCGGTCTTCGCCATCCGCTGGGGCGGGCTGCCGCTCGCCGTGGCCGTTCCCCTCGCCATCGGCCTGACCACGCTGGTGGGGGTGGCGGTCGATCGGCTCACCATCCGGCCGGTGCGCGGGCGCTCCGTCATCGTCCTGGTCATCATCACCATCGGGGTGTCCATCGTCCTGCGCGGGGCGACCATGCTGCTCTTCGGCAAGGACACCTACCCCCTGCCGGGGTTTTCCGGCGGCGAGCCGCTCACCGTCCTGGGCGCCTCCTTCTTGCCGCAGAACCTGTGGGTCGGCGGCATTACCCTGTGCACGCTGGTCGCGATGAAGCTGTACTTCGATCGAACGATCTCGGGGAAAGCGATGCTGGCCTGCGCGTGCGATCGGAAGGCGGCCTCGCTGATGGGGATCGACGTGGACTCGATGGTGACGCTGTCGTTCGCCTTCTCCGCGCTGGTGGGCGCGCTGGGCGGCGCCATCCTGGCCCCGATCACGCTCACGTCCTACGACGTGGGAATCCTGCTGGGACTGAAAGGCTTCGCCGCCTGCATCCTGGGAGGACTGGGGAACCCGTTCGGCGCCGTGGCCGGCGGGGTGATCCTGGGGGTGCTGGAGTCGCTGTCGGCGGGCTTGATCTCGTCCGGGTACAAGGACGCGGTGGCCTTCGTCATCCTGCTGACTCTCCTGTTCGTCCGGCCCTCCGGCCTCTTCGGTCGGCGCGGCGCGGAGCGAGTCTGACATGGCCGGTTGGCAGGATCGCGGGCACCGACTCGGGATCGTCGCCCTCGCCGCCGGCCTGGCGGCTCTTCCGCTCGGCCTTCCGAACGAGTACTACCTGACCGTGCTGATCGTGGCGGGATTTCACACGATCGTGACGATGGGCCTGAATCTCCTCATGGGATACGCGGGCCAGGTGTCCCTGGGGCATGCCGCCTTCTACGGGATCGCCGCCTACACGACGGGGGTTCTCACCGCCAGGTTCCACTGGCCGGTGGCCGCCGGAATCGCCGCCGGAATCGCCCTGGTGCTCGTGGTCGCCGCCGGAATCGCCGTGCCGACGCTACGCCTCCGGGGGCATTATCTGGCGATGGGAACGCTGGGCTTCGGCATTATCGTCTACATCGTCCTGAACGAAGCCACCGACCTCACCGGCGGTCCGTCGGGCCTCACCGGCATCCCGAAGCTGACCGTTGCGGGATTTCCGGTCGCGACGGACCTGGGGTTCTATTACGTCGTGTGGGGCGTGGCGCTGCTCCTGTTCCTGCTGGCCCAAAACCTGGTGCGGTCGCGTCTCGGGCGGGCGCTGCGGGCCATTCATACGAGCGAAACCGCCGCGGCGGTTCTGGGGGTGGACACGCAGCGCTACAAGATCGGCGTCTTCATCCTGAGCGCAGTCTACGCCGCGGTGGCGGGGACGCTCTACGCGCATTACGTGACCTTCATCTCACCGGGAAGCTTCGGGTTCCACGCGTCCATCCAGTTCGTGACGATGGTGGTCTTGGGCGGGATGGGATCCTTGTGGGGGGCGGTGGCGGGCGCCGTGTTCCTCACGGGGCTTCCGGAGGTCCTCAGGGCGATCGAAGACTACGACATCCTGCTCTACGGCGGCCTGCTCATCCTGTGCATGATGTTCCTGCCGGGGGGCCTCGCGGAGGGGGCCGAGCGGCTGGTGCGGGCGGTGCGGGCGCTCCTGGCGGGCAGGGGGTCGGCGGCATCCGGGGAGGTGCGGTAGTGGCGGGCGCGGCCGGCGAGACGCTCCTCCGGGGCCAAGGGGTCACGCTGCATTTCGGGGGCGTGACGGCGCTGCAGGACGTCTCGTTCGCCGTGGAGCGCGGGCGCCTGCAGACCATCATCGGACCCAATGGCGCCGGCAAGACGTCGCTGTTCAACGTCATCACCGGCCTGTACAGAATGGATGCGGGCGACATCCACCTGGAGGGGCGGCGGATCTCGCACTTTCCCTCGCACGCGGTGGCGCGGGCCGGCATCGTGCGCACCTTCCAGAACCTGGAGCTCTTCGCCAACATGACGGCGCTGGAAAACGTGCTCACCGGGGGCCACCTGCTGGTGCGGTACGGGGCATTCGATTGGTGCTTCCGGTCTCGGCGATTCCGGCGGGAGGAGGCGGCGTTGCGCGCCAAGGCGGAAGCGGCGCTGGCGTTCGTGGGCCTGTCCGCCGAGCGGGATGTCCCGGCGGGCAATTTGCCGTTCGGCTCCGCGCGCTTGCTGGAGATCGCGCGCGCGCTCTGCGCCGAGCCGAAAGTGCTCCTCCTGGACGAGCCGGCGGCGGGGCTGAACTTGCGCGAGACGGCGGTGCTGGGCGATATCATCCGGCGCATCGTGGACCGCGGCATCACCGCGGTGATGGTCGAGCACGACATGGACCTCGTCATGCGGATCTCGGATCACGTCCTGGTCCTGAACTACGGCGAGGTGATCGCCGAGGGGACCCCGGCCGAGGTGCAAAAACATCCCGCCGTGATCGCCGCCTACCTGGGCGAGGAGTGACGCCGGATGCTGCGGGTGAAGAATCTCCACGTGCACTACGGCCGGATCCACGCCCTGCGGGCCGCCTCCGTCCACGTGCGCGAGAACGAGATCGTCGCCCTGCTGGGCGGGAACGGATCGGGGAAGACCACGTTGCTGTCCGCCATCTCGGGCGTGGTCCGCGCCACCTCGGGGGAGGTGGCGCTGGACGGCGCGCCGATCACCGGGGTGCGGCCGGACCGGATCGTGCGCGCGGGGATCGCCCACGTGCCCGAGGGCCGGCACATCTTCAAGCCCCTCACGGTGGAGGACAACCTCTGGCTCGGGGCGTATCACCGGTTTGCCCGGGTCGGCCGGGCGGCCGTGCGGGCGGAGGCGGAGGAGGTGTTCCGCCTGTTCCCGGCGCTGGCCGGCCGGCGGCGCCAGGCGGCGGGAACGCTCTCGGGGGGCGAGCAGCAGATGCTGGCCATCGGGCGCGCCCTCTTGTCGCACCCCAGGGTCCTCTTGCTGGACGAGCCCTCCATGGGGCTCGCCCCCAAGGTGATCCGGGAGATCTTCGACCACATCGCCCGACTGCGGACGGAGCGGGGCGTGACGATCCTGCTGGTCGAGCAAAACGCGCGCGCGGCCCTGACCGTCGCGGATCGCGGCTACGTGCTGGAGACGGGGCGGGTGGTTTTGGAGGGGCCCGCCGAGGACCTCCTGGCGAACCGGGACGTGCAGCGGGCCTACCTGGGGCGCGACCGCGACAACGTGTGAGGGGCGCGCCGCGCGACGACGGCGAACCGAGCCCCCGCGGACCAAGGAGAACGGTCAATGTATTGGGAGCCGGATAACGAGGGCATGCACCGCGAGGAGCTGGAGCAGCTCCAGCTCGAACGCCTGCAGGCGACGCTGAACCGCGTGTACGGGCGCGTCCCCTTCTACCGGAAGAAGTTCGACGCCGTCGGCGTCGCGCCGGAGGACGTGGTCTCGCTCGGCGACCTGGCCCGCTTGCCGTTCACCACCAAGGCGGATCTGCGCGACAACTACCCCTACGGCCTGTTCGCGGTGCCGATGCGCGAGGTGGTGCGGATCCATGCCTCTTCGGGGACGACGGGGACGCCCACCGTCGTCGGCTACACGCGCAACGACATCCGGACCTGGAGCAACCTGGTCGCCCGCATCATCACCATGGGCGGGGTGACGAAGGACGACGTCATCCAGATCGCCTTCGGATACGGACTCTTCACCGGGGCGTTCGGCCTGCACTACGGCGCGGAGCGGATCGGAGCCTCGGTCATCCCCGCGTCCAGCGGCAACACGGCGCGGCAGATCAAGATCATGCGGGACTTCAAGACGACCGCGCTGGTCTCCACGCCGTCCTATGCTCTGCTCATCGGCGACACGCTGCGCGAGACGGGGATTCCCCTGTCATCCCTCTCCCTGAAATGGGGACTCTTCGGCGCGGAGCCCTGGTCCGACGCCATGCGCCAGGAGATCGAGGACCGGCTGGGGATCGTGGCGACCGACAACTACGGTCTCTCCGAGGTGATCGGGCCCGGCGTGTCGGGCGAGTGCCTGGAGCGGAACGGCCTGCACATCAGCGAGGACCATTTCATCGTGGAGGTGGTGGACCAGGAGACGCTCCAGCCGGCGCCGCCGGGCGGCGTGGGCGAACTGGTCCTCACCACGCTCACCAAAGAGGCGTTTCCCATGATCCGGTACCGGACGGGGGACTTGACCCGCTTGCTGCCCGACGGCTGCCCCTGCGGCCGGACGGGCCGCCGGATGAGCCGCGTCCTCGGGCGGAGCGACGACATGCTGATCATCCGGGGCGTGAACGTCTTCCCCTCGCAGATCGAGGCGGTGCTGTTCGAGATCGAGGGAACGGAGCCCCACTACCAGATCGTCGTGGACCGGAAGGGGGCCATGGACGAGGCGACGGTGCTCGTGGAGGTGGCCGAGTCGATCTTCTTCGACCAGATGCGCCGCCAGAAAGAGATGGTCGAGCGGATCCAGAAGCGGCTGGCGCAGGAGCTGGGCGTCAGCTTCGAGGTCAAGCTGGTCGAGAAGAAGACGCTGGAGCGGTTCGAGGGCAAGGCCAAGCGGGTGGTGGACAACCGGAGAATCTAACAGGCTGCTGAAAAAGGCCCATCTGCGGCGTTGGCCCGCCTCGCGCACTCGCTGCGACGTACTTCCAGTACGCCTCGCTCGGGCTTTGGCGCGCCGCCTTGCATCTGGGCCTTTTTGAGCAGCCTGGGCAAAAAACGCGTTGTGCAGCATCCTGCTGGTCCGACCCGCCCGCCGGGACGGCGTACCAGACGGTGCTACAGGTTCTCGATCGGCACCGGCGGGATCGGGTCGGCCGGCGTGAAACCGAAGACCCGCGCGAAGAAATAGAGCTCCCCCTCCAGCGCCCGGCGGATGTTCTCCGCCTTCCGGAAGCCGTGCTGTTCGCCTTCGAAGGGCACGTAGGCCGTCGGGACGCCCCGTTTGCGCAGGGCGTCGAACAGCCTCTCCGCTTGATTCGGCGGGACGACCTTGTCGTCCAGACCCTGGAAGAAGATCACGGGCCGGTCCAGGCCCTCCAGGTGATGCAGCGGCGACCGCGCGAGGTAGAGGTCGCGCCGCTCGGGGTAGGGGCCGATCAGGGCGTCCAGGTAGCGCGACTCGAACTTGTGCGTGTCCTGGGCCAGCATCTCGCAGTCGCTGATCCCGTAGTGGCTGGCCCCGGCGGCGAAGACCTTCCGAAAGGCGAGGCAGGCCAGCGTGGTGTAGCCGCCGGCGCTCCCACCCCGGATGGCGAGGCGTCTCCCGTCCACCCGCCCCTCGGCGGCGAGATGGGTCGCCCCGAAACAGCAGTCGTCCACATCCACCACCCCCCACGCCCCGCAGAGCCGCTCGCGATACGCCCGCCCGTACCCGGTGCTGCCGCCGTAGTTCACGTCCAGGACGGCGATCCCCCGGCTGGTGTAGAACTGGATGTTCAGCCGGAGGGCCGTGGAGGTCATGGAGGTCGGCCCCCCGTGGATCATCACCACCAGCGGGGGCCGCTCGCCCGGCGGCGCCATGAAGTCCGGGTTCCTGGGGGGATAGAAGAGGCCGTGGGCCGTTCGACCATCCGCGGTCGGGAACTCGATGGGCTCGGGCGCCGACAGGTACTCGGGGCCGATCCCGAGCGCGGCGGAGCGACGCAGGATCTGGCGATGGCCGGATTCCAGGTCGAGCCGGATGACCGACAACGACTCGTCGGGCGACCCGGCCAGAAAGACCGCCTGAGAGCCGCGGCACTGGACCGAGGCGATGTCGGTGAAGGGGAGGTCGATCGGCGAGAGTTGCCCGGTGTTCGTGTCGAGACTGGCGAGTGCCCAGGTCCCCCGGCGGGTGAAGGAGCACAGGATGCGATGCGGCGCGGCAAAGGCGTAGTTGGCCATCCCGAACACCCAGAGCGGCGCGGCAAACTCGGCCTCGACGTCGGTCAGTCGCTCGACACGCCCCGCGGCGGATCGGTACAGGTTCCACCAATCGTTGCGGTCCGACGCGAAGTGGAGCGCGCCGTCGGGTGACCAGCGGGGCTGGACGGCCGACTCGCGGCTCCCGCCGGCGATTCGCCACGGGCGACCGACCGTGCCGTTGGCTCTCGACCGGCGCCACCCACAGCTCGGCGGCATCCCACGGCATGTGGGGATGGCTCCACTCCAGCCAGGCGAGCCAGGCGCCGTCCGGGCTGAGCCGCGGGGCCGCGTAGAAATCCCGGCCCGCCGCCAGGACGTGGTCCGGCTCGCGGCCTTCCGGGTCCAGCGCGACGATGGTGTTGCGGGGCTCGCCGTCGTGCGTGTGATCCTCGCGCACGCACAGGATCCTTCGGCGCCGAGCGTCCCAGTCGTAATCCGCGTACCGCAGGCCGCCCGGCGGTGTGAGGGGCGCCGCCGCCCCATCCGGTCGAAGGCGATACACGCGCTGGTCGGAGAAGTTCGAGAAGTAGAGCGTCCCGTCCGCGACGAGATAGGAGCCGCCCCCATACTCGTGCACGCGGGTGCGGGCGTTGTACCCCTCGGGGATGGCGTCCTCGACGGTCCCGTCCGGTCGGTGTCGAACCACGACGGACCGCCCGCCCTCGGCGGGCCGCATCTCCAGCCAGTAGACGGCGTCGCCGTCGAGCTGGACCTCGCTCAGGCCGATGGCACCCGACGCGATCTCGGCCGCGGTGATCGGCGATGTCCACGATCCGTAGGGCCGGGTGTGCGGTGCGCTCATCTCCCACTCCTGTACTATGCCGCGCGGGACGTGCGATCCTCCGTCGGATGACCCATGCTACCACACGGACCGCGGGAAGAAAGCCTTCCTTCGTGGCCTCGACGGTGGCTTGACGGCGACGGCGGGAGCGAGTAGCGTGACACGCGACTCGGCAGCGGTCGGCGAATCCGCGGAGTGGGAGATTCGGGGTGGCCGGCGTACCGCCCGCGGCGACCAGGCGGTCGAGGGAGACGGTGAGCAGAGGCAGAGTGTCTCCCGTGGAGAAACGGCGAATAGTCGAAAGCGGGATCGGGGAATTGCAGGAAAGTACGCATCCGAAGGTGCCCGGTCCCTTTTCATGGTGCGGTTTGAAATCAATTAAACAAGTGGCTCATCGCGTAATCGAGTGGGTGGATTGTGACCCGTTCAGAGCTCCGGCAACATGCAGGTAAGGACCTTCAGGCGCAGATACTCCTCGTCTCGGAGACCATAGGCCCGACGTTGGATGACGCGGATCTTGGTGTTCAAGCCCTCCACGAACCCCAAGGAGACCTTCGCCTCCGCCCGGCAGTACGCCGCGATGCCGTCCCAGTTGCGTTCCACCATGGCCGCGAACTTCTCGAAGGGCGCAAGGTCTTGCCCCTGCAACGAGTCCGTCCAGGCGTCGAAGAAGCGCCGAGCCCACCCGGCCCGCCGATACCCCCACACTTGGTCGAACGACTCCTTGAGCAGATACGCGGTGTGGAGCCGCTGGTTGGCGGCCAGCAGTTTCTGGAGCGCCTGCCGCCCATCCAAGGAGAGGTGGGCCCGGCGGGCCAGCAGGGTGTACCGCTGGCCTTTGACGAACGTGCGGTCTTGGCCCGACAGCCGGCGGTACTCGGAGCGGCGCACGGTGTCGAGGGCCTCGCCCAGGTGCCGCATCACGTGGAACTTGTCGAACAGGATGGCCGCCTGCGGCGCGTGCGCCTGCGTGGACGCCCGGAACGCCTTCCACATGTCCATCACCACCAAGGTAATCCGGTGGCTCTTCGGCGGCCTCAGCCACTCGTAGAAGCGGTCCAGGCTGGCTTTCGAGCGATCGGTCCCGCCGAACCAGATGGGGCGGTGGCGGGCCAGATCGCTGACCACGATCCGGTAGGTGTGCCCTTTGCGGATCGACACCTCGTCGATGCCCAGCCACTTCGGCCCCGGCGTCCCGGCCCGCCGGAGCTGCTCCCGCATGTACTGCTTCTCCAGGCCCTTGACCGTGTGCCAATCCAGGCGCAGTTCCTTCGCGACGCTCTTGATGCTGGCGGCACGGCAGCGCCGCCCCACGGCGAACGCGAACCGTTTCGTGTAGAAGGGATTGTCCGCGAGGAAGGCCAGGGACTCCCGCTTCACCGTCCCGCACCGTCGGCACCGGACCCGTCGGACCGGCAACTCCAGGTACACCCGCGTGTCGCCGCAGGAGAGATCCCGGACCAGACGGACCTTGTGGTCGTAGAAGGCGTGGTGCGTTGTCCCGCACGTGCCGCAGATCGTTTTTTCCCCCGGCGGGTGAGCCGGAGGACGCGGGCCTTGGGGTCACCGAAGATCCCCCGGACCGTCGCGGCGGGCCGAAACCCGGAGAACCGATAGGCATCGTGGAGGCGTCGGTGTTTTCGCATGAGGGCATCATGCCAGGTTTCTTGATGGAAGAAAACACCATCGCCTCACGATCTATCAACGGTTTTCTGATCCGATCGAGGTAGAATTACCCACTCGTTTCCACGAAGAGCCATTTGAACTTATAGTAGTGTGGTGAATCGTAAGTTCGCTGACAATGTCCCGGCCAGAGGGACACCCCTCAGCCGCCTGGCGCCTCGTCGAGAACCGGGCGGCCTTGCTCCGGGTCGGCCCGCGGAAACCGGGGGCCTCCGGACCGGACCCGGCCGCCCCGCGGGCGCAGCGTCTGGGGGCGCCCCTCTGGCCTTGAAATATGTTGGCGAACTTCTAACTCAGGACAGTAGGGGACCTTGGCGCCGAAGCAACCTCCCGCCGGCTCTGACGGGACACGGTCAATCTAGATGAAAGTAGCACTGGCATAGCAAGTCGTCTCCACGCCAACGTCCTCTGTTACGCGAGGGTGTGGATCGGTTGGTGCTGGGCGGATAGCTGATAGGGGTTTGGGTTTCAAGGGCGCCGGAGATAGGGACGTCGCAGGAGGAACGGAAGACCGCAGAAGAAGCTGGCCCGCCGAAGGATGCTACAGCACGAGGGTTTCGAATCGCTCTTCGGGAACGGGGAGTTTATCCTCTTCTAGAGTCGCGATGTGGAGCCGAATCGCGTCGCGGATATTGGCAATCGCTTCCTCTCTGGTTGTTCCCTGGCTTATGCAGCCCGGCAGGCTGGGGCACTCGGCCACCCAGTAGCCGTCCTCCCCCGGATAGATGACGACCTGTCTCATCGCTTCACCTCACTCTTTCCATTGCATTCTTGCGGTTGGATGGTCTCAACCCTAGCGCCGGTTCCTTGGCTCTGTCAAGCGCACAAAATGGCACCAGATCTTTGGATAGGGGACGCGGTGAGACGTCGCCACACGCAGAACGACCCTCTACGCGCATCGCCCGGAGGGTCGTTCTGGTCACGAGAACAAGGATGGCACTTGTCGGTCCCTACGCCGGGATGAACTCCTCCGCCTGCGTGCCGCAAATCGGGCAAGGAGCCGGAGGGCGATCCGACTCGATGTGCGCGCACTCGGGACACAGAAAGAGCTTGATGTCGATGACATCGTGGCCTTGGGTCGGCGTTGCCAGCGCCACGGCGCAGAGCTTGGCGTGGAGGGCATCGTCCTTCATCAGATGCGACAGGGACTTCCGATTCGTCTGGCTCTCCATGGTAACGCTCCTTCGGGGTTCAAGAGGCACTCGATCGTCCAGCCCGCCTTGGCAAATTCCCCGGTAAGTAGGGGCTGAGAATTCTGTCACATCCCGCCGACTTTTTTCACGCGCCGAGTGCATGGCACAGGCAATTGCCCACCATCGGGAAGACCAGCCGTGCTATGCAATCCACGCCGCATGGTCCGGACCCCTCTCTGCGCATGTCTATCGTCACACGCCACGATTCACCCAACGGAACAACTGGGGGATCGTGCGCATATTGTGCCATGTGTCCCCGCGACGCGCAGGGCGCACGAGAGGGCGTCAGCCGCGAGTGGAAGTCGGAGGAATCGGGGATGAAAGGGCACGCAGTGCCGCGGAGGCGGAGATTGCGCGAGAAAGCGGTCGGGAGTCCGTTGGCATCGGCCGTGCACCGCTAAGCGCTGAGGCGGTATCACACGCCGACCTCCGTTGGCGTCAAGGGCCCGACCAGGCTTGTGTGCAGCGGCGCCACATGCCGTGGGTCGGCGGGCGACGGAGACCGGCCGACGGCCACAGGCGTCGCACGCTGTGCCGGGTCGACCGCGAACAAGTCTCGTCGCGTCCGTCCGGGTGAAGGCGTCCGGCAGAGCGCACCGCGTCTTGGGAGAGAGGTTTCACGCATGTCTCTCATCGGCACGCTGAAGGACTTGAGCCTCTTCAATCTGGTGCAGCTACACTGCAGCGAGCGACAGCAGGCGCAGGTCTCCCTGGTGCGTGCCGATCGCGAGGGGAGGCTGATCTTCGCGGGCGGCGAACTGGTGTTCGCCAGCGTGGGCAGCTTGGCAGGCGAGGAGGCGGTCCAAGAGCTGCTGACATGGGAGGACGGGGATTTCCGCGTCGACTACGAGCCGGCTCCCGTCGTGAGAAACGTCCAGACGCCGTGGAGTGCGCTGCTCCTCGAAGGGGTCCGGCGGCTGGATGAAGCGCGCGCCGTGCGCGACGCGCGATTGGAAGCCACGCTGCGGAGTATGAAGGGCACGGATGGGCTTCGCGGCACGGTCGTGACGAACACGACCGGTCAGGTCCGGGCTGCGGCCACGGCGGCGCCCGCCATGGCGGAGGCTGCCATGATTGCATTTCTCGCCGGGCGGCTGGAAACCATCGGAGGGCTGCTGCGCTGCGGGGCGTGCCGAGAGGTCAGCGTCTCCGGTCCAGGCGAGACCATCTGGATCGCGAGGAGAGACGGCGCGTATCTGGCTTGCTGGGTCGACGGGCCCGCGGCCCTTCACCCCGTCAAGCGGCTCCTGCGGCCGCTGCTCTCTGGGAGCGGTCCGACGCACCGCAGGGAGCAGCGGACGAGTCGTCTGTCAGCCGTTGAACGGGAGACGGGGATGATCTTTCCCAGGGGCCGTGCGGTGTATGAGCATCTGAACACGTCGTTTACGCATCTCGACGCGATGCTCAATGAGCTGAAGACGGACCTCTTTTCTGGCTACGTCCGCCTCACGGCGCGAGACTACGATGGTGTTGTGCTCCTCGATGCCGGCCACGTGCTGAACGCGATCGAAGACGTGGTGGCGCGGCACCGCGCCGGGGTCAAGGTCGTGGACGGAATTCTTGCCAAGAGCCGCGAGCGCGACGGCATGATCAGCGTCTTCCAGCTCTCGGCGGAAATGACCCAACTCTTGGCCGACCTCGCCAACAGTCAGGTCCTGTACAAGGACCTGACGAGCGATCTGACCAGCCTGGATCGCCTGCTCGCCAGCCTGAAGGGGCGACACCATACCGGCTTCATCGACGTCCAGTTACCCGGGCGTCACGAGACAGCAACGATCTTCTTGCGGGACGGCGACGTGCTGGAGGCCACGCTCCCCCGACAAGGGATCATCAGCGACGGCCCGAATGTCTTGGAGGAGCTGATCCGAGTCGCTGCGTCCGACGGGGCCGTCTTTACGGTGCACGGGGTGCAGATCGCCGCGCAGGAGACGGAGACGCAGCCGCCCCGCGGACAGGATCGTCAAGAGCAGCTCGGTGTCTGGCAGGAGGTGCTCAAGACCGTCGAGGCCAGCGTGGACAGCCCGACGAAGCCGGGGACCTTCGTGACCGCTTTCAAGCGGGCGAGCATCGAGCAGGCAGACGCCTACCCGTTCCTCGACCCCTTCGCGGCAGAGTTCGAGTACCGGGACGGACAAATCCGTTACGACGGGCAGGCTTCCGGAGCCGAGCTCAACCGGGGGCTCAGCCGATGTCTCGCACTCTGCGTCCGCGCGCTGGCGGGTCAACCGGCCATCACGGACCTGCCGGCGCGGCTGTCGTCGGCCGTCGGTGGATTGAAGAAACGCCACGGCGCCCGTTTGGCGGAGTACGGGTTGACGGAGGCGCTTCCCGACGTGTTCGGCGCTTAGTTGTTTGGAGTCTACACTGGTGACCATCATTACACAGGAAGCCAATCTCGCCTGGAGCGGCGTGCGCCTCGTCCTCCTCAAAGAACGGTGCCAGGCCATGTTCGAGCAACTGGCGCGTGTGGCGGGCGTGCAGGGGGCTTGCGTCTGCGACAACCACGGCGTGGTCCTGGGGCTGCTACTCGCCGGCGCGAGCGACCGCCACACGTTCGAGCGGATCGGGCTCGCCCTCAGCCAGTGTTTCGGCACGCTGCATGTGCGGTCCGCTTTCAGAGATCTCGAGGTCGTGTTCGAGCGCAAGACAGTGGTCGCGCGCGACCTCGGCAACGCCACACTCGCCGTGGTGTGTAGCGATGACGCCAATTTGCCCCTCTTGCGCATGACGTTGAATGTGGCGGCCAACCCGTTCGAGGGCGACGCCGAGCTCCAGCGCGGCCTCAAACAGGCGGCGCTCTCCCGAGGAAGCACACTGAGCGGGGACCACCTCGACGTCTTGGCCCGGAGTCTCCTTCAGAGGGCAGGCGTGCGGGCTGCCTGAGTTCTGGGGGTTTCGGCAGAGAACGGCGGCTCGCGCGGCCCCCGGATGTCCAAAGGGGCGGCGATGGGCGCGCACAGGGGGATGGAGCGAATCATGGCGGGAGCGAACCTCTCCGGCGTGATTTTCAAATTGTCCAACCGAGAGCTGTCGAGCGAGGTCACGGTCACACCGGCAGCCTGGCGGGTGCTGGCCCAGTGCGACGGCGCCCGTTCCGTGGCGGAGATCGCTCGGGCTCTGGCGTTGGATGAGGCGGCCGTGGCCCAGGTGGCCGACACCTTCTTCCGGTGTGGCATCCTGCAACTCGCCCCCGGGAGTCCGGCGCCACCCCGCCCGCCGGTCAACAAGGCCTTTTTCGATCAACTCACCAATGAGCTCGCACGGGCCATCGGCCCACTGGCCGCGCTCACCGTGGAGGATGAAATTGCGGCCCTCGGGGAGGCGCGAGAAAGCTTTCCGCGGGACGAGATCCCGGCACTCGTCGAGCGCCTAAGCCACATGATCCGCGACGACGCCAGACGGCTCAAATTCCAACAGGTCATGCTGGAGGCGATTCGTAAGCTCTAAGACCCCACGAGAGCGCACGCGTCGCCGCCTGACACATGACCGCCGAAAGGAGCATACTGTGGCCACCGCAACCACCACCGTCGCTGCGCCGGCAACGCGAGTCCGAGAGAGGTCCTGGCCCGGCGGCCGGTGGCGCATGCGGACCAAAATGACCGTTGCCCTTCTTGTCGTGTCTCAGATCCCGCTGCTGGCCATCTCGGCCTTCACCGTCCTCACGGCTCGCCGCGCCCTGCTTCAACAAGCCAGCATCAACATGCTGAGCGTTGGGACGCGCGTGGCAGGCGAGATTGACCACCAACTCGCCATGTGGCACGAGAACATCTTGGCCATGAGCCAGATGCCCGAGATCATCGCGTACGCGGCAAAACCGACAGAGACGACGGCGAAAATGGCCGTCATGGCCCTCAAGGCGGAGGCGACGAAGGCGAATTATCAATCCGTCGCCATTTGCCGGGATGGGAGAATCGTCCTCTCCTCTTCAGACCCGGATGTGGGTGCCGACGTCTCATTCCGAGCCTATTTCACGGAGGCGATGAGGGGCACGCCAATCATCACCGAGCCGTCGATTTCAACCACCACCAACAAGCCTGCGCTCTTCATGAGCGCGCCGATACGCGATGCCAACAACCAGGTCCTGGCCGTCGTCCGCAGCCGGCTCGATCTTTATGGCATCTGGGACTTCGTCGAGCACGCGGCGGCGCACTCGGTCCCAGGGACAGTCGCCATGCTGCTCGATAATGATGGTATCCGGATCGCCCATAGTGCGAGCCGAAATAATCGCGAGGGGGTGGTGAAGGACCTGCTCTATCGAGCCGTCGGCCCCCTGACTCCGGAGGCCACAAAAGCGATCGTGACGGAAAAGCGCTTCGGGAATTTCACGACGGATCACGTTGACGTGCTCCCGCTTCCCGAGGTTGCGAGCGCGTTCCGCGCGACTCAGGCAACGACTTTCGAATCGTCTGCGGATAACGGAACAGTACGTGCATCAATCTGCGGCCGTGCCGTTATCGCACAAGCCGTGGCATCTGGTGCTGCAAGCGCCGGAGCCGTCCTTCACGAGTGCCGCCGTACGGATGACCCAGATCAGCGCCGCCGCCGCGGTCGCGTTCGGCTTGCTGACCGTTCTGACGGCGCTCTTCATCGCGCGCGGGATTGTCACACCTCTGACGCAGTTGTCCGATGTGGCGGATCGCATCAGCCTGGGCGAGCTGAACGCCAAGATCCCGATCAACCGCCGGGACGAAATCGGCGACCTGGCCGAAGCGTTACGCCGCATGCAGGTCAGCCTGCAAACCGCCATCGAGCGTCTGCGGGCCAAGCGAACCACGTAGCCGAGCGACGGCAAGTGCGCGTGGCGCGGCGCATGCTCGCCACCCCGCGGCCGAGTGACGAACGGGCTGACCAACCTTTCCTCCTCCGAAAACGGGCGGCCCCTTGGGTTCCCAACCCGAGGGGCCGCGTTGTGTCCTGCGCTGACGATCCGATGTCACGGGTCTGAGTCTGCGCGCCTCCCTACACCTGGATGAACTCCTCCTCCAGCGCGCCGCAAATGGGGCAGGAGGCCGGTGGGTTGCCCAGCTCGATGTGCCCGCACACGGGACACAGGTAGAACTTGGTCTCGGTGAGGTCCTTGCCCTGCTTCACGGCCTCCGAGGCCATGGCGTAGAGCTTGGCGTGGACGGCCTCGGCCCGCACGGCGTAGCCGAACATCCGCTTCGCTGCGTGCTTGTCCACGGTCGCCTGGCTGAGCATGGGGGGGTACATCTGGGAGGACTCGTACGTCTCGCCGCCGACGGCCGCCTGCAGGTTCTCGGCGGTCGACCCGATCCCACCCATGGCCTCCAGGTGGCCGTGGGCGTGAATGGTCTCGGCCTCGGCGGTCGTCCGGAACAGGCGCGCGATGTTCGGGAACCCGTCCTGGTCGGCCTTCTTCGCGAACGCCAGATACTTCCGGTTGGCCTGACTCTCGCCGGCAAACGCCTCCTTCAGATTCTCCGGTGTGCTCGCCATGGTCACCCTCCTCCGTCTCCATCGGTTAATCGGTTAAAGGAAGACACCCCGCCATCGGGCCCATACACGACGTCCTGAGCATAAACATATCCGTACGCCGGAATCCCGCCGGCGTCAACCCCCAGCCGCCGCACGCTTGGACATTGTCTAACAGACCGAATCATTCTGGCGGAGCCATCCGGAGAAGCGGCGGCTGGACACTGATGGTGGGGAAGCCGGTGTGACCCTCGCACCCAGAGCGGCGGGGTCCCGGTTCCCGACCGAGACCCCGCCGCCGTTCTTGGCAACCCACTCAGGCGCCGGATGCGGCGATCCCGCGGGTCGACGCGAAGCTCTCTCATGAGCTGCGCGAAGCCGGCGGGGTCGAGCGACTGGGGGCCGTCGCAGAGGGCATGGGCCGGGTCGGGGTGCACTTCCACCATGACGCCGGCGGCGCCGACCACGAAGCGCCGCCTTGGCCATGGGGGTCACCAGATCGCGACGCCCCAGCGCGTGGCTGGGGTCCACGATCACCGGCAGGTGCGTCACCTGGCGGAGAAAGGGGACGACGCCCAGGTCCAGGGTGTTGCGGAGCGCCCGCTCGAAGGTGCGGATGCCCCGCTCGCAGAGAATGACCTGGTCGTTTCCCTCCAGAAGGATGTACTCGGCCGCGGCCAGGAACTCCTCCAGCGTGGCGCTCATGCCCCGCTTCAGGAGAACCGGCTTCCCGATGTGGCCGAGCTCTTTGAGGAGGTCGAAGTTCTGCATGTTGCGGGCGCCGACCTGCAGGCAGTCGGCGACGGCGGCGACCGGCTCGAGCTGATCGATGCGCATGACCTCGGTGACGATGGGCAGCCCGGTCGCCCGCCCCGCCTCCACCAGGTATTCCAGCCCCTCGTATCCCAGCCCCTGAAAGGTGTGGGGCCCGGTCCGCGGTTTGAAAGCCCCGCCCCGCAGGATCCCCGCGCCAGCGGCCTTCACCGCCCGGGCGGTCGTCAACGCCTGCTCCCGGCTTTCCACGGTGCAGGGACCGGCGATCACGACCGGGTTCAGGCCCCAGCCCACGGTTGACCCCGCCCACGCGGACCACCGAGTCGGCCGGGTGAAAGTCCCGGCTCACCAGCTTGTAGGGCTTGGTGACGTGGATCAGCTCCTGGATGCCCGGCAGATCGCGGAACGGCTCTTCGTCCACGTACCCCTGATTGCCGAGCACCCCGATGGCGACCCGATTCTCGCCCGGGATGGGCTGGGGCGTGTACCCGAGCCGCCGCACCGCGTCGAGCACCGCGCCGACTTGCTCCTGCGTTGCCTTGTGCTCCATGACGATCAGCATCCAGACCTCCGCCTATCCGTCCGCGCCCGGATGCCCGGCCCGTTCGCCAGGCCGTCCGTGCGCCGCTTGGTTTCGCTCGGTGCCGCGATAGGGTGGCACATGCAGGCGGATTCGTCAAATCGGAAGGGGCGGAAGAGAGGCGGCACCGAGGGGAGCTGGTATGCAGGGGAAGCGGGAGGCCCGACGCTCATCTCGCGCGGAAGGCGGGCCGAGACCCGCACGGCTTCCGTCAGGCGCGCCAGCTCGCCACGATCTCTTGGACGGCCGCAACGAGCCGAGGCAACGCGGCCTGGACGCTCGGGGAGAGCTCCAGACCGGCGGCGATCGTCTCCGGTTCCACGCCGAGCACGGTGATCTCGGGCCGGTGGCCGTTCGTCAGAAACCGGAGAGCGGCCACGAGGGCCACCTCGTGGAGGGAGGCCTTAACCGTCCGATCAGCGACGTCCTCCACGCCGAATCGGTAGATGGTGCCAGGATCGCCCCCGGCCTGCATGGCGTCGATGGCCAGGATCCGATCGGCCCACTCCACGAGGTGCAGGGCGTCAAGGACGGCCGTGCCGATCTCGACGGCGCGCACGCCGCGGGGCACCCCATGCTGAAGTGCCCGCACGGCGTGCACGCCGACACCGTCGTCCTTCAAGAGCAGGTTGCCGAGGCCCGCGATGAGGACGCGCGGCCGTTGCCGCCCGCCGCGCGTGATGGACGCGGGGCGGGCGGCGTGCTCGGGCGGATGGCCGTCGTTAGGCATTATAGTGGCCGAGTCGAAAAACCTTTGCCCCCTCGGCCGGCCGCATGACGTGTACGGCGCAAGACAGACACGGGTCGAAGGAGTGGATGACGCGCAGGACTTCGATCGGCTGGACGATATCGATCACAGGCGTGCCGATCAGCGCCTCCTCGATGGGGCCACGCCTTCCCGACGCGTCGCGCGGCGAGGCGTTCCAGCAGGTCGGGGTGACGACTTGGTAGTTGGCGATCTTCCCGTTGGCGATCCGGAGCCAGTGACCCAGCGCTCCACGCGGCGCCTCCGTGAGACCGACGGAGGTGGCGGTGGAGGGCGTCGCATACCGTCGATGCACAGCACCCCCGGTGTTCAATTGGCCGACCCAGTCCCTGAGCGCATAGGCAACCTTCTGGGCTTCGCGAGCGCGGGCATGGTGGCGATCCATCACAGAGATGCCGTATTGGTAATCGCCGTTGACCCACATCCGCGCCAGCGGGCCCGCCTCATACGCCGCGCCGTTGTACCGGGGCGCCTTGAGCCAGGAATAGGCGCCGTTCTTCGGATACTGCGGGGTCGTCGCACCGGCGGCCGGCTTGAGATTGTTCGTCCGGTTGTCGTACCAGGAATAGCTTACCTGTTCGGTGATCGCGTTGATGTCCAGCGCCTGCACGGCTTTCGAGCCCTCTGCCGTGCGCCCGGATTTCAGGAGCTTCTTCTGCCCGGTGTTGTCGAGGTCGAAGACGCCGTAGGCGAGGAGGTTGCCCGTCCCCCGGCCGATCGTGGCGTAACTGCCGTAGTAGTGCTCGAGCGTGTCCACGTCCGGCAGATAGGTCCCGTCGATGAACGCGACGAGCTCGCCGATGTACGACCGAAACTTCGTGATCCGATCGGCCCGGGGAGTCGTCGTGAAGCCCCCGGGCACGAACGCGGGCGGATGCGGCAACCGCCCGCCGAAGAGCGCGCCCATCTCGTGCGCCTTGCGCCTCATGTCCAGCGCGGTCACGTAGTGGCTCACGAGCGTCTCGGAGTCGCGCGCCGGCTGATCCGCTTGTCCACGTGCCAGCTCGGCTGCCAGGGCGCCATGTCCGGCCCCTCGACGAAATCCTGAAGGGCGAGGTGGTAGAAATGCAGGATGTGCGACTGGATGAAGTTGGACCCGAGGACGAGATTCCGCATGATGCGGGCGTTATCGGGGACCGCGACGTTGGCCGCCTTGTCCAGCGCTGTCGACGCCGCCATGCCGTGGGAGACGGGGCACACCCCGCAGATTCGCTGGGTGATGTCCGGGGCGTCCTGAGGATTGCGATTCATCAGGATGGTCTCCAGGCCGCGAAACATCGTTCCGACGGCGTGGGCATCCACCACCTGTTGCACGCCCTGCACATAGTCCACGGTCGCTTCGATCTTCAGGTGGCCTTCCAGTCTCGTCACAGGATCAATGCTGATGACTGTCGGCATTACGGCGCCTCCTCTTTTTTCCTCAGCGATTGGGCGGGGAAGGTTGGGTTCGTACACCCGATGCACAGGCTATTGGCGTCCACGCACCAATTCACTCCGTTGTTCCATTGGAGCGTGGGGCAGTTGGCCTTGGTGTCCGGACCCTTGCACCCCAGTTCCTTCATACATCTGCCGTCCACGCCGTACGTCTTGGTCTCTCCCTTGTCCTTCCGAGGACAGCTGTCGTGCACCTTCTTGGAAAAAAGGCCCCTGGGCCGGCCGTACTCGTCCAGGCTGCCTAGAGAGCCGGTCAGGAGCTTCGCGATCGTCCAGACCATCCAGTCCGGGTGCGGCGGGCAGCCGGGGATGTTCACGGTCGCCTTCCCAAGCACGGTCGAGACGCCCTTCACGCCGGTCGGGTTGGGATAGGCGGCGGAGATGCCCCCCCAAGCGGCACAGGTGCCGACCGACAGGACGGCCGCCGCACGGCTGGACAGGCTGGTCACCACGTCGGCGAAGGTCACATCATGTCCGTTCTCGGCCCACGCCAAGCATGCGTTCCCGCCGAACGCCGTCGGGATGCCGCCTTCCACGGCGAGAACATAGCCGCCCGCGTTGTAGACCTCACGCGCGACGGCAACGGCGGTATCGCCCGCGGCGGCCATGAGGTTCGGGTGATAGGCGAGATTGATCGTGTTGATGAGGAGGTCGGCGGCCGTCGTCGGCGCCGTTGGCGCGACGCGGTTCAGCAACGACACCGAGCACCCCGTGCAGCCGGCTCCCTGCAGCCACAGCACGGACGGCCCGGCCGGATTCGCGAGAGCCTGCTCCAGGCGGAAGATGTCGAGCGGGCTCAGCGCGAGCGCTGCAGACGAAGCGGTGCACAATCGCAAGAAATCACGTCGGGAAATATTCATATATCCTCCCTCCTCCGAAAAAGAAAGAGGCGCCGTCACGTGACGATGCGGCGTCCCGCCACTTGAAATGAGCAACTGTGGTGCCACTGGACCAACCGGTCGGTTTTGAGCGGGAAGGACCGTCCCTCGAACCGGAACACCCGGAAAATGCAGAGCGCAACAACCGACAGCCCCGATCGTATCGTCTTCACGGGTTACCGACTCCGGTTTACGAGGAAGAAATTTCTACCCGGTAATGACCGTTTGGCCGGGCGACCCGCTGGTTGACTTTTCGCCTTGACGCCCGCTTGTTTGCCATGATACCGAGCATGGACGGCATCGAGCGGTTTGAAGTGGACGCCATGCCGGAGCCCTGACGCAGGATATCGAGATGAGTGTGCCGGCCATCACAAACACTGGGGGGGCGCTATGCCGATGACGACGACCGTGACGTTTGCATCCGAGGCGGGACAGGCAAAGGGGCATCTGGCGCGGCCGGGCAAGGGGGTGCCGGCGGTCATCGTGCTTCAGGAGTGGTGGGGGCTGGTCCCGCATATCGAGGACGTGGCCGGCCGGTTCGCGGCGCAGGGCTATCTGGCTCTGGCGCCGGACCTGTATCACGGGAAGAGCACGCTGGAGGCGGCGGAGGCGGAGCACCTCATGAAGGGCCTCGACTGGGGACGGGCGGCCCAGGAGATCGCCGGGGCCGTGAAGTACCTGCGCGAGGTCGAGGGGGCCACACGGGTCGGCGTCACCGGGTTCTGCATGGGCGGGGCGCTCACCGTCATCGCCGCCACGCAGCCCGGTGTGGATGCCTACGTCGCGTTCTATGGATTCCCGCCAGCGGGGGCGGCGCCCGTCGAGAGCATCACGGCGCCCGGCATCCTCTTTTTCGGCGAAAAGGAGGAATACTTCTCCGTGCCGGATGCCCAGGCCTTCGCCGCGAACCAACGAAAGCGTGGACGCGAGGCCGAGGTGGTGGTCTATCCCGGCGCCGGCCACGCCTTCTTCAACGACACGCGGCCGGAGGCGTACCAGAAGGAGGCGGCCAACGACGCCTGGCGGCGGACGCTGGACCATTTCGGCCGTCACCTCCGTCTCGGCTAGCCGCCGGTCCGCCTCGCCATGACCGCACGCCGCCCACCGGATGCGAACGGTTGTGGAGCGCTGCGCGGGCGTCACCCAAGGAGAGGGCATGGAGATCTTCCTGGTCCGCCATGGCGAGGCCATCTCGGAGCTGGTGGAGCCGACACAGCCGCTTGGCGAACGGGGACGGGAAGACATCACTCACGTCGCCCGACACGCGGCGGCGATCAAGGTGCAGGTCGCGGAGATCCGGCATTCGACCAAGCTGCGCGCCAAGCAGACGGCGGAGATCCTCGCCGCCCACCTGGCGCCCGTGCGGGGCGTTCACGAGGTGGAGTATCTCGCACCCTCGGCCGACCCGGGCCGGGCGCAGGATGCTGCGGAGAACGCCACGGAGCCGCTGATGCTGGTCGGCCATCTCCCGCACCTCGCGCGGCTGGCGTCCTTGCTGCTGGTGGGGGACGCCCATCGCGAGATCGTCCGGTTCCGGACAGCCGCCATCGCGCGGCTGGAACGCACCGACCGGGGCTGGGCGCTGAACTGGATCCTCACGCCGGACCTCGTCGGTCCCGGGGCGTGACCCGCGGGTGCGGTTTCCTCCCGCGGCGTCACGCCTCGCCGCCGCCGGGCAAACCGAAGGCCTGGGCCAGGAGCTCATAGGAGCGGAGCCGGGCCTTGAAGTCGTGCGTGATCGTCAGGACCACGAACTCGCTCACACCGCAGCGCTCTCCCAGCTCCTCCAGCCGACGGCGCACCTGCTCGGGGGTGCCCACGATGCTCCGCAGACGGACATCCCGCAGGATCACCTGCTCCTGCGGCGTGTACGGGTACGCCTCGGCCTCCTCGACGGTCGGATACGGACCGGACCGGCCGGTGTAGAGCCGCACCAGGAAGAGGTCGCGGCTCCTGGCCAGCCGCGCGGCCTCGGCGTCCGTGTCGGCACACACGACGAAGACCCCCAGATTGGCTTCCGGCGCGGCGAGGAAGGCCGACGGCCGGAAATGATGCGCGTAGGCACGGATCACGGCATCCGCCTCGCGGCTGTTGATGAAGTGCGCGAAGGAGAAGGCCGTCCCGTAGGTGGCCGCCAGCGCGGCGCTCTGGTCGCTGGAGCCCAGGAGCCACACAGGCGGCGCGCCGGGCCCGGCAGGCATCGCGGTGATCCCGGCACACGGGTGGTCGGGCGGGAGATCGTTCCGGAGAAAGCCGATCAGGTCAGCGACCTTTCTCGGGAACTGCTCCACCGCCAGGGCGGCGGTCTCCGGCGCCAGGGCCGCCGCGGTCCGCGGGTCGCTGCCCGGGGCTCGGCCGATCCCCAGGTCGATCCGGCCAGGGAACAGGGCCTCCAGCATCCGAAAATTCTCGGCCACCTTGAGGGGGCTGTAGTGGCTCAACATCACGCCGCCCGAACCCACGCGGATCCGGGCGGTGCGCGCCGCCACTTGGCCGATCAAGATCTCCGGGCTGGAACCGGCCAGAGCCGGCGTGGCGTGATGCTCGGCCAGCCAGTACCGGTGGTAGCCGAGCCGGTCCGCGATCCGGGCGAGCTCCAGGGTTTCCTGCAGGGCTTGGGCCGGCGTACCGCCGCTCCGGATGGGGGACTGATCCAAGATGCTGAGACGGGTCATGGCGAGACTCCTGTCCTGGTGGCGGAGGGCGCTCTTCGGCCCTCACAGGCTGCTGAAAAAGGCCCATCTGCGGTGACCCAGCCTTCGGCTTGGTACCCCGCTCGCCTCGGGACTCGCTGCGGCGTACCTCCAGTACGCCTCGCTCGGCCGTCGGCCCGCCGCCTTGCATCTGGGCCTTTTTGAGCAGCCTGAGTGAAAGCGTGTTTTTCAGATCCTGGTAGGTTACGCGGGTTAGGACGAGGGGGCAACCTCAATGACCGATGTGCGGGCTCATTGGCCATTGGGAATCGCCAGGGACGTGGTATAGTCTGTCCGCCGCGGCGAGGACGGAGCGGTACCATGCAGGCGGGGAGGCCTTTCGGATGGGCGAGATTCTTCTGCTGGTCGTCGGCGCCGTGGTCGGCGGCACGGCGGGATGGCTCTGGGCGACGAGTCGGAGCCGCGCGGAACACGCCGCCCGCGTCCGGGAGGTGGAGAATCGCCTGGCAACGCAGGAAGGGGGCGGCGCCGCGATCCGGGAGCAGCTAGAGGGCAGTCGGCGGGAGATCGACCGCCTGCAGACCGATCTGCGCACCATCACCGCCCAGAAAGCGGATGCCGAGGCGCGGGCCAGCGAGATCCGGGCCAGCCTGGAGGAGCAGAAGCGCCTCCTGGAAGAGGCCAAGACGCGCCTGACGGAGGCCTTCCGTGCGCTGGCCGCCGACGCGCTGAAGAGCAGCAACGAGGATTTTCTCCGCCTGGCGGAGGAGCGGTTCAAGGCGCTCACCCAGGCCGCGGCGGGCGAGCTGGAGGCCCGCAAGACGGCGGTCGAAACGCTCGTCCAGCCGCTGCAGCAGGCCCTGGAGGCCTACCAGCAGGAGGCCCGGGCGCTGGAGGAGAAGCGGCTGCGAGAGATTTCCGGCGTCGGCCGGCAGCTCGGCGAGGTCGCCCTGGCGCAGACGGCGCTGCAGCGCGAGACGGCGAATCTGGTGAACGCCCTGCGGGCGCCGCAGGTCCGGGGTCGCTGGGGAGAGATCGCGCTCCGCAAGACCGCCGAGCTGGCCGGCATGACGAAGTATTGCGACTTCGACGAGCAGGCGAGCGTTCAGACCGAGGGCGGCCGGCTGCGGCCGGACATGATCGTGCACCTTCCCGGCCAGCGCGACATCGTGGTGGATGCCAAGGTGGCGCTGAACGCCTATCTGGATTCGCTGGAGGCCTCCACCCCCGAACTGCGCGAAGCGGCTCTCGTGCGCCACGCCCAGCAGGTTCGAATGCACGTGAAGCGGCTGGCGTCTAAAGAATACTGGAATCAGTTCCCCCAGGCGCCGGACTTCGTCGTCCTGTTCATCCCGGGCGAGGTCTTCTTGGCGGCCGCGGCGGAGCGGGATCCGGACCTCTTGCAGGATGCGCTGTCGAGCCAGGTGCTGATCGCCACGCCGACGACCTTCATCGGGCTGCTCCTCACGGCGGCCTACGGGTGGCGCCAGGAGCAGATCGCGGAGAACGCCCAGCGGATCAGCGAGCTGGGTCGCCAGGTCCACGAGCGGCTGAGCGTGCTCGTCGAGCACTTCGCTGGGGTCGGCCGGGCCCTGGAGAAATCGGTCGAGGCGTACAACAAAGCGGTCGGCTCGCTGGAAACGCGGGTCTTGCCGTCCGCCCGCCGGTTCGCGGAGCTCGATCCGGGGAGCGGGAGGCCGATTCAGGGACTGGAGCCGATCGCCCAGGCGCCCCGGGCGCTGGCGGTCCGGGACGGGGCCGATCCGGAGGCGTAATGGGCGTTGACATGCGGGATGGCATTGAGTAGCCTTCCGTCGCGGCGGCCAGCGCAGGCGGGCCCCGGACATCTTGACTACGGGACGAGAGGCCGGCTCGTCGGAGCCGCGAAGACACCCCGTCCCGCCGACCCGCGCATCTGCGGCGCTGGCGGAGGGTGTGGAGCGTTTCGGTGCACGTGTGCCTGTTCCCTGCGATCGTGAGACGGCGAACAGCCGGGGCCGCAGCCGGCCTTGCCCTGGGAGCTCTTCTGGCCCTGATGTGGCTCGTTCCCACCGCCGCCCGCGGGGGGGAGGGGACGGCGCAGCGCCTGTGGGGGACGGTGCGCACCATGTCGACGGGCACCCACCTGGTGGTGGTCTCGCCGGACCAGGGCCCGCTTCAGGTCCGCCTGCTCGGCGTGGACCTGCCCGAGCCCCCGCGGGCAGGCTCGACCGGCGGCGCATTGGAGGGGCAGCCGTTCGGCATGCAGGCGGAGAGTTACGCGCGCAACCTGCTCCTGGAAAAACAGGTGCGCCTCGACACCTACGGGAAAGACCGCGCGGGGCGCCTCCTGGCGGTGGTGTGGCTGGGAGAGATCAACGTGAATCTCACGCTGGTCAAGGAAGGGCTGGCGTGGGTGGCTCCGTCCCTCACCGCGACGAACGTCCGGGCCGCACTGGAGGTCGCGGAGCGCCAGGCCCGGGTGGGGAAGTACGGCCTGTGGGGCCTGCCGGAACCCGAACCGCCCTGGGAGTACCGCAAACGCTACCGTCTGGCCTCCGAGTGAGTGACACGCCCGAACCGGATGCCGAAGCCCGTCCCGGTGCCCGGGCCAGGAGGCCAGCACGCCCGTGAACCCGTCGAGTCCCGAGGCACTTTCCCCCAGACCGCCGACCCCCGAAGACCAGGCCCTGCTCGAGGCCTTCCGCCAGCGCTATCCTTTCGCCCTGGACCCGTTCCAGGAGCAGGCGATCCGCTGGGTCTTGAGCGGGGAGTCGGTCCTGGTGTCGGCCCCCACGGGCGCCGGGAAGACGCTGATCGCCGAGTTCGCGATCTACCGGGCCCTGGCCGCCCAGCGCCGGATCATCTACACGACCCCCCTCAAGGCCCTGAGCAACCAGAAATACAGCGACTTCATCCGCCAGTACGGCGGCGACCTGGTGGGCATCCTCACCGGGGACGTGAAGGTCAACCCCGGCGCCCCCATCCTGGTCATGACCACCGAGATCCTGCGGAACCTGCTGTTCACCGAGCGGCCGCAGGACATCGCCACGGCGGTCCTGGATGAGTGCCACTACCTGGGCGACGAGGGGCGCGGGCACCGTCTGGGAAGAGATCGTCATCAACGCGCCGCCGACGACCCAACTGGTGGGGCTCTCGGCGACGGTCAGCAACCTGCACGAGATCGCCGCCTGGATCGGCGAGGTGCACCGGCCCATCCATCCCATCGTCCACACGGTGCGGCCGGTCCCGCTGCAGTACCTCCTCTGCCACCCGGACGGCGAGATCGCGACGCTGGACGCGCCCGCATCGCGCGGCGGCGCCCGCGCCCCGGCTGCGGATGCGCCCCCGCGGGCCGGGCCGCGACCGGGACGCCTTCCGCCGGCACTGGGAGCGCCGCCGGCCCGCCAGCCCGAACCGGGTCGTCCCGCAGCTCCGCGAGCGGCGGTGGCTCCCGGCCATCTACTTCATCTTCAGCCGGGCGGGGTGCGAGCGCGCACTGCGACGCTATCCTGGAGGACGGCGACTCGCTCTTGGCGCCGGAGCGGCGCGCCGAGGTGGACGAGGCCATCGCCAACACGCTGCGGGATTACCCGAGCATCGTGGCCGAGACCGAGGTGAACGCGCTCCTCTTCGACGGGCTGCGCCGCGGCGCGGGGATGCACCACGCCGGGATCCTGCCGGCCCTGAAGCGCCTGACCGAGGTCCTCTTCGAGCGCGGACTGGTCAAGGTGGTCTTCGCCACCGAGACCATGAGCCTGGGCATCCACATGCCGGCCCGGAGCGTGGTGATCCAGGGGGTCCGGAAGCGGAGCGAGGCCGGCTTCCGCCGGCTCACGCCTGAACGAGCTGACGCAGATGGCGGGCCGCGCCGGCCGCCGCGGGATCGACCCCGAGGGGAAGTGCCTGATCGCCCTCGACAGCCCCGAGGCGGAGGACGACACGCGCCAGCTGCTCGCGCGGCGCGCCCGAGCCGATCCAGAGCCAGTTCCGCGTGGGCTACAGCTCGGCCGCCCTGCTGGTGGACCTGTACCGCGAGCCGGCCGCCGTCCGCCGGGTCATCGAGTCCAGCTTCGGCCAGTTCCAGAACCGCCGGCAGATGGTGCGCCTGGAGGCGGAGCGGGCGGAGCTGCTGACGCGCGCTGGCCGCGGCGGACGGCATCGAATCGCCCTGCTGCACGCTGGTGGACCTGCTGCGCTACCGGGAGCAGCGCGCGGCCCTGGAGGCGGAGCGGGAGCGGGTGCGGCGGCTGGGCCTGGGGGGGAAGGGGAAGGCGCCGCCGGGCGGGCGGCGGCGGCGCGCCCTGGTCGGAAGGGCTCCACGAGGCCCGGCAGCGGCTGGAGGCGATGGCGCTGGAGCTCTCCCAGGTTCCCTGCCACCGCTGCCCGCACCGCGGCAGCGCAGGAGCGCCAGCTCAAGCGGTCCGACCGGGTCCGGCAGGCGCTGGAGGAGCGGGGCCGGAGCCTGCGGGATCTGCGGGAATCCTACTGGGACCAGTGTCCTGCGGGTGGTGGAGGTGCTGCGCCACTTCGGCTGCCTGGACGGCGCGACGCTCATGCCCGATGGGCCGTCTGATCGCGTCGCTCCGCCACGACAACGAGCTCCTGGTGGCCCGGGTGGCCTTCTCGGGCCTCCTGGACGGTCTGCCGCCGGCCGAGACGGCGGCGCTCCTGGCCTGTCGTGGTGGAGGAGCCGCGGGAGACCGAGACGCTCTTCGCCCGGCAGCTCCTGAAGCGGCTGCCGCATCTCCGCCGGCGCGTGCAGGCGCTGGAGTCGCTGGCGGCCGAGGTGGACCGCGTCCAGCAGAGCCGGCGCGTCTTCCGGCCGGTCTCGATGCACACCACCTACCTGGCCGCCACCTACGAGTGGGCGGCGGGCGAGGAGGACTGGATCCGACTCATCCGCGACCACTTCGGCGGCCACGAGGGGGATCTCATCCGCGCCTTCCGCCGCCTCATCGACCTCTGCCGCCAGCTCGCCGAGAGCCCCGAGCTTCCCGACGACCTCCGCGCCACGCTCCGCGCCGCCGTGAAGATGCTCGACCGCGGCATCGTGCTGGAGTCCGCGCTGATATAGGAACGGCCTCACTGTCAGCCTTCAGCCACCGAGAATCCCGCCATGGACGAAAACTCCGCCATTCGGTTCGTGGTCGCGCGGAATGATCGGAAGCGTCGGATGTTTCAACCGGCGCACATTCGTGTAGCGTGGGAGCGACTCTTCAAAGAGGAATGGGTCGCGTCGGCTTGACTCGGGTTGTCGCCGGTTGCGCCGCAATCTGTTGATTTCCAGAGCACTGTCGCGATCTGCGCACCCGATCTTTTTTGACGGTTCCCGTTATCGGCGTCGCTAACGCCGCGTATACCGCATCGGCGACTTCTCCCTTGCCTGCCTCTCGGCGCCTCTGATATAAGCGGATCGCTTCGGTTCCGCCTGCTCCTCCCCATGGGGTCTGAATGCGATTCGTGCCAGCCGTTGTCGTCGCACTTCTCCTCGGCCTCTGCCTGGCGGTCGCCTGCGAGGCGGCCAGCGATCTCTCGCGGGACGTGGAGCGCCTGGAGCGGTTGCGAGAGAACGTGGATGTGGACGCCGACCGGATCGAGTACGCCGAGGGCGAGCGGAAGATCGTGGCGACCGGGAAGGTCCGCATCGGTCTGCGGCCCGCGCTCGCTGTTCGCCGACGAGGTCACCGTGGACCTCGACGATCAGATCCTGGTCGCCACGGGCGGAGTGATCCTGATGGAGGGGATGAATCGCCTGGAGGGCGACCGGATCGAGTACAACTACCGGACCAACCTGGGCGTCATCACCAACGGGCGCGGGTTCCTGGACACCGGCGTGAGCTTCAGCGGGGTGGAGATCCGCCGGGAAGGGGAGCGGCAGTACTTTGTGCGAGACGGGCGCTTCACGGGTTGTCGCGCCTGCCAGCCCGAGTCGGAGACCCCGGATTGGGAGTTCCGGACCGGCGAGGCGACCGTGTACCAGGACGAATTGATCACGTCCCGCGACACCTCCTTCTGGGTCAAGGGTATCCCCGCCTTTTACTCCCCCGTCGCTGCGCTGCCCATCGGTCCGCGGCGGACCGGGTTCCTCATTCCGCGGGTCGGTTACGGAAACCAGGACGGCTTCACGATCAGGCAGCCTTTCTTCTGGGCGATTTCCCGATCGCAGGACGCCACCTTCACGCCTATCTACCGCACCAAGCGAGGGTTCGAGATCGACGGGCAGTACCGGTACGTCCTGGGAGAGCGCTCCCGGGGCGAGTTGAACGCGCGTTATCTGCACGATCTCGAGCCCGGCACCGCGCCCCCGAATCGCGGCGAGATCCACTGGCTCCACGACCAGGTCCTGACCCCGACCTGGACGTTCAAGGCGGATGCCCGCTACCAGAGCGATCAGCAATTGTATCGCTCCTTCGTGGACTCCTCGGTGACGGACCGCACGCAGGCCGCCGTCGACTCCAACATCTTCGTCACGCAGACGACGTCACAGTACATGCTCCTCGGGTTGGTGGAGGTGACGGAGGATCTGACCGGGGTCGGCCCGAAGCGGCTGTCGCGCCTCCCCGAAGTGCGGTTTCAGTGGCTTCCCGCCCCCCTCTTCGGCAGTCTGCCGGTGGTGGCGGAAGGGGAAACCTCCGTCGTCTATTTTGAGCAAAGCGCCGTCGAAAACACGGGCCGGTTCGACCTCCGTCCGGCGCTCCACCTTCCCCTCGCGCCGTTCCCCTGGCTCGACCGCCAGCGACCAGCGTGGGACTGCGCGAGACGGCCTATACAGAGGCGGCGATCCGGGGGGGGCGGCACCAACCGGTTCCTGGTGGATCTGGGACAGCGGTTCGGCAGTACCTTCCTGCGCCGATTCGAGGACCCGGGCTTCGGGTTCGCACGTCTGACCCACGTCGTGGAGCCGAGCGTGCAGTACCAGTACGTGCCGTGGGTGGACCAGCACTCGCTGCTGCAGTTCGATCCGGTGGACTTCGTCAGCCCGCAGAATCGGGTGACGTATCGGCTGGCCAACCGGCTGATGGGGCGCACCCAGGCCGCCGGCGGAGCCGTCCGGACCTACGAGGTGGCCAGCCTGTCGGTCGCCCAGAGCGTGAATCTGCAGCCCAGGACCCGGGAGTTCTCGAACCTGTACCTGGAGGCGCTGACGCCGGAGCGGGTGGACCAGGCGGTGACGGATGTCGCAGTCGCTGACGAACGGGTTCAGCCGCGCGACGGAGCGCCGCCTGTCCAACCTGGTGTTCCAGGCGGCGGTCCGCCCGACTGCCGGCGGTGGGTGTGTACGGGACCGTGGCCGTCGACGTGCAGCGCGGGACGACGGAGGCGATCAACACCGGGGTCGCGCTGCAGTTCCGGGACGACATCACGCTGGAGGTCGGCCAGTCCTATGTCCGGGATCAGCAAGTGGACGGGATCGTGGCCAGGCTCCTCTGGAAGGTGACCAAGAATCTCACCCTCGACCTGCTGACGCGCTACGACTTCGAACCAGCACCCTCTGGGAGAACACGGTGGGCATCCGCTACAGCACGTGTTGCTGGGAAGTCCGTCTGACGTACAACCACCTCAACCAGGGAACCGGGCAGCCCAACCAGAACAGCGTCAGTGTGCTCTTCGATCTGAAAGTACCCACGACGCCCGTCACGCGATGAGTCTCGCCCGCGGTGAGGAATCGCCGCCCGCGCACACACCTATCCCGATATAGGAGTTGACCGATCCCCTCGGGACTCCGTAGAATAGCGCCCTTGCCGCGGATCCGGGGAGGGGAGGAACCCAACATGTTTTACGACGCCACCCAAGCGCCGCGCTTGGTCGCCTGGGAGGTTACGCGGGCCTGCGACCTGGCGTGTCTCCATTGCCGTGCGGTGGCGCAACCGCCCGCCGATCCGCGCCAACTGTCCACCGACGAAGCCTTCCGCTTCGTCGACAATATCGCCACCTTCCGGCCGCCCGTGATCCTGATCCTGACCGGGGGCGATCCGCTGAAACGCCCGGACATCTTCACCGTCGCCGCGCGGGCCAGCCAGGCCGGCCTCCGGGTGGTGATGTCGCCCAGCGGGACGCAGGTGACCCCGGCCAGCGTGGCGGAACTGAAGCGGGTGGGCGTCCAGCGGATCTCGTCAGCCTGGACGGGAGCACGCCGGCGCTGCACGACGGCTTCCGGCAGGTGCCGGGCGCCTTCGAGCAGGCCACCGCCTCCCTGGCCTACGCCCGGGAGGGGGGACTGCCGTTCCAGGTCAACACCACGGTGACCCGGCACAACCGGCACGACCTGGCGGACATGCTGCGCCTGGCGGTGGACCTGGGGGCCGCGACCTGGGACGTCTTCATGCTGGTGCCCACCGGGCGCGGCAAGGTCCAGATGGAGATCACGCCCGAGGAGTACGAGGAGACCCTGCACTTCGTCTACGAGGCCTCGCAGACCGCCCCCATCCAGGTGAAGATGACCTGCGCGCCCGCACTACAAGCGGGTCCAGGTGCAGGAGCGCCGTCGGCGCGCCGACGGCGCAGCGGCCCGCGCCGTCTCCGGCGCACGGCTTCAGCCGGGGCTGCATGGCGGGCGTCGGCTTCTGCTTCGTGTCGCACATCGGCGAGGTGGGCGGCTGCGGCTACCTGCCGCTCCTGGCGGGCAACGTCCGGCAGGCGCCCCTGACGGAGATCTACCGGGAGTCGGCCCTCTTCAAGAGCATCCGGGACGCCAACCTGCTGCAGGGGCGCTGCGGCATCTGCGAGTACCGGCTGCTCTGCGGGGGGTGCCGGGCACGGGCCCTGGGGGCGACGGGGAACTACCTGGACGAGGAGCCGTTCTGCACGTACCAGCCCGACCCGCGCGCCCCGCGGGAACTGGTCAACGTCGAGGGCTGCTGTCCCGGGCCGCCCCACGAGGGCGACGGAGGCGGTGCCGCACAAGGACTTCATTCCGCCGGCGTTCTGACGAGGCGGTCAAGCCGACGACGGGTAACGACAGTGGCACCCGTACGAGGATGCTCCGCGCCGGCCGGTTGTCGAGGTCGATTACGTTCCATTCCGCAACGGAGTGGACGATGCACTATCCGATCTACCGCCCGCGACGCCTGCGGGAGTCCGAGACGATCCGCCGCATGGTCCGCGAGACGCGGCTCTCCGTGGACGATTTCGTGATGCCGTTCTTCGTCACGCACGGCCGCGGGGTGCGCCGCGAGATCGCCTCCATGCCGGGCAATTTCCAGCTCTCCGTGGACGAGCTGGTGCGGGAGGTCAAGGAGACGGCCGCCCTGGGGGTCCCGGCGGTGCTCCTCTTCGGCCTGCCCGCCAGCAAGGACGCCGTCGGCTCCGAGGCGTACGCGCGGGACGGGATCGTCCAGCAGGCGATCCGGGCCATCAAGGATTCCGTGTCGGACCTGGTGGTCATCACGGACGTCTGCCTGTGCGAGTACACCAGCCACGGCCACTGCGGTGTGGTGGAGCGCGGGCGGATCAAGAACGACCCCACGCTGGATCTCTTGGCCCGGACCGCCCTCTCCCACGCCGAGGCGGGCGCGGACGTCGTGGCCCCCTCGGACATGATGGACGGGCGGGTGGCGGCGATCCGGGAGGCGCTGGACGAGAGCGGGTGCGAGGAGACGCCCATCCTGGCGTACGCCGCCAAGTACGCCAGCAGCTTCTACGGGCCGTTCCGCGAGGCGGCGGAGTCGGCGCCGCAGTTCGGCGACCGCCGCTCCTACCAGATGGACCCGGCCAACGCCGACGAGGCCCTGCGCGAGGTGGCGCTGGACCTGGACGAAGGGGCGGACATGGTCATGGTCAAGCCCGCCCTTCCCTACCTCGACATCATGTGGCGGGTGAAGGCGGAGTTCGGCGTCCCCGTGGCCGCCTACAACGTCAGCGGGGAGTTCGCCATGCTGAAGGCGGCGGCGCAGCAGGGATGGCTGGACGAGGAGCGGGCCATGCTGGAGATGCTCACCGCCATCAAGCGGGCGGGGGCCGACCTGATCCTGACCTACTTCGCCCGGGATGCGGCGCGCGCGCTTCGGCAACAGGGGCGGTAGGCGCGGCGATGGCCGCCTGCGGACTGCGGAATACACGGACCGAGGCCGACGTTTCGGTGGCGAGTGACGGCGAGCAGGTGAGGACAACGCGGTCTGCAGCGGAGGAGGCATGGGGGAGCGTTCTCGGCAGTTGTTCCAGGAGGCGGCCCGGTATTTCCCCGGGGGCGTGAACAGCCCGGTGCGGGCGTTCCGCGCCGTCGGCGGGGAGCCGTTCTTTGTGGCCCGCGCGCTCGGCAGCCGGATCACCGACGTGGACGGGCGGACGCTACATCGACTACGTCGGGTCGTGGGGCCCCATGATCCTGGGCCACGCCCATCCGCGCGTGGTGGCCGCCATCCAGGCGGCCGCCGAGGCGGGCACCAGCTACGGCGCGCCGACGGAACTGGAGACGCGCCTGGCCCGGCTCGTCCAGGCGGCCTTTCCCAGCCTGGAGCGGATGCGCTTCGTGAGTTCGGGGACGGAGGCCTGCATGAGCGCCCTGCGGGTCGCCCGCGGCTTCACGGGGCGCGACGCCATCGTGAAGTTCGAGGGGGGGTACCACGGTCACGCCGACAGCCTGCTGGTGAAGGCGGGTTCGGGCGCCATGACCTTCGGCGTGCCGGATACCCTGGGCGTGCCGCGAGGCCATCGCCCGCGCGACGCTGACCCTGCCCTACAACGATCTCGAGGCGGTGCGGGCCGTCTTCGCCGCGCGCGGGCGCGAGATCGCGGCGGTCATCGTGGAGCCGGTGGCGGGCAACATGGGCGTGGTCCCGCCGCGACCGGGTTTCCTGGAGGGGCTGCGCGAGATCACGCGGGCGCACGGCGCCCTCCTGATCTTCGACGAGGTCATCACGGGCTTCCGGGTCGCCCTGGGCGGCGCGCAGCAGCGCTACGGGATCGTCCCCGACCTGACGTGCCTGGGGAAGATCGTCGGCGGCGGCCTTCCCGTCGGGGTGTACGGCGGCCGCGCCGAGATCATGGAGCAGGTGGCGCCGCTGGGGGGCATCTACCAGGCGGGGACGCTTTCGGGCAACCCCGTGGCCATGGCGGCGGGGATCGCCACCCTGGAGGCGCTCCAGGCGCCGGGCATCTATCAGGCGCTGGAGGCGACAAGGGCGCGCGGTTGGCGGAGGGGCTGGCCGCCGCCGCGGCACGGGCGGGGCTCGCCACGCAGATCAACCGCGTGGGCTCGATGCTGACGGGGTTCTTCACCGCGACTCCGGTCACGGACTACGCCACGGCCAAGACGGCGGACGCCGCGCGATACGGAACCTTCTTCCGCGCCATGCTGGAGCGTGGGGTGAGCCTGGCACCGTCACAGTTCGAGGCGGCCTTCCTCTCGCTGGCGCACACGACGGACGACGTGGAGGTGACCATCGCGGCGGCGCGGGAGGCGTTGGGCTCGCATTGAATGGGAGGACGCGGTCCGGCGTCCAAGTGGTGAGACGACGCCCGGCGCCCACGGGGGGGCCGGGGTCCGAAAGGAGGTGAAGCCAGTGAAGCACACGTGGAAGTCCTGGTTGCTCTGCGCAGCCGTCCTCATGCTGATCGGGTTCGTGGGCGGCATCCTGGCCCAGCAGGCTTGGGCCCAGGCGAAGGGCCCTGCCGACTTCGATTTCGCCGGCGGGAGTGAAGGGAAGGTGACCTTCAGCCACGAGAAGCATGCGGCCAAGAACCCGAAGTGTACCGATTGCCATACCAAGCTCTTCAAGATGGCCAAGGGACAGCGATCCGCCCCCAAGATGGCGGACATGGAGAAGGGGCAGGCCTGCGGTACGTGTCATAACGGACAGGCCGCGTTCAGCGTCAAGGAGAAGGCCGACTGCGCCAAGTGCCACAAGAAGTAAGGGTTCTCGCCGTCTCGATCGCGAAGCCCACCCCGGATGTCCCGCGGTGGGCTTCGCGTTTGTGAGCCGGGCGGCGTCCCGCCCCAATTGTCTGCCAGGCCGTTTCCCTCGGGAGAACGCGCCCATTTTTGGTTGACTTCACCGCCTCTGGGACTATCATCCGTCCGCTGCGCGAGGTCCCAGCGCGTCGAGGAGGTTTCCATGCAGATGGTGGCGAGCAAGTATTTCGAGCAGGGCACCGTCGAACTGTGCGCCGGCGACCCGAGCCAGGTGATCCCGCTCCTGCAGGTGGTGCAGGAGAAGACGGGATACGTGGCGGAGGACGCCATCGGCGAGATCGGCGAGATCACCGGGGCGGCGCTGAGCGATATCTATAGCGTGATCACCTTCTACAAACAGTTCCGGTTGCAGCCGCCCGGCAGGTTCGTGATCAAGCTGTGCGACGGGACGGCCTGCCACGTGATGGGCTCCGTCACGCTCCTCAACGTGATCGTGGACGAGCTCAAACTCGAAACCGGGGATACCACCAAGGACGGGCTGTTTACCATCAGCCCGGTGGCGTGCCTCGGCTGCTGCAGTCTGGCGCCGGTGATCATGGTCAACGAGGAGACCTACGGGGGCCTCACGCCCCAGAAGGTGCGCAAGATCCTCAAGGACTACCAGCGCCGCGGCAAGGCGAAGTGAGGGGATTAGGTCCATGGTGAAGATCACGGTTGGGATGGCCACCTGCGGGGTCTCCGCGGGGGCGGCGAAGGTCTTCGAGACTTTTCGGGGCCTCGTGGACGGGGACGGCGGGAAAGCCACGCTCCACGCCACCGGATGCCTGGGGATGTGCTACCGCGAGCCGCTGGTCGAGATTGACGACGGCTCCGGCAAGTACCTCTATGGCGACGTGGACGAGAAAAAGGCGAAAGCGATCTTCCGCGGCCACGTCCTGGGCGGGCACCCCGTCGAGGAGCACCTGGTTCTGCGCAACTTCACCGAGGGGCCGGAGCAGGAATTCCTGGCGCGGCAGGTGAAGATCGTGCTGCGAAACTGCGGGTACCTCGATCCCGACTCCATCGAGGACTACGAGCGGCGGGACGGCTACCGCGCCATCCGGAAGGTCCTGGCGGAGATGACGCCCGAAGCGGTCATCCAGGTCATCGCCGACTCGGGCCTGCGCGGCCGGGGCGGCGCAGGCTTCCCCACCGGCCAGAAGTGGAAGTTCGGCCGCCAGGCGCCGGGCGACGTGAAATACGTCGTCTGCAACGCCGACGAGGGGGATCCCGGCGCCTTCATGGACCGGAGTGTCCTGGAGGGGGACCCCCACACCGTGCTGGAAGGCATGATGATCGCCGCGTATGCCATCGGGGCCAGCCACGGGTACGTCTACTGCCGGGCCGAGTACCCGCTGGCGGTGAAGCGGCTCAAGCGCGCCATTGCGCTGCTCACGGAGAAGGGCTACCTGGGCCAGAACATCTTCGGTTCCTCGATGTGCTTCGACGTGAAGCTCAAGGAGGGAGCCGGCGCCTTCGTGTGCGGCGAGGAGACGGCGCTCATCGCGTCCATCGAGGGCAAGCGCGGGATGCCGCGACCGCGGCCCCCCTTCCCCGCCGTCAAGGGGCTGTGGGGGAAGCCCACCAGCATCAACAACGTCGAGACCTTCGCCAACGTTCCCTGGATCATCCTGAACGGCGCGGGCAGGTACGCCGCCTGGGGGACCGAGAAGAGCAAGGGGACCAAGGTCTTCGCGGTCGCCGGGCGGGCCAAGCGCACCGGCCTGGTGGAGGTCCCCATGGGGATCACCATCGGCGAGGTCGTCAACGAGATCGGCGGCGGCATCAAGGAGAACAGGCGGTTCAAGGCGGTGCAGATGGGCGGCCCCTCCGGCGGCTGCATCCCGGCGTCGCTGGGCGAGACGCAGATCGACTACGACCAGATCACCAAGACGGGCGCCATCATGGGCTCGGGCGGCATGGTGGTGATGGACGAGACCACCTGCATGGTGGAGATGGCCCGCTTCTTCCTGCAGTTCACCCAGAACGAGTCCTGCGGCAAGTGCACCTCCTGCCGCATCGGCACGCTGCGCATGCTGGAGATCCTGGAGCAGATCGTGCTGGGGAAGGGCACGGAAGAGGACCTGACGCACCTGGAGGAGATCGCCCGCCTCGTCAAGGGCAGCTCCCAGTGCGGACTGGGGCAGACCGCGCCCAACCCGGTGCTGACCACGCTTCGCTACTTCCGCGACGAGTACGAGGCGCACATCCGGGACCGCCGCTGCCCGGCGCACCAGTGCCCGGCGCTGGTGAAATTCGTCATCGATCACGAGAAGTGCAACGGGTGCATGCTGTGCGCCCGCCAATGTCCCGCTCACTGCATCATCGGGGAGAAGAAGCAGCCGCACACCATCGTCGAGGAGCAGTGCACCAAGTGCGGCAAGTGTTTTACGGTTTGTAACTCGGACGCGATCTACAAGGATTAGCAGGCTGGTGAAAACGGCCCATCTGCTGCGTTGGAGCGCGTGAGCGCTCGTTGCGGCGTACCTGGAGTACGCCTCACTCGGCTCTCCGCGCTCCGCCTTGCATCTGGACCGTTTTGAGCAGCCTGCCGACCATTGAGTGTTTCAGCAATCTGTGAACTGCGGAGGTCGGGATTCATGGCCAGCGTGACGGTACGAATCGACGGCAGGGAGATCGCTGCCGACAGCAGTCAGACCATCCTCCAGGTGGCGCGCGCGAACGCGGTCCACATCCCCACGCTCTGCTACGACCCGCGCCTCCCCCCGTACGGGAGCTGTCTGGTGTGCGTGGTCGAGGTGCGGAGCGCCGGCCGGCTGCTCATGTCCTGCACCACGCCGGTGGCCGAGGGCATGGACATCTGGACCGAGAGCGAGCCGGCAGCAACCGCCCGGCGCGCGGCACTGGAGATGTTGCTCTCGAATCACTACGCCGACTGCCGCGGCCCGTGTTTCCTGGAGTGTCCCGCCAACGTGGACGTGCAGGGGTACCTCGCCCTCGCCAACGCCGGGATGTATCGCGAGGCGCTGAACCTCATCCGCGAGACGAACCCGATGCCGCTGGCCTGCGGCCGCGTCTGCGTGCGCTACTGCGAGGCCAGCTGCCGCCGGAACGACGTGGACTCGCCCGCGGCCATCAACTTCATGAAGCGCTACGTGGCCGACCTGGAGTATGACAACCTGCCACAGCCGGCCCCGATCCCGGCGACCGGGAAGACGCGTGGCCGTCATCGGCGGCGGGCCCGCCGGCCTCACCTGCGGTTATTTCCTGGCCACCAAGGGCCACCGGGTGACCATCTTCGACAAGCAGCCCAAGCTGGGCGGGATGCTGCGCTACGGGATCCCGGAGTACCGCCTGCCCGAGGCGGTGCTGGACAAAGAGATCGGCTACCTCCTGGCGCACGGGATCGAGGCCAAGACCGGGGTGCGCCTGGGCCAGGACCTTCGCCTCGACGACCTCCGGGGCCAGGGCTTCCAGGCGATCTACCTCGCCATGGGTTCGTGGATCGCCAAGGGGATGGGGATCGAGAACGAAGCACACGCCAACATCCTGGCGGGGATCGCGTTCCTGGAGGGGGTCAAGCGCCAGGGTCCGCCCCGGCTCAACGGCACGGTGGCCATCGTGGGGGGCGGCAACACCGCCATCGACGCCTCGCGCACCGCGCTCCGCTGCGGCGCCGAGAAGGTCGCTATCCTCTACCGCCGCACCGAGAGCGAGATGCCGGCGGACGAGGTCGAGGTCCAGGACGCGCGGGACGAAGGGGTGGAGATCCGGTTCCTGGTGGCGCCCAAGCGGGCGGTCATCGACAACGGACGGCTCATCGGTCTGGAGTGCTTCCGGATGGAGCTGGGGGAGCCCGATGCCAGCGGCCGGCGCCGCCCCGTGCAGGTCCCCAGCTCGGAGTTTCTCTTCGCGTGCGACTGGGTGATCTCGGCGATCGGTCAGGAGCCGGACCTCGTGGGGCTGGAGAACGCCACGCTCGGTCCGATCACAGTCACCAAGTGGAAGAGCATCGAGGCCGACCCCGAAACCTTTCTGACCAGCGCGCCGGGGGTGTTCGCCGGCGGCGACGCCATGACCGGCCCCGCGGCCGCCATCGACGCCATCGGCGGCGGGCGGAAGGCGGCCTGGGTCATCGACCGGTACCTCCAGACGGGACAGGTTGAGAAATTTCAAGCGGGCTTCGTCAGCAAGCGCGCGAGCCTGGCCCCGCTGGACGAGTCGTTCTTTCGGCAGTTCGAGAAGACGACGCGCGAGTCCATGCCCAAGCTGGAGGGGCGGGAGCGCATTCACCACTGGGAGGAAGTCGACCTGGGCGTCAACGCCCTGCAGGTCAAGCACGAGACCTCGCGCTGTCTCTCCTGCGGCTGCACCAGCGTCTTCGATTGCGACCTCAAGGTGTTCGCGGGCAATTACGACGCCAAGCAGGAGCACTACAAGGGCCGGCTCCGGAAGCACAAGCTGGACGACCGGCACCCCTACGTCCTGCTCGACAGCAACAAGTGCATCCTGTGCGGCCGGTGTGTGCGCTACTGCGGGGATCTCATCGGCGTGCACGCGCTGGGGTTCATCAACCGCGGCTACGAGACGGTGGTCAAGCCCGCGCTGGACAAGCCGCTCCGCGAAACGACCTGCATCGCCTGCGGCAACTGCATCGAGGTCTGTCCCACCGGCGCGATCACCTTCCACGCGACCCTGGACAAGCCCGGACCGTTCCGCACCGTGCCGCACCGCTCGGTCTGCTCCTTCTGCGGCGTGGGCTGCGAGATCGACGTCAACCATACCGGCCGGGACTTCTTCTTCGTCACGGCCAAACCGACCGACCCGTTCACCGAGGGAGAGCTCTGCGCCAAGGGCCGGTTCGGCACGTCCTACGTGGGTTCCCGCGACCGCCTCTATACCTGTACCGTCAAGGGGACGGGGAGCGTCGGCATGGCCGACGCCGCCAGGGCGCTTGCCACGGGACTCGCGCGGGATCCGGGATACGCACGGACCGGACGCGATCCTCTTCTTGACGTCGCCCCGCGTCTCCACGGAGGCGGCCTGGCTCTTTGCCTCCCTGGCGAAGCAGTGCGGCGCCCGCTTCGTCTTCCCGGCCGAGGACCTGCGCCGCGCCGCGCCGCCGGATGTGAGCGGCCTGTCCGGCCACAACATCTCGACGGCCAAGCAGGACGACCTCCTCGGCGCGGACGTGGTGGTGACCGTCGGCGAGCACGTCTTCGCCTATAACCCGGTGCTCGGATTCAAGGTCCGTCGCGCCGTGCAGGGCGGTGCGACCTGGGTCCACGTCGGGACGGCACCGGCGGCGTGGAGGCGGATGGTGACGATTCACGTGGACGGCACGACGGGCGAGGAAGCCGCGGCGCTCCGCGCGGTCTGCGGGGCGGTCGTGGCCGCCGGCGCCTACGATGCCGCGGGCCTGGCCGCGGTCGCCAACGGGCAGACCTTCTTGTCGCAGGCCTTCGAGCAGCCAGGGCCGAGGGTGGCGGAGGCCGCCGCCCGCATCGCCGACGCATCGAAGAAGGTCATCCTGGCCGTCAACCAGGACGCGCCGGTGGGGACCGACCACGCCGACGTCCGGTGGACCGCCGATCTGGCGCTCCTCACGGGGCGAACCGGCGGGTCGAAGGGCGGGCTCCTGGTCGTGAAGAACGATGCCAACGGCCAGGGGGTCCAGGACGTTCTTTACGGCGGCGGTTTCACCACCCCCGCCGATCTTGCCGAGGCGAAGTCCCTGCTCGACGCGGGGGCGTTCAAGGCGGTCGTCCTGCTGGGGGTGGATCCGGCGGGCATCCCGGGGCTTACGGCTGGCCTGGCCGCGGCGCAGTTCACGGCTGCGGTGGACCTGTTCAAGACGACCGCGACAGATCAGGCCGACGTGGTGGTCCCGTTGTGCCCGATCCAGGAAGAGGACGGCAGCGTGGTCTCCTTCGACGGTCGGATCACCCCGTTCCGAAAAGCCTTCAAGCCGCTGGCCGGGTTCGGCACTGTGGAGTTCCTGTCCGAGGCGCTCGCGCAGGTGGGGGGCGACCGGCACGATCTGGCGGCGACCCGCCAGGCGATCGGCGGGGCGCTGCCGCTCTATCGAACGCTCGGAGCGGATGCCCCGGTGGCGGCGTACCTCTGCGACGAGGCCGCAGCCCGCGGCGCCGCCCGGAGGTTTTGCATGGCCCCGGTGTCGCCCGGCCCCGCCTGGGAAGCCTACCAGCCGGCCACGACCTTCTCGCGGGTGGTTGAGGCGAGGCTCCGCGCGGACCTGAAGGGCTGAGCCGTTGTCAACGAATAACTTGACCGGAGATATTTCGGGAACGGCATAAGGAGCCGTAACGAAATTACAAAAATTGGCCAAGTTATTTCGTAACGGCTCCTAAGGTCGTTCCGGGCGGGGCCAGGACCCCGCCGCCAAGGGGCGACGCGGAACATTTTGTCCGCTTCCCATCCGATCAGGGGATTCGATCTGGCGAACGCCGGGCGGAAGTGGTACAGTCCGCCCGGTTTGTCTTTCCGGGCGCCGGCGTGGGGGGTCTGGCGCCCACCGCACGCATGTCGAGCACGTCTGATGCGCATGGTCCTGGAACATTCCCTGGCGATGGAGTGTGGGGCGATGACGAGAACCCTGGTGATCCTGCTGGCGGGAGCGGCGGCCGCTCTCTGCCTGGCCGGGCCGGCTGTGGCGGCGGCGCCGGTGGGGCCGACCAACGAGGACTGTCTGGGCTGCCACGCGGACCAGGGGCTGGTCAAAGAGGTCAGGGGAAAGAAGGTCTCCCTCTACCGCGACGAGGCCGCCCTCAAGGCCTCCGTCCACGGGCGCCTGGCCTGCACCGCCTGCCACGCGGGCATCAAGGAGGTCCCCCACGCCGAGAAGGTTCCGCCGGTGTCGTGCTCCGCCTGCCACGGACCGGCCAGCGGCAAGTTTGCCCAAAGCGTCCACGGCCGCAAGGCCGGCCCGCAGCTCGACTGCCAGAGCTGCCACGGCGACCCATGTCGTGAAGCCGGCCGCGCAGCTCGGCACGGCGGCCTGCGAGACGTGCCACCAGCCGATGGTGCAGGAATGGCAGGCGAGCGTGCACGGGAAAGCGGTGGCGCAGGGCGTGAAGGAAGCCGCCCAATGCCAGGATTGTCACGGAACGACCCATGAGCTGCTGTCGCAGCAGGATCCCGGGGCGCCCACCAGCCGGGCCAAGATGGCAGAGACGTGCGCGCGCTGCCACGCGGACCGGGCCCTGATCGAGAAGCGGCAGATCCCGGTCCCCCAGGCCTTCCAGCTGTATCAGAAGAGCGTCCACGGTCGGGCGGTGGCGGCCGGGAAGCCGGCGGCGACGTGTAACGATTGCCACGCCAGTCATCAGATCCTCCGGGCCAACGACCCGACGTCCCCCGTCTACCGAGAAAACATTCCCCAGATGTGCGGGCGCTGCCACAGCCAGGAGACCAAGGTTTACCTGGAAAGCATTCACGGCACCGCCATGCGCCACGGTGCCACCAAGTCTCCGGTCTGTACCGACTGCCATGGGGAGCACTCCATCACCGGGGCGCAGGACCCGAACTCACGGGTCAGCGTCGCCCAGGTGACCAAGACCTGCGCGAGTTGCCACCAGGCGCTGGAGATCACGGAGAAGTACGGCCTGCCGGGCAACCGGGTGGCGACGTACCAGGACAGCTTCCACGGGCTGGCGGCGCGCGGGGGGAACCTCACGGCGGCCAACTGCTCGAGTTGCCACGGCTTTCACGACGTCCGCCCATCCACGGATCCCAAATCCTCGATCCACGCGGACAACCTCCAGGCCACCTGCGGGAAATGCCATCCGGGCGCGAGCGAGAACTTCGCGAAAGGCAGCGTCCACCTGTCCGCCACGCGGCAGGACGCGCCGATCCTCTACTACGCCCGCGCGTTCTATCTGTTGATGATCCTGGGCACGATCGGCGGCATGCTCGCGCACAACGGCTTGGATTTCCTGAAGAAGCTACGCCGGGAGTATCGCCGGCGAGGCGGCGCGGCCGCCGTCAACGCCGACGCCGACGCCGGCCATACAGCCGAGCCGCCACGGTTCTACCTCCGCATGTCGATCTTCGAGCGCTGGCAACATGCCCTCCTCGCGGTGAGCTTCATCGTCCTCGTCTACACCGGCTTTGCCCTCAAGTTTCCCGAGAGCTGGCCATTCGCCTGGTTGGTGGCGCTGGAGACCGGGTACGCCTGGCGAGGCTGGATCCACCGCGGGGCCGCCCTGGTGATGCTCCTGGCCTGCCTGCTCCACGTTGTGTATCTGCCGACGCGGCGTGGGCGCGCCCATGTCCTGGCGATGCTACCGCGGCTTTCGGACGCGAAGGAGCTCCTCCAGAACCTGGGCTATCTGCTCGGCGTGCGAAGCGAGGGGCCACGCTTCGACCGTTTCAGTTACATCGAGAAGGCGGAGTACTGGGCCGTCATCTGGGGCTCGTTCGTCATGGCCGCCACGGGGTTCGTCCTCTGGTTCGAGACCGAGGCCCTGAGATTTCTTCCGCTGTGGGCCCTGGATCTGGCGACGCTGGTGCACTACTGGGAGGCCTGGCTGGCGAGCCTGGCGATTCTGGTCTGGCACTTCTACTTCGTGATCTTCAATCCGGACGTCTATCCGATGAACTGGACGTGGCTCACCGGGATGACCTCGGAGGAGATGCTTCAGCACGAACACCCGCGCGAGTACGAGCAACTGCGCGAACAGGGTGAACCGGAGTCCGAGCCCAGCGAGCCGGTGTAGGTACCACGGGAGATCGGCGCTCGGTCCCGTGCGTGCCCCTGGCGAGCGTGGTTCTCCGCCGCGTGCGGGCGCTCCGATACCGCCTGTCCCGGGCGCGCGCGGGGTTGCCCCAGGCCCGCACGAGGGATTTCCGTGGGGAGGGCGGAAATGCCAGGCGACACACCGGATGACCGCAGCCGCACGCCAGGTCAGTCCTTTCTCCGCAGCCTGAAGACGAAATTCATCGCCGCCCTCATCGTCTTGGTCGGCGTGGTCATCGGTCTGTCCGCGTGGTGGAATCTCAGCCTGCACACCCGGCACATGCTCCAGGCGACGGAGGAAAAAATCCGGGCCCTGGCAGAGGCGATCGACGGCGGGATCCAGGTCGCCATGCGCGAGGGGCACACCACCGAGGTGCAACGCATCCTGGAAGGCATGGCGCGGGACCCGGATATCGAGCGGATCGTCATCTTCGACGACGGCGGGCGAATCCGACAGGCCTCCAAGCAGGACCTGGTCGGACGGGTCATGGACCGCGACCGGCTGTCCCGGTATCTGGCGCAGTCGGATTTCACGGTCACCGGGCGCTACGAGGACGGGGAGCTCATTCAGTCGGTCGTCAAGAAGATCCGGAATCGCACCGAGTGCCGCGCCTGTCACGGGACGGCGACGCAGTTTCTCGGCACCCTCCAGCTCGATATGTCGTTTGGCCGGACACAGGAGCAGATTGCCGACATGAAGCGCGCCGCCCTGTGGACGGTGCTCCTGACGGGACTGGTCCTGGCCGGGGGCGGCGGCGTTCTGATGATCCGCATGGTGGACCGGCGGGTCGCGCGGCTGGCCGACGCCATGGCGCGGGTGGAGACCGGGGATTTCACGGCTCAGGCGGCTTGCGGCGGGCGAGACGAGCTGGGGGGTCTCGCCAAGAGCTTCAACGCCATGGTGGACCGGTTGCGCGCGGCGCGCGACGAGATCGACGCCTATCACCAGCAGCGGCTGGCCCGAGCCGAGCGGCTGGCGAGCCTCGGGGAGCTGGCCGCCTCGGTCGCTCACGAGATCAAGAACCCGCTGGCGGGAATCGCCGGGGCGGTCCGCATCCTGGCGGAGGACATGCCGGCCAGCGACTCGCGCAAAGAGATCATGGGTGAAATCCTGGCACAGATCCAGCGGCTGGATGGGACCGTGCGCGATCTTCTGACGTTCGCGCGCCCCGGCGGTCCAGAGTTGGGCCCCTGTGCGTTGCACCAGGTCCTGGATCGCGTCCTCCTGATGCTGGCGGAAGACCCGTCGGCCTCGAACGTTCGCGTGGTGCGGGAGTATCAGCCGGATCTCCCCTTGGTCCTGGCGGACGGAAAGCTGCTCGAGCAGGTCTTCTTCAACCTGTTGCTGAATGCCGTCCAGGCGATGGGTGGCCACGGCACGATCACGCTGCGCACGGCCCGCGGCGAGGCGGACACGACTTGGACCGATGGCGCCCCACTCGGTCCGCACATCGAGGTCCGCGTGATCGACACCGGGCCGGGCATTCAGGCTCATCTCCTTCGCGAGATCTTCACACCGTTCTTCACCACCAAGCCGCGCGGTATCGGGCTTGGCCTGGCGATCACGCGGCGGATCGTGGAGGACCACGGCGGGCGAATCAGCGGGGAAAACCTCCCGGGACAGGGTGCGATGTTCCGCATCTGCCTGCCCCTGGAGGGGTCCGACGACGATTCGGGAGAGAGAGCATGAAGGACGAGGTGGCCAGGATCCTCGTGGTGGACGACGAGCGGCTGATCCGATGGTCGCTCGATCAGCAGCTCCGGCGGGATGGGTACGGGGTGCGGCTGGCCGAGACGGGGGCCGAGGCGCTGCAGGCCGCCCGGACCGAGCCGCCGGATCTCGTGCTCCTCGACATGCGGCTGCCCGACGCAGATGGCGTGGAGATCCTGGAGCGCCTCCGCGCCCTCGACCCCGAGTGCCCGGTGATCATGATCACGGCGCATGGAGCGGTGGCCCCTGCGGTGCGGGCCATGAAGCTGGGGGCCCAGGACTACCTCGTCAAGCCCGTCGATCCCGACGAGCTCAGCCTCGCCATCCGAAAGGCGCTCGAGGCACGGTCATTACGTCGCCAGGTGACGCGGCTGCAGGCCGACGCCTCGCAGGGATCGACGCTCGACGACCTGGTCGGGGTCAGTCGCGCGGTCGAGAGCCTCAAGGCGACGATCCGGCAGATCGCCGGCAGCGATGCGACCACCGTGCTCTTGCAGGGAGAAAGCGGGACCGGGAAGGATCTGGTGGCCCGGGTGATCCATTTCGCCAGCGCCCGGGCGCCGGCGCCATTTCAGGCCGTGAACTGCGTAGCCCTGCCCGAGCATCTCTTGGAGAGCGAGCTCTTCGGTCACGAGAAAGGGGCCTTCACCGACGCACGGGGACAGAAGAAGGGGCTCTTCGAGCAGGCGGATGGCGGCACCGTGTATCTGGATGAGATCGGCGACATGCGGCTGGACCTCCAGGCCAAGCTGCTCCGCCTCATCGAGGAGAAGACGTTCCGCCGCGTCGGCGGGGTCCGCGACCTGCGCGCGAACGTCCGCATCGTGGCGGCCACCAATCGTAACCTGGCCACGTCGATCGCCGATGGGACGTTCCGGCAGGACCTCTATTACCGGCTCAAGGTGTTTCCCATCGCCCTGCCTTCTTTGCGAGAGCGCCCCGAAGACATCCTTCCGCTGGCCCGCCACTTTCTGCGGCGGTTCCTGCGCGAGATGCGCCGAGAGCCGGTGGAGATCTCCCCGGATGCCGAGGCGCGCCTGGCAGTCTACCCGTGGCCCGGGAACGTCCGCGAGCTTCGGAACGTCATCGAGCGCGCCGTCATCCTGGCAGGCGCCCTGCCGCTCGGCGTCGAACACCTGCCTGCCGAGATCGCCGACCCGCCGGCGCTTGTCACCCCGGAGGCGCCGCCGTCCGGCCCGACCGCAATGCCGGCCCAGGGCGTGCGATTGGGGGACGTGGAGCGGGAGATGGTCCAGCAAGCCCTCACCGCCACCCACGGGAACCAGGTGCGCGCCGCCCGCCTCCTGGGCATCAGCCGGGACGCGCTGCGCACCCGCATGAAGAAGTTCGGGTTGCTTTAGCCCCCCGTCTCAACCACTGGCTGGTCCATTGTGCTGCTGGCATCCTGCTTGCTTCTTCGGGACCCCAAAGGATGCCGCCCATGGCCTTGCCCCTCGTCCTGATCGTCGATGACGATAAGCTCACCCGGTGGTCGGTGTCCAGGGTCCTCACCCGTGCGCGGCTATCAGGTCCAGGAGGCGGCCACGGCCGCTGATGGATTGGCGGCGATCGCAGGTGATCGGCCAGACGCCGTCTTGCTGGACATTGTGCTACCCGACGGTGACGGGTTTTCTGCGTTGCGCAGGATTCAAGAGATGCACCCCCGCCTTCCCGTGATCCTCATCACCGCCCACGGCTCGGAGGAGACCGCCAGAATGGCGCGCGACCTCGGCGCGCGCGGCCACCTGATCAAACCCTGCAATCCTGCGGAACTCTACGCAACATTGGCGCTTGCGCTCGATCAGCCCACCTCACCAGACCACCCATCCCAGTAAGAGATTCTCGGGTTCGCGATGTGCGGGGAATCTCGCACCCCGCCTGCGTATGTTGCGTGAAACCTCGCAGGTCGGTCCGGCGATCGGTTGCGGTCAACGGCCGACGCCTTTGCTGGTGCTGGCGGGACCCCATTGTTTCAAAGGAATTAACGCCCCCCTGGCGCTACGGGCGCTCCCCCATCAGGTTGGCCCCAGGCTTGCTTTCCTCTGACGCAACGACATTTCTGTGTGGAGGAACGCCATGCGGACGCACCCTACGATGAACTCAGGTATCCCATGTCTAACGGGGGCGTGGAGACCGATCGGAGTCCTGCTCGGACTCGCCGGACTCGTGCTGGCCGCGAGCCTGTGCCTCGTGGCGCCGATCGAGGCTGCCGCGCCACCGACCGTCCCCGGCGCGACCTACGTGGGCAGTGATACCTGCAAGGGTTGTCACGAGGCGGAAGCCAAAGAGATGGAACGAACCATCCACGGCAAGCTGCTGGGGACCAAGCTGTCAAAGAATGAGGTTCAGACGCGAGGGTGCGAATCCTGCCACGGCCCGGGAAGTAAACACTTGGAGGATCAGGCCAACCCCGCCAATACCATCCGCCTTGGCGGGAAGGGCAAGAAACCGAGCGTGCCCCCCAACGCATTGAACGATGTGTGCCTGCAATGCCATTCCAAGGGCAAGCAGATGCTCTGGCCAGGGAGTCAACACGAGGCCCGCGACGTCACCTGTGTGACCTGCCATGCCGTCCATCGGCCGCACGCCGAGAAGGCCATGCTCCGCTTGGTCAAGCCGGATCTTTTCGATAGCCGCGGTCAGACTCTCGACGCCGTCGAATACGATTTGTGCGGCCAGTGCCATCAGGTCAAGGCTATGCAGTTCAGCCGTTCGTCCCACATGCCCATGACCGCGCGTGGGGAAGGCGGGAAGATGACCTGTGGGAGCTGCCACAATCCGCATGGCACGGTGACCGAAAAGCTCATCACCGAGGTGTCCGTGAATCAGAGCTGCACGAATTGCCATGCGGAGAAGCGGGGTCCGTTCCTCTGGGCACACGCGGCAGTTATGGAGAGCTGTCTGAACTGTCACACCCCTCACGGCTCCAATAATCCGCCGTTGCTGAGGGTCAGGGCGCCGCGTGTGTGCGAAACCTGCCATGCTGGCGGGCGGCACAATTCTCAAACGTATCCGATGAACGAACGGCGGGCGTTCAACCGGTCCTGCGTTAACTGCCACGCGAACATTCATGGGTCGAATCATCCGTCGGGCAAGTTCTTCTTGCGCTGATGGTTTTGATGGATGACGCGGGAACCTGGCAATCCTGTGTGGAGGCGAACATGGGGTGTGCACGACGGTGGGCGAGGGTCGCGCTATCAGGATGCGTGGCGGCCTCCCTTGGTCTGATTGTGCCCGGCGGGGCGCTGGCGGCGGATGCCGGTATCGAGGCGCTCGGTTGGGTCGTCGGCGGCTCGATTGACGTCGGGGGCATGTACTCGTTCGGCGACAACCAGTCGGCCAAGTACGACGAGTACCGAGATATGGACAACGGCTTCCTCGGCGAACTCTCCCTAAAGGGCGAGATGAAAGACGCGCCCTACTACTTCGATTTTGGGATGAAGAACCCCACGCGAGACGATCAGTGGTACGAGGGGGCGTTTGGCCGGTTCGGCATGTTTCGTCTAGAGTTGGGGTATGACGAGACGCCTCACGTTCTCAGCAATAGCGCCGGCACGATTTATCAGCAGAGCGCCGGCGTATTCACCCTGCCGCCGTCCCTGCGTGGGAACATCGCGGCGATTTTCACGGGGCCGCCGGCCCCGACCTCGGCCGCCGGAAGAGACAGGATCAGCTCCACGATCTACGGATTGCTGCGGCCGGTGGACCTGGGCTTCAATACCGGTGTGGCTAACGCCGCGTTTAAATACACCCCCCTTGACAGCTTGCGGCTTGACCTCGCGTACATGAACATCCGTAAAGAGGGCACGCGACCGATGGGCGTACAAATGGCCGGCAGCACCAGCGGGCCGGTCCATGAGTTGGCCATACCCATCGACAACTCTACCAACGAGGTAAAGTTTGGGGCGGAATACGCCCGGGCCAACTGGGGCCTGCAATTCGGCTATACCGGGTCTTTCTTCGACAACCAGTACACGGGGTATACCTGGGACAACCCGAACGTGGCGACGAGCACCGCGACGGCCAATGCCACGGATCGGATCGCGGCCGCGCCGGACAATTTCGCCAACACATTCAGCCTGACCGGTACGGTGGCATTGCCACTGCGGACCCGCGTGAACGGGAACTTCTCCTACACCATGCTCAGACAAGACCAAGGCTTCGAGTACAGCACGCAGAATACCAATCTAACTCGGACGAACCGGGACGATGCGGGGAGGACCAGTGCGGATGCCCAGGCGAATCTGGTGTCGGGGAATATTCTGTTGACGAGCCGGCCGCTCAACAACGTCACGGCCACGGCTCGCTACCGATACTTCGAATACCAGAACGATATGCCCCTCCACTCGTTTACGAACAACGTGTATGACTCCGGCGGGACCAGCGCCGTGTCCGCCTCGACGCTAAATGAGGGGTACACGAAGCAGACCGCCGGCATCGATCTGGGCTGGCGGCCGATTTCGGCCCTTTCCGTCAAAGGGGGATACGAGTACCAGCACTATTATCGGACAAACTACGACAATCAGAACTTCTCGAACACCGAGAACATCGGCAGGTTGTCTGCGGATGTGACTCCCGTGGACTGGTTCCTGGGCCGGCTCACGTACACCTACGGGGATCGGGACATCAGCGGCTATACCTTTGACCCGACAACCATGCTACCCCAGTCCATCAAGTACATGTACGCTCCCCGGACCCGCAACCGGGTGGATGCGCTCCTGCAATTCTCGCCCTGGGAGACCTTCTCGACCTCCTTAACCGGCGGGTACGCGGTTGACGACTACCGGGACAATCTGTTCGGCCTTACCAAGGACGACTATTGGAGCGTCGGGGTGAACGTGGACTGGAGTCCGCTGAAGTGGCTCACGCTCTCGGCGGACTATACCTACGAGCAGTACAATTACGATATGGCGAGTCGGTATCTGGCTGGCGGAGTGTTCCCCGGGTTTTCCTACAACAACTGGAATAGCACGAGCAAGGACGAATTCCAGAACATCGGCGTGCACGCAACGTGTCGTCCTCATCCCCAAGAAGTTCGACGTCGACCTGGGCTATACCATTGGATTCGGGTACACGACTTTCAACAATTCAAACCCGAACCTGAACCAAGGCGGGACGACGGCGGTGCCCTCGGCAATTGCGTACGGTTGGAACAAAGTGGAAAATGTGCATGCAGACGGTCAGGGTCATCGCAAAGTACCGGGTGACCGAAAAGCTCTCCTTCCGCAGCGGATTCGCCTACGAGCGCTATGAGGAGAAAGACTGGGCACGGGATCCGATGCAGGCATTCATGGGTAACTATGACTCGACCACCCCGGGTGGCGCTCCAGTCACCCAGGGGGTTCAGTCGGTCTGGCTGGGGGCGACCCGGCCCAACTACGAGGCGTATATCTTCAGCGGCTTTGTCCGGTACGAATTCTAGCGCCGGCCAGGCGGGTATCGCGGCGACCGTCTGGAATCTCTCCCGCCGGTCTTGACGCGTGCGCGTTTGGTTCTTATATTCTCCTAGAGGAGACGCCGCGCTCGGCTGACGACGATACCGTACCTTAATGCGGCCCCTCCCGTCGCGGTGATCTTGGCGGGAGGGGCCGTCTGTTTTTTCGAGGATAGGGGCGACACTCGGATGGACCCCGGAGGTCTTCTCCGAAGCGTGCCCGCAATAACGTTTGAGGCGAGGGGAAGGGACCGCGCCGCCGATACCTGGCCGCGGTCCGGAAAAACGTGGTATAGTCCCGCCGCTTCCGGCCCCGGCGCGCTTTGCGCCTTGGCGAGAGGTGGATTCTCGGAACAAGGTTAGGAGGGGCGCGGACGGCCGCGCGTTGCCCAGAGATCGGCGGCGTGGATCGCAGGTTGGCGGATACGGACCGAAACTGCAGCATGCACAAGGAGGCAGACGATGAAGGCGTTGATCAAGGACAAGCCCGTCAGGGGCGCCACACTCACCGACCGACCCATTCCCAAGATCGGCGACAACGACCTGTTGGTGAAGGTCCGCGCGGCCGCGGTGTGCGGGACGGACATCCACATCTATCAGTGGAACGAGTACGCCTCTTCCCGGATCAAGCTGCCCCTCCTCTTCGGGCACGAGTATGCCGCTGAAGTGGTCGAGGTGGGGAAGAACGTGGGCCATTTCAAGAAGGGGGATCGGGTGGCGGCCGAGACCCACATTCCCTGCGGCCACTGCTTTCAGTGCACGACCGGTCTCCAGCACATCTGCCGCGACATGAAGATCATCGGCGTCCACACCGACGGGGCATTCTCCGAGTACTCGGTCCTTCCCGCGGTCTGCGCCTGGAAGCTGGACCCCGGGATCTCGTACGAGATCGGCTCGACCATGGAGCCGTTCGGGATCGGCGTACACGCCGTCTCCAAGACCAAGCCGGCCGGGAAGAAGGTGGTGGTCTATGGCTGCGGGCCGATCGGCATCTATGCGCAGATGGTGGCCAAATTCAGCGGCGCCGAGTGTGTGATCGGCGTGGACGTGGCGAAGGAGCGACTGAGTCTCGCCAAGCAGATGGGGACCGATGTGGTCCTCAACCCGAAGGAGGTATCGGTCGTCGACGAGATCAACAAGATCACCAAGGGATTCGGCGCCGACATTGTCATCGAGCTCACCGGGAACAAGAACGTGGTGAATGACGCCAGCAAGAACCTTCGCCGCGGAGGCGATATGGTCCTGGTCGGCCTCTACTCCGGGTCGGTCGAGTGGGACCTGGTGAACAACGTCATTTACAAGGAAGCCAACGTGTTCGGGGTCACGGGCAGGATCATGTGGGATAGCTGGTGGACCGCCCAGGGAATCCTGCTCTCGGGAAAGGTGGACGTGACCCCGGTGATCACGCACACCTTTGGCCTGGAGGATTACGATCGGGCCATCCAGACGGCGGAATCCGCGAGCGGCGGGAAAGTGGTGTTCAAGATCTAGTGTCCTGTCCCCGAAGTTCGTTGACGATTTGCCGGGCCTCCGGACCGGAGCCGGCCGGGGGGTACCCATCCGCAGGATGGGTCTGGCGCAGCGTCCTCGGGGTGGAACTGAGGCCCTGACTTATACGGCGAATCTCTGGGACAGGACACGGGGGTCGGTGCTGAGGGTAGAAAGCTATGCCTGCAAAAAGGCCTGTGTAAACTTGGTCCATGTGGCGTCATCGGCTTCCTCCAACTGGCCTTCGGCCAGCCCGCCAATCATGGGCGCCGGAGAGGCCTGGCCGTTGCGCATGCGCCGCTCCCAGGATTTGCCGCAAGCGCGTAATCTCTGCTTGATACCACGCCGCCGCAATCTCGCCGATTTTCAATTGCCCCAACTCGTCAGCCAGATGCTCGGGTTTCATCGAGCAGACCCACCCTTTTTCATACGGACGGCTGACCAGCCATTCCAAGTGCTGCGGCAAGTCGGCGTTTCATTTCCTGCACTATCCCGGAGATCGGCGCAGAGAACACGGCAACGCGCCCGCCTTGCCGAATGGTGAAGAGGGGCTCGCCCTTCTTGATGGTCGCGCCTTTGGCGGGCAATTCGATCGCATCAATGCGGCCGATCATCTTGCGCGCGAAATCATCCAATCCCAAGCGCACCATGCCCGCCACCGTCAGTACTTGCCCACACGTGGCCGGGGGAAATAAACACACCGCCCGGCAGCCCGAATTCGTGAGCCGGCGGTCGGTCAGTCGTGACCACGCGGACTTTGGGGGAAAGCCTGTTTTTGCAGATGCTCGTGCCGGCGAATCAGGCATTTCTTGGTGAAGTCCACTAATTCGTCTTCGGTAAAGGGCTTTTGCACATAATCCATGGCGCCGAATTTCATCGCATTGACGGCGGATTCGATGGTCGCGTATCCGGTGATCACAGCGACGTCCGTATCCGGGCTGTAATGCTTTACACCCTTCACCACATCCAGGCCATCCATTTCAGGCATTTTCAAATCGGTGAAGACGAAATCATACTTGTGCTTCTGCACAAGACCCAGCGCTTCAAGCCCGTTTTCGACCGTGTCAACGGCATAGCCGGCGGCAACCAAGATTTTTCGAAAGCTGTCGAGCACGATTGCTTCATCGTCGACCGCAAGAATTCGCGCCAGCGGGTTGACCAATGTCAACCCGCTTGAGCGATTTCGCTTCAAGCGAAAACTCCAGGCGCAGGCCGATATCCAGCGCCGCAAGACGCTCCTTGCGCGCTTTCGCTTCGCGCCTCCGCTCCAGAACCTTCCGAACCACCACATCGGCAATGATGAACGCCACGATCAACAATAAGGCGAGCAGGACAACCATATTGCCTCCCTTCGATACGTATCGTGGAAGCCCAAGAATCACGCGTCGTTGATGGCGTCCCGAGGATAGCGGGTCGAACCGGCGAACCTCGAGCTGCTTGCACGCATCGACGATCAAGGAAAGCGGCGTCTTCGCGCGCCCAGTTTCGGATCCTCGTCGTCTAATTCTCGCCTATCGGCAGCAGAACGCGAAATATCGTTCCTTTGCCCACGTCGCTCTCGACCTCAATGCGTCCGTTGTGTTCTTCAATAATGCCCCATGCTACCGCGAGCCCAAGCCCGGTACCCTTTGGCCCCTTGGTGGAGAAGAAGGGATCGAAGATTCTCTGGAGATCGGCCGCCGGGATGCCGCAGCCGGTGTCGCTCACGCTGATCTCGACTCCTCTTGCTTGGGCCTGAGTCGCGCCCCCATTCCTTTCGAAATTGGTGGCCAGCGTAATGGTGCCGCCTCCTTCGCCAATGGCGTCATTGGCGTTGAGCAGCAGATTCACGATAACCTGCTGGAGTTGATTGGCGTCGGCGAGGATCCTCGGCAGGTCGGTGCGCAGATTCTTTCGCAGTTCCACGCGATGCGCGGCGAGCTGGGTCTGCACGATACGAACCGCCCGCTCGACGATCTCGGTGATGTCGCACGCGTGTTTTTCCGGCGGCGACTGCCGGGCGAAATCCAGCAAGCCCTTCACGATCTCCCGGCAGCGTTTGGTTTCACGCACGATCACTTCCAGATCTTCTTTGAACTCGGGCTTATCTTCTGCGCGCTTGAGCAGAAAACTGCCGTAGCTCAACACACCGGTGAGCGGGTTGTTGATTTCATGCGCCACCCCTGCAGCCAACTGCCCGACCGCCGCCAGTTTCTGCGACTGATACACCTGCCGCTGGGCTTCGGAAAGTCTTTTGCGTCATCTCATTGAAAGAATTGGCCAGGATGCCGATCTCATCGCGCTTGGGCAGCGCAATCATGTACTGGAGATCGCCGGCCGCCACCTTGCGCGTCGCCGCCACGATCTCATTCACCGGTTTGAGCACGATCCGATTGACCAGGAGATAAATCATCAAACTCACGGCGGCAATGGCGACAACGCCGAACAGCAACAGGCGCCTTTGGCTGGATTGCATGTCGCGATCGACGTCATCCAGCGACATCGAGATATCCAGCACCCCTAAGATTTTTTGTGTCGACTCGTGCGCGTGGCAGCTGCTTTGCCAGCAGCTCGGCTCGTTGTAGATCGGGTTGATAATGCCTAAAATGCGCCCGTGGGCAGGGGTCCGAAAAATGCGTGTGCGTTCCGAAATCGGCAATCTCTCCAAGGGTTGATCCGCCGCATGGCAGACATAACACGCTTCCGCTCTCTTATCGACCATCTGGCCGACATCGAGGTAATCCGTAGAAAAGATGATCGCGCCATCCTTGTTGAAGATGCGGACCTTCTTGATGCCGTCCTGCTTGCCAATGGTGGTGATGATGCGATGGACCGACTCCCGTTGATTCAACAGCATGTCGTAACGGGTACTGCTCTTCACCGTCTCGCTGAGCTGATGGGCGCTGCGTCGTACTTCGCTGATGAGTTGCCGTTGATGGGCGCTCAGAATCACATAGGCAAAAACCCCGATAATGATCAACGCCACACTGCCCACCGCAACAATGAGCTTGTAGCTTATCTTGGTCAACATGACGGCATCCTATCCACTTCAGGACGTCTCGCCGTCACCGGGCGACGCAAGCGAAAAAGCACTGGGGTCGAACGCCGGCCGGTTCTCTTTGAATGGGCCGATTGGCATGTTAGCCTAAAGCCGCCACCAATGCCAGCAGCTTGATGGAGTCGATCCGCCCGGCTGAGCCAAGGGATGGCGTCGGACGCTTGCGGCCGCGGACCCAGGACGCCGCACGGTCGGACCGCCGTGTGCGCCGCCGCTCGATGAGGATTTCGGCCTCCTTCCGGGTGGAGATGATCTTGCGATCAAGCGACTCATTCCACGGCGTTCCGTGGAGCGACAAAGGCCTCCCGAGCGGGAGGCCCGTCGATTCATCGTCAACTCGGACGTCCGAAACGCGACACTATTTCGGTGGCGCGCCTCGGCCGTCCGAGGCTACCTCATGTGCGGTGCCCGATGCGGCCCCGGATCCATGAAACGCGGGTTCGGGGGGGCCGCCGGGGGGCGCTTTTCCTGTTCCGCGTCGCCTTGGAAGCCGCCGGCTGCCGCTGGAAGGCGGCGTGGTGCCATGATATAGTGCGCCATGCGACACGGAGGCGGGGAATGATCTCCATGAGTGAAAGGCCCGGCGGGAGTTCGAGGACCTCCGACGGGCGGGAAAGCCGCACCTCGGCATTCAGGTCGGTTTCATGTATGGGTGTGGCGGCGCGGGGTTCCGCGTTGTGTTCACCGAGGAGCCGGACGGGGTCTCCCGGCTGGAGATCGCGGGAGTCACGATCGCGCTGGATGCCGAGAGTCGGGAGCGGCTGCAGGGCGCCGTGATCGATTGGGAGGCGGCCCCGGAGCGGGGCTTCGTCCTTCGGCATTCGGACGCGGCGTTGGTGGAATTCTGCTGAGCGCGGTGCCGGCGATCGGCACATTCGATCCGTGGAAAGGAGGCAGGGCCCAGTGAAGCTCAAAGGCAAAGCAGCGTTGGTGACCGGAGGCGGGACCGGAATGGGGCGCGCGATCACCCTGAAGCTCGCAGGGGAAGGGGCCGACGTGGCCATCAACTATTCCCGGCGCGCGAAGGAGGCGGAGGAAACCGTCGAGGCGGCGCGGCGGCTCGGCGTACGGGCCTTCGCCATGAAAGCCGATGTGGCCGTGGAGGCCGAGGCGGTCCGGCTGGTGGACGAGGCGGCGAAACAATTCGGCCGGCTGGACGTCTTGGTCAACAACGCCGGCTGGAGCACGGTGGTGCCGCACCGGCAGCTGGACGGCCTCACCGAGGAGGTCCTGGAGCGGACCTGGCAGATTAATGTCAAGGGGCCGATCTACGTCACCCGGGCGGCCATTCCCCACCTGGTGAAGGCGGGAGGGGGCGCCATCGTCAACACCACCTCCGTCGCGGCCTATCAAGGGGCGGGCAGCTCGATCATCTACGGTGCGTCGAAGGCCGCCTTGGGGGCGATCACGAAATCCTTGGCCCGCGCCTTCGCCAAAGACAACATCCGGGTCAACGCCATCGCGCCCGGCTTCGTGGATACCCAGTTCGTCAATTGGCCTGCCGGCGCCAAGGAAAAAGCCATCGCGGGAAGCCCCATGGGACGGATCCCGACGGTGGACGACGCCGCCAACGCAGTCCTTTACCTCGCCTGCGATGCCACCGGAGTGACCGCCCAGACGATTCTCGTGGACTGCGGCGTCACGGTTCTAATGCCGGTTGTCTGACCCGTACTCCGCACCAGATTCCCCCGCAGGCGGCTCCACGCGCTGCGCCTGCGGGGGACTGTCCTTCATGGTTTATAAACCATCATACAGTACCGGTTAAGTCCGATTAAATATTTGTAAAGAAAGGTCTTGACGGAACGTCCGCCTTGTACCACATTATGTGTGTACCGGTCAGACCACCTTACCATCTAACCACAGTCTGGACATTCGGAGCCTTCATTAGCCACCGGACACTGACCGATATCGGGACCCAAGGGTAGCTGCTAACCCCGTTGTGCGCGATCCGCCGGAGGTGTTTTGTGGAATCGGTGAGTCGCAGGGCGTTCCGGATCGTTCGGAAGACGCGGGTCTCCGAAGAGATCGTCGGACAGGTTCGCGACCTGATCACCTCCGGCCGCCTGAAGGTCGGGGACCGGCTCCCCGCCGAGCGTGAACTCGCCAAGGTCCTCGGGGTGGGGCGGTCCACCGTCCGAGAGGCCATTCGATCCCTGGAGTCGCTCGGGATCCTCGAGGCCCGACCCGGCGAAGGCACTTTCCTGGTTTCCAATCCCGCCGAAGCGCAGCCCGATCCCATCACAGCGAACGCATTCAAGTCCTGGGAGAATCAGCGCACGCTCTTCGAGGTTCGGATGGTCATCGAGCCGGACCTGGCGGCGCTCGCCGCCCGCCGCGCCTCGTTCGAGCAGATCCTGAAGATGCGGGAGGTCCTGCGGGAGCAGGAAACGGCTGTCCGCCAGGGGGAGACCGGCATCAAGGCCGATTCGACGTTCCATTTTCTCATGGCGGAAGCCGCCGGGAACGCCATCTTGCTCCGCATCATGGACAGCCTGATGGATCTCTTGCGGGAGACGCGCGAGACGAGCTTGCAGACCGGCGGCCGCTCGCTTCGCTCCATGAAGCAGCACAAGGCCGTCCTGCGTGCCATCGAAACCCGCGATCCGGCTGCGGCGGAACGCCACATGCGCGAGCACATCACCGAAATGGAAAAACTGGTCTTCTCGAGTCAGGAGTGGCCGGCGGGATCGGCCGCCGACTCCGCTGCCAGCCCGCTACCCTCCAAGGTGGGAGAATCTGCGTGAGCGAGGCGGCATCGGAAGAGCGCAAATTCAAGGTTGCCGAGGCGTTCCTCGAGGACGTCGGCAAGGGGTACGCCCGCATGGACGCGGACGACCTGATCAAGCTGCGCGCCGCTCCGGGGGACGTGCTCTTGATCACGGGGCGTCGCCCCACGGTGGCTCGGGCGGTCCAGGCCCCCCCGAGTCACTGCGGCCAGTATCTGATCATGATGGACGGGACCACCCGCAACAACACGCAGGCCGGCGTGGACGAGTTCGTCACCGTCAAGAAGGTCCCCTTCAAGGCGGCCAATTCGGTCCTGCTGTCGCCGGTCCAGGCGAATCAGAGCGCTCCCACCGAGGAGGAGATCCCGCACATCCGGCAGCTCTTGCTCGGGCTTCCCGTCATCATCGGGGACAGTCTGCAGATCACTTTCCTGGGGGCGCGGCCGCGCTCGTTCACGGTCGACGGCTCGAATCCGCGCGGAGCGGTCCTCATCTCCAACGACACCGCGATCGCCTTCCGTCCGCCCGAGGTGTCGGCGGAAAAAGCCTACCGCGTTTCCTACGAGGACATCGGCGGCCTGGATCGGGAGGTCTCGCTGGTCCGGGAGATGGTCGAGCTGCCCCTGAAGTTCCCCCAGCTCTTCGGCATGCTCGGCATCGATCCGCCGAAGGGTGTCCTGCTCACCGGACCTCCCGGCACGGGCAAGACGCTCATCGCCCGGGCCGTCTCCAACGAGGTGCGGGCCCACTTCATCCATGTCAACGGGCCCGAGATCATCCACAAGTTCTACGGTGAGAGCGAAGCCAAGCTACGCCAGGTCTTCGAAGAGGCCCGACGGAACGCCCCCAGCATCATCTTCCTGGACGAGATCGACGCCCTGGCGCCCAAGCGCTCCGTGGTGGTGGGGGACGTGGAGAAGCGGGTGGTGGCCCAGCTCCTGGCCCTCATGGACGGCCTGGTGGAGCGGGGCGAGGTGATGGTGATCGGGGCCACCAACATGCCGGACCTGGTGGATCCGGCCCTCCGGCGGCCCGGCCGGTTCGACCGCGAGATCACCATCGGCGTCCCCGGGCGCGAAGGGCGACGGCACATCCTGGGCATCCACTCGCGGCGGATGCCGCTCGGGCCGGACGTGGACCTGGACCAGCTGGCGGACATCACCCATGGCTACGTGGGCGCCGACCTGGCCGTCCTCTGCAAGGAGGCCGGGATGGTGGCCCTGCGCCGCCTGCTCCCCCAGGTGCGGTTCGAAGTGGACGGCAAGCCCGAGCTGGACAACGTCAAGGTCCAGATCGTCCTCGACGACTTCATGGCGGCCTTCAAGGTCGTCGCGCCCACCGCCACGCGAGAGTTCCTGGCCGAGCGGCCGCGGATGACCCTCAAGGACGTGGGCGGCCTTGCCGAGACCAAGCGGACCCTGCTCTCCATCGTGCAGCTCTTCCGCGGCGGCGGCGCCCTGGTCGGCCATACGCGGTTCAGTCCGCCGAAGGGCATCCTGCTCACCGGGCCATCGGGAACCGGCAAGACCATCCTGGCCCGGGCCCTGGCCGGGGAGATGGGGCTCACCCTGATCACGGTGGATCAGCCGAGCCTGCTTTCCAAGTGGGTCGGCGAGTCGGAGAAGGGCCTGCGCGAGGTCTTCAAGCGGGCCAAGCAGGCCTCTCCCTGCATCCTCTTCTTCGACGAGATCGAATCCCTGGTCCCGGCCCGGTCCGCCCAGGAGGCCGGGAGCCTCTTCTCCCGTCTGGTCAGCCAGCTCTTCCGGGAGCTGGACGACCTGCACGGGTCGCTGGGCGTGGTCGTCCTGGGAGCCACCAATCGGCCCGACATGATGGAGCCCGCACTCCTGCGGGCGGGCCGGTTCGACTACGTCCTGGAGCTGCCGCTTCCGACGCGGGACGAGCGGCGGGAGATCCTGGCCATCCAGACCGAGGGCCTGCCGCTTACCGACGACGTGAACCTCGGCGAATTGGCGGACGCCACCGGTGGCTGGACGGGCGCCGATCTGGAGCTGGTCTGCAAGAAGGCGGCGATCCTGGCGCTGGAGGAGTATCGCACCCGGCCGTCCGAGACCTTCCGCCTGACCGCGCGGCACCTCGCGGACGCCCGGGCGCAGGTGAAAACCATGAAGTAGTCCCGCACCCCGTGCGGGACGGAAGGGAGGTGAAAGGACACTCGCGGCGCGGCGCGAGATTTCGTGGGTGGAGGGAATAAACCAGCAAGTCAAGGAGGGACTCATGGCAAGCATCAAACAGATCACGGTATGGGCTCGAGGCGTCATTCAGGACAAGGAAGGACGCGATATCTCCAATGGCATCGCAGCCGCCGCCGGTTTCGAAGGCAAGTTCACCCAGTCGTTCGACAACTACGTGGACCTGCCGGACCGGGTGAACGTGCCCCTGCGGAAGTACGCGCGCATCAGCGACGAGGAGATCGAGGAGCGGTACGAGTACGAGAACCAGCAACCGGAAATCGTCATTCTGGCGGATGCCACCATCGTGAAGGGGATGAACGTCCTGCGCGGGATGCCGAAGGGCGGCACCCTGGTGGTCAACACCGACCGGACGCCCGAAGATATCCTGAAGTTCATCCCGAACAAGGACCTGCTGAAGCAGATCGTCTGCGTGGACGCCAACGCCATCTGCGGCGTTCAGACGGTGGACTTCTCCGGCTCCGAGGGCGGCGTGGACATCGTTGGGAATGGGCGCGGGCGTCGCGGCCCCCATCCTGGGCGCGCTCGTCAAGGCCACCAGCGTGGTGAAGCTCGAGAGCCTGGCCAAGGTGGTCAAGAACAGCGAGGCCATGTACAAGGGGTACGATCAGGCCAAGGTGAAGACCCTGTAGGGACGGGGTCCATTTCAAGAGGAGGTTAGACGATGCCGCATTTCAAGATCCCGAAGGAAAAAGAGGTGCCCCTCGGTTGTATCACGCCGGCGCCGGTTGGCGAGCAGCCCATGATGATCACGGGCAACTGGCGGATCTATCGGCCGGTGATCGACACCGAGAAGTGCAACCTGTGCATGAGCTGCATCATCTTCTGCCCGGACGCCTGCTGGCAGCTGAACGAGGAAGAGGACGAGCCGGTGTGGAACGCGAAGTACTGCAAGGGTTGCGCGATCTGCGTCAACGAGTGCACCTCCGGCGCACTGACCAAGGCCTACGAGCTGGATTTCGAGGACGGCGTGGTCCGACTGGAAAAACCGTTCTAAGGAGGGAGTTCCCATGGCGAAAGAGATGACCCTGAGCGGATGCGCCTCCGCGGCCCAGGCAGCCAAGCTGGCGAAGGTCGAGGTGATCTGCTCCTATCCCATCCGGCCGTATACCGCGATCATGATGGAGCTGGCCAAGATGGTGGCCAACGGCGAGCTGGACGCCGAGTTCATCCACGGCGAGGGCGAGCACGCCCAGTTGTCCGTGGTGTTCGGCGCCGCCGCGGCCGGCGCCCGGGCCCTCACCGGCAGCTCCGGCGTGGGCGTGACCTACGCGATGGAGACCTACTCCCCGATCGCCGGCGGGCGCATCCCGCTGCAGATGATGATCGCCGACCGCGCCCTGGACCCGCCGGGCGACTTCGGGTCGGAGCAGACCGACGCCATGTCCACCCGGGACCAGGGGTGGATCTTGGGCTGGGCCGAGACCCCGCAGGAGGCGTTCGACAACAGCCTGATCAACTACCGCGTGGGTGAGGACCACCGGGTGCTGCTGCCCCAGATGGTCTGCCAGGACGGGTACTTCGTCTCCCACATCCCGGGGAAGTGCAGCATCCCCGACCAGAGCCAGGTGGACGAGTTCCTGCCGCCCTACAAGCTGCCCCATCCGCTGGATCCGAAGCGCCCCATCTCGCACGGGCCGCAGATCCGACCGGACCAGGGGACGATCATGGACCTGCAGCGCGCGGAGGCCATGCTGGACGCCCCCAAGGTGATCCGGGAAGCGATCGCGGACTTCAACAGGATCTTCGGTCGGAACTACGCTCCTTTCGTTGAAGAGTTCATGACCGACGGCGCCGAGATGGTGTTCTTCATCCAGGGCGCCCACGCCATGACCGTGTCGCCATGCCGTCCGGCACCTGCGCGCAGCAAGGGGTGAAGGTCGGGATGGTGAAGCTGCGCTTCGTGCGGCCGTGGCCGACCGAGGATGTGCGCCGCAGTCCTGTCGAAGTTCAAGGCCGTCGGCGTGATCGAGACCAGCACCTCCTACGGCGGCGCCATGAAGGGCGGGAACCTGTTGCACGAGGTCCGCGCCTCCCTGTACGACTGCCCGCAGCGCCCGCTCACGACCTCCTTCATGGCCGGCCTGGGCGGCGAGATGGTGCCGCTGAAGGAGTTCTACTACATGGCCGAGATCATGTCGAAGATGATCAAGGAGGGCAAGACGAAGAAGAACGTGTACTGGGTCAACCACGAGTTCGACGAGGCGTAACAGACGGGTACCGTGCGGCGTGGATTCGGGGAGGCATGATCTTCGCCCACGCGAAACGATACACGAAGGAAAGGAGCCAGCAATGGCGGTTGCTATCAAAACCCAGAATCTTCCGATGATCAAGAAGATTCGGAACATTCCCAAGGAAGAGCAGTACGTGCCGGGACACCGGACCTGCGCCGGGTGCGGCCCGGCGTTGCAGTATCGGCTGGTGGCCAAGGCGGCCGGGCCCAACACCATCTTCCTCGGCCCGACCGGCTGCATGTACGTGGCCAACGCCAGCTACCTCTGCACCCCGTACCAGGTGCCCTGGATGCACACCCAGATCACCAACGGCGGCGCCGTGGCCTCGGGGATCGAGGCGGCGTACAAGGTGCTGATCCGCAAGGGGAAGTGGCAGGGCGAGTTCCCCAACATCATCGTGATGGCCGGCGACGGCGGCTCGATCGACATCGGGCTCCAGGCCATGTCGGCCATGATGTACCGCGGCCATGACGCCCTGTTCGTCTGCTACGACAACGAGTCGTACGCGAACACGGGCATCCAGACCTCGCCGACCACGCCGTACGGCGGCAACACCACCTTCACGCCCCCGGGAAGCATGATCCCCGAGGGAAAGACGCTCTTCCCCAAGGATCCGCCGCAGCTCGTCATCGGCGGCCACCCGGCGGTGAAGTACGTGGCCACGGCCTCCATCGCCTACCCGATCGACCTCATGAACAAGGTCCGGAAGGCCTTGAACGTGGTCGGGCCGACCTTCCTCCACATCCACGCCGCCTGCCCGAAGGGCTGGAAGACCGACCAGGACAAGACGGTCGCAGATCGCCAAGCTGGCCATCGAGACCGGCATGTGGAACCTGTACGAGTGGGAAGAGGGCGTGTACAAGTACCAGCACAAGCCCAAGCAGTACAAGCCGGTCCGCGAGTACCTGAAGCTGCAAGGCCGGTTCGCCCACTTGAACGAGGCGCACATCGGCAAGATGCAGAATTTCGTGGATCAAAAGGTGAAGGCCCAGGGCTTGCCGGTCCAGGTCGCCGTTGCGACGCCGGCCGACTTCGATGCCATGGACGTCGGCGAAGGGACCGGGCTGCCGTCACAATAGACCGGTTCCTGGTCACGTCGGGAGGGCATGCGAGTTCCTGAGCAGGTAAGCATTGCGAACCCGAAACGGTTGGACAAATGGGGCAGAGGGGTCTCTCGGCCGTCCGGCAGAGCGGACGGGCGAGGTACGATCCCTCTGCCCTTTTTTGATGTGCGCCCCGCACGCCGGACCCGAGCGCGGGTATGCCGCGGGACGGCGGTCGTTTCCGTCTCGGCGAGAGACGGAGCGGCGGGATGTATCCTGGTGACGAAAACCGCACCCCTGGGCGTCTGATTGGTGGAATCGCCCGGTGCGTTGATGTATCCTACAGTATCGGGCTCATGGTATCGAGAACCCCGGTGGACATCTCGATGCCGTCGCTGTGGGCGCCAATGAAGACGCCCAGGCATTAACATCCGGGGCGGAGGGAACCCATGAACAGACAGTGGAGACCAACAGTGTGGCAGCGGGTGTTGGTGGTCGCTCTGGTTCTTGGGATCGCCGGGCTGTGGAGCGGAGCGGCCGCCGCGGCCTGGGAGCCGACCAAGCCGGTGGAGTTCAACGTGCCAGCCGGCACCGGTGGCGGGGCGGATATCATGGCCCGCTTCGTTTCCCCGCTCTTCCAGAAGAACAAAATCACGGACAAGCCCATGATCGTGACCAACCGGTCGGGCGGTGCGGGGGCGGAGGGCTTCCTGTACGTGAAGGGCAAGGCGGGCGACGACCATACGATCGTCATCACCCTGGACAATCTGTTCACGACGCCGTGGCGACGGGCGTACCCTTCAACTGGAAAGATCTGACCCCGATCAGCCGCGCTGGCCCTCGACTGGTTCGTCCTCTGGGTGAACGCCGGAGGATAAAAATCGTTCGGACGCACAATAGGTTTTTGGAATTTCACACCTTGTGAAATCCCACCCGACCCGCCTCGCTCCCGTCCGCCGCGCGTAAATCTCGAAGTCGTCGAAGAGCGCGGGCGCCTCCTGCTGGAGGAGGCGAAGGCAGGCGACCGCCATCCGGCGGATCTCGAGCTCGGCGCCCTCGCCGAGGCGAAGCTCGAGCATGGTGCGCCACGCCCGGACGTTCGCGCTCGCCACGATCTTCACCTCGGTGGCGTTGGGTAGGACGCTTCGCGCCGCCTCGCGCGCCATCTTCCGCCGGTGGACCTGGTCCTCGGCACCCATCGCGTACCGCGCCATCAGCCGCTCGACCGCGGCCACGTAGGCCGCCTGTGCCGCCTCGACCTGCGCGGTCCACTCCGCCTCGAGCCGCGGGTCGCCGATGATGGCCGGCGGCATCACGAAGGCGGCGTGCGATCTCGTCCACGTAGCGCTGGGAGAGCTGGGAGTAGCCCCACCCCGCTCGGTGCCGCACCAGCTCATGGCTGCAGCGAGCGGGAGATCCCCTCGATCAGCACGACGTAGGTGCGAGTGCTCGAAGACCGAGCCGTGTCCCTGCCTGAGGATGTTCCGGAGGTACTCGGCCGTCGTGCGCCCGGCCGGATTGTGCTGGCTCATGTAGCAGAGCGGCCCGGCGAACTCGGCCAGGCGCTCGCCGTCGGTCGACTCGCCCTTCCAGGAAACCGGCAGGTGCGCCGGCTCGAGGAACTGGGGACGGGCGATGAGGGTGACGCGGGGCTCGCGGAGGATTTCCATGGGCGTCGTGGGTCAGGGTCGAAGGCTGTCGACTGACGGTCGTCATGCCAGCTCCAGCCGGCTCTGCGCGTACCCGCCGGTCTGCTCGATGCTGCCGCAGCGCGCGCGCGATGTCGTCCGGGAGCGTGATGGCGTGCGCGCCGGCCTTCAGGCGGCTGATGGGCGGCTCGGCCGGTGCCGGAAGGATAACGCCGGGGTTGAGAATTCCGAGGGGATCGAAGGCGCGCTTCACCCGCGCGAAGAGCGCCACGATCTCCGTCGCCGTAGATGCGCGGGAGCAAGCCCGGCCCGCAGCCGTCCGTCGCCGTGCTCGCCCGACGGCGTGCCGCCGAGCCGCACCACGCGCGTCGGTGACCTCTTCGAGCAGCGCGGCCACCGCTGCCTCCCAGCCCGCATCGGTGCCAGCTCGCGGCAGCAGGTTGACGTGCACGTGGCCGTCTCCCGCGTGGCCGAAGATCACGACCGGGAGTCCGCGCGCTGCCGCCCGCTCCGCGCACGGCGCGGACGTACTCGCCCATCTCGGCTCGACGGGAACGCAGCCGTCCTCGATCACCTGGAGCGAGCGCCGGTCCTCCGGCAGCCCCGCGAGGATCGGACTCGCCGCGTGGCGCAGCGCCCAGAGCCGTTCGTGCCGCGTCGGCGGTGAGGCCGGTGTCCACCGCGGCGGCCCACGGTCGCACGGCCGCCGCGGCGCGCGTCCACCGCCGCGCGCACCGCGGCCTGGTCGTCGCGCTCGATCTCCACCAGCAGCGACGGCTTCGAGCGCCGCGCTCGCCCACGAGCTCGAGGAAGGTGCGGTCGAGCAGCTCGACCGCCGACGGCTCGATGCTGAAGCAGCGCCGCGACGACGTCCGCGAGCGCGTCGAGCGACCGTAGCGCGACGCGGAGGCCGCCGCGCGCGGCGGGACCGGGTCCAGCCGCCACTCGACCGCGGTCACGAACGCCGAGCGTGCCCTCGGCGCCGATCACGAGATCGAGCAGGTCGCCGGACGCGAGCCAGGCGTCGAGGGCGTAGCCCGAGGAGTTCTTCCGGGTGCGGGGGAACCGCGCGCGGATCGAGCTCGGCCGCGGCACGGATGGCCGGCGCGGCTCCGTCCTCGAACGCGCCGGATCGCGCGCGCGGCCCCGCCGCTGGCCGCGCCGCAGCTCGAGATGCTTCACCGTCGGCCGTGACCAGCTCGACGCGCCTCGACCCACCGGCGCACGCTGCCGTAGCGCACGGAGCGGGCGCCGGCGGCGTTGGTGGAGACGCATCCCGCCGAGCGTGGCCCACGCTCCGCTCGAGGGATCGGGCGGAAGCCGGAGGCCGGCGCGGTCGGCTGCGAGGTTCAGATCGGCCAACGTGACGCTGGCGCTGGTCCTCGCGATTCGACGTGTCGGGCGTCCATTTCGAGCCGTCGCGGGCAGTCGCCGTCAGGTCCACGATGACCCCGTCGCCGACGTTGCCGCCGCCCATGGCGCTCCCCGCGCCGCGCGGCACCAGCGCTCACGCCGATGCGCCGGCGCCCAGCGGACCAGCGAGGCGACATCCTCGCGGTCCGCGCGGGACGCACACCGCCGAGCGGGCAGGATCCGGTAGATGCCGGCGCCCTCGGCGTACGCGGCGCGCGCGCGGCGGTCGGTGCGGAAGACTCCTCGGATCGGCGGGGGCGGCAGCATGGGCAAAAGATAACTATCTTGTTCGGGTATGTCGGACACCCCGCGGGCCCAGCTGATCCATATCGACGTGGACCGCCGGCTCGGCCACGAGTGGGACGAGTGGGACGGCAAGCCGCTGCCCAATCAGGGGAACTTCGACTCCTCTCCCGGCGCTGTTCTTCGGCTGGTCCGCCCTGGCGCTCGCTGGTCGCGCTCGGCCGTCGCCGCCGCTCGTGCTGTATCTGGTCGCTCCCCGCCTCGACGAGCCGTGCATCCGCGCTCCCCCGCCTGCTCTGGGTCGGGCTCGGCTCGTCGCCGGAGTCCTCTTCTGGGTCTGGTGGGGCGTCCTCTTCCTTTCCTATCGTGCCGGCACGCCGCTGCTTCCCGAGCCGCTCGCGGAGCGCGGACCGTTCCTCCGGCCTGATGCGGCTCACGTCGCGCAGTGGCGGACCGGTTCGGCCGGCGGGACTGGGTCGAGAACGCGGCGGTCAAGGTCTACAACGCGCTGGCGCTGCTGCGCGGCCGGAAGGTGGGCAAGGGCGAGCTGCTGCTGCTCATTCCGCGCTGCCTCTCGAAGGAGACGCTGGATGGTGTCCTGGGCATCGCCGGCAAGTACGGCGTGCCGGTGTTCGTGGCGACGCGGGGGCAGCTCGCCCGCCGGGTGATCCGGGAGCGGCGCCCGCGCGCCGTGGTGGCGGTGGCGTGCGAGCGGGACATGGTGAGCGGACTGCACGACGTCGCGGGCAAGATCCCGGTGCTCGGGCTCACGATGACGCTGCCGTCGGGACCCTGCAAGGATGCGCTGCTCGACCTCGGGCGAGCTGGAGGACTGGGTGAAGGCCTACGTCGTCTAACTGCGAATCCGGCTCCGCCGGGGCTTCGTCATCGGGTTCCGGCGCCGGCTCCTCACCTTGGACGAGCCCGCCCTGCTGCGCCGGCGCCGTGTGACCGGCGGTCCCCCATATCTCTTCACCATGTCCTCCAGCGCCGCGTGGACCTTCGTCGGCGACCGGATGGTCTTGCGGGACTTGCCGCTCGAGCTCGCGCTGCGGAAGTGACGGGTCCGCGAGGGGCCGATACACCGTCTCCACCGTGAGCAGCGCGAAGCCGGGCCGCCCGGGATCGGCCCAGGCACGCACCCTTACGATGCCGGTCCCGATGGGGCGGTGGTTGGTCGGCTTGCCGCTGGAGTCGGTCGAACCAGCGGCTCTCGATGAAGCCGTCGCGCAGCTCGACCCGCGTCGGCGGGATGGAATCGGTCTGCATGCACCTCCGCGAGCCGCTTTGTCGGCGTCGGTGGCGGAGAGCCGGATCTCGATCGTCGCGGCCTCCGGCACCGGCGCGAAGGTGGGCCGCGTCGTGGCGGGCTGGCACGCCGACGAGTCCTGGAAGCGCCACCGCCAGCGTGGCTGCGCATGCTCAGTCCTTGTGCGGCGGGCGTGCCCGGCGCGTGCGTGTGCCCGGCGTCCGGTGCCGTCGCGGAATCGGAGGGTGCCGGCGCGGCCGCCGGCGATCCTGATGGTCGCCGTCCTGATGCTCACCGTCGGTATGCTCGCGCTCCTCGCCGCTTCGCCCTCTCCGCCGTGATGGTGGCCCTCCGCCCGCTCGTGCATCTCGCCTTGCAGCACCTCGGTCGGGAATGCCGGCCGCGTGATCGAAGACGAGCTTGCCGCCGAACGACCGCGGTCGCGAGGAGCGCGCCCAGCCCGGCGAGCGAGAGGACCAGGGCCGCGATCCGCTCGCCCGATCCCATCCGGCTCTCCCGCACGATCCGCCACAGCGCCACGACGGCGAAAATGCCCAGCGTGATGAGCGCCAGCTTCTCGTGGGTTTCCATGACCCGGTGGACCGCCTCACCGTGCGCGATGTGCTCCTCCGCCTGGAGCCCCGACAGCACCGCCAGCATGCCGCCGACCGCGCCCGACGATCAGCGTCCAGAAGCCGACCGTCCGGAACGACGCCCGCTTGGTGACGGCCGGCCAGAATGTCGAAGAGCACCGCCACCAGCAAGCAGCGCGGCGGGCAGATCGTTGAGCGCGGCGTGCAGACGGGGCCAGTCGTAGCCGAACATCGGGTCTCCTCTAGAGTCCCAGATCGATCGGGATCGGCGGATCGGACGCATAATCATAAAACCCCCGGCCCGCTCTTCCGGCCGAAGAGCCCGGCCGCGACCATCCGGCGGAGCAGCGGGGGCGGCGCGAAGCGCGGCTCGCGGTACTCCTCGAACATGATCTCCGCGATGCGGACCGCGGTATCGAGCCCGACGAAGTCGAGCAGGGTCAGCGGGCCCATCGGGTGTCCGCAGCCGAGCTGCATGCCGCGGTCGATGTCGGCGATGGAGCGCGACGCCCGTGCTCCAGGGCGCGGACGGCGTCCAGCAGGATAGGGCACCAGCAGGCGGTTGACGACGAAGCCCGGACCGGTCGCGCGCCGACGATCGGCTCCTTGCCCGAGCCGCCGCGCGAACGCCATCGCGCGCTCGAAGCGTCTCGCGCGAGTGCCCACCGCGCGCACGACCTCGACCAGCGGCATGAGCGGCACGGGGTTGAAGAAATGAAGGCCGACGAAGCGGTCGCGGCCGGCTCGTGGCGGCGGCCATGGCGCCGATGGACAGGCTCGAGGTGTTCGACGCGAAGATCGTCGGCGCGGGACAGAGGACGTCGAGCGCGCGCCAGAGCTGGTTCTTGAGCTCGAGGTTCTCGGTGACGGCCTCGATGACGAGATCGCATGTCCGCGAGCTCGTCGAGGTCGGTGGTGAACGTGAGGCGCTCGAGCGCGCCGTCACGCGCCGCGGCGTCGAGCTTGGCCTTCTCGACCAGCTTGTCGAGCGACTGCTGGATCGCCGCCTCGCCCTTGGCGAGCAGCGCCGGTCTCGACGTCGCGCACCACGGTCGGGAAACCGGCCGTCGCCGCGGCCTGGGCGATCCCGCTGCCCATCAGGCCGCAGCCCAGCACGCCGACGCGGGCGATGTCTGGCATGGCAGTTCTCGGTGGCTTCGGCTCACATTGGGCCCTCATCACGCCCTGTCCCCGCCTCTCGCTCGGCGCGCTCGCCGTCTCGCTATCGAGCGATCTCCGGATCTCGTCCGCCAGCAGGCCGAAGAGCCCGGCGCGTCGTCCGGGAGGCGCCGCTCGGGCTGCGGCACCGTGCTGCTCCGAGGTGGTCGAGCGCGCGCTCCAGGCCCGAGCTGGAGCCGCGGCGAGGGCGGGCCGGTACTGCCGTGCGACGCCGTAGCCCGACGCCGAGCGCGACGGGCACCGGAATGAGCGCCACCGGCGACGAGCGCGCCGAGCACCACCATGAGCCCCGCGCCCAGCACGCCCGGCGCCGGCCAGCGCGGCACCACCGCCCACGTATTCCGCCCGCGCCTTCCGCGCCTGTGCGCGTCAGCGCGACGTGACACCATCCCGGTTCGAGCGCCAGATCGTCGTCGCGGAGATCGTGTCGGCCCGGCGCGAGCATGCATGGCGGCGGCTGCCGCGATTGAAGGCCGCCGTGGAGCGACGGAGCGCCGCCGCCATCCCGCCCAGCGGCTCCCAGGTGATCCGACCCGGCTGGCGCCGCTGCACGCAGAACAGCTCCTTCTCCTCCAGCCACTCCACCAGCGCGCGCCTCGACCGCCGCGACCGTCCCCGGCACGGCGCGCTGGGCCACCACCGTCGGCGGGCCCGGCGATCCGGTCCCAGGTCCCCGACGGGTGCGGCGGCGACCAAGCGCGTCCGCTCCTCCAGCAGCGCCTGCTGGAGGTAGCGCTCCGGAATGCCCGACTTCCCGCCCGAGCGCCAGCACCTGCGTCGGGCGTGAGCTCGTCGGCCGATGTCGCGGTCAGCGGTCTGCAGCTCGGCCGCGCGCTGGATGATCCGCTCGAGCGCCGCCCGATCGATCCGCGCCGGCGTGCCCTCGGCCATCGGCTACTCCTGCGGGGCGTCCGGGCCGCGCCGAGGCGGAGCTGTGGACATCAGGGTGGAAAGATCGGCGGCGGGAAGCGCCTTGCCCGGCGCCTCGCCTGCGCTCACCGGGTCGGGCGACGCGCGGGCGCGCCGCCTGCGCCTGCAGGAACGGCCTGAACAGCTCGATCGGGATAGGAAAGATCGTGGTGGAGTTGTTCTCCGCCGCGATCTCGGTGACCGTCTGCAGGTAGCGAAGCTGGATGGCGCTCGGCTCCTGCGCGAGAGTACGGGCCGCCTCGGCCAGCGTCTGCGAGGCCTGCAGCTCGCCCTGGGCCGCGATGACCTTGGCGCGGCGCTCCCGCTCCGCCTCGGCCTGGCGCGCCATCGCGCGCTTCATCTGGTCGGGCAGGTCCACGTCCTTCACCTCGACCGCGGAGACCTCGATGCCCCAGGGGTCGGTGCGCTCGTCGATGATCTTCTTGAGCACTGCGTTGATCTTCTCGCGATCGGAGAGCAGCTCGTCGAGCTCCACTTCGCCCAGCACGGAGCGCAGCGTGGTCTGGGCCAGCTGGCTCGTGGCGTAGAGGTAGTCCTCGATCTCGATGATCGCCTTGGCCGGGTCGGTCACCCGCATGTACAGGACCGCGTTCACCTTGACCGAGACGTTGTCGCGGGTGATCACGTCCTGCGGCGGGATGTCCAGCGCCATGATCCGGAGCGAGACCCGCTTCTGGGCCGCGAAGCCGGCCGGAAGGAAGATCAGACCCGGGTCCCTTGGTGCCCCAGTACCGGCCCAGGAAGAACGCGACGCCCCGCTCGTACTGGCGCACCACGCGCAGGCTCACGAACGAGTAGAAGACGGCGACGGCGAGCAGCCGGGAGCAGCAGTTCCATGGTGCGGTCCTCAGGCGGGGAAGGCTTCGACGATGACCGCCGCGCCCTGCCCGCCGCCGATGCAGGCGGCGCCCAGGCCGTAGCGTCCGCCCGCGCCGGCGCAGCGCGTGCAGCAGGTGCAGCGGTGATCCGCGCGCCGCTCGCCCCGAGCGGATGGCCGATGGCGACGGCGCCGCCGTCGACGTTGGTGCGCTCGCGGTCGAGGCCCAGCTCGCGCTCGACCGCCAGGTACTGGGCCGCGAAGGCCTCGTTGATCTCGACCAGGTCCATGTGCTCGAGGCCGAGCCCCGCGTGCGCGAGCGCGCGCCGCGAGGCCGGCACCGGCCCGATGCCCATGATGGTCGGGTCCACGCCGGCCACGCCCCATCCCACCAGCCGGCCGATCGGGCGGAGCCCGTGGTCTCCGGCGTGGCCTTCCGCCGGCGACGACGAGCGCGGCGGCGCCGTCGCAGATGCCCGACGCGTTGCCGGCGGTCACCACGCCGTCCTTCCGGAAATAGGGCGGCAGCTTGGCCAGGCCTTCCGGCGTCGTGTCCGGCCGCATGTGCTCGTCGGCGGCCCACGCGACCGTCCTGCCGGGTCTTCCGATCCTTGCAGCGTGCACCGGGACCACCTCATCCGCGAACGCGCCGGCGTCCCAGGCCGCCTTGGCGCGCGCCTGGCTCCGCGCGGCGAAGCAGTCCACCGCCTCGCGCGCAGATGCCGTATCGCTCGGCGAGCCTCTCCGCCGTCTCCGCCATGGAGAGGCCGCAGTAGGCGTCGCGCAGCGGCCTCCCACAGCGTGTCCTCGAGCGGGGGCGGCGGCCCGAGCCGGAGTCCCCAGCGCGCGCCGCGCACCACGTGCGGCGCCTGGCTCATCGACTCGGTCCCGCCGGCCAGCACCACGTCGCGACCTCGCCCAGCAGGATCTGCTGCGCGCCCTGGATGACCGCCTCGAACCCGGATCCGCAGAGCCGGTTGACGGTCAGCGCCGGCGTCTCGATCGGCAGTCCGGCCTTGAGGCCGATGTGTCGGGCGAGGTAGGGGGCGTCGGCCGAGGTCTGGAGCACGTTGCCGAAGATGACGTGGTCCACCGTGGTCGGCTCCACCCCGGCCCGGTCGAGCGCCGCGCGGGCCGCCACGCACACCGAGGTCGGTCGCGGACAGGTCCTTGAGCGCGCCGCCGAAGGCGCCGAAGCCGGTACGCACGCCGGAGAGGAAGACCACGCCGGTCTCGCGTGGGGAGGGCCATGATGCCGGAAATATACCCTCAGATCACGCGTGCCGCTCATGATCGACCGCGTTCTTCGGAATGATCACGATTCCGTCGCGAATGTAGAAGTTGGGGCCGTCAGAACTGCCGGCTTGCCCTCGGGGGAGATGCGCACGTCGTCGCCGATCCGGGCGTTCTTGTCCACGATGGTCCGCTCGATCCAGGCGTCCGTGCCCGATCCCCATGGTCGGGGCGCCCGGCGCCGGCAGTCGGTCGGGGCCGTCGTAGAAGTCGGCCCCCATGACCAGCGCATCGCGGATGGTGGCGCCCGCCTGGATCCGGCTCCGCACCCCGACGACGCGAGTGCTCGATGTGCGGCGTCGTTGATGATGCAGCCGTCGGCGATGATCGAGCGCTCGATCTGGCTCTTGATGATCTTGGTGGCAGGAAGATAGCGCGCGTGGGTGTAGATCGGCGCGCTCGCGTCGTAGAAGTTGAACTGCGGGCAGCGGCTCGCACAGGTCGAGGTTGGCCTCGAAGAAGGCGCGGATGGTCCCGATGTCCTCCCAGTAGCCCTCGTGGCGGAAGGCGTGGACCCGCCGGGTCTCGATCAGCCTCGGGATGACGTGCTTGCCGAAGTCCACCTCGTCGCCCGGCCAGCGCGTCAGTCGAGCACATCCCGGTTGAAGACGTAGATGCCCATCGAGGCCGGCAGCTCGGTCGGGGTAGCCGCGGCAGGGTACGCCTGCACCGCCGGATCGGTCGGCTTCTCCACGAACCGGGTGATCCGCCCGTTCGTCCGCGACCTCCATGATGCCGAACGCCGCCGGCCACGTCCGCCCGCACCGGCGTGGTGGCGACCGTCACGTCGGCGCCGCTGGCCACGTGCTGCTCGAGGATCGTGCGGAAGTCCATCTGGTAGAGCTGGTCGCCCGAAAGGATCAGCACCAGGCTGTGGGGGTAGGAATCGATGATGCATCAGGTTCTGGCGCACGGCGTCCGCGGTGCCCTGGTACCAGTCGATGCGATCGATGCGCTGCTCGGCCGCCAGGATCTCGACGAAGCCGGGCGAGAAGTTGTCGAAGCGGTAGCTCTCCTGGATGTGGCGGTGCAGCGAGCCGCTGTTGAACTGGGTGAGCAGGAAGATCCGGCGGAGGTCGGAGTTGATGCAGTTGCTGATCGGGATGTCCACCAGACGGTACTTCCCGGCGAGCGGGCACGGCCGGCTTGGCGCGGTCCTTCGTCAGCGGGAAGAGGCGCGTGCCGGCGCCGCCCGCCCATGATCACCGCGACGACGTCGTGGGGACGGAGGGCGGAGGTTCCAGGACATGGCGGCACCTCACCGAAGCGGAGTATCGGCAGCGGGGACCGCGGGCTGGAGCGGTGAGGCCGGCCTCAGCGCTCCGCCAGCGCGGCCCCGCAAGTTCACGCAGTGCCGCCACCCCGGCTCGACTTCGCCGTGGCACTGGGGGCACTCCGGCGGCCATCTGTCGCTGGCCGCAGTGGGGACAGAAGCGCACCGGCCGATCCGGCAGCCGGTCGCCGCAGTACACGCACTGCGACCCGGCCATCTCCTCGGCCGGTATGCAGTCATCATCGGCGATCTCGTCCTCCGGGATCGCCTCCGGTTCCTCGATCGGCGCCGGGGCGCGAAACGAGATGGCCGGCGGCTCGAACGACGGTGCACCCGGCTCGAACATCTGAGTCTGCGCCTCGTAGGCCGAGGTCTGAAGCGCCAGTGTCACCCGCTCCGGCCGAAGCGTCACCGTGACGTCCTCGAAGCGGTAAATGATTTCCAGGTCGGGGTTGGAGCTCCCCGCCTCGGCTTCGAACTTCAGCCTGACCTCTTCCGGCTCGGTCCAGAGGTAGTCGCCCTCGCCGGCACAGAGACGCAGGAGCACCATCTCATATTCTTCGCTGGTGTCGACCTGGAGTGCCCGGCGGTTGGTGCGATACGGAACGATCGAGAAGGGGATCTCGGCCAACGGCACCGGATGGCGCAAGCGGCCGGGGTCGATTGCTGCCAGATTCAATACGATCCGGCGGAAGAAGCGCTCCAGTTCGGTCACCGAACTCCTCGTAGTTGGTGCGGCCGGTGAGGCAGGTTAGAAGTCGTCTCCGACAGTGTCAAGGAAGCGTCTCCATGCGCATTGCTCCTGCCCTCGTCAGCGTCTCGCTGCTCGTCCGCACCGGTGTCGCCGCAGCTCAGGGAACCTGTACGCCACCCACCAACTCGAACGAAGCACAGTTGCTGGCCGCATACTCCGCCCCGATCGCCTACGCCTTCACGGGCGGCGCGGAGCCGCTCTCGCCGGGCGGCGTGCGGTTGACCCTCGAAGGCACCTATCTGCCGGACATCGCTGACGACATACGGACCGCCACGGTCTGCCGGCCCGGCAAGGGCCCCGAGAATACCAACTTCCTCTTCGCGTATCCGCGGCCACGGGTGGCCGTGGGCCTCCCTGGCGGGTTCGTCTTCGAGGCCAGCTGGATTCCCCCTGTCAGGCTCGCTGAGGTGAAGACCAATCTGGTAGGGCTGTCACTGGACCGGGGTATTCCGGTCGGGACGGAAGGGACTCGGGTCCTGCTCAGGGCTCATGCGACGTTCGGCGTCGTCCGCGCGCCCGTGACGTGCGACGACGAGGATCTGGCCGACGTGTCCTCGGAGTGCTTTCAGGGCACCAAGTCCGACGACCACTACCATCCGAACATCTTCGGGGTCGAGGGAATTCTGGCTTGGTCGCTTGGGGGTGGCCGCGTCAGGCCGTTCCTGGGCGGGGGCGCCAACGTGATTCACCCGCGGTTCCAGGTGGACTTCACGAACCGCTTCGGCGACGTCGACTCCACCAAGGTCGAAGTGGACATGACCCGAGGTGCGTTGTTCGCCGGGGCGACGTGGGCCGCGGCAGCGAGGCTGGGCCTGAGCGGGGAGATCTACGCGGTTCCCGGCGACGCCGTCACGGGCCGGGTTGCCCTGAGCTACCTGCTGCGGCCCTGAAGCCGACCCGGCCACTACTCCTCGTTCGCCAGCGCGAAGCTGTCGCCCGCCGCGACCCGACTCTCCAGCGCCGCGAACGCGGCATCCGGATCGTAGGTGGCGAACTTGCCCTTTCCGCGCTGGTCCTGGAGCCAGGCGTCGAATCCGGACTCGACGATCCCTTCGGACGTGAGCTGTTCCCGCGCGGCGGTCACGGCGAGGTGGTCGGCGTAGATGTTCTTGGGATGATCCTGATGGCCCCGTACCCAGGTCCACTGCACGTCCTCGTGGAGCCGCACCGACTTCACGAGCGCCTGCCACAGCTCCAGGTTCTCGATGGGCCCCTCTTTCCGCTTCCATCCGCGCCCGATCCACCCCGGTACCCACTCTCGCATGCCCTTCACCAGGTACTGGGAGTCTGACACGGCGAGGACGTGGAGGCGTGCGCCTTTCCTGCGAGAGGAGCTGGAGCGCCGCGATGGCTCCGCTCAGCGCCATCCGATTGTTGGTCGTCGCGGGGGCGCTGATGTAGAAATCCCGGCGATGGATCTTTCGGCTCGCGCTTCTCGCCTCGATGAGGCCACCGCCGCCCCCGGGGTTCTCGCCCTCGCGGCCGTTGCCGAGACAGCTTTCGTCGAGGTGCAGGATCGCGATCCCGCCGCTCAACGGACCGCGCTTTCTTCGAGCTCGTCCATCCGCTCCACGATCCGCCCCACCAGGCCGTAGCGTACCGCGGCCTCCGCGTCGAGCCAGAAATTCCGGTGGGTGTCCTCCTCGATCCGCTCCAGCGGCTGCCCGGTTTCCCGCGCGAAGATCCGGTTGAGCCGGTCGCGCATCCGGAGGATCTCCCGGGCCTCGATCTCGATGTCGCTCGCGGTGCCGCCCGCCCCGCCGGCCGGCTGGTGCAGCAGGAACCGGGTGTTGGGGAGGCAGTAGCGCTGCTCGACCGGGAGCCGCCACGAAGATGAGCGCCGCCGGCGCTCGCCACCCATCCGGTGCCCACGATCCGGACCTTCGGGGTCGACGAACCGCAGCATGTCGTGGATGGTGTCGCCGGCCTCGACGTGGCCGCCCTGCGAATTGATGAAGACGGTGATCTCGTCGTCGGACTCCGCGGCCATCGCAAGCAGCTGGCCGACGACACGCCCGCCGCCACCTTCTGGTTGATCTCGCCGCTGATGATGATGGTGCGGGCGCGGAGAAGTCGCTCGCCGAGGAGCTCCGATGTGCTGGTCGTCTTGTCATCGCTGATCTGGGGACTCATGGGCTGCTCCGGTGTGATGGAACGCTGTCGCGAGAGCCGGCCTACTCGAGCACCTGCATCGCGTCGATCTCGTCCAGAATGAAGGTGAGCTCTTCGCCGGTCATCGGGAGGCGCCCCACCAGTGCCTCCTGATTTCCCGCGGATGTCAGACGCAGGGCCACGACGATGAATTCGGTCCCCCGCCGCATGAGCGCCACCCGGCGCCCATTGCGTGCTGCATGCTCGAGCTGATCCATCCGTTGCGCGGTCCAGCGGAGGCGTGACATGGGGGAATACTACAGCGATCGGACGACGCGGATCTGTCCCGCCGGTCCCGGCGTCAGGCGGCCGATCGTCACCGCGGCGGGCGTCGCTTCCGCCTGAAGCGCCTGGAGCAGCGCGGCCTCGTTTTCGGGAGGCACCGCGAGCAGCAGCCCGCCGGAGGTCTGGGCGTCCACGCAGAGGAGCTTGTCGGTCGGGGCAAGATCCTCGGCCCACTCGACCGCCGCCGCCGCCTCCAGGTTCCGCTAGTGCCTCCCGGCACGATGCCGCGGCCGGCGAGGTTCCGGGCGTGATCGAGCACCGGCAGCGCTTCGAAGGCGATCTCGGCGGCGACACCGCTGGCCGGAGCATCGCGCCGAGATGGCCCAACAGCCCGAAACCGGTGACGTCCGTCGCGGCCCGCGCGCCCACCGAGGCCGCAGCGGCCGCAGCTCCGTCGTTCAGGGTCGTCATCGAGCCTCGGCGGCTGCGCGGATCGGCGTCGGCGGGGGCCGCGCCGCTTCTTGAGCGCGGTGGCGAGGATCCCGGTGCCGAGCGGCTTGGTCAGGACGAGTACGGTCACCGGCGCCGGCAGCCGCGTTGGTGAGTCATGCGGTCCGGATGGACCTCGCCGATGACCATCATCCCGTACGTGGGCTCCGGGCCGTCGATCGAGTGGCCGCCGAGAATGCAGTGCGCCCGGCTCGCGCCACCATTCGGCGCCACCGCGCAGCACCTCGCCGAGGAGCCTCGAGCGGCAGCTTCTCGCGCGGCCAGCCGACCAGGTTGAGGCGCGAACAGCGGCGTGCCGCCCATCGCGTAGACGTCGCGACAGGGCGTTGGCCGCGGCGATCCGCCCGAACGCGTACGGGTCGTCCACGATCGGCGTGAAGAAGTCCACCGTGGCCACCAGGGCTCGCGTCTCGCGTCAGCCGGAAGACCGCGGCATCGTCCCGGGTCGCCGCAGTCCACCAGTACCCGGGCGTCGCTCACGCCGGGGACATGGCGCAGCACCTCGGCAAGCTCCAGCATGCCGAGCTTGCAGGCGCAGCCGGCCCCGTGCGACAGCGCGGTGAGGCGAAAGCGCTCGGTCACGGTGACTCTCTTCCCCAGAGTTGCGCCCGCAGCCCGATCAGCGCGCGCTCCTGCTGTGCCATGCCCCCGAATGTGCCGTCCGCACGCTGGCGCGCGGCTAGGGCGGGCGCTGCCCGGGCCACGGCCGCTCGCGCGTCCGGCAACCCGGTTGCCATCAGCGCCTCGAGGGTATGGAAGAGATCGGCGCTGGGCCAGTCCCCCGACTCGACCTGGTTCGCGATCACCAGTGCAACGAGGGAGGCGACCACCGGCTGCTGCGCCGGACCGGCCTGCGCGAGCGCGTGAAGACCGGCCACGATCGTGTCCGGCGCAAAGAACCCGCTCCAGGTATTCCAGCCGGCGGCGAGCGCGGCGAGGCTGCGAACGTGGCGGTCGACGAGGGGCCGATCCGCCCCGCCGGTCCGGAGCGCGGCGCGGAGCGCGAGGCAGCTCAAGGCGAAGCGGGCGGCGGGCTCCGCCCGGAACACCTTGCCGTTCGGAAATGTCAGCGGTGCCAGCCGCACACCCGGCGGTCCCGGCGAGAAGAATCCCTGGATATAGTGCTCGCATGCCCGCTTGGCGTGGCGCTCCTTGTCGCATCCCTCGCCGAACGCGCCAGGCAGGCCTTGCAGCGCGAGCACCCACCGCATCAGAGCCCTGATCGACGGGTCGTTTTCTCGTCGACCCAGATCGCACAGCTCGTGGATTCGCCAGATCGTCGGTAACGCCGCGCCACCGACGCTGCCGTCGGGGCGAATCCCGGCCTCCAGCTGGGCCACGAGCGCCTGCCGCAGCTCGGCATCACCAGGACTCTCGGCCCCCAGCGCGGCGCGGGCGAGCAGCGCCGGCCGCGTGCGCTCGACCCCGAAGAAGAGCGCGAGCCGGTCGCGCGTGGACGGCGTCACTGCCAGGATGCGCGGAGCGAGTCCGCGCGGTAGAGCTGGCCGCGGACCATCACCTGTTCGATTGCCAGTGTGTTCTGTATGCGAGACATGGGATCACGTGTGAGCATGAGGAGGTCGGCCGCCTTGCCCGGCGCGATCAGACCCAGTGAGTCCACGCCGAGGAGCAGCGCGCCGTTCCGGGTCGCGGCCAGGAGCGCGGCGCGCGGAGTCAGCCCGGCGGCGACGAGAAGCTGCCATCTCCAGGTGTTCGCTGTAGCCCGGTATCAGCAGCTGGTTCGCCGCGTCGGTGCCGGCGGCGATGTTGCCTCCGGCGGCGGCGAAGAGCCGGAGGAAGAGGTCCTGCGTGGGTCGAGACCGGCGGAACGCCGCGAAGTCGGCGTCGCTCCAGCCGGCGCGCTTGATCATGTCCGGCACGTTCCAGCGCTGCCGCTCCGCGTCGGGCACGGCCTGGAGCATGGAGTCCTGGAGCACGGTCGAGTCGTCCAGCCGGCTGAAGGTCTCGTGCAGGACCAGCGTGGGAATGATCGCCACCTTCTTGGCGGCCAGCTCGCCGGCGACCCGCGCGAGGGCGGACGAATCGAGCGAGGCCCAGGATCGCTCGAACGCGGTCCATCCCGGTGAAGAACCCGCGGTAATGCGCGGCGTACAGCGCCGACGCATCGGGCACGGCGGCTTCGGGTACGCCGCTCATGTGCTCGATCGAGGCGATCCCCAGCCGCGCGGCGGTCACGGCGTCGGTGAGGCCGAGGTGGCCGGTGACCGGGCAGATTGAATGTGGTGGCCTCGTCGAGCACGGCCCGAGCAGAGTCGGGTCCACCCGGGTGTACACCTTGATCAGGTCCACGCCGGCGTTCACCAGCCGATCCACCTCCTTCCGGGCGTCTCTTCCGGTTGTTGCGCGCGAAGCGCGTCGCCGTACGTGGTGGGCACGCCGTCGATCATCGCGCCGGCGGTGTAGATCCGTGGGCCGGGCAGCGCGCCGGTGTTGACCTCTCGGCGCAAGCGCGAGGATCGAATCGAGCGTCCCGTGCACGTCCCGCACCGTCGTGACGCCCCAGGCGAGGTAGCGCGGCAGCGCCCACCGGGCGACATGGGCGTGGGCGTCGATCAGGCCGGGGATGATCCAGCGCCCGTGACGTCGACCTCGACCGTGCGCGGCAGGGAGCGTGAAGTCGGCCCGCGTGCCGACCGACTCGATGTGGCCGCGCGCGCACCACGACGACGGCGTTGGGCAGCGGCGGACCCGCCGCTGCCATCGATCAGCGTGGCCCCGACGAGCGCGATGCCGTCCGGCGGCGCTCGCGGCAGGCCGAGGCGGTGGCGACCGCGAGAAGCGCCGCACGGCGATCGCCGCACGGGAAAGGTGAATCGCATGACGCGGGTCGAGAAAGGATGGTGGAAGGTGGCGTGGAACGGTGGGCGATGCAAGATCCTTGGCGCGCGTCGTTATACTTGGGGCGATGACCGACCTTCGTGCGGACTCGGCGGCGGGACCGCACCGATCGCCGGCTCGCACGGTGCGCACGCCACCGCATCTCGGACTACGGCCTCATCGGCGACATGCGGACCGCCGCACTGGTCGGTCTCGACGGCGGCGATCGACTGGTGCTGTCTCCCGCGTTTCGACAGCGGCAGCGTCTTCGCCGCGCTGCTCGATCCGGAGCGCGGCGGCACCTGGGCGATCCGTCCCCGCGGCGAATGGACCTCCACCCAGCGCTACCTGCCGCGCACCAACATCCTCGAGACCACCTTCCGCACGGCCGATCGGCGTCGCCGTGCTCACCGATTTCATGCCGGTGGACGAGGACGGCCGCCCGTCCGGGCCCGCATCCCGAGATCCATCGGCAGATCCGCTGCACCCGCGGGCGGGTGCCGATGCAGATGATCTTCATGCCGCGGTTCGAGTACGGCGCGCGCACCACCCGACTCGAGCTGCTCCGCGCCGGCCTCTTCGCCACCGACCGCACCGACCAGGTGCTCACGCTGTCGAGCGCCCAGCCGTTCGAGTGGATCGTGGAGCAGTCCTCGGCCATCGACGCGGTTTCGACCGTCGAGAAGGGCGAGGAGCGCTGGCTGGTCCTGCGCTACGACGACGACGACATCCATCCGGTGGACCGCTACGAGAGCGCGCGCAAGCTCGACATCACGGCGGCGTTCTGGGCGCGCTGGGCGGCCGGCGTGCGCTACAGCGGCCCGTTCCGGGGCATGGTGAAGCGCTCGGCGCTCTTGCGCTCAAGCTGCTGACCCACGCGGAGACGGGCGCCATCATCGCTGCGCCGACCACCTCCCTGCCCGAAACCATCGGCGGCGATGCGGAACTGGGACTACCGCTTCGTCTGGCTGCGCGATGCGGCGTTCACGCTCGCCGCGCTCGACGCCGTCGGACACTGCCGCGAGGCCGACGCGTTCATGCGCTTCCTCAAGACGCGTCTGCCGCCACGAGGGCGGCGGTCACCTGCAGATCATGTACGGCATCGACGGCCGCCGCGACCTGGTCGAGCGCCAGCTCGACCATCTGGCCGGCTACCTGGGCTCGCGGCCCGTCCGGGTCGGCAACGGCGCGGTCGGCCAGCTGCAGCTCGACGTCTACGGCGAGGTCCTCGAGACCGCGGACATCTGGCGCCGCAATCACGAGATGACCGAGGGCACCTGGCGGGTGTCTCCGGGGCCTGGTGGACTGGGTAAGCCGGAACTGGCAGCTGCCCGACTCCAGCATCTGGGAGGTGCGGGGCGAGCCCGGCACTACGTCTTCAGCAAGGTGATGAGCTGGGTCGCGCTGGATCGCGGCATCCGCATGGCCGAAGAGCTCGGCCTCGACGGCAACACCGCCGCAGTGGAGCAGTCGCGCGCGACGCGCTGCACGCGGAGATCCTGGAGCGCGGGCTGGAGCGAGCGGCACCAATCGTTCATCCAGGCGTACGACGACGATGCGCTCGACGCCGCGGCGCTCGCCATCCCGATGGTCCGATTCCTACCCTGGAATCATCCTCGGGTGCAGGCCACGGTCCGCGCGATCGCCCGCGAGCTCACCAGCGCCGACGGAGAACTGGTGTATCGCTATCGGCACCCGGACGGACTGGAGGGCGAGGAAGGGGCGTTCTCGATCTGCACCTTCTGGCTGGCGCAGGGCGCTGACGATGATCGGCGAGCGCGAGCGTGCGGAGCGGGTGTTCCGCCGCATGCTGCGCCACGCCAATCACGTCGGGCTCTACTCCGAGGAGATCGATCCGCAGTCGGGCGAGTTCCTCGGCAATTTCCCTCAGGCCTTCACCCACATCGCCCTGATCAACTGCGCGGCCGCGCTGGCGCGCACGCAGTCGAAGGAGTAGCGGCGGACCGGTTCAGCGCCGGCGGCGCTTGCTCGACTTCCTTGCGCGCCGCTTCGCGGCCTTCTTGGCGGGACGCCGTGCACTCCTCTTGGCGCCGCGCTTGGCCGCCTTCTTGGCGACCTCTTCCGGGCGCTCTTCCTCGCCGCCTTCTTGCGCACCGCCTTCTTCCGCACCGCCTTCTTCGCGGTCCGCTTGGCGGCCTTCCTGCTGCTCTTCTTGGCCGCCTTCTTACTGGCCGAGGAGCGGCTTGCCTTACGCGCGGGTTTGGCGGCTGCCGCGGGCTTCGCGGGGGTCCCGGCCCGCGCGGCTGAGCGGCAGGCGCGGGGGTGGCGGCCGGAGGTGGTGCCGGGGCCGGCGGGGTCTCCATGGGCAACGGATCCATCCAGCCGGAGCCGGACCAGCCCATCTCCATATAATGAAGCTCGGCCATCTTCGCTTCCTCCGATCGCGGATGCGGCGCAACTGTCGGCGGTGATGCGCGTGCGCCAGTGCTGGGGTGGAGTAAGGCTGATATAACATGCACATCTTGATGCCTTGTGCAAGGCTCGCACGAAGCGCGGCCGATCACGGTCGCCGCAGCGACAACGGGGCACGACACGACTCGTGGGCGTCCGCTGAGCCAATGCGCCAACACATTGCCCAAGCGGTTCGCGCGGCTCGCTGGTCGCGACCGGAACATCTCGGCGCTATTATTCGCGCGCCTCGCCCCCGGCCACGATGCGACCTCGCACAGCGTGCGCATACCGGAGCACTCCCCCGCCCCGGACATCACTGCCGGTGACATCACTCCGATCTCCAACGGACTGCCACGGGCCCCGGCGTCCGAGAGTCGTCCGCCGTGCGGTCGCGCTGGCTATGCGGCCCGGCCTCGGCGGGCGCCTCGCGGTCCAGTCGGTGAGAGGTCCAGGTCACGCCCGAGACCATGACGCTCGCCGTCGGCCAGAAGCAGCCGATCTTCGCGACGGCCTACGATCGCCAGGGCAATCTCATCGCCACCGCCAAGTTCACGTTCTGGAGCTCCGACACGACCATCGCCAAGGTGTCGCGCGACGGCACGGTGCTGGGCATCGCGGCGGGACTCGCCAAGGTCGAGGCTCGCACCCAGGGGCGGCGGGCCTCGCTCGCCGTGCTGATCACCGGCGCGTCGGCGGCGGGGCCGCCGGATCGCTGCTCACGCTGGATCCCACGACGGCCATGCTGCTCCCCGGCGAGAGCATCGGATCACCGCCCAGGCGGTCCACGAGGACGGCTCGACCTCCGCGGCGGGCAAGGTGGCGTGGAAGTCGCTCAAGCCCGAGGTGGCGACCGTCGATAGCTCGGGCGTGGTCGTCGGGGTCACCCCCGGCAAGAGCATCGTCCAGGCGAGCACCTCGACCGGCCTCATGGCCACGCTGCCGATCGAGGTGGAGCAGGCCGAGGTCAGCGCTACTCGGCGCGTGGACGCCCTGGGCCCGCAGGATGCCGAGACGCTCACCGTCAGGTCCCATCGCAGAACAATCGGAAGCTCAGGAGCGGCATCCGGTGGGCATCGACCGACACCGCGTGGCGACGGTCGATTCGGCTGGGGTGGTGACCGGCCCGGGCGCCCGGTCGCACGGAGATCGTGCCGCATGGGTTCGGCCACGACCGCCGGGCGCCGGTGCTGGTGCACCAGCTGCCACAGCGCTGGTGGTCTCGCCCAAGCCGACTGCCCGAGCCGTGCACGTCCCTCTCCGGGCCGCGCGGAAGTTCACGGCCGTGGCGGAGGCGGCAGACACGACCCCCATTCCCGAGGCCCGCGTCGGCTGGGAGGTGGGCGACACGACGTTCGGGCGGGATTCGATCGGGCTACCGGTACGCTGACGGCCCGCGATACGGGAACCACCACGCTCACGGCCAATCTCCGCGGGTTCGAGCCGGTGGTCTGGCATCTCCAGGTCGTGCCCGGGCTGCTCGGCCTCGATCGCACCCGGGTCGGGCTCCGCCTCGGTGAGCGTACGACGCTTGCCGCCCGCGCTGCTCGGACGACGACGGGCAAGACGATCGGCCCGGCAACCGTCGAATGGAGCAGCGATCGCCCCGACGTGGCGACGGTGTCGCAACGGCGAGGTGTCGCGGTCGTGAGTCCGGGGCATGCCATCGTCACCGCGGCCGCACCGTGGGGCAAGACCGTCACCGCCGATGTCTTCGTGACGGCCGATCTGTTCGTCACGTCCAGTCGCAGCGGCAGCCTCGGGCATCTACCAGATTCGGGCCGAGGGCCCCGACACCCTGGTTCCCGTCCTGTTGGACGGCGACGGCCAACATCCAGGCGGTCCGCTCGCCCGACCGGACCCGGATCGCGTACAGCTCGACCGAGGCGGGCAGCGCCGACGTCTACGTGGTCGACGCCGACGGCCGGAACCCGCGTCGGCTCACGACCGATCCCGGCGCGAGAGCGAGCCGGCCTGGACGCCGGACGGTACCCGGCTGGTGTACACCACCACGCCGCCGGGCGGCGTCCCGCAGCTCGTGAGCGTGCGGGTGGACGGCACCGACACCGCGCCCTGACTCACGATCGCCGACCGGCGGGAACAGCGCCCGCCGACGTCTCGCCGACGGGCGCCGCATCGCGTTCGTCTCGCACCCGCGACGGCAATCCGCAGATCTATACGAGGTGGACTGCAGAGCAGGACGCGCGCCGGCTCACCAAGACGGGCGACCGGGAGACGAGACCCGCGATTCCTCCCGAACGGCGACCTGCTCTACGTGGTGGAGAAGGGCGGGAGCAAGGCTCGGATGATGCGGCTGGCCGCGGGCAGCACCGCGGCGCCGCATCCGTGCGTCGAGACCGACCAGCCGGTCGTGGCGCTCGACGTGTCGCCCGATGGCGCAGCGCATCGCCTACGTCGCGGGCAAGCTCGGCGAAACCGGGAAGAGCAAGTCGCAGCTGTCGTTGCTGAGTCCAGCCGCTGGCGGCCGAGCAGCACGCCGGTGATCGTCCCGCTCCGCCCCGGCGAGCAGGTTCTGAGCCCGTCGTTCTGAGGGGCACCGGCCGTGAAGGCCTTCGCCATCGACCGGCGATCGGCGGCCTGGAGCACCTGCGCCGTTGCGCGAGCTGCCTCGCCCGAAGCTCGCGGCTCCCGAGGATGTGCTGGTCCGGATGCGTGCGGCGGCGCTCAATCGCCTCGATCTCTTCGTTGCCGACGGCTTGCCCGGCGTCACGCTACGAGTTTCCCGCACATCGTCGGCTCGGACGGGGCCGGGGTGGTCGAGGCGGTGGGCAGCGCCGCGTCCGGCATACGGGCCGGCGACCGGGTGATGATCAACCCCGGGATTGTCGTGCGGCCGATGCCTCGCCTGCCGGAGCGGCGAAGAGTCGCTCTGCTCGACGCTTCCGGGTCCTCGGCGAGCACCGGCCGGGCACCGCGGCGGAGTACGTCGTGCGTGCCGGCGGAGAACCTGGCGCCCGTGCCGCCCACGATGCCGTGGGCCCAGGCGGCGGCCTTCTCTCTCGCGACGCTCACCGCCTGGCGACATGCTCGCCACGCGCGCGGCGCTCCGAGCGCGGGCGAGACGGTGCTGATCTGGGGCATCGGCGGCGGGGTCGCGATCGCCGTCGCTCCAGGTCGCCCGGCTCCTCGGCGCGCGCGCGATCGTGACCAGCGGCTCGGACGCCAAGCTCGGACGCGGCCCGCCGGCTCGGCGCGGCCGTGGCGGTCAACCACGCCACGGCCAGGATGTCGTCGCCGAGGTGCGCCGGCTCACCGAGGGCCGCGGCGCGGACGTGGTGGTGGACAGCGTCGGGCGAGGCGACCTGGCAGGATTCGCTGCGCGCGCTGCGCCGGGGTGGGCGGCTGGTGATCTGCGGCGCCACTACCGGCCCGATGTCTCGAGCTCGACCTCCGCCGGCTCTTCTGGCACCAGTGGAGCATCCTGGGCTCGACACTGGGCAGCCGGCGTGAGTACGCGGAGATCGTGCGCGCTCGCCCATGAGGGGCGGCTCTGGCCGGTGGTCGACTCGGTCGTGCCGCTGGACCGACGGCCGAGCGGCGTTCGTGCGGCTCCAGCGCGGTGAGCAGACCGGGAAACTCGTGATCGAGGTGTCGACGTGAACGAACTCTGGGAGCGACTCCGCATCGGCGCCGAGCAGATCGGAACCGTGGTGCCCGCGCTGGTCGGCGCGGCGGTCATCCTGCTGACCGGCTACTTCCTCGCCCGACAGATCCAGCGCTGGGCCGACGACACGCTCAAGCGGCTGGACTTCAACAAGGTGGCCGCGGCCGGCGGCCTCGACGAGGTGGTGGGTCGCACCGGCTCGCGGCTCGACCCGGTGCGCGCGCTGGCCAAGCTGATCTTCTGGCTGGTCATGCTCGTGGTGATCCTGCTCGCCAGCACCGCGCTCGGCCTCGAGAGCATCAACCAGATGTTCGGCACGATGCTCGCGTTCATCCCGACGCTGATCGCCGCGCATCGTGATCGTCATTCTCGGCATGATCGTGGGCGAGTTCGTTCGCGGGCCTGATTCTCGCTTCGGCGGGCAGCGTGTCGGGCGTGCCGACCGTGGCGAAGATGGCCAAGGGCGCCGTGGTGGTGATCGCGATCTTCATGGCGCTGCAGCAGGTGGGGGTGGCGGAGGAGATCGTGACCGCCGCGTTCACGCTCATCGCTCGGCGCCGTGGCGCTCGCGGTCGGGCTCGCGTTCGGTCTCGGCAATCGCGAGCTGGCCGGCGAGATCACCCGACGGTGGTACGAGGAGGGCCGCCGGCGCGATCGGCGGCGCACGGACCGGCAGGGGCCCAACACGCCGCCGGGGGACGAGCCGCCGATTCTGGATTGACGAAAGGACGGACGGAAGGGAGCGAAGGACGGAAGACGGAAGGACGGAAGGGTGGAGGGCTGCAATCGGCTCGTGGGTGGTTGATGGGCTCCACGCGGCTATCCGCTATTGCCTCCTTCCCGGTCGCGTCCTTCCGTCCTCGCCCTTCCGTCCTTCCGTCTTTCCGTCCTTCCGCCCGTCCGCCCGTCTCCCCGCCCTACCTCACCACAAATCGCCCCACCGTCCGCTCCCCGTTCGCCTCCTTGATCGACGCGTACACCGCGCCCTTGCGCCGAACCCCGCCAGCGACGCGCCCTTCGGGAACGTCGACCTCGCGCTGCCACGCTCCCTTCCTGTTGAACACGTCGTAGGTGAATGCGCGTCCTCCTTGGCGCGCGGCCGCTGCAGCCAGACTTCGCCGTTCGGCCGCGCCAGCGCGAAATCGAACGGGGGCTTGGTATCGGCGAACGGATACTGGATCGTGCAGCTCCTGCGGCATGCCGTACTGCTTGCCGCTGCTCGCGCACCTGCGCCAGCACCCGATCCCGGTCGGCCTGGGTGACGGGCAACCTGGTATAGTGTGCGACGCTGCCGCTGCGTCCAGCGGCCGTCCGCGTTCGCGCCAGTCCACCCGGTTCTCGTGCCCCCGCGCCACCCACGCCGTGCCGTTCGGCAGCACGCCGAAGAAATCGTTCGGGGCGAAGACCATGACCGCCTGCTGGATCTGCTCGCCGAAGGTGGCCTCGCCGTACTCGGGCGACGCGAGGTTGCGCCACGGTGTCCACCTTGCCCGACTTGAGCGCGATGCGCAGCACCGGCGATGCTGTCGGGGCGCGACCGCGTGCCCCGGTTCCGCCCCGCCGATGATCGCCTGGTAGTCGATCTTGTATGCGTTGCCGACCGTGTCGTACACCAGCACCGGCGCCTTGCCCGCCGACCGGGGCGATCGGCAGCAGGCCGAGCGGCTTGCCCTGACTCGCTCCAGAGCGTGGTGCGCTGGGCCACGAAGTCCACCAGCGCGACCGTGTCACCGCCCAGATGGGCCACCCATCCGGGGAACTTGTACTGCTCCGGCGGCGCGTCGGCGGTCAGCGATGTCCATCCGGATCCCGAGTGTGTCCACCTTGCCGCTCTGGAGGTCGCGCGGTCAGGAAGAGCTTCGCCTTGGTGTCGGCGAAGGCGACGTGGCCGTCGCCCAGCTCGACCACGTTGCTCAGCTGGGCGAAGGTCGCCGGCAGCTTCTGCTCGAGCGTGAGCCCGCCCTGGCTCGTCGGCGGGCGAGCAGCCGGCGACAAGCAGCAGGGAGGCGCGGAGATCGGGGCCAGCCTCATGCAGGTAATCCTCCGGAGGAAATGATGTGACTCAGGGTGCGGCGCGTCGCCACGTGATCGAGGGTGCGGTGGTCCGGCGGCGCCGGCAGATCGAATCGGAGGAGCCGCACGCCGTCGCGGGACGGCTCCGCAACGAGCGCGTCACCGTCGCCCAGGGCGACGATACGCCCGCGGCCGGGCACGCGGATCTCCCGCCGCAGCCGTCCCAGGCGATCCACCACGTGGTATCGGCGGCGTCGAGTCGACGGGCGCGCGGCTCTTCTCCAGCCACACCTCGCCGTACGGCGCGGTGAAGCCGGCCTCGAACGGCGGCTTGACCGCGCGCGAAGGGCAGCTGCTCGGCGGTGCTGCGAAGCTCCGGCGGAAACTTGCGGAGAAACAGCTCGCGGTCGTAGCGCGTCACCTCGAGCACCCGGTCCGGGAGCGGCTCGCCGCGGCGCCATCGTGCCTGGAGGTCACGCCAGTCGCACGCGGTTCTCGTAGACCCGCGCCACCCACACCGACCCGTCCGGCAGCACTCCCCAACGATCGCACGCCGCTGAACACCCGGCGCTCGAACCGGCGGCCCGGCGTCGCTCACGACCTCGGCGAGGTCGAGCGGCGCCAGCCGCGCGACCGTGTCGGCGCGCTCGAACGCCGCCGGGGCTCGCGACCACGGCGGCCGAGTCACGGTTGCCTTGACCGTCGGGCCCGGGCCGCGGCGCGATCTCTAGTAGAAGCGTCCCGCTGCGATCGCGGCCGCGCGGCAGGACACCCCGCACCGCGTCGGACGCGGGCATCGCGCCGGCGAACCTGCCGTCGAGCGTCCAGCGGGTCGTCCGGCGGAGGCCCCAGTCGTCCGACGTAGCAGCGTATCGCCGGCCCGGAACAGCGTGGAGGGGTTACGCATCTCCTTCGGCTCCGCGTCGCGAGCGGGGCGACCGTGTGCGACTCGAGGTCGGCGATCGCGACCGCTCGTCCGGCGGGGCCAGGACAGCCCACCGGTAGCCACCGAGCCAGCGACCGTCGTCACGTCGGCGAACGGTGTGATCAGGCTGTCGTCGGCGCGCCGCAGCCGGGTGACGTCGGGCGGGCGGGTTTTGGCCCGCCGCAGCCCGCGGCGAGCGCCAGGGAGCGCCATGCGGGAATGCGGGTGTGACAGGCGGGCGACGCATGCCGGGTAATGTAACCGCGGCGGCGCCGCGGCGATCAGGTCACGCGACAGCAGCTCCTCGAACAGCGCGAGCGCCCGCGGGTCCTCGCTCTGCCCGAGCCAGAAGAGGGCCGTCTTGCGGCAGCTCCCGGTGCGGGTTCGTGCGCGCGATCCGGATGAGCGCCGGGACGCCTTCGTCCGCGGGCCGCTGCGAGAGGGCGAACACGGCCTGCTTTCGCACCTCGAGATCGCCCGCTGTCGTCCGCCGACGATCGAGTCGAGGCCCGCGGGTGGCGGCCTCGCCCGCGGCCTGGCCGAGCCAGAAGACCGCGTGCTTCCGAGTCTCGAGCGGCACCGTCCGGTCGGCGGGCCAGGCGCAGCAGTCCGGCCAGACGACCGCGCTGTCGGCCAGCGTGGCGGCGGTGATGAGGTCCTCGCCGTCGCCGTCGCCGCGCTCGGCCAGCGCGAGGAGGTCCGCGGCCGCCTGGCGCCGCCGGCAGCGGTGCCGAGGTCGGTGACGCCGGCCGGTGGCCGGAGCGCCAGCGGCCGCCGACGTAGGTGTGCGCATCGGTCACGACGCCGTCCGCCGACCACTCGAGCGACACGCGCACTGGGCCCGCGCTCGCAGTCGCTCTCCCACTCCTCGTCATCGTCGTCCACGATCGTGATGCTGTTGGCGCCGTTGCCGCACACGCCCCGGCCGGGCCGCGAAGCTGAGACGGACGGTGCCGTCGCGGCGCCGCGGCGACCCGCTGGGCCACGATCTGGGCCGGGAGCGCGCGCCGGCAACGCCAGCAGCACGCCGCGAACCGTATCGCACCATGCATGGGAGTCGCCCTCATGGCTGCTCGATGATGTCCTGGAGCGCCTTGGCCGCGCGCGGGATCGTCGCTCTGGCCCGAGCCAGAAGAGCGCCTTCTTCCGGAGCTCGGTGTCGGGATCGCGCCGCGCGATGTCGAGCAGCTTGTCCACCGCGGCGGGCTCGTCGCGCTGGGAGTAGACGAAGATCAGCTGCTCGCGCATCTCGCGGCTCGGCATCGTGGCTGTAGAGGGCGAGCAAGATCGGCGATCGGGGCGTCGCCCTGGCCGGCCCAGAAGAGCGCCTTCTTCCGGAGCTCGATCGGCTGGGTCGCCGTCCGCGCGACGCCGAGCAGCCAGCGCGTCGTTGTCGGCGCCGCCCGACTGCGAGATCGAGAAGAGCACCTTCTCGCGGAGCTTCTCTCTCCTTGAGCCGGCCGTAGAGCGACGCGCAGGAAGGCGTCGTTCTCCGTCCCGCCGCTCTGCCCGATCCAGAAGATGGCCTTCTCGCGGAGCGTCCTCGGACAGATCGGCCCGCTCGGCGTAGGTCCGGAGCGCCTGCTGGGCCCGCGGACTCTCGTGCTGCGAGAGCGCGAAGACGCCTTCTCCTGCAGCGCCGGATCCTTGGACGTGCGGAGAATCGAGTCGAGCGCGGTCACGGCCGCGCTCGGTGCCGACCTGCGACAGCCAGAACACCGCCTGCTCGCGCACTTCGTGGTCGGGGTCGTTGCGCGCCGCCTCGAGCAGGATGTCCTCGGTCGCCGGCGCATGTCCTGCTGAGCGATGAGGAATCACCGCCTTCCGCCGGAGGCACACCGACGCCGGCATCGCGCCGTGCGAGCACCTTCTGCAGGATCGGTCGGGCCCGCTGCGTCGTCCATCTGCTGGAGCAGCGTTGAGCGCGGCGATCCTGGTGTCGTCCTCGTCGTCGTCGCATCCCCGCTCCGCATGACGGGCGTGTCGGCGGCGTGGGCGGCACGGTGGCGTCGGTGGCGTGGACCGACGCGGCGGCGTCGGCGGTGTCGGCGGCGCTCGGCGGAACCGCCCGCGCATGGGTCGACGTCCCCTGGCGGACTCGTCGCCCCGTCGGGCGAGCTCGCCCTGGATCCGATCGGAGCGCCTCGGCGTCGCCCTGGGTGGCCGCCTTGGGAAAGCGCCGGCGCTGGTCTCGAGCGACCTGCAGCGCCTCCTTGAGCTGCGCCGTCCTGCCGAGCCGGTAGAGCGCGAAACGCGCGCCAGTAGTAGGCGTCGGCGGCGTAGCCCGATCGGGGAAGTTGGCCGGGCACTTCGGCGAAGAGATCGGCCGCACGGCGGTAGTCGCGCTGGTTGAGCGCCTCCCGCGCGGCCTGGTAGAGCGAGTCGGCCGGGATCGCCCTGGAGCCAGGCGGCCGGCGCCGTCGAGTCGTCCCCGGCGGTGGTTGCCTCCGCCACTCGGCCCCGGTGTCTGTACCACGGGCGTCCACCAACCACCGACGCCCAGCGCCGTCGGCGACCAGCATTCCGAACGACATCCGGGACATCACAGATCACCTTGGGTTGGGGTCGTACCCGCCGGCACGACGGTCCGGAGACGCGACAGCACCCCGCCTCGCTCGATGCCCTCGCGGATCAGCTCCAGGTCCTGCGCGCTCGCCTCGGGCGTGAGCTGCGCGATCTCGGCCAGCACCAGCTCCAGGTCCTCGCAGCAGCAGGCGGATCTTGCGGTCACTCGCCGCCGGCGAGTCGAGCAGCAGCCGGTTGGTCGCCAGGAGCTCGCGGGCGGTCGCCGAGGCGAGGCGCTCGTGGCCGCCGGTCCGGGTCGATGCCCGGAAGAGGGTGAGGAACGCCTCGGACTGGCTCAGGTGGTCGATCGCTGTGAGACGATAGGCCGTCGCGTTCACGGTCGCGGGCTCCAGTCGCTCGCCACCGTCGGCCCCTCGTGCCTCACCGTCAGTCGCCCGATACCCACGCCCAACAGGAGCACCGCGGCGGCAGCGCGCCCCAGAGGAGCGGCCGCCGGGTCCCGGCCCACGGGCGCCGGTACCACCGGCGCTGCGCCTCGATCGCCGCCCACATCGCCTCGCGTGGCGGCTCCGGCGGCCGGTGATAGTCGTGGGCCGCCTCCCGCAGCGGTCGTCCAGCGATCGTCGTCGTCGTCATCCGTCTCAGTCCCTCGCGAAATCGGCGAAGTCGCCAGTGCGCGCGAAGCTTGGCTCGGGCGCGGAACAACTGCGCCTTCGAGGTGCCGGGCTGGACGCCCAGCGCGCGGCGATCTCCTCGTGGGTGTAGCCCTCCACGTCGTGCATCACGAACACCGTGCGATATCCCTCCGGCAGCTCGTCGATCGCCTGCGTCAGCCGCACCTTGAGGTCCGGCTCCGCCTCCCGGGCGTGATTCCGATCGACCGGCGCCTCGTCCAGCGCCACCTCCCGCTCGCGCGCCCGCTTGAGCTTGCGGAGCCCGTTCAGCGTGACCGAGATCGCGATCGAGCACAGCCAGGTCGAGAGCGCCGTCTCGCCGCGGAACTCGCCCAGCCGCTGGAACGCCCGGATGAACGTCTCCTGGACGTAGTCCTGCGCGCGGTCGAGGTCGCCCGACCATCCGGTAGACCAGCCGGAACACGCGATCCACGTGCGCGTCGTACAGCGCCCGCTCGGCGCGGGGTCGCCTGCCAGCACTCGGCCGATCAGCTCACGGTCGTCCACGGGCTCCGGCGCGTGAGGGTCTGCGGTCAACCGGCCCTCTGACACGCCGCCGGCGGAAAGGGTTGGCCGGACCGGTCCGAGCAACCCTTTGGGCCGCTCCGGGCATCTCAGCAAACGTCGCAGGCCGTTGAGCTCCAGAGACAACCGTTGACCACAGCGAGGCGGGCAATGGTCCAGCTCAGAAGCAGGGATCCAGTGACGGTATATGAGGTTATCGACGGATGGGGACAGCCGATCGGCGAGGTCGTGGCCCCGGCGGGCGAGCCGGTCCTGGGCCTGGTGCGGGGACGGTCTACTTCCGGCGTGATCGCGACCGGGGGACTCGGCCGGACTGAAACGATTTCGCGATCGCCCGCGGTAGTGCGGGGAGTTGCGCCGACTCTCCCTCTGCCCCGGCGGTCCCATGCGCCGGCTTTCGCCCGGCTGTTCGTTCTTACCCTCTTGCCCGTCGTCGCGGCCTGCGGCGGATCCGGCACGACCGGGAGCCCTGCCGGCCCCTCCCCACGGTCGGCTACCACCGCGGCGATCACCCCCGCGGATCTCAGGATCCGCGAGTCTCGATCTTCGCGGACGACTCGATGCTCGGCCGCCGGGCCGGCACCGCCGGGCAACGTCCGGGGCAACGCCTACATCGCAGCGAGCTAACGCGGCTCGGTGTCACGCCGCAGGCGATGCCGGCGGGTTCCTGCAGCGCGGTACCGCTGGTGAGCTACGCGGTGGATACCGCGAAGTCGAACCTCGGCAGCCGGCTCGCGCGACGCTTCCGCTGTTTCGGGACTACTACCCCTACCAGGCGACGTTCGACGTTCCGGCCCGCCCGATCAACGGCGCGCAGGTCGTCTACATCGGCTCGGCGGCGGACTCGGCCTCGCTCCCGTCCCGCGAGGCGCTGCAGGGACAAGGTCGTGGTGTTCCGCAGCTCGGCCAACGGCACCTCGCTCGGCGCCCCCGACCTCGAGCCCGCAGGGACGACTCGGTCTCGTCGCGGGGATCGCGGTCACGGAGATGGACCCGCTCATCGCGCACGTTCAGCGACGTACTTCCGAGCGCCGCAAGCTCGATCGTGAAGCATGCATCGGCCGCGCCGGCCGGCGTGACCCAGCCGCGTCTGCTGTTCGTCCAGACCGGCGCCGTCCCCAAGCTGTTCGGCAAGCCGCTCGACCAGCTCCGCCCCGGCGACACCGGCACCGCGCTCCAGGGCGACGTCGCCTTCGCGCCGACCGAGCTGGCCGCCACCAACGTGGTGGCCATCATCGAGGGGTCCGATCCCGCGCTCCGCGGCGAGTACGTGGCGCTCGGCGCGCACAACGACGCCATCGGCATCGTGTCGCCGGTGGACCACGATTCGCTGCGCGCGTACAACACCGTCGTGCGGCCGCGCGGCGCGAACGACCCGGCGCCGAGCCGACACCCGAGCAGTGGAGCCGCATCAAGGCGATCATCGACAGCATGCGCCGCTCCGTCCGGCCCGGCTCGATTCGATCGTGAACGGCGCCGACGACGACGGCTCCGGCTCCATGGGGCTGCTCGAGATCGCCGAGGCGTGAGCCAAGAGCGCGGCGAAGCCGAAGCGCTCGCTGCTCTTCGTCTGGCACACCGGGGAGGAGTCGGGACTCCAGGGCAGCCAGTGGTTCACCGACCACCCGACCGTTCCGCGCGACTCGATCGTGGCCAGATCAACATCGACATGATCGGGCGCGGGGACCCGGTGACGAGGCCGAAGGGCGGCCCGGGCTACGTCCAGGCGCATCGGCTCGCGCCGGCTCTCGACCGAGCTCGGCGACCTGGCGGAGGAGGTGAACACCGAGGGGAAGCACGGCCTGGTGTTCGACTACACGTACGACGCCAACGGCCACCCGGACAAGTTCTACTGCCGCAGCGACCACTACAAGTACGCCCGCTACGGGATTCCGATCGCCTTCTTCAGCACCGGCAGCCACCGCGACTACCACCAGGTGACCGACGAGGCGCAGTACATCGACTACGAGCAAGTTCGCCCGGGTCACGCGGTTCGTCGCGGACCTCGGCACGCAGGTGGCGGATCTCGACCACCGGCTGGTGGTGGACAAGCCGAAGCCGGATCCCGAGGCGCCGTGTAAGCAGTAAAAGACGGAGAGGACGGAGAGGACGGAGAGGACTGAGAAGACGGAGAAGACGGAGAGGCGGGGTGGTCCTCTCCGCCCTCTCCGTCCTCTCCGTCTTTCTTTTCCCCCGCCGATTTGCCACGTTTCTCCGACCAGACTTCACGGAGATCGTATGTCGTTCCGGCCCCGTCTCGCCCTCGGCGCGGCCCTGCTTTGCGCACTCGCGGTCCCGCTCCACGCTCAGGGTCAAGGCACAAGGCTCAGCCCGGCGGAGCGCCAGGAATTGATGAGCCATCGGCTCACGATGGACAACGTCAAGAAGATGGTCGACGCCTCGGGGAAGCTGAGCGAGCTGTCACAGAAGGACCCCAAGCTCGGGGACGTACGCGAAGGCGAGGAGGCGAAAAGCCTGTCGGAGCTCGTCACCAAGATGGAAGCGCTGCCGCCGGTGAAGGCGGCAATCGCGAGCAGCGGGATGACGACCCGGGACTACGTCCTCACCATGTTCGAGCTCCAGATGGTCCATTCCGCGGTCGCGCTGAAGCAAATGGGAGGCGATGCGGCGAAGGGTGCGGAGAAGCTTCCGGTGTCGGCGGAGAACGTGCAGTTCTTCACGACCCACCGCACCGAGCTCGACCCGCTCCTGAAGTCCATGGAATCCGACGGCAGCAAGGAGGACGAGTAGACTAAGCAGTTGTTCTCCAACAATTTGTAGCCCGCCTTCAGGCTTGTCCCGGGGACCCCGATCCGGGTATTTTTCAGGGGTTCCCGGCAGGTTCCTGCCACCGTTTCTCGCCTCAGACCGACGCCCATGACCGCACCCAACTCGCGCGAACGCATCCTGCCCCGCCTCATCGAAGAGGAGATGAAGCAGTCGTTCATCAACTACTCGATGAGCGTCATCGTCTCGCGCGCGCTGCCCGACGTGCGCGACGGCCTGAAGCCGGTGCACCGCCGGATTCTGTACGCGATGAACGAGCTCGGCCTCGTGCCGGGCCGGCCGTACAAGAAGTCCGCGACGGTCGTGGGCGACGTGCTCGGCAAGTACCACCCGCACGGCGACAGCTCGGTGTACGACGCGCTGGTGCGCATGGTGCAGGACTTCTCGCTGCGCTATCCGCTGGTGGACGGCCAGGGGAACTTCGGCTCGGTGGACGGCGACCCGGCGGCGGCCTACCGGTACACCGAGGCCCGGCTCACCCGCATCGCGATGGCGATGCTGGAGGACATCGACAAGAACACGGTCGACTTCCAGCCCAACTTCGACGACCGGCTGCAGGAGCCGACGGTGCTCCCGTCCAAGATCCCCAACCTGCTGGTCAACGGCTCGCGCGGCATCGCGGTCGGCATGGCCACCAACATCCCGCCGCACAACCTGCGCGAGGTGGCCAAGGCGGTCGAGCTGCTGATCGACAACCCCGACGCCACCATCGCCGACCTGCTGAAGGTCATCAAGGGGCCGGACTTCCCGACCGGCGGCTACATCTACGGCCGCGAGGGCGATCAAGGAGGCCTACGAGACCGGCCGCGGCCGCATCGTCATGCGCGCCCGGGCCCAGATCGAGGAGAAGGAGTCGTCGGGCAAGTCGCAGATCGTGGTCACCGAGATCCCCTACCAGGTCAACAAGGCGAACCTGGTCAAGGACATCGCCGAGCTGGCGCGCGAGAAGAAGATCGAGGGCATCAGCGGCGTCCGCGACGAGTCCGACCGGGACGGCATGCGGATCGTCATCGAGCTCAAGCGCGACGCCATCCCCAACGTGGTGCTGAACCAGCTCTACAAGCACACCGCGATGCAGTCCACCTTCGGCGTGATCATGCTGGCGCTCGTCAAGGGCGCGCCCAAGGTGATGACCCTCAAGGAGCTGCTCGAGCACTTCATCGAGCACCGGCACGAGATCATCGTCCGGCGGACCCAGTTCGACCTCAACGCGGCCGAGGCCCGGGAGCACATCCTCGAGGGCCTCAAGATCGCGGTCGACAACATCGACGAGGTGATCAAGATCATCCGCGGCTCGGAGGACACCGCCGCAGGCCGACGCCCGGCTCCGCAAGCGGTTCAGCCTGAGCGAGAAGCAGACCGAGGCGATCCTCAACATGCGGCTGGCCAAGCTGACCGGCCTCGAGATCGAGAAGCTCGAGGCCGAGCTCAAGGAGGTGCGCGCGCACGATCAAGGAGCTGAAGAGCATCCTGGCGTCGCAAGCCGAAGCGGATGAGCATCCTCAAGGAGCGAGATGGCGAGGTGGCCGAGAAGTTCGGCGACGAGCGCCGCACCGAGATCATGGCCGACCAGGGCGAGTTCACGGTCGAGGACCTGATCGCCGAGGAGGACATGGTCATCACCATCTCCCACTCGGGCTACATCAAGCGGATCCCGGTCACCACCTACCAGCGGCAGCGGCGCGGCGGCCGCGGGCCTCACCGGCGCCGACCTCAAGGAAGACGACTGGGTCGAGCACCTGTTCATCGCCAGCACCCACGACTACCTGCTGTTCTTCACCAACGCGGGCCAGGTCTACTGGCTCAAGGTGCACGAGATCCCGCAGGCCGGCCGCGCGGCGCGCGGCAAGCCGGTCGTCAACTGCATCACCATCAAGCCCGACGAGCAGATCGCGGCGCTGGTGCCGGTGCGCGAGTTCACCGACGACAAGTGCCTGATCTTCGCCACCCGGAACGGCACGGTGAAGAAGACGGTGCTCTCGGCGTACGGCAACGTCCGCACCAACGGCATCAACGCCATCAACATCGAGGACGGCGACGAGCTGATCGACGTCCAGGTCGTGCGACCGGAACAACGACATCGTCCTGGCCACCCGGGACGGCATGAGCATCCGGTTCCACGAGAGCGACGTGCGCGAGATGGGCCGCGCCACCACCGGCGTGAAGGGCATCGAGCTCGAGAAGGGCGACGCGGTCATCGGCATGGTGGTCGTCCGGCGCGACGCCACGCTGCTGGTGGTGACCGAGAAGGGCTTCGGCAAGCGCTCCGAGCTGACCGAGTACCGGGTGCAGAAGCGCGGCGGCAAGGGCATCATCACCCTCAAGAAGACCGACAAGACCGGCGCCATCGTGGCGCTCAAGGAAGTGATCCCCGACGACGAGCTGATGATGATCACCCGGCACGGGATCATCATCCGGCTGCCGGTGGACGGCATCCGCGTCATCGGCCGCAACACCCAGGGCGTCAAGGTCATGAACCTCGACGCCGGCGACACGGTGGTGGACGTGGCCCGGGTGGTGAAGGAAGACGAGGGCGGCGCCGAGGAGCCGACCGGCGGCGACGAGGTGACGCCGACCGCGGCGGCGGCGAATGACGTGAGCCGCTGGCTGCTGCAGGCCCGCCCGCCGGTGCGGCACCTCGACGACCGCTCCGACGTCCGCGGCCGCCGCGGTGCTCGAAGGCGTCGCGGTCCGCACGCCGCTGGTCGACGGTCCCGGCGCTGTCGCGCGCGCGTGGGCGTGCCGGTCGCTCCTCAAGTGCGAGCAGCTCCAGCCGATCGGCGCCTTCAAGATCCGCGGCGCCTGGACACGCCATTGCCGCGGCTGGTCGGCGCGCGGCGGCGCCGCGGCGTCGTCGCCGCACTCCAGCGGCAACCACGGCCAGGCGCGTGGCCTTCGCGGCCCGCGCAGTTCGGGCTGCGCGCCGTGATCGTGATGCCGAAGTCGACGCCCCAAGTGAAGGTGGACGGCGTCCGGCGCCACGGCGGCGAGGTCGTCTTCGCCGGCGCCACCCGGTCGCGCGGAGCAGGTCGCGCGGGCCGAGGCGATCGCGCGGCCGAGGAGGGCCTGGCGATGGTGCCGCCCTTCGACCACCCCGACGTCGTCGCGGGCCAGGGCACCTGCGGCCTCGAGATCCTCGAGCAGCGCCCCGACGTCGACCACCATCCTGGTGCCGGTGGCGGCGGCGGCCTCTCGCCGGCATCTCGGTGGCGGTCGGCCGCCCTCGGCCCATCGGTCGCAGGTCATCGGGGTCGAGCCGGCCGGCGCGGCCAAGCTCAGCGCGGCGCTGGCCGCCGGGCGAACCGACGAACGCTGGACAGCACCGAGCAGCATGGCCGACGGCCTGCTGCCGCGGTCGGTGGGCACCCTGACCGTTCGACCTGCTCCGCCGGGTGGTGCGCGAGGCGGTCACCGTGAGCGACGACGAGATCGCGGCCGCCGTCCGATACCTCATCGAGCACGCCGAGTCTCCGGGTCGAGCCGTCGGGCGCGGTCGCCGTGGCGGCGCTCCTCGCCGGCCGGCAGCCGCCCAGCGGGACCGACCGTGGCCGTCGTGAGCGGCGGCAACGTGGATCCCGATCTCTTCCAACGCCTGGTAGCGCTGAATGTCCCTCGCTCCCAAGATCCTCGTCGCCGACGACGATCAGGCGCTCGTCGCGCACGCTGTCCTGGATCCTCAAGGAGAACGGCTACGACGTGCTCACCGTGCCCGGCGGCGAGCACCTGTTCGACCACCTGCAGGCCGAGCCGTTCGACCTGCTGCTGCTCGACATCATGATGCCGCAAGGTGGACGGGCTCCAGCTGCTGCAGCGGGTCAAGGCCGATCCCCGGTTCAAGGACCTGCCGGTCCTGATGATCTCCTCGATGCCGCCCGAGGAGGCCACGGTCCGGTCGCTGGGCCTCGGCGCCGCCGACTTCATCCCCAAGCCGTTCCGCGTCCGCGAGCTCCTGGCGCGGGTGAAGGCCCATCTCCGGGTCGGCCGCGAGCTCAACCAGGCCCGCGCCGAGGCGCGCTCCCGCTCGGAGATGATGGACATCCTGCAGGAGGTGACGGCCTCGCTCAAGCCGGACGAGATCTACCAGATCCTCGTGCGCCGGGTGGCGCAGGGGCTCAGCATCTCCCGCTGCTCGATCGTCATCGCCGGCCCGGACGACGAGACCGGCACCGTCGTGGCGGCCTTCGAGAACCCGATGCTGCGCAATCTGCCGGTGGACCTCGCAGCGCTATCCCGAGATCCAGCGGGCGCTCACCACCGGCGAGGTGGTGCTGATCCGGGACGCGACCACCGACCCGCTCTACCAGGGCGTCCGCCTGGCAATGGCTCGCGAGGGGACCGGTGGAGACCCGCTCGGCCATCGCGCTCCGGTTCTCGCTCCGGCGACAGCCGGCCGGCGTGTTCTTCCTCCGGACCACCACCGAGGACGCGCCCGCTCAACGAGCAGGACGTCCAGTTCGCCGAGCAGGTCATCAACGCGGCGGTGGCGGCGCTCGAGAAGGCCTACGACCTCGAGAGCGCGGTGATGGGCCAGGAGCAGATGCGCCACCTGGCCGAGACCGACCCGCTCACCAGCTGCTTCAACCGCCGCGCGCTGATGGAGAAGCTCGAGCAGGAGATGGACCGCGCGGCCCGCTACGCCACGATGCTGACCGGCATGATGATCGACATCGACAACTTCAAGCAGATCAACGACACCCACGGCCACCTGGTGGGCGACCGGGTGCTGAAGCAGCTGGCCAACCTGCTCAAGCGCGAGCAGCGGTCCGTGGACATCGTGGCGCGCTACGGCGGCGAGGAGTTCGTCGTGCTGCTGCCCGAGACTACCGCCGCCGAGTCGCGCAACTTCGCCGAGCGCATCCTGCGCCGGGTCGCGACCCACGACTTCGGCGAGGCCGGCCAGCCGGTCCGCGTGACGATCAGCGTCGGCATCGCCTCCTACCCCGACGAGCGGGTCACCGACGGCGAATCGCTGCTCCGTCTGGCCGACACGCCACCTCTACCGCGCCAAGAACGACGGCCGGAACCGGTTTCGCGATTGAGCATCCGCCGCTGCCCCCGCTGCCAGACGTCGTACCCGGCCCCGGCACGCTTCTGCGTCAAGGACGGGTCGCCGCTGGTGGAGGTCGAGCGACGGCTCGTTCGGCGCCCAAGGCGTCCGCGGCCCCGGCCGGATCCGGCGGACCCCGGTGCCGCGCGGCGCGGTCGCGAGGACCTGCCGCTCACGCCGAGGAGCTCGATCGCTACGCCACCTTGGGCGGGAAGCTGCTCGACGGGCGGTACCAGGTGGACGAGCGGCTGGGCGAAGGCGGGATGTCGTACGTCTACCGGGCCCAGGACACCGAGACCAACGGCCCGTGGCGCGTCAAGATCCTGCTGCCCCGGCTCTCCCGCGATCCGGCGGCGGTCGAGCGGCTCCGCCGCGAGGCGGCGATCGCCGATGCGGCTCGACCATCCCAACGTCTGCCCCATCCTGCGGCTGGGCGAGAGCCGGACCGCATGCTCTACCTGGTCATGCCCTACCTCGAAGGCGAGGCCGCTGAGCGAGCGCGAGACCCGCCGCGGCCCGATCCCGCTGAGCCGAAGGCATCCCGCTCCTGGTCCAGGTCTGCCGCGGCCTCCAGCACGCGCACGAGCTTCGGCATCGTCCATCGCGACCTCAAGCCCGAAAACGTCATGCTCGTGCCGGACGGGACGACCGGAGAGTCGCAGTACCGCGCGGTGGTCATGGACTTCGGGCTGGCCAAGGAGCGGCGGGCCGGGCCCGAAGTGGCCAAGCTGACCGCCACCGGGATCGTGCTGGGGACGCCGGAGTTCATGAGCCCGGAGCAGATCCGGGGGAAGCCGCTCGACGGCCGGAGCGACGTCTACGCCCTCGGCGTCCTCGCCTTCGAGATGTTCACGGGCCAGCTCCCGTTCCCCGGCAAGTCCGCGCAGGAAACGATGATCGCCCGGCTGCGCGGCTCGCCGGCCAAGCTCGCACGATCTCCGGCCCGAGCTGCCCGCCAAGCTCGGGACGGTCATCCAGCGCTGCCTCGCTATCGAGCCCGCCGAGCGGTACCAGGACATGGACGAGCTGGACCACGCATTCGAGGCGGTCGTGAGCACGGGAGTGCTCGGACGGATTTTCGGGCGCTGAGTCAGAACTCCAAATTATGCCTCGGAACCGATTTGCCTCATTTGCAGCCTCTCGTCGTTCTGGCAACGTCCTCCCCATCAGTCGGTCAATTTGGCCGAAAACCGGCCTCCTCTCGGCACGGAGAGTGCTTCCCGGTCGCCAGCCGGCGGAAGCCCCACTGACCAACTCCAACCCAAGAAGCGAGGCATGACATGTTGGTTACTTCCCGGCGTCCATTGGATCCATTGCCGGCCTTCGGCGCCTCAACACCGTTCTCGATGACGCCTTGGGCACGTGGTCTTTCCAGCAGGAGAACGGCAGCGCCATCACGTCCTCGTGGATTCCCGCCTGGACGTGTTCGAGGATAAGGACACGGTGAAGATCGTGGCGGAGGTTCCGGGCGTGACGTCGGAGGACGTGAAGTCTGCGCTCGAGAACAACCTGCTCACTATCCGCGGCGAGAAGCGGCAACGGGCCGAGGAGAAGACCGAGCGGGTGCACCGCTACGAGAGGACCTACGGCACCTTCGAGCGCGCGTTTTCGCTCCCGACGACCGTGGACCCGGACAGGATCGCGGCGGCGACACCAGGACGGAATCCTGACCGTCACGGTTCCCAAGGCTGAGCGGGCGCGGCCGCGCGAGATCCCGGTCAAGGTCGGGACGCACCCCGGTCCGTAGTTCTACGGAGCGGCGCTCCGCACCGATGCGGATTTCGCTCCAGGCGCGCACATGTAGCCTAGGAGTGTGCCCTCCCATCTTCCTTTCCATGTGGTTGGCGTCAGCCATCATACCGCCGGGTTGGAGCTGCGGGAGCAGTTTGCCCTCAAGCCTCCTCAGATCGCGGCCTGGCTCGAGCAGTTGAAGGACGAGAGACTGACCGTCGCTGCTTCTCTCCACCTGCAACCGCTGCGAGCTCTATTGGTGCGTCGAACGGGATCGCGACCTGGTTTTGCGAGTTCGCGCGGGTCCGCGCCGTGCCGAGCCGACGCGCTGGACCGCTGGGACGGCGTCGCTGCCGTTCGCCATCTCTTCCAGGTCGCCGCGGGGCTCGATTCGCAGGTCTTCGGCGAAACCGAGATCCTCGGTCAGGTGCGGCGAGCGTACGACCTCGCCCGCGCCGCCGGGACCACCTCGCGTGAGATGGACCTCCGATTTTCCGCGGCGCTCTCCGCGGGACGGCGCGTCCGACGCGACACGGTGCTCGGACGCCATCCCTCCTCGGTGAGCTCCGCCGCGGTGGACGTGGCGACTGAATTCGGCGGCGACCTGGCTGGGCGGCGGGTCGTGGTGCTTGGCGCCGGAGAGGCTGCCGAGGGTGTGTTGCGGTCGCTCCACTCGTGCGGCGCCACCAGCGTCGCGCTCGTCAACCGCAGTCCCGATCGCGCGACGGGCGCTCGCCACCGCCTGGGGCGATCCGCCGCGCATGGGACGATCTCGACGCGCTGGCCGCCGAAGCGGCACATCTGCTGTTCGTCGCCACCACCTCCTCGCGGCCGGTGGTGTCGGCGGCCCAGCTGCAGCGGCGTCGCCCGGCGGGGTCGGCCGCTGGTCACGATGGATCTGGCGGTGCCTCGGAACGTGGAGCCCGCGGCACGCGGGATCCCCGGGATCCGGCTCTTCGATCTGGACGACCTGCAGCGGCTCTGCTGTCCCGCGGCCGGCACGCCCGCCGAGGCGCTCGCGACGCGGAGCGGATGATGGACGAGGAGACTCGCCCGGCTCGACCAGCCGCTCCGGGGCCACCGGCGGCACCGCGACTCGCCGAGCTGCATCGGCTCGGCGCGAAGGTCGCGGAGCAGGAAGCGGCGTGGGCGCTGGCGCAGCTCGAGGAGCTGTCCGAGCGTCAGCGCCTGGTCGTGAAGGAGATGGCCGACCGGCTGGTGCGACGGGTGCTCTATCCGGTGAGCCGCTCGATCCGGGCGAGGAGTAGCGCGCCGAGCCAGGGGTTGCGGGAGCTGCCGGCATGAGGGTTCACACAGCCGGGACACCGGGCGGGATACAGCGGTCCGTGCGGCCGCCCCGACGCGAGGTGCTCGCGGACAATGTCGGCCAGCGCGTCCATGAACTCGCGGCCGGTCGTTGAGCGCGGGGGTGCGGCGGTAGTGCGTGATGCCCGACCTGATGGGCCACCTCGCCGTACTCCTGATCGAGCTCGGAGAGGGTTTCGATATGGTCGCTCGTGAAGGCGATCGGCACGACCAGCAGGTGCTTGTGACCCCCCGCGCGCCCAGTCGCCGGATCACCTGCTCCGTACTCGGTCCGAGCCACCGGACCGGACCGACCTCCGACTGATACGCCAGCAGGTAGGGATTGGGGCGCTGCGAGCCGCTCGACCACGGCCTGCACGCTCGCGCCGACCTCCTGCGGGTAGGCGTCGCCGCGGTCGATCGACGTCGAGCGGCAGCGAATGCGCGCTGAACAGCAGCAGCACCCGGTCACGCTCCGCGGCGTCGAACCGCTCGAGCCCCTCGCGGACGTCTCGGTCATCGCACGCGACGAACCCCTCGTGCACCGGCCACCGGTCGATGATGCTCCACTCGAAGGCGTCGCGAAGCCCGGTGCGCGTCCGCGGCCCGCCACAGTTCGTTGAGGCTCGATCCGGTGGTGCTGCAGGAGAATTGCGGGTACTGGGTGAACGCGACCGCGCGCTCGACCGCCGTCGCCGTCCATGGCGCGGAGCGCGTCGTCACTCTTGGGCTGGACGTAGCGGAAGGCGACGTAGAAGCCGTGCGGCGCGGTGGCCGGTGACAGGCGGTCGAGCCGCTCCACCATGCCCTCGACCCTGCGCCGGGTGTACCGGAGAATGGGAGAGCCTCCGCCGATCGTCTGGCGTACAGCCCGCGTACCTTGGGTGCCCGCCGGCGGGCGATGAACGGCCCGAGCCATCCCTGGAACGGCAGCTGGATGATCTCGCGGTCGGCGAACAGCTCGAGCAGGAACGGCTCGACCTCGTCGAGTGTGGCCGGCCCGCCGAGGTTCATCATGACGATGCCGGTCTTGACTGGTTCTCATGGGGTCAATATAGCTGGGCGGTGAGCCGCGCCGGGATCAGCACCGGTCTCGAGCGGCGAACCGGGTCAGAGTCCCGCGCGACCGTCCGGATGCCGCAGCTTCCGCATCAGGCTCTCGCGGTGGGTCTCGACGGTCCGGTGGCTGATCCCCAGCTCGCTGCGCGATCTCCTTGTTGGTCCGTCCCCTGGCCACGCCGATGCAGCACCTCGCGCTCCCGGCCCGGTGAGCTGCGCGAGCGCGCCGGCCGGGGCCTCCGGCGATCTCTGCCCCGGACCACGGCCGTCGAGCCGGCGTCGCGATCGGCGGGCTGAAGTACGACTCGCCGCTGCTCACGGCGCGGATCGCGCCGCGGAGCTCGGTGGCGGCGGTGTCCTTGAGGAGGTACCCGTGCGCGCCGGCGCGCACGCTCTCGAGCACGTACTCGGTGTTGTCGTGCATGCTGAGGATGAGCACCCGTGTGCCGGGAGCTGCGCTCGCGCAGCTCCGCCGCGACGCTGCAGGCCCGACATCGCCGGGCATCGAGATGTCGAGCACGGCCACGTCCGGCTGCGAGCTCGAGCGCCAGCGCCAGCGCCTCCGTGCCGTTCGACGCCTCGCCCACCACCTCGAAACCCGGCTCGCCCTCGAGCACGTGGCGGATGCCGGTCCGCACGATGGCGTGATCGTCGGCGACGAGGACGCGGATCGACGGGCTCGGTCATGCGCGCTCCTCGCGGTGCGTCACGCGGGACCGTCCACCTCGAGCGCAGGCGCCCGCCGCCCGGCCGGGGCCTCCGAAGCGCACGCGGCCGCCCAGCGCGCTGATCCGCTCCCGCATGCCGGCAAGACCCATGTGCCCGTCATCGCTCGAGGAGCCCGGACGCCGCGTCCGTGGCGGGCCGCGGCCGTCGTCTCCGACCTCGAGCGTCACGCCCCCGGCGCTCACCGCGAGTCCGACGTCCACCGTGACGGGCGCCGGCGTGTCGCAAGCACGTTGGACAGCGCCTCCTGGAGCGCCCGGAAGAGCGCCAGCTCCGCCTCCTCGGAGAGCGGCGGGAGCGCGTCCGGCGCGGCCAGCGCGGATGTCGATGCCGCTCCGCTCGGCGAACTCGGCGGCGAGCGAGCGGAGCGCCGGCAGGAGGCCGAGGTCGTCGAGCAGCGACGGCCGGAGGTCGTTGGTCACGCTCCGGATGCTGCGGATGCCGGTGTCGATCAGACCGAGCACCGTGATCCAGACGCGCCGCCTGCGGATCGGAGCACCTCGTCGCGCAGCACGCCCAGCTCCATCTTCACGGCCGAGAAGACCTGGGCGGTCTCGTCGTGCAGCTCGCGCGAGAGGCGGCGGCGCTCCTCCTCGTGCTGCTCGACCATGCGCGCGGAGAGCCGGGCCAGCTCGACCGTGCGGGTCTCGAGCCGGGCGTAGAGGTCGGCGTTCTCGAGCGCGGCGCCGACCTGCTGGCCCAGCGCGACGAGAAAGCGATCGTCGAGCGCGGTGAAGGGGTCGCGCGCGTCGCCGACGATGACCAGCGCGCCGATCACCTGCTCTCGGCGGAAGAGTGGAAGCACCGCGGCATAGGGATAGGGCGCCGAGTCGCCGTTCCGCCACGCCTGGCTCACCTGCGGTCGTCCGGTCTGCAGCGCACGTCCCAGTACCAGCGCGGCGGTTCCCCGCGGCTCTGCCCCGTCGGGCTCGTGATACACACCCGCGCTGCGGGCGAGACGCGGGCCGCTCTCCGACATGAGGTACAGCGCGCTCCCGCGAACGGCGGGCAGCGTGAGCGGGCGGGCCAGCAGCGCGGCAGAGCACGTCCTGCTCCCGTCCCGCCGACTGGAGGTCGCCCGAGAGAGCGGAGAGCGCGCTCAAGCCGCCCCGCAGGTCATCGAGCACCAGCAACAGGATGCCCGCGCCGATCGCCAGCGTGAAGACGATGTCGAGGTAGTAGCCCCACGGCGTCCAGGCGCCGCGCGCGCGAAGGAACGGGTAGTCGAGGTGGTGCAGGCCCCAGAGCCCGAACGAGACCGCGAGCAGCGTGGCGCCGCTCGACGCCACCCGCCGGCGATACCGGTAGAAGACCCACCCGGTGCCGAGCGTCGCGAGACTCAGGAACAGGACGGCGGGCCCGGCGGCCCAGAGAAACTGGTCGAGCCGGTAGATCGCGATGTAGGACCAGAGGGGAGGAAGAGGACGAAGGGCGAAGTACCACGATCGCCAGCGCGCAGCCTGGGAGAAGACGAGCGCGGCGTAGAGCAGCGCGAGCGCCGTCCAGCCGGTGATCACCTGGTGCCAGTAGAGCCAGATCCAGTTGCGCGGTGAGAAGGAAACTCGATGATCGCCCCGATCCGCACCACGTACAGCGCCCACGCCCCGGCCCACCACGCGAAGTACGGCTTCCGATACCGCTGGTAGAGGAACGCGCAGAGCAGTGCCACCGCCGCGGTGAGGACCGCCTGCAGCAGGGCGGCATGAAGCTCCTCGGTCGCCGTGGCCGGAACGTGGCCTTGCATGTGGCGAAACAAAGGCTAAGAATCGGGGCCGCGCAACTCGACCATCTCACCCGCGGAAGTTGCCCTATGCGCCCAGCGCTCGGCCGGTTCGCTCGCGCATTACCCCTCGCGCTCGTCCTCGCGGGCTGCCGTCCCGAGCCGCTCGCCTCGAGGCGGCCGCCGTGGGACACCTTCGTCTCCGGGTTTCTCGAGACCTACTTCAAGAACAATCCGACCGTCGCGGTCGACCGGGGCCGCCACGAGTTCGATGGCCAGCTCCCCGACTGGAGCGAGACGGGACTGAAGACGTGGATCGCGCGGCTGCACCAGCTCCGCGACAGCGCGGCGGCGTTTCCCATCCCGGAGTCGGACACCACGCGCCGTTTCGAGCGCGACTACCTCATATCGAGAATCGACCAGGATCTCTTCTGGCGGGAAAAGGCCGACTGGCCGCATCGGAACCCGGAGTTCTACTCCGGCGGCATCGACCCGAGCGCGTACGTCACTCGAGAGTACGCCCCCGCCGCCGATCGGATGAGGGCGTTCTCCCGCTATGCCGGCAATCTGCCGGCCGCGCTGGCCCGCGTGCGGGCGAACATCCGGACGCCGATGCCGAAGCCTTACGCGCAAATCGCCTTCGGGCGCACCTCCGGTCTGGCGGAGTACTTCGAGACGTCAGTCCCTCAGGCGTTTGCGGACGTGTCCGACAACACGCTGCGCCGGGAGTTCGATTCCACCCGCACGCGCGCCGCTCACGGCGCTGCACGAGCTGGCCACATGGTTCTGGGAGGAGGGCAAGCGAGGCACCGACGCATACGCCCTGGGTCCCGAGCTCTTCTCCGAGATGCTGAGGATGACCGAGGGCGTGGATGTCCCGCTCGACTCGCTCGAGCGCCGCGGCCGCGAGGACCTGGACCGGAATCTCGCCGCCCTCAAGGACGCATGTGCCGCCTACGCGCCCGGGGCGACGCTCGGAGCCTGCGTGCGCCGGATGAACGCGCATAAAGCACCGGGGAGCCCGGTGGCGACCGCCCGACGGCAACTCGACACGCTCGAGGCATTCGTCAAAGCCAAGGATCTCGTGTCGGTGCCCGGCACCGAGCGCGCGGAGGTCCGCGAGGCGCCGCCGTACAAACGGTTCAACTTCGCCTACATCGACATCCCTGGAGCGTACGAGAAGAATCTCCCCTCGATCTACTACATCGCGCCGGCCGATCCCGCGTGGCCCAGGGAGAAGCAGCAGGCCTATGTCCCGGGCATCGCCGATCTGTTCTTCGTCAGCGTGCACGAGGTGTGGCCCGGGCACTTCCTCAATTTCCTGCACTCCAATCGGGTGGGCTCGACGTTCGCTCGGGTCTTCGTGGGATACGCCTATGCCGAAGGGTGGGCGCACTACGCCGAGGAGATGATGTGGGATGCCGGGTTCGGCGATGGCAGTCCCGAGATGCATATCGGCCAGCTCACCAACGCCCTGATGCGCGACGTGCGCTACTTGTCGGCGATCGGTCTGCACGCCAGAGGCATGACCGTGGCGGAATCGGAACGGTTGTTCAGGGAGGAGGCCTTCAAGGACGCCGGTGGCGCCGAGCAACAGGCGCTGCGCGGCACGTACGATCCGGGATATCTCAACTACACGCTGGGGAAGCTGATGATCCGGAAGCTCCGGGATGACTGGACCGCCACGCGGGGTGGCCGGGACGCATGGCGGGACTTCCACGACCGCTTTCTGAGCTACGGCGGTCCGCCCCTCCCGCTGGTGAGAAAGGCGATGCTCGGAGACGCGAAGGGGGTGCTGTAGTCTACGGCAGCGGCCAGGGTGGAAGCTGGCCGTTCGGCGTCAGCGTGTCGATCAGGCTCGGCAGCGCGCTGGCGACCGCCACGCTGACCCTTCCGCTCGTCGTTCCGAGCTTGGCGGCGAGCTGCTCGAGGCGTGTGGCGCCGAGGACCCGCTGTACCTGTGGTGGGGAAATGGGCTGATTGGGGCCGGGTCCGATCCATGACGCCATCATCCGGCCGAGCCCTGCTGCATAAAAGGCTTGTGCCAGACCGGACACCCCGCCGACCTGCGGATCGTTGAGCAAGGCCGTGAGGTGGTTCTGAAGGTCCGGGGGCAGCCCCGCGGCGGCCTCGCCGAGATCACCGGCAGTCCCTTCCGACACGCTCATACATTTCCCCCAGCCACGAATGGGGCACCAGTCGAATGGTGCGCCTGAGATCAGCCGGACGAGTAGAGGCACTACGCATGCCAACCCGGACGACCGGCCGACCCAGCCCGGAAGTGCAGAGTGCGAACAAGGTTAAACGCCGCCTATGGCCGGCGACGGTATTGCAGTGTCCCTCGGTAATGGCGTGCCATCTTGTCTTGGGAAGCCAAAATGGCTTCCTACGAGACTAATACCAGCCGATCGGCTTCTCGTCCAGGTTGATGAACACCTGCTTGGTCTCGAGGTACTCCTCGACGCCCCAGTGGCCCAGCTCGCGGCCGAAGCCGGATGCCTTGTAGCCGCCCCACGGGCGCCTCGACGAAGGTCGGCTGCATGTGGTTGACCCACACGATGCCCGCCTCGAGCGCCTTGACCACCCGGAACGCCTTGAAGATGTCGCGGGTCCACACCGCGGCGGCGAGCCCGTACGGCGTGGCGTTGGCGATCCGGATCGCGTCGGCCTCGTCCTTGAACGGGATGACGCTCATGACCGGCCCGAAGATCTCCTCCTGGGCGATCTTCGCGGAGTTGTCGACGTCGTAGAAGATCGTGGGCTCGACGTACCAGCCCTTGTCGAACTGCTTCGGCGTGCCGCCGCCCGCGGCGACCTTCGCCTCCCCGCGGCCCACCTTGAGGTACCCGGCGACCCGGTCGCGCTGCTCCTCGCTCACCAGCGGTCCCATCTTGGTCTCGCGGTCGAGGCCCGGTCCCGAGCTTGATCGTCTTGGCCTTCGCGGCGGCGGCATCCACGAACTTCTTGTAGATGTCCTTCTGCACCAGCACGCGGCTGCCGGCGGAGCAGACCTCGCCCTGGTTGATGAAGGTGCCGAAGAGCGCGCCGTCCACCGCGTTCTCGAAGTCGGCGTCGGCGAAGAAGATGTTGGGCGACTTGCCGCCCAGCTCGAGCGAGACCCGCTTGAGCTGATCGGCCGCTTCCGCATGATGATCTTGCCGACCTCGGCGCTGCCGGTGAAGGCGATCTTGCCGGACGTCGCGGATGGGCCGACGATCGGCGCGCCGGCACCGGGCCCGTCGCCGGTGACGACGTTGACCACGCCGGGCGGCAGATCCGACCGCCTCGAAGTCCTCCGCCAGCTTGAGCAGCGTGAGCGGCGTCTGCTCGGCGGGCTTGATGACGACGGTGCAGCCGGCCGCCAGGGCCGGCGCGATCTTCCAGGCCGCCATGAGCAGCGGATAGTTCCACGGGAATGATCTGGCCGGCGACGCCGATCGGCTCGCGCATCGCGAACGCGACCGCGTCGGCGGGCACCGGCAGGACCTCGCCGTTGATCTTGGTGGCGAGCCCGCCGTAGTACTCGAAGCAGGTGGCGGTGTCGTCCATGTCGTACTCGGACTCGACGATCGGCTTGCCCGAGTTGATGGTCTCGAGCTCGGCGAGCTCGCTCCGACGGGCCCGGATCCGCTCGGCCAGTCGGAAGAGGATCGCGCCCGCGCTCCTGCGCGCTCACGCCTTCCGCCAGCCGTCGTAGAAGGCCCGGTTCGCCGCCTTGACCGCCCGGTCCACGTCCTCGGCGCCGGCCGCGGGACAGGTGGCGATGACGCCTTCGGTGGACGGATCGTAGACGTCGAAGGTCTTGCCCCCCTTCGCATCGACGAACTTGCCGTCGATGTACATCTGGTACGTGGGTGACCTCGGACTTGCGGGTCTTGCTCTTGGCCGCAGCGGTACTGGTCATGCTGCTCCTCCGGCTGATCAGCGCTAGCCTGTGGCTGGAATGGGCTCGATCTGGATGTACCTCGAGGTGACGCAGAGCTACGAGGCACGCGAGGTCGCGTGATTCGCAAGGGGCCATGCCGACGCGTCCTCTGGTCCGCTCGAGACTTCGGCCTGCCTCGCTACGCTGCTACCGATCTCACGAGACGACCGAAGCGCGCGGACCCGGGGCAGCTCGGCTCCGGGCCGAGTCGTCCCGGACGTGCCAGGGCATCCCTTCGCGCGCCAGGCGCTCCAGGAACGGATCGGGATCGAACTCCTCGGGAGAGCGCACCCCGGACCCGCGTCCAGCGGCCGTCGTGCGATCAGCCGGGCGGCGATGACCGGCGGAATCCCCGTCTGATACGCCGTCGCCTGCACGCCCAGCTCGGCGTACACGGTCTCGTGGTCGGCCACGTTGTAGACGTAGAAGGCGCGCGGCTCGCCGTTCTTGGTCCCCTTGGCGAGCGTGCCCGACGCACGTCTTGCCCCTCATCCGTCCCGCCAGATCCTTGGGGTCCGGCAGCAGCGATACGACGACGTCGCGCGGGGCGACGAGCGCGTCGCCCGACCCGGACCCGGGTCCTTGCCGGAGAGGCCGAGCCGCTTCATGACGCGCAGCGTCTCGACCGTCACGTCGTCCATGCAAAGCTTGAAGTCCACCACACGTGCGTCCGGGAAGAACCGCGGCAGCGTCTTCGATTCCTCGTGGTCCACGTAGTAGCAGTTGAGGACGCCGAGCTCCGGGAAGTCGAACGGCTCGAACCCGGTCAGCGGGTCCTCGAGCTGGTAGCGTCCCGTCGCGGAACGACACCGCCTTGCAGAGGCACTCGTCGATGAAGACCCAGGGACTGAAGGCCGCCACGAAGCCGTTGTGCCCCTGGCAGACGGAGTTGTCGCCGTCGCGCACCCTGCAGCTCGGTGACCGTGTCGAGGAGGTGCTTCGCGGCGTAGGCGGCGTAGACGTTGGTGGTGCCGGGATCGGCGCCCATTCCAAGCAGGGCGATGCGGCCCGGCCGCCTTGAACTCGGCGTCGAGCGCGAACTGGTCATCCAGCTTGGGGATGCCGTCGTCGTCGGTGCCGCCGCTGGCCAGATCGATGTAGTGGCAGCCGGCCTCGAGGCAGGCGCGCATCACTTCGAGGTTGGTGGCGGGCAATGCCGCGTTCAGGACGATGGTGGTGCCGGTTTCGCGGATGGTTCGGGTCACCTGCGGCTCGGTCGCCGGCGTTCGAGCCGCAGACGCGGAGACGCGAGGATCCTTCAGCCGGTCCGCGAGGAGGGATGCGCGGGCGGACACCGCGTCGGCGATGACGAGCTGCTCGAGCATCGCCTCCTGCACGAATTTGAGGGCGGACACGGTCCCCACCGCGCCGGCGCCCAACATCAGGACTTTCACAAACTCCTCTTTTCATTGTTGGCGCGGCACTCGGTCTGGGGAGGCTGGCGCCTCCTCGCCCCCGCCGCTGATGGGGGCTCGCAGCTCAAGGAGAAAGTCAGCTGCGAGAGTGGACCCTCCGCTTGGTCGGAGGATGCAAACACGCCGTCCCGCAGTGCGGGGGGCGTAAAGCCAACCTAGCCTTCGCCCCCCACCCCCTGTCCAGCCCCCTTGACGCCTTCGGGACCGTAAGCGGCCCATCAATGCCCCACTTGCATGCGAGCCGAGTACCCGCTGAGGCCCATGCAGTTATGCATCGTTATGCATTAACCCGAATAATTATCAACCGACTCCAACACCTGCGACGCAGCACTCGCCGACTCCGTCAGTCTGCTACGTCTGGACTTCCTCCCGCATGAGCCTCGCCCACACCACGATCACCACGACCGACACGCGAAAGATGATCGTGGACGCGGCGTTCACCTCGGGCGTGATCCCGCGCCGGAGCAGCCCCCAGATCTGGAGCGGCAGCGTGTTCTGCCGCCCGATCAGGAAGAACGTCACCGCGATCTCGTCGAGGCTCAGCGTGAACACCAGGAGCCCCGCGCCGAGCACCGCGGTCCGGATGCTGGGGAAGGTGACGTAGCGGAAGGTCTGCCACTCGTTGGCGTAGAGATCCTGGCTCGCCTCCTCCTGCGCCCGGTCGAGCCGCTGCAGCCGGGCGAACACCTGGGTGATCACCACCGAGGTGAGCGCCGCCGCGTGGCCCAGCACCACCGGCCACCCGGGCACGAGCGGGAAGCCGCTCGAGAGCCTGAGCCCCACGAAGCTGAAGAAGGTGAGCAGCGCGACGCCGGTGATGATGCCGGGCAGGATGAGCGGCAGCAGCACCAGCCGCCGGAACGCGGTCTTCCCGGGAAAGTCGAGCCGGTCGAGCACGAAGGCGCCCGGCACGCCGACGACCAGCGCGATGACCACCGCCAGCAGCGCCAGCTTGAGGCTCGCGAGCGCGGCGCTCGATCATGCCGCGGTCGTGCGCCAGCGCGGCGAACCACCGGAGCGTGCCGAGCTGGAGCGGCCAGGCGATGATCGGCGAGTCGTGGAAGGCGTAGACGATCACCACCACGAGCGGCAGATAGATGAAGGCGAACACCGCGCCGCCCCCGATCCACAGCGAGCGCAGTGGTCGGCGCGATGGCCGAGTCCCGTGCGCACGCGGCGGCTGGCTCATACGCCGCGCCCGGCCACCGCCGACCGCGCGCGATCTCCGGCCGCTCTGGCCGCCGTAGTTCATCGCCGTCTCGACCCGGTTCGCCAGCCAGAGCAGGAAGAGCGTGAGCAGCAGCACGACCACCGAGACCGCCGCGCCGAGCGGCCAGTTGTAGGCCACGCCGAAGAGGCTCCACACCAGGTTCGAGACCATGAGCGCGCTGTCGTTCCCGCCCAGGAGCTGCGGCGCGAGGAAGTCGCCCATGCTGAGCACGAAGGCGAAGGTCGAGCCGGCCAGCACGCCCGGGAGCGAGAGCGGCAGCACGACGCGGCGGAAGGTCTGCCAGCCGGCTCGCGTAGAGATCCTGGCTCGCCTCCTTGAGCGCCGGCGGAATCGACTCGAGCACGGCGTAGATCGGCATCAGCGTGAAGGGGGTGTAGATGTGGGTGAGGGCCAGGATCACGGCCCACCGGCTGTAGAGCAGGAACGTGAGCGGCTGGTCGATCAGGCCGGCCGCCTCGCAGCAGCCCGTTCAGGATGCCCTACTGGCCGAGGATGATCTTCCAGGCGTACGCGCGCACCAGGTAGCTCACCCACAGCGGGATGATCACCGCCATGTACATGAGCTGCTTGTGCCGCTTGACCTTGAACGCCAGCAGGTAGGCCAGCGGGTAGGCGAGCAGCAGGGAGAACAGCGTCACCCGGAGCGCGATGCCCGGCGGAGAACAGGATCGTGTCGGGGTAGAGGTCGGTGCCGAAGAGGCGCTGGTAGTTCTCCAGCGTCAGCTCGTGGGTGATCGCGCCGCCCTTGAGCCGCCAGAACGAATGGACCAGCAGCAGCACGTACGGAATGAAGAGCAGCGCGGTGACGAACCCGACCGGCAGAGCCGCGGCGACCGCGGTCCGGAGCCGCGGCCGGGCGCGGATCCGGTCGAGCCAGGTCGGCCGCTCAGTCGCCGACACAGCGCCCCTGATCCACCGGCCAGGCGAGTCTGACCGGGCGCCGTTGCGTGGCCACGGTGCCCGCGGGCACGTTGGCGACCAGCCGCCGGCCCTCGCCGCAAGCGCCACGTGCGACCCGGAGCACCGAGCCGGCGTAGACGGCTTCCGTTGACGGTGCCGGTGACCGACGTTGTAGCCGTCCGGCGCCGTCGCCGTCCGGACAGGTCGATCGCCTCGGGCCGCACCGTGAGCCAGGCCTCGCTGCCGGGCAGGCAGCGGCGTCGTCGCTCAGCCCGCGGAGGGTCACGTCCGCCCACGTCGCAGCGTGGCCATGCCGCCGGCCGCTCTCCACGACGGTGCCGGGGAGCAGGTTGGTCTCGCCGATGAAGTCGGCCACGTAGCGCGACGCGGGCCGGTCGTAGAGGTCGCGCGGGGCGCCCAGTTGCTCGATCCGGCCCTGTCGCATGAGCACGATCCGGTCGCTCATGGTGAGCGCCTCCTCCTGGTCGTGGGTCACGTACACGAAGGTGATGCCCAGCTGGGTCTGCAGGTGCTTGAGCTCGAGCTGCATCTCCTTCCGGAGCTTGAGGTCGAGCGCGCCGAGCGGCTCGTCGAGCAGCAGCACGCGCGGACGGTTGACCAGCGCGCGGGCGAGCGCCACCCGCTGCTGCTGCCCGCCGGAGAGCTGCCGCGGCGCGCGGCCGCCGAGCTGGTCGAGCTGCACCATCTCCAGCGCCTGGTCCACCCGTTCCTCGCGCTCCGCCGGCAGGCACGCGCCGCATGCGGAGCCCGTACCCGACGTTGTCGCGCACGCTCATGTGGGGGAACAGCGCGTAGTGCTGGAAGACGGTGTTGATGTCGCGCTTGAACGGCGGGAGCGCGGCGATCGGCGTGCCCGTCCATCAGGATCTCGCCCGACGGTCGGCTGCTCGAACCCCGCGATCATCCGGAGGGTCGTGGTCTTGCCCGAGCCCGAGGCGCCGAGGAGCGTGAGAAACTCCCCGGCCGCGATGTCCAGCGACAGGTCGTCCACCGCGGCGAACGTCGCCGAACCGCTTGGTGAGGTGCGCTGGAGCTCGAGGAGTCGGCAGCTGGTGACTGCGATAGGGAGCTGCGGAGGTCGCATGGGTAATGCGAGTGAACGGTAAGCGGTGAGCGGGCGAGCCACCGGCTTGTCGGTGTGCCCTTCCCGCTCACCGCTCACCGCTCACCGCTCACCGCTACTTCGCCGCCTTCACCTCGTTCCAGATCTCCTGGTACTTGTCGCGCCGCGGGCTCCACTGCCAGAAGTTGACCTTGGTGCCGTAGTCGGCGATGTCCCGCTGGGTCGCCGCCTGCTCGGGGCTCATGTAGCTCTTGGCCGCCGGGTTGGCCACGATGTAGGCGGTGACGTCGTAGAGCAGCTTCTGGGTGAAGGGCTGCGCCGTGTACTCGAGCCAGGCGTACGCCGCGTCGAGGTTCTTGGCGCCCTTGGTCAGCACCCAGTGGTCGGCCCACGCGGTGGTGCCTTCCTTCGGGATCGTCTCGCCCGCCGGGAACTTGGCCTGCCGCAGCTGGTTGGTCATCAGCGGCCAGCCCTCGCCGGCCACGATCTCGCCGCTCTGGAACAGCTGCGTCATGTCGCCCGCGGTCGACCCAGTACTTCCGGACGTTGGGCTTGAGCTCGAGCATCTTCGGCCTTGACCTTGGCCAGGTCCTCGTCGCGAGAGGTTGTAGAGCTTGCTCGGGTCGTTCGGGTCGTCCAGGCCGAGGTACTGGGCCACCATGTAGAGCGTGGCGATGTCGTCCTGGAGCGAGAGCTTGCCCCTGTACTTCTTGTCCCACAGCGTCGGCCCAGGAGTCGGGCGCCGGCTTGATCTTGGTGGTGTCGTAGATCAGCGGGTTGGGGCCGAACGCCCAGGGCAGGCCGTAGACCGAGCGAGTCCTTGCGCGCCACCGTGAGCTCGCGGAAGCCCTCGCTCAGGTCGTCGTAGCTCGGGATCCGCTTGAGATCGAGCGGCGCCGGCCAGCCCGGCCTCGATGATCGCGGTGACCGCGTCGCTCGAGGGAGAGATCGAGGTCGATCGTCTCCGCGCCGCCGGCCCGCAGCTTGGCCACCAGGTCGTCGCTCGAGCCCATGTAGGTCGCGTTGACCTTGACGCCGCAGGCCTCCTCGAACGGCTTGGCGAAGAGGGTGTCGGTGTAGCCTTCCCACACCATGAAGTTGAGCTCGCCGCCGATCGGCTTGGGGCACAGCTTCGCCAGGTAGGTCTTCGCGTCGGCCCGGGCGTCCGCGGTCGGGGTGATCGCGATCTTCTGGCCTTGGCCGCCGGCGCGGCGGCCGGCTTCTCGCCGCCTCCGCAGCCCGCGACCGCGATCACGGCCAGGGTGAGGGCTCCGGGCAACGCTCGCACGCCGCCAAGTCATGGGACGGTGCTCCTGAGGGATGTGGGCTGAGCTGGAGGAGGGCTCCGGGTACAATCCTACAACCGAAACGGACGGCTGAGAAGCACGGGGGTGGCGGGCGCCGGGAGCGCGGTGGCTGTCATCGTGACCCCTTCTGGGTCAGGCGGACCCGCGCTCCGGGTGCGCGCGCGCCGCTCTTCTCGCGAGGCTTCTCATGTCGGGCGTCATCCACCTGCAGACCGAGATTCCCGGCCCCAAGAGCCGGCGCTGACGGCGCGGCGCGCCAAGGCGGTGCCCCGGGGTGTGCCCGCCGTCACGCCGATCGCCGTGGTGCACGCCGAGGGCGCGGTCCTCACCGACGCCGACGGCAACCGGCTGATCGACTTCGGCGGTGGCATCGGCGTAGTCAACGCCGGCCACCGGCACCCCGGCGTGGTCGAGGCGGTGCGCGAGCAGCTCGACCGCTTCACCCACGTCTGCTTCCCGGTGTCCACCTACGAGCCGTACGTGGAGCTGGCCGAACGGCTCAACGCGCTGACGCCCGGCAGCCACGAGAAGCGGACCTTCTTCGTCAACAGCGGCGCGGAGGCGGTGGAGAACGCGATCAAGGCGGCCCGCCACTTCACCGGGCGTCAGGCCGTGGTCTGCTTCGAGCACGGCTTCCACGGCCGCACCTACCTCGGCGATGGCGCTCACCTCCAAGGTGATGCCGTACAAGAAGGGTTTCGGGCCGTTCGCGCCCGAGGTGTATCGGATTCCGTTTCCCTACTGCTATCGCTGTCGGCGCGAAGGCGACCGCGGCGCAGGCGGGCCGCTGCTGCATGGCCAGCCGCGACTACCTGGAGCAGCCACTTCGCGGCGATCGTGGATCCCGAGCTCGGTCGCGGCGATCATCATGGAGCTGGAGCTGGGCGAGGGCGGCTTCGTGCCGGCGCCGAAGGAGTACGTCGCAGGCGCTCGCCGAGTTCGCCAAGGCATCACGGCATCCTGTTCATCGCCGACGAGATCCAGACCGGCTTCGGCCGGACCGGCAGGCTGTTCGCCTGCGAGCACTACGGCCTCGTGCCCGACCTGATCACCACCGCCAAGTCGCTCGCCGGCGGGCTGCCGCTCGCCGCCGTCACCGGCCGCGCCGACGTGATGGAGTCGGCCCAGGTCGGCGGGCTCGGCGGCACCTACGGCGGCAATCCGCTCGCCTGCGCCGCGGCGCTGGCGGTGCTCGACGCGATGGAGGCGGAGCGCATCCCGAGCGCGCGCGCAGCGCCGGGCGAGCGGATCACGGCCCGGTTCCAGCAGTGGGCGGCAGCAGTTCGCCTGCATCGGCGACGTCCGCGGCCTCGGCGCCATGGTCGCGATGGAGCTGGTGAAGGACCGCGAAGACGCAAGCACCCCGGCCAAGGAGCTGACCGGGCAAGCTGCAGGCCGAGGCGCTCAAGCGCGGGGTGATTCTGCTCTCGGCCGGCACCTTGGGCAACGTGATCCGCGTGCTGGTGCCGCTCACGGTCGAGGACGCGGTGCTCGACGAGGGGCTCGAGGTGATGGAGCGCGGCGCTTGAGGCCGCGGTGTGGACGGCGCGCCGGCATGGACCGTGACCCGTGCTGACCGCGGCCGCCTCGCCGCGCTGCTCGCGGACGAAGAGCGGCGCTTCCGCGAGACCCACCCGCGGTCGCTGCGCGCTGTTCGAGCGGGCCCGCGAGCTCGCTCCTCGACGGCGTGCCCGATGCACTGGATGGTGCAGCTGGGCCGGGCGGCTTCCCGCTCTTCGTCGAGTCGGCCGAGGGCGCGCACTTCACCGACGTCGACGGCCATCGGTACCTCGACCTCTGCCTGGGCGACACCGGCGCCATGACCGGCCACGCGCCGGCCGCCGACGGTCGAGGCGATCCGGCGCGCAGGCCGCGCGCGGCATCACCTTCATGCTCCCGACCGAGGACGCCATCTGGGTCGGCGAGGAGCTGGCGCGGCGCTTCGGACTTCCCTACTGGCAGTTCGCCCTCACCGCCACCGACGCCAACCGCTTCGCCATCCGGCTGGCCCGCGCATGATCACCGGGCGGCCCAGGATCCTGGTCTTCAACTGGTGCTATCACGGCACGGTGGACGAGACCTTCGCGACGCTGCAGGACGGCGCGCGCCGTCCCGCGCGCCGGCAACATCGGCCCGCCGGTCGATCCCGCCGCTGACCACGCGGGTGGTGGAGTTCAACGACGTCGCCGGCGCTCGAGGCCGCGCTCGCGCCGCGGCGACGTCGCCTGCGTGCTGGCCGAGCCGGCGATGACCAACATCGGGATCGTGCATCCCGAGCCCGGCTTCCACGCCGCGCTGCGCGAGCTGACCCGGCGGACCGGCACGCTGCTCATCATCGACGAGACCCACACGATCTGCGCCGGCCCGGGCGGCTACACCCGGGCGCACGGGCTCGAGCCCGACATGCTGACCCTCGGCAAGCCGATCGGCGGCGGCGTGCCGGCGGCGGCCTACGGGTTCAGCGCGGAGGTGGCGGAGCGGATCGCCGCGGCGACCGCATCGCGACACGACTGCGACACCGGCGGCATCGGCGGCACGCTCGCCGGCAACGCGCTCGTCGCTCGCCGCCATGCGCGCGACGCTCGAGCACGGTGCTCACCGAGGCGAGCTTCGCCGCGGACGATCCCGCTGGCCGAGCGCTTCGCGCGCCGGCGTCGCAGGCGTCATCGCCGAGTTCGGGCTGCCCTGGATCGTGCAGCGGCTCGGCTGCCGCGCGGAGTACTGGTTCCGGCCCGACGCCGCCGCGGAACGGCGGCGAGGCGGCGGCCGCCGGCGGACTCCGAGCTCGAGCGGTACATGCATCTCGCGGCGCTCAACCGCGGCATCCTGCTGACGCCGTTCCACAACATGGCGCTGATCGCGCCCGGCGGTGACCGAGGCCGACATCGACCGGCACACCGAGGTCTTCCGGGAGAGCGTGGCGCGAGCTGTCTGCTGATCGAGCACTGCCTCTGGACGGACGATCCATCGCCGGCGCCTGTCGACGACTGGTCCCGCGTGCCGGCGCGCATCGCGACGTCGGCGATCGTGGCGGCGGCTACACCGGGCTCGCGGCCGCCCGCGCCCTGGCCCGGCACGGCGCGACGTCACGGTGCTCGAGCGCCAGACGGTCGGCTGGGGCGCCAGCAGCCGGAACGGCGGCTTCGTCCTTCCGGGCTACAAGCCCGACATGCGATGCGCTCGCCCGGCAGCTCGGCCTCGACGAGGCCCGGCGGCTGTTCCGGCTCTCGCTCGAGGCGGTGGACTCGCTCGAGCGAGCTGATCGCCGAGGAAGGCATCGCCTGCGACTTCACACCGTGCGGCACGATCGCGCTCGCCGCGCGGCCCGGGCACCTGGCCGGCTCGCTGGAGGCGAGCGCGCGCTTCCTTCGGCGAGCTCGTGCGGCTACGAGACGACGGTGCTCGCTCGGCCGCGGTCTCGTGCACGGAGATCGGGATCGACACGCTATCACGGTGGACTGCTCGATCCCGGCGCCGGCGCGATTCAGCCGGCCGCCTACGTGCGCGGGCTCGCGCGCGGCCGCCGAGCGGGCCGGGGCGACGGTACGCGGAGCAGGCCAGCGGTCCGGCGGTCAGGCGCGACGGCTCGGGCATGATCGTCGCACGGAGGGGCGCTCGCGGCCGCGACGTCCTGGTCGCCACCAACGGCTACGGCGCCGCGCATGCCCGACCTGCACCGCCGGGTGGTGCCGGTGGGGAGCTACATCGTCGCGACGGCGCCGCTCGAGCCGGCAGTGGCCGCGCGGCTGATTCCGCGGGGCCGGGTGCTGAGCGACACCAAGAACCTGCTCTACTACTTCCGGCTCTCGCCCGACCGGCGCATGGTGTTCGGCGGACGGGCGGCGTTCACCCCGGTCGCCGGTGGCGAGGAGCGCGCGATCCTCGCGCGCGGCATGGACGAGGTGTTTCCCGAGCTGGCGGGAACGCCGATCGAGTACGCCTGGGGCGGGCATCTCGGCTTCACGCGCGATGAGCTGCCTCACGCGGGCCGGCTCGACGGCGATCTCACTACGCGCTGGGCTACGGCGGCCACGGCGTCGCGCTGGCCACCTGGCTCGGCGCACGGATGGGAGAGGCGCTGGCGGGGAAGGCGACCGTTGCCGCGACTCCCGAGCGGATTCGGGCCGATTCCGTTGTACGACGGGACGCCGTGGTTTCTGCCGTTGGTCGGCGCGTAGTACCGGGTCCGGGACTGGCTGCTAGAAGGACGGAGAAGAGCGGAGAGGACGGAGAAGACGGCCGAGGGAAAGTCGCTCCGAGCAGGGGTGGTCTCACGGGAGACTCGCTCGTAGTTTGAGAGGGCGGAGGACTCCCGTCCTCTGCCTCCGTCCTCTCCGTCTTCTCCGTCTTCTCCGTCTTCTAAAGGAGCGCCGATTAATTGCGATTGCCGAATGCCGAAGTCCTGCGCCACACCAGCCGCTACCTGGAGCTGATCGACGGGCGGGAGATGTCGCAGAAGGAGAAGCATGCGTTCATCGCCGAGACGGTCGAGAGCTACGAGCGGTACTACAACCGTGGGTTCATCACCTACCGGAAGTCGGTCACCCAGGCGGGACAGTTCGCCGCCCTCGAGTGGTCGGGCCAAGGCGCCATCCTGCGCGACCTGCTCGGCCGCGAATACATCGACTGCCTCGGCGGCTACGGCATCTTCAGCGCGGGCGTCAATCACCCGAAGATCGTGAAGGCCGTCACCGACCAGATCGGCGCGGATGGCGCTCAACAGCCAGGAGCTGCTCGAGCCGTGGCGGGCGGCGCTCTCGCGAAGGTGCTGGCCGAGGTCACGCCGGGCGATCTGCAGAACTCCTTCTTCATCAACAACGGCACCGACGCGATCGAAGGCGCCATCAAGCTGGCACGCCTGTACACCAAGCGGCGACACCTTCATCTCCACCCTCGGCGGATTCCACGGCAAGTCGATGGGCTCGCTCTCGCTCATGGGCAAGGCGTCGTTCCGGGAGCCGTTCCAGAGCGGCCTGCAGGACGTGCGCTTCGTGCCCTATGGCGATGCCGACGCGCTCGAGGACGAGCTTGCGCCGGTGCGATGCGGTCGGCACGCACGTGGCCGGCGTGGTGCTCGAGCCGGTGCAGGGAGAGGCGGGCGGCGTCGTGCCGCCCGACGACTACCTCCCCCGGGCGCGTGAGCTGTGCACCCAGTACGGGGCGCTCCTCATCGCGGACGAGATCCAGACCGGCATGGGCCGCACCGGCAAGCTCTGGGGTGTGGACCACTGGAACGTCGTGCCCGACATCATGTGCCTCGGCAAGTCCATCGGCGGCGGCGTGATGCCACTCTCGGCGTTCATCGCCAACCCCGACGGTGTGGGAGGTGATGATCCCGAATCCGATCATCCACTCCACCACCTTCGGCGGCAATCCGCTCGCCTGCGCCGCGGGCATCGCCGCGATCCAGGTGACGCTGGAAGAGGATCTGCCGGGGCAGGCCGCGACCAAGGGCGAGTTTCTCCTGCGCGAGCTGGCCGGGCTCCAGCGGCAAGTATCCCCAGGTGCTGGCCGACGCCCATGGTAAGGGACTGCTGATCGGGATGGAGTTTCCTACGCAGGAGATCGGCTGGAAGGTGGCGGCCGGACTGTTCAAGCGCGGGGTCCTGGTGGCCGGCACGTACTCCAAGGCGCAGGTGATCCGGATCGAGCCCGCGCTCGGCATCCCGATGACGTTGCTGCAGGAAATGCTCAACCGGCTGGAGGACACGTTCAAGGAGGTGGCGCAGGCGTGACCTCGGTCACCGAAAAGCATGGGGCCAAATGGGGACATTGAGAGTGAATGAGAGGCCCGCAGTGGCGGGGTGGGGTGGCGGACCCTTCCGTCTTCTCCGTCTTCTCCGTCTTCTCCGTCCTCTCCGTCTTCTCCGTCCTCTCCGTCTTCTTAGGAGGTTCCATGGACCCCGTCACAGACCCGGTTTGCGGCATGACCGTCGATCCCGATAGCTCCATCAAGCTGACGTACAATGCGCAGGACTATCGATTCTGCTCGGTCTCCTGCAGCCGCGAGTTCCAGGCAGATCCTGCCCGTTACACCGAGCTCCAGGACGAGCCCTACACCGTCTCCGCGCGGATGGTCGCTCCACGATTCGGCGCCGCCGGCAGCGGCGGTCTCGAGAACGAGCCCGCGCCCGAGGTGCGACGAACGAGATGAGCCCAGCCCGGTCGCGCGCCCGGCGCACCACCGGGTCCGCCGCCGACTTCATTCCGCCGCATCCAACGCTGCCCAGGCTCCGGGCAGCCGCGGCGGGATGTCGTGGCTGCGCGCTCTGGTTCGACGCGACCCAGACGGTGTTCGGCGAGGGGCCGGCGGAATCCGAGCTGATGGTGGTCGGAGAGCAGCCGGGCGACGAGGAGGACCGGCAGGGGCAGCCGTTCGTGGGTCCCGCAGGCCGGCTGCTCGACAAGGCGCTCGAGGAGGCCGGCATCGATCGCCGCAAGATCTATCTCACCAATGCGGTCAAGCACTTCAAGTTTTCCCACAAGGAGACCAAGCGACGCCGGGTGCACAAGAAACCCAACGCCGGCGAGATCCGCGCCTGCCGCCCCTGGCTCGAGGAGGAGATCCGCGTCGTGCGTCCGCGTCTGATCGTGGCGCTCGGCAGCACCGCCGGGCAGACGCTGCTGGGGCGGGACTTCCGGGTGACCGAGAGCAGAGGGAAGATGATACGGTCGGACTGGGCGGGACCGGTGCTCGCGACGGTGCACCCGTCGTCGGTGCTCAGGACTCCTGATGAGGATCGGGAGCGGGCCCGGCGCGGAGTTCTTCCGCGACATTGCAAGCGTCGCGAAAGAACTCGCCGGGTCGAGGTGAAGGTGCTATTCCGGTGAAGCGGGTGCTTCCTCCTCTTCCGCTTCGCCATAGTCCTTGGACCAGCTAATCGTACCACCGAACCAGAGCTTTACGTCCTTTAGGTCGGGGCCGCCGGTGAATTTGGTGGCATCATCGCCCGTGATCACCACGTGGACGGCGGGTGTAATCGAAAGCGGTCCGGCGGAGAAGGGTACTCCAGCCGACAGGTCCAGATGGGTGAATCCGTCGTCCGCGAAGTTGAATGATTCATCTGCGAGCGGATCGTCGGGAATCCCCTGACCCGCGCTCAACCCTGCCGTTGCGCCGAGGACGACGGAGAATGGCTGATCCTTGGGCTGGATCGTGTGGCCGATGCTCCCCTCGAAGTACGCGCCCTTGATCTTGTCGACGTCGTACCAGACGGCCAGCTTGGGACTCAGCGGCACATCGAACGCAGCCTTGCCATAGATTTCAACCGTGTTGGCGTCCTTGGTGAATCCAGCGTCATTCGGATAGATGTACCCGGTCACGCCTGCAGTCAGACTCGTCTTCTCGCCGACAGAGAAACCAACCTCGCCCCACCAGTCGAATTCAGTCAGATCGAAGCTCGACGTGCCTCCCCCCTCACTGATGTCCTCGGCTCCGTCATACTGCCCCGGCTCGATGTTGGCCCACCCGCCCACGGTGATCGACGCCTTGCCTGCCGGAAACGTCACGTACGCATCCGGCTCCAGCACGAACTTGTTCGTGTACGTGATCCCGCGCCACACGTAGTCACTGAACACGCCGAGGTCGGCGCCGATGGTCTGCGCTTGGACGGACCCGGCGCCAGCGATCCCGCACGCGACAACCAGGGCTGCTCCCAGAACCTTCGATCGCCTCATGATGTCTCCCGTGGATGAAGTGGACCTGGACGCCGTCCCGGCCAGAAAAAATCCCGGCCGAATCTATCGAGCGGGCCGGGACCTACGGTAGGTTAATGCACCCGAAACAGCTCGCTGTTCTACGTGAACACGTAATAATTCGCCGTGGAATTGCGATTCGAGTCCGTGAGGGGGTGCATTGAGCCAATGTATTCGTTTGGGCGTTACCGTCAAGGCGGGCATTGAGAGTCGCCCTTTCGGTGGCGCGTCCGCGCGGGGCAGATTGTAGGTGCAGCGCCGATCCCTCCCAGATGCAATCACTCATGCCGTAGAGGTCTTCATGGACCGCGACGATTCGCCCGTCGGCCACGTGCTCACTCGCCGGGAGACGCTCGCCTTCCTCGGTGCCTCCGGTCTCGCCGTCCTCGGCGGCCTTGCGCCGCCGAGTCTCGGCGCCTCCCGGCCGCGCCGCGCCATTCCGGGATGCGTGGTCCGGCCGGCACAGACGGAAGGCCCCTACTTCGTCGATGAGAAGCTCAACCGCTCGGATATCCGGTCCGACCCGGAGACGGGCACGGTCAAGGACGGGACGGCGTTGGCCCTCGTCCTGGCGGTCTCCGGCTTTCGCAATGGGGCCTGCGCGCCGCTGGCAGGTGCCCACGTGGACATCTGGCACTGTGATGCCCAGGGTGTCTACTCCGATGTCGAGGATCCCGGCTTCAACACCGTCGGCCAACGCTTTCTCCGGGGATATCAGATCACCAATGCGGCCGGCGAGGCCCGGTTTCAGACCATCTATCCCGGCTGGTATGCGGGACGAACGGTCCATATCCACTTCAAGGTTCGCACTGACCCCGGGGCCACGAACGGTCACGAGTTCACCTCGCAGCTCTACTTCGACGATGCCCTGACGACCCGGGTCCACAGCCGCCCTCCGTACGCCGCCCAGGGTCAGCGTCGCGATCGCAACGCCGACGACAGGATCTTCACGCGCGGAGGCGATCAGCTGATGCTCGCGCCGGCGCCCGAGCGCGACGGGTATCTCGCGCGATTTGCCGTTGGCCTCCAGATGTCCTGATCGACGCCCCAGCCGGACACCCAATGGCCCGCCTGCCGCTTCCGCCGATCGCGCGAAGGGTCAACCCGATCGAATGGGGAATCGTGGCCGGCGCCTGGCTGGTGCTCAACCAGCTCGCCGTCGACCCGCTCGGCCGGGAGCTCGTCGAGCGGGGTATCGCGATCACACCGGAGCAGCTCAGAATCGGACTGCTGCTCGACTGGTGTGTCTGGGTGCCGCTGGTTCCCCTCATCTTCCGCGTGCTGGACCACTTTCCCCTCCGCGAGGGCGTCCGTCTCCGCCACGCCGGCGCATGGGTGCTGACCGTCCTCGCCTTCGGCGCGATTCACGCCTTGATCACGCTGCCGCTCATTCTCCTGCTGGGACGCGCGCTCGGTGTGCCTCCGTCCGCGCTCGCGGTGCCGGAATTCCGGCTGGGTCGGATGGTGCTCGACGATGCCCAGAACGCCATCCTCGCGGTCACCGCCTACGTCGTCCTTCAGCTGCTGTACCGGGGCCGCGATGAGCGGGCTCACGGCGGGCTGGGGAGCTATCAGCTGGGCGACTGATCGGGCCGCGGCGGCATGGGCGAGGTCTACCGCGCGACACACCGCATGCTGGCCCGGCCGGCCGCGATCAAGCTGATCCGGCCGGAGATGCTCGGCGCCGGGCGGGCGAGCAGGCCCAGCTCGCGGTCAAGCGCTTCCGCCGCGAGGCCGAGGCGGCGGCGAGCCTCCGGTCGCCGCACACGGTCGAGCTGCTACGACTTCGGCGTGACCGAGGACGAGACGTTCTACTTCGTGATGGAGCTGCTGGACGGGATCGATCTCGAGACGCTGGTGCGCCAGACGGGGCCCGTGCCCGCCGGCCGCGCGATCTACATCCTGCGGCAGGTCTGCGAATCGCTGGAGGAGGCGCATGCCAGCGGGTCTGGTCCACCGCGACATCAAGCCGGCGAACATCCACGTCGGCCGGCTCGGCCTGCGGCACGATTTCGTGAAGGTGCTCGACTTCGGGCTGGTCAAGTCGGTGGACGGGCCCGACAGGGCGCAGGACTCGCTGGCCACCGCCGCCGGTCTCACGCCCGGAACGCCGGCCTACATGGCGCCCGAGATGGCGATCGGCGAGCCGGTGGACGGCCGGGCGGATCTCTACGCGCTGGGCTGCGTCGCCTACTACCTGCTGACCGGCCAGCTGGTCTTCGAGGCGGACACCGCGTTGCAGGTGATCGCGAAGCATCTGCGTGAGGAGCCGGTGCCGCCGTCGCGACGAGCGGCGCAGCCGGTGCCGGCGGCGATGGACCAACTGGTGCTCGCATGTCTGGCGAAAGAGCCGGCCCGTCGTCCGCGGAGCGCGGGAGAACTCTCCGCGGCGCTCGGCGCGATAGGCGGCGAGCCGTGGGGGAGAAGGCCGGCGATGGAGTGGTGGCGAACGCACTGACTGCGCAATCCCCGGGGATTGACGCGGCGCCGAGCGAGCCGCATGCTGATCCGGTCGCGCCGATTCGCAGTCACCCATTCTCACGGAGCGCACGATGCGCAATTACGTGACCGAGTTCATCGGGACCTTCTTCCTCGTCCTCACCATCGGCCTCACGGTTCTGAGCGGCTCTCCTCTCGCTCCGCTCGCCATCGGGTGCTCCCTCATGATCATGGTGTACATGGGCGGGCACGTCTCCGGCGCGCACTACAACCCGGCGGTGACCGCGGCGGTGTTCCTGCGCGGGAAGATGGCGTCCGGCGCCGACTCCTCATGTACTGGGTCTTCCAGATCCTGGGCGCCATCGTCGCCGCCTCACGGTGCGCGCCATCACGGGTCAGACCTTCGCGCCTGCCCCGCCGAGGCGCCGGCACGTTCGCCGCGCTGCTGGTCGAGTTCCTGTTCACCTTCGCGCTCGCGCTCGTCGTGCTCAACTCGGCGGCGTCGGCCAAGACCCACGGCAATTCGTTCTACGGACTCGCGATCGGGTTCACCATCGTGGTCGCGGCGTTCGCCGGTGGGCCGATCAGCGGCGGCGCGTTCAATCCCGCGGTCGGCATCGGCCCCATCGCAATCGACGCGACGATGGGCGCGGGCAACTGGCATTCGCTCTGGCTCTACCTGGTGGGCCCGCTGCTCGGTGGCTGCGCGGCCGCCGCGGTCTTCGGACTTCAGGAGCGCGAGCCGCTGCAGCTCCACGCCGAGCCGAGTCGTACGCCGGAGAGCCGGCCGAGCTGAGGAGGACGGACGGGGAGCGAGTATCTTCCCGCCATGGATCCCCTCTCGGACGTGCTGCGGGTGGTCCGGCTCGACGGCGCCTACTTCTACGCCGTCGAGGCGGCCGAGCCCTGGAGTGTCGAGTCGGTGGCCGGCCACCGAGCTGACGCCCCGGATGCTGCCCGACGCGGAGCACCTGATCTCCTACCACATCCTGACCGGCGGGCCGCTGCTGCGGCGGCCTGCTCGGCGAGGAGCAGGTCGAGCTGGTCCCGGGCGACGTGATCGTCTTCCCGCACGGCGACCCCCACGTGATGTCGAGCGGGCCGGCATCGAGCCCGGTCCGGACGTCGACGCGCGCTCGCGCCGGGCCGGTATCCGGACACCGTCGTCTCTCGGCGACGCCGGGCCGCCGGACACGGCGTTCGTCTGCGGGTTTCTCGGCTGCGACCGACGGCCGTTCAACCCGCTGCTCGCGACGCTGCCGCGGCGGCTGCACGTCCGGGGCCTGTCGCAGCGCCTGGCTCGACGACCTTCACCCGGCAGGTGACGCGAGGAGTCGCCGCGCGGACGTGCCGGGCGCCGAACACCGTGCTCACCCGGCTGGCCGAGCTGATGTTCATCGAGGTGCTGCGCCGATACCTCGAGGAGCTTGCCCGCCGAGCAGACCGGCTGGCTCGCGGGTCTGCGCGACGAGGTGGTGGGACGGGCGCTGGCGCTGCTGCACGCCCGGCCCGGCCACCCCTGGACTCTGGCCGAGCTGGCCCAGGAGGTCGGGCTCGTCCCGCTCCAACGTCTCGCCGAGCGGTTCACCCATCTGGTCGGCCAGCCGCCGATGCAGTACCTCACCCAGTGGCGGATGCAGGTGGCCGCCAACCTGCTGGCCCAGAGCGGCGCCAAGGTGGCCGCGGTCGCGCGGCGAGGTCGGCTACGACTCCGAGGCCGCGTTCAGCCGCGCGTTCAAGAAGGCGACCGGGACTCGCGCCGGGAGCCTGGCGCGAGGCCCGCCGCACCGCATAACCGAGTTCCCACCGGAGCAGGAAGTCGGGACGATCAGTCATTTGAGGAATCGTCCGTCCTTCGCACACTTCGTCACGCTCAATGAGGCTCGTCGTGATCCAGTGTCGAAGGAGGCCATGTGCTGTTCAGAACGATCTATCTCTCACCCGTCGCCGGCGTCTCCGGCGAAGTCCCCGTCTGGTCCGAAGACCCGCTCACCGCCCGCGCCCGGGCGGTCTGGACCTCGGGCGACTTCCTTCCCATCGCCCGCAGCTTGCGCCGACGGCGCCGAGGACGTTCATCGACCGGCTGGAGCTTCGCCCGGGCGAGTCGGTGCTCGACGTCGCCTGCGGCACCGGCAACCTCGCCATCCCCGCGGCACGCGCCGGCGCCCGCGTCACCGGCATCGACATCGCCCCCAACCTGATCGCGGAGGCGCGGCTCGAGGCCCGCGCCGGCGGGCTCGCGGTCGCGCTTCGAGGTCGGCGACGCCGAGGCGCTGCCCTACGTGGACGGGCAGTTCGACACCACGGTGACGATGTTCGGCGCGATGTTCGCCTACCGGCCCGAGCGCGCCGCGGCGAGCTGCTCCGGGTGACCCGGCCCGGCGGGCGGGTCGCGATGGCGAACTGGACGCCCGACGGCTTCGTCGGCCAGATGCTGCGGGCGCCACGTGGCGGTCGTCCCGCCGCCGGCGGGGGTGCCGAGCCCGCTCGAGTGGGGCGAGGAGGACACGGTGCGCGCGCGCTTCGGCGACGGGCGTCTCGTCGCTCACCTGCACCCGGCGCACACTCGAGCTTCGGTTCCCGTTTCCGCCCGAGGCGGTGACGGAGCTGTTCGCGACGTGCTACGGGCCGACGGTCGCGACGCTCCGCGGCGACCGATCCCGACGGCGCGAGCCGGCTCCGCAAGGAGCTCACGCAGGCTGTTCCAGGAGCACAACCTCGCGACCGACGGCACGACCGTGGTGTCGGGCGAGTATCTCGACGTGCAGGCACGTGCCATCGCGGTCAACCGCTACCCGTAGGCGAGAGGTGAATGCATGAGCACAACGAGCAGACGCACTGGCCGATCGCCTGGAACAGGGAGCCCTCGCACTGGCTGCCCTCGCGAGCGGCCTCACCGACACCGAGTGGCAGACCCGCATCCCGGGCGATGGGCGCAAGATCGGCGTGGTGGTCCATCACGTCGGAACCATGTATCCGTTGGAGATTCAGCTGGCGCAGACGCTGGCCGCCGGGAACGCGGTGACGGGTGTGACCTGGGCCGACGTGCACGCGATCAACGCGGCGCACGCGCGGGACATACGAGAGCGTCACCAAGGAGGCGGCGCTGGAGCATCTCCGCCGCACCAGCGCGGCGGCGTCCGCCGCGATCCGCGCGCTCAGCGACGAGGAGCTCGACCGCGCGGCGCCGGTCTCGCTCAACGCCGACGCGCCGCTGACCTGCCAGTTCATGCTCGAGGATCACGCCGTCCGCCACAGCTATCACCACCTGGCGAAGATCCGCGGGGCGCTCAGTCAGGCGCAGGGGGTGAGGGCGGCGTAGAGAAGACGGAGAAGACGGAGAAGACGGAGAAGACGGAGAGGACGGAGAGGACGGAGAGGACGGAAAGGATGGTGGGGTGGGGAGGGGACCTCTCCGTCTTCTCCGCCCTCTCCGTCTTCTCCGTCTCTTTAGTCCTTTCCGCCTTCTCCGTCTTCTCGTATGTTCCGAAAACCTTCCCCGGGCCCGCCGTGTCCGATCCGCTCGATCGTCTTCAGGCCGCACTGGCAGACTCCTACCGCATCGAGCGTCAGTTGGGACGCGGCGGGATGGCCACCGTGTTCCTCGCGCACGACCTGAGGCACGACCGGCCCGTCGCGCTCAAGGTCCTCCATCCCGACCTGGCCCAGGCCCTCGGGCCCGACCGGTTTCTGCGCGAGATCCGCCTCTGCGCCCGCCTGCAGCACCCTCATATCCTGGTCGTCCACGATTCCGGCGGGGCCGACGGCCTGCTCTGGTTCACCATGCCGTTCATCGACGGCGAGACGCTGCGCGAGCGCCTGCAGCGCGAGCACCAGCTCCCGCTGGAGGATGCCCTCCGCATCACCCGTGAAGTGGCCGACGCGCTGCACTATGCCCACCAGCACGGGGTGATCCACCGCGACATCAAGCCGGAGAACATCCTCCTGAGCGGCGCGCACGCGCTGGTGGCCGACTTCGGCGTCGCCCGCGCGCTCTCGGCCGAATCGGAGGAGCGGCTCACCGAGACCGGGATCACGCTGGGCACGCCGCAATACATGAGTCCCGAGCAGGCGATGGCCCAACGCGACGTCGATCAGCGGACCGACGTCTACGCGCTCGGTTGCGTGCTATACGAGATGCTCGTGGGCGAGCCGCCGTACACCGGGCCGGACCGCGCAGGCGATCATCGCGAAACGGCTCGCCGATCCGGTGCCTCCGATGCGCACGGTCCGCGACGTGTCCGCTCGCGCTGGAGCAGGCGGTGAACAAGGCGCTCGCCCGGTCGCCGGCGGACAGGTTCTCGACGACCGCCGAGTTCGCCGCCGCGCTGCAACCGGACGCGTGGCGGACGGCGGCGCACCGACACCGCGGCTATCGCCGGCCGCACCGACGCCGCGTGCACGGCCGAGGATCGGGCTGCCGGTCGTCATCGGGCTCGCGCTGGTGCTCCTCGCCGGTTGCCGGCTACGCCCTGCTTCACCGGACGGGGCCGCCGGGAGCCGCGCCCGTCGTGTCGGCCGCGGTGCTGCCGTTCGTGGATTTGAGCCCAGGAAAGGATCAGGAGTATTTCAGCGACGGGCTCACGGAAGAGCTGATCACCGCGCTGAGCCAGGTGCCCGGCATCCGTGTCGCCGCGCGGACGTCGTCCTTTCAGTTCAAGGGGCAGAGTCCCGACGTGCACGAGATCGGGCGCAAGCTCGACGTCGGCACCGTGATCGAGGGAAGCGTGCGAAAGAGCGGCAACCGCCTCAGGGTCAGCACCCAGCTCATCAACGTGAAGGACGGCTACCAGCTCTGGTCCGAATCGTACGATCGCGATCTGACCGACGTCTTCGCGGTGCAGGAGGATGTCGCCCGGTCCATCGTCGCCGCGCTCCGCGTTCGGCTCGCGCCGGCCCACGACTCTGCGCTCGCGGTCCGTCCCACCCGCGACCTCGCGGCCTACGATCTCTATCTCAAGGGACGCTTCGCCTGGAATCAGCGGAACGGACCCGCGCTCCAGGAGGCGGTTCGCTACCTGGAGCAGGCGGTGGCCCGCGACTCGACCTTCGCGCGCGCGTGGGCCGCGCTCGCCGACGCGTACATCCTCGTCGGTCCCTATGCCGGCGGGTCACCGGCCGACGGCTGGCGGAATGCGCAGGCCGCTGCCAGGACCGCGCTCGCGCTCGACAGCACGTCGGCGGAGGCGTACACGGCGCTCGGGTACGGCAACATGATCTACGCCTGGAACTGGCCGGTGGCGGAACAGAACTTCAAACGCGCGATCGCCGCGGACTCGAGCTATCCCACCGGTCACCACTGGTACGGCGACTTCCTGGCCGGGCGCGGCCGGTTCGACGAGAGCCTGGCCGAGATGACCCGGGCCCACCAGCTCGATCCGCTGTCGCTGCAGATCGGGATCGAGCGGGGGTGGGTGCTGTACGTCATGCACCGGTACGACGAGGCGGAGGCGAGCATCCGCCAGGTCCTCGAGCTCGACCCCAACTACGCGCAGGCCAACTACCGGCTCGGCCTGGTCCGGATCCAGCAGCGCCGATACCCCGAGGCCATTGCGTCCATCAAACGCTCGATCGACCTCGGCACGTTCTATCCGTACGCCGCTGCCGGGCTCGCCTACGCCTATGCCGCGTCGGGCGATCGCGCGGCCGCGATGAGCATCGTCGAGGACCTGAAACGACGCTCGGCGAAGGAGCTGGTCCCGCCGATCCACATCGCGATCGCCTATGCGGGTCTGGGCGATGTGACGAAGGGCCTCGAGTGGCTCAACCGTGGGATCGACGAGCACGACACGTACATCCCGGAGAACTTCTTCGATCCGCTGCTGGATCCGCTGCGGAAGGACCCGAGGTTCGGGTCAGTTCTGGCAAGGATGGGACTGAAGTAGAAGACGGAGAGGACGGAGAAGACGGAAAAGACGGAAAGGTCCCCACCCCCATCCCACGTCCTCTCCGTCCTCTCCGTCCTCTCCGTCCTCTCCGTCCTCTCCGTCCTCTCCGTCCTCTCCGTCCTCTCCGTCCTCTCCGTCCTCTCCGTCTTCTCCGTCTTCTCCGTCTTCTTACCCCACCCGCTGAAAACCGAGCACCGTATCGAGCCGTCCATCGCCGTCCATGTCGTACTTGATGGAGACGACGCCGTCCACCGCGATGCCGGTGAACGCATCACCGTAGGTTGCCGAGTTGAAGGTCAGCGCCAGGACTCCCCCGGACTGGCCTGCCAGCTTGAACTCGCCCTCGTCGCCGATGGTGAACTCCGACTTGTCGTCCCTGAAGTTGATCTGAAGATCGAACGTCTGGAGCGGGTCGAGGACGAACTGGGTGCTCGCGTCGAACCGGTAGATCCCGATGAGGATCCCGTCGGGGTTCGCGAGCGACACCATCTGTCCGGGCTGCGCGTCGTTGATCTGCACGAGCGCGTAGGTCCCGGTGATGCCCGCGTTCTGCGGCGGCGGCACCTCCGGGGGCGGCGGAGGCGGTGGCGGAGGTGGCGGGGGCGGCTGGTCCTGCCCCGGCGGAACGGGGTCGGGTCCGGTGGCGTCGCCGCCGGCGCCGCCCGAGCAGGCGGCGAGCGCGAGTCCGAGCGCGCACGCGAGCGCGCCGGTCACGCGACGGTAGGACATGGTGGCACGGCGGTACATGGTTTCCTCCCAGTGGGTGATGGTCGATGCGTTCTCCTTTCTCCTTTGCCCTTCTCTCTTCCTCTTCTCCCTCTCCCCGCTTCCCGCTTCCCGCTCCCTTCTCACTTCTGAAACACCAGCTGGATGTCGGTCTCACCGTTCGGGCAGAAATCGTAGTCCAGCTTGGCGACGGCGCCGTCGAACGTGCCCTCGAACGTGTCGCCGTACTGGTCCGAGCTCAGCCAGAGCTGGGTTCCCGCCTGCTGCACCTGGCCCCAGTCGCGGAACTGTCCGTTGCCGTTCTGCGTTTCGATGACGATCGTGAAGTCCCAGGCCCCGTTGTCGTAGATGTTCATCCCGCCGCCGGTGAACCGCACCGGGATGCAGCTCTCGATCTGAAGCTCATTCCCCAGGGCAACCTTGCCGGTGCTCGCCAGTTCGTAGGCGCCGACGATCCCGCCGTTGCCGCCGCCGTTTCCGTCATCCGGGGCGGTCGGGCCGGTGTGCCCTCCGCACCCGCTCGCCAGCAGCAGCACCGACCCTGTCGCCAGGGCGCGCCGCCAGCGTGTCGTCTCGAGCCAATGCATATGTGCCTCTCCGACTGGTGGTCATGTGGTAGTGCTGGTCAGAGAGGGGATACGCATGCGGGGGGGAGATCTTCTCAGAGCGGAGATGACGGAGATGACGGAGAGGAGGGAGAGGACAGAGAGGACGCAGAGGTGGGTTTGGGGGTGGGGACCTTCCGTCTTCTCCGCCCTCTCCGTCTTCTCCGTCCTAGGTGAGTCCGTTTACCCCGACTTTACGTATACAAGAGTGGGGGGCGGTTGCATCGGGTCGGGCGTTCATTCTCTGAGAGGCTACCATGCGCACACCCATCTTCGGTCTCAGCACGACGCCGGTGATGGACATCAAGTCCGAGGTTCGGCTCCAGATCGAGCGGGATCTGCTGGCGCTGCTCTATACTCGCCGGCGCCCGGAGTATCTTCTCGACCATGGATCCGCTCTCGGGCGGTGACCAGCCGGAACCTGACACGCCGGGCGACACGCCGATTCCAGACCAGATCTGGGACGGCCTGGTCGCGTGGATGCGGGGCACGTTCGCCGTCGTCGGCGTCGCGCTCGCGATCCACGCCACGCTCGGCTATCCGCGGCCGTACGCCGCGATGCTCACCGGCGGACAGCTCGCCGCTCTCCTCGTGCAGGCGGTCGCGAGCACGGTCGTCATCGTGCAGAGCGGCCACCGTCTCTCCCGCCGCCTTCCCTGGGCCATCCTCGTCGCGCTCGTAGCCGCCGTCCCGGCGACCCTCGCCATCCTCATGATCCTCGAATGGAATGGAGGACAGGAGGCGCCGGCCTCGTGGCCGCACCTGTTCAAGGCGAGCGTGCAATTGGCAGTGGTGGAGGCGCTGCCGGTGGGGTACCTGCTGTGGCGCCTTCGCGAATGGCAGATGGAGAAAGCGTGATCTACTTCCTGGTGCGCGCCTTCACGTCGGCGAACCAGTTCTCGGCCATGACGACATTCACGCCGGCCCCGCGCCCCGTCTGGCGGGGACGGAGAAAGACGAAACTCCTGCCGCCGGGAGGCACGTCGTACGCGGTGTGAAAGGCGTCGATCGTGTAGGCCGAGGCATCGAACAACGGCTTGAGTCCGGTGATCTCGAACGTCTGGCGCCGGGCGGACCTGCGCGGCGATCAGCCTGTTCCCGGCATCGAGGTAGAACAATTCCTTCCCGTCCGCCGACCAGCTGCGGGTGGCCGCCCCCGCCGTTCGACACCTGCCAGCGTCCACCCGTCGTGGCAGGGAACGGCCGAACGTAGACCTCGTTGGCGCCCGACTCGTCGGACGTGTACGCCAGCCACCGCCCGTCCGGTGAGACCGTCGGATGGAGCTCGGTGAACGGGCTCGCCACGAGCGGCACCGGGGTCGTGTCTCCACTGGTGCGAACGCCCACGATGTCCCCGAGACCCGCGGCGCCGTTGTCGGTTCGGAGCAGCAGCCAGCGGCCGTCGGGCGACCAGGTCACTTCCTGGACCTGGCGGGTGAGCCGCACGAGCAGGCGGTCCGGCGTGCTGCCGTCCGCCCGGCGCTCGTAGATGACGCTCGTGTTGAGCGTGTCGCGGACGAAGGCGACGACCCGGCCGTCGGGTGACCACACGGGGCGCCGGTCCTGTCCGCCGAAGGTGAGCCGGGTGAGCGGCCCGCGATCGAGTTGCTTGATCCAGATGCCGAGCGCGCCGCTCGCCAGACCGACGCCCATCGCGAGGCGTCGCCCGTCGGGCGACAGCGCGAACGAGTTGAAGCCGCCGCGCCAGCTCGAGTCGATCGGCGCGGCGACGCCGTCCCGCGTCACCCGCACCACTTCGCTCTCGGCCAGGGTATTGGTGCCCTGCATGTAGGCGAGCGTCCCCGGTGCGGGACCAGGTGAGGAACGCTGCGCCGTTCGCCACCAGCACGCCGTCGAGGACCGGTACGGCAGGTCCGGCGACCGCGAGCTTTTCGAGATCGAATGGTGCCGCGAACGCCGTTCCGGTCGCGGTCGCACGTAGAGCAGGTGTCCGGTCGGGAGGTAGGAGGCGGTCGACCATGTCGTCGAGCAGGAGACGCTGGCGTCCGGACCGGAGGTCGAGGACATGGACGCTGACGTTCACGCATCCCGAGGCGCAGACCGTGAAAAGAACGCCTCGCGCGCCCGGGCAGCGGACCGAAGTTCGCCGATTCCGAGGCCGGCCAGGGTGGAGTCGGTCATGACGGCGGTGCCGGCGCCGCCCGCCGCGCTCACCCGTGAGATCTCGCTCAGAGCCGGCCCCCCGTAGACCACGGTGCCGTCGTCGAGCGACGCCGCGCCACCGAGACTGAGCGTCAAGTCGGCGCCCGTGGAGAGGGTGACCGCCCCACCCTGGCCCGGATGGACCTTCTTGATGCTGTCGGCGACCTGGAACACGATCCATTGGCCATCGGAAGAGAACGCGGGCAGGTTGGCTCGCTCGGTGCCCGGCACCGGGACGGCGTGCAGCTCGCCCCGGCGCTTGATCCAGATCCGCCCGTTCTGTCCATTCTCCCGTACCGCGAGGGTGTTGCCGTCGGGTGAGAGCGCCAGCGGGGCGACCACCGTATTAGGCACGAGCCCGTCGCCGAAGGTGATGTACTGCCAACTGGTGCCTTCCCTTGGCGATCGCTCGCGCCAGGCCCAGGCGGCGCCGGCGAGCGCCAGTGCGGCGAGGAGCCACGGTGCGATCGCTGCGCGCGCGGATCTGCCAGGACGGCGACGCGAGCGGCCGCGGCGCGCGTCGGCGGGTGTGACCACCGTCGTCGCGCCGGGCCGGGCCAGCGCCTCGGCGAACTGCGCCGCTGTGGCGAACCGGTCGGCCGGCAGCTTCGACAGCGCGGTGAGCACCGCGGCCTCGACGTGCGGCGGGATCGTCTTGCGCTGCAGCGTGAGCGACCGCGGCTCCTCGGTCATGACCCGCGCGATGATCGCCTGCGCCGTCGGCCCGGTGAACGGCGGCTCGCCCGTCAGCATCTCGTAGAGCACGCAGCCGAGCGCGTAGACGTCGCTCTTGGCCGTGATCTCCCGCTCGCCCATCGCCTGCTCCGGACTCATGTAGTAGGGCGTGCCGAGACTCATCCCCGTCTCGGTCATCCGCGAGCCGCCCTCCGAGCGCGCGGCCGCCAGCGCGATGCCGAAATCCGCCACCATCGCGCGGCCGTCGTGCAGCAGGATGTTCTCGGGCTTGATGTCGCGGTGGATCACGCCGTGGCGATGGGCGTAGTCGAGCGCGTCGGCCACCTCGCGCGCGATTCGCACGGCTTCGTCGACCGGCAGCTGCTTCTCGCGGGCGAGCCGGGCCCGGAGGCTCTCGCCCTCGACGTACGGCATCACGTAGAACACGAGCGCCGTCGGCCTCGCCCGAGTCGAAGCAGGCCCAGGATGTGCGGGATGCTGCAGGTTGGCGGTGGTCTTGATCTCGGCGAGGAACCGCTCGGCGCCGAGGATGGCCGACAGCTCGGGACGCAGCACCTTGAGCGCCACCTTGCGGTCGTGGCGGACGTCGTGCGCGAGATAGACGGTGGCCATGCCGCCCTGCCCAAGCTCGCGCTCGATGCGGTAGCGGTCGGCCAGCGCCGAAGAGAGGAGCGCGTGCGAGTCGGCCATCCGGGGGCACGTCCGTTATGGAAGGAGTGGGGAGGAATATGTCCCGCTGCAGGGTCGCGGGCTAGCGAGGCGGCCGGACACGGCGCCCGCCGACATTGCGGCCGGAAAGTACTCGCTGCACTATGGTGGAGCCGTCATCCCCCATATAGAGGATCCCATGAGCCGGTACATCATCCTCAACTTCGAAGACAAGATCACCGACACGCAGAAGGGGGCGGCCGATAGTACGATCCTCGGGTTGAAGGCGCGGTACGAGGTCATCAAGAACCCGAAGGGGATCAGCGGCGTCTTCATGAGCAAGAATACGGTGACGGAGCACCGCTGCGTCGAGGCGGGGCCGCCGATCAAGCTCACCGATGATGCCACGCGGATCGCCGCGCTCAGGGCCGCGTGCGGCGGCGCCGAGAAGATCTATCTCGTCATGCACGGTGATCCGCGGACGACCGACGTGTGCTACACCAACGCCGTTCCGAGTACCGCCGGCGTGGTGCAGCTCGTCTCGGCCACGCAGCTGGCCGCGTTTCTCGCGAAGGTCCTGGTGAGCACGAAGCAGGAATGCCGGCTTGCACTGATCATGTGCTACGGGGCGCGATGCAGGGACTATGTCAGCGCCAACGTCAACCACCAGGGCATGATCCCGCAGGCGGATCTCGTCACCAGCTTCGCGTATCGGCTGTTCTACGCCCTCGTGCATGACCACGCAATCAAGGCCCGGCTCAGCGCGGTGACCGGCAAGATCTCGCACGACTCGAAGACCGGCGGCGCCATGGTCGAAGTGGAGGAGATGATCGACTTGAACATGGAGTTCAGCGAGGCGAACAGCGCCAAGCTCGCGTCGATGCGGGATGCGGTGGGCGCACCCAAGGCGCTGAACGAGCAGGACGCGACGTACAAGGCCAACTATGCCGCCTGGAGCAGCAGCCCCGCAGGGGCCGCGCTGACTCAGCGTGTCAAGACGGCCCAGGACGCTCGCAAGGCCGTGGTCAGCAAGCTGCCGACGGAAAAGGCCTCCGGCTCCATGCACAAGTACGGCAAGATCGAGTATCGCCTCAAAGGGAGCAAACTCATCATCGCGTCGAAGTACGGTGACTCGGCGGCCGGACTGAAGGCGGGGACCGTGCTGTACTCGGGAGACCTTCTCACGCCGGGGTGACGCGCGTCGCTACGGGCTCCGAGGGGGTAACACGACACCGCCGCCGACAGTCGCGACTATCGGCGGCGGTTCATTCGTTGTTACGCCCGGATGAAGGGCCCCGGGTCATGCGGCCGGCCTGACGTCACCGTTGGTCGGCGTCGTCGTAGCCTCCTGCGGAGCCGTTCCGTCCTTTGGGGTGGACACCGGCTTCGGCCTCCCCAGCACGGTGCGCACGCTGTTCCACGTCCCCAGCAGCTGCCCGTCGTTCCGGAAGCGCTGCTGGTTGTGCGCGTCCATCACCCGCACGGTCCGGCCGATTTCCACCGCCACCACGTCCAGCTCCCGGGTGGCGGCCTTGTGCGATGCGCGGCCGGTGGTGCCGAGTCTGACGGCCGAGTCGAACTGATCGAGCAGCTGCACGAAGAGGTTCGAGCACCGACTCGGACAAGCCATGCTTCATGAGCAGCTCCTTGTGGGTCTGGGCCGCGGCGGCCATGGTGCCGGCGGCGGTACGGAACGCGTGGTAGGATTCGGCGCTGGGCTTGAAAATGAACGACTTAGCCAGCTCGTGATCCTCGCGTGCGGCGAATTTTCCCACCTCGGCGAGGTGCGTGATCGGGCCGGCGATCATGGCCCGGCGGAGCGTCCGCTTCTGCGCCGCGGCGGCGTGGACGTCGATCACGCCCTCGCGCTGCGTGGCGGCGAGTCCCCGGCCGCGTTCGACCAGCTGCGTGAGCCTGGTCGCCGACACGGTGTACCCCGCGTCGGTGTCCGGGTGCGCGACGCTGAACTCGTCGGCGCCGGCACCCATCTCGAGAAGTCTTCGAGCCTCTCCATTCATACAAACTCTCCTGCGTGTGGCCGGTGGAAGGCCGGGCATCCTCCGGTACGTGTGGTGATGCAATGGACGATGGAACCGACACGCGTCCGGCGCGTGATGGGTTCGCGGAGGTGAGAAGCATCGGCCGTGCCACGGATTGCGGTGGTCGTTTGGTCGATCGCGCGGAGCTGCGGACGATCGCCCGCGAGGTCATAGGGATGTCAGGTGTGTGGCGGATGATGCCAGGTGCGTGTCGGCGGATGTCGCGCGCAAGTGAATGGTCCCGTCTGCGAGACGGAAGCTTGGGCGACGGTCAGGACGATCGCGCCAGCGCGGCGGATGATGATCGCGGTCTGTCGGATGATGCCGCCTGCGCTCGGGATAATGTCAGGTGCGCGTCGGACGATGTCGCGGCGATCCGGAGGGTGTCATCCGCGCGGCGGAGCGTGTCATGGGCGTGGCGGATGGTCGCACGCGCGTCCGGACGGAGGCGATCGAGCGGGGTGAGAGCCCGAAGTCTGGCGGATGCTCGCGTCGTGGTGGCGGAGGGTCGCGGGGGATCGACGGATGATCCCGGGACGGCGGCGTGACGTCGCCCGCTCATCCTGGGCAGCGGCAAGTTGACGAAGGCGACGCCCTATCCCAGCGTGGTGGTGGGCCTCCACTACGAGCGCGGCCGGCGGTCGGCATGAGGCCGCGGCGCCTGCGTCCAGGAAGCTTGATCAGGAGAGCGGGCCGTGCGGCTCCCGGATCGGCAGCGAAACGGACACCGTCGTCCCAAGGCCCGGCTCGCTCACGATGTCGAGTGTGCCGCCCCCGCGCTGGGCTCGGTCTCGCATGCCGGCGACCCCCAGGTGCTCCCCCGCCGCCGCGGCATCCATCGCGCCCGCTGGTATTCCCGTTCCGTCATCCACGACCCGGAGGGTCACGGACCTGGGGCCGTACTCGAGGTGCACCGCGACCGTGCGCGGGGCGGCGTGCTTGACGGCATTGATCACCGCCTCGCGGCCGATGCGAAGCGCGGCCGTCTCCACGGCGAGGGGGAGCCGGCGCCGGTTCCCCTCCACCGTGAACACCAATTCGGCTGATGAGTCCGCCATCGCGTGGCGGGCGGCTGTCTCCAGTGCCCCGGCCAGGTCCCGACCCTCCAGCTCCACCGCGCGCATGTCCCAGATCATGTGTCGTGCATCGCGCAGCGCGGTGTCCGCCGAGGCGAGCACGTTCTTCAGCGCCTCCGCGCTCTCCTTCGGTCGTTGTACGAGCAGCCGTTCGATCGCGCGCAGCTGAAGCGTGATGCCGGTGAAACCCTGTAGCAACGTATCGTGCAGCTCCTGGGCGATCCGCGTGCGCTCTGCGAGTGCCGCCTCATACCGCAGCCGCAACCCGCCGGCTACCTGCTGCATGCGAGCCAGGTACGCCAGCCAGACTACGCCGGCGAGGGCGGCGACCCAGACCGCGAGAAACCAGCGGGTCTGGGTGAACGAAGGGGGGATCGTGAAATCGAAGGCGGCGCCGGCCTCGTTCCAGAGACCGTCCTCGTTCGCGGCGATGACCCGGAAGCGATAGGCGCCCGGCCCCAGATTGGTATAGAAGGCCTCGCGCCGTCCGCCGGCCTCCTGCCACGTGCTGTCGCTCCCGACGAGCTGATACCGGAAGCGGACCCGCTCCGGGATGGACAGGCTCAACGCGGTATAGTCGATCCGGAGCGCCCGCGTATTCACGGGCAGCCAGAGATCCGGCCCGATGGGATAAACCTTGTTGCCGGCCGTGAGCCGCCGGATCGCGACAGGTGGCGGCACGGGGTTTCGAGCGATCGCGCGCGGATCGATCCAGCCGACCTGGGTGATGGTGGCGAACCACAACCTCCCGTCCGTCCCGGTGATCACGGTCGGCTGCGGGCGAATCTGCTGCGCCGATCCATCGAGGCCATCGCGGAAATCGAGCCGCTCGTGCTCCACCTGGACGATGGAATCCTGCATCAGTCGCCGGACCTCGTCGGCGGGAATGCGCGTGATTCCGACGGCGCCGTGCAGCCACACCTCGCCATCGGGTGTCTCGACGATGCCGGATGTGCCCCTGAACTCGTCGCCGTTCCTGCCCGCCACCGGCCGAAATCCGCCCCCCGCGAGCACCGCGAGCCCGAGCTCGCCTCCCACCCAGACGTGTCCGCCCCTCACCTGGATCGCGAGCACGTTGCCGATGCTCAGGCCGTCCTTCGCGGTGTAGAGGTGGACGCTGTCGCCCTGGAGGAGTGCCACCTTGTTGCCCGTGTAGCCGAACCAGGTTCGTCCGGACTCGTCGGTGGTCAGCACGATGGCGGGCTCCTGTGGCAGGCCGGCTCGATCGCCGAACAACACCCACTGCCCGCCGTGCCTTCGATACACGCCGCGTCGAACGACCGAGATCCACATGTCCCCAGCGGCATCCTCGGTGATCGCCTGGATGCCCGCCGTGCCGATGTCCGGCAGGCCCACCGGCACGAAACGGCTGCCGGCGAACCGCCAGAGCCCGTGCGGGCCTCCGATCCACACCACGCCCTCGCGATCGCGATAGGCCACCTCGACCGGTCTGGCCACCTTCGGAAACTCCGTGACGCGGTCGGCGAACCGGAGAGGATTGCGGCCCCGTGAGCCAATCCACACCGCGCCGGAATCCGCGGGCGCCAGCGCGATGTTCTCCTCCAATCCGGCCAACTCGACGCGGGTCAGCTTGGCGCGGCGGAACCGGTCCAGTCCCGCCCGCCGTGCCGGCCCACACGTTGCCTTCGCGGTCCTCGAGCCAGCTCATCGCGGCGCCGGACGACAGGCTCGCCGTGAGCCGCTCCGGCTTGGCCCCTGGTGACGCGCCGCTCGGCGGATGCAGCCAGACGCGCTCGATGCCCCGGTTGCCGACCCCGCGAGCCACGCCGAGCCGTGCCGATCGATCAGCATCGCCGACACCTCACCGACACGAGGCTCCACCGCCGCTGCGCGTCCGTCATCGCTTGGCGCGAGCTGTCGCAGACCGCTCTCTTCGGACGAGCCCCAGATCGACCCATCCGGCGCTTCCTGGAGAAAGGTGTAGATCTTGTCCACGCCGGATGGGTTGAGCGGCGGTCCGACGCGCTCGAAGCGTGGCGCACCACTCGCTCGCATGAACACGCCCGCGTCCGCCGAGACCCAGAGACGCCCCCGGCGATCGGCCAGGATCGCGGTCGCGGCCCCTTCATGAAGCCCCTCGCGAGGTCCCAGCGTGGTCCACCTGTCGCCATCGAGTCTGGCAAGTCCGCCCGTGGCCCCGGCCCATATCGTGCCCTCTGCGTCCTGGGTGAACTTGAGGATACTTCCCCGCGGCAGGCCGTCGGGTTCTCCATAACTTCGAATGGTGCCTCGTTGAAGCAGGCTCACCCCACCGAAGCGATAGCCGACCCACAAGCCACTATCGGGAGTCGAGAAGAGGGCGGAAACGTTCGATGATGGCATCGTCTGTCCCGCAGGGGCCTCGAACAGCTCGAACCGGACTCCATCGAAGCGAAACAGACCGGTGCCGGACCCGAGCCAGAGGAACCCATCCGACGTCTGCGCGAGCGCTTCGACGTCCCCAGGTGCCCCATCCCGCATGGTCCAGGCGGTGTGGTAGAGCTGCGAGATGGTCTGCGCCGGTTCCTGAGCCGACGCGGTGGACGCCGCCATGGTGGCGGCGACGAGGATGAGATGAATCTTCTTGCGTGGCTGGACCGGCATGGACGAGAAATCTACAGTCGCCATTGCCTCGAGCTACCTCTTATTGGGTATGGGGCTTCCGCGTCGCGCGCCTTATCATCATCCGCATGTCTGGCGCGTCCGCCATCAGAATCCTTGCGACCGACGACCACCCGCTCATCCGGGCCGGGCTCGTGTCGTTTCTCGCGACCGAGCCGGGCTGGAGGTGGTCGCCGAGGCGAGCAACGGCGAAGAGGCCTCGAGCAAGTATCGTGAGGTCCGTCCCGACATCGTGCTGATGGATCTCAGCATGCCGGTGATGGACGGCCTCGCGGCGACCCGGGCAATCCTCGACGAATTTCCGGACGCCAGGGTCATCGTGCTGACGACCTACGACGGCGACGAGGACATTCACCGGGCGCTCGACGCCGGCGCCCGGGGTTACCTCGCTCAAGGACATGGTGGTCGGACGAATGACGGCGTGATTCGCACCGTCTACGCCGGGCCGACAAGGCATCCCGCGCGCCGTCGCGGCCAAGCTCGCCGAGTACGCGCCACGCATCCCGCTGACCCCGCGCGAGACCGAGGTGCTCGTCGCTGGTGGCGAAGGGGCTCAGCAACGGCGAGGTGGCCGGCGCATCGGGCGGACCGAGGGCACGGTCAAGGTCCACCTCAAGAACATCCTCCAGAAGCTCGGCGTCGACGACCGGACCGAAGCGGTCACCACGGCCTTGCGGCGCGGCTTCATTCGGCTCGAGTAGTCCGTCCTACCTCGAACGTGGTACTCGCGTAGCCACCTACCCACAACGTGATAGTCGAAGACTCCCTGTCGTGGGGACGCCGCAGGCGGCCCATGCTCCTATCGTGTGGTCATAGAGCCGTCACGAACCCCGAGAGAGGGAGACCACCATGCCCACCACGATGGAAAAGCCCCTGGCCGCTACAGCGATCCGGCCGTTCACGTTCGAGTTCCCCGACACGGAGCTCGATGCATCTGCGTGCCCGCATCAAGGCCACGCGCTGGCCCGAGAAGGAGCCCGTCGCCGATGCGTCGCAGGGCGTTCAGCTCGCGACGATTCAGAAGCTCGCGCGCTATTGGGCGACGGAATACGACTGGCGCAAGGTCGAGGCGAAGCTGAACTCCTATCCGCATTTCATCACCGAGATCGACGGGCTCGACATTCATTTCATCCACGTTCGTTCGAAGCATGAGAATGCGCTGCCGCTCATCGTCACCCACGGCTGGCCCGGCTCGATCATCGAGCAGCTGAAGATCATCGAGCCGCTGACCAATCCCACGGCCCATGGCGGCAGCGCGTCGGATGCCTTCCATGTGGTGATTCCGTCGATGGCGGGCTATGGGTTTTCCGGCAAGCCGACGACCACCGGCTGGGACACCACCCGCATGGCCCGCGCCTGGACCGTGCTGATGAAGCGCCTCGGCTACACGCGATACGTGGCGCAAGGCGGTGATTGGGGCGCGTTCATCACGGAGCAGATGGGTGTGCTGGCGCCGCCGGAATTGCTCGGCATCCACATCAACTTGCCTTCCGCCGTACCGGCCGAAATCTTCAAGGCGCTCGCAGTCTGGCAGCCCGCCGACCGGCCTCTCGGCGGACGAAAGCCGTGCGTTCGAACGGCTCGCCTTCCTCTTCGCCCACGGCCTGCCGCATCTTCAGCATGATGGCGAACCACCCGCAGACGCTGTACGCGATTGCGGATTCGCCGGTCGGGCTCGCCGCCTGGTTCCTCGAACACGACTTGCGGAGTTACGAGCTCATCGCACGCGCCTTCGACGGGCAACGCGAAGGCCTCTCGCGGGACGACGTTCTCGACAACCTCACGCTCACCTGGCTGACCAACACGGCGATTTCCTCGGCTCGTCTCTATCGGGAGAACAAGCTTCCCTTCTTCGCTCCGATGGGCGTCAACATCCCCGTTGCCGTGAGCGCCTTTCCCGACGAGGTCTATCAAGGCCCGCGGAACTGGGCAGAGCGGGCGTATCCCAAGCTGATCCACTACAACAAGCTCGAAAAGGGCGGGCACTTCGCGGCGTGGGAGCAGCCGGAAGTCTTCTCACAGGAGGTTCGCGCCGGGTTCCGGTCGCTGCGGTAGTTCACGCGACGTTGGAGAAAGGGCGACCGCGAGCAGATCGCGGCCGCCCTCGGTCGCCCTACCTCGAACGTGGTACTCGATCGGCCGCCTACCCCCATCGTGATAGTCGAATGACTCCCTGTCATGGGGACGCGCCCGGCGGCCAGCTTTCCTATCGTGTGGTCCGACGCCGCGGGGTTCGGTCGGCGCTTCGTCGCCCATTCGTAGACCCGTCACGCAACCATGGAGGAGGAGACAGCACATGCCCGCCACGATGGAAAAGCCACAGACAGCCACGGCCATCCGGCCGTTCAACTACAAGGCGCCCCAGGCCGAGCTCGACGAGCTGCGTGCCCGCATCAAGGCCACGCGCTGGCCCGAGAAGGAGACCGTCGCAGATGACACGCAGGGCGTGCAGCTCGCCACGATTCAGAAGCTCGCGCGCTATTGGGCGACCGAGCACGACTGGCGCAAGGTCGAGGCGAAGCTGAACTCCTACCCGCATTTCATCACCGAGATCGACGGGCTCGACATTCACTTCATGCACATTCGCTCGAAGCATGAGAATGCGTTGCCGCTCATCGTCACCCACGGCTGGCCCGGCTCGATCATCGAGCAGCTCAAGATCATCGAGCCGCTGACCAATCCGACGGCCCACGGCGGGAGCGCCGAGGACGCGTTTCACCTGGTGATTCCGTCGATGCCGGGCTACGGCTTCTCGGGCAAGCCGACCACGACCGGCTGGGGCCCCGAACGCATTGCCCGGGCCATGGACCACCCTGATGGAGCGCCTGGGATACCAGCGCTACGCCGCGCAAGGCGGCGATTGGGGTGCGTTCATCGTCGACTATGATGGGTGTGCAGGCACCGAAGGGACTGATCGGCATTCACACCAACATGGCCGGTGCGATTCCGCCCGAGGTTGATGCGGCGGCCTTTGCCGGCGCAGCGCCGCCTCCCGGCCTGGACGAAGAGGAGAAGTACTCGTTCGACCACGTCTCGTTCTTCTACAAGCATGGTCTCGGCTATGCCCTGGAGATGGGGAACCGGCCGCAGACGCTGTACGGGATCGCAGGATTCTCCGGTCGGCCTGGCCGCGTGGATCATCGATCATGACATCTGGACCTACCGGCAAATCGCCCGGGTGTTCGACGGCGTCGCCGAGGGCCTGACGCGAGACGATATCTGCGACAACATCACCCTCTACTGGCTGACCAAGACGGGGGTGTCGTCGGCCCGCCTGTACTGGGAAAACAAGAATGCCTTCTTCGCTCCGAAGGGGGTGAAGATCCCGGTCGTGGTGAGCGCGTTCCCGGAGGAGATCTGCCCGATTCCGCGCAAGTGGGCCGAAAAGGCCTATCCCAAGCTGGTCTACTACAAGCGCCATCCGAAGGGCGCGCACTTCGCCGCGTGGGAGCAGCCGGAGGCGCTGGTGGAAGATCTGTCGCGCCGGGTTCAAGTCGCTGCGGTAAGTCGAGTATGAGGCGGTGGGCGGCGCGCCGGTTGGCGCGTCGTCCGGCCGCGCAACTGATACTGAACAATTTTGGAGGCAGCGATGACCACCACCGCAACACGTACTCAGGACGCGAAAAGCGACGCGCGCATCGGGAAGGTCGACCTGAAGCTCGAGGTGATCACCATCCCCGTCTCGGACGTCGACCGCGCGAAGGAGTTCTATGGGGGGCTCGGCTGGCGGCTCGATGCCGACTTCACATCGCCCACCGACCATGTGGTCCAGTTCACGCCGCCCGGATCCCCGTGCTCGATTCACTTCGGCACGAACCTCACGACCGCCGCGCCGGGGTCCGCCCAGGGCTTGCTGCTGATCGTCTCCGACATTCAGGCTGCGCGCGAGGAGTTGGTAAAGCGCGGCATCCAGGCGAGCGAGGTGTTCCACTTCGCCGGCTGGAATCGCGTCGACCCCAGCGGGCGGTTGAGTGGACCCGCTCCGGAGCGGCAGAGCTACGCGTCGTTCCTGTCGTTCAGCGATCCGGACGGCAATGGCTGGCTGCTCCAGGAGATCACGACGCGGCTGCCCGGCCGGATCGAGGCGACTGAGACCGTCTACACGTCCACGGCGGACTTGATGAGCGCGCTCTGGCGGGCGGCGCTGCCCACGGCGAGCACGAGAAGCGCACCGGGGGACACGACGACAACTGGCCCGAGTGGTACGCCGCGTACATGGTGGCGGAGCAGGCCGGCGACGGAGCTGCCGCAGTAACGGGCTCGTCAGAACGTTGCCGGCGACCGGTGAGGTCGCCGGCTACGCAAACCGCCTCCGTTACCTTCCTTAATATGGAAAACATTCCCGAAGTCTGGCTCCGCGGACCGATCCAGGGGATCGAGCCCTACCTCCAGCCCGCCGCCCACACGCTCCAGCAGGTTCGAGAGGACATCGATGCCGCCACCCGCGGGCTCAACGACGAGCAGGTGTGGCGTCGGCCCGGCGGCGCGGCCGCGATCGGATACCACCTGCACCATCTGCCGGGGAGCCTCGAGCGCCTCCTCACCTACTCGCGCGGGGAGAGCCTCTCAGCCGAGCAGCAGGCTCGACTGGCGTCGGAGAAGACGGTGTACGACGATCGGCCCGGTCTGGATCCGCTGCTCACCCGTCTCAGGAACGGAATCGAGGAGGCCGTGAGTTACCTGCGAACGGTGCCCGCGGAAACTCTGCTGCTCATTCGGGAAGTCGGCCGCAAGCGGCTGCCGTCGACCACCCTCGGCCTCATCTTCCACGCCGCCGAGCACTCGGCCAGGCACGCCGGCCAGATCGTGACGCTGTCGTCGGTCGTCCGGGGCTGACCGGCTGCGCGCCATCGTCGTTCACGCGCTCGGCGATCCCGACGTCCTGACCCTCGGCACCCACCCCGTCCCCGAGCCCGGGCCGGGTGAAGTGCTCGTGCGACTCCACGCGATCGGGGTCAATTTCTCGGATACCGAGCGACGCCGCGGGGTGTACGATCCGCCGCCGCTTCCCTGGATTCCCGGCAACGAGGCGGCGGGTACCGTCGAGAAGACGGGCCTCGGCGTCGATCTCGATTGGGTCGGCCGCCGAGTCGCCTTCTGGGCGCCGCGTACCAGCGGGACGTACGCGGAGCTCGCCGTCGCCCCTGCGGCGACGCTCTTCCGGCTGCGTGACGACATCGACGATCCCACCGGTGCCGCGCTGCCAGCGCAGGGTCTCACCGCGTACGGTCTTGCCCATTTCGCGACGAGCCTGTCTCGGCGGACAGACGGCGTTGGTGCACGCCGCGGCCGGCGGCGTCGGCGCGTTGCTCGTCCAGCTTCTGTGCCGGCGCGGCGTCCGGGTTCTGGGCACCGCGTCCACGCCGGACAAGCAGGCGCTGGTTCGAGAGGCCGGCGCCACCCCGCTGCCGTACGGTCCCGGCTTGCCCGACCTCGTGCGGGCGGCCAACGGTGGTCGGGGTGTCGATGCGGTGTTCGATTCCGTCGGGCGCAGCACGCAGGCCGATAGCCTCGCCGTCCTGTCGCTCTACGGTCACCTGGTTTACTTCGGGGAAGCCAGCGGCCCACCCGCACCGATCTCGCCCGACGCGCTCTACGAGCGGAACCTTCGGGTCAGCAGCTTCTGGCTCGCCGCCGATCCGCCCGAGCGCTGGAACGACGCGCGTCGTGAGCTTCAGGAATGGGTCGCCGCCGGTTTGCTCCGCGTGACAATCGGCAACACGTTTCCATTAGGTCAGGCGGCCGACGCCCACCGTCAGCTCGAACAGCGCCGGACGCACGGCAAGCTGATCCTGCTCCCCGCGGCCTGACCGAAAGGCGGATGCATCGATGGGTGAGAGCTACATGGTCATATGCTCGGCGTGCCAGCATCGCTTTCGCGTGACGTCCGGGCCGGGGATGAGGTTTCTGGTCTTTCACTGCGACACGTGTGGCCGCGACAAGGGAGTCGGCTTCGACGACTTTGGCGCGGAGTTTACGCGACTCCCCGAAGGCATCGGTCCGTATAGCCTGGAACGGGAACGAGATCAGGAATCGCCGGTCGAGCTCCGGTCCGAGCGCGCACGAATACGGCAGCATGTCGAGGACACTGCCGGCGGCTGTCCCTGCGGGGGCGCGTTCCGTCTGGATGCGATCGCGCGCTGTCCCGACTGCGGATCCGACCGATACGTCAATGATCCGAACGCGGAGCAGATCCTGTACGATTAGGAACCGGTTCACGAATTCTCCGAGATCCCTCACCCTTGTGTGGAGGCGTCATGATGCTCCCGGTCGCCCTGTCTCTTGTGATGCTCTCGTCGGCCCCATCCCTGGCCGGCCCCTGCGACCTGCTGGATAGGGCTGCCGCCGGCACACTCGCCGGGGCGCCGGTATCACCTGGCATATCCGAGCCTCCGGAGCCCGATGACGAGACCAACGGCATCCTCAGCTACTGCATGTATCGAGCGCCGAAAGGAGCGGTCATCGTGTCGCTGGTGGCCTTTGCCAACGCGGGTGATGCCAAGAAGGCGACCACCAAGGAGCTCGTGGCCGGCCGGCTCGAAGGTGACCAGAAAGAGCTGAAGGAGGAGACCGGGGTCGGCGACAAGGCCTTCTGGGCCTACACCGAGCAGGGAGCGCAATACGTCGTCTTGAAGGGGGCCAACGTCATCGCGGTGTCGATCGGGGGAGGACTGCCGAAGCCGCCGGCGTCCTACCATGACGCGTTGCGCGCGGCGGCCGCGAGCGCCAGCGGGAAACTGTGAGACCGTAGGTGCGTCTCGACGACATCCCCTTCGGCATCACGGATTGGCAACGTATCGATCCCACCGAACACGCCGGAGAGACCGGTGTCGCACGATGGCGCACTCGACAGTTCGGGACTGTCCGGGTGCGCCTCGTCGAGTATTCGGCGGGTTACTGCGCGGATCATTGGTGCCGGAAGGGTCACATCCTGCTGTGTCTTGCCGGCGAGCTGGAGACCGAGCTCGCCGATGGCCGGGTCTTCCGTCTCGAGCCGGGCATGAGCTACCAGGTCGCGGACGACGCCGAGCCGCATCGGTCGCGAACGAGCGGTGGCGCGACGCTGTTCATCGTGGACTAGTCTTGAGCTCTTGCAGCTTTTCCTTCAGGAAGCGGGAGAGCTGGGGGGCGGAGTCGCCCGAGGAAGGGAGATCCTCGAGGAGGCGGTCGATCTCGGTCTGGTCGAGCCCAGGCTCCGGGTCCTTTCCGGCGGCGACGGCCTCCAGGTCAGCCGTTGCCTGGGCGAGTGATCGGGTGATGAACTCGGCCAGTGCCTCGCTGGACTGGCCTCCGTTCGTGATGCCCTGCATCATCTCCTTCAGGTCGCCGGCGTCCATGCTGATGCCGGCCTTTGCCAGCTCCGCGGCCAGCGAATTCGCCAGCGCGGAATCCGAGCTCGCTTGACCGAGCGCCGGCCGGCATACACCCACGGCCAACAGCGCGGCCGTCAACCCGATCACCCGGATCCGATAGCGGTGCGTGCTCCGCGCGAGGTTCTGCGTCAGCTCACCCATTCGGGTGCTCCAGGCGGTGAATTGTCGGGAAAGATGTGAGATTAACTAAGCGGGTCGTTCCGGACTTGGCGAGGGGAGGCCGAAGGCGATGATCTGCCGCATCTGGCACGGCTGGACCACGCCGGCCAACGCCGACAGCTACGAGCGCCTACTGCGCGAGGAAATCTTTCAGGGAATCGCAGGACGGCGAATTCCGGGCTACCACGGCATCGAGCTGCTCCGGCGGCCGGTCGCGGATCTGGTGGAATTCGTCACGATGATGTGGTTCGACTCGATCGAGGCCGTGCGCGCCTTCGCCGGGACGGACTATGAGGTCGCGGTCGTCCCTCCCGCCGCCAGGGCTCTCCTCCAGCGTTTCGACGCGCGGTCGCAGCATTACGAGGTACGCCAACCGCGGGGCGCGGCCGGATCGTCTAGCGCTTCCGCTTGAGCTCCATCGCCCAGAGCGGCTTCCACGCGTCGCCCGCCTGCTGGCTCTGCTGCACGCGATAACTGTCCGGCCCCGTGTGGGTCCAGACAGCGCGCAGCATGACGGTGCCCTTCTCGGTCTCGAGCCTGGTGGGGAACACGATCGAATCGGGACGGTACTCCACCGAGCCGGTCAACACTTCGCCTTCGCTGTTCCAGTACCAGAACGTCGGGTGTCCGGCCTTCTGGTCCCAGCCGTACAGCGTTTCACCCGCGTAGGGCTTCTCGCCGTTCCGTACCACGTGACGGTCGCGTATGAACTTCCGGTCGAACACCCACTCGAAGCAGTGCTCGTCCGTCGCCTTGCCGTCGGGAAAGGGTCCGACCCAGCAGCTTCCGACGAGGAACTCGAGCGGCCGGAAGTCCGGGGTCGGGGGTTGCTGGATGTGGAGCAGGGAGAGCGATGAGAGGGCCGCGGCGGCGGTCAGTCCGGTGAAGAGTCGCATGGCCACAATATGGGGCCGCCGAATGCCGTGTCTTGAAGATTTGTTACCCCACCTCGTCCAGCAGCGCGGTCGTATCGGGTGATCGCGTCCGCAGGAACTCGGTCGGGCTCGCGGAGGCGACGCGGCGGAAATCGCGCACGAGATGCGCCTGATCGGAGTACCCGGCGGCGGCCGCGAGTCGCGGCCAGTCCACGTCGGTGCTCTCCCGCAGCCGCGCCAGCGTCCACACGAAACGCTGAAGCTGGGCGTATGCCTTGGGGGACACGCCCAGCTCCCGGCCGAAGCGGAGCCAGAGCTGCTTCCGGCTGACGCCCAGGTCGATGGGAATCGAGGTGACGCGCAGGTTGCCGTGCGCCTCCTCGATGAGCCGCGCGGCCTTGGCGACGAGCTCCGAGGGGCCCGCGTGCAGCGAGAGACGCCCGCGGAGAAACCGCTCGAGGTGCGCGAACCGCTTCTCCGGCGATCCGGCGGCGAGCAGCGTATCCCGAAGCTCCCGCGCCGGCGGGCCGAGCATGGTCTCCAGGTCCGTGACCGCGTTGACCTTTTGGGGGACGTCGGCGCCGAACAGCCGCAAGGCGCCGAGCGGGTGGAGCCTCGCCGACACCAGATGGGTGCCCTGATGTGACTCGATGACGATCGCGCGGTCGTGCAGGCCGGAGAACCAGGCGCGCTCCCAGACGCTCGTTCCCTCGCGCGTGATCATCTGATGCGGGGGACCGAGGTTGACCATGATCTCCGTGCAGCCGTTCGGCAGCACGCGTTCCCTGAACGGGCTCAGGCGTCCCTCGACCTCCCAGTATTCCTGGACCATGCCTGACAGCTCGCCGTCAGGCGCCGCGCTGGAGAACCGCCATCGCCCCGGCGATGACTCATATTCGAGTGTCTGGACGGGTCCGGGCATACCACAACATACAGACGCTATTTTCCCCCGCAGAGTGCATGACGTGACCCCCTCCCGCGAAAGACTCCACCGAGCCTCGCTGCTGTCGGGCGTGCGCGTGCTTGCGAGGCGCGATCGCAGGCTGGCCGCGCTTGTCGCCCGGTACGGGCCCCCGCCACTCTGGGCGCGTCGACCCGGGTTCGCGACCCTGCTTCGGATCATCCTGGAGCAGCAGGTCTCGCTGGCCTCGGGTCAGGCGATGTACCTTCGCATTGCCGGCGCCGTGGGTCCGGTCGAGCCGGCCGGCATCCTGGCTCTGGGAGTGACGGGATTGCAGCGGCTCGGCGTGACGCGGCAGAAGGCCGCCTACATCGCCGATCTCGCGGAGAGGGTCCGCACCGGGCAATTGCCGTTGCACTGTCTCGGGACCTGCACCGACGCCGAAGCGGGCGAGCGACTGATGCAGGTCCGCGGGATCGGGCCGTGGACGGCCGGGATCTACCTGCTGATGGCGCTGCGGCGCCCCGACATCTGGCCGCCGGGCGACCTGGCGCTGCACAAGGCGCTCGGCCGTCTGCACGGGACCACGTCCATGCTCTCCGTCGCCGAGGTCGAGCGTCTCACGGCACGGTGGCGGCCGCTACGGGCGGTGGCGGCCCGGATTCTCTGGCATGGCTATCTCGAGGAGCTGCGGGCGAGGGCGCATGCGTGACACTGGCCTGGGCCGGCTCACCGCTCTTTCCGCGTTGATGGTCGTCGCGATCGTGGGGCCTGCCCACGCCCAGGAGTCGAGGGCGATGGCCACGGAGTGTCGCAATGCCGACGCCAACACGGTGGCCAACATGCGGAAGGCCGAGCAGTGGGTGAACGACAAACTGAAGGCCTTTCTGCCGACGTCCGAGCGGGCGCTCCGGATGAGATCGCTGGAGGCGCAGGCGGAGCAAGCCAAGCTCGCGTTCTACGGCATCAGCTCGACCTGCGCGCAGTATCGCAACGGGACGCTCGCAAAGGAGGACGCGGATCGCTCGCTGAGCGGCTTCGAGCAGACGATCGCGAACTTCATTCATGATCTCGGCAACGACGCGATGTCCCTGGCCGGCAGGGGACAGGTCTCGGACATGGAGGGCATCCGCAGCACGCTGACCGACATCGGCGGCGTGGGACGGCAAGCCGCGTTGCTCGGCGAGGATGCCCTGGCCGAGACCTCGCGGCAGCAAATGGTGCGGGCGCTCGTCTCGTTCAGCCAGACGTTCGTCGAAAAGAGCTGCTGGGACCAGGAGTTCGACGACGACCTCCCGTTCGGCCTCCACCATCAGAACGAGATCCTGGGCACCGGCATCGACGTCACGCCGTGTGCCCAACGGCGTTTCACGGCCGTGGCGCAGACGCTCACGTTCAAGAGCTGCACCGTGCGTGGCGTGGGCGATTGGAAGGTGCTCTGGATCGCCGCGCCCGGGACCAACGGCGGTGTCGGCTCGGGGAAGCTCGAGGCGGAGAAGGGCAGCGCGAAGGGAGACTATAAGGTGGTGTGGGGCGCCAACGGCGTGGAATACACGGCCCACGGCAAGATGGAGCTCACCCGCCACGACCATGGCGAGGGGGCGAAGGCGACCTACACGCTGTCTGGCGACACCGATATCAGGCTCACGAAGGGGAAGGAAATGATCGAGATGTTCGAGAAGCTCATGAAGAAGGAAACCAAACCGGCCAAGGGATCGTTCAACGTCGACGCACAGGTGAGCGACAAGCCGTGTAAGTCGCTGGACGAGTAGGACTTGGCAGTGCTCGGCGGCCTCCGGAAACCGTTCGGGGGGTGAAGACGTTATCAGGCAGTCCGGACCTCAAGGAGAAGAAGATGAACGAGCAGGGCAAGACCACTCCCGGTGCCGTCGCCGCGAGCGCAGCAGACGGAGGTCGCCGTGCTCGCCGGCGGCTGCTTCTGGGGCGTTGAGGAGATCCTGCGCGGCGTGGCCGGCGTGATCGACACCGACGTCGGCTACACCGGCGGCTGGGTGGAGAATCCGACCTACGACGACACCCACGACAGCAAGTCGGGTCACGCCGAGGCGATCCGGGTGAGCTTCGACCCGGCGGTGCTCAGCTACGAGGACCTGCTGGAGCAGTGGTTCTTCAAGCTGCACGACCCGACTACGCTCAACCGCCAGGGCAACGACGTCGGGACGCAGTACCGCTCCGCGATCTTTCCGCAGACGCCCGAGCAGCAGCGCACGGCGGAGCTGGTGAAGGCGCGGGTGGAGGCGTCAGGCAAGTGGAGGCGGCCGATCACGACCAGCATCGAGCCCGCCTCCACCTGGTACAGCGCGGAGGGATACCACCAGGACTATCTGCGGAAGCACCCCGGCGGATACACCTGCCACTATTTGCGCGACTGATCTGGGCCGGCTGAGAAGAACCGGGGTATCCCGGCGTCCAATGGGCAACGTTTCAACGACCCTGGACCCGACACCGGAGCAGCCATGCCGTCCCACACCTCGATTGCCACCCGTTCCGCCATCGTCCTGCTCGCCGCCGGCCTGACGACCGCGGCCATTCGCGCCCCCCGTCCGGTCGATGCCGGCGGTCTCCACACCCGGTACGGCTCGGCCGTCCCCATGGCCAACGGAAAGGCCCGGACCTACGTGCTGGTGGACGGGAAGTCCGGCAAGCCGGTCGAGGTCGGCGTGGCGCTGAGCGCGGACGCCCTCGAGGGCGCGCGACGCAGCTGAAGCAGGGCGCGCACGGCCCCTTCAGCGAATACCTGCTCGAGCTGCCGGCCGACAACCCGACGCCGTACCGGTTCGTCGAGGTGGACTGGAACCCGCACGGCCACGGCGGCCCGTACACGTCGCCCCACTTCGATTTCCATTTCTACCGCGTGCCGCTGGCGACCCGGAACGAGATCGACCTGAAGGACACGGCTTTCGCTACCAAGGCGGCCCGGCTTCCCGCGGCCGAAGAGATGCGCGCGGGCTACGCGTCTTCGCACGTCCTTCTGCAAGACCACACCGGCCGGCATGACCGTGCCGCGGATGGGGCTGCACTGGCTCGACCTGAAGTCGCCCGAGCTGCCGCCGTCGAACAAGCCCTTCACCACCACGTTCATCATGGGCTCGTGGGACGGGCAGGTGATCTTCGACGAGCCGATGATCACGCGGGACTTCATTCTCGGCCCAGCGCTCCGACTCCGCGTCGGCCGACTCGATCGCGCTGCCCGCCCAGCGCTACGCCACGGCCGGCTACTATCCCGACAGCTACGGCATCACCTGGGACTCGGCCGCGCGTGAGTACCGGATCGCGCTCAAAGGGCTGACCTGGAAGGACTGACGAAACCGCTGCCCCGGCCGATCCGTCGGGGCAGCATGTTCCTCTACGCGATCCGCCATGCCGCCCGGCTGCACCGAATTCCCCTCAATAAGGAGGATCGTATGCCCAGGCCCCGTCTCTGTCCGTTCCGGCCCTCGTCCTCACGGTAGGCCTGACAGGGTTTTCATCCGCACCGCTCCGGGCACAGACGGCCGTCGGCTGACTCGGCCGAATTCGCCGCCTGGCGTCAGGTCCAGAAGGAAGACATCGACGGCCTTGCGGAAGAAGTTCATGGCGCTCGCCAAGGCGGTGCCCGCCGACAAGCTCGCCTGGCGTCCGATGGAGGGGACCCGCTCGTTCCGGGAGGTCTTTGCTCATATCGCGGCGGAGGGGAATACGGAGACCGCGATGTTCGGCCGCCCCTTGCCCGCAGGATCGCTGGCCGATTTCGACGCCGAGGAGGCGCGGCTCAAGAAGCTCACGGATGACCAGCTGATCGCCGCGATGGACCGGGCGATGCAGAGTCTGAGCGCCACGTTGGGCGGCCTGTCGCGGGCGACGATCAACACCCCGATCACGTACTACGGGCAGAGCACGCTGCCGCGTGTGGCGACGACCTATACCCTCAACGATCTGCACGAACATCTGGGCCAGTTGGTGGCGTATGCCCGGATGAACACGATCGTGCCGCCGTGGACCAGGAAGGGGTGAGGCGCGAGGATCTCGCGCCGAGGGGCGTGTAAGTTACGGGTGGAAAGGCGTAAACCGAGCGCCATGACCCTCGTTCTGCATCTCCTCGCTTTTCATCACCGCGACCGTCCTCCAGGAACCGGTCGCGTTCTGGCTCCCTAACATCACGGCCAACAGTGTCCTCGGCTTCGCCGCGTCGGCGGACGGCGATGCGACACCGCTGCGCGTGATCGCAGGCGACAGCACAGGGCTGTCCAGACCTCTTTTCGGTCGCGATCGGCCCTCGGGGGAGCTTTACGTGACGAACATGACCGGCAATTCCGTCACGGTCTATTCGGCGGACGCTAGCGGGAACACACCGCCCGCTTCGCGTCATCAAGGGTCCCTCAACGGGACTCGAGGGCCCGCGAGGCATCGCGGTGGGTGCGGATGGCGCTGTCTACGTCGGCGAATTCCATGGAGTATGCCTCGCCGACGAGTGTGGCACGCAGCCGCGTGACCGTGTACGCACCGGATGCCGAGGGCGATGCGGTGCCGATTCGCTCTCTCTGGGGAAGCAGGACGGGCCTGAACTGGATATCCGGCATCGCCGTCGACCGGAAAGGCCGGCTGTACGTGGGTGGCTACTATCTCGGACGCATCCGCGTCTTCGCGCCAGGAGGCGACGGCAACGTGCCCCCTCTGCGTATCATCGGGGGTCGCCCCATCCGGGCCCGCGCCCTGGAGGCTTCAGCGCTCGCCATTGGCCGGGACGGCCGAGTGTACGCGATGACCAGAACCAACCAGCAGACCGTGGCTGTGCTCGCACCGGGCGCTCGAGAGTCCACGCCGGCGGAGCGTATCATCCAGGGGCCGAACACCGGCCTGTCGGTTCCCAGTGCGATCGCGCTCGATCGCCGTGGCCGGATCGCAATCTTTAACATCGGTGACGGCGGCAGCATCACGATCTACGACGCCCGCGCGAGCGGTGACGCTCGGCCGGTGCAAACCATTGTCGGCCCCGCCACCGGCGTCGGTCCAGTCCCGCAGCCGCGGCCACCGAAGCCTCCTGCACTCCCTCCATCCGTCGTCATCTTCCCTACCGGCGCGGCGGGCGACATACCGCCGATCCGGACGATCGCCGGCGAGAAAACCATGCTGGTCCTGCCAGTGAGCCTGGCTCTCTCGAGCGACACGACGCTCTACGTGCTGAGCTGCCGGGGACGGGTCACTGGTTACTCCTCGAAAGCGGACGGGAACGTCGTCCCGAGCCGATTGCCAACCGGCAAAGGACTCGCCGAATTCATGGCATATGGCTTGGTGGTCGCAGGGCTCGATACGGTCTACGTGTCCAAGAACTGGTTGGGGCATGGCCACGGCGGTGGTTTGATCGATGTCTACGTGGAGAATTATCCGATCAGGCAGAAACGTCTCGAGGGATTCAGGTTCGGCACAACCGGGTTCATCCGTAACACCGCCGGTCTCCTGTACCGCGGCAAAGACGGGGGCTTCGAAGTGATCGACCCTACAATGACGGAGGAGATGGGCCGCGAAAACTTCGAACGACGCCCGCGTGAGATGGTCCCGCGCCCGAACGAGGGCCAGGGAGAGACGGAATTGTACTGGCCCAAGGATTTCGCGGCCGATTCTCACGGACGCCTCCTCGTGCCCAATGCGGACGATGCGGTTCGCGTGTACAACGCCGACACGACCCGGGACCTGCGCCCACTCCGGACGCTCTCAGGCCGGCACACCGGCCTCGACGCTCCGATGGCCGCCGCAATCGGGCCGGGCGATACACTCTTCGTCGCCAACAGAGGTCCCGCGCGCGGCCCGAGCATCACCGTCTACCGGCCCAATGCAGCCGGCGATGAGGCGCCCGTTCGACGCATTGCCGGCTCCCGAACCGGGCTGGAAGCGCTGCGGGCATTGGTCGTCGATGCGGCGGGCAAGGTGTATGTCCTGAACAACCCCGAAGGTGAAGAAGGGTGCATGCCACGGTTCATGACCGTGAGCCCACTCCCCGGGCCACCGATGTAGATTCGTGTACCAAATGCCAGACGATTTCGCCTCGCTCCGTTCTTCCACCTGCCGTCCTCGAGCCAATGCCCCGAACTTACCGGCCATTTCGCGCCAGCCGCATCCTCGCCGCGGCCCTCCTGCTGCCGCTTGCCGCCGCCCCGCTTCTCGCCCAGACCGACTCCTCCCTCCTCACCGTCGAGCGTATCTTCGCCTCCGACGAGTTCACGAGCGAGTCCGTGGGCGACGTGCGCTGGATTCCGGGCGCGTCCGCCTACACCCGGCTCGAGCCCGATAGCGCCATGCGCGGCGCCGCCGCGCTGATCCGCTACGACGCGGCCACGGGCCGGAGGGACGTGTGGGTGCCGGCCACGCGCCTGGTTCCGCCGGGCGACTCGGTGCCGCTCGCCATCGAGGGACTACGAGCCTCTCGCCGACCGGCAAGCGCCTGCTGCTCTTCACCAACTCGCGTCGGGTCTGGCGCGCAGAACACCCGTGGCGACTTCTGGGTGCTCGATCTGGCGACCTGGAAGCTCCGGAAGCTGGGCGGTCCGGACGCGGCGCCGTCGTCGCTCATGTTCGCCAAGTTCTCGCCCGACGGCGGGCGGGTGGCCTACGTGCGCGAGCACGACCTCTACGTCGAGAGCGCTGGCCGACGGCGCGCATCACCCGGCTCACCAGCGACGGCTCGCGCACCATCATCAACGGCACCTTCGACTGGGTGTACGAGGAAGAGCTCAACCTGCGCGACGGGTTCCGCTGGAGCCCGGACGGGCGTCGCATCGCGTTCTGGCAGCTCGACGCGTCGGGCGTGCGCGACTTCGACCTGATCAACGACACCGACTCGCTCTACTCGTTCGTCATTCCGGTGCAGTACCCCAAGGCCGGCACCACCAACTCCGCGGCGCAGGGTCGGCGTGGTGAGCGCGGACGGCGGCGCACCCGGTCTGGCTCGACGTCCCGGGCGACCCGCGCAACAACTACATCGCGCGCATGGAGTGGGCCGCGAGCTCGACCGAGGTGGTCGCTCGAGCAGCTCAACCGGCGCCAGAACACGATCGACGTGATCCTGGGCGACGCGGCGAGCGGGCGCACGCGCACGGTTCTCACCGAGCGCGACAGCGCCTGGGTGGACGTGGTACGACGACCTCCGGTGGATCGACGGCGGGAAGGGCTTCACCTGGATCAGCGAGCGCGACGGCTGGCGGCACCTGTACGTCGTCTCGCGCGACGGCACGAAGACGTCGACTCGTCACCCCGGGCAACTTCGATCTGCACAATCCGGCCAGCGCCTTCGGCCGGACTACGTCGTCGGCGTGGACTCGGCGGCGGGTGGGTCTACTACACCGCCTCGCCCGACAACGCGACGCAGCTCTACCTGTACCGCATCCGCCTCGACGGCAAGGGCGAAGCAGGAGCGGCTCACCCCCAAGGATCAGCCGGGCATACCACCTCTACGACATCTCGCCGGATGGCCGCTGGGCCTTCCACACGTGCTCGACGCTGGGCACGCCCGCCGACCGTCGACGTCGTTCGACCTGCCGACGCACGAGCGTGGTGCGGACGCTGGTCACGAACCAGACGCTGCAGGACAGGCTGGCCCGGCTCCGCAGCGGCACGGTGGAGTTCATCGCAGGTGGACATCGGCGACGGCCTCCAGCTCGACGCCTGGGTCATGAAGCCGCCGGGCTTCGACTCGACCAAGCAAGTATCCGGTCCTCTTCTACGTCTACGGCGAGCCGGCGGGCCAGACGGTGCTCGACCAGTGGACGGGCGAGCTACCTCTGGCACCTGATGCTCACCCAGCAGGGCTACGTCGTGGCGAGCGTGGACAACCGTGGCACGCCGTCGCCGCGCGGGCGCGCGTGGCGCAAGGCGCATCTACAAGAAGATCGGCGCTGGTCGAATTCAGCGGACCAGGCGGCCGCGGCGCGCGTCATTCGCACGCTGGCCGTAGGTGGACTCGACCCGCATCGGCGTGTGGGGCTGGAGCGGCGGCGGCTCGATCGACGCTGCAACCTCATGTTCCGCTATCCCGAGCTGTACCAGACGGGCATGTCGGTGGCCCCGGTGCCCGACGAGCGACTACTACGACACGATCTACCAGGAGCGCTACATGGGCCTGCCGCAGGACAACGACCGGCGGCGTACCGCGACGGCTCGCCGCTCACTTCGTGGCGGACCGCCTGCGGGGCAACCTGCTCGTGGTGCACGGCTCGGGCGACGACAACGTGCACTTCCAGGGGACCGAGCGGCTGATCAACGCGCTGGTCGCGGCCGGAACCAGCCGTTCAGCCTGATGGTGTACCCCAACCGGTCGCACTGCATCTTCGAGGGGCAGGGGACGACGGTGCACCTCTACATCGCTGCTCACCCGGTACCTGGAGCAGCACCTGCCGGCCGGCGGACGCTGAGCGAGCACAGCCTTACGCCTTGTTCCGCTCGTAGATCAGATTTCTCGGCGCAAACCACCACTGCATCTGCTTCGTCACCGGCAGACCGCCGTTCACCCGGGGATCGGTCCGGTCGCCCTGGATCGTCGCCTGCACCCGGAGCGCGGCGATGTCGTCATAGTCGTTGAGGGTGCTCCCGTCGGAGCCGCTATCGGCCTGGGCCACCACGTTGTTGTCGGTGAACACGAGGCGCGCGTTCCAGGCCTGGATGCCGGTCGCCAGTACCTCCCCCTGCGGGACGAGGGCTGCGCTGAGCCGCGTCGCCCGCATGAGCTGGGTGCCGCTCCGATAGTAGACCACGACGCCAAGCCGCTGGACGAATGTACCCGCCGCGGCGATCGCCACTCCCTGGATCCCACCCGCATTGTGCAGGAGCCTCGGCGCGTTGACGAAGCTGATCCGGTATCCGCCCGCGACCGCGGTGACGGCCGTGATATAGATGAGTCGCCGCGTGTTGCTGATCTGCACGCGAGCGATGTCGCCCACGGCCAGCTGCGGCGCGACGCCGCCGGTCTGGATCTCGAGACACGCGACCGCGCAGACGCCGTTCGCGAAGTTGGCCGTGCTGAGCGCGTACTGCGGCGCGGCGGTGGGCGCGTACGGCACGCGCAGGATCGCGATCGTGTCGCCGAAGGTGACGAGGCTGCCGAAGTTCGGCGCCGATGACAGATCGACGCCCGTCTCCTGCACGTCACGCTGGAGCGTGACACCGATGTAACGGGAGTTCCGGGTGACTCCGTCGCGGATCGTTACGCCACGGACACTCCGCCAGGTCCCGGCCGTCACCGCCATCGCCGACGCCAGTACCACGAGGCCGATGGTGAGCGCGATGATCAGCTCGAGGAGGGTGAAGCCTCCCCGGTTGCGTGGGCTCATGGGGGTGCTCACGGGGTCCTCCGGTAGATCAGGGCTTCGAGCTTGACCGGCGTCGTCATCCGGGGATAGGTCACTGTGACCGTGAGCCGGAGCAGATTGGCCTGGTCGAGGGTGACGGTCACCGAGCGCTGGTACGGGCCGCTCGCCGACGGATTACCGCTGGCATCGACGCTCGCCGCCGGCTCGCTGGCGAGCGTCGTCGGGTCGCTGCCGCGGAGCTGCTCCAGCCGGTCGGTGGCGACGGCCAAGGCCACCGCCCGGTTCGACACGCCGTTCTCCGAGTACTGCAGGATCGCCTGGGTCCGCGCGAGCGCCAGCAGACCAAACGTCAGCATGCCCACGGCGAGGAGCACGGAGATGAGGGTGAACCCCCGTTCGTTCTTCATTGCCACACCCCTCCTTTGAAGACCCACGCCTGGATGCCGCCGGCGCCGCTGATCGAGATCGCGGTGACCGCGGTCGTATCGGTCGTCGAGCTGATGTAGAGCACGCCCTTGGTGCCGAGCGGGGTGGTGAGCCCTCGCGAATCGAAGTCGATTCGTGGGCCGGCGAGCGTCGTCGCGCCGGCGCCGGCGTAACCCGGCAGGTCGGCCACGCCCGGCCGCCCGATCCTGATCCCGGCGTCGAGTGTGCGGGTGCGGAACACGCTCAGCGCCGCGGTCTCCGCCGCCGTCTGGCCGAACACGCCGTCGCGGTTGGAGTCGAGATATCCGGTGTACGACCGCGCCGCCACGTTGAACACGATCCGGACGGTACTGCGGGTCGCGAGGGCCCGGGAACGCGCGGTCTCGAGATCACGAACCAGCTGGTCCGCGGCCTGCCGCGACTTGGTCGAATTCGAGATCCGGAACTTCGGCACCACGATCTTGAGCATCAGGCCGATCATGACGACGACGACCAGGATCTCGATCAGGCTGAACCCGCGCCGGGACTTCACCGAGAGTGAGTTTCGCATGGTCGCCTCAGTACACCGGCCGGTAGGCGATCTGACTCACGGTCGCCACGGTCGGCGTGCCGGGGGGGAGCTGGGCCGGATCACGGAACCGGGTATCGAACTGCCAGTCACGCGACGGCGGATCGTAGTAGTGGCGCCAGGCCCAATCGTGCAGATCGGCGACTTCGCTCGTGAAGAGCGATACCAGCGAGCCGCGGTAGTGCATCTGGATGCCGCTCCAGTTCTCGAGGAAGCGGGGGAAGTTCTCCAGACCGCCGCCGTAGCGGTTGCCGGGACAGCCGGGGTCCGCCTGATAGTCGCACGGCGTGGCCGAGTGGCCCGCGGCGATCGCGGCGTACACCCACATCTCGGCGGTCGGTACCGTGGGCGCGCCAGGGAGGACCAGATGGGCCGCGTCGTTCCATCCGCCGGAGAGGAAGGTGACCGCGTCGCCCATGATGGCGGCGGGCTTCCAGCCGACGGAGTTGTAGTCGCCCTGCACGTAGACCGGACGATCGGTGGCCACGGTCAGCGGATACTGGAGCGCGGCGCCGTTGATCAGACGTACCGCCGGGTAGTCCTTGTTGGCGTTACCCGCGTTGAAGTTGGAGAACGTGATGTAGAGGATGTCCACACGACGCCCCGCGGCATTCGCCGCCATCCAGTTCCCGAGCGCGCCGACGTCCACGTCGAGCATGTCCACGCCGATGTCTTCACGGCCCTCGAGGAACGTGTTGGCCTTGCCCTTGAAGATGAGGGGGCACGCGACGTTGTCCGGCGTCTGCTTCGCGCCCGGCCGTGGCAGATAGGTCAGGCCGGCGCACACCGTGGCGAGCTGGTTCAGGTCCACGGTCACGTACATGTCGGCCAGCCAGGCCTCCTTCACCTTGCGGACGTCGGGCGCGTCACCCATGCCCTGCGGGCGAATCAGCTCGATGGCCGGCATGCCGGCCGGGAGCGGGAGCTTGAGCGGGGTCACGCCGTGTGCCGAGCTCATGAGTCGGCCGTCGAAGCTGGCCTGGCTCGCGGCCTTGAAGTCGTTCGGGACAGGCTTGCTCCGGCTGTCGAAGTCGAGCTTGACCGGCACCGCGGCGGCGTCGTTCACCCAGACGCCTCCGCGCTGGTCGGCGTACGCCTTCCGGTCCCAGAACACGCTTTTGGGCGTCGTGATCAGGTCCTGGAAGAACGTGTTGTCGGAGGACAGGTAGAGGTTGCCGTTGGTATGGACCCACCCCGCGAAGGTCATCGGGGGGCCGTTATGAATCTCGAGGTCGCCCTCGTAGAAGACGCCGAACTGGAACAGCGGAATCGACTGGGCGTTGACGGAGACGATCGCGTCGGACCGGTTGGTCTGCGGGTCGACCGCGTGCACCGTGATGTCGATCTGCTGGTTGAGACCGAAGAGGCCGGTGTAGGGCCCTGAGGCGATCGTCTTGGGTACCGGTGCGCCGACACGGGCGCCCGAGACCGTCACGTTGAAACCGGTGATCGCGGGAGCGGTGAGCGCCGCGAGCTCGGGATCGGTGATCGCGCCGTCCTGGATGTCGGCTTCGAGCTGCGACATCACATGGTCGGCGCCCGACTCGGCCGCGTAGGTCACGCGTGCGCCGCGGTAGTCCACGCCGGCGCTTCGCTGTACCATCATCGTGGCCGCGACTCCGGCGCCGATGAGCATTGTCAGAAGGATGAGCAGGATCAGCGTCGCCTCGAGGGCGAAGCCGCTGCGGTTGGCGGGTACTCTTCCGTTCACGGATACCATGATCACCTCCAGGCGGCTGGGCTGTCTCAGTGAGACCCCTGGCTCTGCGTGCCGCCGTCACCGGCGGGTTGCTCTGGGCTGGAGTGAAGGCCGGCGACCTTTCGCCGACCGATATGTTTCCCGCGGTGTTCAGAAACGAGGCAGCGAACTCGCACTCGTTCTGGGACACCCCGGCGGGGACAGGACTGGGCAAGATACCGGCCAACTCCCGGCAAGTGCCCGATCTTCTTAAGACATCACGCTATCCTATGGGTCCTGCGACGCTTGCATTGCAGCCGGCAACGGAAGGCGGCGTGTTGCGAAGCTGGTGGGTGGGGCAATTCCTTGCAGTTGGGGTGCAGGGGACGGCAGACGGAAGGCGAGATTCGGCATTGTCGCGGTCCCGGCCTCACCAATCGGTGGGGATCTCCGCGCGTGGGTTTCTCTCGAGCATCTCGAGGTAGAACGCCTCGACCCGGCGCGCGTGGCATCGAATGTCGAACTTCTGTCGCGCCTGATCGAGCCCCGCTGCCCGCATGGCCGCGAGGCGCTCGTGTGCAACGCGGCCATCAGATCCGAGACGGCACGGGCGATTGCATCGGGACATCGTTCCGGAACGATGACGCCGGTTTCGGGTGAGATCGCTTCGCGGTTGCCGTGGATATCGGTCGCGATCGGTACGGCTCCGCATGCCATCGCCTCGAACAGCACGCGCGATAGCCCTTCGGTGTCCTGGTGCGATCCGCTCACCAGCACGTCTGCGGCCTGGAACCACCGCTCGATCTCGGTTTGCTGGGGGAGGACCCGCACGTCCTCGGTGATGCTCAACGCCCGCGCACGGCGCCAGATCTCCTCGATAATCGCGGGCGAATCGGGGGTGCCGATGAAGAGCAGGAGCGGACGAGGGGGCTGTGGGTGCGTGGCGACGGACGATCCCATCGCGTCCACGATGTCGAGCACGCCTTTGGCCACCTTGATTTGTCCGACGAACAGCAGGACGAACCGATCGAGCGGGAGGCCGAGCGCGCGAACCTCCGCCCGCTCCACGGGCGGGTGGAAACGTCCCATGTCCGCCCCGTCCACGATCATTCTGTAGCGCGCCGAGACCCGTGGCGCGGCGGAGAATCGTCGCCGCGTCGCGTCGGATACGCCGATTATCCCATCCGACAGACGCTCCAGAATCGGATCGAGGTTATGGCGTCCCGTGACCCGGACGAACCAGACCATCTTGGTCCGGGTCCCGAGCTTCGCCAGTCCGCAGGTCAGGGCGTCGCGAGGCGCGTCGGGCGAATGACGTCGACGCCGCGTTCACGCAATACGGCGCGGATACGCCGGCTCGACTGCCATGCCGCACGCAGCGTCCGGGGCTTGATGTGGTACAACGGGACGAACTCGACCGGGCAGGCGAGTGCGGTGAAGATGCCGCTCAGCTCGCCGGGACGGGGACAGATGGCGATGGGCTCGACCACCGTGCGATCCAGGTGCTCGATCAACAGCGCCATGCTGCGCTGTCCGCCCATCCGCATGTGCGGATGATGGCTCACGAACGCCACGCGAATACTGCTCACCCCCAGACTCAGCGCCGGGCTGCGAGGAGCAACAGGGATTGCGCCGGCCACCTCGAGCGTCAGCCCGAAGTGCGGCATTGGGATGACGTCGCCTCCATCCATGGCAATGCCTGTCAGACGGACGGCGGCGATTCCCGCCAGCGTCCAACCCCCAGCCATGAGACCGGGCCGGGATCAACTCCTCCCGGTACCGAGCAGATGGCGGAGGAAGGCGGCGAGGCCCAGCTGGAGCCCGCCGTAGGTCGCCGCGAAGTCGATCGTGGCCGAGCCGTTTGCGAGGAGGATGCCGGTGAGCGCTGCCATGTCGGATGGAAGCAGGGCGTACGCCGCGCCGAAGCCGGCGAAGCCGAGGGCAAATAGCCCCAGCAACGGCCGCCGCCATGGAAGCTCACGCTCAGCGTCCATTGTTAACGGGGGAAGTGGAGCATGATACCGAACTGCGGCGCCCAGTCGGTCGCCTTGGACGAGATGCCGAGCGCGTTGTCGAGCTTGAAATCCAGCGAGGGCGTCAGGCGCCACCGCACTCCGGTAACGAGGTCCCATTCATCGAGCGCGCCGCCTTCGCCCCCTTCGACGGCGAGATACAGGCGGCCCTTGGGCGACACGCCGGAGGTACTCGACCGCGAACTCGCCCAGATCCGGCTTGCGCTCGGCATGGTTCCATTCCACGGCGATGCGAATCGTCATCGTTCCGAAGCCGAAGCCGCGCACGATGCCGATACCCGGCTTGGCGTCGAACCAGGCCTCTTCGATCAGCACCTTGCCGCGCTGTGAGCGGGCGACCAACTCCACGAACCCGAAGATCTCGGGACGGCCCCGAGTTTCCCGGACCAGGCGGGCCCGCACCTGGGCTTCGAGGTCCGTGACTCCGGCTTGACGCGTCCTTGCTGGTGTGGCGAACGAATCGCTCGGCGACCTGTCCAGCCTCGCGGTGACGTAAGCCCCCTCGAGCTCCAGGGCCAGCCAGTCCGTGACGCCATAGCCGAGCTGCGTGGACGTACCGCGAAACCGGCCCCTGAAGTCGACGTCGGGCCCCAGCGACTCGATGGGTTGGTACTCGCGGTTGTTGTCACCCGTATACTCGAAGAGGGATAGATCAGAGCTCGCGATGGCGGATGTAGGTACCGGATCATCGAGGCGGGACTCCGGACCCGGTCCCTCTGGAAGGACGGGACCGACTCATCCTGTGCCCGCAGCAGGGTGGCTGGGTGAAGGGGCCGAGTGCCGCACCAAGCACGAGCGCGGCCGCGTGCGTGTATCCCATCCTGGGGCTCAGTGGACCCGGCATGGTGAACCCCGGATAATCAGCACGGCTCCGTTGTTGTCCGCGCTCAGGCCGATGAATCCGCGCAGACCGGTCTGGAGCAGGTGCGCGCCGCGTCCGAGGGGGCGGGCCGTTTCGGTCTCGAGTATCTGTGCCGGGACGCGGAGACCCCACGCCCTCGCCGGCGAGCGCGAGGACGACGGCCAGCGCCAGCGAGGCCCGTATCATCGGGCGGGTCTGGAGTTGTGCGGACGCGCGATGTCACCTGAACGGTCGTCTGGGACGGAAGAGGGACCTTTGGGGGTACCGCTTTGTGACGGTCCCAACCGGCAGGCCAGTGCCCCCATGACGAGGAGCAGGATGAGCATCATCCAGGCGTGAGTTCGCTGTAGCCGGCGACATTGCGGTACACGCTGTGGCCCGCCAAGTCGCGGCCACTGAGCCCGCTCGCCGCGATACCCAGACAGGTAACGGCGGCGAGGACCGTGCCGGGCCCGGGACGCTCTCGGAGGGATCGAAGCGCGACCGTGAAGACGAAGAGCAGCGGAACGAGATGGGTGGTGAAGGTGATGGGGCTCAGCAGCAGAGCGGCGAGGAAGATCAGGGCAAGCTCGAACGCCGAGACCGGCGCGTTCCGGACTCTCGGCCCCGTCAGCGTGAGGAGGTATAGCAGGAGAACCGCGCCCCGACAGCCAATGGTAGGCGAGCTGCGCGGTGTCCGCGCTGGTCGGCAGATATCGGAAGGACGGCTGAGCGGCGGTCTCGGAGCCGCGGTCATCCGTTCTACCAGGGCGGCGATGTTCTGGCCTGCGCGGTAGTCTCCGATCTCGCCGGGCTGATGTCCCTCGAGGAAAGTGTGGTAGTACTCGACCAGCTCGCCCGCGCCCCTCGACGGACCACGGACGAGCAGCGGCACCAGCGCGCAGGCGAGCGCGATCGGGATTGTGGCAAGGGCGGCGCGATGACGTCCACGGATCACCAGCCAGGCCGCGAAGAATATCGGCGTGATCTTGATCGCCGTGGCGGCAACGATCGCGGCGGCGGCGCGGACATCGTCGTCCATCCAGATGCCCCCGGATTCCCAGCAGCACCAGCGCCAGGATGACACCGTTCACCTGCACGTGATGGAAATTGTCGAGGAAGAACTGGGCACTGAGCACCGCGGCGAGCGCGAGCGGCAGCCAGGAGTGATTCCGGTCGGGGAACGTGCGCGCGACGATGTCCCGCGTCAGAAAGATCGCGGCGACCCAGAGTCCGAGGTTGAGAAAGGAAACGAGGACCGCGGCCACGGGCAGCGGGAACAGAGCGAGCGGCATGAAGCTCAATGCGGCGAAGGGCGGGTACTTGAACGGTCTCGCGCCCGGCGGATAGCCGTGATAGAGCGGGCCGCCCGTGGCGAAGCTCCGTCCGGCCTGCCAGAAGACCGCGAAATCCTGACCGATGTGCTGGCGAAGGCCTTGGGGGATGGCCAACGCCAACCCGACCGCAACGACACCGACGGTCACGATCAGGCGCCAGACAGGTTGTCCGAGCCGCATCAGGTCGTCCCGTGAAGGGGGCCTCGCTACCGGCTCAGGCCGGGCTGGCCGCGCTGTTTGCTTCCATGGCGACGCTGAAGCCGAAGACGTTCACCCCGTCGCGATGCTCGTACCGCAACCGTCCGCGTGATGCCCCGCGATCCACTGCGCGACATCGTCGACCGAGATGGGCGCCGTCATCGCCGGCCTCAACCTCGATCAGCGTGGACGGCAGCGGAGACCCTCCACTCGCGACCTCCACTAGGGCCGTGGAGTGCGCTCGCGGAAACGGATACCCCGGACCTCCGGGGGCGACCCGTGACGGCACGCGTTTTCGAGGAGCTCGAGCAACGCTCGCGCGGTAGCCGGTCGGAGCCACGCACGGTCGCGGCCAGAATGCCGCCCAGCGCCAGGCAGTGGGCCGTCTGCGCCGCCCGTCCGCGCATCAGGTCGGTGCACTCGAAAGCCAGTCCGTCGAGCTCGAGCAGATCGTCCGGCGGCACCCGCTCGCCCATCTGGGCCTCGGCCAACAGCAGCAGCTCGTCGACGCGCCGGCGCATCTGGTGCGCGGCGGTGCGCACGCGGCGCATGCCGTGACGCCGGGTCTCCTCGTCCTCGGGATTGCCGAGGCTCAGGTCGGCCTCGCCGAGCACGACGGCGAGTGGCGTCTTGAGCTGATGGCGGCTGGCTGGAACGAATCGGCGATTGAGGATGCGCCTGTTCGAGACGCCAACGAAACGGTTGGAACTGCAGCGCGAGATGTGAGGCTACGTCGGGATGCTGGGCGGACGAGGAGGATGGCATCGCCCAGTGTTCCGGGCTCGAACATGCAGGACCCGCGCGCTACAGCGTGGCGATCGGCCGCCAGGCCTGAGCCTGGCGAGGGCGTAGCCTCCAGCAGGCCAGGGTTTCGGGGGCGCGCCCGGCGGGCGCTGCGCGGCGTCCACCACCACCCGAGCGACTTCACGTGCTCGACGGTCGGCTGTCGGGTCCCGATCGCGACGACCCGGAAGGGCGACGCCATGCTTCCGGTCCGCTGTTGACCACGAGTCGGACGTCACCGTCCGCTCTGATCGATCGGTCAATCGTCGTGGCGCCTCGTGCCCTCCACGAAGACGGTGTGGCCGCGAGAACCTCGGCGCTTCCATAGCGCCCGCGACCACGCCGGCCCCGACACTGTCGTACACTACGAATGCCGTGGACGTGGCCGGCCACTCGCGAATCGTCTCGCGTGTCGGCCTGGTCGAGGCCGGCCCTCGGCGCCTCGGCGTACTGGCGCGGAGTTCGTCCGCGAACCCGGTCGCGGACTCCTGGAGATGGTGCGTGCGTTGGTGCTGCTCGGCATCGCGACGGATCAGCAGGAACAAGGACAGGTTCAGCACCACGAGGCCGATCGCGAACGCGAGGGCGAATGCGGCGGAGAGCCGGAGGCGGAGCGTCACGGGTCATCGGGCGCGTTCCGGTCGGTCAAGACATAGCCCACGTTTCGGACCGTATGCACGAGCGTCGGTCCGTTCCCCGCGCTCCACTTCCACGGCGAACCCGCAGACCAGCACGTCCACGGCGTTGCCGACCGGGTCGAAATTGTCATCCCAGACATGCTCCAGGACCTGAGAGCGACTGACGACACGCCGCGGGTTGCGGAGCAGGTACTCGACGAGCGCGTACTCGCGCGCGGTGAGCCGGAGCTCGCGGCCCCCTCGTCGAACCGTCCGGGTGGCGACGTCGAGCTCGAGATCGGCCAGACGAAGCGTGACATCGAGGAGTTGGCGGGCCGCCGCGCCAGTGCCAGCAGACGGGCGAGGAGCTCCTCGTCGAACGGCTTGGGGAGGTAGTCGTCCGCCCGCCGGTCGACCAGTGACCCGGTCGCGCAAGGCGTTCCGTGCGGTCAGGAGAAGCACGGGCGTGCGGCTCCCCCGGGCCCGGGCCCAGCAACAAGTTCAATCCGTCGATGTCCAGGAAAACCGCTCGTCGAGGACCAGAAGGTCGTACTCCTCGCTCACGAGCGCGGTGAGCGCGTCTTTTCCCGTTTCCATCACCGTGGGCGCCCATGAGGCGCTCCGGACCGCGCGCTGGATGATATGGGCGGCGCGCTCGTCCTCGACGATCAGGACGCGCATGCTTCCTCCCCTGCTCCCATGGGACCTCTCAACTTGGCAAAGCCAGATGACAGCGGGATGACGGGGCCCCGACTGTGCTTGCTCCTCGACACGGTCGGCGTGCATCGTTGGACTCGGGTCCCTGCACGTCGTCTTGCCATTGTTCAAGCACATGCATGGGTTTCCATGCCCGACCGGTCCCCGCTGAGTCGCCTACTCGTCTGGCCGGCGAGCTTCTTCCGGGTGACTTCCTGAAGACCACGACGCTACCTCTACGGAATAGCAGCGCCGACGGCGCGCGCTACGCGCCGGGTTGTTGAGCGTTCTATCGGGTCGACGCGTCCGGGGACCGCGTCCTCCGCGAGGTCAAGCGGCGCTATGCCGGCCGTTACTCGATCCTCGAGTTCGGACCCACGACGGCTACGCCTTCACCAAGATGCTGTATGCCACCAAGTATCTCGGGCCTCGAAGACCGGGTCACGGTCCACGCCGTTCGATTCGTTCGAGGGGATGCCCGACTCTGCGGACCGGCGCGATATGGATATCGTGACCGATCGTCCCACCTGGGCGGCGGGTCAATTCAAGGGTCGCTACGAGGAGCTGGTAGAGTACTGCGCCCGGAAATACCAGAACCATGCGATCCACCGCGGCTTCTTCGAGGACTCGCTACACCGGATGTGCTGGAACCGCTGCGGGACCAGCGCGCCCGGTCCTGAATTAGGTCGATTGCGACTACTACAGCTTCGGCCCGGACCATGTTCGGCGGATCTTCCCTACCTCCCAGTGGTTGGTGATGTACTTCGACGATTACGAGCTGATGAACTACGGCTCTAGGTTCACCGGCGAGGCGCGGCTGGTCCACGAGGTGAACACGGGGTGAATTCGGGGAGGGGATCGAGCTGGTGTTCGATCCGCAGCTCTCCTTCGATACGCCGCGGGTCTACCGGTTCGTGCGATTCGAGGGCGGCCCGCACTTCACGCTACTCCGCACTCCCAGCCTCAACCCGGGGCGGCGGCGGTCCAACGACTCGGCACTCCTGGCGACGCGTGATTCTCCTGCATCTCGCGCTCCTCGTGCAGGCAGCAGGGGAGCTCGCTGTCTCTGGCCAGGCACTCGATCGCGCCCCGGACGGAGCGAGGAGCGGTCATCGCGGCCGCAGCGGGTGTCGCGGAGGCGCGCGCGCCGCCTCCGTACAGCAGGGGCGTTGCGCGCGATATCCGACCGTCTCCTACAGCCACGGTGACGGCACGCGCCATCACTTCCTCGTCGACCAGCCGCTCGACTGGCTGCTCCGTCGGGGACCTGACCGGGCCGCGGCAAGGGCCGGGATCGACCGTGCCGAGGCGGACTCGGCGGTGACGGTGGTGGGACTCGTCCGGGATGTGCGGATCGTGTTCTATCGTGCTCGTGCCTCCCGGATGGCCGAAGCGCTTGCCGCGGGCCAGGCGGCGCTGGCCGACTCGGTTGCCCGAATCGCCTCGGCGCGGCTCCGCGCCGGCGACATCTCGCTGCTCGAGCGTGACCAAGCCGCGCAGGAGGCGGCGCGCGCGCGCCAGGCGGCATCGGTCGCGGAGAGAGACGGAGCAGGTGAACCGCAGGCCGAGCTGGCCAGGAGGACGTCGCCTGGCCGGGCGATCCGCCGCAGTCCCGCCGGCTCACTCGCCGCCGGCCTCGATCAGCTACCCGATACGACGATCGATCTGCGAAGCCTGCCGACCCTTCGGACTGCGGTGGCGGACTCCGCTGCCGCCGCCGCGCAGGCCCGAAGCGCGTCGCTCGGGAGGGTTCCGATGCCCGCGGTCCAGTCCGGCGCGGAATGGGATGACGACGCACAGCCAGGCGCGCTCGCCGTAGTGGGTCTCAGCATCCCGTTTCCGATCTGGAACCTCGTAGCAGCGGGTCAGTGGGAGAAGCCCGGGCTAGATCGGACCGGGCTGCCGCGCTTGCCCGTGAAGCACGGCTCGACGCCGAGCGGCGGGTGCGGCACGGCTCAGCGCATCCGACTGGAGGAAACCGCCGCCCGCGCGCGCTTCGCCCGCGACACCGTCCTGCCTGCCGCCGGTGTGCTTCGCGCTGCGCGCCTCCGCGCCTATCAGGCAGGCGAGACGGGCATCCTCCCGGTGCTCGACGCGCTCCGAGGAGAACGCGACGTCTCGCTCACGGCGCTCCAGCGCGACCAGTCTGCTGTCAGGAGGCGCTCGCCGAGTGGTACGCGCTCATCGGGCAGACCGATGAGACGCCTTCTCGCTGCTTCGCTTCTCACCGTGATTCCCGCTTGCGGGGGGAGCGCGGAGACCGTCGGCGGCCTCGAGCTCGTGTGCCAGTCGGACTGGGTACGATCACGCGTGACTCCATGCTCGAGGCGCTCACGCTCACGGGGCGACTCGAGGCCCCCCCGGTGGCGCGGCCATGCTCGCGGCGCCCGCCGCGGGCGTGGTGCGCGCGATTCACGTGCAGGTCGGCGACCAGGTGCGAAAGGGAAGTCTGGTGGCGGAGCTCGATGTGCCCGAGCTCGTCGCCGACGCCGAGCAGAAGGGCTCGGCAGCCGAGCAGGCCGAGCGCGAGGCTGCGCGGCAGCAGCAGCTTCTGACCGACGGGGTTACCTCTGCGCGCCAGGCGGAAGAAGCGGCTTCCAACGCCCGTCAGGCATCCGCCGCCGCTGCTGCTGCGCGCGACCTTCTTTCACGGACGCGAGTGCGGAGTCCGTCGGCCGGACGGGTGCAGGAGGTGATGGCACAACGCGGGGAACGGGTCGATGCCGGCCGGCCGCTCGCTCAGATCCTGGCGCCCGATACGCTCGACCTCTCCGTTCCCGTAGCTGCCGCCGACTTGGGACGTCTTCGGGCAGGCATGCCGGTCGATGTGACTCAGGACGGGGACACGCTTCCAGTGCGTGGCCGAGTGGCAGGGCTCGGCTCCAGGAGTGGACTCGCTCACCAACGCCGGCGAGGCGGTGATCCGGGTCCCCGATCGTGATGGTCGGCTGCATCCCGGAGCCTCGGCCATCGGGCGCATCCGGCTCGGCGTGCGCCCCGACGTGTTGACCGTGCCCGACTCCGCGATCGTCCTCGCCGGGGACAGCAGCGTCGTCTTTATCGTCGGGCCCGACTCCGTGGCCCATCAACGCGTGGTAGAGCGTGGGATTCGCTCCGGTGGCCGGAGCGAGGTGCGCGGGGATATCCGGAGCGGCGACAGGGTCGTGACGACGGGAGCGTTCGGCCTGCAGGATGGGATGCGCGTCGCGCTCGCCGCACCCGGAAGCCCTCAATGAGGATCACCGGATTCTTCCTGAGACACCGGGCCGCCGTCTACCTCGCGGTGGCCCTTCTTACTCTCGGTGGACTGTGGGCGCTGCTCACGTTGCCCGCCGGCATCTATCCCGAAGTGACCTTTCCCCGGATCGTGGTGCTGGCCCGCGGCGGCACCTTCGAAGCCGAAGAGATGACGGTTGCCGTGACGAGGCCGCTGGAAGAGGCGCTGAGCGGGATCCTCGGTCTTCGCCGGATCCGCACCCTCACGGTGCGCGGGTCGGCCGAACTGAGTCTCGACTTCCGCCCCAACGCGGACATGGAGTTCGCGCTCAGTCAGGTCCAGGGACGCCTCGCCGCAACCCGTCCGTCCCTCCCGGGCGGTCTCGAGCTCGAGCGCCGAGCGTCTCACGCCGTCGGTCTTTCCGATGCTGCAATACGAGATCACAGGCGCCGACCCGCTCGTGCTTCGCGATCTCGCGGAGTTCACGGTGCGACCCAGGCTCGCGGGACTGCCCGACGTCGGCGAAGTGTCGGTCGAGGGCGGGCGGGTGCGAGAAATCACAGTGCAGCTCGATCCTGCCCGTCTCGTCGCCAACCACGTGAGCACCACGCAGGTGGCCGATGCCATCACGGGCAGCGATCGGGTGGAGGCGGCAGGACGTATCGACGGGGACTACCGGCAGTACGCCATCCTCGTGAGCGGGCTGACCAACACCCCCGAAGCTGTCGGACGCGTCGTCGTGATCGCGAAGAGGACCCCGGCCTGTCCGGGTGGCCGATCTCGGGAGCGTCGGCTATGGCGCCGAGGATCTGTTCCAGATCACCGCCGGGAACGGGCGGCCCGCGGCGTTGGTCAACATCTCCCGCCAGCCGAACGGCAACACGCTCCGGCTGCAGTCCGCAGTCCGGGCGACGATGGACTCGATCCGCTCGCTCCTGCCGGCCGGCGTCGCACTCCAGTCGGTGTACGACCAGGCCGCTCTGGTGCGGGAGTCGATGAAAAGCGTACGTGACGCGATGCTGATCGGCGGCGCGCTGGCCGTCCTCGTCCTGCTTCTGTTTCTCGGCGAATGGCGCACCACCTCCGCTGCCGCGCTCTCGCTTCCCCTCACCGTGGCGATCACGCTGCTCGGCGTGGCGCTCGCGGGAGACTCGCTCAACCTCATGAGTCTGGGAGGGCTTGCCGTCGCGATCGGGATCATCATCGACGACGCGGTCGTCGTCGTGGAGAACATCGAGCGCCGGCTGGCGCTCCACCCCGACCAACCGACGGCCGAGGTTGTCCGCAGCGGCACCGACGAGATCTTCGGGCCGGTGGCCGGCTCGACTCTGACGACGGTGGTGGTATTCGCCCCGCTCGGCCTCCTCACCGGGGTGGTCGGCGACTTCTTCCGGTCGTTCGCGCTCGCCCTCGCGGTGGCGGTGCTATTGTCGCTGGTGCTCGCCATGACCGTCATCCCGGCGGCCGTCGCGCAGTGGACGTCACGCGCGGAGCCGAAATCCCGAGAGTCCGGGCAGCGGCGGCTCAAGATCCCGCGTATCGAGCTGCATGGCCTCGAAACCAGGTACGGTCGCGCGATCGGCTGGATGCTGGCCCACCGCTGGATTGCCTTGGGGGTCGCCGGCTTGATGCTGGTCGGAGGATTGGGGCTCACGCGCGTGATCGGCACCGGGTTCCTGCCCGAGATGGACGAGGGGGGATCCATCCTCGACTACTGGGCGCTGCCCGGCGCTGCCCTGTCGGAAACCGACCGGCAGGTGCGCGTGCTCGAGCGCATCCTCCTCGCCGACTCGGCCGTCGAGGCCTTCACCCGGCGAACGGGAAGCGAGCTCGGCTTCGCAGCCACGTCGCCGAATCGCGGGATCTCACCGTTCTGCTCAAGCCTCGCGGCCAGCGTCCAACGGTGGTACGAGGTCATGGACCGCGTCCGCATCAAGGCGGGGGAGCAGGCGCCGGCGGTACGCGTCGAATTCGTCCAGCTGATGCAGGACGTCATCGGCGACCTCGCCGGTTCGCCAGACCCGGGTCGAGCTCAAGCTCTTCAGTCGCGACCAACGCGCCGCCGAGCGCACGGCGGTTACGGTGGGGACGGCGATCGATGGCGTTCCGGGCTCGTGGACTTGTTCAATGGCGTGCAGGGCGCCAACCCGGAGCGACGGGTAGAGCTCGATCCCTCTCGCGTTGCTCGGCTTGGACTCACCATTGCCGATGTCGAGGCCCAATCGCGTGCCGCGCTCTTCGGTGCGGATGCGGGCAGCGCTCGAGAGCCGGATCGCCTCATCCCGATCAGGACGCGCCTTCCCGACAGCGTCCGGGATCACGCCGATGCGCTGAGTCGCGTGCCGATCATCGGCCCGTCCGGATGGCTGCCGCTGGCGCAGCTTGGCGAGACACGTGATACCGGGAGCGCCAGTGAGCTGCTCCGCGAGAACTTGCGGCCTTACGTGGCCGTGACAGGGCGGACCAGCGGTCGCAGCCTGGGCAGCGTCATGCGGGACGTGAGCGCCGCAGCCGCAAAGGTTCCGCTTCCCGCGGGCGTGACGCTCGAGATCGGCGGCCAGTACGCGAGCCAGCAGGAGTCCTTCCGCCAGCTGCTGGGCGTGCTCGCGCTCGCCATCGGTGCGGTGCTTCTCCTCCTCGTCGCGCAGTTCGACAGCCTTCGCGGCGCCTTCGCCATCCTGCTCGCCGTACCGTTGGGGCTCACGGGCGCGCTCCTCATGCTCGGGGTGGCGGGTGTGCCCTTCAATGTGTCGAGCTTCATGGGGGTGATTCTGCTGGTGGGACTCATCGTGAAGAACGGCATCCTGTTGCTGGATGCGGCGCATCATGCGCTCGACGCTGGTGAGGCGCCGGCCGACGCGCTGGCCCACGCCGGGCGCGTCCGCCTCCGGCCGATTCTCATGACGACCGTCTGCACGCTCGCCGGGCTGATTCCGCTGGCGCTCGGTCTGGGTGCAGGCGCCGAGCTTCAGCGCCCGCTCGCGCTGGCGGTGATCGGTGGACTCGTCGTTTCCACCGCGGTGACCCTTCTGATCGTACCCGTGCTGCTGGAGGTGTTCGGCGACCTCGAACACCGGAGCCGTCACGCCACTCGAACACGAGCTACGTCATGAATACGCCACTCTTTGCCACCGCTCCACACCGCGCGCTCTTGGCGTGCGGCCTGCTCTGCTTCCCGGCTGGCGTGCCGATCGTCGCGCAGGTCACGGCTCCCGCCTACCACGTCGTGAGGGACGTCCGACTCGGGGGCGACGGACGGTGGGACTACCTGGTGGTCGATACCACGGGGCAGCGTCTCTTCGTCGCGCGCCAGAACCGGATCATGGTGCTGGATCTTGGCTCGAGCCGGCTGCTCGGTGAGATCCCCGGTCTCGAGGGGGCGCATGGAGTCGCGCTGGCATATCCGTACGGCCACGGATTCGCCACCTCGGGCCGTGACTCCAGCGTGATCATGTTCGACCTCAAAACGCTCAAGGTCCTCAGGCGGGCGACAGCGGCTGTGGGCGCGGACGCGGTGCTCTACGATCCCGCGTCGAAGCGCGTCTTCACGTTCAATGGCGATGCTCACTCCTCGACCGCTATCGATCCGGAGTCCGGCGAGGTGGTTGGTTCGATTCCCCTGGGCGGGAAGCCGGAATTCGGAGTCTCCGATGGCAGGGGAAGACTGTACGTCAACATCGAAGACAAGAATGAGGTCGCCGAGATTGATCCCGCGGGCCTCACGGTCAGGCGGAGGTGGTCCATCGCGCCGTGTGAAGAGCCGAGCGGTCTGGCGATCGATGGGGACCATCATCTCCTGTTCAGCGTCTGCCACAACGGGAAGATGACGATCAGCGAGGCGACCGCCGGCCGGAGAATCATGGATCTGCCGATCGGTCAGGGAGTCGATGGCGCTGCCTTCGATGCCTCGACGGAGCTCGCCTTTGCGTCCAACGGCGATGGAACGCTCACTGTCGTGCACGAGGACAGCCCGACCGCCTTTCATGTCGTCTCAAGCGTGCGTACGCGGCGAGGGGCGCGCACGATGGCACTGGACGACCGAACCCATCGCGTGTATACCGTCACGGCAGCCTCCGGCGAACCACCCGCACCGACGGCAACGGAGCCGCATCCCCGCCCACCCCTGATCCCCGGAACCTTCTCCCTCCTGGTACTCGAGCCCTGATCCCGGAGTAACTTTAGGATTGATGCGGGGAAAGGTGTGCCCGCATCCGATCCCAAGTCCTCCCCGGATGTTCGGAGGAACCAGTGGACTGGCTCTTGTGGGCGCCATTCGTCGCCGCCGTGCTCCACATCAGTGAGGAGTTCCTCTGGCCAGGTGGATTCCTCGCCTGGTATCGAAGCTATCGCCCGGCGATCGCGGCGAGTATTACGAACGGCTATGCCGTCTTCATCAATGCCCTACTGCTGGTGGGATGTCTGGCCGCCGCGTTCGATGGTCGGACACAACAAGGCGCCGCCCTCTGGCTCACGATAGTCGGCATTCTTCTCTCCAACGTCGTGTTCCACGTGCTGGCGGTACTGCGGACGGGCCGTTACGCACCGGGAGTAGTGACGGCGGTGCTGCTGTACCTTCCCCTGGCTGTGTACGGGTTCTGGTATTTCATCCGGACGGGTCTCGCGTCACACGGCACCGCTGTCGTGGCGCTCCTCGTCGGTGGTTCGTATCCGCTCTGGTCATCGCTCAATCACCGGCGGCGGTCGGCAAGTGCCGGGTGACCCCCAAGGCCTCGACGCCGCCATCACGGATTATTACGATCGAGCCCCCGAAGAGGGCCGGCTCGAGCAGGGGCCGTTCCAGCTCGAGGAAGCGCGCACCAGAGAATTGATCCTGCGCTTTGCAGCGGCACCGCCTGGAACCGTCGTGGATGTGGGTGGAGCGGCCGGGGCATATGCGCTCTGGCTCGCCGAGGCCGGCTATGCGGTGCACCTGCTCGAGCCGGTGCCGAGACTCCTGGCGGAGGCACGGCGCAGGAGCGGCGCGGCGCCGCGGCCGCTGGCTTCCTCCCAGATCGGCGATGCTCGGGCGCTCGCGGTGTCCGATGGCGTCGCCGACATGGTCCTCCTGCTCGGTCCTCTCTATCACCTGACCGATGCTCTCGACAGAGCCCGGGCGCTGCGCGAGGCGGCGCGCGTGCTCAAGCCGGGCGGCTGGCTGTTCGCGGCCGCCATCTCCCGATGGGCTTCCGCACTGGATGGTCTCGCCCGCGATCTCTTCGAGGACCCCCGATTCGCGCGGATCGTCGAACAGGATCTGCGGGACGGCCAGCACCGCAATCCACCGACCGGCTGGATTACTTCACCACGGCCTACTTCCATCGCCCGGAGGAGCTGGCCGACGAGGTCACGGCTGCGGGCCTGATCCTGAACGGAGTGTACGGCCTGGAGGGTCCGGGATGGATCCTGCCGGACGTGGCGGAGCGGATGGCAGACGCCAAGCGGCGCGCTGGACTGCTGAATGTGTCGCGCATGCTGGAAACCGAGCCGGCGATGCTGGGCATGAGCGCCCATCTTCTCGCCGTTGCCCAGCGAAAGCCGGGCTGAGGCGGCGCCGATCGCGATGACCGTTCGAATCGTGCCCACGGTGGACGAGCACCTGCCTGGGCTGCATGCGACGCTGGATGCCGTCGCGCGGGAGCGCCGGTACATCGGTTTGACCGCCGCGTTCCCTCCGACACAGACGGCCGCGTTCGTTCGTCAGATGCTGGAGTCCGGAGGCGTTCAGGTCGTGGCGGTCGCCTCCGCCGCTGACGTCGTGGGCTGGTGCGATGTCGAGCGTCTGAACCTGGAAGGGATTTCGGCACGTCGGCCGCCTGGGGATGGGTGTCCTCCAGGCGTACCGGCGCCAGGGCATCGGGCGCCGGCTGGCGATGGCGGCGATCACCGCGGCGCGCGGGGCGGGGATCGAGCGCATCGAGCTGGAGGTGTTTGCATCGACTGCTCATGGCTTTGCTGGGCGAGCCGCGAAGCTGAGTGATGCTGTTCAACTCAATCCAGGAGAAAGCACCGTGCCCCGGCCGATACATTTCGAGATCCACGCCACCGATCCCGATCGGGTGCAGTCGTTCTATCGTACGCTCTTCGGCTGGCAGTTTCAGGCATACGGGGGGCCGGTGGACTATTGGGTGATCGCGACCGGGTCGCCCACCGAGCCGGGCATCAACGGTGGCATGGTGCGGAGACGGGGACCGGCGCCGACGGACGGTCAGGCGGTGAACGCATTCGTCTGCACGGTCGATGTCGCCAACGTCGACGCGACGCTCTCGTCGCTCGCGGCAGCCGGCGGGACGCTGGCTCTGCCCAAGATGGCCGTGCCCGGCGTCGGCTGGCTCGCATACGTGAAGGATCCCGATGGCAACATCTGTGGCATCATGCAGGCCGACAGCACCGCGAAGTAGGACCCGGTGAACGAACGCACCATCATTCGTGTCGGTGGCGCCGCGCTGGTCGTCGGCGCCATCGCGTTCATAGGCGTCTTCTCGTTTCTCGCCGCACGCTTCGACTATCCCGCCGTCCTCGATGGTCCCGCGTCCGAAGTCCTGCCGAAGCTCCTGGCGACGGGATCGACGGGACGTGCGGTATGGGCTCTCTATGGGTTCCTGCCTCTCATCTGGATCCCGGCGGCCGTCGCGGCATTCCACGCGTTGCGGCCCGTTCGCGAAGGGGCCGTGCGCGCAGGCATGCTGTTCGCCCTCATCGCCACCGTCAGCATGATGCTCGGATTGCTGCGCTGGCCCAGCATTCACTGGACGCTGGCTGAGGCCTACGCCCGAGCCGGCGAGTCGGAGCGCGCGGCGATCTCGGCCGTCTTCTCCGGCCTCAACAGCTATCTGGGGAATTACATCGGAGAGTTTCTGGGAGAGATGAGCGTCAGCGTATTCTTTCTGCTGTCGTCAGCCGCCATGCTCGACCGCGACTCCGGATTTCCTCGCTGGATGGGGTATTTCGGCATTGCAACCGCCGTCGCGGGTCTGATCGGCATGTTTCGCAACACCACGGACGCGGTCGCCCCTATCGCGGCCGTGGACAACTACCTCCTGCCGTTGTGGATGGTGGTCTTCGGAGTCGGCCTGCTCCGTTTCCGCGATCCCCTCTCGCTCCGAAGCGCGCGATAGCCGGCGTCCGCTTTCAGCGAGGCGTCACCAGGATGGGACCGAAATAGGCGTCGGTCTCCACATGCGCCCAGAGGGCGATTCGGCCGGGACGATCTCCGTGTTTGAGATCATTGACGACCAGGCATGGTTGGGGAGCGCCATTTATGTACAGCCGCGCGGTCGTCCCGGAGACCTCGATCTTCATCCGGGTCCACGCGCCGGCCTCCATGTCGGCATACGACTCGTAGACGCCCGGACTCTCCTTGCGCAGGCGGTACCAGGGAAACTCCGGGTCGGACGCGTATTGGACGGTGTGATTGCGGCGTAGCTGGTCATCGGACCGGCCGTTGGTCGGCCGGAGGTAGAACACGTCGGACCATGCGCCGCGCGGCCCGGTCCGAAAGCTGATTCCGATGAACCCGCGCGAGTCCGGGGGCGTCCCGGGTCGCGGCGCCCCAGCGACGCCGATCTGGATCGTGCCGTTATGGAATTCGGCGCCATCCAGCAACGCCATCATGTCCTCGTCCTTTCCGTCCGTCTCGGGCGCGGGGACCAGCTTCACCGCCCGGACACCGCGATAGGTGACCACCTCGGTGTGTCCGTTGAGGACCTCGGCGACCACGGGTAGCTGCGGCTGGGCACTCACAGCCTCGTGACTCGCCGTCTGGCTCGTCCCAGCGGAGCTGAAGGCGGCGGACACGGTCAGCGTGGCCGCCGCAACGAAGCGACCTCTCAATGGGCACCTCCTGGTGAATCGAGCCGCGCCGAGAATGCCCACCCACCAGTGCACTGGATGACGGCGAAGACGACCTGGTTCTTTCCACGCTTGAGCGGCAGGTAGACCGCGTCGCCCGCTTTCTCCATCACGCCGAGGTTGCTTCGCAGCCCACCAGGGTTCATCGCAAAGGCGAGCGGCCGGCCGTTCAGGTAGATCACGACGCCATTGCTGTAGGCGTACTGCAACCGTCTCGTCTCATCACGCGCAGCGGTGATGGTGGTCCGGGCGTAGACGACGCGCGACCCCTCGATCTTGCCCGTCATGACGCTGTCCACCATGACGGCTCCTGTGCTGTCCCTCGGCACGCCGCCGACCGGCGCCTCGCGGTAGCGGTTGATCAGCACGAATCCCTCCGGCTCGGCCTCGACGCGTTGCCACGTGACCCGGCCGAGGCTGGGAAGGGACTCTGGTGTGAAGTCGGCGACTTCGACCGGGCTCGAAATTTCCCAGCCGAGGATGGTCCCCGGCGGCGGAGCCGGCGCAGGCGACGCGGATGACGATGCCCGCGCGACGGAGTAGCGGATATTGGAGAAGTACGCGCCGCGGCCGAAGGCGCCCGTCCAGACGCCCAGGCCCGCGCCACCCGACGCGACCACGCGCGGTACCACGAGCGTCGGCGTCGTCGCGGTATCCACGTAGAGCCGCGCGACTGGACCATCCAGCTCGATTCGAAGATGGACCCAGCGATTGCGCGGGATGTCCGCGACAGCGTTGGCGCCTTCACCATGGTAGACCTGCCAGGCGACGCCCAGACTGTTGAACGCGGGTCCGTATTGGATCGCTTCCTGGGTTCCGCTTGCTCCGGGCCTGAGGAACAGGACGTTGGAGAACCGGGGGTTCGCGGCGCGGAATGCGACGCCGAGGAAGTTGGTGGTGTCGCTCGCCGCTACGTCGAGCTCCAGGGTGCCGTTCTCCATCGACGCACCACGTGCGAGCGCGACACCTCGATTGATGTAGAGCGAAGGGCGTCCCAGATACGACAGGGATCGGACGCTGTCGGTCGCGATCCAGGAGTCCGTCGTCAGGGCAACGTTCTCGGTCTGGCCCGCGCCCGTGGCGGGAGTGAGCCCGGCGAGCAGGATGCCTGCCATGCCCGAACGGACGCGTCGGATCAGGTGCGTCATCGTTGCCCTTCGTTGGGGGCGTGCGTGGTATACTGATGAAGTGTGGACTGTTGTCACGACGAGCCATCGCTCATAAAGGTGTCGAAGAGGTCATACTGGGCGCCGTTCATTGTCATACGGTCATCGTCGGGGCCGGCCCGGCCGGACTGGCGGTTGGAGCTTGCCTCAAACGGGCGGGCTCGCCCTATCTGATACTCGAACGAAGCACCCAGGTGGCATCCGCGTGGCGGCGGCATTACCGCCGGCTCCACCTGCATACCGACAAGGCACACTCCGAGCTTCCGTATTCCGGCTATCCCCGAGACTACCCGCGTTATCCGTCACGCCTGCAGGTGATCGAGTATCTGGAGGCGTATGCCAGGGACCTCGAGCTCGAGATCCGGTTCGGTCAGGAGGTCGGCGCGGCGCAGCGGGCGAACGGGCATTGGGACGTCCAGCACGCAGGACTCACTGTACCACACGCCGAATCTCGTGATCGCCACCGGCTACAACCGGGTGCCTTACCTCCCGACGTGGCCAGGACAATCGTCGTTTCGGGGCGGTCTGCTGCATAGCTCGCAGTATGAGGATGGCGAGCCCTTCAGGAACCAGGACGTGCTCGTCGTCGGTTTCGGCAACTCCGGCGGCGAAATCGCCATCGACCTGCATGAGCACGGCGCCCGGCCCAGTCTCGCCGTACGAGGTCCGGTGAATGTCATCCCGCGCGAGTTGCTCGGTATTCCGATCCTTTCCATTGCGATCCTCCAGCAGAAGCTGCCGCCCCGGCTGGCGGATGCGCTGAACGCGCCGATCCTGCGTGCCGTCGTCGGAGACCTCAGCCGATTCGGGCTGCGCACGTCGGCACAGGGGCCGATGACTCAGATACATCGTGACGCGCACATACCGCTGATCGACGTCGGCACGATCGGGCTGATCAAGCAAGGCCGGATCACCGTGTGTCCCGGCATTGAAAGGTTGACCGACGATGGAGTCACGTTCACGGACGGAAGCCATCGACACTTCGACGCCGTGATCCTGGCCACCGGGTATCGTCCACGAGTCGATGCATTCCTCAGCGATGCCTCGGCTGCGCTCGGTGCAGAGGGTACGCCGGCGTCGAGTGGATGTGAGTCGCCCGTGCCGGGCCTGTATTTTTGCGGGTACCGCGTGTCGGCGACCGGCATGTTTCGCGAGATCGCGCTGGAAGCCAGGCGAATCGGCGATCACATCGCGCGCGGCACGCGCGCACTGCAGAGGAGATGATGACTGCACGCCAGACAACCGACACCCCGCTTCACGCATCCGGCAGGGTCGGCCCGGACGATCCCCGGTATCGCGCGGTCGTCGAGAAACGCTTCAACAAGCGGTTCAGCGCGAGGCCGGACTACGTGCGGTTCGGCCGCTCGCCAAGGGCGCAAGCGAGAAATAGGTTGCAAGCTCCTCTCACGAGCGAGGCAGAGATGGAAGGCGAGTCCCAGGTTCCTGCGGTCACCGCCGACGAGGCCCGTGTCCATCGGACATCCCTGGTGCGTGCCGCCGTGGTATGCGCCGTCTGGCTCGGCACTTGGTCGTTTCGTGCCTCCGGCGCCGAAGCCCGACTCGGGCTCGACCTGGTTCTCGCTCTCGCCGGCTGGTGGGCGGTCCTGCCGGGGCGTCGTGCCGGGGGGAAGATCTTCGGCGAACACGGCCATTGGTCGAGCCTCGTCATCGCTCTTCCCATCGGTTTCGCGATTGCGGCCGCCGCGGAGCTGTGGCACATGATTCGGGGTACGGGCTGATGAGAGCGCTACCACTTCTCTGGCTCCTGGCCCTGGTGAGTGGGGCCCTCATTCCGGTGCAGGCGGCCGCGAACGCTGCGCTGAGTCGCTCGACTCATGGCAACATCCCGTTCGCGGCGCTTTCCCTGTTCCTGGTGGCCTGCGCGATCAGCCTGCTCGCCGTCATGAGTTCCGGAGCGCCACTGCCGCCCTGGGCCGAGCTCAGAAGTGCGCCGTGGTGGAGTTACAGCGGCGGGCTGATCGTCGCCTTCTATGTCTTCACCATCACGTTTCTCGCTCCCCGCCTGGGAGTCGGCGCCGCCATCTCCCTGATCGTCACCGGCCAGATCCTCGCGGCGCTGGCTATCGACCACTTTGGATTGATGCGCTCGCTGGAGGTTCCGGTCACACCATCGCGACTGGCGGGAGCGGTGCTGATGATCATCGGAGTCGTCCTGGCGTTGCGGCGGTAACGCGAAAGGTCCTAATTGCCCAGACTCGTCGAGCAGCCCACGATCATCGAGGCCGCGGGGAACAAGCCGAAGCGGATCGAGGAGTACGTGGGGCGCGTGAATTCCGGACATGCCGCGGTGAGCGTGGCACGCATGGTCTCGCCGGGCGGCTGGCAGGAGCCTGGCCAACGCCCGGAGTTCCAGGAGATCACGGTCGTGCTGCGCGGGCGACTGCGTGTGGAGTACGAGGGCGGGGAGTTGATGGTCGCGGCCGGGCAGGCGGTTATGACGTCACCCGGCGAGTGGGTGCGCTACAGCACACCCGACCCGGATGGCGCGGAGTACGTGGCCGTGTGTCTCCCCGCCTTCTCGCCCGGCGGGGTGCATCGAGACGAGTAGAGGGCGGCTCTTCGGCCGGTCCTATCGGCCTGCCGTCGCTGCCTGTTGTACGCGTGACGGCCGGGCGAATCCCTCCCGGTTCTCGACGGCGAAATACTCGTTGCGGCTGATCCGTCCAATGAGAGGCTCCAGCAGATTGCGGAGCTCATCGACCGAAGCTGCTTCCCAGACACACACGGCATGAGTGCCGTCGGGCGTCGGGAACGTGTGGTGAAGCTTGATCGCCGGCGAGATCGTGTTTGGGTCAGCCGCGTTCCAGAACGTGGCTGGCTCGGAGATGGTGTGCTGAACCACGACGTACATGGTGCTCCTCCGGAGAAAGGGAATAGTGGGGAATCTCCCTTACATGCGGGTCGTGCACCCGCTTGTCAAGCGACGGCGTTCACAAGACAGGGAGCTTCAATGCGGAGTCTGGATGGTGTCACGATGTTCGTGAGCTCGACCGCGGCCAACGGTGTCGTCGGGTCCGACACACGGCTGCATTTCGTGCAGAGAGGCTCGAGAGTCGCGGCGCGCTATGCCGGCGGCAATGTGGCCCGGGGGTGGCTGGCAGGGACCATCGCCGGTGACCGGCTCGTCTTTCGCTACGTTCAGCGAGAGCTTTCCGGTGCGATCCACAGCGGACGGTCGGTGGGCCTGGTCCAGTCCCGCGGCGACGGGCGCGTCCGGATTGTCGAGCACTTCACGTGGAGCAGCCGCGCCGGCTCGGGCACGAACGTCTTCGATGAGCTCCCGTCGGATGGGTCGGCATAGCACGACACTGAAGATTCATGGTGCGGCACTCGGCGATCTCGCCGACTCGTCGATGGTTCCGTCGCTGTCGATCTCCACGAGCTTGTCGGCCGGCTCCTGGCCACGTGCGACGAAGCGTACGCGAAGCGACGGATTGGCCTCGATCTCGAACAGGTCCTCGGCCATCGGTGTGAGTGGAGACTCGGGGTTGGCGCCACGCCTGTAGTAGAGACGACCTTCGCGAAGCGTGATTAGCCCCGCTCCTGGTACAGACCCTCGTAGCGCTCCAGGGTTCGTTGGGATACGCTGACGCGTTGCTCACGCGCCGCCAAGCGGGCCTGGGCCCATTCGATCCTCGCCGGCGCATCCCCGGAGCCGCCTTCGAGCGTATCGGCGTGGCGGTACGACTCGATCGCCTTCTGGAGATCGCCGGCCGCCTCGAACGCCCCGCCGAGCGCGAGATGGGCGGCGGCAGAATCCGGGGCGTCCGCGGCGGCGTTCTGGAGTATTTCGATCGATAGCGCAGTCAGGCCTCGTCCGGCGAGAAATGCTCCGAGCTCCCAGGTGTCCTCGAGCGATGGCCGAGTGGCGGGGTTCGCGGCAATCTCGCGAATCTGGTTGCGAGCCGCGTCTTCTCCCCCTGCCACCGCCGCCCGCTCGACTGACTGCACCGCGAGCAGATGCGGATCGTCGGAGCGGTAGAAATCGCTCCAATGACGCGGCGAATACGCCTTCCCGAAGACGCGCGAGCCCAGCGCCCGTACGAGGCTCGTGCCATTGGCCGCGCTCGCGAAATACACGAGCCCGCGCCCCGCCTGAGTGTCGCCCATCATGTACCCGGTAAATCGGCGGCCGTTGTTGCCGCTATGGTAGAAGATGCGACCGTCCGGCCGATCCTCGAGCCTGATGCCGAGCCCGATGGAGATTCCCGGACTCGTTTCACGAACGGGTGCGAGAAGACTCTTCCACATCGCCGGCGACAGCCCGCGCCCGGTCAGCACAGCCCCTACGAACCGCCCGTAATCCGCGGCCGTCGTGACGAGCGTGTATGCGGCATTGGCCTCGACGTATCGATTGACCGGCGCGGTGTGCCACAACCAGTCCCTGGCGTACGCGACATCGCCGGCAAAGCGATCCTGCCAGACGAAACTCGAACGCGTCATGCCGAGCGGCTCGAAGACGTCGCGCCTCGCAAGCTCCTCGAGCGAGCGACCCGTGACGTGTTCGAGCGTCTTCTGGAGAAAGACGACTCCTTCGCCCGAGTAGCCGTACGCGGAGCCGGGGTCGAACCGGGGCGTCATCGTCTCCCCACCCCAGTTCGGGAGCCCGGTGCCGTGAGAGAGGACGATGCGGGCCGTGATCTGCTTGTACCGCTCGTCGTGCACGATGCGGGGATAGTCGAGCAGCTCGTACAGCGGTCGATCGAGGTCGAATTCACCCCGGCCGGCCAGCCGGAGGACGAGGTAGGCGAAGACCGGCTTGCTGAGGGACGCGGCCTCGAAGACCGTTCCGGCATCGAGCGGCGTCTTCGCGCTGTCGTTGACCGTCCCGAACGCGCCCGTCCAGACGACACGGCCGCGCTGGACCACGGCCATCGAGAGCCCGGGCACGGCGCTGGCTCGGATGAGGCGAGGCACTTCGCGAGCCAGCGCGAGGGTATCGACTGGTCGGGTATCAGCTTGTCGAGCGGCCGCCGCAGGCTGCTGCCCCACTGCGGGCCGACCGATCGAAACCAAGGCGGCGAGGGTGACGTACACGCGTAGGTAGCGCGTCCTGGGAGGAGTGGGCATCTTCCTCCGTAAGGTATCCGGTATCGGTTCGACTTCCATCGCGTGGGGAGACTCCACAGGATCTCGCCATGACCTTCAAGCCGAGGACGTGGTTCCCGATCGCCTCCGTGCTGAGTGTCGCCAACCTCATCGGGGTGGCGTTCGCTACCCCTCCGCCGCATGCCGCGGTTCACGCAGGGCTCGCGCTGGCATTCGGGCTCTGGGCCCAGCGTCTGTATCGCAGAAAGAGCGAGAATCCAACGCCGCTCGAGACTCGGCTGGATACACCGCTCGAACAATTCGAAGCCGAGTTGCACCATCTGCGGCAGGAGCTGAACGAGACACAGGAACGGCTGGACTTCGCTGAACGGATGCTCGCGCAGGGTCAGCAGACACGCCGGGTAGACGAGCCGCGATAGCAGCCGCCCCCATGCCTCCGGTCGAGTCTCAGCCCATGTCCGCCATCGTTCGTCCGTTCGTGCCCGAAGATGCCGAGCAGGTGCAGCGGCTGGTGCTGGGCATTCAGCGCGACGAGTTCGGTGTTCCGGTCACCCTGGAGGAGCAGCCCGACCTGCGGAACATTCCCGCATACTATCAGAAGGATCGCGGGGCCTTCTGGGTGGCCATGGATGGAGGGGAGGTCGTAGGCACCATCGGGCTTCTCGACATCGGCCATGAGCAGGGCGCCCTCCGGAAGATGTTCGTCGCGCCCAGCCACCGCGGCGCGGCGATCGGCGTCGGTGCGGCACTCCTTCGGGCGTGTCTGGAATGGGCCAAGGCAGCGGGAATGCGAGACGTCCTGCTGGGCACCACCGAACAATTCCGGGCCGCGCATCGCTTCTACGAGAAATCTGGCTTCGTCGAGGTTCCTTCGGAGAAGCTGCCGGCGTATTTCCCCCGCATGCGCCTCGACACCAGGTTCTACCGCTACAGCTTCGACAAGTAACGCTGGGAGCAGGCGGCGGGAGCACCGGCTCCCACCGCCCGCCGTCTCCTCTTCAACCATCAGCGGTGGAGCGGGACATCACCCGCCCGCGCCGCGCACGCGCCCGGCAGCACCGTCGCGCCGAGCTGCTTCATCTGCACCGGACCACCGATGATCCGGGGCGTCTTGCAGCTTCGCGTCGCGAAGTCGGGTCGGACATTCGCAGTATGATCGCCCGGCCCTGTCAGATTCGTGTTCCCACTGCACGCGGCCGCCAGCAGCAGGCCGCATCCTCCGGCCAGAATCCGCAGCCGGCGCTTGAACTCGATCCCGTACATGCGCTTCTCCTTGTTGTGCGCCGTCAGACGGCGGTTCAGGGACGCCAGTCCAGCCCGAACCGCAGGCGGGTGGACAGTGTGTTGTCGACGTTGATGTCGAACTTGCCATCCGGCTCTTCGTAGTTGCCGAACTTGCCCATCGAGAGCACGACGCCGCCGTCGAGGGCGAGCGTGGGGATACCGCGTAGGTCAGTCCGGCGCCGCCGCTCACGGCCATGCCGTGAAGCTTGACGTCCCCAAAGTCCTCGATCTTGCAGCGATCGCCCGCGTGCCGACTGCCGCGGTGACGTACGGAACGACCCGGCTCTTTGCCGTCGGGAAGCTCATCCGCCCGCCCACCTCGAGAATGCCGAGCCCCCAGTGCCCGCTCCCGTCTTCCGGCGCGGCACCGAGCCGTCCGAGGTCGGCGCCGGCGTACACCAGGAAGCGTGGGCTGAACGCGTAGCCGATCTGTGCACCGATGCCCGGACCCATCTTCACGTTCAAGCGGCGTGTCCGCGTCGGGTCCGTCGATGGTGAAGCCAGGCATCGCGAACGCGTGCACGTTCAGAATGACTCCCGCCGGTGCGGCGTAGGGCCGGACGCGGCCGTGCGCCTGCGCGTGGGCGGCAGTGGTGCCGGTAGCGGCGGCGAGCACGAGGATCGCCGCCAAGCTCTGTCGCATAGGTCTTCTCCTCCGAGATGCGGTGATTGGTGTGTTGTCTCAGGAAGGGGATACGCAGGGGCGGGGGCTGGAGTCTCACGGGCGGGATAGCTCGCGACCACCGGAAGCAGGGCGAAACCACGCGCACGGGTCCCCGCGTACGGGCGCACCGATGCGTCACATTCTCCGGCGTCCCGACGGAACGCTCAGAGCCGGCACCCGGCTGGCAGTGTTTCTTCTCGTCTTTGCTGCCGGCGCCGCGCTGCTGGCCGGCCTCTTTGTTCTGGTGCACTTCCCCCAGCAGAAGATCCACGGCGTCGTTCAGCCACTACCGATGCTCGGCACCGGTATCGGGATCATGGCAGTCTCGCTCGGCGCCACCTGGATCTGTCTCCACTTCATCGAGCATCGCTCGTTCGCGTTCATTGCGTTGGCCGGCGGCGGGGCGTGGCGACGCGCTGTCCCGATTGGGCTCGCGCTCGGCATGATCGTTCCCATCGTGGTCACCGTCGTGCTGCGCGCGACCGGCCACGCGACGATCGAGGCTTCAGGACTTTCTTCGTCTGATGTGCTGCGCCAGACTTTGCCGATGCTCGGGGCGAGCGCGCTTCTCTCCTCGTGGGAGGAGATCGTCTATCGCGGCTACCCCTTCCGGCTGCTCAATGAAATGGGAGGAGTCTGGCTCGGGACGACGGTGACCGGTATCGCGTTCGGGCTCAGTCATTCGGGCAACCCCGGCGCCAATCCGATCGGCCTCGCCAATACCGCGCTCAACGGTGTGCTGCTCGGCTGGATTGTGCTGCGGACGGGATCACTCTGGCTTGCGTGCGGATATCACGCGGGCTGGAACATCGCGGCGACCGAGCTGCTGGGTATGACCGATTCCGGTGTTCGCAGTCTCGGGTCGGTTTTCACGACGACGCTGTCGGGACCAGGGTGGCTGTCGGGTGGGGATTACGGGTTCGAGGGCTCGGTCCTCACGGGTGTCGGCGAGACGATCGTGCTGACGCTCGTGCTCGTCCTCGCTTCGCGCCGCCTCGCTAGGGTCTGACGATCCTGCTCATGTAGGCGTCGCCGTGATAGTTGCTCTCCAGCACGGCAATGCGCTTGAGATCGCTGGATACGCTGGCAGCGGCCACGGGGCGCGTCACCTTCCCGAGTCGCGCGACCTTCCCTGGTCCGGTGACCTTATAGAGAACGACCGATTCGGGCGTGTCCCATGGCGTGAAGAGGATGGAGCCGTCATTCAGGAACGTGGCGCCAGGGCGCTCGGCGTAACTCGTCGTCCACATCACCGGCGTCCCACCGCTTGCCGGTACCACCGCGAGACCAATCGAATCGTTGGTCCCCGCATTCCACCCGACCATCGCGAGGCTCTGACCCTTCGGGTCGGCGGTCAGGATGATCAGGTCCCCGAACCACGCCGGCTTGGGAATCTCCGTGGTCTTGCCACCGCGCTGGATGGCGATTCGGTCGTTGCTGCCTGGAATCCAGGCCCACCCATCCGGCAGCGCGACAACGTCCACCACGAGCGAGTCCGGAATGACGGCGGACCGGCCGACCGCGCCGTTACGGACGTCCACGAGGCCGATGCGGGTTCCTGCGGGAACCTGCTTCTGCACGTAAACCGTCACCGAGTCGGCCCAGAACGCCCAGTCGGCGCCGCCAGGGATGTTGAGGGCGGCTTCGTCTCCACCCGTGAACGGCAGGATGGAGTATCGCCGCTCAGTGCCGCCGGTGCTGGTGGGAACGTTGCGGGTGAGCAGCACGCGGGCCCCATCCGGGGAGAGCTCGGTGCGCATGCGGGTGGTCGTCTTCATGAGCCGCTGGGACTCTGCGAACTTGCCACTCAGCGCGTCGGAAAGCCGAGCCCCCAGAGCGTGAAGTCCTGGGTCCCGTCGTCGATGACGAGCGTTCCCGCCGTCGGCGGTGACGCTGAAGTTGTTGAAGGCGCCGGTGAGGATCGTGTCCTGATCCTTCGCCAGGCGGCCCTTCGCCGGATCGATGCCGATGCGGACGATCGACTCGACCCCGCTGCCCGGCGCGGGTGAGCCAGAGCGCGTCGCGTGTGATACGTCCCGGACAGGTGCAGGTGTTGAGGACGTGGTCGGCCACCTTCCCCTGGCGATCGAAGACCTGCCAGAATCCACGGGACCCCCGCACCACAAGCCCCACGATCCAGCGGCCGCCAGGCGACACGCTGAGGCCGGTCAGACCGAGTCCGGGCCCCGGGACACGAATGCTGTCGCTGACCGTTCCGTCGATCGACGTGACCTTCACCTGGAAAACGGAATCGCCGCCGCTGACCTGCGGACCGACCAGCAGGGAATCGCCACCGGCCCAGAACATCGCGGCGCCGGACGTGAGATACCGCGGCGGACCACCGAGCGCCGAGACGAGGATAGTATCCGTAGCGGCCGCTCGACGGTACCGACGAAGATCAGGTTCCGTCGGTCCGGACTCCATTCGAGTCCGTACGCCGCCGTGGCGCCGTCGATCACGCGGTGCGTCGCAGTGCCGCCGACGTCCTGGATCTCGACCGCGTACGAGCAGCCGTTGGTGCTGCAGTTGTGGGTGACGAAGGCCAGCTGCTTGCCGTCTGCGCTCACCGCCGACACGAAGACGGAGCCGCTGAACGTGAGTTGACTGCGGTCGCGCAGAGCGAAGCCCGGCTCGCGCCGTGCGCCGTGGCCTCTCGCGAGCACGCCGGCCGCCACCGCCGCCAGAGCAACACCGCCGCGCCGACGCCAAGCGCCAGCCGACGCCGGGGTCGCGGCGCCGACACGACGACCGTCGGCTCGGTTGCCGTCTTCACTTCGAGCGCACGTGCGAATTCGCCGGCGCTGGCGAACCGGTCGGCCGGCGTCTTGTCGAGCGCCTTGGCCACGGCGGCGTCCACCGCTTCGGGCACCGCGCCTCGCACCACCCGAAGCCGGGTCGGGCGCTCGGTCAGGAGCTTGGCGATCATCGCCTGCGCGGTCGGGCCCGGTGACCGGCGGCTCGCCCGCCAGCATCTCGTAGAGCACCGCCGCGAGCGAGTACACGTCGCTCCGGGCGTCGAGCTGCCGGTCGCCCGTGGCCTGCTCCGGGCTCATGTACTGCGGCGTGCCGAGCGAGAGGCCGGTCTCGGTCAGCCGGTTGCCGCCCGCCTCGCTCACCGCGAGCGCGATGCCGAAGTCGGCCAGCATCGCTTCGCCCTCGGGCAGCAGGATGTTCTCGGGCTTGATGTCGCGGTGCACCACGCCGTGGCGGTGGGCGTAGTCGAGCGCGCTCGCGACCTGCCGGGTGATGGCCACCGCCTCGTCCAGGCCGAGCTGCTTCTCGCGCTTGAGCTTGTCGCGCAGCGACTCGCCGCGCACGAACGGCATCACGTAGTAGAGGAAGCCGTCGGCGTCGCCCGAGTCGATGAGCGTGAGGATGTGGGGATGGTCGAGCCGGGCCGTGATCTTGATCTCGGCCAGGAAGCGCTCGGCGCCCAGCACCGCGCGCCAGCTCGGGCCGCAGCACCTTGAGCGCGACTTCGCGGTCGTGCTTGAGGTCGCTGCGCGAGGTAGACCGTCGCCATCCCGCCGGCGCCGAGCTCGCGCTCGATGCCGGTAGCGGTCGGCCAGGGCAGTGTGCAGGCGGTCGAGCAGCTCGGCCATGCGGCGGGCTCCACTAGGGAAAAGCGGCGAAACTGTCGAGGGAGACGGAAGAATATGGCTACGGCCAAGGCCCGAGGCCAGCGCTCGGCGCTACCGCGCCTGCATCTTCGCGCGTGCCTCACCGAACCAGTTGAGCACCACGGTCAACCGATTGGCCTGCGCGCCCGTGATTCCCGAGCGTTGGAACATGAGGAAGCCGCGATCGTCGGATGTTACCTCGTAGGCACGATGATACAGCAACAACACGTAGGGCTCCGTGGAGAAAAGCGCCCGGGTCGCGCCGGTCTTGAAGTCCGGCACCCCGCTCACCTCGACCGCGACCAGGCTGTCGGTCCGGCTCACGTAGAACAGCTCTCGTCCGGAGTGCGACCACGCCGGTGCGACGCCGCCGGCAGTCGAGACCTGCCACCTCGCACGGTCGGTGCCGGGGAAGGGACGGACGTAGACCTCCTCGCGTCCCGACTCCTGCGACACATAGGCGATCCATCGGCTGTCGGGCGAGAGCGCCGGCATGTACTCGTCGTAGGATCCGGCCGCGACCGTGATGCGGCTGGTGTCGCCGGACAACGCCCGAGCGTAAACGTCGCGGAAGCCTGCGCTCACCCCGGTCCGATACACGACCGAGCGTCCGTCCTTCGACCAGACCGCTTCGTCCACTTGTGTCGTGTCGCCTGGAAAGAGCCGCTCCGGCTTGCTGCTACCGTCTGCCCGGATCGAGAACAGATGTGAGCTCAACCCTTCGCGATTGGACGTATAGCTCAGGGTCCGGCCGTCCGGTCGCCAGGCGGGGCGATAGTTGAGCGATGCGTCGAAGCTGAGCCGCGTGAGCGGGCCCGCGTCGAGCTGCTTGACCCACAACTGGTTGGCTGAGTTCGTCAGAATGCTCACGGCCAGCCGCCGTCCATCGGGGGAAAGGGCCATGCTGCTGAAGACCTCTTTCCAATCGCGGTCCACCGCGGTGGCCTTGCCGGCGCGATCCACCCGGGCAACCAGCGAGCCGATCGTCCCGTCGCCGGACTGGGCGCTTGGCAGGTACACGAGGGTGCCGTCGTCCGCGATGGCTACCTCGGGTGTAATGCCGATCTCGAGATGGATTCCGGTGAGCAGGGGCACCGGCGGCGCCTTGAAGCGAAGCGTTTTCAGGTCGAAGGGCCCGCCCACGAGTGTGCCGTCCTGGAGGATGGCGACGAGATCCCCGGTTGGCAGGTACCAGCCCCGCGCGGCGTTGTCGAGGATCGTGTCTCTCGCGTGGGTATCGAGGTGGAGCGCCTCCAGCGTCATCCTGATACAGTTGGTGCTGCACTCGGAGACGAGGATCACGTCCGTTCGGGGCAGCGCCGTTGGAAATGTCAGGGACGAGGCGATTGATCCGGCGGGGTCGAGTGCCTCGATCCGTCCGCCGGTGGCGGACATGATCCGGAGGCGGGTGTTGCTGGTGAACACGATGCGGTCGTCAGCGAGCCACGTGCCCGATGCCTGGTTGCCGGCGGAGGAGTCCGACAGGAGATTGGCGCTCCACCCCTCACCGCAACCTTGTAGAGCTTTCCCTGCGCGGTGAACCCGATCCAGCGGCCGTCCGGAGAGAAGAAGGGCCCGTCGGCCCCCTCGGTGCCCTCGATTACCCGGGACTCCAGCTCGCCGCGCTCGCGGACCATCAGCCTTCCCGGCGCGCCGGTAGGCTGAGCGACGAATGCGATGCGCGAGCCATCCGGGGCCAGCGTGATGGCGGAGCCGTAATAGGCCGGAATGTTCACGCGAAGGTCCGGAAGGTCGAGCGACAGTCGGGTGACGGGCGCCGCTGGCTGGCGCGAAGGACGGAAGGCGAGGAGCGATGCCGCCGCTGTGGCGACCGCCGCCACCGCCACCGCGATCCACATCGCCGCGCGACTTCCCGCGACCACCGTCGTCATCGGCGCCACGGCGGGAGTGACGACCGTCGATCGTCCCGGAGCGTTCCCGCGAAGCGCCGCGCCGAACTCGGCGGCGCTCGACCAGCGGTCGGCGGGGAGCTTGGCGAGCGCGGTGAGGGCGGCGTCCTCTACCTCCCTCGGCACCGTCTCGCGCCGGCTCCGGATCGGTGCCGGCTTCTCCGTCATCACCTTGGCGACGATCGCCTGCGCCGTGGGCCCCGTGAACGGCGGCTCGCCCATCAGCATCTCGTAGGTGATCGCCGCCCAGCGCGTACACGTCGCTCCGCGCGGTGATCTCCCGCTCACCCATCGCCTGCTCCGGACTCATGTAGTGCGGCGTGCCGAGCGACATGCCGGTCTCGGTCATCCGCGTGCCACCGGCCTTGCTCGCGGCGAGGGCGATGCCGAAGTCGGCCACCAGCGCCTGGCCGTCGTGGAGCAGGATGTTCTCCGGCTTGATGTCGCGGTGGATGACGCCGTGACGGTGGGCGTAGTCGAGCGCGCTCGCGACCTCGCTCGCGATCCGCACGGCGTCGTCGATGCGGAAGCTGCTTCTCGCGGATCGAGCCGATCGCGCAGCGATTCGCCTTCGACGAACGGCATGACGTAGAAGAGGAAACCGTCCGCCGGCACCCGAGTCGAACAGCGGCAGGATATGGGGGTGCTGCAGGTTCGCGGTGGTCTTGATCTCGCTCAGGAACCGCTCGGCGCCGATGACCGCGGCCAGCTCGGGCCGAAGAACCTTGACCGCGACCTTCCGGTCGTGCCTGAGATCGTGCGCGAGGTAGACGGTCGCCATGCCGCCGGCGCCCAGTCTCGCGCTCGAGGCGATACCGGTCGGCGAGAGCGGTCTTCAGACGTTCGAGCGGCTCGGCCACGCGGTGCACGCCCTGTTCGATGATGGGGAAGAGACGCGCCAATATCGCTTCGCCGGCTCTTCGCGGCTAGCGCTCATTGCCTCGAGAGCGCTCTGAACTTCGGGTTCTCCCTCAGCGGTGCCCACACCGGGTCGGCTCTCAGCTCCGCCGGCGAGATCCAGCTCGCCACCGCGAGCAGTGGCTCGAGCGTGGCGACCGCCTGATCCAGCTCTCCCACGAGCATGTAGATCTCGGCGAGATGCGTGGCAATGAACGGTCCCGAGTTGGCGTCGGCCGACACCGGAGTGAGCGCGACCGCACGCCGTCCGAGCTCGATCGCCTTGTCCTTGAGACCGAGCCGCGCGTACGCCTGACCCAGCCGCACCGCCACCTTGGCGTCGTCCGGATGGTCGCGCACTTTCGCTTCGAGCAATCGTCTGGCTGAATCCGCGTATCGCCGCTCGCCGTCGTGCTGCGCCCGAAATCCCGCCGCCTCGGCCTTGAACATGAAGAACCGCGCGGTGTCCCCCTCGAACGCCTCGGCCGTCACCGCGTCCACGGCGGGCCCGAACAGCGTGTCGGCCGTCAGGAGCGACGCGGAGATGCCGTCCGCGATCGTCAGCGCCTGCGCGAGGCGTCCGGGTCCCACCCGGCTCAGGGCCTGTCCCACCACGGCTCTCGAGCGCTCCCGGTCACCCCGCCAGAGGAGGTAGAGCATCGCCTTGTTGGCGTACGGACTGGCCCAGTCGGGAGCGAGCTGGATGGCGCGGTCGATCAGGGGTTCGCCGTCGGCGTAACGCCGGCGCGAGATGTAGGTATCGGCGAGATCGAGGGTGGTGACCGGGGAGCGAGGATCGTAGCGGCGGGCTTCCTCCAGACTCACGGTCGCTTCCTCCCAGCGGCCGAGCCGGCGCTGCACGTAGCCGATCGCGTGGAGGAGGTCGGCGTTGCCCGGCTGGGTGCGCTGCACCGACTCGAACTCGCTCAAGGCACGGTCGAAGTTCCGTTCGCCCCAGTAGTGGTAATACCCGAGTGCGATGTGGCTCTCCGCCAGATCGGGGGCCGCTCTCAATGCGGCGTCCACCGCGCGCTTCGCGTCGTCCAGCCTGGCCTGGGTCCGGTCATGATAGAACCAGTACATGGCGGCATGCGCGCGGGAGAGTTTGGCTAGCGCGAGCGCGAAGCTCGAATCGAGCCCGACCGCCTTGCGGTAGAGCTCCACCGCGCCGAGCAGATCGTTGCGGTCGTAGCTCCGGCCGAAGTACTCGTTGCCCCGCAGGTAGAGATCGTAAGCCTCGGGGCTGCGGGTGCCGCCCCTGGCGAGCGCCGTCCGTTCCTGGCCCCGCAGCGCCACGTCCAGGGCCGTCGTCACCTGCTCCGCGATCTGGCTCTGCACCCCGAACACCTCGGTCAGCTCCGCCTCGTACACCTGGCTCCACAGGTGGCTGTCGTCCTGCACCGCGATCAGCTGTGGTGTCACCCGGATCCGCCCCGGGCTCCCCGCCGCGCTCCGCTCCCACCGCACGCTCCCCTCCAGCACGTAGCCCGCCCCCAGCTCGGCCCCGATGGCCCGGAGCGACTTGGCGCTGGTCCGGTACTGGTCGGCGCTGGTCCGGGAGATGACCCGGAGGCCGGAGAGCCCGGCCAGCCGGCTGGTGAGCTCCTCGGTGAGCCCATCGGCGAAGTACTGGTCGGCCCCCGGGCCCAGGTTCTTGAACGGAAGGACGACGAGCACCTTGCTGCCCTGCTTCTCCGGCGTCGGCGAATCATGGTGTTCGAGACGCAGACCTCCCGCAGCAGCCGCGACAAGCCCGATGCCCAACACCATCGCCCGCCAGCTCCTGCCGGCGAGCCGGCTGGGACGTGGGGCCGGTGTGGCGAGCGGGGTGGCCGCGGCCGCAAACGCGGAGGTGAACTCCTCGACCGTGTCGTAGCGGTCGGCGGGATGGCGGCTCAACGCGCGCGTGAGCACCGTCTCGACCTCGGGCGGCACGTCGGGGCGGTGCTGTCGAACAGGCGGGGACGTCTCCGTCAGCTTTTTCGAGAGGATCGCTCGTGCGTTCCGGCCGGTGAATGGAGTCGCTCCCGTGAGCATTTCGTGCAGCACGACCGCCAGGGAGTACTGATCCGCCCGCCCGTCCACGTCGTCGTCGCCCGAGGCCTGCTCTGGACTCATGTAGAGAGGAGTTCCGATCGCCGCGCCCCGCTCGGTGATTCTGCCGGTGTCGTTGCCCGCCTTTCGCGCGTCGCGGTCGGCCGCGTATGCGATTCCGAAGTCGGTCACGATCGCTTCGCCGCTTGGCGAGAACATGATGTTCTCGGGCTTGAGGTCGCGGTGGACGATGCCGAGCGCGTGGGCGTAGCCGAGCGCCGAGGCGACCTCTCTCGCCACCTGCACGACCTGCCCCAGCGGCAATCCTTCCGACGTCGCAGTCAGCCGGTCCCGCAGCGACCCCGTCCTCCACGTACGGCATCGGTAGACGAGCCGGCCGGCGGCCTCCCCGAGTCGAACAGCGGTAACAGGTGCGGATGCTGCAACCGGGCCTGGGTCCGGATCTCACGCTGAAAACGCTCGACGCCGAGCGCGGCACCGAGCGCGGAGTGAAGCACCTTGAGAGCGACCCGACGGTCGTGCCGGAGGTCGCGGGCCCTGAAGACCGTGGCGCTGGCGCCACGGCCCAGCTCCTCTTCCACCAGATATCGGTCCGCCAGCGCGGCGGCCAGCTGGTCGTGCGCGTCGGTCATGGGCCTGCGGATCGGGTTGGGATGCACGAATCTAGGACCGCACGGGTGGCGTCACCATCTGCAGGTGTCTGCACCATGCCGCGGCGGCACGGTGAGCGCTCCAGAGTTGCAAAGTTGATGCGGCGGATGCACCTTGGCGGGTGTCTTTGAACGAGGGTCGGGGCGTGGACCACAAGTCCACCTTCATCAAACGCTTCGGCGATCTCGTCGCTCTCCTTCGCTTCGAACCGGGAAACGACGCGGCGCAGGATCTGGCCCTCACGGCCTCGATCGCCGCGGTGGCGTACGAGCCGGTCGATGTCGAGGCCGGGGCGGAGTGGTCCGTCTCCCCGGTCGAATTCTCTCTCAAGGGCCGGCTTCTCGCCCGGCAGGTCGAATCCATTCGAATCGCCGCCGGCGCCGAGGCGCACGAGCTGCTGGCGCTGGCGCGGGCGCTCTCTCATGACGTCACTCCGATTCCCAGCACGCCCATGGTCCGGGTCGACCTCGTTCCGCTGCTCGCGGCATCGTCCGTTGCCGTCGCGATGGCGGAGACGGCCTCCGGCTTTCAGGTGACATCCACCTTTTCGCCGGACAACCGCCGCTCCGAGCGGCGGCAGTGGGACGACCGTCGTGCGGGCCGCAAGCGCTGGACCGGGCCCGAGCGTCGAAACGCCGTCGATCGCCGGGTCACCGGCGAGCGGCGCGCGCAGCTCATCGACGACCAGCGCGAGACGATCTCTCAGCTCTTCACGACGCTGGGCCAACATGTGCCGGCTCATGCGTGGGAGTCTGCGTTGTTCGCTACCCTCGCCCTGGTCCGGCTCGCTCCACGAGTTCCCGCTCCGGAGCGCCAAGCCTTCATCACCCGGGTTCGCAAGGCCATCTCGCGCCGGGCCATCGCGGGCTTCATCGATACCGGCGAGCGCGATCCCATCACCCGATCCGCGGTCACCACGGTGCTCCATTTCATCGGGATCGAGGCCGCGCAAGCGGTCATGGACCGGCTCCGCCAGGGCGATGCGATCGGGGTGCGCGGCTACTACTACGACGTCATCGGTGGCATGCCCGAGACGTACGCGCTGGTGACGCCGCTTCTGGCCGGCCGGGAGGCCCACGAGATCCGGCACGGTGTGGCGCTGCTCGGCCGCCTGGGGTTGCCGGAGGGCGTCGCCGAACTGGAGCCGCTCGTGGAGCATCGGGACGAGCGCATCCGCACGGCCGCGGTCCGCGCGCTCGGCGAGATCCATCAGGGCCCCGCGTCCGAACCGCTTCGCCGTGCGCTCGAGAGTCCTGATCCGAGAACCCGCGCCGCGGCGGCCGATGCCATCGCCGTCTGGCGGGGCGGGGCGCTCGCGCAGCTCCTGGTTGCGGCGCTTCAGACCGAGCGGGATCGCGATGTGTGGCATGCCAGCGTTTCCGCGCTGGGCCGGGTGGGTACGTCGGAAGCGACCACGGCGCTCGCCGAGGTCGCGCTCAGTCCCAAGAAATTCTTCCGGCGGAAGGGCTACAACACCTGGCAGCGACTGGCGGCGGTCACCGCGCTCGGCCTCTCCGGCTCGACCATCTCTCGGGACACTCTCGAGCGGCTCACGCACGACGCGGCGGGCGTCGTATCGTACGCCGCCCGCCGCGTTCTCCAGGCTCAAGGCCAACCCGCATCCTGAGCGCTACCGGTGCACGTCGAACCCTTCGACGTGCACGTCGATGTTGTGGTTCACCCGCAGCCCCACGATCCCGTCGAGATTCAGCGTCTTGGGGTCGGTGCTGTACACTGATTTCCCGTTGACCAGGAACTCGATCTTCGACGGGTCGCGCTTGTTGTCGATCTCGAGCTTGTTGGTGGACGTCCCCTTCGCGTCGGCTTTGTTGACGGCAGGGTTGGCTACCCACCCCTTGCTGAGATCGGTCGTCTTCTCTCCATCACGCCGCTTGATCAAGTACGTGCCGTCCTGCCCGATCAGGAAATACACATAGGATTGCGCTGCGCCCTCGAGATCATGCCCACCGGCGAAGAGTCCGTAACCCTCCCGGTGCTTCGTCGGCTTGGTCAGGGTGAACGTCGCGAGGGTATGGAACGGGCCTTTCCCCGCGGTGGATGGCTTGTAGAGGATGATCGCCGGACCGAGGGTCACATGGATGCCTCCGCCCATGGGCGCCACCTTGACATTGGCGAGATCGGCCTTGTCGTCGGCGCGGGCCGTCCAGCCCGCCGGCAGGGTTCCCCCGCCGGCGACGGCATGGTCGGCGTCATCGTGAGCATGCTTGGCTTCCTGAGCCTGCAGGACGAGAGGCAGTGAGAGCATAAGTGCGACGAGCGGTGATGCGCGCATGTGATGACCTCGGCTCGGCTGGAGTCGTGTGAGAATCCCGTCAGACGGGTTGCGGGAAGCGATGCCTCGGGACTAACCTACTGCCCTTCCGAAAAACCGATTCGATGGAGGCCGGCATGGGGTACTGGCTCGGAGTAATACTCGCGGGGATCGGCGCAACGCTCATCCTGGGCGCGCTGACGTTCGTGTCGGCGCTCATCGGCGTGGTCGTAAACGCCATGATCGTCCTCATGTGCGGGCCCATCATCGACCGGGCGTTAGTGAAGCGTGGAGGCCACGCCACGGGAAGGTAATGCACTCAGTTCCCTTCCCAGGGCCCTGTTCCCGCCGCAGTTCCAGGCCGTCCCCTGTCGAAAAGACTCCGCCTTGTACGACTAGATAAGTGTGCGTGGTGCTGAATCTCCCGGCACTGCGTTTCGTAGGGCAACGAGCATGCGTTTGATGGTGTAAGTGGTGACCCGTAGTATCCAGTGCTACTACCGCAGCGGGTACCCCATGAAAATCTCCGATCTCTCCATCCGTCGCCCCGTGCTGGCCAGCATGATCAGTCTGGCGCTTGTCCTCTTCGGCGCCATCGGATACACCCAGGCTCGCCGTCCGGGAATTCCCTGATGTCGACCCGCCCATCGTCTCCGTCAGCACTCAGTTGGAGGGTGCGAATCCCCAGGTCGTGGAATCCGCGGTCACCGACATTCTCGGAGGAGGAGTTGAGCACGGTGGAGGGTCTTCGGACCCTTACGAGCGCGAGTCAGGAAGGGTTCAGCAATATCACGCTCGAGTTCAATCTCGAACGGCCGGTAGAAGCCGCCGCGCAGGACGTACGCGACAAGGTGGCTCGGGTCCGGGGGCGGCTTCCCGAGGATGTGCGGGAGCCGGT
>CAVOIV010000067.1:0-18282 GCA_963695995.1 uncultured Methylomirabilota bacterium
GACGCCGAGCTTTCATCGGCGACCGCCAGACGGTCACGGGGAGGGAATGCAACGTTCGGCAGACGCGGGCTGACCAGCGCGTGAGGGCAGGATCGGCAGGCCTGAGCCTCTAGGGTCGGTAGGCGACAGCTCGATTTCCATGCATCAACCAGGGGCGGCTCCAGCGGAGCCGCCCCTGGTTGGTTGGTCGCCGATCGGCCGGGCAAGCCGGATCGGGCGGCCTCCTCGCGCGGGCCGTTCCAGATGGGCGCACGCGGCGCGGATCCTCCAGCGGCCTGCCTGGTGGACGCATGTGGGGACGCCGCGCTGGGGGCGAACGGCGAACGCTCGAAGGCTCTGACTCCTCCGGTCGGCCCATGGACAGTACCACTGGCTGGAACCCCGTTGACAGGGACGGCCTGTTCGTGATCCCATTATGCATACGGATTGTATACAGGATACAGAAGCGGGATGGGCGGTGGCCGCCCGACGAGGTCAGTGCGAATGCAGTTCTCCGAATTCAGCCGGGGAAAGTCGGTTCGCCAGTTGGTGTATGAGACGCTCTACCGGGCGATCTGCGCGGGGGAACTCAAGGCGGGCACGCGATTGGTGGAAGAAGAGCTCGCCGGGAAGATGCAGGTCAGCCGGACTCCCATCCGCGAAGCGCTCCGACGGTTGGAATCGGAGGGATTGATCGCGCACGCGCCCTGCAAGGGAGCCAGCGTCGTCGGTTTCAATCGCGACGACGTGATCGAGCTGTATTCGATCCGCGAAGCGCTCGAGGCATTGGCGATCCATTACACCATCAGCCACGTCACTCAAGAAGAGATCAACCAGCTCAAGGCGATCGTCGATAAGATGCGCTTGAATCTGCACAGCAAGGACCTCAGCGCGCATTTCGAGTGGAATCAGACATTCAACGACCTCTTAATCGAAACCTGTAAGATGCCCAGACTGATCCGACTCATCAACACCTACCGCGAGCATCTCCACCATTTTCGCTTCGCCGCCATGAGCAAGCACGAAGGCAGAATGTTGGAGGCGTTTCGAGAGCACGAGGAGATTCTGCACGCCATCATCGCGAAGGACAGCGTGAAGGCCGAATCGCTGGTGAGACAGCACCTGCAGGCGGCGAAGCGCGCGTACACCTCGGGAAATGGAGCGGCCGAAAGAACGGGTGCACGATCCCGCACGCCGTGGGCCGCCCCGGACGCGCCTGCGCCTCGAGTCCTTCGCCGGGGCAGTGCGACCGGCTCCAAGCCGACAGGCGCTCGAAGAGTGTAGTCCGGGCCCGGTGGGACGCTTGCCGTTCGTCTTGACGGAGGTCAGATTCGCGCCCGGCCGGGCCGGACGCGGTCCGAGGATAGGTTTTCAGCGCGTCACATCCTGATTGTCCCGACTACCTCAACAAGGAGGAACACGCATGAAGACGATTGGGTGGTTGCTGCTCGCGATTGTTGCGGGGGTGTTGGCATTGCATGGGCCCGCGGACGCGGCCTGGGAGCCCAAGGGGCAGATGGAATGCATCGCTCCCTCGAACCCCGGCGGGGGCTGGGATGCTATCTGCCGCACGACGGCCGCCGTTCTCCAGAAAACCGGTATCACCAAGGAGACCATGTACGTTACCAACATGCCGGGAGGCAGCGGCGCGGTGGCCATCGCCAACGTCATCACCAAGCGGAAGGGGGACACCAACCTCCTGGTGGCCGCCTCCAACGCCCTCACGCTCACCATCGCCATGAAGCGGACCGCTCATACCTACAACGATGTCATTCCGCTGGCACAGGTCGGTGCCGAGATCGGCGGGTTCTTCGTCAAGGCCGACTCCAAGTACAAGACCCTCGCCGACCTCGTGACCGCCCTCAAGAAGGACCCGAAAGCCGCGACCTTCGCGGGCGGCTCGGCCCCGGGAAGCCTGGACCATATCAAGGCCGCCGTGTTTGCCAAGGCGATCGGTGTGGACGCGACGAAGGTGTCGTACGTTCCGTTCCAGGGCGGTGGGGAGGCGATGACCTCTCTCCTGGGGGGGCACACGGACGTCGCCGCCATCGACCTCTCGGAAGCTGCGGGCCAACTTGAGGCCGGAAAGGTCCGTTGCCTGGGCCTCTTGTCCGAGAAGCGCTCCACCAAGTTTAAGGACATCCCCACCACCTACGAGCAGAACGTCAAGGTTGCCTTCCCCATCTGGCGTGGACTCTACATGGCGCCGGGCGTGCCGGCGGAGGCGGTGGCGTTCTGGTCCGGCGCGATCCAGAAGATGGTGGCCAGCAAGGAGTGGGACACCAACCGTGAGCGGCTGGGGTGGGAGCCGACCTACAAGTTCGGCGACGACATCGTGAAGTTCGTGAAGGACGAGACGGCCACCATGCAATCACTGCTGAAGGAGCTCGGCTTCCTGAAGTAGGTCGAGCTGGCGGCCCCCCGGCACCATGCCTTTCGGGGGGTCATACGTATCCTATGTCCGTCCCCGCGTCGCGGCGACGCGTCGCGGCGGCGCGGGGACGGCAACGTGAGGGTGACTCTCGTGAGCGCTTCCGTGAAGGGCAGAAGACGCAACCGCCTCGAAGGGCTGGCCATCCTCTTGGTGGCCGGTGGTTATCTGTGGGAAGCCCACAACGTCCCCGATCTCTTCCAGATGCCCGGCGTGCCAGGACCCACGACGTTTCCGTACCTCCTGGGGATCGTCTTCGCGCTGGCCGGCCTGTGGCTGCTCGTCTCGCCTGCCGACCTTTTGGCCCACCGGCGGCAGCCGGCGGCAGAAGGGCGCGCGGAGGAACGCCCAACCCCCGCAAAGGGTCTCTGGACGCGGCTCACCACCGACTGGCACTTTTACACCATGTGGATCGTGGTCGTGGGCTACCTTGCTTTCATGCCGTTCGTCGGCTTTCCGGTGGCGACATTCGTCCTGCTGGCCGTGTTCACGTTCCTCCTGGGGGAAACGCGCTGGTGGGTCGTCTTGGGTCTCGCCCTCGTGGTGACGACGGTGATCCACCTCGGATTCGCCAAGGGACTGAACGTCCGACTGCCGCTCGGCGTACTGGAATCGCTGTTGAAGTGACGCGAGCCGACCCCGACGCACGCTCGACCGCTCTCGGTGCGACGCCTCAACCGCGACTAAGGTGAAGGAGTAGCCCCCATGTTCGAGCACCTCCTGAACGGGTTTGCGGTGGCCCTCCAGCCCATGAACCTGCTGATCGCCCTGGTGGGATGCCTGGTCGGGACGCTGATCGGCGTGCTTCCAGGTCTGGGACCGACGGCCACCCTCGCCATGCTGATTCCCTTGGTCTTCAGCATGCCCCCGGCGACCGCCATGATCCTGCTCACATCGGTGTACTACGGGTCCATGTACGGAGGCTCCACCACCTCGATCCTGGTGAACATCCCGGGGGAGTCCGCCTCGGTCATCACCTGCCTGGACGGCAACAAGATGGCGCTGCAGGGCCGGGCGGGACCGGCCCTGGCCATCGCCGCCATCGGGTCGTTCATCGCCGGGACTTTTGCCGTTCTCGTGCTAACTCTGGTGGGCGCCCCGGTGGCCGGCTACGCTCTTCACTTCGGCCCCGCGGAATTCTTTGCCCTGATGGTCTTCGGCTTGTCCACGGTGGCGAGCCTGACCGGCACCAATGTCGTCAAGTCCGTGATCACGACCTGCTTCGGCCTGATGATTGCCACGGTCGGCATCGACCTCGTTTCCGGCGCCCCCCGGTATACCTTCGGCAATCCCTTCCTCCAGGACGGCATCGACTTCGTGGTGGTGGCCATCGGGATGTTCGCGTTTACCGAGGTCATCGTCACGGCCATCGAAGTACGCGAGGGGACCCGGGCGGAGATCATCAAGGCTGAGCGAATCTGGCTCAGCTGGGAGGAGTTCAAGTACAGCTTGCCGTCGGTGTTCCGAGGGACGTTCTTCGGCTTCCTGGTGGGCATGCTCCCCGGGGCCGGTGCCACGCTGTCCACGTTCATTGCCTATAACCTGGAAAAGCGGATCTGCAAGAATCCCGAACGACTTGGTACAGGAGACATCCGAGGGGTGGCCTGCCCCGAGGCGGCCAACAACGCGGCCAGCGGGGCCTCCCTGGTTCCCCTGCTCACCCTGGGACTGCCGGGCGGCGGTGCCACCGCAGTCATGCTGGGCGCCCTGATGATGCTGGACATCACTCCGGGGCCGCTGCTCTTCCAGAAGCACGGGGCCATGGTCTGGGCATTGATCGCCAGCATGTATGTGGGCAACGCGCTGCTCCTCATCCTCAACTGGCCTCTGGTGAACGTCTTCGCCCGCGTGATGTCGGTGCCGGCCAAGTACCTGATGCCCATCGTTTTGGTGATCTCCACGATCGGGGTCTGGTCGCTGTCCTACAGCTCGGTGGACCTGCTTCTCGCCGCGGGCGCCGGCATGCTCGGCTATTACCTCCGCCGGAACAAGTATCCCATCGAGCCACTCATTCTGGGTCTCATCCTCGGGGGGCGGATGGAGCAGGCCTACCGGCAGGCGCTCATCATCTCCAAGGGAAGCAATCTCATCTTCTTCACGAAACCGATCTCGCTTGCCTTGCTTGTGGGCGCAGTGCTGTTCCTGTTCCTGCCGACGCTCTTGGCCAAGGCGAAGCAGTTCCAGTCGGCCCGGGCCGCGGCCGAGGGGGCGGCGTAACTGGCTGTGGGCGTCGTCGCACGCGCCGTCGGCGCGTGCGACGAGACGGGTGACGCGAGGGTTCGATGACGGGAGCGGTTCCCCTGCTGTCAGAGCGCGATCGGCTCGAGGCGCGCAAGCTCATCGAATCGGAGGGGCTGCGATTCGAGACCGACGCCGACGACATCGTGGGGCTCTACGACGGTGAGCGCTTGGTCGCCACCGGCTCACGGGCAGGGTACGTGCTCAAGATGCTGGCGATCGCCCCCAGCCAGCAGGGGGGGGACGCGCTGGGAGAACTCGTCACGCTGCTCATGCAGCGGGGCATGAATGCAGGGCATGAGACGTTTTTCGTCTACACCCGCCCCGAGCACGCCCCATCCTTCGAACGACTCAATTTCCGACTCCTCGTCACGCACGGGATGGCAGCTCTCTTGGAGATCGGCCTCGGGATCGGGGAATACCTCGACACGCACCGAGCGCTGGTGCGTCCCGGACGAAACGGCGCCGTCGTCGTCAACGGCAATCCCGTTCACGCTCGGCCATCTGCACCTCGTCGAGACGGCCGCCCGGCAGGTGGATCACCTCTACCTCTTCGTCGTCCGCGAGGATCGGTCGGTGTTCCCGTTCGCCGTGCGCTTTCGTCTGGCGCGGGAGGCGACGGCGCACCTCCCGAACGTCGTGCTGCTCGACACGTCGCGGTACGCGGTCAGCGCCGGCACGTTCCCGTCGTACTTCCTGAAGCGGCTCGACGACGCGGCCTGCTCCAGATGCAGGTCGATGTGCGGCTGTTCGCGCTCCGTGCTCGCGCCGCCGTTCTCGGTGCGGCGCGTTTCGTGGGCCACGAGCCGTACTGCGCGACGACGGCCGCGTACAACCGCACGATGGCGGAGGTGCTGCGGCGAGTACGGCATCGAGCTGGACGCAGATTCCGCGGCTGGCGCACGACGGCGCGGCCATCAGCGCCAGCCGCGTGCGCGAGTGCGCTGGGCCGCGGCGACCTCGATCGCGTGGCGTCATGGTGCCCCCGGCCACGCTGGCGTTCCTGCGCTCCCCGGCGGGGGACGCCATCATTCGGCGTGCTCGCCGGTGCCGGAGAAGGACAGTAGCCGATGCAGATCAGACGAAAAGCCACCGCGGGGACGATGCAGTCGAGCGACCTCATGGTCGTCGTCGAGCCGTCCGACACGGCTGCGAGATCGAGATCGAGTCGACCGTCAAGAAGCAGTTCGAGCACCTGATCCGCGCGCGGATCGAGGAGGTGCTGGCGCGCCACGGGGTCACGCGCGCGCGCGATCAGGGTGAGCGACCGCGGCGCGCTCGACTACGCCATCGACGCGCGCGTCGAGACGGCCCTGCGCCGGGCCGCGGAGGCATAGACCGTGGACAAGCTGTCGATACCGGGAGTGCCAGCAGGGCCGGCGCTTCATCATCCGGGTCCTGCCCGGCGCGAAGCTGGTGGAGGAGCTCCTGGGCTTCGCGCGCGCCGTGGAGCTGCAGCACGGCGCCATCGTGTCGGCCATCGGGTCGGTCCGCAACGTCGCAGTTCAGCGACATCCAGGCGGGCGCCCGCCTGCCCGATCACCGAGCCGCGCATGCCGCGCACCACCAGGTCGAGGGGCCGCTCGACCTGCTCGGCCTCGAGGGCAACCTGGTGCCGAGCGAGACGGGCAAGGTGGACGCGCACCTGCACATCTTCGCCGCGAAGTCGTCGGGCGAGGTCATCGGCGGCCACCTGATCGAGGCCGAGGTGTTCGCCACCTGCGAGATCATCCTCTCGCGAGTACATCGTCGAAGGCGTCGAGCGCCAGCACTCGACGCGGGCGGCGTGGACACGCTCTTCTTCGAGGAGACGTGACCATGCAGACAGCAGACTGCGGCTCCGGCGCTCGCTGCTCTACGTGCCCGGCAACATGCCGGGCATGCTGCAGAACATCCCGGTGTTCGACGCCGACGGCGTGATGATCGACCTCGAGGACGCCGTGCCGCTCGCCGAGAAGGACGCGGCGCGGATCCTCGCGCGCAACTTCCTGCGGCTGTTCGCGGGACCGGCGCAAGGAGATCTTCGTCCGCATCAACGGCCTCGACACCCAGTACGCGCTCGACGACCTGCGCGGAGGTGCTGCCGGCCCTGCCCGACGGCATCCGCCTGCCGAAGGCCGACGACCCCGAGGTGGTCGAGCGCCTCGACACGCTGCTGACCGAGTACGAGGAGCGGCTCGGCCTCGAGATCGGCTCCTTCACGATCATCCCGTCGATCGAGAGCGCGGTCGGCGTCCTCAACTGCGTGCGAGACCGCGCACGGCGTCGCGCCGCATCGTCGCGCTCGCGTTCGGCGCCGAGGACTACACGGCGTCGATGGAGATCCAGCGGACCAAGACCGGCGAGGAGCTGTTCAGCGCCCGCACGCAGGTCGTCTGGGCGGCCAAGGCGGCCGGCCTGCAGGCGATCGACTCGATCTTCGCCGACGTCAACGACATGGACGGGCTGCGGGCCGAGACCGAGCTGGTCAAGCGCCTCGGCTTCACGGGCAAGTCGCTCGTCAACCCGCGCCAGATCGAGGTCGTCCACGAGGTCTTCCGCCCCAAGCCGGAGGAGATCGACGCACGCGCTCGAGGTCATGGAGGCGATCAAGCGGGCGCGGGAGATGGGCACGGGCGTCATCTCGCTGCGCGGGCAGGATGGTGGACGCGCCGGTGGTCAAGCGGGCGGCCCGCACGCTCCGGACGGCGGTGGCGTTCGGCATGATCGAGTACGAGCTGTCCGACGAGGTGATCCATGGCCAGGAATAGCCTCGGCCGCGAGATCCCCGAGCGGCTGGCACGGCAGGCGCCTACGACCCCTACCGCGATCCCTTGTCGCGGATGCCCGACGTGGACCGCGCCACGCGCCCGCTGGTGCGGCGCAACCCCGGCGAGAGCAAGCTCCTGCCGTCGCTCCGCGCGGCGATCGAGAAGTGCGGCCTGCACGACGGCATGACGATCGCCACGCACCACCACCTGCGCAACGGCGACGTGCTGCTCAACCTGCTCGTCAAGGAGCTCGACGCGATGGGGATCCGCGACATCGGCATCGCCTCGAGCTCGGTCCACCCGGTCCACGCGGAGATCGATCCCGTCCATCCGCAAGGGGGTCGTGACGCGCTGCGAGACCGGGCGTCAACGGCCTGATCGGCGAGCTGGCGAGCAAGGGCGAGCTCGACTTCCCGATCGTGGTCCGCAGCCACGGCGGGCGCGCCCGGTCGCTCGTCACCGGCGAGGTGCCGGTCGACGTCGCCTTCATCGCCGCGCCGTGCTGCGACGAGACCGGCAACCTGAACGGCGTCGCGCGGCCCGTCGGCCTGCGGCAGCCTCGGCTACGCGTACACCGACGCGCGCTACGCGCGGAAGGTCGTCGCCGTCACCGACAACCTGGTTCCCTACCCGGCGTCGCCCGTCAGCATCTCGCAGAGCGACGTGGACTACGTCGTCCGGATCGACTCGCTCGGCGACCCGAAGAAGATCGTCTCGACGACGACGCGGGTCACGCGCGATCCGGCCGGCCTGCTGATCGCCCGCTACGCCGCGGAGGTCATCGAGGCGGCCGGCCTGCTGCAGGGACGGCTTCTCGTTCCAGACCGGCGCGGGCGGCACGTCGCTGGCCGTGGCCGACAACGTCAAGCGGAAGATGGTCGAGCAGAAGATCAAGGGCAGCTTCGGCTGCGGCGGCATCACCGGCTACTTCGTGGACATGCTCGAGGAGGGCTACTTCCGAGACGCTGTTCGACGTGCAGTGCTTCGACCTGCGCGCGGTCGAGTCGATCGGGCAGGAACCTGCACGCACCGCGAGATCAGCGCCGACCTCTACGCCAACCCGTTCAACCGCGGGTCGGTGGTCAACATGCTCGACTGCGTCATCCTCGGCGCGACCGAGGTGGACGTCAACTTCAACGTCAACGTCAACACCGAGTCCAACGGCTACCTGCTGCACAACACCGGCGGCCACTGCGACACGGCGGCCGGGGCCAAGCTGGCCATCGTGGTGGCGCCGTCGATCCGCGGTCGCCTGCCGATCGTCCGCGACGAGGTCACCACGCATCACCACGCCCGGGCGAGACGGTCGACGTGGTCGTGACCGAGCGGGGCATCGCCGTCGCCGATCGCCACGCGGAGCTGATGCAAGGAACTCGCTCCGTCGGAGGCTGCCGGTCAAGGACATCCGCCAGCTCCACGCGGAGATCTGCGCGCTCACCGGCGACGCCGCGGCCGCTCGAGTTCGACGGACAAGGTCGTCGCCGCTCATCGAGTACCGCGACGGGTCGATCATCGATGTCGTGCGCCAGGTCAGGGAATGATTATCTTGCCGCGCGCGACGCGCGGCACGAGCACGTCCTCGCCTCGTGCCGGTTGGCTCGCGAGATGCGAGCGGGCGCGGTTATCGTCGTGAGCGTGAACATCCCCGGGCCGGACAAGAATCGTCCAGGGGTGGAGACGCTGGTACGGCGAAGCGTGGCCGCGCTCCATGCCAGCGGGGTGCACCAGACGGCGGCGGCGGCCGGCAACGACCTCCTCGGCCCGTATCGAGTCTTCGTCGCGTCCGAACCGGCGTCGAAGGTCAAGACGGTGACGGTTGCGCTGGAACGGGAGCTACCGGGGGGGCGGGTGCTGGATCTGGACGTCCTGACGTCCGATGGCGAGCCCGTGGACCGACGGAGCCTCGGACTCGAGCCGCGGTGCTGTTATGTGTGTGATCGACCGGCGCGCGAGTGCATCCTGCTCGCCCGACATCCCCTTGCGGAGCTTCTCGCCGCGGTGGATTCCCATCTCGCCTTGGCCCACGCTCCGTAAGCTGGCGCGAAGCCTCGCGCTTGGCGCACGTCGGGAGCTGGATCTCACACCCAAGCCGGGGTTGGTGGACCGTGACGACAACGGGTCTCATCCCGACCTGACCTATGCCCAGATGCGCGCTTCGGTGCGCCTGCTGCCGGAATACTACGCCGACCTGATCGCGCGGCTCCGAGCCGGTTCCCCTCTTGCCTCCTGCATTGAAGCCGGGCGGCTGGCCGAGGCCCGCATGCTCACCCGGGTGGGCAGCAATACCCACCGGGGCTTTATTTTTCTCTCGGGACTGACGCTCGTCGCGACACACCGGGCGCAGGGCGTGCTCGGACGGCTGGGAACCGCCGTGGCCGACGCGGCCAAGGAATTCTTCCGCGCCGCGCCAATGGGGAACTCGCACGGTAGCCGGGCAAACCACGCCTTCGGCGTCGGCGGAATCCGCCGGGAAGCCGAGGTCGGGCTCCCCTCGGTGTTCGAGGCGGCGTGGCCCTGCTATGCGAGTAGCCTGCAGCGGGACGGAGATCGCACGCGGGCCGAGTACTACGCCATGGCCTCGCTGATGCAGCGCCTCGAGGATACGACCGCGCTCCACCGCTGCGGGCCGGCGGGTCTCGACCGCGTCCGGGCAGACGGCCGGGAGCTTCAGGCGCTGCTGGATGGAGGGAGCGACCCGCGCGCGTTTCTCCGACTGCGCAATGCAGCGTATCGACGGGTGGGGCTGACGATGGGGGGCGTGGCCGACTGCCTGGCCCTCACGATGGCATTGCAGCACTGCTTCGGCGGAGAACCAGCGCCCAGAAGGCCCGTCCCCGCGAGTGAACGGCCAGGTACGGTAGCCGACAGGTAGCGCCCAGACTTCTCCTACCCCTTCACCGCCCCCCGCGCCAGGCCTTCCACGTAGAACCGCTGCAGGAAACAGGTATAGGAGAATGGTCGGGAGGCTGCCGATGAGGGAGGCGGCCGTCAGCATGGGCCACTTGATCACGAACTCGCCGGCGAGCAACGCCACGCCCAGGGTCACCGTTCGCTTTTCGTCGATGGAAACGAGACAGAGGGCCCAGAGGAGGTCGAATCAGGCGAAGAAGAAGTCGAAAGGCTCACCCTCTCACACCTGTGCCAATCATTCGACCGATGGCAGAACTCCTTACGGACCCCGCACCGCGCGCACGCGGATGGGGTAGCTTTTTGGGAAATGGATCGCTCCGCCATTGTGGAGGTTCACGGCCATGGCTGCTGGGGGCCGACCGCGTCGTCGATCGACGTCGACCAGTAGTCCCGGCCGTCGGTCTCACCGAATGCTGAGTCTATAGCGGGGGTGCGGTTGATGTCCACGATGGTCAGGAGTTCCGCGTGGGTCGGGAGACGCCAATCGCTGTACCCCGCAAGGCCGCCCTCCGCGGCACACGAGTCGCACCAACCATTCAGCTTGTCCAGCCACTCGTCCGTCTCCTGGTCCCAGGTACAGGCCGAGCCGACGCCATGCGGCGCGGTCAGGCACGTGGCCGCCCAATTGCCACCTGCTGTCTTCTTCGCGACGTATTCCCAGAAGTGCCGAAGTGTCCGAGGGACTCACCGGCGGCGGACCATGAGGTCCGCCAACCGGCGATCGAGGGGTCCGAGAGCGCTTTACCGCCAACCCTGTCCTACCTACGCCCCCGGTGCCCGGTAGGGGACCGTCTTCTTGCACGCCGCGTCGATCTCTTCTGCCGTGAGGAGGGGGATCGTGGAGATCTGGGCGGCGCCTGCCGCGTGGACCACCAGGCTGAACGCTGCCGCGGTCTGCGCGTCCGGCAGGTCCAGAATCACGAACAGGTCGGTCTCGCCCAGCGCGTAGTACCACGCCTCCACCTTCCCGCCCAGCCCTTCGACCACCTTCGTCACTTTCGTCCGTCGACCGGACCCCCCTTCCTTGAGAAGCCCTTGGGTTCCCTGGGATGTGTAGTTGACCTTCAGCAGATACTTGGCCACGGCGCACCTCCTGACTGGGTTGTTTTGCCTGTCTGAGAATCGCACCCTGACGACGCTCGCAGGGTGCTGGTCCCGGTCTGCCATCCTGAGACCGGGCCCACCGTCGTTCCCGTCCGTTCCTCCTCCATCATCTGGTGTCGCGTGTGATCCGAGGGGCTCCAACTTACCGACCGGCAGGATGCCAGCCCCGCCGGCTGCCCGTCCGCGGCGAGCGGCGCGGCGGCAATAGTGAGAACCACCGCGACGACGAATATCGCGGTTGCCCCAATCGAAAATCTGCAATCGGCAGTCGAAGATCGCCTCACTGGTTCACCTCGCCCACCCGGATGCGCAGCGGCTGCGGAGCCACGAGCTAGTCCTGCTTCCGTGCGGTGTCGTTTCAGTGCTCCTTCCGACAGATATAGATGCAGTTCTGCGGGCGGGGCGAGTCCACGACTTCTACGCTGCTGAAGCCTGCTGCGTTCAGCATGCGCCGGGCGAGCTGGATGCCCCACATGGTGCCGAGCCCCGCGCCGCCCTCCGCCAGCGAGACCGTCATGCAGTGCATCACGCTGATCCCGTAGTAGAGGGGCGCAAAGGGGTTGCCGACGTTCTCCTCGACGTGGCTGGAGAACTTGAAGTCGATCATGAGGAAGGTCCCGTCCGGGGCCAAGGCGTCGCTGACCCGCTGGAGGACGGTCGCCGGGGCCACCTGGTCGTGGATCGCGTCGAAGGCCACAATCAGATCGAATGGCGGCGTGGGAGGCAGCCGGGCGACGTCGAGGACCTCGAAACGGGCGTTGGACAATCCCAGGTCCTTGGCCTCCGCTGCGGCCCGCTCGATGGCGTCGGCCGAGATGTCGAAGCCCACGAAGGTCGACTGCAGATACTCCCGTGCCATCACATTGACGGCGTGCCCGGCACCACAGCCGACGTCCGCGACGCGGATCCCAGCGCGGAGCCGCTCCGGCAGGCCGTGCGCCGCCGGGAGAAAGCCGCCGATGAGGTGTTCGTCGTAGATGCGGCGCCACACATCGGCCATGCTCTGGGCAAACCCTTGGAACTCGGTGTAGGGAATCCCGCCCCCCTCGTGGAAGCACTGGACGAGCTGGGGGAGGTTTTTCCCAAAGACGTTGAGCATCTGGCTCATTGGGGCGAGGTTCCTGGCCGTGTCGCCGCAGAGGAGCGCGGCGTGCTCCGGTGGGAGACGATACGTCTGCGAGGCGGGCTCGTACGTGAAGATGCCCCCGGTCGTCAGGGCACCCAGCCACTCCCGGACGTAGCGTTCGTTGAGCCCGGCCCGCTCGGCGAACTCGTGGCTTGTCCCCGGACCCTTTGCCCCCGCATCGAAAAGACCGGTTTGGTGGCCGATGTCGATCAACTTGGTCAGGGCGCAGCCCGTGTAGATCCCGAGGAGCGTGCCGGCGAATTGCTTCGTCCGGTCCGGATCGATCTGCTGCTGCATGACGATGTCCTTCTCTGACGCGTTCCTTTGGGGGGGTTCGCCGTGGTGCCAGACCTTCTCTGCGGAGACGACGCCTGCCCGCCCCGCGAAATGGGGAAACCGGGCTTTCGCCAACGTTGCCATGTCTACCCGCGTGGGAGGAACTGCCTCTCGTTGACCGGGCAGGACAATCCAGAAGGGTGGTGTCGGTCAGGACGTCGCGCGGCGTTGTGCCTCCGGTATTGTGACCGGACGGCATCGGGCTCGATCGGGTTCCGAAGAAAGGACGCGTCGAAGACTAATTCGGGGTGATGCGCGAAAAACCAAACGGCCTCGCCAACCATTCCTCTGGTCAACAAGGCCGCAGGGAAGTTGTCCACGAACCCGACGCCGGCGCACGCAACGCCTCCTTCCGGGCGGGAAGAGTGCATCGTTTTCTGGCGATAGGAGAAAAAACTAAACCCGATAGAATTTGTTGTCAATTAAAAAAACTATTTCCATCCGACATAATGTAACTACTTTATTTTAAATGCTTTATAAATTATTCGGCGCAGTGCTGATGGCTAATGGATCAAGGTAAATTTTGCGTGTGGATAGGAGTTTTCTGTGGCGGCGGGGCAAGGTCAAGGCTCTTAGTGGGTGGTCACCCGAGCCGGACTCGAAGAAGGCTCTGGCTGATCAGGATTTGACTCACCCCTTCACCGCTCCCCGCGCCAGCCCTTCCACGTAGAACCGCTGCAGGAACAGGTACAGGAGAATGGTCGGGAGGCTGCCGATGAGGGAGGCGGCCGTCAGCATGGGCCACTTGATCACGAATTCGCCGACGAGGAACGCAACGCCCAGGGTCACGGTCCGCTTCTCGTCGATGGAAACGAGACAGAGGGCCCAGAGGAGGTCCTGCCAGGCGAGCAGGAACGCGAAGAGCAGTGTCGAGACGGTGCCCGGCACCGCGACCGGGCAGATGATCCGGACGAAGATCTGGAGCCGCGAGGCGCCATCGACGAGACCGGCCTCGTCCAGTTCCCTGGGAATGGAATCGAAATAACCCTTGGACATCCACGCGGCGAACGGCAAGCAGATCGTCACGTAGGCGATGATCAACCCGGTGAGCGTGTTGTATAGCTCGAGTGCCGCCAGGATCTGGAAGTACGGACCGATGACCAGAACGCCGGAGATCATCTGGGTTGCCAGGAAGAACGCGAGCAGGCTGGTTCGGCCACGGAACTGGAAGCGGGAAAAACCGTACCCGGCCAGGGCGCCCACCACGGTCGAGAGAACGGCGGTCACGCCCGAGACCACGATGCTGTTCCAGAAGTAGAGCCCGAAGGGCTTCAGCGTCCACATCTCGCTGTACGCTTGGAGCGTGAACTGCTTGGGGATCCAGCGTACGGGCAGGCTCAACGCCTCGGCCTCGCTCTTGAAAGAGGTGGAAAGCATGAAGATGAAGGGAAAGAACGCGAACCCGGCGGACAGGACGAGGAGGCTGTACGAGACGATCGCGTCAACCCGCCGCTCCCGCCGCTCGGACGACAAGGCCGCGCTCTTCATCGCTCCCTCCCCACGAGAATGATGTAGGGCAGGCTCAGAATGAAGAGTACCACGCTCATCAGTATGGCCATGGCCGATGCGTACTCGAAGGTGAAGAACTGGAAGTAGGTCTTGTACACCAGCGTGGAGAGAACCTCGGTCAACGTGCCCGGACCGCCGCCGGTCATGGCGACGACCAGGGCGAACCGACGAAACTCCCAGACCATGTCCAAAGCCAGGGCGATGACGATGATGGTGCTAAGGCCGGGCAGCGTGATGTGAAAGAACCGCCTCAGCTTCCCCGCCCCGTCCACGGCGGCCGCCTCGTACAGTTCTCGAGGAATGGCCATGAGTCCCGCCAGGAGCATCACCATCACCAGGGGGTAGCCGCGCCACACATTCGCGATGATCACGGACGGGAAGGCGAGAGTGGGGCTGGAGAGCCACTGGAACTCGGCCGGGAAAGCTCGGGAGAACCATGCGGATCAGCGGGTTCATCGCGCCGTGGATGGGGTTTAGGACCCAGCGAAAAAGGATGCCGGCCACCACGTCGGGGATCGTCCAGGGGATGAGGGCCACCAGCCGGAAGAACGTCTGGCCGGGGAGCGCCTGGTTCAGTGCGAGCGCCAGGGCGAGACCCAGGACGAAATGGCCGGCCAGGCTCCAGGCGACGAAGGCAGCGGTGTTCTTGAAGGTCTGCCACAGCACCGGGTCACGGAACGCCTTCTGGTAATGGGCCAGGGTGAGGTTCCAGCCGCTGCCCCCCTCGGGGGTGACGCTCGACTTCAGGGTGATGAAGGCGGGAAAGATTAGGACGGCCGCCAGCATCAGCGTGGCAGGCAGGACGAAGCAGTACCCCAGGTGGCGATCATGCCAGGCATGGCCTGAACGCATCATGAACCCCCACAATCAGACGACGAGCCAGGGAGAAATTATTCCCCCTGGCTCGTTCGGAGTCAACAGGGAAGGGACCGACTACTGACCGCTGAGGGTTCGGTTGGCCGACGCGTGGGCGTCTTTCACGGCCTGCTCGGGGGTCTTCTGGCCCGAGAACGCTTCCTGGACCGCCGTGATCACGGCGTCGCCGATCTTCGGCCACTCGGGAATCCGCGGCTCGAGCTTCGCGAACGGGGCCTGGGCCGAGTACACCTTGGCGAACTTGTCGTTCTGCATCGCTGGTCCGTTCTTAACGTCAAGTCGGGCGGACAGGACGGCTGCGATCTGGAAATTCCGCAGCTGGATGTCGTGGCCGTACCAGTACTTGTAGACCTTCCAGGCCGCCTCGGGGTTTTTGGTGGAGGCGCTGATAACGCGCATCCCGTATTCGGCCGCGGTCACCTTCTTCTTCGGGCCTGCCGGGACCGGCACCGCCGTCAGCGTCTCGGGCACCTTCATATTGGGGTTGATGGCCTGCACGATCTTCCAAGCCTGAGGCACCGAGATGTTCATCGAGACCTTCTCGTGGGCGACCTGGGTCCGGACCTCCTGCGCGCCTTGCTCGATCACGCCCGGCGGCACCACCTTGTGCTTGGTGAACAGCTCGACGTAGAACTTGAAGCCCTCGAGGAACTCCGGGCTATCCATGGCCGAGCGCTTGCCATCCGCCGTGAGGAACTCCGCACCCGCGCCCCAGATGAACGGGTTGAGGCGCATAAAAAGGCCCTCCTGGCGGGCGCCGATGAGGCCGATGCCGTACCGGGAGCCGGTCGTCAGCTTCTTGGTGTACTCCACGAGTTGGTCCCAGGTCGCCGGGGGCTTGCTGGGATCCAGGCCGACCTCTTTATAGTGGTTCATATTGATGAGCATCCCCATAGGATTCACGAAATCGGGGAGGCAGTACAGCTTCAGGAACACGAGATACCATCGCCCCCCTCTCGGCTCACTGGGCGCCTGGAAAATGTCCACGGAAGATCGGCCAGCCACTATGCGGCTAGCAATCATTCTGTTCCAAATGTCAGATTGGGGAACCACAGGGCCAAATCCGGCCAGAAGATGACCATGACTATCACCACCACCACGGACAGCATGAACAGCCACCCTTCCTTGACGAAATCCCAGAGCGAGCATTTGAAGAGGGTGCACACAATATAGAGGACCGCTCCCTCCGGCGGGGTCAATAACCCAAGGGTAAGCGTCAGCACCATGATGATGCCAAAGTGGACGAGGTCGACGTGGACTTGCTCGGCGACCGGGGTCAGGATCGACGTCAACATCAGGATCAGCACCGTGGAATCCACGGCCATCCCGGCAAAGAGGAGGAAGCCGATGATGACCAGCATGACAACCCACGGGGTGCTGGAAATCCCCAGCATGAACTCGGCCATTTTCTGCGGGATCTGCTCCCAGATAATGCCGTAGCTGAAGGTCGCCGACAGCGCGATGAGCAGCATGACCATCCCGACATCGACGACGGTAGTCTCCAGCGTCTGGAGCAGTCCTTTCCAGGATGACTGCTTGTAGACGATCGCTCCGATCGCAATGGCATACACGCACGCGAACGCGCCCGCTTCGGATGGGGTGAACAAGCCGAATCGCATGCCGGCCAACAGGATGATCGGGAACAGAAAGGCCCAGATGCAGTCGACGAACGTCTTCGCGATCTCCTTGAGGGGTGCCCGCTGCTCCCTTTCGGGGAGATAGCCCTTTTGCCTGGCCCGGATACCGACCGCAACCATCAGGAATAACGTCATGAGTAGGCCGGGAACCATCCCCGCCGCAAACAACCGCCCGATGGAGACTTCGGCGATGCTGCCATAGAGAACCAGCCCGATACCAGGGGGGATCATGGTCGTGATCAATGCGCTGCAGCCAACGACGGCTGCCGAGAACCCTCCGGAGTATCCCCGCTTTTCCATGCTGGGTCCCAGCACGCGCGAGAGCATGGCGGCGTCACCGATCGCCGAACTCGTGATCCCGCCCAGCGAGGCCGCAATTACCATGTTGCTCTGCGCCGTCCCGGCGCGCATATGTCCCGTGAGCACCGATGCGAGCTTCATGACTCGCTCGGTGATGCCGCTTTCGTTGAGCAAGTTGCCGGCCAGGATGAACAGGGGAATTGCGAGCAGAAGGAAGTTCTGTGTCTGGGAAAGCACCTGTTGAACGGGCATCGTCAGGGGCAGCGTTGGGTTCTGGAGGAAGAAGGCGACGCCGGAAATCCCGAAGGCAAAGGGGACCGGCATTCCCATCAGCATGAAGAGAAAGAATAGAATCATCACCAAGGTCATTGCATGACCTCCCAACTGTCGGGAACAGTGAGAGCCCTGTTCAGATTACTTCCCCGCTGACGATGTCATCACGCTTCTCGATCGGCTCCCCCGTCGCTATCGCTCGCAGGAACGTCTTGACCTTCAGGATGGCGGTGATCAACATCAGGGCACAGCCAATTCCCCTGAAAGGTTCTCAGCCGGGTCGTGTAGGAAAGGCATAAGCCATATCCGATCATGCCTGCCAAGAAAATAACAGGTGATCATATGATTGATGTACTTGGGATAGAGTTGCGCTTCGGGGGCAGTCTACTGGTGATCACTTGGATGCAGAATAAGTCTATCCGATCGCATCGCCGCATCAGCGCGAGAAAAACCGTCCAGGCGAAAAGAAATGTTGCCGCATCCATCGCCCAGTTCAAGGGGTAATACAGGAATCGCCCTACCGCCGCGACAAACACCAAGAGTGAGAGAATCGCCAGTGACCATTCGGCGATGCGCATCTCATGCTTACAGATGAATTCGTAAATTCCCTTCATTCGCCCACACCTCCACGGACGGCAGGGGGCTACGCCCGAAAACTACCCGGCCGCACCGCGGCCGATCACCGATCAGGTGGTGACGTCTGACGAAATGCCCGGTCCAGGGCACCTGAGTTCGGACCACGCTGGACCCAACACCCTGGACACTTACCCCAGCCAGGCGGAACTCGAAAGCGCCCCCGCTCACTTCTTTCCG
>CAVOIV010000068.1:0-22648 GCA_963695995.1 uncultured Methylomirabilota bacterium
GCGGGGTTCCGTAAATGCCATGACCTCAAAGCCAATGCTATTCGGTAGATGCGTTTTCCCTTTGCGGCACGCGGCTCTGCGGTTTGGTTCGCGGCATGCCCATTGCACACTAGCATACTCCTGTATGGAACTTCAGGCCCCGAGCGGACGCGGACACCCAGGAAGCCGGGGCAGGTTCGGAAAAGTCAGGAACGGAGGAAAGAGCGTTGGCGTACCGGGATTGGGAAACGCACCTGTGTGAGCGACACGTGGCCGAGACGCTTTCCGGCGGTCCCGCGCCCCGCCCCGCCCTGCGGCGGAAACGACCGAACCCTCGGATCGCACGCCACCGGACCGCCGGTCGGCCATCTCGGCGGGTGTCCAGGTACCACGCCTCGGTGGGCCTCCGCTGGGTCCAGCACCGATTGAACGCGCTTCACCTTATGGCGACCCTGGTCCGCTGGGGGGTGCCGAGGCCCTGGGCGCTCAGGCTGGCCCAACGCTGGGAACGCGTGAGTCGCGCGTGGCTCTATTCAGCCGAATCGTGACCTACCCACCAAGCGGTTGGCCGCTCTCCCCGCGCGGACGCCTTCCTGATGGGGGATGTTCGTTCCGAAGCAACGTTGCAATATCACGTGCGGAGAAGGATCGAACCCGCACGCTGCGACTCACGTGCTGTTAGCCCCATCTTCGACAGTTTCCGTGCGGATCCGTCACAAAATGCTCGAGTTCTCCAAGGATGTCGAGCCTCGGGCTGCCGCGGTGACCAAAATGTGTTGGCAATAAATTGCGTCGGCGCTGCTTTTCCGATTGCATGGACACGGTGCGCGACGTACATGGCGTGGGCAAAGGGGAGCCGCCATGTTCTTCCGCGTCACGCGAGCCGGCCAACATCAGTACGTGCAGATTGCGCGCAGCTACCGCGATGGGACGACGGTCAAACAGCAGACGTTGCTGTCGCTGGGGCGGCTGGATGTGTTGCAGGCCAGCGGCCAGTTGGACGCGCTGCTGCGTTCGGGGCTGCGGTTGAGCGAGCGGCTGGTGGTGCTCGACGCGCACGCGGCGGGCCAGACCGAAGCGGTCGCGGCTGAGGAAGATCGGCCCCGACCTGGTGTTCGGCCGGTTGTGGGAGCAGACGGGGATCGCCGAGGCCTTGGCCGAGCAACTGGCGGAGCGGCGCTACGAGTTCGCGTGGAGCGGGCGATCTACCTGACGGTGCTGCATCGGCTGTTCGCGTCGGGCAGCGACCGGGCGGCGGAGCGGTGGCGCGACGACTACCGCATCGCAGGCGCCGAGGAGCTGGAGCTGCATCACCTGTACCGGGCCATGGCCTTTCTGGGCGAGCCGCTGCCGCAGGAGCCGAGCGCGCTCGGGCAGCCCGCGGTGCGTGAAGGACCTGATCGAGGAGGCGCTGTTCGCGCCGCGCCGGGATCTGTTCACGCGACGTGGACCTGGTGTTCTTCGACACGACCTCGATCTACTTCGAGGGCGAAGGCGGCGAGACGCTCGGCCAGTACGGCCACAGCAAGGATCATCGGCCGGACCTGCAGCAGATGGTCGTGGGCATGGTGCTGGACGGCGAGGGCTGGCCGCTGTGCTGCGAGATGTGGCCGGGCAACACGACGGACGTGAAGACGCTGCTGCCGGTGGTCGAGCGGCTGAAGCAGCGGTTTCGGGTGCGCGAGGTCTGCATCGTGGCGGACCGGGGGATGATCAGCCAGGAGACGATCGCGGAGTTGGAGGCAGGCCGAGCCCGCCCGTGCGCTACATCCTCGGGGCACGGATGCGGCGGCAGAAGGAAGTCTCCGAGAAGGTGCTGACGAGCCGGGGCGCGTAGCAGGAGGTCTACCCGGACCGCACCACGAGCAAGGACCCGTCGCCGCTGAAGGTGAAGGAGGTCCGGGTGGAGGAGCGACGCTACGTCGTCTGCTTCAACGAGGAAGAACGCCGGAAGGACGCCCATGACCGCGAGGCGATCGTGACGCACCTGCGGCAGCAACTGAAGCACGGCGACAAGAGCCTGGTGGGCAACAAGGGATATCGGCGGTACCTGCAGGCTGGAGGGGGCCGGCATTTCGCCGTCGACGAAGAGCGCATCTGGGAGGAGGCCCGCTTCGACGGCAAGTGGGTGCTGCGGACCAATACGGACTATCCCGCCGCGACGGTGGCGCTGCAGTACAAGCAGCTGTGGATGGTCGAGGAGATGTTCCGCACGATGAAGTCGATCCTGGAGACCCGGCCGATCTACCACAAGTGTGACGAGACGATCCGCGGCCATGTGTTCTGCAGCTTCCTGGCGTTGCTGCTGAAAGCCGAACTGGAGAAACGGTTGCGAGGCACGCGGCGAGGCGTGGGAATGGGCGGAGGTCGCTGCGCGGACTGGACAACCTGCAGGAAGTGGAGGCCGTCTTCCGCGGCCGGCGCTACCTGTTGCGCAGTCAGTTACCGGCCACGCGCACAAAGCCATCCGCGCGACCGGCGTGGCGGTTCCGCCCACGATCCGGGAGGTGTAAGATGCCAGTCAGCGTGACGGCAGGTGTGTTGGCACAGCCCTCGCTCGTCTTCGTAAGTCGTTGATTCTGAACTTTCCATTTTTGAAACTGTAGAAGATGGGTTAGCAGACGTGGTGACATGGGGTGTCCTCCGGGGGACCGGACCGTGCGCGCACTTGTTCGATGGTGTCCCAGAATCTCAAAACAGATTCTGGAAGGTCAGGCGGGCGAACAGGTTCCCGCGATCGTCGCCGGGGGCGCGCTGCACGGCGTAGAGATAGCCGATCTCGAAACGGGCGACGACGATGGTGAGCTGGAGCCCGCCCCCGATCGCCACCCGGACCCGACTATCGCCGGCGGCGGCCCCCAGGATCTGCGCGACGTCCACCATGAGGAGCGGCTTCACGGAGAAGAGGTTCGCCTGATCCGCGATGAAGTCGGCGACGGGCTGGATTTCTTTCCAGGTGTCCCGGGCCTGGGTCGTCGCCTCGTCGGGAGTCACGCCCTGCCGCACGAGAGAGCTGCGCAGGAGGCGCTCGCCTTGGGCCACTTGCTTCTTGAGGACCTCCTTGAGGGTCACGTCCCGCTGCGTGCCGTCCGGAACGTCGAGGGATTCCACCACCTCGTTGGGGATGAGCGGACGGGACCAGGGCGGAATCGGAACGCTGACATTCAGGCTCAGCCCCCAGAACGACGTGCCCCCCAGCACGCCACCCGATCCGGTCCGACCCCGGCTTGCCCTTCGCCAAAGCTCCTGATCAGGGGCCCACGGGGGAACGGAGGTCAGCGTCGGCGACTCCACCGCGTCGTATAGAAAGCTCTTCGCCGAGTTTCCGCCGAAGAAGCGCGCGTACTCCGGCGGCCGGCCCCAGGCATGTCCGCCGCGACGCGACCAATTCCACGCCGATCGTCTGGTTCAGGACAATCGGCGAACTCCCTCGCATATCCGACCATGCCGGCGAAACGCTGGTACGACCCGAGGTCGCCGGTGGGCGCCGCCACGTCACCCCACACCCCGAGTCGCGCGAAGCCGCCGGCCACATAGCCGTCCGCCACCACCCGACCCTCGCCCGCGTTTTCCGAGTCCACCTCGGATCCGGTGCCGGGATAGAACTTGTTCCGCGACCACCGGTAGGCTCCTCCGACGGTGAGGCGTCTGAAGGGCTCGATCCGCGGTCGAAAGCCGATACTTCCGCTCGCCCCAAAACCGTAGTTCACATAACGCGCATCGCCGAGGGGCTCGTCGTTCGCCGCATAGTGCCCGCCCACGGCAATCGACTCAACGGTTGGGCCGAGCCGGCGCCTGGAAAACGTGAGGTCTGGTATTGGCGTTGTAGAACGGCTCGGTCAGCGACTTCCGGCCGCTCGCTTGGAACTGGAGCTGCGTGTCGCTCGACGCGCCGGGCTCTCCCGTGATGGTCCTGGAAAGGTCCAGCAGATTAGCGGCGATTCCCATGCCCAGCGAGAGACCGAACGCACTATCGTAGGCCGTCGAGAACGTGGGATTGAGCGCGAGGAGCGGGGCGGGTACCTCGATCGAAAAACGTCGGGCGATTCGCGCGAGGAATGGGCAGGACGTTGGAGCCGACCCGCGCCAGGAAGAGGCGCAGGGCATGCGGTCGGATCGCGACATCAACGACACTTGGCGTTCCCGACCGCGTCCCGACATGTCGCTCTCGTCGACCACCCGGACGCACGAGTCGATGATACAGGACGGACACGGCGCCGATGCCTTCGAGTTCGGCATCGCGATTCCGGTCGGCGTCGAGCGCGCTCTCGGACGAGCGCGATAGCCTCGGAGACCTTCTCCGGCGAGTACCCGCCCGCGGAAGCGACAGGCTCCGGCGTCCACCGCCCCTCCACCCGCATCGCCCGGATCGCATACCCGTCCGCCTCCGTGATGTCGGCCCGACAGTGATCCGGCTCCGACCATGCCGGCGGCGCCGGCGAACGCCGACACCAGCCACACGACCAGCGTGAAGGAGCGCGCGCGGCTCATCCGACGCGTCTTCACGAAGACATCCGCGCTCGATCAGATCTCGACGGTCGCGACCTTGCTCATCACGTCGCGGATCTTCGTTTTGTGCTTCGGCGTCGGCGTCGACACACCCTCCAGGGTCTTGGCGGCATCGTACACCGGCCCGTGAGCAGGTCCGCCTGCTTGTCCGAGACGCCCTCCAGGGCCATCCGCTGGACGCCCGCGCTTTCCTGGGCGGTCCCGGCCCGGAACGAGACGTGGACGATCTGGTCGAAGCCGTCTCGCTTTCGCTTGTAGAGATCGAAGACCAGTTTCCAGATCGGATCGTTCTCCGGCGTGCACGCCTTCTCCACCACCACTTCGAATTTGTAACCGGCCTCCGGGCTGAAGACCATGACCTGGAGCAGGAATGGGCGACATCGCTTCTGACCCACCTTCACGACGCTCGCCGTTCCACCGGCGGCCGAGGCGATCGTGCGCGCCCCGGCCCTTCTTCGGAGTCGCTCTGCGAGAAGACATGGTGTCCCTCCAGTCAGCTCGGTGATTCGGTTGTGGGGTAGGCGTGCCGGCACGAAGATTCGGCATGTGGCGCATGGCGGCTCCCGGAGAGGTGGGGGTACGATTCGGAGCCAGCATGAATCGGAGCCATATGGTGCTATTTAGCCCAGGCGTCTGACCGCGTCAAGAAGAAAACGGTGCGGACGAAGAAATAGAAAGGCCCTCCCGCGGAACCGCAACGCGCGGGAGGGCCTTCGACGAGATCCGGACACGCCGCGGCTACAGCAAGAGCTGCACCGGGTTCTCCAGGATCTTCTTGACCTCCTGCAGGAACTTCGCCCCCATGGCGCCGTCGATGATCCGGTGATCGAAGGAGCCGGTCAGGCGCATCCGGTGTCGGACGACGATCTGGCCGTTCAGCACCACCGGCTTCTCCTCGATGGCACCCACCGCCAGGATGGCCCCGTGGGCGGGGTCGATCACGGCAGTGAACTCCACCACGTCGTACATGCCCAGGTTGGAGATGGCGAACGTCCCGCCGGAATACTCCTCGGGGCGGAGCTTCTTGCTGCGCGCCCGCTCGATCAACCCCTTCGCCTCGCGGGCGATCTCGCCCAGGCTCTTCCGGTCGCACTCGCGGATGACCGGCACGATCAGGCCGTCCTCCAGGGCCACCGCCACGCCGATGTGGACCCGGTTGAACAGCCGCACCTTGCCGTCGTGATAGGTGGCATTGATGGCCGGATGCCGCTTCAGCGCCAGCGCCACCGCCTTGATCAGAATGTGGTTGACGCTGAGCTTCTCGGCGTCGGGGTCCACGGCGTTGAGCGAGGTCCGCAGCTCCTGCGCGGCGCCCATGTCCGCCTCGACGGTGACCGTGAAGTGCGGGATGGGCGCCTTGCTCTGCACCATCCGGCCCGCGATGGTCTTGCGGATGGTGCTGAGCTCCTTGTCCTCGAACTCCCGCGCCCCGACCGGGACGTCCGCGCCGCCCTTGCGTTGGGCCTGGGTGGCCACGTGGGCTTCCACGTCCCGTTCCAGGATGCGTCCCGCCCGGACCGCTGCCCGCGATCTTGGCCAGATCCACCCCGGCGTCGCGCGCCATGCGGCGGGCGATGGGCGAGGCCGGAATCCAGCCCGACTCCGCGGCCGGGGCCGCAGGGACGGTTGGGGGCGGCGCCGGAGCCGCCTTCGCCTCGACCTTCGGCGGAGCGGCCGGCGCGGACGGCGCAGGAGCCGCGCCGGCCGGCGCCTTGGCTTCGGCCTTCGGCGCGGCCGCCGGGGCCGCCCCGGCGAGGAGCGACGAGATGTCCTCGTCCGGCTCGGCCACGATGGCGATCAGCTTGCCCACCGGCACCATGTCCCCCTCGGCCACCAGGATCTTCCGGAGAACGCCGGAGCCGAAGGCCTCCAGTTCGATCTCCGCTTTGTCGGTCTCGATGGACGCCAGGACATCGCCGCCCTGGACGCGATCCCCCTCCTTCTTCAGCCATTGAAGAAGCCGCCCCTCTGTCATGGCGTCGGAGAGCTTGGGCATGATCACTTGAGATGGCATGGTCAGCTCCGCTGCAATTCAAAGGGTTGAACGGACAACCGCGAATTGAAAAAGGAGAAGGGGGTCGGTGGCCTCAGTTGCCGGTGGTCGGTTCTCGTTTGTCAGTTGTCGGTTGTCGGTTGTCGGTTTCAAATTTGCCATTGCCTCTTCAGGGGCTAGATGGCCAGGGCCTTCTTGATCCCTGCGATGATGGCGGCCTTGTTCGGGGTCTTGGCGAGCTCCAGATTCTTGGCGTACGGCATGGGGGCGTTGGCCCCGGTCACTCGCACGACCTGGGAATCCAGGTAGTCGAACGCCTCCTCCGTGATGATGGTGCCGATCTCCGCGCCGAGGCCCGCGAACCCGCGCCCGCTTCCACCACGACGGCGCGGTGCGTCTTCCGGACGGACGTCAGGATGGTGCCCTTGTCCATGGGCCGCAGGGTCCGGGGGTCCACCACCTCGACCGAGATGCCCTCTTTCTCCAGCTCCTCCGCCGCCTCCAGGCTCCGGTGGAGCATCCCCATCCAGGCCACGACCGTCACGTCGGTCCCCTCGCGCTTCACCTCGGCGACACCCAGCGGGATCAGGTACTCCTCTTCGGGAACCTCGCCCTTCATCCCGTAGATGGTCTCGGATTCGATGAAGATGACGGGGTTGTCGTCGCGGATGGCGCTCTTCAGCAGGCCCTTGGCATCCTTCGGCGTCGAGGGGCGCACCACCACCAGGCCCGGGACGTGGTAGAAATAGGATTCCATGCTCTGCGAATGCTGCGCCGCCACCTGGACGGCGAAACCGCCGGGACCGCGGATCACCATGGGCACCCGGTACTGGCCGCCCGACATGTACAGGATCTTGGCGGCGTGGTTGACGATCTGGTCGATGGCCACCAGGGCGAAGTTGAACGTCATCATCTCCACGACGGGGCGAAGCCCGGCCATGGCCGCCCCGACGCCCGCGCCCACGAAACCGGCCTCGCTGATCGGAGTGTCGATGACGCGCCGCGGCCCGAATTCGTCCAGGAGGCCCTGGGTCACCTTGTAGGCCCCCTGGTAGACCCCGATCTCTTCCCCCATCAGGAAGACGCGGGGGTCCCGTCGCATCTCTTCCCGCAGCGCCTGATTCAACGCCTCGCGATACGTGATGATGGCCATGTTGGGCGACCTCCGACAGCGACTGCCGACAGCGAACCTCCGAACCGCTCCGCCCCTGTCGCTATCGCTGTCCCTGTCGGTTTCTCAAACGTACACGTCCGTCAGGAGTTCTTCCAGCGGCGGCTCCGGCGATGCGTCGGCGAACCGAACCGCCTCTTCCACCACCTGGGTGATCTCCTTGTCCATGTCCTTGTACTCGGCGTCGCTGATGATCCCCTCGCGGCTCATCCGATCCCACAGGAGGACGATGGGATCCGACTTCTTCCACTCCTCCACTTCTTCGCGGGTCCGGTACACCGCCGCGGCCGGGTCCCGCATGGAGTGGCCCCGGAACCGGTAGGTGCGGGACTCGATCAGGGTCGGCGTCTTGTCGCGGCGCGCGCGCTCCACCGCCCGGCCCACGGTCTCGCGCACCGCCAGGACATCCATGCCGTCCACCTGCTCGCCGATCATGCCGTACCCTTCCGCCTTCTTGTACAGGTCGGTGACGGCCTGGGTCCGGTTCAGCGCCGTCCCCATGGCGTAGAGGTTGTTCTCGCAGATGTAGATGACCGGCAGCCGCCACAGCGAGGCGAGGTTCAGCGATTCGTGGAAGACGCCCTGGGCGACCGACCCGTCCCCGAAGAACACCAGGCAGACCTGATCGCCGCCGTTGTAGTTGATGGCCAGGCCGGCGCCCGTCCCGATGGGGATCTGGCCGCCCACGATCCCGGTGCCGCCCAGGAAGTTGCGCTCCTTGTCGAAGAAGTGCATCGACCCGCCCTTGCCCTTGGACATCCCGTCGATACGGCCGAACAACTCGGCCATGGCCCGGTTCGGGTCGCCGCCTTTGGCCAGGTAATGGCCGTGCTCGCGGTATCCGCCGATGACGTAGTCGTCCGCCCGCAGCGTGGAGATCGCGCCCACGCAAGAGGCCTCCATGCCGACGGCGAGATGCAGGAAGCCGCCGATCTTCCCCTGGGAGTACATCTCGGCCGCCTTCTCCTCGAACCGGCGGATCAGGAGCATGTGGTAGAGAAGATCCATCACGACCTTCTTGTCCATGGACGATGTCCTCGCGGCCTCGGGGGCCGCCTCTGCAGGGGTCTTGGTGGAACGCTTTGCCATGACAGGCTCCTTGGGAGCGGGGCGTGCGAGCGACCGGCGGCAGAATCTGATGTCGGGCGGCAGTATAGCCCAAGAAGGCAAGGTGGAAAGGAAAGACGAAACGGGGAGCGGCGTTCGAGAAGGGGCGCTCGTGCGCTGATGGGGTTGGGTTGAACGAAGCCGATGGAAGGCGTCTAGTCGGGGCGACCTGCGGGTTTCACGGGAACGATCGTTTCGGCCTTGGCGCCTCCTGGCGGCGTCGGAGACGCAAGCGGGCCCGGCTCAACCGACGGAAGCCGCGCGGACTCCACGACGGGAGGCGTGTCCTCCGGCGCACGCATCTCCACCTGCAAGGCTAAACGTTCGCGTGTCGCCGGGCCGTATCGCGCCCACCCCGACCACGCGTCTGGCGAGGATCTCTCCCTGCGAATCGCGGACCTGCACCACTACCGAGAATTCCCAGGGCGCCTCGGTGCTCGGGTGACGGATCGTGCCCTCCACGGTGAGGGGACACGACGTGCCGCGCCGAGCGACTCGCGGAGGCGGCGTCGAAACGCAGCCGACGCTGGCAGGCCGGACAACTCCCCGCGCTCCGGAGAATCCGCTCCCCGCAGTGCGGACAGTTCCACGTCTCCCCCGCTGGCCCCATGAATTCTTACCGCCGGGGAAGTGGGCCACCGCTCTCGAGCGGGGCCGCGTCCTCGATTTCGCCCTCTTTCCAACCGAACTCGACCTTGCCCCGCATCTTCGACCCGGCGGCCACCGTCAGGCTCCCGGCCTTGAGATCGCCGACCAGGGTGCCGGACTCCTTGAACTCGACACGGGACGACGCCACGATCTGGCCTCGCACCTCGCCCCCGACGAAGACGGTATCCGCGCGCACCTCGCCGTCGATCGACGCGCCGGAGTCGATGGTGAACTCGCCCTTGACGTTGATAGTGCCCTTGAATCGGCCCGCCACCCGGACGTTCCCGCTTCCCTCGATCTTCCCTTCGATCGTCAAACCCGCGGACAGGACGGATTCCGACGGTTTTCCCGGCACCATCGTGACATGCGGCTCTTCCACCCGTCGCACGGGGCGGGTGGTGTTGGTGCGGGACTCTGTTGCATGGCGTCACCTTTCGGTTCCAGGTTTTGTCGTTAGGGTTTCGTCTTTTCGCGGGGTTTGTGCAAACAAAGCCATGTCTTGAGCCCTCCCAGGTGTCCACCAGATTCCATGTTCCCCACCGCCAGCCGCATCCATCGCGGCCGGGACCACCGGTACGGACGATCCCGCAGGGAGCGACCGCCCCGGAGTCCTCTTCTCGCATCGAAGGTCCGTTAGAGGCAGCTTTCGTACCGAAGGTAATCTCTCGGCCATTGCGAGCCCGATCGTCAGCAAGAATCATGTGTTATGGTGTGGCAGCGCCCCAGCGACCGCGTATCCGGGAGTCCCGATGGTTGTTACTACTATGTAAAAATTACACCCAGACAAAAAGCCAGTGGATCGGAAACATCTTGAAGGGCGAGTGGGAGAATCCTGGGACGGTACGGACGGACCCTTGCGAGCCGCGTTCCCGGTCCCCACGAGAAGGGGCCATCGGCCGAAGAACCGGGGAAGAGCCCGAGGGGCCGGGGTCGGGCAACCGGGGGCCTCACCGTGCCCCAGGCCAATTCGCGATTCCCGGACTCCTACGGCGTGACGGCGGGAGGGAGCGGACCGGATCCCTCCTGCGACTTGAGGGCCTCGACGCTCACCCGACCGGCGAGACTTCGAGCCACCTTGCGCAACACCGCGGCCGCCGGAGAGGCTGGATTCCTCAGGACAACCGGACGTCCTTCGTCCCCGCCCTCGCAGAGATCGCCGTCCAGCGGGATCTCTCCCAGAAACGGAACCCCCAGCTGCTCGCTGGCCTTCCGCCCGCCGCCCTGGCTGAAGATCGGCGTTTCATGGTGGCAGGTCGGGCAAACGAACGCACTCATGTTCTCCACGATCCCCAGGATCGGTACCTTCATGTTCCGGAACATCACCAGCACCCGGCTGGCAATCGTCATCGCCACGTCCTGCGGCGTGGTGACGATGACCACGCCGGACATGGCCAGACTCTGGGAGAGGGTCAACTGAGCGTCGCCGGTTCCCGGCGGAAGGTCGATGATCAGGTAATCCAGTTCCCCCCACCGCACCTGGCGGAGGAACTGGTTCAGAGTCTTGGCGATCATGGGGCCGCGCCAGATCACCGGCGTGGAGGAATCCGGAAGGACGAAGCCCAGTGACATGAGCTTCACGCCGTGCGCCTCCAGCGGAAGAATACGCTGCGCCTCGTCCATCTCGGGCATGCGGTGGATCCCCATCATCAAAGGGATGCTGGGACCGTAGACGTCAGCGTCGAGGAGGCCGACCTTGGCGCCGTCTTCGGCCAGCGCCACCGCCAGATTCACACTCACCGTGGACTTGCCGACACCCCCTTTGCCCGAGGCGACGGCAATGCTGTTCTTGACACCCGGAATCCCGCCGGGCCCCGCCATCGGGCCGGAGGCCGCCACCTTGGCCCCCATCCGGATGTCGATCCGTCCGATGCCGGGAAGACCCGCGAGAGCCGCGCGACAATCGTGCTCGATTTGCGTCTTCAACGGAGAGGCGGGCGTGGTCAGGACGACCTCGAAACTGACGTTCGGGCTGTCCACCCGAAGGTCGCGAATCATCCCGAGCGAAACCAGGTCTCGGTGGATTTCCGGGTCTTGCACCGTGGACAAGGCCCGGATGACGTCTTGCTCTGTCACCATGGCTGAGCGTTCCTTGGCCGCGACTCTCTCGTGGTCACTCGCTGCAACAGGCCATTTTTTCCGACTAATGGTCGACCGCCAGCATCACGCTGGACGCCTTGACGACCGCGTACGCCGGCTTCCCGACCGCCAGACCGAGGTCGGCCACCGATCGCTTCGTGATGATCGAGACGATCTCGATTCCCCCGGGCAGCTCGATCGTGACCTCGGTATTCACGGCCCCCTGGTCGATGCGTTTCACCACACCCTTCAGTGTGTTCCGCGCGCTGATCTTCATGGTTGCGTCCTCCCTGGCGACGACCGGCGGCCTTCCAATGTCCGCCGGAAATGGCGGAGACCGAGCCTCGATCATCTGTTGGAGTATGCCTCAATAGCCTGGCGGACACAAGAAAGGATGGCGCACGCGGAGAACCTGACAAGACGACGTCAGCGGCGGATGAGATGGACGGCCGACGCCTTGAACGTGGCAAGGACTTGGCGGCCGGGAACCAGGTCCAGCTCTTCGAAGGATTGCTTGGTCACGAGGGCCACCAGCCGAGGCCCGCAGGCAATCTCGACCCGGTATTGCGCTTCCAGCCGGACGGCGGCCGCGACGCAACCCTCCAGACGGTTCCGCGCGCTGTCGGATACCGTGCGACCGTCCCGGGGGCGCAACGTGATGTCCTCGGGACGAAGGCCGACGAAGACCGGGTCGCCCACGCCGGCCTTCCCGAGGGCCGTGATCGGCGTTCCCTCTACATTGACCGTGAGCAAGCCATCCTGGCTTGCCAGGACCCGGCCCGGCAGGATGGTTTCCATGCCGACAAATCGAGCCACGTCCTCCGAGACGGGCCGTCCAAACACCTCCGCCGGCGTCCCGACCTGGCGGACGCGGCCGTCCACGAGCACGGCGACGCGATCGCCAAGTCGCATCGCCTCCTCCCGATCATGCGTCACGAACACGGTCGTGCACGCCTCGTGGCGGAGCAGATCCTGCAACTGTCCAAGCAACTCGGCACGCGTCGGCGGATCCAGCGCGGCGAACGGCTCGTCCAGCAAGAGAACGTCGGGTCGGAGAGCGAAGGCCCTCGCCAGGCTGGTCCGCTGGGCCTCGCCGCCGGAGAGGGTGCGAGCCCGCCGGGAGGCCAGATGGGTGATCCCCAGACGCTCGAGCCATACCCCCACCTGAGTCGCCGTCTCGCCGGAGGACCGATGGTGAAGCCGCAGGCCGAGCGCCACGTTGGTCTCGACGGACCCGTCACACAGGAGGGGTTCCTGGAAGACGCAGGCGAACCGGCGGCGGGTGGCCAGCGTTTCCTGTCCGCCCCACGGCACCGGGGCCCCCCGGAAGCGAATCGTCCCGGATGCCGGCCGCTCCAGCAGTCCCAGGACGCGCAGCAGGGTGGACTTGCCGGCGCCGTTCGGACCGATGAGAGCCAGAACCTCTCCGTCGGCAACCTCGACCGAGGGCACGACGAGGGCGGTCGCATCACCATAGGTGACACACAGGTCGCGCCCCTCCAGAATGGGGACGGTCACGAGGTTCGCCCTCGCTGTTGAATCCACGTCAGTAGGTAGGTGACCCCGAAGACCAATGCGAGCAGGATGACACTCAGGGCGATGGCGATGTCGAAATTCCCTTTTCCCGTCTCGAGGACGGTGGCCGTGGTGAGGACCCGCGTCTGGCCCAACAGGTTTCCGCCGACCATCATGGAGGCTCCGACCTCCGATATCACCCCCCCGAAACCCGCCATGACCGCCGCGAGCAGGGGCAGCCGCGCTTCGCGCATGAGAAGCCAGAGCACCTGCCCGCGCGAGGCACCCAGCCCCATGAACTGAAGCCGCAGTTTCGGGTTGAGCTGCTGCATGGCAGCGATGGTGAGGCCCGTGACAATCGGGGCGGCGATCACGAACTGGGCGATCACGATCGCCGCAGGCGTGTAGAGAAGCTCCAGGGTGCCCAGGGGTCCGCTTCGCCAGAGGAAGATGCTGACGAAGAGGCCGACGACCACCGGAGGCAGCCCCATCCCAGTGTTCACCAGAGCGACCAGAAGGCCCCGCCCAGGGAACCGCGCCAGGGCCAAACCCACTCCCGCCGGGATGCCCGCGACGAGGCTTAGAAGCGTGGCCACGCCAGAGATCTGGATCGAGAGCCAGGTGATGCGCAGGACCCCCGGATCTCCCGATATGATGAGGCGCAGCGCCTCCAAAAAACCCTGCCAAATCAGCTCCATCGTCCGTCACGCCCCACACGGATAGTCAGCCAAGAAACAGCGCCGACGCTCCCTGCCCGCTGCCAGTTGCCTGCTGCCAGCTGTTCTACAGGCTCTCCTCTTTTTTGCCCGCGTCCGGGAAGAACAGCGGCTCGCCGAACTTATCCACGCCGAACGTGCGGATGATATCCTGGACCTCTGCCGAGATCATGAAGTCCGCAAACGCCTTTCCGCCCACGGCGTTGAGACGCGGGAACTTGGCCGGATTGGGTTCCAGCACCGAGTAGATGTTCAGAAGGATCCGATCCCGCTCCACCAGGGGTCCGAGTTGAACCCGCTTCTTGAACGCCAGGAACGTGGCCCGATCGGTGAGGACGTAGCCCTGCTTCTCCGAGCCGATCCCCAGTGTCGCGCCCATTCCCTGCCCCGCCTGGAGATACCAAGCGCCTTCCGGTATCACCTTCGCTTCTTGCCAGAGCTTCTTTTCCAGTTGATGCGTCCCCGAGTTGTCGCCGCGCGACACGAAGGTGCCCTTCGCCTCCGCGACCCGCTGCAGGGCCTCCACCGCGCTGGACATTCCCTTGATCTTGGCGGGGTCGGTCGTCGGGCCCACGATCAGGAAGTCATTGTGCATCACCAGCCGGCGATTGACCAGCAGGCCGTCCGCCACGTATTTCTTCTCCGAGTCCGGCGCATGCACCAGGCACACGTCCGCTTCCCCCTTGGCCGCCAGCGCCAACGCCTGCCCCGTGCCCACCGAGATCGTCTTCACCGAGTACCCTGTCTTCTTCTCGAACAGCGGCACCAGCACGTCCAGCAACCCGGAATCCTGCGTGCTGGTCGTCGTGGACAGGATGACCGCTTGCCCTGCCCACACCGACGGCGTCGCGACCAGCCCGACAACCGCCAAGACGAGGCCGACACCGATCACGAATCCTCGTCGCGACATTCCCTTCAGTATCCGCGTCATCGTACGCCTCCTTCGGTTTCCACAGGTCCCGCGTCGCAACCAGACAGGCCCGTGGGTGTCTACGCCGGGTTCTTCTTGCGCCATTCGTCCGAATTCGGGAAGAACAACGATTCACCGTACCGTTCCACGCCGAAGGACTCTAATCAGGCGCTGTGCCTCGTCTGACACCAACCACTCCACAAAGGCCTTCGCCGCAGCGGCGTTGGCCTTGGGGAACTTGGCCGGGTTCATCCGGATGACCGCAATGAAGTTCAGCAGGTCCGGGTCCTTCTCAACGAGCACCTGCAGCGCGATCTCCTTCTTGAGGGTAAGGTACGTGGCCCGATCCATCAAGAGGTACGCCCCACGCTCGTTGGCATAGCGCGTTGTCGGGGCGTTGCCGGACGCTCCCTTTTCGTAAGTGACGTACCACGCCCCCGCTGGTTTGATGCCAGCCTTCTGCCACAATTCCATCTCTTTGACGTGCGTGCCCGAGTTGTCCCCGCGCGTCACGAACAGCGTTTGCTTCTGAGCGATCTTTTTCAGCGCGTTGACCGCCTGCTTCTCCCCTTTGATTCCCGCCGGATCGGCGGCCGGCCCCAGGATCACGAAGTCGTTGTACATCACGTCCCGACGATCCACGCCGAACCCGTCCGCCACGAACTTGTCCTCCAGCGCCCGGGCGTGCACCATGACGAGGTCGAAGCCGCCCCGCTTCGTCATCTCCAGCGCGGCCCCCGTTCCGGCGCCCGCGTGGCGCACCAGCACCCCGGTCTTGGCGAAGTAGGCGTCCTCCAGGTCGCCAACGATCCCGGCATCGATGGGGCCGATGGTGCTGGCCATCAGAAGCACGTCACGCGGCATCGCCGCGGAAGCCCCGGGGCCGCTCGAAACCCCTGCGCACCCCGACAGCACCATGGCGACAATGAAACAGGCCAGCCAGCACAACCGACTGCAGGAGCCACAGCGCATCATCCAGACCTCCTTGTCCCGCTGGGATACCACGACCTGCCTTTCCATCAAGACTGTCGTGGCGAAAAGTGGGAATCGCGCGGGATGCACGCAGGCGCCACCGAGGTGAAGGCCGCATTATGACGATGATCTGTATCTGCTCGGGTGAGCATAGTCAAGTGGAAAGTCCTTTCGACGTCTCGGTTCCCTGCGCGGTACGCGCGTTCACGTATCCGCCGAGACGGGACTGAGCGAGCACACGCAGCAGGGCTTACGCGTGCGGCTCCAGGTGGAATGGTCTTCCATTGTGGGCCCGTTTCGCGTTAGACTTGTTGGTGGGGTTGTGGCCCGCTGAGACGTGCGGATTGGGGGTCCGATCATGAAGCCGAAGCTGCGGGTCTGGCTCACGTTCGGTGAAACCGTGAAGATCGGGGGTGGCCGCGCCGAGCTCTTGGAGGCGATCGGAGAGCTTGGGTCGATTCGGGCCGCCGCCGAGCGTTTCGGCATGTCCTACCGACATGCCTGGGGCTACCTTCGGGACCTCGAGGCGGCTGCAGGTTTCCAGTTCATCGAGCGGCAACGTGGAGGTGGGGACGCCGGTGGGGCTGCGCTCACGCCGCGAGGAAAGGAGTTCCTCTCCCGGTACTGGGAATTTCATCGCCGGGTGGACGCCGCCGCCGAGCGAGAGTACGCGCGCATTTTTCAGAATCGATGAGATGCGAAGATCTCCCACCATGCTTCGGCGTCCACCGTCGGATGCCGCTTGTCGAAACCGATGTCGCTGCACCGAGACATGTTTTTTTGCGCTTGAATATGCTTCTGCGGGCATATATGATGCCCCGCGATATGAGGCCGCGACATCAGCCGTAGGTGTCGGAATCCAAGGGGGCCGAACGAGAACCGCGGAGACGCCCCGTGAGCTACTCGCCGTATGATGATAGATCGCAAGGGATCGAGCTGGTTGTCCGCAGCGCGTTGCCCGTGCGGGAGCGAGCATATGGACATGTGAAGGCCCTCATCCTCGCTGGCCAGTTTCCCCCCGGACAGCGCCTGGTAGAGGAGCGCCTGGCGCAAGAGCTCGGCATCAGTCGGACCCCGATCCGGGAGGCCCTGCACAAGTTAGCATCCGAGGGATTGATCACGTCGCTGGCAGCGAGGGGGTTTGGCGCTTCCCCGGATCTGGAACAGGAGATCGAAGAACTATTCGAGCTTCGCGCCGTATTGGAGGGCCATGCCCTGCGGGTTATCTGCGGACGCCTGACCGCGCGAGAACTCCTCGAACTCGACGAGACGGTTCGAAAGACCGAGGATGCGTTGCATTGCCAACGTCTGGACGAAGTCTTCCTGTGGAACAAACGGTTTCATGATGCCCTCTATGAGATGATCAGCGACAAGAGACGCCTCCATGATCAGATCGTGACCATGCGGCAGTACGCGTTCCGTTACCGGGACAGCGTGACGTGGGACGCAGACGACGGTCGTCGCACGGTGGAAGGTCACCGACGCATCGTGACGGCCCTCCGGCTCCGCGACCCCGATTTGTGTGAGCGCGTCATGCGGGAGCACATTCAACCGCCCCAAAGGCGACTACAGCCAGATGTCGGCGTCGGTGTGACACGCTTGAACTTAAAGGAATCTCCCTCCGGAGGCGCACCTCCGGCAACGGCAGTTGATGGGATCGGCGTGCCCATGTAATCGTGGCGTTCCAGCCTTCCGCTCCTTACCGTGCGGCTCCGATCGGTCCCAACGTTCCAGCGACGTCGACGTCAATGATCGGCAGCCCTGTAGTCCGCAAAAAGCCCGCCCTGTCGCCTGCACGAAATCCAGATATTGTCCACGCTCGGACCAGGTTTTACGTTGTTCTGCGCTCTGCGCGTTGATCGATCCCTAACTTGTTGAGTGTAAAAGGTTATGCCAGCGTGGGCGCCTTGAATGTGAACCATTGCGCATCTATGGGTGTCGCTCCCCCCGGCCTTCGCAGGAGCAAGAACCCAGGGACTCCTTGCGCCGTTTCGCCGCCGCTGCTCGGTCTCGACTCCGGCAACATCCCGGTCCGTCATGCGTGCCGATCGTCCCGGAGGCGTGCGGCTGCGATCCATACCGCATTGACTTCCTCCGCTTAATGTCTTGAACTATACGCGTACGAGCGGTGAGCAACGTCGTGCGCGATCGAACGAACAACCGGGGACCCCGTGAGGACCCGCGGAAGAACACAGAGGAGGAACGGCCCATGATCGGGTTAATGGAGACCCACCAAGATACGCGGCAACTGAAGAACCGCCTCGCTGTTTCGTCAGCGGGCATTCCTGGACGGCCATTGGTGCGACGCGGAAGAGCAGCGCCACGATCCGGGTGTGCAACCCCGCGACGGGTGCCCTCGTCGGTACGGTGCCCAAGATGGGGACGAGCGAGACACGCCGGGCCATCGAGGCAGCCAGCAAGGCCATGCCCGCGTGGCGGGCCAAGACAGCGAAGGAGCGCGCCGCGATCCTGCGCCGCTGGTATGAGTCGATCCTGGCGAATCAGGACGACCTCGCTTGGCTCATGACGACGGAGCAGGGGAAGCCGCTCGCCGAGGCGAAGGCCGAGGTCGCGTTCGGCGCGGCGTTCCTGGAGTGGTTCGCCGAGGAGGCCAAGCGGGTCTATGGCGATGTGATCCCGCCGCACCAGGCCGACAAGCGCATCCTGGTCCTCAAGCAACCGGTGGGGGTGTGCGGCGCAATCACGCCGTGGAACTTCCCGTCGGCGATGGTGACCCGCAAGGCGGGGCCCGCCCTCGCTGCGGGCTGCACGATGGTCTTGAAGCCGGCGTCGCAGACGCCGTTCTCGGCCCTGGCCCTGGCGGCCCTGGCCCACGAGGCCGGCGTGCCGAATGGGGTCTTCAATGTGGTGACGGGCTCGGCCGCCGAGATCGGTGCGACGCTCACCGAGAGCCGGCAGGTCCGCAAGATCACCTTCACGGGCTCCACCGACGTGGGGCGCATCCTGATGCGCCAGAGTGCCGAGACCATCAAGAAGATCTCGCTCGAGCTGGGAGGCAACGCCGCCTTCATCGTGTTCGACGACGCCGACATTGACCAAGCCGTCGACGGGGCCCTGGCCTCCAAGTTCCGCAACACCGGCCAGACCTGCGTGTGCGCCAATCGCATCTTAGTGCAGGATGGGATCTTCGACGTGTTCGCGCGGAAGTTCGCCGAGCGGGTGCGGACCCTGAAGGTCGGGCCCGGGACGGAGACGGGGGTCCAGGTCGGTCCCCTCATCGATATGGCGGCCGTCACCAAGGTCGAGGAGCATATCACCGACGCGCTCACCAAGGGCGCGGCCGTGGTGGTCGGCGGACGGCGCCACGCGCTGGGCGGCCAGTTCTTCGAGCCCACCGTGCTCCGCGAGGTCGAACCCGACATGCGCGTCTTCCAGGAGGAGACGTTTGGGCCGGTGGCGCCCCTGGTGCGATTTCACACCGACGCCGAAGCGCTCGCGCTGGCCAATCGCACCGACCTGGGGCTGGCGGCCTACTTCTACTCGCGCGACATCGGCCGGATCTTCCGCGTGGCGGAAGGGCTGGAGGCGGGCATCGTGGCTGTCAACACCGGTGTCTTCTCAACCGAGGTGGCGCCCTTCGGGGGCGTGAAGCAGTCCGGGATCGGCCGCGAGGGGTCGAAGTACGGTATCGAGGAGTTTCTCGAGGTCAAATACGTGTGCCTCGGCGGGATCGACCTGTAACCCCGCGCGCGCACGCACGGCATGACCGTCGGACGGGGCGGGCCGGGTGCCCCTGGCTCGCCCCGTCCCGTTCGCGCCTCCACGTCCCCGCGCCGCCTGTTTTGGCTGTCCGACCTGAAAACTCCTCGCAAGCCATCGTGCGCACATTCCAACCGATCCCGAACATCACGCAGCCATCCTCTCGGAGTCATGATGTCGCCCACCGCCGTTTGGGAGCGCGACTACCGTTCTGTGGTCTACAAGAACCTCATCCGCCGCGTGCCCCATGCCGACAACCCCCTCTCGTTTAGGCCTACCTCAATGCGCTAACTCGCTGTGCGAAACGCGATAGCTCCTCCTGCCAACCCGAACATTCCAGTAAATCGCGACCGTGCGCACAACGTTGGTGCCGCTCCCCCGGCACCACCATTGTGCCGCAACCTCGGCAGTAACGCGTGATCCTGTCGGCCTCCGGGCGGTCGGGAAGTGCCGAGCGATCGACGGCGCGGCGTCCCCCTCCTCGGACTGACGGATCTCTCCCGCAGCTTCCACGCGTGCCCCTCCCCTCGCTGCTTGGGTATGCGCGCGACTCGAGAGACCGCTGCGGATGCGTAGGAGGGAACACCTTCCGCTCCGGTCTCGCGCTGCTCGCGTCGTATCGCGCCAGATCCCAAAACAATCCGCAGAGGCGAGGGTGAAAAATACCGCATGGACTCGTTATGCTTCTTGTAACATAATAGCCTCGATCCGAGAGCCACCGGGCGGGGGAAGCACACGCCATCCGAGTCCCATGGCCGCGGCCCTGCGCACGCGACTGAGGCACACAGGACGGCGCACGCTGACACAGAACGCGTGGTGCGATCATTTCGTGTCGCTCTGCCCCGTGTTTCACTCGCTGGCGGCGAGCAAGCCGCGGCTGAGTGCGTCTGCCCGACAGGGGAAGGCGCGAGCCCACGCGAAGACCCAGGAGACACATCTAGTAGCGGAAACAAAGGAGAGACTACCCATGCAGGGAGCGTTTGCCGGCAAGTACCTACGAGTAAATCTGACCGAGGGGACGACCAACGTCGAGGAATTCCCCGCGTTGACCTATCGCCTGTATCATGGGCGGCGCCGCCATGGCCGCCTCCTGCTCAATGCGGGAGCTCAAGCCGGGGGTCGACCCCCTCGGGCCCGGAGAACATCATGGTCTTCGCGACCTGCCCGCGAACGGAGCTCCCCTCGCGGGGTCGACCCGCTTCAGTGTGGCCGCGAAATCCCCCCTCACCGGCGGGTACGGCGAGGGCGAGGCGGGCGGCTGGTGGGGGCCGGAACTCAAGTTCGCCGGCTTCGACGGGATCATCGTGACAGGCGGGTCATCGCCGCCGCCCGTGTACCTTGGATCTGCGACGGCACGGTCGGAGATCCGGGACGCCGCACACCTGTGGGGCAAGATCTCGGGCGAGGTCCAGGATCTCCTGACGGCCGAGACGGACAAGCGGGCGCGCGTCCTCCAGTGCGGCATCGCCGGTGAGCGCGGCAACCTCATGGCCAACATCGTGAACGAGCTGAAGCACTTCAACGGGCGGAGCGGGCTCGGCGCGGTGATGGGCAGCAAGAAGCTCCGGGCCATCGCCGTCCGCGGGCACGACCGGATCGAGCCCAAGGACCCGGAGGGCTCCAGGCGCTGCCTGAAGTGGTTCCGCGAGCACTACAACCGGAACGCCGACATGCTCCACAAGTTCGGCACCTCGCGGAACGTGCTGGCGCATGAGCGCGGACGGCATCCTGCCGACCCGGAACTTCCAGCGAGGGGCAGTTCGAGCAGGCGACGGAGATCAGCGGGCAGACCATGGCGGAGACGATCCTGACCGATGAGGGCACCTGCTATGCCTGCGCCATCGCCTGCAAGCGCGACGTGGATGTGCCGGAGCGGGGAGTCATCATCGCAAGTACGGCGGCCCGGAGTACGAGACCATCGGCTCCGGCGGCTCGGTCTGCGGCGTCGGGGACCTCAAGGCCATCGCCAAGTTCCACCAGATCTGCGGCGAGTACGTGATGGACACGATCTCCGTCGGCGTGACCATCGCCTTCGCCATGGAGTGCTTCGAGAACGGCATCCTGACCACCGCGGACACCGACGGGCTGGACCTGCGGTTCGGCAACGCCGAGGCGATGCTGACCCTGACCGAGAAGATCGGCAAACGGGAGGGCTTCGGCGATCTCCTGGCCTGGGGTCGGAGCGGGCGGCGAAACAGATCGGGCGCGGCGCAGAGGAGTTCGCGCTGACGGTCAAGAAGCAGGAACTCCCCATGCACGAGCCCCGGGGGAAGCAGGGGCTGTCGTTGGCCTACGCCACCGCGCCGGCCGGCGCGGACCACATGCGCGCCCCGCACGATCCGGCGTATGAGGGTTCCACCCGCAGGGCGCCCACGCCCTGGAGCCGCTCGGCCTGGCCGAACCGCTGTCGAAGCTGGAGCTCAGCCCCCGCAAGGTGCGGGCGTACCATTACGCCAGCCACTGGTGGGCCCTCTGCAGTTGCGTGGGCGTGTGCCACCTGGCCTCGGCGCCGGGCAACGCGGTCGGCCTCACGCTGATCGTCAACGCCATGCGCGCCGTCACGGGCTGGGACACCAGCCTGTGGGAGCTGATCAAGGTCGGCGAGCGCTCCAAGGCGCTGGCGCCGGGTCTTCAACTGCCGCGAGGGCTTCACCCCGAAAGACGACCGGCTCCCCAAGCGACTGCACGAGGCGTTCACGAGCGGCCCGCTCACGGGTGTGCGCGTCGATCCGGAGACGTTCCAGCACGCGCTCCGACTCTACCACCAGATGGAAGGGTGGGACCCGGAGACCGGCTGGCCGACGTTCGCCAAGCTGGCCGAGCTGGGAATCGAGTGGGCGGGCCGAGCCCGGGGATGCCTGGTGAGACGGGCCCGACGCAGGGGATGACGACCGGTGCTGTGGCTTCACACGCGTTGGACCGAACCCAGCACGGGCTTGGCAAGCGGAGACTCTGGCAATGGACATCGACCTGGACGAGCTCTTTGACCAGCTGAACGTCGACCTCTTCGATGGCCGACTCCCGAAGTACCGGGTGCGCAGATGCACGCCTCGGAACGGAGAGCGCGGCTTCATCGAGGACGAGGCGCGGACGATCTGGATCTGCGCTCCCCGACAGATCCGCGAAACGCTCCTCCATGAAATGTGTCACATCGGAACGCCGGGGCACGGCCGCGCGTTCAGAGCTCGATTGCGACACCTCGCCCGACAGGGTGAGAGGTGGGCACAGGCAGAGCGCGCCTACTATCTGCGTGTCGAATTGGGGATGAGATCAGATCGTTTGATCGCGCTTTGGCAGTTCGCGACGGACCTCAAAGGAGACCTGCTGATCGG
>CAVOIV010000069.1:0-26705 GCA_963695995.1 uncultured Methylomirabilota bacterium
GGGACGAGTTGAGGCTGCAGCCACTAGCGGACGGTCGTCCGCCGTAAACGCCACACGCCGCGAAGGGATGGTCGCGGCGTGTTCGTTCTGGTGCCTGCCCGCGTTTCAGCGCGTCCGGTGCGCCTCCCAGTAGTCTACCCGCACCTTGATGACCACCTTGTGCAGCTCGTGCGGCCCGCCGGCATGGCACATCGGCAGGTGCCCTTCCTCGGGAAAGAACACGGCGAAATGGCCGGGGGGGATGCGCAGCTCGTGGTAACGAGCGGGCGTGTCATAGAAGACCAAATCCTTGGCGGCATCGTAGGGGGTTGCCCCCTGGAGTTCGCCCGTCGGCACCACGCCGATCGTCTCCTCGCCCGCGAAAAGGAATTGGATGTCAATGTAGTCCCGGTGCGACTCGAATCTGGCATCCCGGGGATCCTTGGAGGGCGCCTTCATCGCCAGCGCGAAGACCGCCTCGCCCCGAATCTCATGCTTGCCCATGGCGAGCGCGGCGAGATTGCTCCGCTCCAGGAACTCGAACCCCGCCTCCAGCCCCTCGACTCCTGCGATCGTCCGCCAGCCATCCAGTTTGCCGCAAATCATCGGTCCGCTCCTCTCTTGGCCGTTTATGGAATCACCACACTCGCGCAGGCTGCTCAAAAAGGTCCAGATGCAAGGCGGAACCCGTAAGGCCGAGTGAGCGTACTGGAGGTACGCCGCAGCGAGTGCCTGAGTGTTCGGGGTACCCATCCGCAGGAAGGGTCCCCGCAGATGGGCCTTTTTCAGCAGCCGATCAGATCGTCATTCCGCCGTCGATGGTGATCGCCGCGCCGTTCATGAACGCGGCCTCGTCCGAGGCGGCGAACAGAATGGCAGCGGCAATCTCTTCGTCCGTCCCCAGCCGGCCCATGGGCTGACGGGCAATGAAGTCCGCTCTCGCCTTTTCCGGGTCGGCGAAGGCCTGGATGCGGCGTGCGAGGGAGGGCGTGTCGGTGGTGCCCGGGCACACGCAATTCACGCGGATCTTGTCCGCCAGGCAATCGGCCGCCATGGCCTTGGTCAGCGCCCACAGGCCCCCCTTGGACGCCGTGTAGGCGGCGCGATCCTTGACCCCCTTGATCGCCACGACAGAGGCGATATTCACGATGACGCCGCCCCCGGCTTTCTTCATCTCCGGGATCGCATACTTGGAGACGAGGAAGGGCCCCTTGAGGTTGACAGCCATCGTCCGGTCCCAGTCGTCCTCCGTGGTGTTGTCGACGCGGCCCGGCAGCACGATTCCGGCATTGTTCACCAGCACGTCGATCCGGCCGAAGGTCTTGACCGTCTCGTCCACCATGCGCCGCGCATCCGCATCCCGGGATACGTCTCCCTGGATGTAGACCCCCTGGGCACCCGCCCCCTGGACGAGGCGCACCGTCTCTGTTCCGTTGGCCGCCGTCACGGAGTTGACCGCCACCTGCGCGCCCGCCTTGGCGAACTGGACGGCGGCGGCCCGCCCGATCCCCACGCCGGCACCCGTGATCAAAACGGCCTTCCCCTGGAACTGCATCATCGCGTCGCCTCCCATGGCAGGATCCCTGATCGCGTCGTGGGCGTCTGCCGTCCACCACGCCGACATCTTACACCAAGCGTTACGCGTTGCATTCAGCAAACGTGCAGACCGTGGGGCCGGAAAGACGTCGAACAGGAAGGTTGCCTGACGACTCGAAGGCTCATGACCACGGGGCGGGCCCGCACCAGGACGGGGTCAGGGCTCGCTGAGCTGTGCTGTCCGCCCCTTCCCGTATGCGCGCCGCCGCCCGTCCAGCCACCCCTCCGCGAGCCAGCACACAAACCGGTCGCGGAGCCGGTCCGGATAGTCCTGCATCATCTCGAGCGCGGCCTCTGCTTCTACCTTACTCACGCCGCCGAGCCCCTCGAGGCGGCGGACCGCCGACTCGCGATGGCCGGCCAGGAACACCGCGTCGCGCGTTCGGAATGCGTCGCAGACCTCACGAAGGAGCGCCTCGGAGACTTCGCAGGCCTCCACCGCCTGAGCGATGCGGCAGAGGAGCCAGACCTCAAACTCGCTCAGCGGAGCGCGGGATTCCGCAGTCATGGACGGAGATGGGCGTAGACGTCGGGTAGCATAGGGAAGGGCATGTCACCGGGCTTTATGCGCTGCAAGGTTGAAGATTTGGAATGCGACCCGAGGCGCAATCCGGCAACGAGGCAATGAGCGCGGCCGGCCGGCATGCCGATCTCCGCATTCAATCCCCCTCCGGCGCCACCACCACCCGGTTGCCCCCCTGCTGCTTGCCGCGGTAGAGGGCCCGGTCGGCGGCGTCCACCACCTCGAGCCCGCTGGCGGCGTCCCCGGGGTAGGCGGCCACCCCGCCGGTGACCGTCAGCCGGCCGCCGGGCTGCGACTCGCGGCCCGGGAGGGGGTGCTGGGCCACCGCGGCGCGGATCTTCTCCGCCACCACGGCCCCCGCGGCCTTGAGGGTCTCGGGGAGGAGGATGACGAACTCCTCGCCGCCGAAGCGGGCCACCACGTCGGCCCGGCGGGTGCTCCCGAGGAGGAGGCGCCCCACCGTCCGGAGCGCCTGGTCCCCGACCAGATGCCCGTGGGTGTCGTTGTAGTGCTTGAAGGCGTCCAGGTCCAGCATCAGGATGGTGAAGCCCCGCCGGTACCGGCGGGCCCGCTGGTCCTCGGCCTCCAGGGCCTCGAAGAAGGCGCGGCGGTTGGCGAGCCCCGTGAGCTCGTCCTTGGCGCTGAGCTCCTTGGTCCGCTGGTAGCGCTGGGCGTTCTCCAGGGCCACGGCCACCTGGGTGGCCACCGCCTGGCCCTGCGCCAGGTCCCGGGGGGTGAAGAGCGGGGGGGTGGCCCGCTGCGCCTGGAGCACCCCCAGGATGCGCCCGCCGGCGAGCTTGAGGGGGATGTAGAGGCCGGCCCCCGGCGTGGGGGAGTCGGCGGCGGTCAGCTGGGGCTCCCCGGTGGCGGCGACCACGCCGGCGATCCCCTCCCCCAGCCCGCAGGTGCGGTCCTGGAGCCCGGCGGCCCCCAGCCCGGCGGCGCCCTTGACGGTGAGCCGGCGGGTCGCCTCGTCCAGCAGGAAGAGGGCGTAGGCATCGGCGGGCAGGGCGCGGCCTAAGAGGTGGAGGGCGAGGGGGAGCAGCTCCTCCGGGTTGAGCGTGGCGGCCAGGGTCCGGCTGAGCGCCCAGACCGTGCGCAGCTCCGCCAGCTGGACCTGCAGGCCGCGGTTGGCGGCCTCCAGGGCGTGGCGCCGCTCGAGCAGCGTCTCGATCTTCTCCAGGGCGCGGATCTCCCGCGCCTGCTGGGCGCACCGGGTGGCGAGCGGTTCGGGCTCCGTGGGTGGCATTCCCGGCCTCGCTGGGGGCCCGGCCCCCCTCCCCAGGTGGGCGCCCCTCCTGCAGTCTTGCATTTGCCGTTCCGCCCCCCGGCCCGCTCCGGGAGCGGGGCGCTCCGGTTTGGCCCCGCCGGGCGATTCCGGGGGGTTCCGGCGGGCCCGGCCTGCGGGGCCCGGCGCCCCCCGGCCCGGCGGTGGCCTGGGAGTGTAAAGGGGGCCGACAGGGGGGCCCATTCGGCTCGCACTATACCACTCCCGCGCGAAAAATTCGACACCCTCCTGATGATGAGGCATGCGATTTTCGAGGAGTCATCTGCAAGATCTTTCTTGCGAAGCTCCCACGGCTCGTCGTATTCTCTGGCTCAATACAGGGAGCCGATCATGTCCCAAGTGTCGGTGCAGCACTATTCCAGCCGTTACCCGATACAACTCCCGCTCCTGTACTGGCGGAGGAAGAGCGGCGCCCGAACGCGGGCCGGCGCGGGCTGGACTCGCGAACTCGGCGAGGGAGGAGTCACCGCGGAATTGCCGGAGCGTCTGGAGGCAGAGACACAGCTTCGAGTCCGCATCCAGACCGATCGCGGCCCCATCGAGATGGAGGCCAAGGTCGCGTGGATCGGCGCCTCGGCGCCGGACGTCGAGCACTGTTACGGCCTGGCCTTCACGCAGGTGTCACCGCACCAGCTGCAGGCCCTCCGCGATCTCCTCCTCCCGCTCACGATGGTCGCCCACGTCGGGATGCGCTTGGCCATGGAGCTTCCGGTCACCTGCCGATTGAAGAGCGTCGGCGGTCCGCTGCTGACGGGTCGGACCAGCGAGGTGAGTCGCGGCGGGATGTCGCTCCGGTTGCCCCAAACGGTCAGCCCCGGCACGGTCCTGGAAGTCACGCTCCATTCCGACAACGGGCCGCTGTCGCTGGAGGGGGCCGTGGTGTGGGCACAGCCACCGGATGGGCACCCCTCCGACGCGCTGATCGACCATGGCTTGCGGTTCACGTCACCCACCTGGTCCGTGTCCCTGGCGCTGGGATTCTTGCTCGCCGGGCGCCCCTGATCGTTTCTTCCCTTCCCTCCCATGTGGACGCGCGTTGTGTCGCGCGGCGCGGCATGGCATGGCCCCGGGCGACATTTCGCGTGGGCCGTGCGTGCGGCCCAGCCACCCGACCAGCAATTCCAAACAGCGCACCAAGATCCTCGGCAGTGCCTCATCTCGACCTCGCGGGGCGATCCTCCAGTGCGGCCGGTAGAGGAGGTCCGGAAGTGCGGGGTATGACGAATCGTACGGGGGGTCCGGAATCTTCGAGAGTGATGCGGGGTGGCGTCGCGCCGAGAAGAGGGCTGGATTGTCCGGGGCCGGTTACGCGTCGGGGTTCGCCGCAGGCGATTCGAATCGGATGAGATGGTTGAAGACAGGGGGCGCATCGGGAGTGGTGACGGATTGCTGTACCCGGACGATCCGTCCCGGGAACGTGAATTCCTCTCCACCCCGCACGAATCGGACGGCCACGCGCCGGCCTTCCGGGAACTGCTCCTCGAAGGCGCCCATCAAGCCCATCGTGTTGATGCGGACGATCTCGCCACGCAGGATGCGGGCGGCGTCTCCGCCGGACGTCTCCAGCGTGCACTCCACGGTCATGCCCGACAGCGCGGTGCGGCGCTTGGGCCCTCTCTGTGGTGCGGCCGGGGCGGCCGCCTCCTTGCCGCCCGCGCCGCGTCGCAGGGTTTTCTCTCCCGAGGCGGGCGGGGCGACAGCCTCGCCGGCTTGGGCGCGACGGTCGCGCGTGGGCGTGGACCGCTGATCATCTCGTCGTGGGTCCCGCCCGTCTTTCGTCGCGGCAAGCTCTGCGGACAGACGTTCGTTCTCCTCGCGGAGCTGCCGCTCTCTCTGGGTCGAGTTCACCCGCTCTCGCAGCAACTGCCGCCACCGGTCGGCGATCTGTTGCGCACGCTGCCGGAACGGTGCCTGGTCCGCGGCAGATCGTGAAAGCTGGATCGCCGCACCCTCGGCCGGCCCCAGGATGCTCCGCAGCCCTTCGAAGACGGGTTGGAGAATCGTGAGCGTTTCGCCGCCGAGGTTCGCCGCCTCCTCCGACCCCTCCACGAGTCCAGCCAGCTCGGACCATTCGCGCCGCTGGGCGCTGGGCTCCCACCCTGGGCGAGACGCGCCCAGTTCTCCGCCGAGGGCGTCTTCCAGTTCGCCGAGCAGCGTCTGCACGCCCTGAACGGCTGCCGCCAAGCGCGCGACCTCGACGGTCTGGAATCGGAGCTGTTCTTGGAGCAAGCCGGTGCGAGAACGCTCCTCCTCGGCCGTCCGGCGGAGGCTCGTGGTCAGTCCTTGCGCGCCGGCTATATCCTTGCGCAGGCCGGCCAGAATGTTCTCCGCGTCGGCGAGGTCATCCCGGAGCGCCGTCTGCGCCTGGGTCGCGCGCGCGGCGGCCTCTCGCGCCTGCCGTCGCTCCTCCTCGAGCTCCGCCTCCAGGATCGCCTGGCGATGCGTCAGGCTCTCCCGCTCCCGCTGCAAGCCCCGGACGATCTCGCGGAGCTCTTCCGCCTGGCGGGCCGGCTCTGCCACACGAACCTGGAGCTCCCGAATCTCCCCCAGACGGGCATCCAGCGCGACCTGCCCCTGGGCCACCTCCTGCCGAAGGCGCTCGATCTCCTGGTCGCGCGCCTCCACCTCGGCGCGCAACCCGTCCCGGTCGGCCGTGAGGCCGGCGACCTCGGCTTCGCCGGAGCGCTGGTAATCCGAGATCAACTCCTGCAATCCGACGAGATCGTTGTATGATGCCCTCAGGGGATCGTCTGGCGCGCTCTCGCCTTTGGGCGATCGACCTGGCGCCTGACGCACTTTTTGCAGCTGGCGCTCCAGGGCGCGGACGACCTCCCGAAGCTCCTCGGCCTGCCGCGCGGGCTCGGCCATGCCGGCCTGGAGCTCCTGGATCTCTCGCAGACGCGCGTCCAGCGTGACTTGTCCCTGCGCCACCTCCTGCCGAAGCCGTTCGAGCTCTCGATCGCGCCCCTCCAGCGTGGCCCGGAGCCCGTCCCGCTCGGCCGTAAGCGTGCCGATCTGCGCTTCAAACTCGGCGCGCCCCTCCAGGATTGCGCGCCGCTCGCTCTGCAGGATGGCCAGGCGGTGGCGCTGCTCCTCGATCTCCCGTCCCCGGCGCTGGAACCCATCGGTCAAGGAATCGAGGATGGCGACCAGGCCCTTGGTGTAGCCGATGGCGTCCACCAGGACCTTGTCGTTCCACGGCCCCTCGCCCAGGATGGGTTGCTGCTCCTTGTCGTTTGGCTCCAGCTTCGGCTCAGGCACCGACGAATCTCCAGCGTCCCTGCAAAAAACGTCAGTGAATCCCGACAGTTCCGTCAGTCCGGGAGGCGTCTATTCGATTCCTGTCCGAGGAAATCTGGCCCCCAAGAATCTTTGAGGAAACCCAAAAGACCTTTGAATTCAAACGGTAACCGACGTGACTGTAGTAACGGCTTGCCTTTTGTGGAATAACCTCAACCGGAACGCACTAAAGTGAACTTTGCATAAGCAGTGCCACAGCGTGTGGCGCGGCCACTCCAGCAGAGTTCCACCGCGACAGAAGGAAAGCAGGGCCGATCAGGGGGTGGACGGGGCGGTATCTGCGTGGCCCCCTTGTTGTGCCCGGATGCACGCAAGGAAACGCGGGCCGAGCTCTTGGAGCTTCCGCAAACCAACCCCCTTGATTTTCAGGAACGCCTCCGCGGTGGTGGGGTGTTCGCGGGCCATCTCGCGCAGGCTGGCGTCGTTGAAGATGAGATAGGGTGGGATGCCCCGCTCCTCGGCCATAGTCCGGCGGAGGGCGCGCAAGGTTTCGAACAGATCCTCGTCGGTCGTTCCCCCGGCCAGGGCCGCAGACACAGCGGGACGTGAGGGACGGGGTGTGGGTCGGGCGATCGTCTGGAGCAGCGACACCGCCTCTTCGCCCCGCAGGACCCGCTGCCCCCGCGCGGTCACGCCGAGCGTCGGGTACTCGTCCCCCTCGCGGGCCAGGCACCCGTGGCCTTCAAGCTGCGCGATCCAGTTCCGGACGGTCGCCTTGGAGACCTGGTGAAGCAGCCCGTATGCCTCCAACCGGTTGTGGCGCATCCTGGCGACCCGGGCGGTTTCGGCGCCCCGCAGGACATCCGCCACGTAATCGGCGCCGAACCCCTCCCCCATTTCGACGACGCAGCCAAGAATCTGCCCGGCCAGCGCCGCCGAACCGTCCTCGGTCGTGACCTCGCCCAGACAGACGTCGCAGGCGCCGCACGGCGCGCCGCCGTAGGATTGGCCGAAATACTCCACCAGCGCGCGGTGCCGGCAGACGGCCCCCTGGCAGTAGTCGTACATCTCGCCGAGTTTTGGGATGGCGCCGGGCGCCGGAAGCCCCTCGGCCATCAGGATCGACCGCCAGAGACCGTAGTCGCCGCCGGAATAGAGCAGCAGGCATTCGGCGGGCAGCCCGTCGCGCCCGGCCCGGCCCGCCTCCTGCTGATAGTGCTCGATGGATTTGGGCATGCCGGCATGAATCACAAACCGGACGTCCGACCGGTCGATCCCCATCCCGAACGCCACCGTGGCCACCACCACATCCGCCCGCTCCGTGATGAACTCGTCCTGGGCGCGCCTGCGCAGATCGTCGGCAAGCCCGGCGTGATACGCCACGGCCCGAACGCCCCGGCGGCGCAGCGCGTCGGCGAGCTGATCCACCTCCGCCCGCCGGATGCAGTAGATGATCCCGGCCTTCCCCCGGTGTTGCTCCAGCGCCTCGGAGATCTGTCGCAACTCGGTCCGTGCGCTGGCGGACCCGATAGATCAGGTTCGGGCGGTCGAAGCTCCCGACCAGGATCGCCGGGTCACGCAGCGCCAGCTGCGGCGACAATGTCCGTCCGCACCCGCGGTGTGGCCGTGGCCGTGAACGCATGGATGGCCGCGTCCGGGAAAGCGTCCCGCAGCACGGCGAGCTGCCGGTATTCCGGCCGGAAGTCGTGTCCCCACTGGCTGATGCAGTGGGCCTCGTCGATGGCAAAGAACGCCACGCCGGCCCGCCTGAGCAACCCCAGGCAGGTCGGCAGCACCAGCCGTTCCGGCGCCACGTACAGCAGGTGATACTTTCCCCGGGCGACCTCGGTCTCCACCCGGCGCCGTTCCTCCAGAGTCAAGCTGCTGTTCAGGAAGGCCGCCGGTACCCCGGCCGTGGTGAGGCCATCCACCTGATCCTTCATCAGGGAGATCAGCGGCGACACCACCACCGCCAGCTTCCCCAGGGCGGCGGCCGGCGCCTGGTAACAGAGCGACTTGCCGCCGCCCGTCGGCAGGATGACGATGGAATCCCGCCGGGCCAATACCGCGCCGATCGCCTCCTCCTGCAGCGGAAGGAGGGCGTCGTAGCCCCACATTTGTTTCACGATTCGCCGGACGCTTTCCACCCAACCTCTCGCCGTCGCTACTCCGCCGGGACGAACTTCCCGTCCTTCACCTGCACCATGACCATGGAGTCCACGTCCAGGCCGTTGTGGTCCTCGGCGGTCAGGTTGTAGACGCCCGAGACGCCGACGTAGCCCTTCGTCTGCTCGATGGCGGCGCGCAGCGCCTTGGGGTCCGTCCCCGCCTTCTTCATGGCGTTGGCCACGATGCTGATGGCGTCCCAGGCGTAGCCCGAGTGGGTGTTGATGGGGAACTCCTTGTCGTACTTGTAGACGTCGCGGTAGAGGTTGATGAACTCCGTGATGACTTTCTTCTGGGGATCCGAATCCGGGCAGCGCGTCCCCCACCATGAGCTTGGTGGCCGGCATGCGGTCCCCCTCGGAGGCCTTGCCCGCCAGCTCGATGTACTTCGGGTCGGGGAGTCCGTGACACTGGAAGAGCGGCGATCGTGATCCCGAGCTGGGCCTTGTTCTTGGCCACGATGGACCCCACCGGGCCGATCGTCCAGGTGACGATGGCCTGCGGCGCGGCATTCCTGATCTTGGTGAGCTGGGCGGTCATATCGGTGTCGGACGGGCCGAACGACTCCTTGGCCGCGAACGTGATGCCGAACTCCGGCGCCAGCTGCTCCAACCAGCCCAGCCCGTCCTTGCCGAAGGCATCCGAGTTGGTGAAGAGCGCGACCTTGGTCAGGCCCTTGGCCTTGAGGTACCCATAGAGCTTCCGGACCGCGGTGGACGAGCGCTGCGGCGACTTGAACACGTAGGTGTAGGCGCCGAACTTCCCCCCCATGATCACCGGGTCGCCGCCGACGGTCATGAAGGTGGGAACCCCCGCCTCCTCGACGATCTTCTTGACGCTCATCCCCTCGCGCCGTGGAGGTGGGGCCGATGATGGCAGCGACCTTGTCGTTGAAGATGAACTTCTTGGCGATGACCGCCGCCTTGGCCGGGTCGCTCTCGGTGTCGCCGATGACCAGCTCGATGGGGCGTCCGTTGATGCCGCCCTCTTTGTTGATCTTGTCCACGACCATCTGGGCCACCAGCTTCGTCGGCGTGCCGATGTTGGCGGCAGGTCCGGACAACGCGAAGAAGGCCCCGACCTTGATGGGTTCCCCGGCGAAGCGACGCCGAGCCGACAGCAGCATACGGACCAGCGCAACGCATGATCGTCCCCCACATCCTCGTTTTCATGACCCAGATTCCGCACGAGCCCTCGTCACCATGGGCTTAGCATCGCTCTAGACGATCGGAGTCCTGGATCCTGATTATCGAACACCCGCTTCGTCTTGCGCTCGGAGCGCGGCAGCGATCCGTAGTCTACCACCTCCACATCGGCGGTCACGATGACTTTGTGCTTGATCGTGTGGACGATCTCGCGCTGCAGCTCGTCGCCCCGCTCCGCACTCCACGCCCGCCCCGCGCTCCACGACCAGGCGCATGTGGTCGCGCAGCTGCTCGTCGCGGGTGAGGTGGATCTGGTACTCCGAGCCGAGGCCGGGGATCGACGGAGAGGATGGCATCGATGGTCGAGGGGTAAATGTTCACGCCCCGGAACTTGAACACGTCGTCGGTTCGCCCGCTGATCCTCGAATGGCGCGGCATGAGCGATCCGCACGTGCAGGCCCCGGGAATGATCCGGGTGATGTCGCGGGTCCGGTACCGGATGAGCGGTGCCGCCTCTTTCGCCAGCGTGGTGACCACCATCTCGCCCCACTCGCCGGGCGGCAACGGTTGCAGTGTGTCGGGGTCGAGGATCTCGAGCATGTAATAGTCGGCCCAGTAGTGGATGCAGTCGTGGTGCGGGCACTCGATCCCCGTGCCCGGGCCCGTAAAGCTCGGTGAGGCCCGGGATGTCGAAGAGCTCCGCGCCGCCCAGGAGGTCCGAGATCTTCTTCCGCATGGACCGCGACGAACGCTCCGAGCCGTAGATGACCTTCTTCAGGTTGATCTTGTCCGCCAAGCCCCGCTTGTGGATCTCCTCGGCCAGCAGGAGCCCCATCGAGGCGGTGCAGCACAGGACCGTGGACTGGAGGTCCACCAGGAACTCGCACTGCAAGTCCAGGTTTCCCGGGCCGGTGGGCACCGCCATGGCGCCGACCCGCTCGCACCCCGCCTGGAAACCCACACCGGCCGTCCACAGACCGTACCCGACCGCGATCTGGACCCGATCGAGCGGCGTCACGCCGGCCATCTCGTAGCAGCGCGCGAAGAAGTGGGCCCAGTCGTCCACGTCCTTCTGGGTGTAGCACAGGATCTTCCGCTTGCCGGTGGTCCCCGATGACGAGTGAATCCGGACGATCTGCTCGTACGGGACGGCGCGGAGCGGAAACGGATAGTGGTCCCGGAGGTCGTCCGCGGTCGTCAACGGGAGCTTGGCGACATCCTCCAGCGTGCGGAGGTCGTCGGGACCCACCCCGGCGGCATCCAGCCGTGCCCGGTAGAACGGCGAGCCCTCTCGGGCGTGCCGCACGGTCCAGGTGAGGCCCGCCAGCTGGTGGGCGCGGAGGGCGTCGTCGGAGGTGAACGAGGGCATGAAGGACAGGCGGCTCATGTCGGGCTTCTCCAGTCGGATGTTGGTGAGACCGGCGGCCCCCAGGCGGCTCTGCCCGGGGTTGTTCTTCGAGGCCGCTCCCAGGAAGGCACGGCGCAGCTCCGGATGCACCAGGAGCGTCTCGCTCTTCCCCGAGCGGACGATGCGGCCGTTGGCGAGGAGGTGGGCCGATGCCGGACGCCGTCAGCGCCCGGGCGGCATTCTGTTCCACCAGCAGGATGGTGGTGCCGGCGCGCGCGAGCTGGTGGATGATGTCGAAGATCTCGTCGGTGACGAGCGGCGCGAGGCCCAGGCTCGGCTCGTCCAGGAGCAGAGAGCCGCGGCCGCGCCATCAGGGCCCGCGCGATGGCCACCATCTGCTGCTCGCCGCCGGACAGCGTGGCGGTGGGTTGATCGCGGCGTTCCCGGAGCTTTGGAAACCGTCGGAAGGCCTCCTCGAGCCGGCGCCCGAGTTCCGCCTTGTCCGGCGCGCTGGCCAGCGCGCCCAGGACCAGGTTCTCCCGCACGCTGAGGTCGCTGAACATCTCGCGCCCTTCCGGCGAGAGGGTCACCCCCAGCGCCGCCATGCGCGACGGCGGTTGCCCGGTCACCTCCTGCCCGTCCAGCAGGACGCGGCCGCCCGACGGGGGCACCAGGCCGGTGATCGCCTTGAGGAGGCTCGATTTCCCCGCGCCGTTGGCCCCCACGATCGCGACAGTCTCGCCCGCCGCAACCCGGAGGTCGATGCCAAAGAGGGCCTGGGCGGCCCCGTAGTGAAGGGTCAGCCCCTCGATGTCGAGCAACGTCTTCGGCGATTCCATGTCCGTTAGGCCGTCAGACTGGCTTTGCCCAGATACGCCTCGAGGACCAAGGGATTGCGCCGCACGTCCTCGGGTGCCCCCTCGGCGATCCGCCGCCCGCCGTCCAGCACGACCACGCGGTCGGAGACCGACATCACGAGATCCATATCGTGCTCCACCAAGAGCAGCGTAGCGCCCCCGCGCCGCATCTGACGGATGAGCGCAGCCACCCTCTCGGTCTCGTCCGGGTTGAGCCCGGCCACCGGCTCGTCCAAGAGCACCAGCCTGGGGCTCGAGACGAACGCCCGCGCCAAGTCCAGCCGCTTCTTCTCGCCGTAGGACAGCGAATCGGCCGGGACGGCGGCGCGATCCGCCAGGCCGAAGGTGTCCAGCGCTTCCAGGGCGGCGAGCCGGAGTCGCCGCTCGCGGTGCCGCAGGGCCGGCGTTCGGACGAAAGCCTCCACGAACGAGTCTCCGGCCTGGGCCGACAGCCCGCACAGCACGTTGTCCAGGACCGACAGGGCCGCAAAGAGACGCAGGTTCTGGAAGGTACGGGCGATTCCCAACCGGGCGATCCGGTGCGGAGGCAGACCCGACAGTTCGCGGCCATCGAAGACCATCGATCCTCGGTCCGCCTGCAGGACCCCGGTCAGGCAGTTGATGAAAGTCGTCTTGCCTGCGCCGTTGGGGCCGATGAGCGCCGTCACCTTCCCCCGCTCCGCCGCGAACCCCACCTCGTGCAGCGCCGGAAGGCCACCGAAGTGCTTCGTCACGCCCACGGTCTCCAGGGCCCACCGCACGGAGGCGTCGGCCATCACGCGCGCTCCTCAGACCGGCCGGCTGGTTATGGCGGACCAGCGACGGGCCATGTGCGTCTTCGCCAGGTCCGCCAGGCCGGTCAGGAGCCCCCGGGGGAGGATCAGGAGCACGGTCACGACCAGCAGGCCGTGGAGGATGTCCTTGTACCCTTCCACGGGTCCCAGCAAGTGGGGCAGGACCGTGACGAAGGCAGCCCCGGCGAGGCTGCCCCGCAAGGATCCCAGCCCGCCGACGACCACCATGATGACGAGATCAATCGAGGCGAAGATGCCGAACGTGTCCGGCGTGATGGTGCCGAGGTAATGGGCGAAGAGGCTTCCCCCCACCGAGGCGAACACCGCCGAGATGGTGAACACCGCGATCTTCCCACGGCGGACATCGACCCCCATGGCCGCGGCGGCGACCTCGTCCGCCGCCAGGGCGGCGAGGCCCCGCCCCACACCGCTCCGGACGAAGTTGATCGCCAGCGTCAGCGCCACCATCGCCGTCCCCCAGAGCAGGTAGTAGTGCGAAACCTCGCCCTGAATCACCAGTCCCAGGAGCCCGAACGCCGGGATGCCGGTCAGCCCGCTGGGGCCGCCGGTGAGGCCATCCCACTGGACGAAGGCGTGGTGGACCACGATGTTGAAGCCCAGCGTGGCCATGGCCAAGTAATGGCCCGAGAGCTTGAGCGTCGGGATACCGACGACCAGGGCCGTGAGCGCCACGCCGGCGGCGGTCAGCGGGAGCGCCGCCCAGGGCGGTATCCCGCCCGCTGTCGTGAGGATGGCCGACCCGTACGCGCCCAGGCCAAAGAAGGCGGCGTGCCCCAACGAGATCTGCCCCGCGTAGCCGATGAAGAGATTCAGCCCCAGTGTCGCGATGGCGTGGAGGGCGATAAGGTTCAGGATCCCCAGTCTCCACGGGTTCAGGAGGACGAAGGGGACCAGCGCCAGGGCCAGGGAGACGCCCAGGATCGTGAGGCCGGTACGATGGCGCCCGGCGTAGGCGACGGCACCAGCCGGCGCCGTCATCGCGATGCCCCGAGGCCGGCCCGGAAGGCGCCGAGGTTCCCCTCAAGGTACTTCGCCGGCGTGGTCTGTCGGATGGTCTCCTCGAGGAGGTCGGGCCCCGCGAACAGGAACCCCTTGCCGGCCGCGTAGCCCAGCAGGGCGAGGTTGGCGCCCCTGGGCTGGCCGGCAAGCCGGTCCGCATCCACGGCGTCGTGCCCGGGGGCGGCGCGCCCGTTGACGACGACCGCGCCTCCGGGCCGCAGGTAGTGGCCGTGCACCGGCAGATTGTCCGCGTGGAGAAAGAGGCCGACCTCCGCCTCCCCCGGGGCGATGAGTGGGCCATGGAACGCGCCGACCTTGATCGTGGAGAGGACCGCCCCGCCCCGCTGGGCCATGCCGTGTGTTTCCGTGGTGATGACCTCGTGCCCCGCCAGGGCGGCCGCCTCCGCCACCACCCGCGTCAGCGTGAGGACCCCTTGACCTCCCCGGCCGCTGATGATGATCCGCTGTCTCATCGCGCCCCCCCGGCGTCTGCGACGATGGCCCCCGTCGGGCAGACGTGGAGACAGACCCCGCACTGGTGACAGGCGGCGCGGCTGATGCCGACCGTTCCCCGCGCGTCGTCCCAGACGAGGGCCGGGCACTCGAACATGTCGAGGCATTCCCGGCACCCGGTACACTCCTCGGTCACGCGCACGGCCTGGGCGGTCCCGGCCGCCCCGGACTCGCCGGAGAGCACACACGGAGAGGAGGCGATGATGACGGCAACCCCCCCGTCGTCACCGCGGCAATACCGGTCCGCCTCCCGGAGGAGGGCGGTGAAGGTGTCGACGTCGTAGGCCTCCGCCTCCCGGAGAAAGGCCACGCCCGACGCGCGGACGAGATCTCGGATGGACACCGGCCGAGCGGGCGCGCCCGTCGCGGTGACACCGAGCTGGGGCGTGGGCTGGTGGCCGGTCATCGCCGTGGTGCCGTTGTCGAGGATGACGACGATGATGCGCGCTTGCTGCGAGGCGGCGTTCACCAGGGCCGGGATACCGGAATGGAAGAACGTCGAGTCGCCGATGGTGGCCACGATGGTGGGAAACGCCGTCCCGTCCTGGGCGTAGGCGTGATAAAACCCCGCCGCCTGGCTGATCCCCGCCCCCATGCAGTGCACCGTGTCCACCGCCCCCAGGTTCATCCCCAGCGTGTAGCAGCCGATGTCGCCGGGGAAAATCCCCCGGGGGAAGGTCTGGCTGATGGCGTAGTAGGCCGCGCGGTGTCCGCAGCCGGCGCAGAGTGTGGGGCGGGCCCCGGGCGGGCGTCGGTCCTCCGCAGGGGGCGGCGGCGCCAGGCCCAGGAATGTCGCGAGGACCCGCTGGATGACCTCGGGCGTGAGTTCCCCCTCGTTCGGGACCAGCTTCGACACCCGGCCCGCGATCCGGCGATCGGCGAGCTGCATCTCGATCACCGGATATGTCTCTTCGATGACCAGGATCCGCTCGTAGTTCTCGTGAACGTGCGCGATGAACTCGGGAGGCAGCGGGTAGGGCATCTTCACCTGATAGCGGTCGACCGCCCCGGCGACGCCCAGCTCGTCGAGGACGTCCCAGGTGTGAGCAAAGGCCACCCCCGAGCCGATGATGCACGCCCCGGGGCGCGTTCCGTCCCCGGCAAAGAACGCCGGGACGACCCGCGGATCGGCCGCCAGCCGTGCGAGCTTCTCCGTGAGCCCTCGATGCAGGTCGGTGACGAACCGCGGTGTGGCGCACCAGCGTTTCGGATCCTTCTCGAACCGCGCCGCGCGGGCCTCCCGCTCCGGAGTGAGGAGCGGGACGGCCTGCCGGGCGTGACAGACGCGCGTCGTCGGCCGGAGCATCACCGGGATCTCGTACGCCTCCGACAATTCGAAGGCCAGCCGGACCATTTCCTTGGCCTCGCGGGGGCTGGACGGGTCCAGGACTGGGATCTTGGCGAACATGGCGAAGAACCGGCTGTCCTGCTCGGTCTGCGAACTGTGAGGGCCCGGGTCATCGGCCGAGACGAGCAGCAGGCCACCCTTGACGCCCAGATAGGCCGATCGCATGAAGGGGTCCGAGGCCACATTCAGCCCCACCTGCTTCATGGAAACCGCGGCGCGCTTGCCGGTGTAGCTGGCGGCGAGGGCGACCTCGTAGGCGACCTTCTCGTTCACCGACCACTCGACGTGCATGCGGTGCGCGGCCTCTCGCGAATACGTAGCCACGGCTTCCAGGATCTCCGAGGCCGGGGTCCCGGGGTACGAGGTGGCGACGGCGCACCCGCACTCCACGATCCCGCGCCCGATGGCCTCGTTTCCCATCAGCACGCGATGGCTCACGGTCGCACCGCCTTCCCGAGCAGTCCGTGCGGCCTGACGAAGAGCACCAGGAGGAGCACCAGGAAGGCGATGCTGTCCTTCCAGGCGCTGCTCACATAGGCGGCGCCCAGCGACTCCAGCAGACCCAAGGCGATGCCTCCCAGGATGGCGCCGGGGAACGAGCCGAAGCCTCCCAGGATGGCCGCGGCGAATCCCTTGAGGCCGAGCAGGACGCCGATGTCGTACCGGAGCGTGGTGATCGGCGTGATCAGGACACCCGCCAGCCCCCCCAGGAACCCCGCCAGGGCGAAACTCAGCGTCCGGAGCCGCGGGACCACGAGGCCCACCACGGCGGCCGCCGTCGGGTTCGACGCCGCTCCCCGCATGGCGAGTCCCGCGGTCGTCTTCCGGAAAAATGCCACCAGGAGGCCGATGGCGGCGGCGGTCATCGCCAGGATCCAGACGGCTTGGGGCAGGATGGTGGCGCCCAGGACCGCGATCGGCGCCTCCCCGCGGAGCGGGGGCACGGCCAGGGAATTCTTGCCCCAGACCGCTTGCATGACGCCGCGCAACATGATGGAGAGCCCGATGGTGAGGAAGATGAGGATGAGAGGATGCCGCGAGCGCGACGGCCGGAGCCCCAGGTATTCCACCAGCGCCCCCGCCAGCGTGACCCCAGCCACCGCCACCAACAGCGCCGCCGCCATCGGCAACTGGGCGCCGACCAGCGCGCCGTAAAGGAACATCCCGCCCAGCGAGACGAAGTCCACCTGGGTAAAGTTCACGATCCCCATGGTGTTATGGACGACGCCGAACCCCATGGCAACCATGGCGTAGATGGCGCCGCTGGTGAGCCCCGCGAAGACGAACTGGATGACATCCTGGAGCGCGTACATGGGCAGACATTCCCCCTCCCGCCGTCGCGGGCAGAAGGGATACTTACCCGAAAGGGTCCGACGATGGCAAGAAAAAACCTCTGGGCGCCGGTTGCGATCCGGAGTCTGCGACTCGCCCGGAAACGCGAACACCGGGGAACGCTACCGCGCCCCCCGGTGTTCGCATCGACGCCGCTTGACCTCAGCCCAGCGTTGCGCCGCCGGCCTCACGGCCGGGCCGCACCCCGCTTGATCTGGCGCAGCCGGTCGGCTTCGGGCAGTGCCTTGTAGAACGGATCGTACGGGTAGCACCCCGACACCAGGCGATTTCGCATGGCCGTGGTGCAATCACTGTCGGTCCGGCAGAGCCGCTTCCGAACAATCCCGGCCCCGTACAGCAGGTCGTGGGCATAATCCGGATACGCGAACGCCAGCCGGCCGACACCCACGGAATCCACCTGGCCGAGCCGTACCTGTGCCTGGGCCACGAGACTCAAATATTCCTGCAGGTACGAGTACCCCGTGCCCACTAGGACCAGGTGCGGGAAAGCCCGCTTGCAGCGCCCCACCGCCTCGATCTGTCGGGCGCAGCCGATCAGGGGATCCTCGGGCGGCCAGTACCCGTCGCACGGGGGATAGCGTGCCGGGCGCTGGATGTGGGGGTTGTAGTACGGGCTCCCGGCCGAGATATTGACAAAGCGGACGCCGAGCTGGTCGCAGAGCCGGAGCAGCTCCAGGGGCTCGGCGAAGTCCGGCTCCGTCGGCCGTTCCGGGTTGACGCCGAACCCATAGCGATAGGGCAGCAGGTGCTCGTGGGGCACGGGTTCGCCGGCCCCCGTCGGATCGCCCGGCGGTTTCTGAAACGGCACCAGATCGAAGATCGACACCCGGGTGCCCACCAGCAATCCCGGGACGTCGCGGCGAATCGCCGCGACGATTTCGCGGAACAGACGCGTCCGGTTCTCGAAGCTCCCGCCGTAGCGGCCCGGCCGCGTGTGCGCCGAGAGCATCTCGTGAAGCAGGTACGCGTGGCATTGTTTGACGTCCACGAAATCGAACCCGGCCTCCTGAGCAAACCTGGCGTAGATCACGAAGTGCCCGACCAGATCGTCCAGCTCCATGTCGGTCAGGACCGCGCGGTCGTCGCGGACGCCGGAGCGTTCGTCCAGCAGCGGATGCCGGTAGGCGATCCGCGGTTTCGCCAGGAAATCCTGGTCCGGCCGGCAGTACCGCCCGGAATGGCTGATCTGAAGCCCGACCAGCAGATCGTCGGTGGTCCCGAAGCGTTCGCGGTGCGCGGCGCGCAGATCGCGGAGCAGCTGTTCCTGGCTGGGCCGGTTGTCCGGATGGTAATAGAGCTGGAAGGGGTTGTCCCGGGACTCGGGTGTCACCGCGGCCGCCTCGCCGCCCCAGATCAGCTTGGCGCCCGACCGCCCGAAGTTCACCCAGCGCCGCGTGACCAGCTCCGTGGTCTTCCCGTCCGGCGTCCCGTCCATCCCGCCCATGGCATGGATGCAGAGCCGGTTGCCGACCAGGCGCCCCTCCACCCGGAGCGGCTGCGCCAGGACGCTCCGCGCCCGTGGAAAAAGCTCGTCGTCACAGTCGAGCGGAATGGAGAGCGTGGCCAGAGTGTGCCTTGAAGGCCGCCACGTCCCGGAAGGCGCCCACGGCGGGAAAGGCGACGCGATTCGACATGGCCGGACTCCAGAGCTGCGGATGGTGGCTGAAAGACTCACCTTGTATCAGGCCGCTCAAAACGGTCCAGGTGCAAGGCGGTCCGCGAAGGGCCGAGTGAGGCGTACTCTGGGTACGCCGCAGCGATGTGTCCGAGCGTGCCAACGCCGCAGATGGGCCGTTTTCAGCGGCCGTCTAGATCAGGCCGGCGTGCTTCGCCAGCTGGCGGAGCTCGGCGCGCTCCGCGGCACTCACCGGGAGCTGCGGCGGCCGCACGGCGGCATGCCGGATCAGCCCCTGCATCACCAGCACCTCTTTCATCCGCGGCCGGTAGTCGCGGATGGGCGCGCGCCAGGCGAAGCGCGCCAGCGGCCCCAGGCGACGCCAAATCTCGAACGCCGTGTCGAAATCCTTCTCCATTACGGCCCGGTGCATGCGGATCAGTTGGTCGGTCGCCGTGCAGGCGAACCCGATCAGGGCCCCGTCGCAGCCGAAGATCATCGCTTCGAGGATGAAGGTGTCGCTCCCGGTCATGATCCCGATCTTGCGCCGCAATGCCCGGGCGGTGTCGATGGTCTCCAGCGTCTTGGTGGTGTCGAAGGAGGCCTCTTTCAAGCCGATGATTTGCGGGATCTTCACCAGCTCGCGGAGCGTCTCTGGCGGGAAGTCCGGCCCCCAAGCCTTGGGGAACTGGAACGCAATGAGCGGCAGCTTCACCCCGTCCGCGATGGCTTTGTGATACTCGAAGATCATCCGGGTGGGTACCGGGTTCCCCAAGAAGGTGGGAAACGGCGGGAAGATCGCCAGCCCTTGGGCCCCGGCCGCTTTCAGCTGCTTGCCAAAGGCCACCGCGTCTGCGGTCGCGCCGGCGATCAGCCCGGACACCAGCGGACACGCGTCGCGGATCACCGCCCGGGAGACGCGGACCACTTCGAGCATCTCGTCCCGGCTCAGCGAGGGCCCCTCGCTGGCGTCCATGTTCATGGCGATGGCCGTGGGCCGCTGCTTGGCGAGCCAGGCCAGATAGGAGCGCAGCGACGGCCAGTCGATGGAGAAATCCCGCTTCATCGGCAGGACCGGAGCCGCGATGATCCCTTGGGCCGTGAATGTGGTCATGGCGTCATCCCCGTGGTGAAGGTGAGAGCGAAGACGGCCGACTCCGCAGCACGCCGCGGGCCAGGAAGATCTCGGTGATGGTTTCGTGCGCCGCGCTGAACTCGGGCAGGGCGCGCCCCTCCAGGCCGCGCGGCCGGGGCAGGTCGATGGCGATGATCCGCTCGACGCGGCCGGGCCGGGGCGACATCACCACAACCCGGTCCGCCAGCAGGACCGCCTCGTCGATGCTGTGGGTGATGAACAGCACGGTCTTGGGTCGGCTCATGAGCAGGGATTCCAGGTCGATCCGCATCTGCTCCCGCGTCAGGGCGTCCAGGGCCCCGAAGGGCTCGTCCATGAAGAGCACCGGGGGGTCGTGGATCAGCGCCCGCACGAGGGCCGTCCGCTGACGCATGCCGCCGGACAACTCGCGCGGATAGCTGGACAAGAAGTCGCGGAGCCCCACCAGCTCCAAGAGCGACCGCGCTTGGTCGAGGTACCGCCGCGGGTCCAGCCCGCGCATCTCGATCTGCAGCATGACGTTGCCGAGCACCGTGCGCCAGTCGAGCAGCACGGGGTTCTGGAACACGATGCCCAGCTCTTTCACGGGGCCAGCCACCGGCCGACCCCCGAAGATGATCCGGCCGCTCGTCGCAGGGACCAGCCCGGCGATGAGCCGCATGAGCGTGCTCTTGCCGCAGCCGGAAGGTCCCACGATGGCCACAAACTCCCCCTGGCCGAAGGCAAGGTCGATGGCCGCAAGGGCATGGGTCTGCGCCGTGCCCTTGCGGAACACCATGCTGACGCCCGACACCTCGATGGCATGTCCGACTTGCTCCGTCATCCGCAGATCCGATCCGCTCCCGCCACCCTACTTGGGCATGAAGTCGTTGGTGTAAAAGAACGTCGCCGGCTTGTCCGTCTGCAGATCGCGATACTTCTTGAGCAGCATCATGGTGTGCTCCCAATCCTGGGGCGCCGAGAAGCCGATGGATTTGCCCTGCGAATTCTTGGAGTGAAGCTGGGTCAGGTTCGTCCGCAGTTGGTCCTCGGTCGAGGACGCGTTCAGGTCGGGCTTCACTTTCACCGCGGCCTTGGCGGCCGCCGCTGGGTCCTGTCGCGCGGCCTCCCAGGAGCGGATTGTCGCCTTGGCGAAACGCCGCACCATGTCCGGGCTGTCCTTCAGCGTGTCCGGGTGGGCATGCAGGGTCATGCCGATGGTGTCCACGCCGATCTCCGCGAACATCAGCCGTGTCGGCTTGAATCCCTTATACTTGACGAGCCAGAACTGATCGCTGGCCCCGCCCAGGAGCGCGTCCACCTTCTTCTCCATCAGGGCGACCGGTTTGGCAGGCGGATCCATGAACACGACCTTGATCTTGTCCTTGGTCAGGCTGTTGGCCTCGATCACGGCCGGAAGGAGCTGCGTCAGGGCGTCCCCGGCGGACGAGGCCACTGTCTTTCCCTCCAGGTCCCTGGGGGACTTGATGCCGTTCTCCTCCAGGGAGATGATGGCGAAATCCGAGCTGCTCAGCAGAGTGAAGACCGACCGTATCGGCATCCCCTTGGAGGCCGCCAGCATCAGGCTGCCCGCGTCCGACATGCCGAAGGTGTCCCCCTTTGCGCCGATGATCTGCGCCGCCGCGGCCGAGCCGCGCCCCTCGTTGATGGTCAGATCGATCCCCTCGTCCTTGTAGAAGCCCCGCTCCACCCCCAGATAAAAGGGGCTGTGCAACCCGCCGAGGTACCAGTTCAACCGCAGCGAGGCCTTGTCGGCGGCAGACGCTGCGCTACCCAGCGCCAGGATCCCTGCCAGCAGCACCACGCCCATCGCCCCCAGATGTTGACGCTTCATCGCACTCCTCCTCTTGTGTGGAACGCTCTACTTCCCCGCGCGAAGAGACGCATGCACCGACCACCCTCGGCGGCCCGCCCGCCGAGCCACGCTACGAGCAGCATGCTGAAAAACCTATTTTCGCCCAGGCTGCTCAAAACGGTCCAGATGCCAGGCGGCAAGTGATGGGCCGAGTGAGGCGTACTTCAGGTACGCCGCAGCGAGCGCCCGAGCGCGCCAACACAGCAGATGGGCCGTTTTCAGCAGCCTGCTAGAGATAGTCCGCGTCCCGGACCTCCTCCTGCATGGAGGCGTGCCAGGGAATGGCGATCCGCTCGATCATCTCCACACCGTAATAGAGGAGCAGGCCGACGATGCTTAGGACGACGATCGTCGCGAAGACCATGGACGTGTTGAGATCGCCGTTGAACTCCAGCAGGAGATAGCCGAGCCCTTTGTCCGAGGCGACGAACTCCGCCACCACCGCCGCCGTGGCCGAGAGCGCTGCGGCGACCTTGAGCCCTGTGAACATGCTCGGAAGCGCGGCGGGAAATCGGATCTTCCGGAAGATCATCCACTTGCTCGCCCCCGTGGAGCGAGCCAGGTCCATGATGTCCGGATCCACGGACTTGAACCCGGCGATGCTGCTCACCACGATGGGAAAGAACGACAGCAAAAAGACCAGGAGCAGCTTGGGTGTGAAGCCGAATCCGAACCAGATGATGAAGAGCGGGGCGATGGCGATCTTGGGGACGATCTGGAAGAACACGATGACCGGGTAAACCGACCGCTCCATCAGACGGGAGTGGGCGATCGTCAGCGCCAACGGGATGCTGATGGCGACGGCAGCAAAATACCCGGCCAGGATCTCTTGCGTGGTGATGAGGGTGTGCTGCGCCATGCGGGGCCAACGGACCAGGAAGTCCGCGACGATCTTGGAAGGCGGGGGCAAGAGGTACATCGGCACCCGCAGCAGACGCACCAAGATCTCCCAGACCAGAAACAGCACCAGGAAGCTGAGCAGGACGTGCCGAGCACGCAGGAGCCACCGGACGGGGGCCGAGTATGGGCGGGCAGCGCCCGCCACGGACGGCGACGCGCTCATTCGAGTCGCCTGCGGGAGGATACTGGCCGGCGTGGGCCCCTAGATAGCATGCGATGACGCCCCCTGGTGTGAGCAGGTCTATACTGTATCGGGTCGGAGAGTGTCAAGGGCGAACCGGATGCCGCCGGCGCGGATTCGCTGGCAGTACTGCGGCAGGCGGAAGATCTCGTGGGTGTCCACGCCGCGCAGGTCCGCCTCGGTCATCCGGGCGGCGCAGATCGCGGCGTCCGCCTCCGGCAGCCCCACGGCCGTCAGGACGCGCGCGATGAAGTCCCGCAAACGATCGGCCGGGTATCGGCCTGGTGCTCGCTCGGACGCCTTGCGAATCCTCCCGTCGTGGGACGCGGGTCTACTTCCGCCCCCATTGGCCGTTGTCTTGCTGGACCCACCACCCCGCGGCCGACTTGTCCCGCCAGCTGTTGGCGAACAGGCGCTGCACCTCGCCCAACTGCCCTGGGGCGAGGCTGTTGGCCCGGATGATCTCGGCGTAGAGCGCCTGGCGGTCGGCGTTTTCCTGCTCCACCAGGCGGTTCAGGTCGGCCTTCTCCTTCAGTGAGAGCGCGCCGGCGTCCCGCGCGGCGATCAGGCCGGTGTTCGTCTCGCCGATCGCCCCCTTAGCGTAGAGCGGCTGCAGCTGCGGGAACCGGTTGGCGAGCGACGCCCGGATATTCCGGATCGCCGGTGTCGAGACGTTCACATCCACCGCCGCCGCCTGCGCCTCGGCCGGTCCCAGCCGGACCACCCGGACTCGATCCAGCAGGCTGGACTTGTCCGGCGTCTGCTCCGGTTTCGGGCCCGGCGCCGGCTCCGGGATATTGCGGACATCGTCCACGATCTGATCGGCCGCCTTTTGAATGGCCGCAGCCGGGAAATAGATGTTCACCGTCACGCACGACACGAGCAGAACCATCAAGAGCCCGATCAGCCATCGCCGCTTCCCACCCATGGTTGCCTCCTATCGGCCTGCGTGCGTTCGTTCCCACCGCAGAGCACGCCCGAAACGGGCCGCGCCTGGCACCGGGTCAGTGCACGTCGACCCCGATGGGTTCCGTCTCGGGCGACCGGGCAAGTCGCCCGACGCGCTCTTGCATATCCTTGAAGCTGATCACATTCTCCGGATTCCGGTTCACCACGTCAACCCCGCGCAGGAATCCGCGCCGCACCAGGTACTCCGTCCCGCCCTCGTGGATGGTCCCGTTGACGGAGAACTGATCGTTGGTGAGCACGCAACGGAAGCCGATCTTCCGGTACGGGTAGTCCCGGAAGAACCGGGTGATCCCGCGGTTGAGCGCGCTGTCGGCGCCGGTGCCGAGGATCGAGATACTCTCGATCGCGTCCGTGCTGATCCGCTGTGGGACGCCCGGCGTCTCGACCGACTCCACCTCCAAGACGAAGCGTGCCGGCTGCCCGTACTCTATCACGAGACCCCGTAGCGACCCCTGGACGATCCCCGTCATCTTGCCGATCGCGACCCGCTTCGTGACTTCCTCGAGACTGATGTTTCGAAACGCGATGTCGCCGCCGATCCGCTGCGCCAGGGACGCCGGACGCTCGGCGAAGAGATTGACGGCTTCCACCTCGCCGCCGAAGAGGCGCACCATCGCCTTCCCCTGGGACGTCACCTGACCGCGCGCATACCGCATCAGGCCGAAATCCGCGTCGATCGTGCCCGGATACTCGATCCCGGTGAGTCTCCGGCTCAGGCGGCCGAGGTCAACACTCTCAATTCTGACCCCGATCTGACCCGCATCGAGGGAGAGCACATCGTCCACCTGGATGCCGGAAAGGTGGATGGTCCCCCCGAAGAACGGAACGGCCACCGGCTCCGGCACGTCCAACCGGTTGCGCTGGATCAGGACCGGAATCCGGAGCCCCTCGACCGCCAGACGCTCTCCCTGGACGGCCCCGACCTGAAGGTATCCCGGCGCGCCGGCATTGGGAGCAGGCCCTGCGGCCGATGCCGGGTGCACCAGGTCAAAAGGGAGGTGCGCCTCCACCTCGTGAAGCGCAAGCGGCAGGGCCGGCGCCTGGATCGTCGCCCCGACCATCCGGTAGGTTCCCATGATCGTCGCCGCCGTGCCATCGTACCGCACCACGGCCTCCAGCGCTGACGTGCCGGTCGCCGAGAGGTCGGCCAGGCGCGGTGAGAGGTCCTTGAGGGACTCCCGGAGAAAGAGGGCGAGGAGCCGGTCGTGCGACACCTCGGCGGCCGTGAATTGGAACATCCAGGCGTCCCTGGTCCCGCCGGCACGAAACGCGTAGTCTCCGGTCTGGAAGACGTCAAGCGAGCCGGTCAGATCAAAGGCCCGGTCTCCGCCGAGCGACACGCCACCCTCCGCCGTGAGCGACGCCCTCTTGCCCCCCAGATTGCCGTAGAAGGTTCTCCACAGGTACTCGCCGTCCTGCTGTTCCGTGCGGAGACTGACCGCCAGCCTTTCGTCGGCCGGGGCATATCGAAGCTTCAGGATGATCCGGCCGCTCACCCCCTGCGCGGCGGTGGTGCTGTCGGGGGAGCTGAAGCCGCCCTGGCTGAACGTGAACGTCACCTGCCCCTGGAGCGATGGCCGGTCGCCGGCGTACGTCCCCTGCAGCTCCGTCGCCACGGCGCCCTGCCCTTGCATCGTCCAGGTCCGATAGTCCTGCGGGAGGAAGGGTTTGAGGAGGCCGAATACCTGGGCGAAGTCAATAGACGCCACGGACAGGTTCGCCTGCCACGGAAGGTCCCCCTGCATCACCACCCGGGCGGCCCCCTCGACGACGCCCAGGTCCTTGCTCTCCGCACGCAGGCGGGTGATGGCGAGTGTCTCGGTGGACCGGTCGTACGTCAGATCAAGCCCCAACATCAGGCCGGCAAGGGCCAGGGACCGGCCGGCGCTGGCGTAGGTCCCAGAGTCGACGGCGACCTCGATGCGCCCCTTTCCGTACGGCCTGGGATACGCCGCCGTCAACAGGAAGTCGCCCTTCAGCGTCCCGCGCGCCGCGATGGCCGCATCCCCCTGGGTCGTCACGGCGAAGCGCGTCTGCACCGCGATGCTGCCGCCCGTTTTCGAGGCAAAGTCTTTGACAGTCAGGTTGAGACCGGTCAGCTCGAGGTGCTGCCCACCCTCGATCGGAAAGCGTGCCTCGGCGTTCTGAATCTCGAGTCGGCGCACCCGCGGCAGCCTGGCCAGGAACGAGAGGTCTGGGCCGGCGCCCTTCCCCGCCCCGATCCGGAACGTCGAGCTTCGGGTTCTGGAGCACCAGGCTGTCGACCTCGCCCCGCAGGATCAGGTCCAGCGAGGTCGTGCTCGTGACGCTGGCGCAGCGGAGTATCAGCCCGTCATCGCCCAACCGGGTGACGCGGAGGTCGGAGATGGAACCCGAGAGCGTGGGCGACAACGACACGGTCTGGGCGTCCACCGCGTAGCCTACGCCGTTGGCGAGCCAATTCAGGACATAGGGGGAGCGGAGTGCGACGAACAGCGCGACACCCACGATGACGCAGCCCGCCACGAGGCCGACCAGAACCAATCGGAAGATGGTGCGTAATGTCTGGCGTCTCATCTCCCCCTACCTCGACCTGCCGGCGGCGACGCCGGGTCGTGGAGACGATGCCCATTCGCGGCCCGTGGGAAGGTCCCGCGGGACAACTCGGTCCTCCGAGCAGCATGCCGCATCGTCCGCCACAGCGTCAAGCGGAATCGAGGCACAAGCCACAGACCCACCGTTGGCACCCCTCCCTGAAAATGAAAGAATTCGCGTCCGTCGGACGTCGCGGGGTCGGGAACCGGCTTGGCCGCCCTGCCCCGAGAGGAGGATACCGTCGCAATTCGGAAGCTGGCAGTGCTGGGCGCGGGGGCCATCGGGAGTACCGTCGGGGCCTATTTGACCCGCGCGGGGCAGGACGTC
>CAVOIV010000070.1:0-15426 GCA_963695995.1 uncultured Methylomirabilota bacterium
ACGAGTCTTCGTGCACATGCGCATGTTCCTCATGGTGATATGGCCACAAATGCACGTCGCGTGGCCCAGTTTGACCCACGTCGACTCCCCACTTTTTGGCAGGGCCCGACAACCCTCGCGGGCCAGGCTTCTTGATGGCCTTCCCCCACGTGATGGCCGCGCCTCCTCGTGCGGGATGCGCCGGCCGTCCCGCGCGACTGACCGGCCGCTACCCCTGGCGCAGTGCGGCTGCGATTTCCGCCTCGGCGGGCGGCTGCGTCGTGTCCTTGTACCGCTCCAGGCGGCGGTACACCCGGGCGGCGGCCGAGGAGAAGCCGTCGGGCAGACCGGCGGCGGCAAAGGTGGCCGCGCGCTCCTCCATTTCGCCGACGAACCGCCAGGCCTTGGGCACGCTGCCCCGCACGGCGGCCGCAAGCCGCGCGGGGAGATCGGGCTGCGATCGCTCCCACTCCCGGGCCAGGGCTTTGTCCACACCCGCCGTGACCGCCAATGCCCGAATCGCCAGGAGCAAGGCGGCCGTCCCCTTCGGGTCCGCCGCGTACGCCACCTTCAGCGCGGAGGCGGCACCGGCCGGGCCATCCAGCACGACCGCCTCCAGGGGGCTCGCGGCAAACCAGGCGGCGACGGCCGTAGCTTTCGGTCCCGATACGTAGCGGCGCGTGGTCCCCGGGGCCTTGGGCGGGGGACCCACGATGCCGCCATCCCCGAAGCTGGCCCCGGCTGCCTCCACCACCCGGCCGACGGCCCGGGCAGTCTCGGGCGCGATGGCGTTGCCGTCCAGGTACAGGCCGCGGAACTTGTGGCTCGCCACCTCGCGGGCCACAGCCAGCGCCGCGTGCGGCGGACAGACCGCCAGGATCGCCGCGCTTTCGCGGACGAGCGCGGGCAGCGTTCCGACGTCCTCCACACCGGCCCGCGTGGCCCGGTCGTGGCTCGGCCCGCTCCGCCCTTCGGAGGCCCACACCCCCCGCCCGCCGCCGCCCCGGAGCATCGCGCCCAGCACGCTCCCCATCTCGCCAGGGTGCAGGAGGCCCACGAGTCCCCTGCGCATCCTTGTCGCCTCTCCCGCTCCGGCATCACGTCTTGCGCCAGCGCCATCGCGCTCCACCGGGAGAGTGCCGGAGCCATCCTCAATGGCGCGCTCGCGGGTGCTGGCAGTCGATCGTCGGACGGCACGGGCCCCTCCCCGTTCGCGTAGCCAGCGTGCGGTCGCCAACGACGGTACCCGCGGTACGAATCGGTGTCAAGGAGAGTGGGCCGAGGGTGTGGGACGCGGGCCGTCTGTGGTAAGCCGTTGTCAAAGAATAAGTTGAGCGGAGACATTCCGAAACGGCATAAGGAGCCGTAACGAAATAGAAAGAGATGTATAGGTTATTTCGTAACGGCTCCTAACCAGCGATGGGGGCACCGCTTGGGCCTCACATCAGTCCGAATTCATCGGACCAAGGCGTCTGTAGTTGGGGGCGATAGGGCGAGATTGATTGCCGTTCCGCCACGCCGAGCGGAGCGGCGCAGCGGCCTCCCATGCGAGGCACAGAGCCACCTTGACAGTCGGCAAATACCTAGATATCTTCCGAGTGGCTCGCGGCAGCGAGCACCGCCAGTGAGAGGCCCCGCAGAGATCCTGGCGGTCCGAACCCCTGAACTCGTAGCGTCTAACCGGATCTCATGGTTCCGTCCAGTTGGACTTCCTCGCGCCGGCACACCGCGGGTTGGCGGGTGCCATGATCATCCCGGGAACCCACCGGGATTCAACAAGGAGGCCTGCGATGCTTCAGGGATTCAAGAACTTCATCGCCCGTGGCAACGTGATCGACTTGGCGGTCGGCGTCATCATCGGCGTAGCCTTCGGCGCCATTGTGGACTCGCTGGTGAAGGACATCATCACACCCATCATCGGCCTGTTCGGCGGACAGCCTGATTTCTCCGCCATCAAGCCGGCGGGGATCGGCATCGGCAACTTCCTCAACAACGTCATCAGTTTCCTGATGAAAGCGGCCGCTCTCTATTTCTTCATCGTGCTGCCGTTCAACCATTTCGCCGCCAAATTCATGGCCCCTCCGCCTCCCGCTGCCGGCCGTACCAACGCCGAGCGAGAAACTACTCGGCGAGATCCGCGACCTGCTCAAGGCCGGAAGTCGCTAATCCTCAGAACGGTCACCGCCCTGCGGGTCATCCGGGATTCTTTCCGGATGACCCGCAGGGCGTTCGTCGTTCTCCCCGGCGCGACCGCCAACCACCCGCCGATATCCCTTGACCGCCCCGGCAGTGATCCCTTACGCGCGGTCGCCGACCGTGACGATAATCCTCCCGCGCTTCTCAGCGCGCACTTGACCGCTTCGACCTTCCTAATCTGTGCGGCCCGCCTCTTCACTTTCTCGCAGGGTAGGTAGGGAATTTCAACACGTCCAGGTCGTGGCTCGGTAGGATCACATCTGCCACGGCCCGCATCCGCTCGAACGATCGAAAGCACGTGGCCACGTCGGTGTGAATACCGAGCGCAATAGGCTCGCTATCCTTCGTCCCCAGATTCTCGGCGAGGGGCAGGGCATCGCTGGCGATCAGGTGGCGGCCGGCGGCCGTATTCACCAATACTCCCTGAAGGCCCGGGGTGTGCCCGGGGAGCATCACGGTAGTGACACCAGGAGCCACCTCGATGTCGCCGCGCACCACGTCCAGCCGATCGAACGCGGCCATCCACGGCGGCCTCCGGTCCGGAATCCCCACCTCGTACGGCAAACGCTGGCTGGGAACGGGGTCGACAGCGGCCCGCACCTCCTCTGCTTGAACCAGGAAGCGGGCCGCCGGAAACATCTCCAGATTGTAACAATGATCCCAATGCAGATGGGTCAGGATCACCCTAGCAAGCCGTCCAGGGTCCACTCCGACAGCTCGTAGAGCGGCGCCGGGCTCTTGCTCTGGCGCGCGCCGGATGCGCGTATGCCAGCCGCTCGCCAGCTCGGGGTTCGAGGGCCCCGTGTCTACCAAGATCGTGTCCCGGCCGGATTGGAGCAGCCACCCCAGGATCGGCACACGGATCTTCTCGCCTGCGCTCCGAAGGTAGGTAAACACCGACTTCTCGAACTCAGGAAACTCGCCGAAACAGAGCGGTCTGATGATCCACTGCTTGTCCATGATCTCTCCTGCCGCCGAGACGTACCGCGCGCGCACCCCGTCTCCTACTTCATGCGCGCGCACCGTTGGCATCCAATCCCTCCGGGTCAAAGAGGTCGGAGGTGCGCCTGGACGACACCGCGCTTGCCGTTGACCAGCCAGGAAGGGTCCTCCACGCCGAGCCGCTCCGCTTCTCCCGGTTGCAGGCCGACGATGATCTCCGCCTTGAGCGTCCGCAGGGCCACCAGCGGCGCGGGGAAGTAGCCGGTCGCCTGGGCGAAGGAGTGGGTGGGTGGCCAATGGGCATCCCCCAGCAGACGCCGGTAGTTGGCGTCACCCTTGACCACGACCAGGTCTGCCTCCGCCAGTATGGTCCGCAGGTCCTCGGGCATCTGGAAATAAAACAGGCTCGTCCCGTAATGCCAGTGGCTGCGAACCTGTACATCCTGGCGGGCCAATTGATCCCGGAGCCGCCGGGCCAATCGGCGTGTCTCCTCATCGCCCCCCTCTAACGCATTCAGGGCGGCGTCCACATCCTGAGCCATGGCATCGGAGACGAAGAACGGATGGGGTTTCACGTGCAGATGCACTTCCTCGACGAGATCCTGGCACAGCAGATAATCCACCAGCGCGAGGTCCATCAAGAGTTCGGTCCCCGCGTTGTCCGCGAGCAGCACAAGGCGCCGGCATCGTTTGGTCCGCAGCAGATCCCACACCTGTGCCGTGTCGTCCACCAAGAGGTTGGCGCGCTCTTCCGGGGCGCCGGTGGGACGCCCGAGGCGACGGGCCGTCTCGTAGCTGAGATCGCTCCGGTTGCCCCACAAGCTGGCGTGCAGCAACATTTCAAATCGTGCCTGCGGGTCCTCGGGCAATCGCCGCTGGACAGCGCTGACCGCGGCCGGCGCCGCGTCCGGCGCCAACTCGGTCGCCTTCGTGGGCCCAAAGGGATCCACCCGGTGCCGAGGGCCCGGCTGGAAGTACCCCGTCGCCTCCAGCAGGCGCCGGTAGAAATAGGCCTCGGCCCAATACCAGGGCGCATCCAGCCAGCTTCGACCGATGTGGGGTGCGGAGACGGCATTCCAGAACGCGCAATCCTCTGCCTCCTCACGCAACCCGCGGATGGCGCCGTCGGCTACCTCGGCGCCGAGTTCCTCCAGCGCCTTGCGGATGCCGCGCGGGAAGCTGTTCAGCGCGAGGGTATCCTTGAGGATGCTCGGAATCCGTTCGGTGAAAGTGTACCGGGCGAACGAGCCGGATTCTGAGATGCGAATCGGCGGACGGAGCGTTGCTGGATCAATCAGGAAAGGCGGAAGGACAAATGCGCTCATGACGATCCCGTCACCCCAAGCCCGAACCACGGGCCGGACTCGCGGCGACGATACACCGACCTGCAATGTGCACAGCTCGTGTGGTGAATCGGAAGCTCGCAACCCTATCCGCGGTCCAAGGGCTGCCCCGCCGACGCCTGGCGCCTCGTCGAGAACCGCCCAGCCTTGCACCGGGTCGTCCCGCCTGCGGCGGGACTCCGGACCGGCGCCGGCTGGGCCGCGGGCGCAGCGTCTCTGGGGCACCCCTTTGACCTTGGATTATGTCAGCGAATCTCTAACTCAGGACACTAGATCCGGAACTCTCCGCGCTCCAGAGCCACCTGCCCGTCGAGCGTGAGAGTCGGATTGTACATCATTCCGTCGAAGTGACAAGCGGCCTTGGTCGTGCCGCCGAGGTTCGCGCTGGTCCCGATCCCGATATGGACGGTCCCGAACGCCCCATGGTCCTGAGCCCAGACGCCGGTCAACATGTAGATGGCAGGGTTCATCCCGATCGCCAACTGCGCGATGTTGTACACGGCGGCATCCCCCATCTGCGCCCACACCTTCCGGATCATGTCTGCCTCGGGGCCCCCTTCCACCTTCACGATATTCCCCTTCTGGATTGTACATACGACCGGCGTCCGCATTGGCCCGATTCGGAGGTTGGGAATGCTGCCGTCGAAGACGATGGTCCCTTCGGCGGTCCCGTCCACCGGTGAGGTGTTCGCCTCGATGTTCGGGAAGGCCGAGAATTTCCCTGGCCGATCCAGGATGCAATCGTGCGCGTTGCCGGGGCGTCCGCTCAACTGAAAACGACAGTCGGTGCCTTTGGGCGTGGTCAGATGCGCGGATTTTGCTTTGCCCAGCAGCTCAGCCATCTTCCGGACTTTCGGCGAAGCGGCCTCGAAATCCGCCTCCGCCCCGCCCCGGACGAGCTGATCGGGGGTGGTGGCGGGCAAGGAGAGCACCCGCGTCCCTTTCTCCAGCGCCTTGCGGGTCGCCGTCGAATGGCTGATCGAGTAACTCACGGGTAGGAGCGCCACGTCGGCCGCGAGCATCGCCGCGGCGACGATGGCCGGCGGCTCGTCGCCGTCCACGGCGACCGGATTCATGACGGTCGTGACGACTTCAGGCGTGATGTCCAGTGCCGCCACCGCCAGCGCCTCGGCCACGGTCATGGTGTCCGTATCCGCGACGATCGCCACCTTTTCCCCTGGCTTGACCCGCGCGAGTACGCGGACGACCTTGCGCGCACCCCCGACGATTCCGGCAATCTGCATGGCTTGTGTCCTCCTGTGAACTCTTTGGCGAATGCAATTGAAAGGTAAATACTTCGTCTCCGAATGACCGCTCCGCACCTCTTCGCTACGAAATCTCCACCACCTTCTTCCGCCAATCCATCACCCCTCGCAGCAAGGGGGCGCACAGGGAGATCAGGGCGATGGTGATCAGGACCGCCGAGATCGGCCGCGTGAAGAAGATCGTGACGTCGCCGTGGGAAATGGTGAGCGACTGGCGGAGCGTGCGCTCGACGAGAGGTCCCAGGACGAGCGCCAGAACGACGGGGGCGGCGGGGAACTTCAGTTTGCGCATCAGATAGCCGATGATCCCGAACACGAACATCACCCACATATCGAAGATATTGTTGTCCGTCGTGAAGACCCCGACGGCGGAGATGGTCACGATGAGCGGCATCAGGATCTTGTAGGGCACACGCAAGAGACTCGCCCAGAGCCCGACCAAGGGCAAGTTGAGAATCAGCAGCATGATGTTCGCGATGTACATGCTGGCGATCAGCCCCCAGACGAACTCTGGGCTGGTCTGGAAGAGCAGCGGGCCGGGCTTGAGACCGTGGACCAAGAGCGCCCCCAGGAGCACCGCAGAGGTGCCGGACGAAGGGATGCCCAGGGCCAGGAGGGGAACCATGGAACCTCCGGCGGCGGCGTTGTTGGCCGCCTCGGGCGCGGCCACGCCCTCGATGATTCCGGTACCGAACTTCTCCGGATGCTTGCTCAGCTTCTTCTCCATCGCGTACCCAAGAAACGATGCAATCGTGGCCCCCGCGCCCGGCAGGTTACCCAGGAAGAACGCCATGAAGGAGCACCGAAAGATGGGCACCAGGGAATCTTTCCAATCTTGCTTGTTCGGGAACAGGCTCCGAAGGCTGAACTTCGCCTTGATGAAGACCTGCTCCATGGACTCCTCAAGATTGCACAGTACCTCGGAGACCGCGAAGAGGCCGACGGCCACGCTGATGAAGCCCGCACCGTCGAGAAGCGAGAGGAACCCGAAGGTGAACCGCTCTTCACCGCTGACGGCATCCACCCCCACGCAGGCGACGACCAGGCCGAAGATGCCGCTCATCAACCCCTTCACCATGGACTCGCCGGCCAAGCTGGTCACCAGCGTAAGGCCCATGAAGGCCAGAGCGAAATACTCCGGCGGTCCGAAGGAGAGGGCCACATTGGCCAGGGGGGGCGCGATGAAGGTGAGCAGAATCACGGCCAGGGTCCCGGCGATGAAGGACGCCAGGGCGGCCATCCCCAGCGCGGGGGCGGCGCGTCCCTTCTTGGCCATCTCGTACCCATCGAGACATGTCACCACGGACGCCGACTCCCCCGGCACATTGATTAGGATCGACGTCGTCGATCCTCCGTACATGGCCCCGTAATAGACGCCGGCCATGGTGATGATGGCAGTGGTGGCGTTCAGGCCGAACGTGATGGGGATCAGGATGGCAACCCCGACGACGGGGCCGATTCCGGGCAGGACGCCGATCAGCGTGCCGTAGATCGTCCCGATGAGGCAGAAAAGGAGATTCTGCGCGGAGAGCGCCACGCCGAAGCCCATCAGAATATTGTGAGAAGATGTCCATCCGAGCCCCTTCCTTCGCGTCCGCGGCAATCGCAGATTCGCGGCGTGCTCAGAAGCCGAAAATACTCTTCGGAAGGCTCACCCCCAGCAACATCTGGAAGACGATGTACATCCCGATGGCATTCGCCACGGCGACCGTCACGGTCGTCAGCCACCGTACACGCTCCACGCAGCGCAGGAAGAAGGCCGTCAACAGCGCAATGGAGACCAGGAAGCCGAGCGTCTCGAGCAAGAGAATGAAGGCGGCCAAACCGCCGATGGTTTCCAGAATGGCCAGGACCGCCCGGCCCCTCGGGAATGGGGAGCGGTCCGAGGCCTGGACCGGCTCACGGGTCGCGTTGACCAGCAAAATGATCGAGAGGATCGCCATGGCCGCTCCGAGCCAGAAGGGGAGAAACCCCGCCCCGGGCCCGAAGGTTCCGCTCGGCGGCATCCGCCGCGCACCCTCGATCACGGTCAAGGAGAAGATGAGGACGACTACCCCGGTGATCTGGTCCGCCCTTCGCATACGCGCATCCCTGTCAGCTTCGAGGTAAGGATCCAACGTCGCAGGCGGGCGGCGCCGCGACGCCCGCCCGCCTGCGCCCGAGGCGAGGTTGCCTACTTTAACAGACCCATCTCCTTCAGGAGTTCCGAGTACCGCGCGTGCTCCTTGTCCAGCCACTTGCCAAAGGTCGGACCGTCCATCCAGGCCTCCGAGAGCATGTTCTCTACCACGTATTTCTTGAACGTCTCACTCTTCATGTACTTCTGGAACGCAACCTCGATGGTCTTGCGCGCGTCCTCGGGAATCCCGGCGGGCGCCACCAAGCCGCGGTTCTGGACGTAGGTGACATCCAACCCCTGCTCCTTCAGCGTGGGCACGTCCGGCGCGCCGACCAGCCGCTTTTCCGAGTAGACCCCCAGCAGGCGCACCTTGTTGGCCTTCGCCAGCTCCAACGCTTCGCCGGGGTTCGACACCGCCAGATCGATGTGGCCACCCATCAGGGCGGCGTTCACCTCGCCGCCGCTATTGAACACGATGTAGTTCAACTGGACGCCCGCCGCCTTCTCGATCAGGTACGAGCAGACGGAATCGGAGGAGCCCAGCTGCGTCCCGCCGACGGTCATCTTCTTAGGGTTGGCCTTGGCGAAGGCGATCACGTCCTTCACCGTCTTGTACTTCGAGTCGCCCTTGACCATCAACATGTACTCGTCGAAGGCGAAATTGGCGAGGGGGGTGAAATCCTTGTACCCGATCTGGGACTTGCGCAGAATCGGGGTGGTCAGAAAACTGGTGACCGCGGTCAGCATGAAATACGGGTCCCCCTTCTTGCCGGCCACGTAGGCGAAGGAAATGGCCCCACTGCCTCCGGGCTTGTTTTCCACCACGATCGGCTGGGGCAGATACTTTTCCTTGTCGTTCGCAGCCGCCATCGTCCGGGAAAAGATGTCGCTTCCTCCGCCAGCGCCCGCGTGTACAACCAGCGTGATCGGTTTCTCGGGGAAACCTGCAGCGTCGCCGCCCGCAACCACCGTCAATCCCAGGAATACCGCCATCAACGTCACCGCCACCATTCGCATGCCTGTCTTCATGGCCGACCTCCTCCTGAAACGTGCACCACACCACGCCGAGTTAACGAGCTATAACACCGGTCACCGAGAGCGCTTCGGAGCCTTCGCGGTTTTCTTCGTCCGGGTAGGCTTTGCCGTTGTTCGCCGCGCCGCCACCCTCGTCGCGACCCGTCGCGCGGGCCTGACGTCGTGCGAGAGGAGCCCCGTGAGTTCGCGCACGTCCTTCACGGCCTCGAGGTGCCGCACCAGTTCGACCACCCGGTCCGCTTTCGTTCTCGGCCAGCGGCTATAGGCGGCACACTCGCGGAACTTGTCCGCCACCTCGTCGTAGCTCATGGGATTCGCCGGGCTTCCCTTTCCGAAATCGGCCCGGCCAGTGATCGTGCGGCCGTCCTTCAAGACGATCTCGAGGATCGTGGTCATCTTGTCGTAGCCGGCGGCTTCAGCCTCGGGGTGCACGCCGAAGTCCACCTTCTTGATCATGGCCTGGACGTCCGGGCGATTCACGATCTCGTCGGTGAACTCGTTGAGCCCACCCTTCCTCTCCAGGAGCAGAATCGCCATGCAGAACTCCATGCTGAACTTGGCCTGAAGCTCCGTCGTGGGCCGGTGATGGATGAGGGCGTTGGGCATGTTCTGGTTGGTCCCGACCTTCACGCTTGACCACCTGGTCCGGGCGGATGTCGTGCTGTCGGATCAGGGAGAGCATCATTGTCATGCCCGGATGGGTCAGCGACCCGGACGGGTGCGGCTTGATGGACACGCCTGGATCCATGAACGTCCAGGGCTCGCCGAGCTTGCCGTGAATCGCCGCTTCGTCGTAGCCCCCACCCGCAGCGCGGAAGAACCCGCGCGGGGCCTCCAGGATGTACGGCGTTGCGGTGTAAGCCCAGGCTCGCAAACTCGGCGGCGAGAACGCCGCTCTCCGCTGCGCGGCCTGCATGGAAGGGCTTCATCATCGTCCCAAAGTTCTCGCGCAGCCCCGCAGACAGGCTGCCGGCGATGCCCAGCGCCGTGCGGGTCACGGTCGCGTCCAGGCCCGACAGGTTCGCCACTCCGGCCGCCGCGCCGAACGTCCCGCAGGTCGCCGTGGAATGGAACCCATGCTGGTAGTGCCGCGGATTGATCGCCTCGGCGATCTTGCACTCCACCTCCACGCCCACGTGATAGGCCGTCAGCAGATCCTTCCCGGATCGCCCGCGGCTCTCCGCGACGGCGAGCACCGCCGGTAGGGCGGGGGCCGTGGGATGGGTGAGCAGGCCGTACACCCGGTCTTTCGCAACCGCGAGCTGCGTGTCGTCGTAATCGTCCGCATGCACCCCGATCCCGTTCGCGAAGGCCGCGAACCGAGGCGGAACCCGCAGGGCGGTGCCGATCACGGTCGCCGAACCGCCGGTGCAACCGAGCCCCTGGAGATGCCGCCGGACCAGGCCGCCACTCTTGGCCACGGATCCCGCCAGGGCCAAACCAAGGCCGTCCAGGATGGACTTCTTCCCCAGCTCCACGACCTCTCCCGGAATGCCGGCGAACCGGGTGGAGGCTGCGAACTCCGCCACGTATGCCGTCAAAGACCCTGCCCCTGCCGTCTCCGCCGTCATTGCGCCCTCCTTTGCCTGCGTGATCCCGCGCGTCGCGCGCCGGATGTTGGGCCATCCATCACTCCCCGAACCGTCCGTTTCAGCACGCCGTAGGCCGCCTCGATGTGTGCCCGCATGGCCCGCTCCGCTTCCGCCCCCTGTCCACGCAGGATTGCCGAGGCGATGCGCCGGTGCCCCCGCAGAGAGACCTCGGGTCGCCCGCGCACGGCCAACGACAGGGTCCGCATTCGAGAGACGTGCTGGGCCAAGCCGTGATAGATCCCTTGCAGCCGTCGGTTCCCCGACAGGTCGACGATGATGTCGTGGAACTTTCCCGGAGATCTCGTGATACTGGCGGTAGTCCTCGGTCCGACCCGCCAGATCCGCCAGGATCGCTTCCAGAGTTTTCCGCTTGGCCGGATCCGGATTCTCCGCCGCCTGCCGCGCCGCCAGCCCCTCGATGACCGTCCGGATGGCGTAGACGTCGGCGGCGTCTTGCGGTGTGATCTCGGTGACGAAACAGCCGACCCGCGGAACGGTTGTGACAAACCCTTCAGCTTCCAGTTGGCGAATCGCTTCGCGGAGGGGTGTTCGGCTGACGTTCAGTTGTCGGGCCAGTTCGGGTTCGGTCAGGCGGGATGACGGGGAAAGGTCCCCGGTGATGATGGCCTGCCGCAGGCGGACCACGATCCGCTCGCGCAGGGAGAGGTGATCGGCGAGGGATCGGACGGTACCGGGCTCGGCCATCGCGGAACTCCTTCGTGTATACAGCATACTGTGTAACGTGATCAGGACTCGTCTGTCAAGGGGAAAGGCGAACAACGCGTCGGCGGGTCGGCGGAGATTGGCTGGAGACACGTGCCTATCTCGGAAAGCACGCTGGCTGCGAGGCACGAACGGCTCCCGAGGATACCGGGTGCTCCTGCGGGCTAGTCCTGAAGCGCTTCTTCGCGCTTCCGTCGAATGGTCGGGAAGATCAGAACGACGAGCAGGATGGCGGAAACCGCCAGCAGCGTCGCGCTGATCGGGCGCTGGATGAAGACCAGCGGATCGCCACCGGACAGGAGCATGGCTCGACGGAAATTCTCCTCCAGAAGCGGTCCCAGAACGAAACCCAGGACCATGGGTGCCGGTTGCACCCCCACCTTGTTGAAGAAGTACCCCAGCGCTCCCCAGCCCAGCATCAGCCAGACGGAGAAGACGCTGTTGCTGCTGGCGTAGGCACCGATGCAACAGAACAGGATGATGGCAGGGAACAGCAACCGGTACGGGATCCGGAGCAGCGAGACCCACATGCCGACCAGGGGAAGGTTGATGATGACCAGCATCAGATTGCCGATCCACATGCTGGCCACCACGCCCCAGTAGAGAGCCGGCTGTTCGCGAATCACGGAGGGGCCGGGCTGAATCCCCTGGATCATCAGGGCGCCGATCATGAGCGCCATGAGCGGATTCGTGGGAATGCCCATGGTCAGCAGCGGGATGAAGCTGGTCTGGGCGCCGGCGTTATTCGCCGCTTCGGGCGAGGCGACACCCTCGATAGCCCCCTTGCCGAAGCGCGACGGGTCGCGCGCGACCTTCTTCTCCAGGGCGTAGGCCGCGAAGGGGGGCAGCGCCGCGCCGCCGCCGGGGAGGATCCCGAGCATCGTCCCGACGCACGTCCCCCGCACCATGGCAGGGAAGGCGGCCTTGAGGTCCGGCCAAGTCGGCATCAGGTTCTTGATCTTGCCGGACAGGATGCTGCGGTCCTGGGGCGTTCCCAGGTTGGCGATCACCTCGCCGATCCCGAACAGGCCCACCACCACCGGGACGAAGTCCATGCCGTCGGCGATGTCGGGAATCCCGAACGTCAGCCGGGGCACGCCGGAATTCACGTCGATTCCCACCAGGCCGACGAGAACCCCCATCACGATCATGGCGATGGCCTTGAACGGGGAGCCATGGGCCAAGACGACCGCGGCGATCAGGCCCATGATGAGCAGGCTGAAGTATTCGGGGGCGGTGAATTTGAGCGCCAGGGCCGCCAGCGGCGCGCTGAGCAGCGCGATCACGAGAGTCGCCACGGTCCCGGCGAAGAACGAGGCCACGGCCGCGATGGCCAGCGCCGGTCCGGCCCTCCCCTGGCGGGCCATCTGGTAGCCGTCCAGGCACGTCACGACCGCCGAGGTCTCCCCCGGCACGTTCACCAGGATGGCCGTGGTGGAACCGCCGTACTGGGCCCCATAGAAGATGCCGGCCAGCATGATCATGGCCGAGGCGGGCGGCAGGCCGAAGGTGAAAGGCAAGAGCATGGCCGTGGTGTTGAGCGGCGAGATGCCCGGCAGGACGCCGACCAGCGTCCCGATGATCACCCCCAGGAAGCAGAACAGGAGATTCTGCAGCGAGAGCGCGGTCGAGAATCCCAGAGCGAGGTTGTCGATGAGACTCACGGAAGGATCCTTCACCACCGCGGCCAAACGGCCAGGGGAAGCCCCAGACCGTTCACGAACAGCAGCACCGTGAAGGCGGTGAGGATGACGGCAAAGAGCAGACTTTCGCGCCACCGGTAGTCGGACACGGCGAACGTCGAGCAGGCCAACGTCCCGAAGGTCGCCAGAGCCAATCCCCCTTTCGGTAGGAGCAGGGCAAACACCGCAAGGGACAGGAGCACCATCAGAAACGATCGGAGATCGAACCGCGGCATGGCCTGACGCCCGGCGCGGAGGCCGCTCGCGGCGAAGACCATGCCGAATCCCATGATGATCCAGGCGAGGGCGCGCGGCACGTATCCCGGGCCCATATCGGCAGCGGTCCCAATCTTGAGCGCCCGAGTCTCCCAGAGAGCCACGGCCGCCAGGATGACCAGGAACGCCCCGAACGCGATGTCCGGGGCGTTCCCATGCTGATTGCGCACAACAGGTTCCGGCATCCGACAGCCCTACTCCAGCTTGATGTTCGCCTCGCGCACCACCGCGCCCCAGCTCACCACGTTGGTCTTCATCCAGGCGGCGAAGTCCTCCGGGGAGCCGATCTGCACGTCGCCGCCCAGGTCGGAGATCTTCTTGTCGATCTCCGGCATGGCCAGGATCTTCTTCAGCTCGGCGTTCAGGCGCGCCACCATGGGTGCCGGGGTACCGGCCGTGGTCATGACGCCCTGCCAGGTCCCGCTGTCCACCGCCGGGAGGTTCAGCTCCTTGAAAGTCGGCAGATCCTTGAGCGCCTCCAGGCGCTTCGTGCCGGAGACGGCCACGCCCTTGAGCTGGTTCTGGGTGACGAATGGCTGGGTGGCCAGGGCCCCGTTGATGATCACGTTGCTCTCGTTGGCGACGACCGCGCGGATGGCCGCGGCCCCCCCCTTGTAGGGGACGTATTTCCAGTCGATCCCCCAGTGCCTCGCCAGCACGATCCCGGTCAGGTGGTTGGCGTTGCCCACACCGGAGTGTCCCAGCGCCAGCTTGCCCGGGCTGGCCTTGGCGTACGCCACCAATTCGGCCACGGTCTTCACGGGGACCGAGGGGTGGACGGCCAGGATGTACGGCGCGAACATCACCATGCCGACGCCGGTGAGGTCCTTCTCCGGATCGTAGGTCAGCTTGGTGAAGAGGCTTGGCGCCGCGGCCACGGCCCCCATGTCCGCGAGCAGCAACGTGTGCCCGTCCTTCTCCGCTTTGGCCACCAGGTCGGCGCCGATGTTTCCGGTCGCCCCGGGCTTGTTCTCGACGATGACCGGCTGGCCGATGGCCTTCGACAGGTGCGGGCCGATCAATCGGGCGAGGATGTCCGAGGAGCCACCCGGCGCATACGGAACGATGATGCGGACGGCCTTGGTGAATTGCGGGTCTGCGGCGTGACCGACCGTGCCGGCCACCAAGATGCCGGCCACGGCCAACAGGGCGACGAGAACGAACCGATGGTTGCGCATGTGGGTTTCCCTCCAGAGCATGTTCAAAAAAAACGGCTCCTCCTGGCTCGCCGTTGCGGCCGGGAGGGGCCACGCACCTTGTGCCGAAGAGTCCGCCGGAGTAAACCGGAAAGGGGAGAATGTGTCAACACAAAAGAGGGGCGATGTCCGGCTGTCGGACGGGCGGGCGGCGCATCATGGCATGAAGGGCGCGTCGGTCTTGGCTCCTCCATGCACCCGGATACGCTCCAACCACGCGGAGGGAGGATCCTGGAGCAATTCCTTGGCGTAGGTCTCGGCATTGTCCTGAGGCTCGTATCCGAGCACCCGGCGCGCACGGGAGAGATCCCACCAGCAGCGAGTGTTGTTGGAGACCCCGTAGACGACCTCGAAATGGATCCTGGGCGCCTCGACGGCGGAACGGACCAGTCGCGCCATATCGCCGGGACTGATCCAGACCGCGAGATGTCGCTCCTCCAGCGGGCGGTCCCGGAAGAAGCCGATCCGCAAGCAGATCACCTGCAGCCCGGCCTTGTCCGCGTAGAGGCGCCCGGTCGCCTCGGCGAAGCACTTGGTGACGCCGTACATGCTACTCGGCCGATACGGAGCGGTCTCGTCGAGGCGCTGACCCGCGGGATAGTACCCCACCACATGATGCGTGCTCGCGTATATGACCCGGGGCACCCCCGCCACCCGGGCCGCCTCGAAGACGTTGTAGGTGCCGAGGATGTTGGTCGGCAGGAGCTTTTCCCGGAAGGGCGCCATGTCCGAGACCCCGGCCATGTCCACGATCACGTCCGCACCTCGGGCCGCCGCCTCCACCGCTGCGGCATCGGTAGTGTCCCCCCGCACCAGCGTCTCGGTCGGCCCGAGGTCGTCTATGGCCGAGCGATTGAACAGCACCATCCGGTACTCGTCCCGCAGTGCCTATCGCAGGCACCGCCCGATGCGCCCGCTGCCCCCGGTGAGAAGGATCGTCTTCATCGGCGCTCGCACCCCTGATCTTGACCGCCCGGCGGCCGTCTCTTCCCACAAACCGTCCAGCACCTCTACCCCGTTTTCCCGTTGGACGCAACCCCTTTGACGGAGGTGGCACGTGCACCGATCGCGAAGCTCC